>CAWBWG010000020.1:0-273074 GCA_963792515.1 uncultured Acidobacteriota bacterium | reverse complement strand
ACAAAACCGGCGGCTATGCTGGAGTTTCTGGGACTGCATCCAGTAGCGATTTCGCGTATGGGTCTTTCGGATTGGATAGGACCTGAGTGGCTGGACCTAATTCTACGAAGCTTCCTTTGCGCATTACCGCTACTCGGGTGGCTAGTTGGGCTACTACTGGGAGCGAATGGGAAATTAGGATGTAGGTCAAGTTTAGATCGCGCTGGAGTTTGGCTAGTAGCTCCAGGATTTGCGCGCCTACGGAAACATCCAGGGCTGAAACTGGTTCATCGCCGATTACTATTTCTGGGCGCAGGATTAGGGCGCGGGCGATTCCTACCCTTTGCTTTTGGCCTCCGGAAAATTCGTGTGGATAACGCGTGAGCGCGTCCGCTTCCATTCCTACTGCGGCTAGCATTTCGATTATGCGGGCGCGGCTTTCGGCGCGGCTTAGTTGCGGCTCGTGGATCGCGAGTGGCTCGCCTACGATTGCGGCTACTCTCATGCGTGGATCAAGCGAGCCGGCGGGATCTTGGAAAACCATTTGGATCCCGCGGCGTAGGGTTCGGAGTTTTTTGCCGTCGGCTGCCAGGAAATTTTCTCCGCGGTAATCGATTTCTCCGCTGTCGGGTTCAATCAGGCGCATCAGCATGCGGGCTAGCGTAGTTTTGCCGCAGCCAGATTCGCCGACTATGCCTAGAGTTTCGCCTCGTTCCAGATCGAAGCTCACGTCGTCGACTGCTGTGGCCTGGTGCGCTGCGGCAGCGAATGCGCCTACGCTCACGGAATAAGATTTGCGCAAATTGCGCACGGCCAAGATTGGCGGCGTCATGGCGATTGCGCGCCTTCTGCCTCGACTAAAACGCATCTGGCGGTGTGCGCGGAATTTACACGACGCAGATCGGGAACGCGCTCATCACATTCGGCGCGCCGAAATTCGCAGCGCGGTGCGAAAGCGCAACCGGGCGGCAACGCGTGGAGAGACGGGACGGTGCCGGGGATCGGCATTAGCTTGCCGCGTTCGAGGCGAGGGGCAGCGCGGAGGAGGCCGGCGGTGTACGGATGGCGCGGATCGCGCAGGGTTTCTTGCACTGGGCCTTCTTCGACGATGCGGCCTGCGTACATTACCGCTACGCGCGCGGAGACTTGCGCTACTACACCGAGATCGTGGGTGATGAAAATCATGGCCAGGCCCAGATCGCGCTGGAGGTTCACGAGGAGTTCGAGGATTTGTTTTTGTACCGTGACGTCGAGCGCGGTGGTTGGCTCGTCGGCGATCAGGATGCGTGGACCGGCGGCAAGCGCCATCGCGATCATGGCGCGTTGACGAAGGCCGCCGGAAAGTTGATGTGGATATTGGCGAGCGCGCAATTCGGGATCAGGGACGGTGGCGCGTTCGAGTGCGGCTACGGCACGGCGATGAGCATCGGCTGCGCTCACGCGCGTTTCGTGGACGCTGATGGCTTCTTCGATTTGCGCGCCTACGCGCATTACCGGATTGAGCGCGGTCATTGGCTCTTGAAAAATCATGGCAATTTCGCGGCCGCGGATGGCGCGGATTTGCTCGCTGTTGGCAATCGTGAGATCGGTGCGGCGCGTGGATCGCGTGAGCGCGATTGTCGCTGGCGCTGAGGTCGCCATTGCTGCTCGCGGATATAGCCAGGCTTCACCACGCTGCGCGCGCCCGGGCGGAGTGAGTCCCATGAGCGCGAGTACGAGCATCGTTTTGCCGGAGCCGGATTCGCCGACGATGCCAAGCGTTTCGCCGGGAGCGAGCGTGAACGTGACATCGTTGACCGGGCGAATCCAGCCGCGCTCCGTCGGCAATTCGACGGTCAGTCCGCGCACATCGAGCAGCGCATTCATGCTCTCATCATAGAATGAATTGCGGATGACGCGTGGGCGGACGGGGGCAAATAGATACTAGGGTGAGTGAATCGGTGACCGTGGGCGTGCGAATGTTTGGACGTGAGCCGAACACCCAAAACCAAATCGGGCGGGAGGTGAACCTCCGCCCCTACTGGCGCTGCGCGACTGGAATCACGAAGCGGAGAGCGGTGTGAGTGACGGAGAAACTGCAAACTTTGTTGTCGGTTAGTCGGGCGGATTTTCCGGCGGCGATGACGTCGATTTCGCGGATGTGCTGTTTGCCTTTCGGATAGATCAACCCAGATTGCCGCCATTGGCCACGATGTAATTGCGAAGACGCGCCAGATTTTTCGAGCGACTCTTTCGCTTCGGCGCCGAAGAATACCAGGTCCATGTCGCCAGCCGGCCTTTTCTCTTCGAACGACCGCGTGAACGGCTTGATTTCGTTGAGAAACGAAGCATCGTGAACTTCGAGGACGAGAATTTTGTGGCCGGGCTTGACGCCGAGTTTGTCGAGCAACGAGCGGTGCGAGTAATCGCGTTCGGCCGGACGCGGTTTTTTGGATCGCGGCGGCATGATCAGCGCTCAATCACCGTCGTCTCGCCGAATTTCTTGCCGAGATCTTTCAGGTAGGTATCAATCGTCGCGGTATAGCCGAACACGAAGCGAGACATGAAACGGAAGAAGCGATTGTGAATTTCGCCGTCCTCGCGAATTTGCACGATGCAACCGTTGGGTGGAATCGGCAAAATGTCGGTGGTCCACTTGCCGCCGAAAGGCAAATGCGGATCGGCGATTTCTGTTACCAGATGGCCCGGAGGCTGCAAGTCGATCACCTGGAAGGGAAGTACGTTGCCGTGCGCATCAATTTCCTGCCAAGCAGCAAAGGAATTTTGGGACGTAAGCGTCGTCGCGCTCTCTAACGTTCGAGCGCCACGAGGGAAACTTGTCGTAGTCGGTGATGACCTGCCAGATCGCGTCCTGAGATTGGCGATAGCGCGTGACGCGCACGACAGTATGGCGTTCGGGCAAAGCGGCGCCGATGGCATAAACAATCGCCAGCAGCACCACGATGATCCCAGCAATCCAAATTAGCCACTTCATCGAAACCACCCGGCGAAACACCCGCCGCGAAGCGCCGCGACAATCGGTACAATTAAGATTGAGCTTCAGCTATGCCCGCAGCAATACAACACAGTGCGAATTGGCGCTCACTACTCGCGCGCCCCGGCTTCCGCTACTTTTTTGCGGGCATGATGATATCGCTGTTTGGCTCGGGAATGAACTTCGCCAGCGTGACTTGGTTCATCCTGGCACAAACGGGCTCGACCGTCGACGTCAGCATCATGCTGATCCTGGCGACACTTCCGGGGTTGCTTGTGCCGGTGGTAGGCGGGGTGCTGATCGATCGCGTGGACCGGCGCTATCTTGCGATCACTCTGGATCTCGCGCGCTTCGGCGCCGTCGGCGGAGTTGCCGCGCTGATTGCATTTGCGCATCAGGGATTGCTGCTGATTTACACCATGGTGCTTTTCAACGGATTTTGCTCGGCAATTTATTGGGCGACGATCAACGCGCTGGTGCAGGAAGTTGTCGGCGCCGAAGAACTTGTGGGCGCAAATTCGGCGCTGGTAATCGCGGTGCAGTGCGGTTGGCTGATGGCCGGAGCGCTTGTCGGTTTTTTCTACGATCGCGCAGGAATCGCAGGAATCCTGCTGATCGATTCGTGCACGTACGCGGCGTCAGCCTGCTGTCTCTATAAATTGCGGCGCGGATATTCTCATCCGCGCGCGACGGCGCCGGACCAAGCGCGCGCGGGAATGGATGCGCCGCTGGCGATGGCGGAAGAGACGGCGCTGCCGCCAATCGTCGAGGCGCTGCCCGACCCGGGTTTCTTGCACGAATTGAAGGACGGCATCCGTTATTTACGCAGCCAGCCGAGCGTGATGGCGCTGGGCTTCACGTACGCGGCGATGTTGGCGGGCGTCTTCAGCGCGAATGTGTTGGTAGTGGCGCTGGCCAAGGATGTGCTTCACTCGGGCGCACGTGGATTCGGAGCGCTCGAATTCGGCTGGGGATTTGGCGCGTTGATCGGTGGCCTGGCGGTGGGCGCGCTGATGCGGCGCACCACAATCGCGCGCGTGCTGGTGACGGCGCTGGCCATTCTGGCTTTCGGCCACTCATTTTTTCCGTTCGTGCACATTTTGCTCGTGGCCGTGGCGATGCAAGCTGTGTTCGGCGGCTGCCGGGCGATGACTGGCATCATCACGCAATCTTCGATCATGACTACCGTGCCGAAATATCTGATGGGGCGCACGCAATCGTCGATCACCGTTTTTGCCACCACGCTGCAAATGACCATGAGCTTCGTGCTGGGCTGGCTCGCCGAACGCACGGGACTGGTTGTGGCGTTCGCGGTTCTTTCGGGCGTTTATGCTGTTGCGCTGGCGACGGCTTGGCGCGCGCGCGGACTGGCGATGGGCGTGCCCGCCGAATCCGGCGCCGAATAAGAAAGCGCCGCCGCGTTCTGCCACTGAATTCCGTTTCGCGTTGCACCCCGCTTGCAGCATAATTCCCGCGCGAGGAGGTTCTCTGCGATGCTTCCCGGATTAAAAGCCGTGCTGAACATTCATCCTCTGTTTGTCCATTTCCCGATTGGGCTTTGGGTCGGCGCGCTAATTTTCGAATTGATCGCGGTGCTGCGAAAAAGCGACGATTGGCATCGCACGGCCGCGCGGCTGCTTTATCTCGGAACCTTAGCTGCCGGCATCGCAATTTTGAGCGGGCTCGCTGCTGAAAAATCCGTTCCGCCTGGGCCGGCGATGACGGTGGTCGGGATTCACGAGACGCTGATGATGATCACGTCGAGCGTGGCGCTCGCTTTGAACCTTTTTGCGCTGGTATTTCGCAAAGATTTCACAGCCAACTATCGCAAATTGATGCTCATCGGCATGTGCCTTCTTACCGTCCTGCTGTTCTTGGGAACGGATCGCGGCGTGCAGTTGGTGTACGGGTACGGTTCGGCGGTCGATTGGTCGACTGCCCAGCCACAGAAATAATTTTCGCACGGAGCTCGATCATGGCGGCGAAAAAGCGAGCGATGCAAATCGGCGACGAAGCGGTGAAGGCCAAGACCGGCAAAGGGTGGGCGGAGTGGTTCAAAATTCTCGACGCGGCCGGGGCGAAGAACATGAAGCATGCGGAGATCGCCTCACACCTTCACAAGAACCTTAAAGTGCGGAGTTGGTGGTGCCAAATGGTCGCCGTCGAATATGAGAAAGAGCGAGGCCTGCGCGCGACGAATCAGAGAGGTGAGAATGATTTTAATGCCGCTGTAAGCCGTGTGGTTCAAATTCCGATCGCGAAACTTTATAAAGCGTGGGCGGACGACAAGGCGCGTCGTTCTTGGCTCAAGGGCGACACGATGGAGATCACAACGGCGAGAAAGAACAAATCCATCCGCGCGAAATGGAACGAGAACTCGCGCGTGAGCATCATGTTCTACGCCAAGGGCCCCGCGAAAACTCAGCTAGTTCTCGACGAGTTTAAGATCCCCAATGCCGAAGAAGCACTTCGCAGGAAGAACTTCTGGATTGACGCGATCACCCACTTGCAAGAATTTCTCAAAAGCTAGACCGTCACGCCGGCGGCGATGGACTTTCCCGACATGAACTCAGTAATCGTTGGCGGAGCCTTCTAGGAAGGCGCGAAGTTTGCGCGAGCGCGAAGGGTGGCGTAGCTTGCGCAGGGCTTTTGCTTCGATTTGGCGGATGCGCTCGCGGGTTACGGCGAACGACTGGCCTACTTCTTCGAGCGTGTGCTCGCTGCCATCGTCCAAGCCGAAGCGCATCTTGATTACTTTTTCTTCGCGCGGCGTCAGCGTTTTCAGAACCGAGGACGTTTGTTCTTTCAGGCTTAGATTGATTACCGCGTCCGACGGCGACACCACCGCTTTATCCTCGATGAAATCGCCGAGATGCGAATCTTCTTCTTCGCCGATAGGCGTTTCGAGTGAAATCGGTTCCTGCGCGATTTTTAGAATTTTGCGGACCTTCGCTACCGGAATGTCCATCCGCTTGGCGATTTCTTCCGAGGTCGGCTCGCGGCCGAGTTCCTGAACGAGCTGGCGGCTGGTGCGGACCAATTTATTGATCGTCTCGATCATGTGCACCGGAATGCGGATAGTGCGCGCCTGATCGGCGATGGCGCGAGTGATGGCTTGGCGAATCCACCACGTCGCGTAAGTCGAGAATTTATATCCGCGGCGCCATTCGAATTTATCCACGGCCTTCATGAGGCCGATGTTGCCTTCCTGAATCAAATCGAGGAACTGCAAGCCGCGGTTGGTGTATTTCTTTGCGATGGAAACGACGAGGCGCAGGTTTGCCTCGATCAATTCTTTTTTGGCCTGTTCGGCTTCGATCTCGCCGCGCGTGATGACCTGCAACATGCGCTTGAGTTCGGTGGGGCTGGCCTCGGCGATTACTTCGATTTCGCGAATTTCCTGGCGGCGGGCTTTGAGATCTTTGCGCGCTTCAGCGAGTACGTCCGCTTTCGACGCTTCCACGCGGCGCTCGAGCTTCACGATTTCGCGCTCGAGCGATTGAACGCGCTCGACGGTCTGGCGCATCTTGTCGATCAGGCGCTTTTTCTCGAAAAGATTGAAATCGAAATCGCGGACGCGCACGGACATCTCGACGCGCGTACGGCCGAGCGCGAAGCGGGCACGCAAATGGGCGCGTTTGTTGGAGCGCGGGGTATTTTCGAGCTTTTCCGCTTGCTTGACGGACAGGAGATACAGCTTGCCGATCTTGTCGATCTGCTTGAGCGTCTCGCGGGTCTTGGCTTCGATTTTTTCGTCGGTCAGTTCTTCGTCATCGAACTGAACGATTTCCTTGATCGAGCGAGTGCCGCGGCGCAGATCTTCGCCAACGCCGAGAATTTCCTTGAGAATGATGGGCGAGCGCGTGATGGTTTTCAGAACGAGAAGCTGGCCGCGCTCGATGCGCTTGGCAATGGCCACTTCGCCTTCGCGCGTCAGCAGCGGAACGGTGCCCATCTCGCGCAAATACATGCGCACAGGATCGTTGGTTTTTTCGAGAGAACCGGGAGTGAGATCGAGCTCGCTCTCCTCGCCGGGAGATTCCTCTTTTGCAACGGGCTCGGCAACCTCGGCGGAATCCGCGGCAAGCGCAGCTTTCGCGCTTGCGAGATCTTCGTACACATCGATCCCGTAGCGTTCAAACGTGGAAAGCAGGTCGTCGATTTCTTCCGAGGAGTGAATTTCGGGCGGAAGAAGATCGTTCACCTCATCATAGAGCAGGTAGCCGCGCTCCTTGCCCATCGTGATGAGCTGCCGAACCTGATCGTATTTTTCTTCAAGCGCCAGAGTCACCATGTATCTCCTCGCAGAGCCTGCACTCTGCGTAGAGCGCAAAATTCTGCGCCGGCGTTCCGTCGCGCGTTCTGCGGCGGCGAGAGGCTACACCCCTGCCGCGCTACTACTGCTGAAGAATCTCGATTAGCGGATGTAATTCCTGTCAAACCGATCGCGAACCTGACCCCGGCTGCCCGTAACTCGCCCATGGCGCTCCCGCCCCGCCCTACCCACATGGGATGCACGATGGCTGCATGCCGTTTCTCCGCAAAACTTTAGGAGAATACCGCCGGGAACGAGTGCGAGTCAATTGGATGTCAATTAGATGTTACTAACGGCAATTTTGTTTCAGGCTGCGGCGCAATTTGTAAGTCATGCAAATTCAGGAAGATTGCATCACGGGGAGTGCTCCGATAGAAGGCGGCGAAGCTCCTGTTTGCGAGCGAGCAGCCGATTGAGATCGTTGCCAGCGGGTCGGGCTTCGATATCGCGCTGCACAGTTGCAAGCTCGTCTTCCATGCGGCGACGGCGCATCACGCTGAGGCAGCTTTCGGCTTCCTCCCAGGTAGAAGCTCCTCCGGTATCGAAAAGAATGTCGAAGAGCACGCGGCGATCGGGTGTGTCGAGCGCTTCGGCGAGCGCGGCGGGGTCGAGCGGAGCTCCTGAAGAAACTGCCGCGAGCAGCGCCTCGAAAATTTTCTCGGATTCGAGCCCTTTATGCAGGCCGGCTTGAATCATGTGTTGGGCAAGTTGCCCGCGGAAGGCTTCGGCTTCGACGAGCATTTGCATCAATCGGCGCTCGGCTTGATTCACCGGCGACGCGACAAGCTCGGCTTTCGGCTTGACTTCGCCGCGCCGTTCGTTCGCCGCGCGCCGCAGCGCTTCGCGCAGCACCGGCTCTTCCACGCGCAGCTCGCTAGCGATGCGCGAGGCCCATTCCGAGCGCATCAGGCGATTGGGAACGCGCTGGATGTAAGGCATCAGGAAATTAAGTGTGGCTAACTTTCCTGCGGCGGTCGAGCGATCTCGCATTCGCGCGCGGCCAATCAAGTAATCGAGATATGGCGGCGACTCGCGCAGCAGTTTTTCGTACGCGGCGGCGCCTTTCTGTTTGAGGAACGTGTCCGGGTCGGCGCCGCCGGGAAGAGCGAGCACGCGAATATCGAATTCTTTTTCGAGCAGCAGTGCAAGCGAGCGTTCCGTTGCAGCTTGGCCGGCTGTGTCGGGATCGTAATTTACGACGATGCTGCGTGTAAAACGATTGAGCAGCTTCACTTGCGGCTCGGCCAGACTCGTGCCGCAACTGGCGACGACATTTGTGAATCCGGCGCGAGCCACGGCGATCGTATCCATGTAGCCTTCGACGAGGATCGCGAATTCATGTTTGCGGATGGCTTCTTTGGCGCGATCGAGATGGTAGAGCACATTGCTCTTGGAATAGATCGGCGACTCGGGCGAATTTAGATATTTGGGCGTGTCGTCGCCGAGCGCGCGACAGCCGAATGCGATCGTCTTTCCAGATTCATTCGCGATGGGGAAGGTTATGCGGCGGCGGAAACGATCGTAAAGCCGGCCGCTCGATTCACGCGAGAAAAGTCCGGACGGTTCCAGCAACTTGTCGGGATATTTTTGTTTCAGATGGCGATAGAGCGCATCGCCCCCGGATGGCGCGAAGCCGATGCCGAATCGCGTGATGGCTTCGCGATCGAGACCGCGGTCCTCGAGATAGCCGCGCGCGGCACGACCTTCGGCGGTGTCATTCAACTGGCGAGTGAAAAATGCCGCTGCCTCGCGATGCAATTCCACAAGCGCCGAGCGCTGCTGATTCTCGCGGCGCTCCTCCGGCGAACGCTCGCGCGGCGCGGGCATTGCGATTCCGCATTTCTCCGCCACAATGCGAATTGATTCCGGAAACGCGCACTTCTCCATTTCCATCACAAATTTGAAAACGTCGCCGCCAACGCCGCAGCCGAAACAGTGATAAATCTGCTTGACCGGATGAACTGCAAACGAAGGCGTCTTTTCTGAATGAAATGGGCAAAGCCCGCTGAAATTCTGACCAGTCCTCTTCAGGCGCACGTATTCGCCGACGACACGGACGATGTCCGCCTGCTGTTTTACGCGATCGGCAAATGAACCGGCTTCTGCCATGGCTTCGGGATTCGGAGACTAAATTGCGGCCACCTATTTTCTATACTCTCGCGGTGTATGTCACGCGGTCAACTCCACGACGGTGATGGCGGCGCCGCCGCGGTCTGCGACTTCCGCGCGAATTTGCGCGACGAGCGGATGGGTGCGCAAATATTCGGCCAGCCCGCGGCGTAATGCGCCCGTACCATGGCCGTGAATGATGCGGACGCGGGCTTGGTTGTTGAGCGCGGCGGTGTCGATAAATTTGTCCACTCGGGCGGTGGCTTCTTCGACCGTGCAGCCGATTACATTTATTTCTTCTACTGACGGTTCATCAGTGGACTGAGCTTGCACGCGAATTCCGCTGCGCGCGGCTGCTACCGGGTGCAGAGATTTTGGCGCGGCGACTTCGACGCCGAGAATATCTCCGAGCGCGATTTTCATGCGCATCGGGCCGGCTTCAACTTCTGCTGACCGGCCGTCCACGCGGCGAAGGATTACGGCTTGTTTCATGCCTTTCACGCGAAGTCGCGTACCTTCAGCCAGTCCGTCGAGTGAAAGCGGCTTGGCTAGATCGGGCGAGACGCCCAGATCGGCTTGCGAGGACGCGAGCGTGTCAATCACCGCGGCGTTGACATCATCGCGCGCGGCGGCATCAATCTTTCCGAATTTGCGGCCGGTGGATTTTTCGGTTTCGGCGCGCAGTTTGCGGTCTTGGATTTCCGCGGCGAGCTTGGACACTTCGGCTTCGAGCTTCTTGACCGTGTCAGCGAAATTCCGTTCGAGCTCAGCGATGCGTTTGCGTTGGCGATCCACCCATTCGGTGCGCAACTCGCGGCGTTCGGCTTCGAGCGCATCGAGTTCGGTGCGCGAGCGGCGCGCGATTTCATCCGATTCTTCACGACTGCGATGCAAATAAGCGATCAACTCGCGTGCTTCACGCGTTTCGGGTGAAAGTCCTGCGCGGGCGCGCTCGATGATTTCCTCCGAGAGACCGAGACGCCGCGCGATTTCGATGCCACTCGAAACTCCGGGCACGCCGACGAGCAGCCGGTACGTGGGTCGCAGTTGCTCTTCGTCGAATTCGACGGCGGCATTGATCACGCCCGGCGTGGTGGAAGCGTAAGACTTCAGCCGGTCGTGATGCGTGGTGGCCAGAACGAGCGAGCCGCGCTTCCGAAATTCTTCGAGCAGCGCGACAGCCAGCGCTGCGCCTTCTTCGGGGGCCGTGCCAGTTCCCAATTCGTCCACCAGCACCAGCGTTCGCTCAGTGGCGCGCTCGAGCATGCTCTTCAAATTCAGCACGTGCGCTGAAAAAGTAGAAAGATCGGCGGTGATCGATTGCTCGTCGCCAATATCTGCGAGCACCGCGTCGAGAATCGGCAGCTCCGCGCGATCGGCCGCCACAGGAATTCCCGATTGGCCCGCGAGCGCGGAAAGGCCCAGCGTTTTCAGCGCCACGGTTTTGCCGCCGGTATTCGGGCCGCTGATTACCATCACTCGGCCAAGCGATTCGCTCCCGGTGCCGGCGTTTCCAACTCCATCGGACGCTCCGCCGAGCGCGAGAGTAACCGGCACGACGCTGCGTCCTTGCGGCTTCAGTGAAGCTTCCAGCACCGGATTTCGCGCATTCTTGAGCCGAATGGCAATCTCGGGAATAAATTCAGGCATGGCGCAATCGAATTCGCGTGCGAAACGCGCACGCGCGAAAACCGAATCGAATTCGGCAATGCGCTCAGCGGCAAACGCGAGCGGGCCGCGCTCCAGGCGCAATTGATCGGTCAGCGCCGCGAGAATGCGCGCGATTTCGGCGGCTTCATCTTCGGCAAGTTGCACCAGGCGATTGTTCAGGTCAATGGTCTCGAGCGGCTCAACGAAAACAGTCTGGCCCGTGGCGCTCGCGCCGTGAATCACGCCCGGCACCGCGCGCCGTTCCGATGCGCTAACGGGAATCACGAAGCGCTCGTTGCGCAGCGTGACGTAATCGTGGCCGGCATCATCACCGCGTGCGCGCAGGATCGCCTCGAGCGATTTCTGAATTTTCTCGCGTGTCTGGGCGCTGGAGACGCGAATGCGTTTCAGGGCGGGCGAAGCGTTGTCGCTAATTTCTCCATTGGGCAGGATGGCCCGGCGGATCGTTGTTGAGATCGCGCGAAAATCGGCGAGAGCCATGGCTCGTTCGGCGAGGCGAGGAAATTTTGCGGAATCGCCTTTGAATGTGGCGCGCAGTCCCGCGGCCGTATCTGCGAGGGATGCGGCATCGAGAAGTTGCGTCGCTGAAAGCACCGACGCAGGTACTTCGAGCGCGGCAAGCCACGCTTCCGGATCGGCGAGTGCGCCGAAGCCGAGTTCTGATCCGGCTCGAAGATAACCAACCACTTCGCGAATCCATTCGAATTCTTCGGTGAGCGAGGACGCGTCGGTTCGCGGCTCCAGCGCAAGAATGGCGCGGCGCCCGGGTGCACATGTGGCGCGACCGGCCACGATTTCGCGGAGGCGCGGAAATTCGAGGAGTTCTGCAGCGCTGCGGCTCACCCAGTCAAAATGGCGGAGGAAGCCGCGCGTGTCAAGGAGCCGACCGGCGCACTCCCCACATTCAAACGCGCGACAATGCAGTGCGCCGAGAATTTCGTTAGAATACTGCGCGTTTTGAGATTTTCACTTACGCAGGCCCATGCTCATGCCGGAAATTCGCGGAGGCGATCTATGAAACGCTTCGCATCATTACTCGCTTTTTTCCTCGCCGTCCCCATTGCACTGGCGCAGACGAAACCAGGCGCACCGCTCAGTCTCGGCGACCTGCATCATCCGATCTCCACTTCCAACCCCGAATCACAACAAATGTTCGATGAAGGGCTCACGCTGATTTACGGCTTCAATCACGAGGAGGCGGCGCGGAAATTTCAGCGTGCCGGGGAGCTCGATCCGAAATCCCCGATGCCGCTCTGGGGTGTGGCGATGGCGGTGGGGCCGAATTACAACGCCGACGTCGACCTCGAGCGCGAGAAGCTAGCCTACGACACCATTCAGAAAGCGCTGCTGCTTGCTGCTGATGCGCCCGAGAATGAGCGCGCCTACGTGCAAGCTCTGGCGAAACGATTCGGTAACGATCCGAACGCGAATTTAAAGCAGCTTGCGATAAGTTATTCGGACGCGATGCGCGAATTGGCGCGCCGCTATCCCGATGATCCCGATGCCGGCGCACTTTTCGCCGAAAGCATGATGGACCTGAATCCCTGGCATCTTTGGAGCAACGACGGCAAACCGACGCCGGGCACGGAAGAAATTGTGGCGACGCTCGAGGGTGTGCTGCGCCGCTGGCCCGATCATGTTGGCGCGAATCATTTTTATATTCACGCTCTCGAGGCGTCGCCATATCCCGAGCGCGCGCTTCCGAGCGCGGATCGGCTTGGCACGATGGTGCCCGCCGCGGGACATTTGGTGCACATGCCCTCGCATATTTATTTAAACACCGGCTTTTTCCATCTTGCGGTTGTCGCGAACGAAGAAGCTGTCGCGGCCGATCGGGCTTTTCTGGCCACGGCGCCGCCCGGCGGAATGTATGGCACGATGTACTTCGGCCACAATCTGCACTTCCTCGGCTATGCTGCAATGATGGAAGGAAATTACGCGAAAGCGAAAGATGCGATGGCGCAACTCGATGCCGCCGTGCGGCCGGCGCTGGCGATGGTGCCCATGGTCGAGGCGTTCCTGCCGTGGTCGACGTTTGCTGAGATGCGTTTCGCGCGGTGGGAGGAAATCAAAAAGATTTCTGCGCCGGATGCAAAGCTGGCGATGTCCGTTTGCATCTGGCACTTCGCGCAGGGATCGGCGTACGCGGCGACGCATCAGTTGGAGCGTGCACGCGTCGAGCGTGCTGCGCTGGAAGATGCACGCAAGAGCGTTCCCGACGGACCGGCGTACGGGATGCTCTACAACAATGCGAGCGTGCTGCTCGATCTCGCTTCGAATTCGCTCGGCGCGCGCATCGCGGATGCTGCAGGAGACCACGCCGCAGCGATCGCTTTCTGGCGGAAGGCCGTGGCGATTCAGGATGCGATGAGTTACGACGATCCTCCCGAATGGTTTTATCCCGTGCGCGAATCGCTTGGCGCTGCGCTGCTGGCTGATGGCCAGGCCGCTGAAGCAGAAAAAACATCTCGTGAGGATTTGCGACGCAATCCGCGCAATCCGCGTTCGCTTTTTGTGCTTTGGCAGGCGCTGCTGGCGCAGAAAAAGTCTGTGGACGCGGATTGGACGCACCGGCAGTTTGTTGAGGCTTGGAAATATTCGGACTCGGAATTGCGCCTGAGCGATTTCTGAGCCGATGCCTGCTTTAAGGTTAATTTTTATGAACTATAGAGAGCCAAGGGCTGGAGTGCCTGTGCTACCGGGCGGCAAAATGCTTGGCTAGAGTTCGCTCACTTGCGTTTCGCGGGAAGACGCAGCTCTTCGATCATCGCGGCGAGAATTGCGTCAAAAGTTGCAGATTGTTCGTGCGGCTGTGCGGCATTGTTGTTTGTAAAGATTGAGAAGATCAGATTCTCACCGTGTAACGTGGTCGCGTAACCGGAAATTCCGCGGACGTGTTCAAGCGAGCCGGTCTTCGCGTGCAAACGGCCGGCAGCTGGCGTGCCTTTCAAGCGATCTTCGAGAGTTCCATCTTCGCCGGCGATCGGAAGCGTCGAGCGGAAACTTCCGCCCCAGGGCTGTTGCGACGCATACGCGAGCATTTGCACTACGGCGCGCGGCGAAACTAAATTTTGCCGCGAAAGGCCCGAGCCATCGACGAGCACCGCATCTCCATCGGCGATCCCCGCCGCGCGCAAAAATTGCTTTTCCAGTTCGATGCCGGCGTCTGTGGTGCCGATGTTGGCTTTCTCGCGCGCGATGGTGCGCAGTAGCAACTCCGCGTGGAGATTTTGGCTGATTTTGTTCAGCAAGCGGATGGATTCGATCAGCGGCAACGATTTGTGCTCGGCCAGCACGAGCGGCGGATTTGCGGGCGGCTGCGGATCGACCGGCACGGGCGACGGAGTCAACACGTTGCCGCCGTCCGCCTGCCGTTCAGGCGGGGGACCATGATGCGCCCGGGCGTTTCCTGAAATCACGACGCCTCGCGCTACTAGAAGCTTTTTCAGCAGAGCGGCGGAATATTCAGCCGGTTCCTGCAACGCCAAATCAATTTTCACGGGAGCGCCGCCGAGCGGAATCGAACCTCGCAGCAAGATCGGCTTCGCTCCCGGCTCGCGCACGACCGAAAATTTCGCTTTCGACGCGCTCGGGCCGGTGGTGATCTCATGGCCGAAAGTTTCGTATCCGGCCTCCGGTTCGATGGTGAGCCCCGCAGGATCATGGAGGCGCTCGCCCGGCCGAATTTCCACTGTAATTACGTTGTCGTTAAGCGCGATCGCGCTAATCGGCGCGCCAAAGCTGAAATAAACATCGCCGGTAGTCCATCCTTCAGGATAAGGATCGTAGGAAAAATAGCTGTCGTCGCCGATGATGTCGCCATCAATTCGCTTCACGCCGCGCGCCACCACCGCATCGGCTAGCTCCGCGATGATTTTATCTGTGTTACCATCGCGCTCGACTTTCTGCACGAACGGCAACTTGCGATTCGACAAATCCGGATCGCCCCGGCCCACCAGCGACAAATCTCCGCGCAACCGGCCGTTTGCATCGAGCTGCCCCGACGTTTCAATCGTGGTGTGGAAAGTGTAGTCGGAGCCGAGCGTCGCGAACGCAAACGCGCTGGTGAAGATTTTGGCGTTCGAGGCCGGAGTGAAAAGCCCATCGGCGTTCAATTCGTAAAGTGTCTGGCCGGTCGCCGCGTCAGTGACGAAAACTCCCCAATAAGCGTTGCGTGCATTCGGCGCGGCCAGTGCGGACGATACGCGCGCCTGAAATCGCGCCATGTCCGGCCGCTGTTGCTTTGCGGATTTTCGCGACGCGCCCTTCGATGCGCTGGGTTTGGGTTGCTGCGCTTTGGCGACTCGCGGATACACCGCCATCGCGCACGTAAACATGAAAATAACGCAGCACAACGCCGCTTTTCGCAGACCGCGCCGACGCATTGAACTGGATACGCTCAACATTCTGAATGAACAAGCTATATTCTACCCGCGCGCAGGTTCACCGCATCTCATTCCATTGCGCTGTATATCGGGAAGCAATATCATGGCGGCGCTCAAAAAGGAGAAACTGCGATGAAGAAAATACTAGCCTTGGTGCTACTGGCTTCGCTCACTGGATTCGCCGCGCTTCTCGCGCCGCAGCCCACCCGATCGGCTGATGACAAAAGCAAATACCTCGATCGCATCGAAAATAGCGGCGTGGTGCTGAAAGAAATTCTCGATGTGCCCGACGACATTCCGCAAAGCCTGCTGGACAAGGCTGAGTGCGTGATCATTTACCCGTCGGTGCTGAAGGCGGCTTTTGGAATCGGCGCGAGCTACGGACGCGGCGTGATGACCTGCCGCGGCGGCGAAGATTTCACAGGATCGTGGGGCGCGCCATCGATGATGGCTCTCGAAGGCGGCAGCATCGGATTTCAAATCGGCGCGCAGGCCACCGACTTCGTGCTGTTGGTCATGAATGACCGCGGCGCGAGCTCGATACTTTCCAGTAAGGTAAAGCTCGGCGCTGATGCGTCTGCGGCTGCAGGCCCGAAGGGACGCGACGCTGAAGCGGACACCGACGTGACCATGCGTGCTGAAGTTCTCTCATACTCCCGCGCGCGCGGACTTTTCGCCGGAATTTCCTTGGAAGGCTCGACGGTGCGGCCGGACAATGACGGCAATGAAGTCGTTTACGGATCCCGGATAGCGGCGCGCGATGTCGTCTTAAAGGGTGCTGTCACCGCACCGAAGGAAGCGAATTTGATGATTTCGTTGTTAAACAAGCGGTCTCCGCACAACGTTTCCGATCGCAAGTAACACATCGCAGAAATATCCAGCCGGAAATGGGGCGCCCGAGATAAATACCGGGCGCCCATCGCATCCAAACCCTTTCTTTCACATCAAATGGTTGTGCATCGCGGGCGGAGGATATTCCCTGGCAAGGCACAGAGCTTCGGTGATCCCCAGCTTGACATTCGGCAATTACTGACTTATAGTCAGAATTGACCAAGGGTCGCATTCGATGAAAGCTGCACGTTTTATTTCCGTCTCTCCGTCTCATTTAGTGTCCGCGAAGCCTCTGTCCCGCCGTGAGCGTCATTCCGCCGCTGTACGCCAACGCCTTTTTGACGCTGCAATGCATTTAGTCGCGCGGCAGGGCTTTCAGGACACCACCGTCGAAGAAATCACGCAGGCTGCCGATGTAGGTAAAGGGACCTTTTTTAATTATTTCCCAAGCAAAGAAGAGCTTTTTAACGCGTTTGGGGAGATACGGCTCGGCAAAGTTCGCTCAGCTCTAGAAGCCGCGCAGCGAGGGCGCGAGTCGATCCCCACAATTCTGCGCCGCTTGGAATTAACTCTAGCCGAAGACCCGGGCCGTTCGGGGGAACTGGCGCGCAGCATTCTTCTAACTTTGCTCTCGAGTGAGACGGTGCGCACGCACGGCTGTGCGCGGCTCAAGCAGGCGCAAGCGATCTACACTCAAATTTTGACTCTCGGACAAAAGCGGGGCGAGGTCCGCCGCGATGTTCCGGCCGCCGACCTGGCCCGCTTCTTTAAGGAATCGCATTTCGGCGCGCTTTTTCTGTGGGCGCTCGAGCCTTCGAGCAGCTTGGCGTCGGTGATCAATCGCTCGTTCGAGCGCTTTTGGGCGTCGGCAGCGGCCCAACCGGGCGCCCGCGCAAAGAGAGGTGTTCGTTAATGATCGGGAAACGCTCGCTGCTATTCGTCGTCCTGTCGCTGCTAGGAGCGGCGCCGGCGTTCGGGCAAACCTCCACCCCGGCGAATGGATTGAATCCACCCAACCCTTATACGGGAAGCGTTGCGCACGGTACCGCCACTCAGGAGGTTTTGAAAATCGGATTTGCCGACGCCATCGAGCGCGGGCTCAAATACAACTTGGGTCTTCTTCTCGCCGAGCAAGACATCACCTCGGCGCGCGGACAGCGATGGAAACAATTGAGCGACGCCTTGCCGAACCTGACCACAAATACGACCGAAACCGCCGAAAAAGTAAATCTCCTACAGAATGGCTTCAACAAAATTCGCGTTCCCAATTCGCCGTTCGCGGGAATCAATCCGATCGCCGGCCCATTTGGTTTTTTCGACACGCGCGCTTACGTCAGCACTCCGATTTTGGACTGGAGCGCAATCCAGAAAGTGCGCGCCGCAAGCGAGAGCTTGCGCGCGTCGCGATCCTCTTACAAAAGCGCGCGCGAACTCGTGGTTCTTACCGTGGGCTACAACTATTTACTCGCCATTTCGTATGCCGCGCGGATCGAAACGGCAGACGCGCAGCTCAAAACTGCCGAAGCGCTTTACAATCAGGCTTCAGACCGCCTGTCCGCCGGAACTTCGCCGCAGATCGATGCTCTGCGCGCGAAAGTGGAATTTCAAACTCGCCGCCAGCAATTAATTGCCGCGCGCAATGATTACGAAAAGCAGCGGCTCGCCCTCGCGCGCACCATCGGTCTGCCCTCCGGGCAACCATTCGAGCTGACCGAGAAAATTCCCTACGACAAGCCGCAACCGATTTCAATCGATGAGGCTCTGCAGCAAGCCTATTCCACTCGCCCGGACTTCCAGGCAGCGCAGGCGCAACTCCGCTCGGCAGAGATCGCCCGCCGGGCCGCTTTTGCCGAGTATTACCCCACGCTTTCTTTCGATGGGAATTACGGCGCCGGCGGCGCTACGCCCTCGCATCTCAACGGGACATATGAGGCGCAGGGCTCGCTGAAAATTCCCATATTCCAGGGCGGGAAAGTTCACGCCGATACGCTGCAAGCCGACGCACAACTGACCAACAGCCGCAATCAGATGGAAAATCTGCGCGGACAAATCGATCAGGACGTTCGCGACGCGATTCTCGATCTGCAATCCGCCGCCGAACAAGTCGAAGTCGCTGAGAGCAATGTAGATCTGGCCGGGCAAACGCTCGACCAGGCGCGCGACCGCTTCGTCGCCGGCGTCACTGACAATATCGAAGTCGTGCAAGCGCAGGATTCTGTCGCGTCCGCGAACGAATCGTATATTTCGAGTTTGTTCAACTACACCGTCGCGCGAATTTCGCTCGCGCGTGCCGAAGGAATCGCGGAAACCGGCGTGCTGAATTATTTGAGAGGAAAAGGGAATGTCACAAAAGACGGAAATTGAAACCTTGCCGGAGCAAAGTCCATTGGAGGCAGAAAATCGCGCGTCCGAGCATTCCTCGGCGCCGCCGCCCCGCGATCCCGCGCCCGCACCGAGCCGCAAACGCATTCCCGGCTGGGCGATTCTTGCGATTATTGCTGTGGTCGTCGTTGTCGGCGTGCTGGCGTGGAATTATTTCGCCAAGTGGGAGTCCACGGACGATGCGGAAGTTGACGGTCATATCAATTTGATCAGCGCTCGCGTGGCCGGCTACGTCACCAAGGTCAATGTCGACGATAACCAGGCTGTGGAGGCCGGCGCTGTGCTCGTTGAAATCGATCCCAAGGATTATCAAGTCGCCGTGGATCGCGCGCGCGCCGAATACGATGCGGCCGTCGCCAGCGCGAATGCCGCACAGAATAATGTTCCGATCACTTCGGCCAACTCCGCAAGCCAGCTCGATTCCGCGCACGCGAATGTGGAAAATGCGCGCGCCGGAGTGCTGGCCGCTCAGGGCCAAGCTTCTGCAGCGGTGGCGCAACTGGCGCAAGCGGAAGCCAACGACAACAAAGCGCAGAGCGATGTGGTGCGTTACAAGCAACTCGTCGACAAAAAAGAAATTTCGGCGCAACAGTACGAGCAGGCGCTCGACGCCGCAAAGGCCACCGCCGCGGGCGTGAACGCGGCAAAAGCCAACGCCAACGCCGCAGAGGAGCAAGTGCATCAGGCGCAAAGCCATCTGCTTGAAGCGCAAGCATCGCTGCGCGCCGCAGGAACCGCGCCAGAACAAATTTTAGTGAGCAAAGCGCAATTTTCTTCCGCCGATGCGTCAGTAGCGCAGAAAAAAGCGGCGCTCGATCAAGCGCTGCTCAATCTGCAGTATTGCACCATCGTTGCGCCGGTAGCGGGAGTGGTGAGCAAGAACGTGGAAGTCGGAATGAACGTTCAGCCTGGGCAACAACTAATTTCTGTCGTGCCACTTGACGATGTTTGGGTCACCGCCAACTTCAAAGAGACGCAACTGAAGTACATGCGCGCGGGCCAACCGGCGGAAGTCGAAGTGGATGCCTATGGCCGCAAATACAAAGGGCACGTGGATAGCATAGCGGGTGCCAGCGGTGCGCGATTTAGTTTGTTGCCGCCGGAAAATGCCACTGGCAATTTCGTGAAAGTCGTTCAACGCGTGCCGGTAAAAATCGTGCTGGATCCCGGGCAAAATAAAGATCATCTGCTTCGTCCGGGAATGTCGGTTGAACCCCAGGTCAAGGTGAAATGAGCGCGGCGGCAGCGACATTTCCGATCGACCATTCCGAGTGGCGGCCGGCGGTCAATCCGTGGATTATCGCGCTGACGGTGACGCTGGCGACGTTCATGGAAGTGCTCGATACGAGCATCGCCAACGTCGCGCTGCCACACATCGCCGGAAGCCTTTCTGCGGGAACGGATGAAAGCACTTGGGTGCTCACGTCGTATCTCGTTTCGAACGCCATCGTTTTGCCGCTGAGCGGTTGGCTTTCTTCCATCGTGGGCCGCAAGCGTTTTTACATGAGCTGCGTGGCGCTTTTTA
Source organism: uncultured Acidobacteriota bacterium (assembly GCA_963792515.1). GTDB lineage: Bacteria > Acidobacteriota > Terriglobia > Acidiferrales > UBA7541 > Palsa-147. The sequence continues at coordinate 252,903 of CAWBWG010000020.1, read as the reverse complement.
CCATCAGCTCGTTCTTGTGCGGCTTCGCGCCGAATCTCACCATGCTGATCATCTTCCGCATTTTGCAAGGAGCCGGCGGAGGCGGATTGCAGCCGAGCGAGCAGGCAATTCTTGCCGATACATTTGCTCCGGCGAAGCGCGGCATGGCCTTCGCGGTTTACGGCATGGCGGTAGTGCTCGCGCCAGCGATCGGACCGACCATCGGCGGCTACATTACCGACAATTTCAGTTGGCGCTGGATTTTTTATATCAATGTGCCCGTAGGAATTCTTTCGCTCGTGTTGACCATGCGGCTGATTCAGGATCCGCCATTTCTGAAGCAGCAAAAAAAGCCCTCGGGCGGCATCGATTATTTCGGCCTCGGCCTTCTAGCTGTCGGCCTCGGCGCACTGCAAATCTTGCTCGATAAAGGCCAGCGCGATGACTGGTTCCAATCCAATTTCATTACCACTCTTTCAATTATTGCAGGCGCGGCCCTGGTTGCCGTGGTTTTCTGGGAGCTTCGCTCAGAACATCCCATCATCGATCTGCGCCTGTTCAAAGATCGATCGTTCGCGGTCGGCAACGGCATGATGTTCATGCTTGGCGTGGCGCTCTATGGCACCACGGTCTTGCTGCCGCAGTTCGTGCAAACATTGCTCGGCTATACGGCGCGCGAAGCCGGCCTCGCGCTGATGCCCGGCGGCTTCACCGTGATGCTGTTCATGCCCGTAGTCGGCTTTCTGCTCAATAAGCGTGCGGACGCGCGGTATCTTGTCTCAGGAGGTCTGTTCGTTCTGTCGTTGTCACTGTTTTATATGTCGCATTTCGATTTGGAGATTGATTTTTACACTGCCGCCATGGCGCGCGTTTATCAGGCCGCGGCGTTGGCGTTCTTATTCGTTCCTATCAACACCCTCGTTTACGCCTCGCTCCCTCGCGAAAAAAATAACGCCGCGTCAGGATTGATCAACCTCGCGCGCAACATAGGCGGAAGCGTGGGCATTTCGTTTGTCGAAACTATGATCGACCGCCGCTCGCAGGTCCATCTGAACGACATGGCGAAAAATCTCACTCCCGGCAATGGCGCGCTGCGGAGAATGATTCTGGGCGCGACGCATATGTTTCAAGCGCGCGGCTCGGCGCCGGCGCTGGCGAAGCAGCAGGCCTATGACCTCATGTACGCCGGGGTGTCGAGGCAGGCCACCATGCTCGCGTATGTCGATACGTTCCGCATCCTCGCGTTCCTGATTTTGTGCCTCGTTCCGGTCGTCTTCATTGTCAGAAAACCAAAGCCGGGCGCGGCCGTTCCCGTCCACTAACAAGCGCGGCTGAACGCGCGGAATCCGTTCCTGTCGCGCCCGATGGCGTTATAATCCGCCAGCGCAGGCCGGCACTTCGGAATGGCCGCGCGCATCACACGGGTGGCGATGTCCATGCGAATCATCACCGTCGAACGCGAATATGGCAGCGGCGGAGCGCGCATTGCTGAAAAGATTGCGCGCAGGCTGGGTTGGAAACTTTGGGATACCGAGCTGACTCAGGAAATCGCACGGCGCGCGCACGTGAGGCCGGAAGCGGCGGCGCGGCATGATGAACGCATCGATCCGCTGCTCTATCGTTTATTCAAAGTTTTCGCGCGCGGCAGCCACGAGCGAGCACTGCCGATTGGCGAGGGATTGTCGTTCGACACCGACCGGATGGTCGACTTACTGCGCCGCGTGGTCGAGGAAGTTGCCGCGACGGGCAATTCGGTGATCGTCGGCCGGGGCTCGCCTTATATTTTGCGGAATCGCCCGGATGTGTTTCACGTGTTCGTCTTCGCGCCGCTCGAGGAAAAAATCCGGCGCGTGCGCACGCTCGGCAAAAGCGAAGCGGAAGCCCGTGAACTGGTCGAGACCATCGACAAGGAGCGCGGACAATTCATCAAGCGCTACTTCGGCGCGGACTGGCCCTGCCGCCAGCTTTATGATTTGATGATCAATTCCGACCGAGGCGACGAGTACGTGATCGAAACAATCCTCAACGGCATAGCGCTAGCAGAAAAAGTGAGCGCGGCGGTGTGCCTGTAGGGGAGGGTGCTTTAGCCCTCCCGCCTTTCGGCCCCCGGGTCGGCAATCCCGCCGCTCTCCTGCGATGATCGAGCTTCAACTCTAATTTCGCTGTCGGCGCTGTTGCCTTTGACATTTTGGATCAATTCGAGAGCGTTAACAGAAACACGGCCGGACTGCGGGAGGGCTAAAGCACCCTCCCCTACTGGGCGCTGCCACATTTCGCAAGAAAAGGAATTTACTTGCCGTGCCCACTTTGTGAATTGCGAAAACCGAAACGCTACTGCCCCGCGAAAGCGGAGATGATTTGCGCGGTTTGCTGCGGCGAAAAGCGCGAAGTCACCATCGACTGCCCATCGGATTGCTCGCACTTGACCGCCTCACGCCGATGGGAACGCGAACACCGCAAACCAATCAACGTCGCCGATTTTCCTTACCCGGATCTATCCGTTTCCATGGACCTGATTCACGAGCGCCAGCCCGTCGTCTCAGGACTCGGTTACACCATGCTCAAAGCGGCCGCGGAAATCCCCGCCGTGGACGATTCGGGCGCCATTGAAGCGCTCACCGCGCTTGCGGAAACTTATCGCACACTGGGCACTGGTCTTTACTATGAGCGTCCACCCGACGGGCCTGCCGCGCGGGCTGTTTACATGCACTTGAGTCAATTCATTGCCGAATTGAAGCATGAGGAGCAGAAGCAGACCGCGTTTGGCGGTGTCAAAGATTCCGAACTTTTCCGCTTGCTCGTTTTTCTGCTGCGCGTGGCAAAATACGAAACGAATGGACGGCCGCGTTCTCGCGCTTTCCTCGATTTTCTGCGCGGTCAGTTCCCACTAGCCGCAGAAGGTCAGTCAGAACCATCACGCATCATCGTGCCGTAGCAAAATAAACTTGCGGGTGGCGCGGCGCCGCTTTCTCCTGCCGAGGAGCGTATTTGCGCACCATCTTCTGCGGCGCCACAATTTGCTCCTGCGGGCCAGCCATCACCGCAGATGCCGGACCGGAGACACCGATTTGCATGGCGCCGTAGGCGAGCGTGCCCATGAGTAGGATCAGCGAGCTTACGGATTTCAGTTTCATTTTTAGCTTCATTGCTGCTTCTCCTTGGGCCTTTCGTACTTGCAGATCGATTTGATTCGTCGTCTTGCGCTCCACAAAATCTAGGTCGAACGGCGGGAGGGCTAAAGCACCCTTCCCTACTGGAGAACCGGCATTCCAGGTAGATGGTTAAATTGCGATTGTCTTGAAGGCTGAACTGCGACCTCCTCGGGCTGCGTCAATTCAAGGGTCATTTGGGGTCTGCCGCCTGGCGGACGCATCGGAACCGCCGGCCGCGAATTGATTCCGTACTTCTTGCGCAGCTCGGCGAAGCGTTTCGTGATTTCTTCCGTGTAGGCTTGCGGGGCGCCGTTATTTCGCCTGTACCATTCGTGGTACTGACGCGCCAAGCGCGGGAATTTTGCTTGAACGAAGGGTAGGAATTGTTTTTGGGCCGCAGGCATCAGGTACAGCACGCGTGCGCCCACCCATTGCGCGTCGGCATCGCGTGCGGATCGCACGAGCTCCTCGAGGTCGCCCTGCGCATCGGTGATCCCAGGGACGATAGGCATGGCCAGCACGCCAGCAGAAATCCCAGCCGCCCGAAGCTCCTTCACCGCCCCCATGCGCAAATCCGGCCGCGGAGCCCGCGGTTCGAGCAGGCGCGCCAACCGCGTCCGCATCGTGGTGATCGACAGATTCACGGAAATTGACGATTTCTCGGCAATCTTCTTCAGCAAATCCAGATCGCGCAGCACCTGATCAGATTTCGTCGTAATGGAAACGCTCAAGCCGGAGCGTTCCGCCATCCTTTCCAAAATCGACCGCGTCACTCCGAATTCGCGCTCCGCGGGCTGATAAGGATCAGTCGCCGCGCCAATGGCAATATGCTCGCCATCCAATCGCGGATTCTCCAAATCCCGTGCCACCAACATCGCCGCATCGCGTTTGGCATAAATTTTCTTCTCGAAGTCAGCCCCGTCCAGCTCCATAAATTCATGCGTATAGCGCGCGTAGCAGTAATGACAGCCAAATTCGCATCCTCTATATGGGTTCACCGTGTAGTTGAAAGGCACCCGTGGCGAATCGCAGCGATTGATTATCGAGCGGACCGGCAGGATGAAATATTCGGTTCCCCTTTTGGCATCGGCGCAGGGTGAGGAAGCGGCGAGGCGCGCGATGCCGACCAGTTCCGCTGCAGGCTTCGTTCCCCGGTTAGGCGCCGGGGTGGGCGCGGAAGCGCTGCAAGCGTTGTCATCTTTACCGTGGCGAGCGGCATGGGGGAATAAGGAGAGACTGGTCTCCCTCGACCGGGCAGGCCGAATCCGGGAAAGGTCCGCTGCTGGTCGAAGAGTGTTTGTAGTGGCCATCGAAAGCCTCGCCGCACTTCCGCATACTATTCGCCTTTTGTTCGCCCTGTCAAGAACTATTTCGCTTTTTCTTCTCCTGTACCTTCGGACAGGCCCTAAAACAAAGGCTGTCCGAAAGAACCATCATGCCGGTGGAAACTAGGCCGATGAAAAGGACAGGGTTATAGGACTGCACTTTTATACTGGCTGACGATGGCAAACCCCGAAACGAAGAAGGACGCCCCCGATGTCGGCATCCTAATATTGGACGCGACGCCGGCTAGCCAGCAAGCTCTGCGCCTGCTACTGAGCGCCGAAGGCTGGCATGTGCAGGTGGAGACCGACGCGCGGCAAACTTTGCAACAACTGCTCACCGGCGCGTGGCACCTGGTAATCGCCAATGTCGAACTCGCGCCACCGAACGGGCCGCTCTTCCCCATCCTCCGAGATCTGGCGCATGCCGAAGGCGTGACGCTTGAATCTGAAGAAGCTGAAAAACAAAACGAGCGCACGGGAGTGAAGCGCAGTCCCGATCAAGTCACGGCGGTGCGAAAGCGACGGCTGCGCGTGTTATTTCTCGTGCCGCCGGGAATTGCCGCCGACGTGGTGATGGAACTCGAAGAGCAGGAACTGCCGTACTCGATTCTCCCCTATCACTTCCACGACTTCTTCGAAAAGATCACCGATCTACTGATGGAAGCGGGAGCCATCGCACGATCCTCGCGCACTTCGCGCTTCGATACCCCCGGCCGCACGCGCATGCAGCAAGCGGTGAAAGATCAGCGTGGGAATTCCATGTTCGCATCGCGCGGGGAATATCAGATGACCGAAGAAGAAATCGCCGAGTACGAAAAGCAAGAGGAAGAAGAGCGCCGTAAAAAAGGCAAGCGCGAAAAAGAAGAAGAGCGCGAAGTTTGGTAGAATTTTTGGGGTGCTGGGGATTCTGGGCTCGGGCAAAATAAATGCCAAACCCAATGCCACATCGGGAGCGAGGTAAACCCGCTCCCCTACAATGACCGTCTGGAATCCTGAGACTTACCTCAAGTATGCTGGCATTCGATTTCGGGCGGCGCTCGATTTGATCGAGCACATCCCGCTGCAACACTGCGAGCGCATATTCGATCTCGGCTGCGGCACCGGGCATCTTACGCAAGCATTACAGGAACGCTGGCCGGAGGCTCGCGTTACGGGCGTCGATTCTTCGGAGGAGATGCTTTCGAGTGCACGCGCCGAATTTCCGAAGCTTGATTGCGTGCAAGCCGATATTAGAAGCTGGCGAGCCGACTCGCCTCCCGATTTGCTTTTTTCGAACGCGACATTTCAATGGTTGCCGGGCCACGAGCAGCTTTTCCCCTCGCTACTGGCGCAAGCGCGTCCCGGCGGCGTACTCGCGATTCAGATGCCGCGGCATATCGACGATCCCAGCCACCTGCTGATTCTCGAAACGGCACTCGAGGCGCGTTGGTGTTCTCGTCTCGAACCGCACACCAAACGTCTCGTTGTGCACACGCCCGAGGAATATTGGCGCTGGCTTTCGCCGCAAACTTCGCGCGTTGATATTTGGGAGACGATTTATCAACACGAACTCGACGGCGAAAATCCCGTCGTTGAATTCTTCCGTGGGTCGCAATTGCGTCCCTACATTCAGGAGCTGCCTGAAGCTGAGGCGAAAGAATTCGTGGACGCATATGCGAAGAAAGTTGCGCGTGCCTATCCGAAACAGTCGAATGGCAAGACACTCTTCACCATGCGCCGCATTTTCATAGTAGCCGAGCGGCGTTGAAACGCCCCGCTCCCGTACCGCCGTCTATAAGGGCGTCGGCGTAGTCAAGACAGACTTCATCGAATGATCGGCGGCTGCGTTTCGCGCGGCCGCTGCTTTTCGTTTTCCTACCAGGAATCTTGTGTTCAGCACTTCCAAGGCTCGCTACTCGAATCTTCGATGGAACTCTGGTTCCACCAGCCATCTATTCGATCGGCAACTCGCGACCATGATTTCTGCTGCGAACTCCCTAGCTTTCTAGGGAGGCGGGGTGCCCATTCAGCGTCCCGATCCCGTCTCCGGGACCACGGCGGTACTCGAGCTGCCCCGCACACGAACCAGCTGCGCGTAATCGGCCCGGCTGCGCAGCATCCAGTACAACCTCACCGCAAGCTTGCGCGCCACGGCCACCTTCGCCGCACTGCTGCCGTGGCGAAATTTCAACCGCTGATAGACCCGCTGCAACTCCGGATCTTGGCGTGCGGCCGTCTGTCCTGCTTCCACCAGCAACCAGCGCATCATCGAGTTGCCCTGCTTGCTGATGGCCCCGAGACGCTGACGTCCGCCCGAAGATCGCTCGCGCGGATTCAGCCCCAAGTAACTGCCCACTTGCTTGCCACGCTGGAAGCGGCTGCTCGGTCCCATGGTCAGCACGAAGGCCAACGAAGTCACCGGCCCTACGCCCGGATGGGTCATCAACAAAACCGCGGCGGCGTTTCTCGCGGCTTCCTTCGCCACGGCGCGTTCCAGTTCCTTGATCGAACCGTCCAGCTGCCCCAGCAGTTGCAACAACTCCGCCCGTCGCCGGCTGGCCCACGGCCCCAACCGCAGAGCTTCCAACTCCTGCCGTCCCACCGTGCTCCACAGTCTTTTCTTCCGCCGCAGTCCCTGGCCCATGGCCATCGCGTGCAGTTGATTCATCACCCGCGTCCGCCACTGCACCAGCTTCACGCGATGCACCACCAACTGCCGCACATCGCGATTCTCCGGCGAGGGAATCCAGATCCGCGGAAAGCGCTTCTGCAACAGCAACTCCAGAATATGAAGCGCGTCCCGCGCGTCCGTCTTCTGCTGGCGTACCACCGAGGCGCGAATCTTGGCCGCATCTCCGATCCACAGCTCGTGCCCCAGGTCCGCCAACAGCCGCTCGAACCACTGCAGGTATCCGGTCGCCTCCACCCCGATGCGCGCGGGCTTCGGCAACTCCGCGTAAAACTTCTGAGCCTCTCCGTTCTCGTGATCCAACCGCTGCTCCACCATCTCGCCGGTCTCTTCGTCCAACATGGCAATCTGCTGGTAGCGTGTATGAAAATCGCATCCTATAATCCGCATCGCTCGGCTCCTTCGCTCCGAGCCTTGGTTGTCTGAACACCACCCAAGTCTACTCGGTCGCGGGAGCCGACACCCTTATCTCATCAGCGTCCCTGCCGGCTCTTTACCACCCGCCGCATCTCGAGTAATGAAACGCGCGAAATTCTGGCAATAGTCCGCAGAGCTTTTGTCGAGCTGTCATTCGCCGAAGACTTCAGGCGGTACCGTGGAGCGTTGATGGAGCCTGGCCAATTGCAACGCGATTGAGCATATAACGCGAAAAAGAGCCGGCAGAGACGCCGCCGGCTCGAAACGGTTAAACGCGCGAGGCCATCGCTTCCGCTGTTACTTTGTGCCGGTACTCGAACAACCTCTCGAGCTTCCTCCTCACCATTCGCGCTCCGAACCAGCGGCCCAATACTCCAAACGGCAATTCATATTCGATGCGATCTTCCAACCGGCATGCGTCCGCCCCCTCCGGCGTAAACGAATGCGTATGCACCCAACTTTTGAACGGTCCGCGCGTCTGCACGTCCTGAAACTGCCGCCCTTCAATATAATTGCGATGCACGAATTCCCAGCGCAATTGCAGCGGCCCCATCCGCACGCGCAATGCCCCGCGGTCTCCATCGCGAATTCCCGAAGCAGCCTCGATCACCTCCACCGGCTCCCAAGGCGGCGACAAACGCAAAAGCGCCCCAGGCTCCGCATGCCAGCGAAACACCACATCGACCGGCGCCTCGATCCGTACGCGCGAATAAATAATTCACTCATGAAGGTTTTGCTTTTGTAGGGGAGGGTGCTTTCCTGTCCGCCAGCATTGGAGGAAGCCTCCCGCTTTTCGGCCCCGATCGTTCCGTGATCGCGCCATCGCTGGAAGCCGCGCCACACCAAAGACCGCGTCAGGAAACGATCGGCAAACGCTGCATTTTCCGCCCGCGTGATTGATCGCCGGGCCGAATGGCGGGATGGCTACAGGAAAGCACCCTCCCCTACTGGACTACTCGGTGCTTAATTTCGCTTTTCCACCACTGAAATCCACCAGCGACGGTGAGTGCAAATAAGTCTCCGCGCCCTCGCTGCTTTTCAAATACGCGTCCCAGAAAGCCGTGCTCGCCACTTCCACCGTTTCGAAAAGCACCGCGGGCTCCGTCCCGGCTTTTGCGGGCATGCCGGTGAATGTCATGTGACTGCCGCGATCCAGCACGATGGCATATTTGTGAACGCTGTGAACCAGCTCGTAAGGCTTGATGCGCATCTCCGGATTCAATCCGCCAACACCCATGTCGCGCGTGCCGGTCATCAGCATCAGCGGCGCAGTAATATTTTCCCAGGAAGATTCGGTGATGCCATGCTGCCGTGGGCCGGCGCCCGAAAGCACCAGCAATGCGGAGATGCGGCGATCCGCCAGACTTTCGGGCTTCTCCGCGCCGGCCGGCGTAAACGTCAAGCCGCCGAGCAGCTCGGTGGTGAGCGCGCCGAAAGAGTGGCCGCCGGCGCCGATATGCGCGCGATCCATTTTTCCGGCGGCGCCGGGAACGCTCCGCTCGATTTCATCGAGTGAATCGATCACGAACGAAACATCGCGCGCGCGATTCCGCCAAGCTACAGGATCGGCAATATCTTCGCGCAAGGTCGAAAGTCCCTGCATCACGCCGTGAATTTCGCCATTGGCTTTGCGCTGCGAAATGGAATCGTCATGCGTAGGCTGCGAACCACGTAGCCGCGCGCCGCCCAATATTGCGTGAGCGCTCCGTAAGTGTCCTTCGACCCGCCGAAGCCATGCGAAAAAATAATCGCCGGAAACTTCCCCTCGGCTTTTGGATAGGTCATCTTCAGGTGCAGATCCTTGTTTCGTTGCGCATCGTGCAGCACGATATCGGCGGCAATGTCCGTTTCGAACGGGCCAGCGACCGCCTTATAAGCCGAAGATTCCGCGCCTTTCGCCCCGCGATTTGCCGCGGAGACGTACGCGCGATGCAAAACGAGGACCGCCAGAAATGCGAAGACGCTCAGAACCACGATGCGACGCCGCAATGGAAGAGTCATCGTCCCGCTGCCTCTACTCCATCAAACCCGAAACCGCCTAAAATGTCTCATGAAATCGGCACGCTCGCGCATGCTGCATATTTCTTGATGCGCTGCTTCAAGTGTTGCTCGCGCGCATGACACACCGCAGTGGACTGTGGAATCAGATTTCCTGAAGCGCGGGAACCTTTGGATTAGTCCGATGATGCGGAACAAATTAACGCTTGGAGCGAAATCCGGGCCGAACTGCGGTATGTCTAAAGAATGCTTCCCTTACGAAGAAGTTAGCCGTGGCGCGATTCCCTGGTGATTCCGTCAGCGGAGACCAAGGTCGCAAAATCATCCGCAGCCGCGAGTTCGACGCGGTTGCGGCCCAAGCCTTTGGCGCGATACAGCGCCGCATCCGCCGCCTGCAGCATGGTTTTTGTGTCGGGCGAGCTTCCGTCCTCGCGGATCGCCACGCCGAGACTCATGGTCATGCGCAGTTCTCCGGTAGGAGTCTCGAATTTCATCATTCCGATTCCAGCGCGAATTCTCTCGGCCACGCGCATGGTCCCGGTGACATCCGACATGGGCACCAGAATCACAAATTCCTCGCCGCCATAGCGGCCCACGGAATCATAGCCGCGCAAAAGAGAAACGAGCCTCTGCGCTACGCCGCGCAAAATTATGTCGCCAGTCAAATGCCCATAGCTGTCATTGACTTTCTTGAAGTGATCGATGTCGCACATGATCACCCCCGCAGATCTCTGCGTGCGTTCGCTGCGCGCCAGCTCGCGCTGAATCAGCGTCAAAATCTCGCCGCGATTCACCAGGCCGGTGAGCGGATCGTGAGTGGCCTGGAATTCCAACGCGTCGCGCCCGGAGATCAATTCGTCCTGCAGCCGCAGGATGCGTTCGCCGACGAATAACCGCGCCTGCAATTCCTCAGCGTCGAAAGGCTTGGTCAGATAATCGTCGGCGCCAGCCTGCAAGCCTTCGAGCTTGTCTTTTTTCTCATTGCGCGAGCTCAACAGCAGCAGGTAAACATACGGCGCCCCCGTTCTCGCCCGCACTCGGGCACATAGCTCCACGCCGTTCAACCCCGGCATCATCCAATCGAGAATGGCCAGCCGCGGCGCTCCTTCTTGATTTAAAACCCGCCATGCATCATCGCCGCTCGACACCTGCGTGACGCAGTAGCCCCAGCGCACCAGGAACGCCTCCAGTATGCGACGGGAAACCAGATCGTCCTCCGCAATCAGAATGTCGGTCCTATGGGATACGCCGACTGACAATTCGTCAGGCGGACTGATCTCCGGACTCATACGGTTCTCTCCCGAACTTCGCTCGCGGCCCCGGCTCCGGCATGAATTGCGGAAGGCGCTTCGCAGCGCGCCAGCCGCGCGGTGAAATGAAACGTGCTGCCGAGTCCAACAGCGCTCTCCACCCAAATCCGGCCGCCCATCATTTCCACCAACTGCCGGCAAATGGTCAGGCCCAGCCCCGTGCCGCCGAATCGCCGCGTGGTGGAACCATCCGCCTGCGTGAATGCTTCAAAAACCACCTTCAATTTCGCCGCGGGAATTCCGATTCCGGTGTCCTGCACTGTGAAGTGCATCACCAAGGAATTGCCCGTAGCGCTCTCGATTGCCGCGGAAACCGCGATGTGTCCTGCCCCGGTGAATTTGATCGCGTTGGCGATCAGATTGGAAAGCACTTGCTTCAGCCGCATCGCATCGCCCAACGCAAACGTCGGCACTTCCTTGTCCACAAAATAAGAAGTCTGCAAGCCTTTGGCCTGCGCGCGCGGACGGAAGAGCGCCAGCACTTCGCTGAGGCATTCGCGCATGTCGAACGGCTCGGAATACAATTCGAGCTTGCCCGCCTCAATCTTTGAAAAATCGAGAATATCGTTGAGCAGCGCGAGCAACGTCTCACCGCAACTCTGCACCGCGCTCAAGTATTCGCGTTGCTCCTCGTCAAGCGCGGTGCCCAGCGCCAGTTCGGCCATTCCCAAAATTCCATTCATCGGCGTGCGGATTTCATGGCTCATGTTGGCCAGGAAATCGCTCTTGGCGCGGTTGGCATGCTCCGCGGCTTCTTTCGCTCGCAACAACGCGGCCTCGGCCCGTCTTCGCTCGCTGATGTTTTGCGCGATCCCAAACGCATAGAGCGGCGTACCCCTGCCGTCGGGGATCAACGTGGCGGTCACGTCGGCCCACACTGTCTCGCCGCCTTTAGTCAGGTAACGCTTCTCCATGCGATAGCTTTTCTTCGCGCCCTGCAACATTTTTTCATTCAACGGGCCTTGCACCGCCAGATCGTCCGGGTGAGTAATGTCCAACACACTCATCCCACGTAGTTGCTGCTCGGTGTATCCCACCATTTCCGCAAACGCGCGATTCACCTTGATGAACGTCCAGTCCTGGTTGACCATCATCATTCCCACCGGCCCTTCTTCGAATCCCAGGCGGAAGCGCTCCTCGCGTTCCTGCAGCACAGCCTGAAATTTCAGGCTTTCGCTCACCAGCGCGCCAAGGCACAGCCCGGTCAGCGACACGATCAGCATCAGCACCTGCAACAGCGCCAACCGGTGCGTATCCGGCGGAAACCCGCTCAGAATCAGCATCACGCCAAAATTAAGCGCCAGAATGGCAGCGGAGGCGCCGGGCAGACCTCGGCGCACCGCTATCCATACAATCGGCAGAAAGAACAAATAGAAGAACTCGTAGCTTCTCGCCAGGTTCCATCCGAACACAATCCAGATGACCACAAAAATGCTGGTAGCTTGCGCGATGTTCTCAGCCCCATGAATCCACCGCTGACGCCCGGAGCGAGGTGGCTGTTGCGCCGCTTTCTGAAGAGCCTGTGGCGCTTCAGCGCCGCCGCGCCGCTCCATCCGCGCAAGCCGCGGCGTCACGTGCACCAGCAGAAACGGCGTCAGGCAGATCAACGCGACCGCGTCTCCCGCCCACCAGTTCAGCACCCCCACCCAATACTCTGATTTGTGAATCGCGCCATCCGACAACACTCCCCACGCTCCGGCCACCGCCACCGCAAACGATCCGCAGAGCACGATGGCCACAAACTGAAGTACGTGATTCAGTCCCGCGAAGCCTTCCGAGCGCTTGCGGCCACGGCGCAGCACCCACGCGACAAACGCGTATCCGCCCACAGTCACCGGACTCGCGTACCAAAATTGGAACGAGCTCGGCGGCATGTGGTAGTTCACGATTGCGGACAGGCAGCCCGCCGCCATATACCAGGGCACAAACGACATCCCCAGATCCATCAGCACAGCCAGTCCAAGTCCTACGGGCGGATACCACGCGCTGATTCCCGGCCGCACCTGGAAGTAAACAGATGAGCGGTCGAGAAGCACGTACAGAACCACGAAGGCCAGCCTCAACACCAATCGCTCCGGGCCGTTCTGGCCGCGGCATTCGGCTATCGCGCGCCGAATTTTCCCGGACGGTCGCATCAGTGGGCCGCAACTTTTCTCGGAAACGCTTCGAACTCCGCAAGCAGGCGATGGATTTCTTTTTCCAGGCGCCCGAGCATTTCGCGCGATCCCGCCAGCCGCTTGTTGCGCCCCATCATTTCCAAATCGCGTGCGCGGTCCGTCGACGGTCCCGCCGAGAAAGTGCTGCAGGCGCCTTTCAATCCATGGGCATTCAATTCAAGCGCAGAAGCATCGCCGCGCTCCGCCGCCGAACGAATGGCGCGAAGTAGCTTGGGGCATTCGGTTTCAAAAATGACGATCAGTTCGACCAGCAGATCGCGGTCGCCACCCACTCGCGCCAGGGCACGGTTCAGATCCCAGGCATGCTCTTCCGAAATTTCCTCCGGCTCGGCTGTTTTATTCACGATGATTGGTGCAACATTGGTTGCGTAGCGCTCCAGGAGTGCAAAAAGCGTCGCACTGCGGATTGGCTTGGTCAGATAATCGTCCATCCCCGCGGCAAGGCAGCGATCCCGGTCGCCCTTCATCGCATGCGCGGTCATGGCCACGATCGGCAGATGCGCTCCGGACCCTTTCTCCAAGGCGCGAATGGCCTGCGTTGCTTCGAACCCGTCCATCTCCGGCATTTGCACGTCCATGAGCACCAGTTGCACGTCCGCCTTCTTCGCGAATTCCACCGCCTCCAGGCCATTTTCCGCTAGCACCACTTCGTAGCCCGCTTTCTGCAGCAGGCGCGTGGCGACTAGCCGGTTCACCGCGTTGTCCTCCGCTAGAAGAATGCGCATTCCCGTCCTCCGTTGTTGCGCCGCGCGCGGGCGCACCGGCGCGGATTCCTCCGGTGCGAACGCCGGATTGAAAATATCCTGAAGCAAATCGAGCAATTGCGATTGCTGAAGAGGCTTGGAAAGAAACGCGTCAATCCCAGCGTCGCGCTCCGCAGAGGCCCTGCCTTCTTTCGCGGCGGAGCCGAGCATCACGAACTTCGGTGCTTTGTCCCTGAAACGCCGCCGAATCTCCCGGGCCAGTTCGAACCCGCTCTTTCCCGGCATCTGCGCGTCCGCCACCACCAGCGCGAATTCTGAATGTTCTTCTGAGGCGTGCTTCAGCGTCTCCAGCGCCGCGGCCGCATCGCTTACCAGCGCCGGCATGATTTGCCACGCGCTGAAAATCTCCTCGAGAATGGCCCGCACCGATTCGTTGTCATCCACGATCAGTACGCGTTTCCCGCGTAATTTTTCCGGCTTGCCCGAGCGTGCTTCCGTTTCCTGCGACACCGCTTTTCCAAATCGCGCGGTGAAATGGAATGTGCTCCCTCGCGCCGGCTCGCTTTCCAGCCAGATTCGCCCACCCATCATTTCCACGAGACGATGCGTGATCGCCAGCCCGAGGCCGGTACCGCCGTAGCGCCGCGACATCGAGCTATCGGCCTGCGTGAACGCCCCGAAAACGAGTCCCTGCTTTTCCTTCGCGATTCCGATTCCGGTATCGCGCACCGCGAAGTGCAGCAGCGCGCCGCTCTCGTCCTCACCATCCCTGCCCACTTCCAGCACCACTTCTCCGTGCTCGGTGAACTTGATGGCGTTGCCGATTAAATTCACCAGCACTTGCCGCAACCGGCCCGGATCACCGGTGACCCATTTGTCCACCTCCGGCCGAATGCGGCAGGCGAATTCCAGTCCGCGCTGGTGGGCCCGCAATGCCAGCGCTTCCATCGTTTCTCCCAGCGAATTCCACAAATTGAAATCCACGCGCTCGAATTCGAGTTTGCCCGCTTCGATTTTCGAGAAATCCAAAATGTCGTTAATCACCACCAGCAGCGCGTCCGCCGATGTTTTCACCGTCTTCAAATATTCCTGCTGCTCTTTGGTTAGCTCGGTGTCCAGCGTTAACTCCGTCATTCCCAAAATTCCGTTCATGGGCGTACGAATTTCATGGCTCATGTTGGCCAGAAATTCGCTTTTGGCCTGGCTGGCGGCTTCGGCTGCTTCCTTGGCGCGCTTCAGTTCCTCTTCGGCAGCCCGTCGCTCGGTCACGTCGCGCACCACCGCGCAAATGGTGGCGCGTGCTCCCGCCTCCGCCGGAATGCGCGTCATACGCGCGGAAAACCACCGCAGCCCCGCGGGCACCGCCACCGCGGATTCCATGATTTCACTCTGGCCACTGGCGAGGATGCGCGCCGAGGCCGCGTGAACCATTTTCGGCAGCTCCCCGGGCATCAACTTTTCGAAGGTCGTTCCGATCAACTCTTCTTTCGGCCGCATCAGCAAATCTCCACGCTGATTCCACACGTTGATAAACTTGTTGTCCGCGTCCATTTCCAAAACCACGTCGTCGACGGACTCCAGTACCGCCTGCAGCCGCTCTTTTCCTTTGCGCACCGCGTCCTCGGCCGCCTGCACCTCCTCGATTTTTTTCTGCAAATCCGCGGTGCGGTCCGCCACGCGTTGCTCCAGCTGCGCGCGATGCTCCTTCAACTCCACGTCGCGTTTCTGAATGCGCTCCAGCATTTCATTGAACTGGTCGTACAGAAATCCGATTTCGTCGTGCGTGGTTTTATGCGCGCGGATGGTGTAGTCGTTTTCCATGGTCACCGCAAAAGCCGTGCGCGCCAGTTCCAGCACTGGCCCGGAAATCGTCTGCTGCAGCCGCGATCCCAGCAGGTACGCCGCAAAAATCGAAATCAGTAGCACCGCCACCAGCATCGCGATGTTGCGCAGCAGGTGCGCCCGCACCGCTGCCAAATCCGATTCCAGATAGACGTATCCCACCGTCTCGCCTTGCACCTGCACGCTCTCGAACGCCAACAGACGATCGGCCGTGAATCGGCTGCCTTCTTCCTCAACCGCCGGCGCCTGAAAATCTTTTGCCACGTCCGCCCGCGAGTACGTCGTAAATACTTTTCCATCGTGGGTGTACAAGCAGGCGTGCACGATTTCTTTCTCCGCCGACAACGCCTCGAGAATTTCGCGCCCGGCGCTTGCGTCGTTGAATGCCAGTGCCGCCGCGCTATTCGAGCTGGTAATCCGCGCCAGTGTTTCCAGATCGAACGAGAAATCGCGCCGGAAGGCATAGCGGTCATACAGCCCCAGCGCCGTGCCCGCCAGAATCAATGCCGCCGCACAGGTAGCCGTGACAATCAATGTCAGCTTCGCTCGAATCGATCGCTGCCGCGTCCAGTTCATCTCAGCTCTTCTTTCGCAACGGATCGCCGTGCACCACATGCGCCAAGCTCAGTAATTTCGAACTGAGCTTCAGCCCGGCGCGCTCCGTTGCGTCCACATTGATTAAGAAATGCACGTGGCTTTCTTCCAGAGTGAATTGCACTTCGCCGCCGCGCGTCGCGAAATCCTCGCTCTCGCCGACGGTGAGCACCGGAGTCGTGCGCAAATCCTCGAGAATTTCAGGCAGGTGCGCGCGCTCCGACCCGCTGATAAACAGAATTTCGCAGCCGCCCAGCTCCCGCAGCTTTTTTCCGCGGCGCACCATCAAAGTCCGGTCCCCCAACATCTTTCCGGCCACCACGCGATTGAGCGAATCGCCAAATGGATCATCGCCCAGCACGCAGACGCCGATGGGCGAGCTGGCGCTCTCAAACGCGCGCGATGGCCATTCCACAAATCGCGCGAAGTTGAAAAGGAACGCAGCCTTTACCTGGTATTCAGTAGGCGCTTGATCTGCTCCGCCGTCCGTCGCCGGCGCCCTCGCCGACAGCCCTACGCATAGCGCAGCTGCCAGCACCGCAGTTGCCGCCCTCTTTGCGCGGTGGCCGCCGCAGGCCCGTCCGGAACTTCTACCGGATCGAGAATATTTTCCTTTCTCCAATGCGCCCTCTTCAGCTTTTCAGAAATGCCACGTCAGTTGCGCGTGTGCGGTACGCTTGACCAGCGACGAATTCACGCTCTGCAAGCTGTCGTCGAACTCCAGATGGTGATCGCGCAGCAGGTTTTGCCCCACCACGCTCAACTCCACTCGTTCTGCAAGATGCCAGCTCAACTGCGTGTCGACGCGTGTATACGCGGCGATCCCCGGCGCTGGCAGCCGCCCCACGTACCACCCGCTGAGATCCCAGGAGAATCCGTGGACCAGCGCCAGGTGCGAACGCAACTGCACTTGATGGTGCGGCGACGTGCCTTCCACATCGGCTGGAGTGCCCAGATCCTCGCTCGTCGATCCCGTGCGCAGATGCATTTGCAGAAACGTATAGCCCGGGCTCAACGTCCAGCGCCCGCTCGCTTTCCAATTCAACGCGAGTTCGAGGCCTTCGGTGTTCCCCGACAATTTGTTCGCAAAGGTCAGCGGGTGAATTAGCAGCGGCGGGTTTTGCTCGACGATATCGGGAAGCGGCTCGACGCTTTCCAGTCCATGGTACAAGTTGTAAAAAGCCGTGGCGTCGAACGACACTCTTTCGGCGGGTTGCGCGCGGTATCCTATTTCGAACGCCTCTTCGTGTTCCGACTTCTGCTCCGGATTTCCCGTCAACAAAACTTCCGCCGGTCCCGGCACTGCCGCCAGCACCGCCGCCAGGCCGGTATCGCGGCGCGTGGGTGTGCGCGTCGCTCGCGACACCGCCGCCCAGAACGAACGCCGCGCGCTCGGCGTCCACGCCACGCGCGCACTCGGCTCGATATCGAATCCAGTGAAATAACTGTTTTCGACTTTGCTCCCGATGGTCAGAAATATCCGGTCGCGCTTCAAGGCAAGCTGGTCCTGCGCGAAAAAAGTAAAGAGTTCTCCCGAAGAATCCGCGGGGATGAACGACTGATCGATGGTGCCCACGGTTCGGTCGGCGGTGTGCCGGAAGCCCGCGCCCCAGATCAGATCTTGCCGCGTTCCCCAGATCAGATGATTCTGGAAGTCCAGGTCGAACGTGTTCCGCGACTCGCGCGACTCCGGCCCGCCGCGCGTGTATTGATCGAAATAGGCTTGCAGCGTGGTGTCCGAATGGCTCGAAAAAACGTGATGCCAGCGGCCCAGAATATCTCCGCCCGATAAATTGCTTTGGCTGTTCTCGATTACATTGTCGGGAGGATTGAAGGAACTATGGACGATGGCCGAGCCTTCGCGTCCCGAGTAAAGATCTCCCTGGATGGTCAACGGATCGTTCGGCGAAAGGCTGGTGTCAGCGCGGAAGCCGCCATGCAAAAGGTGATAGCCGTCGCTGGCGTCCTGTCCGTGCAGATCGGGCAAGTGATCCACATTCAGATAATCCGTGAATGCGCGGTAATGCGTGTCTCCGGCGATGCGTCCGCCGTATTGCGTCGTGCCCAACGATTGCCCCGCGCTCCCGCCGCCTCCCGAAACGATCGCGCCCTGCGTTTCCTCCGCCCGCTTGGTAATAATATTGATCACGCCATTCACCGCATTCGCGCCCCACACCGTTCCGCCAGGTCCGCGGATCACTTCGATCCGCTCGATGTCCACCAACGGAACATCTTGCGTATCCCAATTGACTCCGCCGAAAAGCGGCGAATAAACGGCGCGGCCGTCGATGAGCACCAGCAATTTATTCGCGAATTGCAGGTTGAATCCGCGCGCCGAGATCGCCCAGGTGTTGCCGTTGATCTGCGCCACGTCGAGTCCTGGAACCATGCGCAGCAAATCGGGGATATTGGTGGCGCCCGAGCGGCGAATGTCTTCCTGAGTAATCACAAAAATTGCCGCCGCCACCTGCGACAGTTTTTGCTCCTTTTTCGAGACCGAAGTCACTTGCGTGTTCATCAGATCTTCCAGACTTTTGTCGGCGAGATCGTCGGCATGCTCTTGAGCTCGAACCGGCGCCGCCAGCCACAACAGCAACACGGCGCAAGCAACAGCTCCGCGCTTCGCACTCCGCGAATGCGTTTCCCCGCCGCGACTTCCGTGCGAGCCCCTCTCGGGCGGTGCGCAGCCAAATTTCAAAGCTCCCCGTCCCTCCACTAGAATCGCCACCGAATCTGCACGTATCCGCTGCGCTTGATTTCCCCGCTCTGCATGCTGCCAAAAAAATCCTCGAACTCGGTATGGTGGCCCTGCAGCAGATTCTGTCCCGCGAGCGTGAATGACAGTTGCTCGCGCGGCTTCCACGTCAAACTCGTATCGAATCGCGTATAAGCAGGGATGACCTGATCGTCGGTGACTCCCTGATGGCTCAGTCGATCCACGAAATACGCCGCCGCATCCCAGCTAAGCTGGTGGCCCGCATCTAAATGCGAGCGCAGTTGAGCGCTGTGCCGCGGCGCCCCGTCCTCGACGAAATGCGGCGTTTCGGTGTCGACGCTCGTGGCATCCACATGCATGTGCAGCAACTCGATGGCGTAGCCGGGACTGAGCGTCCAGCGATTCGTTGCTCTCCAATTCGCCGACACTTCCACTCCGTGCGTCTCGCCGTACATCAAGTTTTGATAAGTAAACGTCTGCACTTCATGAGGCGGCGCCGGCGATGTCTCAAAAAAAAACGAAGACGGCTCGGTGGTTTGCAGATTGTCGTAGTCGTTGTAGAACGCCGCCACGTCGAGCGAAAGCCGGCTGTTCACACTCGAGCGATAGCCCGCCTCATAGGCAATTAGCCGTTCATCCTGAAAATCGGGATTGCCGCGGAATTGCAACAAAATCGGCGTGCCGTCGCTCGTCGTGCTTCCGCCGAGGTTCACGATTAAGTCGGTATCGTTCCGCGAAGGCGCTCGCAACGCGCGCGAGACCGCGGCCCACAGCATGCTGCGATTGCTCAACGCCCAGGTGGACCGGGCGCTGGGAATAAACTCGAAGCCGGTATAGCTGTTGTGCTCGAGCTTGGTGCCGACCGTCAGATTCACCTTCGGCGTCAATTCAATTTCGTCCTGCACGAAAGCGTCGAATAATTGCAGCCCGCGGCCCGGCGGATTGAATGCCACGGTCAGGCTGCTGCCGAAGTGGTCGGTGGTGTAGCGATAGCCCAGGCCCCAAACCAAATCCTGTCGATCGCCCCACGCAATGTGGTGCTTGTAATCGAGATCGATGGTGTCGCGGATTTCAGGCTCCTGCGGATCGTCGCGCGCGTACCGCGCATAGGAAAATTGCAGCGTCGAGTCCGAACGATCCGAATACGAGTGGTTCCAAACGGCCTGCACAAATCCGCCGCCCATGTTGATTTGCACCGGCTCGGCCACGTACCCCGGCGCGGAAATCGACTGCAGCACGAAGCCCAATTCATCTTCGCGCCCGATATACAGGCTGCCCTCCAGCGTCAAGTTGTCTTTCGGCGAAAGCCTGCTATCAGTCCGGAATCCGCTGCGCAAAATGTGCCAATTGTCGAAGCCGTTCTGCCCGCTCAAATTGGCCAGGTGGTATTGATTGAAATATTTTGCATAGACGCGGTAATCCGTATCTTTCCCCAATTCCCCGCCGTACTGCGCCAATCCAAATCCCTGCTGGATGTTTCCGGCGCCCGCTTCGATCACCCCGCCGCGCGTTTCTGCCGCGGCCTTGGTGAAAATGCTGATCACTCCATTCACCGCATTCGCGCCCCACACCGATCCGCCCGGCCCGCGAATCACTTCGATTCGCTCGATGTCTTCGAGCGGATAATCCATCGTGTCCCAATAAACGCCCGCGAAATTCGGCGTGTACACCACGCGCCCGTCAATCATCACCAGCAATTTGTTGCTGAATTGCGCGTTGAATCCGCGCGCGCTCACCGCCCAGGTGCTGCCGTTGATTTCGCCTACATCCATCCCCGGCACCATGCGCAACAAGTCCGGAATATTCGTCGCGCCCGAGCGACGGATGTCCTCCTGCGTGATCACAAAAATCGCTGCCGCCACTTTGGCGAGCTTCTGTTCCTTCTTCGAAACTGAAGTCACCTGTGTGTTCAACAAATCTTCGAGACTTTTGTCGGTGAGGTCGGAATTCGTGTTGGAAGCTGAAGTGGACTGCTGCGCCTGCGTGAAATGTGCGCCCATCAAAAAAACGGCTAGCGCTACGCCCGCGATTCTCCAGATTCGCGTCGCCCGGCAAGTTTCCGCGAGCCAATCCGCCGCGTTTCCGTCTTTGGTCACTTGCGCGGCTCGGCTGGGACCGGCTTTTTTCCTTTGGACTCGCCGCTATGTTCTTCCGAAGGCGCCGCGTGCGCCGTGTTCGCAGTCGTGCCGCCGAGCGAGCCTCCCGTCTCGGAAGCAGGCCGCCGCAATCCGCTCCAAATCGCATCCGGCACTCCGCGTATGCCGCTGGTCGATTCGCCGCGCCCAGTGCTTTCACCCGCTAATGCCGCCGCGCCGCGTTGCGCAGTAAGCGCCGGCAGCGTCGCACCGGCCGCGACGCGGTCAAATGACAGGCAGAAATCCGTGGCGTCCCAATCAATCGAAAGTACATCGCCGAGATTCACCTGTTCGGTCGCCAGCAAACTCGCCAGCGGATACACCAAATGCCGCTCGATGGAACGCTTCAGATGCCGCGCCCCATATTTGAGATCCGTTCCTTCTTTCAACAGAAATTCCCGCGCCGCCGGAGTCACGGTGAACAGAAACCGTCCCCGCGCCGTTTCCAGCACGCGCTGCTGCACCATCCCCAACTCAATTTCCAAAATCGATTCCAGTTGCTCGCTGCGCAACGGATGAAACACCACCACCTTGTCGATGCGGTTCATGAATTCCGGCGCGAACTTCCGCTTGGCCGCTTCCGCAGCGGTCTTCTCCACTTTCACATCGAGCCCTGCCTGCGTCTCGGCGCTCTTCTGCGGCGCGAAACCCAATCCTCCCGACATCAAATCCGAGATCTCATTCGCTCCCAGATTCGAAGTCATGAAAATCATCGTCTGCGAGAGATCCACGCGCCGGTTGTCTCCCAGCGTGAGCGTCGCTTTGTCCAAAATTCCCAGCAGTAATTGCCACAGGGAGTCCGAAGCTTTCTCGATTTCGTCAAATAGCAAGAACGACAGCTTCAATTTCTCGGTGTGAAATTGCCCCAGCGCTTCTTGCGTGATGATCGGGTGCGTCTCGCGGTGCCCCAGATACCCCGGCGGTGAGCCAATCAATTTCGCAATCTCGTGCGAGTGCTGGAACTCCGCGCAATCGATCTTGATCACCGCGCGCGGGTCGCCGAACAGTATTTCCGCCGTGGCTTCCACCACGCGCGTCTTTCCGGCCCCGGTCGGCCCCAGAAAAAGCAAATTGCCCACCGGCCTGCCCTGCGAATTCAGCCCGGCGCGGAAAACCTGATACAAATCCACCACCGCCTGTACCGCTTCATCCTGGCCCACAATTTTCCGCCGCAATCCCGACTCGAAATCCTGAGATTCGGTGCTGCGCTTAAATGGATTGAGGATCTTGTGTGCTGGCGAACTCATCGGGTCCCCCTTTGTCGCGGCGGGCGCCCCGGCGTCCGCACGAACCCGATAAGACATCAAGCAGAAGGATGGCCAAATTCAATTCGAAGCGCGCTGGTAAATCACTGAAAGTGGGGCATTTCGGAGAATTCCAATTTGGGAATTGGCGACCCAACTTCCGCAATCCGGTTTTGGTTCGTCCTATTGGTTCGGATTGAAACCCGCCGGTCGCTGCGCCGTCACGCGATTGTAATCTTCCCGTAATCTGCGTCACAAAACTCTGAGGGCAAAATGGTTGCGGCTCCAAGCCTTGCCTCAATCAGCGAGTTCCATTAAGGTGGACGGAAAGAAGGTCCGGAGGACGTGATCAAAAAACGCATCCTAGTCATCGAAGACGACCGCGACATCGTCGAGTTGGTTCGTTACAACCTCGAAAAGGACGGCTATCAAGTCTTCACCGCCACCGATGGCGCCATCGGCATGGCCCAGGTGAAGAAATCGCCGCCCGATCTGCTGGTGCTCGACCTGATGCTGCCGAAACTTTCGGGCCTCGAAATCTGCAAGGAAATTCGCCGCGATGCCGCGCTGAACCGTCTGCCGATTCTGATTCTCACCGCCCGCGGAGAAGAAGCGGATCGCGTGGTCGGCCTCGAACTGGGCGCCGATGATTACGTCACCAAGCCGTTTAGCCCGCGCGAATTTGTAGCGCGAGTGAAAGCGCTCCTGCGCCGCGTCGAGCCGGCCGCGGCCGCCGAAAAATTAATCGACGTCGGCGTACTGCGCATCGATCCCGCCGCCTATCGCGTCACCCGCGGCGGCAAGCAAGTCCCGCTCAGCACTCTCGAGTTTCGCCTGCTCTATTATCTTGCCGCGCGCCCCAATAAAGTTTTCTCCCGCGATCAGTTGCTCGACGCGGTCTGGGGCACCGATCGCTTCGTCACTCCGCGCAGCGTGGACGTCTACGTCCGCCGTCTGCGCGAGAAAATTGAAGAGAATCCGCAGTATCCTTCCTACGTGAAAACGATCCGCGGCGCCGGCTACTTGTTCGAAACCCGTGCGAGCTAAGCTCTTCTGGAAATTAGGGCTGACCTATTTGCTGCTCCTGCTGGCCGTTCTGGCCGCTATGGACTTTTTCGCCTCGCGCATCCTCCGTGCCGAATTCATCCGCTCCGCAGAAAATGAACTCGTCGCTCTCGAGAAAACCGCGCAATCGCGCCCGCCGCAAACTGACGACCTCGCCGCGCTGCGCACCTGGGCCGACTGGATGTCGCAAAGCGGCGCGCGCGTTACGGTGATCGGTTCCGACGGCACCGTGCTCGTCGATTCCGCCGAAGAACCTCCCAGCAGCGAAAATGCCAACGGTCAGCCGGAAGTTCGCGACGCATTCGCCAACGGCGAAGCTGAATCGGTACGCCATAGCCCTGAGCTAAATCGCGATCTCGCCTATCGCGCCGTGCGCCACCAACTCCCCTCCGGCGCCAATGTCGTGCTGCGCATGGCTGTGCCCGTCGGAGAAGTCAGCGGCGCGATCTCCGTAGTGCGCAGCCGCCTCGTCGTCGTTTCGCTCATCATCCTGCTGCTCGGCGGCGCAGTCTCACTCATGCTCTCCCGCGGATTTTCCATGCGCGTCGAACGCCTCAAGGATTTCGCGGGCCGCGTCGCCTCCGGTGATTTCTGCCCGCTCGAACTCGAAGATACCGAGGATGAACTCACCGACTTGGCTCGCGCGCTCAATGAAACCGCCGCGCGCCTTGCCGAAAATATCCGCACCCTCACCGATGAGCGCAATCGCTCGAGCGCAATCTTGCGCAGCATGGTGGAAGGCGTCGCGGTGATCGACGCCAGAGAGCGCGTCGTTTTCTGCAATCAGGCTTTCGCGGAAATCCTAGGCGTCGACGCGGCCGCCAGCCAGGATCGCCCGCTGCTCGAGGTAGTGCGCCAAGCCGATCTCGTGGCGCTCGCACGCCGCGCCCTGCAAAGCAGCGAGCACGTTGAGGGCGATTTGGTGCTCGGCACCGTCTCGCCACAGAATTTCGGCGTCACCGCCGCACCGATCACGTCTCTCGCGTCGCAGGCTGCAAGTCCCGCCGCCAATCCGGGCGCGCAATCCGAAGGCAACAGCTCGGCGCGTGCCGGCGTGCAGCAGGGCGCGGTGATCGTGCTGCATGACATCAGCGAACTGCGCCGCCTCGAACGCGTCCGCCAGGATTTCGTCGCCAATGTCTCCCACGAATTCAAAACTCCGCTAACCGCCATCCAAGGCTTCTCCGAAACGCTGCTCACCGGCGCGCTCGAGGACGAAAAAAATAATCGCCGCTTCCTGGAAATCATCCGCGACCACGCCGTCCGCCTCGGTCGCCTGACCGACGATCTTCTAAAACTAGCCCGCATCGAAGCCGGCAAGCTTGAACTCGAGTTTCAGCGCGTAGCCATCGCAGACATCATCGAAAGCTGCGCCACCACCACGCTGATGCGCGCCAGCCGCCGCGAACTCTCTCTCGAAGTAAGCTTCCCCCCGGCATTGCCCCCCGTCCGCGGCGACGCCAGCCTGCTACGCGAAGTCCTGCAAAACTTGCTGGACAACGCCATTCAATACACCCTACCCGGCGGCAAAATCACGGTGAGCGCAGCCCCGCGCGATTCCGAAGTAGTGGTAACAGTAGCCGACACCGGCATCGGCATCCCCCGAGCCGAAAAAGAGCGCATTTTCGAGCGCTTCTATCGCGTAGACGCCGCCAGAAGCCGCGAAGTAGGCGGCACGGGCCTAGGCCTAAGCATCGCCAAGCACATAGTAGAAGCTCACGGTGGCAAAATCTGGGTCGACAGCTCAGTAGGCCAAGGCTCCCAATTCCACTTCTCCATCCCGCTTGCGACGTAATCCCGCGCCGTCGACGGCTCTAAGCCGCACTTCCCGGCCGCAGCGTCCGCAGCCACGACTCAATTTTCTTCATCGCCAAACAATCTTCCTTGTTGTAGTTCAGCAGCGTTTCAAGAATATCGGTACGCGACGGGTCCTGCTGGTATTGCTGGAACCACACGATCGACTGCGCTCCCCCAGCATCCGCCGCCGAATACTCCAACCCCACAAACGGCGCCACCGATTTCAATCCATAGCTCTTCGCCGGCAGCGCCACCGTATCCTTCACGATCGGATGCAGATCAACCATGCGGCTCCGAAATTCATCCAGCGCGTCACTCTGCGTGGTCCCATATTTCCTCTCAAGCGACGCCAGCTTCGTCCTCTCATAATGCGAATAGTGAAAGACAATAAAATCCTCTGCCGCAAACGCAGCGCAAATCTTCTGAAATTCATCCCAAATTTTCTTTTCCCCCTGCATGTTGGCGCTGAAAAGCCCGTGGTAATTCAGCCCCTTCAAAGGCGGATCGATCCACATCCCGCACAGATAGATCAATTCCTGCGTCGGATCATCCTCAAAATCCAAATATATTTTCCGCGGCGGATTGGGAATCGCCGCCGTAGCAAGCACCTGCATTTTCTGAGTCAAAGAAATAATCGCCGCCCGCTTCATCGACTCCACCGTCTTCGGCCCAATCCCCTTCAACTTATTGCGCGCAAAATCAAATTTCACGAGCTGCGGAATCGAGCGCACCCCCGCCGCATTCAAAGTAATTTTCTTCGCGCGCCCCACGTCAGGAAGCAGCGTCACATCCTTAGCCTCTTCCAGATATTTTGTCGCAATGATTCCACCACTGGCAGTGCCCGCAAGAAGCCGATAGCGCCGGCTCATCCGGCGCAGCCCCCGTAACTAGCGCCCGCACTTTCGGCGAAGTAGTCTCATACGCCCGTCGAAACTGTTCCAGCCGGTAAGGCACCCGCTCCCGCTCGCGATTCAAAATCGCCCCATCCGGCGGAAATGCCCCTTGCACCGCCTGCAGCAACATCCCATAGTGATAAAGCTGCAATCCATATTCCTTCCGCAGTTCGCCATTCTCGCGGTCGGCATAGCCGCTGCCCGATTTGATATCCACCGGCATATAAAAATGTGCGCCAAGCGAGGAAGCGCCGTCCACTCTTTCAAGCAGGTCCGGAATCCCACTCTCGCCGTCTTGCAACAACACGCCGTGATAAATGCGCTCCACACCCTTCTTCATCAAATCAAGCGTAGATAGCCCACGCGCCTCCAGCGTAGCGCCCACAGGAGTCTCATAAGGCAAATCCCCAACAACTTCTTCCTCGTGCGAAAGCGCCCGCTCAAAAAGCAAATTAAGAAACGCAGCCTGCGGCAACTTCTCGCTCTCATCACCGAAGCGATTCAAATAAACGCGATGCGGACACTTGTCGTAATCAAAGAAATCCTGCGCAGTAACGCGTGCAGCATTCGTCGAGCTCATAGATTCATCCCGGATAAAATCGCGTTCAGACAGCCTCATTCCGATGATACGCCGAACTTGCAGAGAGCTCTGAGGTGACTTTACGGAGAGTACATCTACGTAAGTAAGTGATGCGAGCCGATACGAATCAACCGTGTGAAAATCCGGACGGTTGGTCAGGGCACGACCTTCAGCTTTTCACTCGGCGAGTCCGCTGCGATGACGCAAGAAACTATTTCCCTCAGCCGAACGTACTGTAAGTAAGGATCGCGAAACAGCACAACCAATGGCCCACACCACACAATTTCCGCAAGCCGCCCGCATCACGCCGCAACAAGGCGGCTGGCTCTCCACAACTCTCTGGTGGATCATGCTGCTCTTCTCCGCCCTAATCGCGCTCTACGGCACCACGTACTTCCTCCACCTCCCGGACGATCGCCATTTCGCCCGCTACATCATCCCTCTGCGCCTGCACATCGCCGGCGGCATCGGCGCATTACTAGCCGGCCCCTGGCAATTTTCGCAGCGCCTGCGCGCTCGAGCCTCGAATTTTCATCGCTGGCTAGGAAGATTTTATCTGCTCGAAGTGCTGCTAGGCTCGGTAGCCGGATTCGCCATGGCCACCGTCTCAGAAGAAGGCCTACCCACCCACGTCGGCTTCGGAATTCTCGCGGCGCTCTGGTTTTTCACCGGCCTGCAAGCCTATCGCCTGATTCGCAAAGGCCAAGTCGAAGCGCATCGCGCCTGGATGACGAGAAATTTTGCCCTAACACTCGCCGCCGTAACCCTGCGCATCGAATTACCGCTTCATGCTAGCAGCATTACGTTGGCCCTTCGCGCGCAGCTACATCATCGTCTCATGGCTCTGCTGGGTCCCGAATCTGCTGGTCGCGGAATGGATGGTACGGCGGCGCAAAGAAATCGCCATTGAACTTCGCCCGGCGAACCCTTTCGACCGGGCAAGTACCCGCACTTAGCTACCTCGACTTAGGCGGAACCAAATTGATGGCGCCGCGGCACTTGCGCGCTCCACACTTGCACTTCACGCGGATGGCATTGTGGGGAAAGCAATAGTCGTAGGAAAGCTCTTCGCCGATGGCGATCTTGCGCTTGGAAATCAGGAAAATTCGGCGCCGGATCGTCGTGAAATAGAGATTTGGCTCGCAGCAATGGTTGATATATTCGGCGCCGCTACCTGCGACCGCGCCGTCCAACACCAAGTCCTCGTCGACACAGAAGAGGTAGTACAGCTCGGGGCTCCCTCCCGCCCAGCGTTTCTCGAACGTCGCATCACTCTGCCGCATGGTAAGTTTTCGTCCGAGATACTCGATCACTGTTCTCCGCGCCGGTATGTTCTCCGCCGCATAGACTCCCAGGCGATGTATGGGCGAACGCGCCACGCGCACCGCGTAGTTCGCGAAGCGATCGATGCGATTCTGCGCTGCGGCGGTGAGCACCCGAATCGATGGCGCCCGTTCAAGAGGACGCGGTGGGAGTTTCTTTGAGCTTCGCCGGCTCCGCCGCTTGCCCCGGCGCGGTTCTGCCGTCATGAACCTACCTTCATGAGGAATCCGAGCTGCCTTCCGGAAGGCCGTGAATCGCGCGAATTATCATCTACGGAGCGCCTCTGGCATGCCATTTATTCCAGAAGTGAACGAGAGCTCAGCGATTCAGGATCGACAAGTACCGCTTCCATGGGCCAACCTCCGCTGAATATTGCTTAGCCATCACGCGATGGATTTGATTCAAGTGCGTCAGATCGTGCACCGCCCAAGTGGCGATCAGCTCGCCCAAAGTTACTGCGCCGAGTTCGGGATGCATGCCGGGGCGCTTCCAATCTTGCGGCGTCAGCTGCAGCTCATTCAACCGCTGAAGATTTTGCTGCCGGAGTGATTTGAATTGGTCGAGCAATTCGCCCATGGGCCGGGTCTGATCGCTCTGAAATTGTGCGAAGCGGTCAAACGGCACGAAGGCCTGGTCCGCCCCATGCTCGAGAATAATCCGCAGTCGCGGCATCCAATCCGTAAG
The DNA here is from genome assembly GCA_963792515.1 of uncultured Acidobacteriota bacterium. Classification (GTDB taxonomy): domain Bacteria; phylum Acidobacteriota; class Terriglobia; order Acidiferrales; family UBA7541; genus Palsa-147. The sequence goes on along the minus strand of CAWBWG010000020.1, from coordinate 224,300 downwards.
CTCGCCGTGAATCAGATGCCCCACGACGTCGTAGCAACTCCAAGTATCCGCCCCTTCGTTCGCCCGCAGCCATTCATCCGGCAAATCCCGCAGCAACAGATCTAGACACGCCGGAGTCTTCCCCAAAATAAAATTCACATCGGCCAATCGCAGTTCCATCAGTTTCTCCCGTACCGAGGCGCGTCTACAAGGCTCCGGTTTGCGCCAGGGGGCCGGCTTTTCCCGAACTCTCTTTGGATGCCAGCCTGTGTTGATGGATTCTCGATCGAATATCTAATGAGGGGCAGAATCCTTCGACGCGGGAAATACGATCATGTACGCATCCGGCTGCCCCGCTCGAATCACCCGAGGCATATTCATTCCCGCCGGCGGCGAGCCTATATCTTTGTCGGTGGCATAAGGCGCATAGAACATCAAATGCGGCGGCGCGTGCACAATCGTATTATTCGCAGCGTTCAATAGAAAAATGCTGCTCGAAAGCATGTACACCACTCCAGGCTTCGACGGCGCTTTGAATTTCCCCGATTTGTAACCGCCGTCAATCTCCGATTTAATTTCCTCCTCGGATTTTCCTTTCGCGCGCTCGTCCTCCGCAAAAATCCGCGTAAGCAAAGTAGTCGCGCTTCCCTCCGCGTCGAAGCAGGTAGGCTCGCTGTTCCACGGCGTCTGCCGGTCGACAAAGCAAGAAAATCCGTTGCTCCCCTCGCGCACTTTCACGTACCCGCTGCGCTCCAGCAAATAAACGGTAGCCTTGCCCGAAATCTCCGGCGGCGCCGCGCTTTCAGCCAGCTCAATCCGCGCCTCGCGCGGCAAAGAAAAATCGTACGCCGGCTTCAGCATCGGGCCCTGATCGCTCGCGCCCAGGAGCGATGCTAAAAGGAAAAAGGGAAGCACGCGCAAAGGTCACCTCCGAATTAAATCGTGCCCCGCGAAAAATCGCTGCTATGGCTGAATAGACGTCTTACTTCGCGCCAGGTTAGCTGTTAAGAACTACGGCGGGGCCGAACGACGGGAGGGCGAAAGCACCCTCCCCTACTGGGCGCTCCGGCAAGCCGATCCAATCACCTGATTATAAAAAGTAGCCGTAGTCGCTGCCGTCGCATACTCAGCCGAGGCCTGATCTTTGAACGTAGCATGCCGCCAACGATTGTTATTAGCCCAAAGTCCCTGCGCATCGATCCCCAAAATTTTCCCCGCAGCATCTTTAATCCACCGCTCATCGATCGAAACTCCCAATAGCCAGTTCGCTCGCGCCTCCGATTCCGCCGCCTTCGCGTCAAAATCGATCCTCAATCCATTCGTATCATTTCCATAAGTAATGAAATCGCTCTGCGGCCCGCGTTTTCCTTCCTTCCGCAATTTCGCCCCGCTCGGCAATTCAAATTGCAAATCCGTCCCAACGCGTTTCTGCTTCAATTGCTCCGCAGTGCAAGCATTAATCGTCCAATCGCTGGCTTTCGAATCATGCAGAATCACCAGAAACGTACTCGCATTCAAATCCAGCAGCTCAGTCCGCGGCCGCAAATCGTCCTTCCGAAATTGCAGGACTTGCCCGGGATAATCGAAGTGAAAGCGCCCCTCCGCGTTCGTGGTAGTAGAGCGAATCTCCGGCTGCGGCGTGGGCGTTTTGTTGATCGCCGAGACGCCCGCGATCGGCCCGCCCGATTCCGACACCACCGTCCCATCCACCGCCGCGCTAGCAGGAGGCTCGGATTCCACATCCGCAACGCTGGTAATCAAAAGCAAATTGCAGCAATTCAAATGCCCGTAAGCCGAAGTAAGCTTATTTCCGCCAGAATTCAGCAGCTTGCCCCCCGCAGCGAAAAATCCCCCGGTAAGCGTAGCCGTCACCCGATACAACGGATTTTTGTCGTTCCGCGCGGTCATCAACGAGAAAAGTTTAAGAAAATTGTCGTCCTTAGTTAGCGCGAACGAACTCCCCGCAAAAACAATATTCGCTCCACGAGTGCGCTCCGTATCGCCCCAGGTAGATTCAATCGGCGTCGCTACGTCCCCAGCAAACATCAACCAAATATCAGGCTTCGTCCCGCAATCACCCGAGTGCAACGTGAAATCCTGAAATCCCAGCCGAATAGTCCCGCGCACTTTCACATATTTATGATCGTAAGCATGCGGATCCTTTAACACGGTACAAAGCGGCGTCTCCTCCACCGCAGCCTGCGCCCCAGCGCAATGCGGCGATGCCAGCACCGCAACAGTTACAAATGCAACCAGTAGCAGCCCCGAGCGAGTCATCGCGCCGAAATAATAGCACCGCCGTTGACCGGGCACCTTTTGCTTTTGTAGGGGAGGGCCGGGTTCAGCCCTCCCGCGACGGCCGCCGTTTGGCCGTCCCCACGCAAACCAATATTGCGGCGTATCCGGATTGTGTCTTTTGCGCCGGCAAGCTCGAAATGTGGCTGCAGATGAAGTCGCATCGGTTTTGCGTTTGTAGGGGAGGGTGCTTTCTTGTCCGCCTAGGCGGAGAGGAAGCCCTCCCACAGTTCGGCCCGTCGTACCGACCCCGCTCGCCCGAAGCCGATCGGCCAATTCAAATGCTGCGGAACATTCACCCCCGATTCATCCCCGCGTAACTCTCATGGAATAAGATTTTGACGCGGAGAGTGTAGTCGAGCCCCCGGGGAGGCCCCATGGCCACAGCAGCAAGTGGAAGCGGCGTAGAAGGAATCTATCAAGCAGCGCTGGTGAACTATCTAGTTTCCATGGCCCGCACGGTAGAAGGTTCAGTAAACCGCGCCATCGCCGCATTGCTAGAGCGCAATGAAAAATTAGCCGGCGAAGTCTTCCTCACCGAACCACGCATCAACGAAATGGAAATCATCATCGATGAACACGCCATCCGCCTCCTGCGCGCCGGAAATCTTCCCGAAGCCGACGTCCGCCTAATCGTAGCCAGCCTGAAACTAAACAACGACCTCGAACGCATCGGCGATCTGGCCGTAAACATCTGCCAGCGAGTAATTTCCCTAGCCGGCATGGAACAAGTGGAAACTCCAGCAGAACTAACGCCCATGGCCGCCGCAGTACGCGCCATGGTCAGCAAAAGCCTGGGCGCGCTAATTTTCCGCAATGTAACGCTAGCGACCGAGGTCCTGGAAAGCGACGACGTAGTCGATCAATACCGCGATCAAATTTTCGAAAATCTTCTAGCAGGCATGCGCGAAGACGCCACGCAAGTAGCTCCCAATATGCATTTCGTCCTAGCCGCCCGCCACCTGGAGCGCATCGCCGATCACACCACAAATATTGCCGAAGACATTCTCTTCTGGGTCCGCGGCCTGGATGTCCGCCACGGCCGCGCCCTACAAATCGAAGCCGAGCCCGACATCGAGTCGCGCATAGCAATAGTCCCCGAAACCCACGCCGACTAGCCTCGATCACTGCGCCGGGCGTATTGAGGCTCGCCTTTTTCATCGCTGTCATCCCGAATCCCCTTTAGGGGTGAGGGATCTGCTTTTCTGCCCGATTTTTGCTATCGCTCTCCTAGCGGTTCCTCCTTTCGATTTTCATTCTCTTAGTGGTCATGTTTAATCGAAACGTGGTGCGATTAAAATTTGCCTTTAACCCGAACAAAACAAAGGGTCGGGTACATTTTTAATCGAAACAAAAACCGACCAGATTTTGTGGCGTTTTTCGCCATTGCGTGAGTTGTTTGGGTGCGTGAATCGCAGAAAAAATTGCGACGTGATTTTTGCGGCTGAGTGGGTGAGGGCTAGGTTAGCGACGCCATGGGGTTTTGTTCCTGTTCGCGAAAAGCCTGTTTTGTCCCGATTAGAAGGGGTGGCGGGTGATTGTTTTGTTGGAGTTAGATCGATTTCTAATAATTTGGTGTCCCGATTAGAATTTTGAGGTTTGAGGATGAGGGGCTGGGCCGGGTTTGTGTAGCTCGGGTGTTTAGACCTGAGGTTGTTGCCTTCGAATTTGGGCCGAAATGCCAACTCAACACCTAAGTACCTAACCTCTGAAGAGGTGAGCTACATAGAGGTTCAATTTTCTGGCGCCGATCCTTCGGTTTGGCTCAGGACAAATTCGTAGTGAGCTCGGAAGAGCCAGCCCCACGCTTAGGGGCTGCGTACCTTCCAAACTCTTATAGCATAAGAGTACTAAGTTGTCAATAGTTTAGGAGAGGCTACGTAAGAGATGGAGTGAGTAAGTGGGCGTCAAGGGGATAAGAGGCTCTCGCCCCCCCCGGCCCCGAGCGGTGAAGCGCGGTATGCGTCTTTTTTTCTAGGGGCGGCTAAGGACATAGGTATCTGATGACTTAGTTATCTGTATGACACACCTGCAAGGCTGCTTGCCTAATGGGGATGGCCTTCCCGTTATACGATGTGTTCGTATGTTCTCAAAATCATTGAGGTTTAACCGATGCCCAACGAAGCCGACTGGATAAAAGTTGCCCTCGCGAATGCTCGTGACCATGGTCCCGAAGTGCCGGTCGCAGTGTGGACTCGTTTGGAGGCTCTGCTTAGGGGCAAGTTTAGCCAGCGACAGGTTGCTGCCGTGGAACTCGCCAGGGACGCGAAGCAGTTGATCGACGCTATGGTTCCGCCACCGCCTTCGGCAACGGAGCCCAAGTGAGGATTAAAGCGATCCACATGTCGTGGTTTCGGGGTGCAGCTGATTCGGTGTCCATGGCACCCGAATGTAAATCGATGGTGGTATATGGTGTGAACGCATCTGGGAAGTCGAGCTTCGTAGATGCGATCGAGTTTCTTCTCAACGAGCAGAGAATCGGACATCTCGCCCACGAATATAGCGGTAAACATCTGAAGAACTCGGTTCCGAACACGCACAAACCAAAGGGCGCAAACGTGGAGTCTTGCCTCACATTCGCGGACGACTCCGACGTTAAGGTCGTAATAAAGGACGATGGCTCGACAACCGTTTCCGGATCAATGGCTAGCGCGATCGCGGCGTGGCCCTACCGGAGGATCGTGTTGCGCCAAGACGAGGTTGTCGGCTTCATCCGCGAGACGAAGGCGGAGAAATATTCCGCATTACTGCCATTGTTCGGCCTTGGTGAAATGGAGGCCGCTGCCGAAAATATTCGACAAGTGGCCAAGGACGTCGACAGCTTGTCACAAATCGATCGAATAAAAGGGCAGTTGAACCAAATCAAATTGCAGAGGAAGGCGGTTTTTGGCAACGACACGGATGACGATATTCTCGGAAAAATTGCCGCCCTCCACCGGAAACATTGCGCTGACAAGATCGCCACGAAATCAGGACTTTCCCTCTGCTCAGACATCACGGCTGCCCTCGATAGGGAGATCTCACAGCTCGCCCCGGATCAGAATCGGCATATCACACTTAGATCTGCAGCGGATCTCCCTGTGAGGAAATGGATCGATACCGTGCGCACTGCTAGTTCTGCGGTGGCAGTCGGAGTCGGTCCCCTCATCGCCGAGAAACTCGCAGTGCTTCAACCCACCGAGGTGCTGGTTGGTAAGCTGCCTACAGATGGCGAAACAGAATGCCCGGCCTGCGGTCGGCTCATACCAATCTTGGAAATTCGGGAGCATGTTCGTTTGGAATTAGAGAATCTTCGGGCAGTCAGAAAGGCATTTAATGATCGAATCACGGCGATGGGCAATTTGTGCGATACAGCGAAATCTCTTCGGAGCCTATTAAGCAAATCCGAAGTAAAGGCCTGGCGCGATCAAATAGGCGCCACGGCCCTCGCACAGTGTTTTTCACAGCTCGACGGTCTAAATGCGGACGATCTCCGATCCTTATGCGGCGAGGACGAACTAAAGCTAATAGAAGAAAACCTGCTTCCGCTTATCGACGCCGCGGCAGCAGCAACGCAGAATGACCCGCCGGATGTTCAGAAGCTCCTAGAAGAGAAGCGCGTAGTGGATACAGCTTTGGAAGTCTTCCGGGCGATCGACAAGAACGCTGAGGTCGTGCGTGCCGAAGCGTTGGTTTTGGTACTCAAGTTTGTACAGCGGGAAATACGTGAGGAAATTAAGCGGCGCTCGCTAGCGGTGATCTCTGAAATCTCTGAAGATATTAAGCGAATGTGGACAGTTCTGCACCCGGGAGAAGCTATCGAGGACATCCACCTGTATCTTCCGAAGGACGCCGACAAGGCCATTGACATCGGCCTGAGGTTTCATGGAAAAGAGCTTGATTCTCCTCGCCTCACATTGTCCGAAGGGTATCGAAACAGCCTTGGTCTTTGTATCTTCCTCGCGATGGCAAAGCGCGAGACTCCTCTCGATCGGCCTGTCGTCCTCGACGACGTGGTCGTCAGTTTCGATCGCAACCATCGTGGCATGATCGCAGGGCTTTTGCTTCAGGAGTTTGCGCCAAGGCAAGTCCTAATTTTTACTCACGATCGGGATTGGTACACCGAGCTGCGCCAGCAGCTCGACCAAAAATTCTGGGTATTCAGAGCGCTCCTCCCGTACGATACCCCGAAGGTTGGAATCCGTTGGTCCGACAAGAGTGGCAGTTTCGGAGATGCTCGGGCCCATATCGCAGAGCGACCAGATTCGGCGGGCAACGACGCACGGAAGGTTATGGACGTTGAACTTGGTATCGCAGCGGAAAGACTTCAAATTAAGTTCCCTTATCTGCGATTTGAAAAGAACGATAGGCGTATGGCGCACGATTTCCTGGAGCGACTAATCGCAGACGGAGCCAGGTGTTTTCAGATACGCGGGAGTTCTGGGTATGTGTGCCACGAAGAGGCGATAGAGGGATTCAAGGTCGCGGATCAGCTGATCGTCTCGTGGGCTAACCGCGGTTCACATTCGTTCGATCTCGTTCGTCCGGAAGCCGAGAAGCTAATAGACGCGTGCGAAAGAGCCCTCAAATATCTAAAGTGCGATTCGTGTGGAAAGGCCGCATGGTTTGCCGACGCGGGGGGCTCCGAATATGTCCAATGTCAGTGCGGAGCATTGCGCTGGCGATATGGGAGGGGCTGAAGCGCTGTGGGGCTGACTGGACCGGGTGAAGACTTAAAACGACTGCATCTCGGCAACAACCAAGCGGTTCCGCTGCAACCGTTCCTCGACTACAATGGCCGCGTAGCGCGCGCAGCAGACCATTTCCCGCTGCGACCACTCGCCGGCTGGGGCCAAGAGGCGGCTGGCCGCGCCGACGGCGCGCAGGGCCACGAAATAGAGCTTTACGGTCCAGAGGCGGCGATCCTCACCCGCTAGGTTCGGGCTGAGCTCCAGCCACTTGGAAGCTCCGGCAAAGTCGCCGTCTTCGACGGACGCTGCCGCCGCTCCCATGGCTGCCCGCGTTTCGAGGGAGACCTCTCGCGAGGCCACCGACAGGAACGCGGCGCGCCAGGAGAACAGGGCGAATTGCCCGAGGGCGGCTACTGAGATCACGAAGATGAGTGCGGCGATCATGTTTACAGGAACCATTGTGCCGCTGGCGGCCGCACTGAACAATAGGACAGTAGTACTGTCTTTATAAACTGTTTAGAATCAATAGCTTAAAAAGGAGAATTCGATGATTTTAAGAGCGTCTTGCACTGGCCGCCTGCTGCGCCGCTGCACTTGCGGCCAGCTGGCTCGCCATCCGTCCCGTGTCGGCACAAAGCAGCGCATCGGATGAAGCCGCCATCCGCGAAGTCTTCGACAAGCAGACCGCAGCCTGGAATCGGGGCGATACAGCAGCCTTTATGGACGGCTATTGGAAGTCCCCGGACACCGAATTCGCCGGCGCCAGCGGAATGATCCGCGGTTGGGACAACGTGATGGCGCGGTACAGGCGGGTTTATCCGGACTCCAAGGCTATGGGCCACCTGAGTTTCGATAATATCGAGATCAAGATGCTTTGCCCGATAGCCGCCTACGCCACCGGCGAATTCAAGCTAGAGCGCGAGACGGGCAATCTCTCGGGCATCTACACGGTGATCGTGAAAAAGCTGCCAGAAGGCTGGCGCGCGATTCACGACCACACGACGGCCTACGCGCCGCCGGCTACTGATAAGAAGCAGTAAATCAGCGCCGCTTCTACGCCGCGGAAATTTCGGAGATAATGTCGCACGCGATTGGCGTACAACGAGCAGCGCGAAAGGAAAAAGCGATTGCGAGTAGTGATCACAGGCGGGGCGGGATTTCTCGGTTCGCATCTATGCGATCAAATGATCGCGCGCGGCTGGGAAGTTCTCTGCGTCGATAATCTGGTGACCGGCGCGGCGGTCAACGTGGCGCACCTGCAGACGAACCCGCTCTTCCATCTGAGCCAACACGATGTCACGCGCTACATCGATATTCCAGGCACCGTCGACGCGGTCCTACATTTCGCATCGCCGGCCAGCCCCGATGATTATCTGAAGCTCCCAATCCCAACGCTGAAGGTTGGCGCGCTGGGCACGCACAATGCGCTAGGACTGGCGCTGGCCAAAAAAAGCCGCTTCCTGTTGGCGTCAACATCGGAGTGCTACGGCGATCCAGAAGTAAGCCCGCAACCGGAAACCTACTGGGGCCACGTAAATCCGATCGGCCCGCGCGGCGTTTACGACGAAGCGAAACGCTTCGCCGAAGCGATGACCATGGCCTATCACCGCTACCACGGCGTAGACACGCACATCGTGCGCATCTTCAACACCTATGGTCCGCGCATGCGGCTGAACGACGGCCGCGCGCTGCCGAATTTCCTGTATCAGGCGCTGACGGATCAACCGATCACCGTCTACGGCGACGGCAGCCAAACGCGCAGTTTCTGCTACGTCTCAGATCTGGTCGATGGAATTTTGCGGCTGCTCGATTCGAGCGAGCATGAGCCAACAAACATTGGCAATCCGCAGGAAATTACCATCAAAGAATTCGCAGAAAGAATTCGCAGGCTAACGGGAACGAAATCCGAATTAATTTTCAAGCCGTTGCCGCAGGACGATCCCAAGCAGCGCTGTCCGGACATCACAAAGGCGCGGCGAATTTTGAAATGGGAGCCGAAGGTAAATCTGGAGGAGGGACTAAAGCTGACACTGGAATATTTCCAACAAAAAGTCGCGCAGCAAGCCACAGCGAAAAACTAACTCACCGGAAACCCGCGCGACGTCCGCGGCGCGAAATTAAACCGCGCCGTTCACCAACTTATGAACTTCCTCGTCGGGGCGGCCCATCGAATGATATTCAAATCCCAGCGCTTTCATTTCGGAGGGCGAGAGTAGATTGCGGCCATCTGCCAGCAGCGGACGCGCCATCGAATCCCGCACGCGGGCCCAATCCAAATCGCGGAATTCTTTCCAGTCCGTGGCGATTACCAGTGCGTCGGCGCCGCGCGCTGCTTCGTAGGCCGAATCGCAAACAGGAATCGCGGGATGCGCCTCGCGGGTTTTCTCCATCGCTTCGGGATCGTAGCAGCGAACGCGCCCGCCTTCGCCGATCAATCGCTGGACCAAATCAATCGCCGGCGAAAAGCGAATATCGTCGGTGTTCGGCTTGAACGCCAGGCCCAGCACGCCGATCTGCTTGCCGCGCAGCACCCACAACGCGCGACGCAGCTTCTCGACAAAATGATCGATGCGCCGGGAATTGATATTTTCGACTTCCTTGAGCAGCGAGAAATCGACGCCGCAGCGTTTCGCCAAGCTCATAAACGCCTGCAAATCCTTGGGCAAACAAAACCCGCCGAAGCCGATCCCAGCCCGCAGAAAGCTTTCGCCGATGCGCGCATCTTTACCCACGGCGCGCACGACTTCATCGATATCGGCGCCCAGTTTTTCGGCGAGATCCGAGAGCATGTTGGCGTAGGAAATTTTCAGCGCTAGGAACGAATTCGAAGCGTGTTTGATCAGCTCTGCGCTGTTGATCGTGGTGACCATCCACGCCGGTGGTTCTGCTTTTGGGCAGCCGGACGAATGAATCGGGCACGTGAAGCGTTTCTCGAGCACCGGACGGTAAATTTCGTGCATCTGTTTTTCGGTCTGCTCGTCTTCGACGCCGACCACGATGCGGTCGGGATGCAGGAAGTCGTAGACCGCCGTTCCTTCGCGCAGAAATTCGGGATTCGAAGCCACGCGAAACTTTGCCGTGCCATTGCGGCCGTAAACGCTGAGCTGCCGGAGGAGTTGCTGGCCGGTCTGCGCGGGAACCGTGCTTTTCTCGATCACCAATTTCGAGCCGTGCGCGCAGGTGCCGACTAGACGCGCGACGCTGTCGATGGCGCTCAAATCGGCGTCGCCATTCGGCAGCGGCGGCGTTCCCACGCAGATAAAAATGACGTCTGCTTCGGCGACGGCCTTCGCGGGTTCGCGCTCGAAGCTCAGGCGCTTCTCGGCGCGGTTTCGGGCGATGACATCGTCGAGCCCCGGCTCGTAAATCGGCAGCATCCCCGATTCGAGAATCTCGATCTTGGCCAGATCGCTATCGGTGCAGACGACGTGGTGCCCAATTTCCGCGAGACATCCGCCGGTCACCAGACCGACATAGCCCGAGCCTACGACAGTAATTTTCAATCGAGGATCCTCCGCATCATTATGCTGCGCCGTTGCCGTGCGCCATTCGCTTTCGGTGGCGTGCCAATTCCAGGCTCACGGCGTGCCGCCAAACCATTTTGTACTAATCACTTGGAACGCCCAAGCGAATCTTTATTGCCGCGAGCCTCGCCCTTGGCGGGGCGCTCTTTTGAGCCGCTGCCGTTTAATAGTACAATCCCGCCAATCTCACACTTCCCGTGAGAGACGCCCTGGGGGCCAGGGAAGGCAGCGACATGGACATTTTATGGGTTGCGCTGGGAGTTTGCGTAATCGTTGGATTTGTTTTCGTAATTTTGGCGCGCCATTGGCAGAGGTTGCTGGCGCATCAGGCTTGGTCGATCCGCCGGTTGACTGACCGGCTGCATTCGCTCGAGGAAGTTGCCGATCCGAATTTCCGGCGCAAGCTGGATGAATCGGCGCCGTCACCGCTGGAGCAGTTCTTCACTTTTGGTCTGGGGTTGAGCGACCGCTTCTGGCGCAACACGGTGGAAACGAACGACACGGAGCGCGCTTTCATCCGCGAGGAGGGAAACTTTCTCGGCTCGGTGAAGATCGAGCGCTGGCGCAGCCATACCGTGCTGACGGTGACCGAGGTGCTGCCACAAAATAAATCGGCAAACTGGCAGACTCGCACGTTCGATATTTTCCCGGAAAATTTGAGCGATGACGCTCCCGTGACCCTTTGGCAGATGCCGCTAGCCGAAGCGAAAGTCGGGGCAGCGAGCGGAAGAGTGCCGACGATTGAGTTGCGCTGGCAGGATGGCGCGTTGGCGCTCTGCGCGCTGCAGGATCGCCGGCCCGCGGAGAACAGCGACGTTATCACGCTCGTGCCTGAGGAAAGAATTCTGCTTTCGGTGCCTCTTGATCCGGAGCTTCTCGAGCCTTTTCGGCGGCCTGATCGGGGAGCGTTGGATGAATTGCCGGAAGAATTCAACAAGTTGCACAGCAATGGGGCAAATTCGAATGGACATCAATTCGTGGCCTTCTACGGCAGCGATGATGCCGAGACCGGAATTGAGTGGCATCTTTGTTTGCGAGATTTAGCGCGGCATTCGGAATGGGATCGTTGGCGGATTGTGGAAGCGATTGAGATGACGAAGGTTAGTTAGTGCGAGGTTGGTGTCGCGTTCGCAGCGCCAGGGATTCGGAACGGCAGCTTTGGAATTGGATCGATTTTGGCGGGGGTTCGGAATCACCGCGCGTTGTGTCAGGCTAAAGCCCGCCGCTACGAAAACTTAGTGCGTTGCTGGACGCACTGGTAGACCGGCCCAGACATTTAGTAGACCCATTATTTCGCGCATTACGGAAAGAGAATCGCGGGTGGTTCGCCACCAGTGGTTTGCGTCATAGTCGTCTTCGCTGGCGGACCGCACTATCAACGCTAGGCCGGCGGGGGCGACGCGGCGCCAGAGGGCTCGAACGCGCCGAGTATGCGGCGGCGAGGTAACGATGATCACGCGCGCTGCCTTGGTGCTTTGCATTTCCGCGATGATTGCGCGCTCCTCGTCTTCCGTGTTCACGATCTCCGGCGTCAGAATTCGAATCGCGGATTCGGGCACGCCTTCGTGAATGAGGATCGCGTGGCTGTAGCCTTCCTCGCCTTCGAATGAGATTCCCATCTTGTCAAGCTCGGCCGCTGGATTGGCTGGACGTGTCAACCAAACTTGGGGAGCCATTCCCTGGCGAAAAATTTTGGCCGCTTCGAGAGCGCGGTCGGGCAGGCCGCCGCTTAGCACCGCGATCGCGTCGACGTGATCCAGCGGATCTTCGACTACTAGCCAACGGCCTACGCCGCGAAATGCTGCGACGCCTAAAACAATAAGGAGCAGCAGCGCGGCGGCGGCGATGGCGCGACCGCGGTTGCGGACGATGCGGCGTGTTTCCAAATTTTGGACTTCGGTCAAATCGCCCCCGCGTCGTTTCTTTAATTCGCGCTGGTAGTGGCTAAGAAGTGCCCAGCGCTAAAGCGCTCCTCGCCCGCATAAATGCGGGGGCTGCTACCAAATGCGGACTGCCACCGCAGACGCGGCAAACCGTGGGCGACAGAACTGCGACCGGCGCCACATTAGGCCATAAGTTTCGGGCTCGATTTCTTGACCTTCGTTCCGGCACAGAGTATATCTTTTCGCTCCTTCGGAGAAATCATGCGCAAACTTTCTTTTGTAGTGGCAATCATCGCGAGCTTGAGTGTGTCGGTCGTGGGGCGGCGCTGGCCAGTGGCGGCGGCCGACAAGCCGCCGGTGACTCTTGATGAATTTTTCGATTCCGTGGAATACAACGCGGCGCGGATTTCGCCGGACGGGGCCGCGGTCGTTATCCAGACTACACGCAGCGATTGGGAGGCTGAACGTTATCGCACCGATCTGTGGCTCTATCGCGTCGCAGGTGCGGCGGTGAGTTCCGGCGGGACGCTGATTCCGCTTACGCAATCGGGCCATGAACATTCTCCGCAGTGGTCGCCGGATGGGCGGTGGATTGCATTTCTTTCGGATCGGCCCGGTCGCACTTCACCGAAGGACCATTCGAAGAGAGCCGGCAGGGACGCCCTTCGCCACTCAGGACGAGCCGGCGGTACGAACGCAAGGCACAGCAGCGATGGCGACGATGCTGACGATTCCGAAAAGTCCGAGCCGGCCGATCAGCTTTACGTCATCTCTATCAGCGGAGGCGAATCGTTTCAAGTGACGGAGGCTGACGAGAGTGTTCATTCCTTCGCATGGGCTGCAGATTCGCGCGCGATTTATTTCGCGACACGGCAGCCACAATCGAAAGAAGAGAAAGAGGCTCAGAAAAAGGGATGGAAGGATGCGATCCGGTACCGTGAATCGGAGCGCGGCGACCAGATATTCAGGGTGGATGTTGCGGCGATCGAATCAGCGTGGAGAGACGGAAACGTGGCGCCGGATCTCGCCGCTACGACGCGCGAAATTGCGAAAGTCAGCGACAGAGCGAGGGAGCTCACGGTGTCGCCTGATGGCGCGCGGCTGGCTTTTTGCACCGATTCGCGCTCGGAGCGCGAAGAGACGCTGGATACCTATTCAATTTTCGCCATCGATCTTGCATCCGCGGCGCACGGGCTCGCGCAGCCGCAGGTCGTCAGTCACACTTCCGTGATTTACGACCACATTCGCTGGGCCAAGGATAGCCGGCACATTTTCTTCATTTACCTTTACGGATCGGTGGAGGGCGCGTATCAGGACGCGCAGCCGCGCATTTATTGGGTGGACGCGGGCGCATCGCCTGGTAGCAACCCCTCGAACGAGCGCGCACAGCATTTTCGTTGGGGCGCAAAGTTCGACGGAGCGATGGCGGAAGTCAATGTCCTATCGAATGGCGATTTATTGGCCGCGGGCCAGTTGGGAATGGAAACGCAAATTTACACGCAATCGTCGGTGGATTCGGCGTTGGTCAAGCAGGCTGGTTTGCCGGGGACTTACGCGAAGATTTGTACCGCCGCGAACTCGCCGCGCATTGCTTTTGAATATTCGCGATTTCATCAGCCGAATGAAATTTACATCGCGGACAGCGTGAACGATTTATCGAGCGCGCGGCCGATTACTTCGCTGAATAAAATTTTCACCGAGCGAGCGATGCCGCCGGCGCACAGCTACCGCTGGACGGCAGACGACGGCAAAACTCTCGAAGGGTTGTTGATCTATCCGCCCGGGAAAGAAAACGCAAAGAATCTGTCGATGTTTATGTACGTGCATGGTGGACCCGAAGAAGCGGACGGCGATTACTTTGAGGCGGATTGGTACAAATGGGGGGCGCTGGCCGCGGCGAACGGGTGGCTTGTGTTCGAACCCAACTATCGCGGCTCAACTGGTTATGGCGACGCGGTGGCGCTGGGAATTATCCCGCACATCGTCTCGCGGCCGGGGAAAGATGTGCTTGAGGGCGTTGATGCACTGGTGAAAGAAGGAATTGCGGACCCGAATCATCTTGCCGTGGGCGGATACAGCTACGGCGGGTACGTTACAAACTGGGTGATTACGCAGACTACGCGGTTCAAGGCGGCTGTGACCGGTGCGGGTGCGGTGGAACACGTGGCGAATTGGGGCAACGACGACACGGTGATGGATGACGCTTATTTTTTGGGCGGCCGGCCTTGGGAGGCGGAGGAAAATTACAATGCGGAGGCGGCAATTTGGCAAATCGGCAAGATTACTACGCCGACGCTGGTCGCGGCTGGGGCGGAAGATAATCGCGTTTATGTTGGCGAGCAGTATTTGCTGGAGCGGGCGCTTTATAGCCGGGGGATTCCGGTGAGTTTGCTGATTTTTCCTGGGGAGAATCACAGTCTCGAGAATAATCCTTGGCATGGGAAGATTTTGGTGCGCGAGGAGCTGAAGTGGATTGATAAGTATGCGGCGCACTAATGCTGCGACGCGAACGTCGACTGCTTGACGTCACGGTATTATGAACCACACGAGGACTCGGAACCCGCCCTCAGCGGCTAAAGCCGAATTGAAATTGCGGCTGTTACGGCACGACTAAAGTCGTGCCCTGACAAACCGGATGCGTTAGGTTTTGGCCAGGATGAAATTTCCAATTATCAGGGCGTCTGTGCCAGAGCAGAAATAGCTGCGGACTGCGTCGCGGGGTGTGATTACCAGCGGCTCGCCGAAGAGATTGAATGAGGTGTTTACCAGAATTGGAGCTGGGGAATTTTCGCCGGCACTTTTCAGCAGTTGCCAGAAAAGGGGATTTGCGGCGCGCTCGACCACGTGCAGACGAACGAGATTTCCCGGCAGAGTGAAATCCTTCAGCAATTTGCGCGCATCTGGTTTTACTACGCCCATCGAGGCCATGAAGCGGGCGGCACGAGTCGCCTCGAAAAATCGTGGAGCATCTTCCTCGGGCACTGCCAGCGCGAAGGGGCGGAAAGATTCGCGGTGCTTCACGAAATCATTCAGATTTTCTTTCACGAATGGAGCCCATGGCGAGGCCAGCAAACTGCGATTGCCGAGCGCGCGCGGGCCGAATTCCGCGGCACCCTGGCACCAGGCTACGATTTTTCCGGCGCGTAGCAGGCGCAGGGCTTCTTGAATTTTTTCCGCGTCGGAATTGGCCCAGTGATAATTGGCTTTGCAATTGTCGAGCACTTGTTTGATTTCATCGTTGGAGTAGGCTGGGCCCCAATACAAGTGCTTCGTCGGCGCTACTCGTTTGCGGCCGAGGCGGCCGTGCCACTCATTCCAGGCTGCTCCAGGGGCGGTTCCTTCGTTACCGGCTGCGGGTTGGACGAAGACATCCTGGAAGCCGGTGCCGCGCTCGATTGCTGAAACGAGTAACGGATTCAGGAACAGGCCACCGGCGAGGCAGAGTTGATCGATTTTATTTTCTTTACGGAGTGATTCGAGCAAGTCGATCACAACTTTCATGCAGGCATTTTGGACGCTGGAAGCTAGGTCCGCTCGGGCCGATTCGTTGGCGAGCCTGGAGGATGATTGCGAGGCACCGATTTGCTTGTAGAACGAATCTGAAAAGGCGAGGCGGCCGGTGAATCCGCGCGTGAAGTAGCGGCGATTCAAGTGCGGCCACGGCGAAGAATCGCGGCGCAGCATATTGAGAAATAAATTTTCGAACTGCGGTGCGCCGAAGAGGCTGAGCCACTGAGTTTTCTGTTCGTCTTTATGCGGGGTGAAACCGAGGAGCTCGGTGACCTGCGAATAGACCCATGCGAGCGAATGAGGAAACGGAACGTCATCGATCACGCGGAGTTGCGTGCCTTCTCCGATGGCGGCCAGGCCGGAGCGACCGTCGCCCTGCTCGTCCATTACTAGAACAAGCGCGCGATCAAGAGGCGAGGCATAAAAGGCGCTGGCCGCATGCGACAGATGATGGCCAGAAGCGACGACGCGACCGGCTGGCTGGCCGGCCATCGCATCGAGAATTCGAAAATTGTTCAGTTCGCGGCCGAGCTCGCCGACCGATTTGCTCAAATAATATCCACTCGCGACGGGGGCGCGCGGAGCTTGGCGCAATCGCAGGCCCGTGGAGCGGCGCCAGGCTTTGCGCGGTTCGCTGGCGACGGCGATGCTTGAGATATCTGCCCAGCCAATTCCTGCGCGCTCAAAGCAATAGCGAATCGCTTCGCGGGGGATTCCCGTGGCTTCGCGAGCGCGCGACATTTTGCTTTCTTCGATGGCGATGATTTCGCCGCGCGGATCGAGTAAGGCGGCCGCTGGATCGTGCGTGAACGCCGAGAGTCCGAGGACGTATCCTTCAGATGACATACCGCTCCACACTATACGTGGAGAAACTTTGGAGGGAAAAGGGAAGTCGCAAACGGCTAGGAACGGGGCGGGGAAACAGTGCGCCCGCCTGTTAGCAAGCCGCGAAGACCCATCAGAATGAGGCGCGGCTGGCTCAAGCAAATGTGCCAAAGAACTTTGAGGGCTTCATCGCGCGAATAGTCGCTGAGAGAGCGGCGCGCGGAATCATTAAGCAAATCGACAAGACGGCTGTAATCGCTTTGCTGGAAATGATGCAGGGAACGCCGCAGCAGCAAATGCATATCGAGTTCGCGACGCAAGCGGCGCAATTCGCTGCTCTCGCCGCGATTCAAAATAGATTCCGCCACGCCGAGCGCGCCGCGGAAACCGGTGACGATTCCGCCGACGGTGGTGACTTTCACTTGCGCGGCGGCATCGCCGACCAGATAAACATCGCCCGCGCCCACGCGTCGCTTCACCGGAACCCAACGGTTATAAACCGGAATGCGCGCGCCCTGAAAACTGATGGGCTCGAGTTTGCGTTTCTCGAGAAATCGCTCGAGATGCTTGCGCGTTTCCTGCCCCGACTCGCCGATCAAGCCGAGCACGCCACGATTCGCTGAATCGGGAATGAGCCAATAAAAATAAGGTGTGTCGTCGGGCACGAACCAAACGCGGACTGTCTCTGCGGGCATGTCTTTCGGCAGCTCGACAATTGCTTGCACCAGCGGAACAGTTTCCTGGCGCGGCCAACCGGCAGATTGCGCTACACGGCTCGCTGCGCCATCGCTGCCGACGACCGTTTGAGTTTTGACTTCTTCGCGCGCGCCGTCGGAACTGCGTTCGACGTCGAGCACCAGGCTTGCGCCGTTGCTATGCAGGCCATGAAAGCGGCGGCCGAGAGTGATCTGCGCGCCGGCTTGGCGGGCTTCGTCCGCGAGACCGCGAATGAGCGTGGAGCGCTCGATGATTAGGTCGGGCTGGTTGAGTTCGATTTTGGCGGCGCGTCCATCGGTGAACAATTCGAAGCGGCGAATTTCATTTACGACGCTGCCTGCGGCGGCCCGGCCGAGCAGCGTGCGCAATTTGTGAGTGACGATCAGCGTGCGCGAGATGGGGTCGAGATTTTCAGAGCGCTCGAAAACTTCAACGGGAACGCCGCGCCGAGCCAGCAGGGACGCTGTGAATAATCCAGCCGCCGAGCCGCCGACGATGGCGACAGGTAATTGCTTCTGCTTGGCGTCGGCTTGCGAGTTGGAAGTTGGGTTCTGGCCTGACAACGAGTTCACCGTGTGTGTTAGCGCTTGAATTTCCTCACGTCAGGCGACCGCAGATGCTCTCTTGCGAGCGAACATGGTTCGCGATGACTTCGGGATTGGCACGCGCGCCCGATTGCATGCATAGAAATCGACGAGCAGCTCGTGCGTCGGGAAACGAAGTATATCCTAGGCCGCGAATTCTACCAATGACTTCGCAGTTTGACGAAAATTAAGGAATTGGCGTGGGTTTCTGAAGCTTTTGCTGGCGTTCGTAGGGGGCGCTCTCGAGGAAATAAATTGCTACGAGTGCGCACAGTCCGACGACCGCAGCGAGGCCGAAGGCTTTGGCGGGTGAAAGCATGGGAATCAAGATGGCGACACCGCCGAAAAATGCACCGAGGGCGTAGAGGACCAGCACAGCGCCTCTTTGGCCGAGGCGAAGATTG
Organism: uncultured Acidobacteriota bacterium; assembly: GCA_963792515.1. Classification (GTDB taxonomy): domain Bacteria; phylum Acidobacteriota; class Terriglobia; order Acidiferrales; family UBA7541; genus Palsa-147. The sequence continues at coordinate 205,909 of CAWBWG010000020.1, read as the reverse complement.
GCGAGACGGTGCGCGGTGTGATCTTTGCCGGGCGAGGTGAAAGGAATCAGGCCGCGGCGGGCGCGGGAGATGGAGACTAGGGTGGTGTCGAAAATCGGGACGCCCAGAATCAGGACTGGGATTAGCCAGCCGGATTGCGAGTCGCCGGTTTCGGGGCGCAGTTTTAATCCGAGAGTGGCCATCAGGAAGCCGAGTAGCATGGCGCCGCCATCGCCCATGAAAATTTTGGCAGGCTTGAAATTCCAGCCGAGAAATCCGAGAGCGGCGCCGAGTACCGCTGCGCCGAGCGTCCTCACCATCACTTGGCCGCCTTGATTTGCGGCGATGGTGAAAAACAATGCGGCGATGGCTGCGATTCCGGCGCAGAGGCCGTCCATGTGATCGAAAATGCTGAAGGCTGCGGTGATTCCTACCACCCAGAGAACCGTCAGGGCGCCATCGAGAATGATTCCTGTTTCGCCGGGGACGTAGGCGGAAATGATGTGCGAGCGGATTCCTGCGGCCATAAGCAGGAATGCGGCGGCGGGCATGGCTACGAACAATTTTAGTTGGTGATGGAGGAGGCCGCTGTCGTCGAGGAATCCGATGACCGCGACCAGCGTGGCGCCGGCGAGGATGGCCACAATTTGGCCGCGGGCTGAAGTGTGCAGTGTGACCAGGACCGCCAACGCGAATCCGCAATAGATCGCGACGCCACCGAGTAGCGGAATCGGCTTGACGTGAACCTTGCGCGGGCCGGGTTTGTCGACCAGGCCGACGCGCAACGCGAGAGCTGCGCACCGGGGCGGTGAGAGCGACGGAGGCTAGGAACGCGATGATAAATGCCAGCAAGTCACTGTACATCCGAGTTTCCCAAGTGGACTGGAAGCGGGTTTTGATTTTTCCGGAGCGGCTTCCATTTCCAACGTGCGTTTGATTAGGAGATGCCGCCTTTGGTGGCATCTTCGACGGTTGCGACGAATCGTTTCAGCTCATTCACTCTAGCATAATTTTTGGCGGCATCACGCGCGCGCCGGCCCATGTCGGTTAATTCGCGTGGATCGTCGCGCATTTTTCGCAAGGCGGCGGCGACCGAAGCGGGATCGTCCGGATCGGCGGCCAGGCCGCAGCGGGCGTTGCGCACGATGCGCACCGCGTCAGATTCTTCTGCTGCCACCGCGAGCACGGGCCGTCCCGCCGCAAGAACCGAATACAGTTTGCTCGGGACGACGACTCCTTCGAGGCCGCGCCGCACGCAAATTATGTGCACGTCGCCGGCCGCCATCACTAGCGGAATTTCGGCGGCCGGGCGGAAGGGAAGAAAGCGGACATTCGCGGAGCCTTGCGCGGCGGCTTGCAGGCGTGCGCGATTGGCGCCTTCACCGACGAAGATCACGCCGGTATTTTCTTGCTCGAGCAATTTGGCCGCTTGCAGCAACGTATCCCACGCGCCATAGAAGCCGAGGTTTCCGGCGTGAATCGCTGCGAACGAGTAGCCGCAGCGAATTTCTTGGGCGATGGGATGACTTTGCTCGGCGAGAGTTTCAGGAAGCACTGTGCCGTCGCGAACGACCACGACGTTGGCCGGATTTATGCCTTTGCGCAAAATGCGCTCGCGCATATCGTCGCCGAGCACGATGACGCGTTTCGCCTGCCGCAGCGCCCAGCGGTGCATTTTTTCCCAGAGGCGGACCCAGGCGCGATCGCCGACGATTCCACCGCCGAGGGCCATGTCGGGATACATGTCGCGAATGTTGTAGACGTAAGGACGACGCTTGAGCCGTGCGACGAAAGCTCCGGCGATGCCTTCTATCGGTGGATCGGTCATTGCCAAAATTATGTCGGCGCGAATCGCCAGCGCTCGCGGAACGGCCATCGCCAGGTAGCTTAGATAATTTGAAACGCGGCCCGTCATCTTGTGGCGGGAAAATGCCGTAGAGCCGACGCATTCTATGGTCACTCCATTTCGTATTTTCCGACGCAGCAGCGAATACGGATATCGTTCGTCAGGATCATACGACGGGCGTCCGGCAACTACCGTGACGCGATACTTTTCGGCGAGTGCTTCTGCGACAATGCTGGCGAGCTTTGCCGTGGCGGACGTGTCCGGCGGGTAATACTCGTTGAGAATCAGAATGTGCACGGCGGATTTGTGATGGCGAGCGAGGAAAACTGCGATTTAGTTGCGCGAGAAATCATGTCGCTCGGCGCGCCTGGGCTTGCACGGGCGATTGATCCACGTCTGACGCTGCAGTGCGACGAAGGACAAAATTGCCCATCACCAACACATCCATTCGCGTGCGCAAAAAACAATCGAGCGCTTCTTCCGGGCGGCAGACGATTGGTTCGTTATCGTTGAACGAGGTGTTCACGAGCACGGGCACGCCGGTCAGGTTGCCGAACGCGCGAATCAGTTTCCAATAGAGCGGATTGGTGCGGCGGCTGACGGTTTGCAGACGCGCGGTGCCATCCACATGAGTCGGCGCTGGAATCACTGAGCGCTTTTCCGGCCGCACGCTGTAAGCGAAGGTCATGAAAGGTGAGGGATGCGTGCGCTCGAAATATTCGCCGGTGGCTTCCTCCAAAATCGAGGGCGCGAATGGGCGGAACATTTCGCGATGCTTGATGCGTTGATTCAAAACATCTTTCATTTCGGGGCGGCGTGGATCGGCCAAAATGCTGCGATTGCCGAGCGCGCGCGGGCCCCATTCGGCGCGGCCTTGATACCAGCCGAGAATTTTGCCGTCCGCCAATTCACGTGCCGCTGCTGCTACGGCGGCATCTTCGTTCAATTCTTGAATCTCGACGCCGTCGTGGCCCGCGGCGCGCTCGCCGATGGCCCGCGCGATTTCCGCGTGCGAAAATCCCGGACCCCATCCCGCTTGCTCCATCACAAACGCGCGAGGGCGCCCGAGAATGGAATGTTCGACAGCAAAAGCAGCGCCGACCGACAATCCAGCATCGCCCGCCGCCGGCTGTACGTAAATGCGCTGGAATGGCGTGTGCTCGAGCATTTTTCCATTTGCTACACAGTTGAAAGCAACACCGCCCGCGAGACAGAGCGAGGTTTGCTTCGTGCGCGCGGCCAGTTCGTTGACATGCTCGAGCAGAACTTCTTCGAGTCGCGCTTGCATGCTGGCGGCTAGATCACGATGCCGCTGCTCGACCGGTTCGTCTGGCCGTCGGGTCGGGCCCAGCAATTTTTCGAGTTGATCGGAATACAACCGTCCCAGCACGGGAGTGGCGCCTGCATCGCGCCAGGTCATTTCCGGGCCTTGGCGCTGATGCGTGAAGTAATCTAGATTCAGCCGCAGCTTCATGCCCGGCTCGGCGCGCACAATTTTTCGGAAGGCATCGAGATATTGCGGAGCGCCGTAGGCGGCCAGGCCCATCACTTTGTATTCATCGCCAAATTTCAGGAAGCCGAGATACTGCGTCAGCGCGGTGTAATACATTCCGAGCGAATGTGGGAACGTGGTGGCGCCACGCGGCGAAAGAGTCGCTCCTGCGCCATCGGCCCACATGGCGCTGGCAAAATCGCCGAGTCCATCAATGGAAAGAACCGCGGCGCGATCGAAGGGCGAAACAAAATATGCGCTTGCAAGGTGCGCGACGTGATGCTCGATGCGACGAAACGTTCCGCGAATCGTTTCGGGATCCATCTCGAAGGCGGCGGCCAATTCTTCTTTAATGCCCGAAAAGCGGGCCATTACGCGGGCGCGTTCGATTGCAAATTTAGGCATGCGCAGCGCGTAACGCAGCTTCGTCGCGAGGCGCGCGCGGGGATTCCGCGGAATGGCAATGTGATCGACCTGCGCAAGCGTTACTCCTGCTTCGCGCAGGCAATATTGAATCGCCTGCACCGGCAAGCCGGCCGCGTACTTCACGCGATTGAAGCGTTCTTCTTCCGCAGCGGCGAGCAATTGCCCATCGACGACAATGGCCGCCGAAGCGTTCGCGTGATACGCATTGATCCCAAGAATAATCATCGGATTGGCGCGCAACGATTATAGAGAGAATGAGGCTGTTACGTCACTGCGGGGATTACGGATGTTGCGGTTGGTGCTTGCGCCGGCGCGCCATCGCTGCTGTCGAGGGTGCGCTTCACCCATTCATTTAGCACGTAAAGAGCCCAGGGACGCGACCAACTCGTCCGTCCGGCGAGGAACGACTCCCAAACTCCACGCGCTGCCGCGGCGGGTAGATGCGCTTCGAGCCGCGGCGACCATTCGACAAAAGCAGTTGCTAGCCGACCGTGCAACGCACCACGCATCCAATCTTCCCAAGGCAGGGTGAAGGTTTTCTTCCGCTGATGCACCACTTCGGCCGGCAGCAAATCTCCGAGCGCTGCAATCAGCAACGCCTTTGGCCGCATATCGCGGGCGGTCGCGAATCCATCGGCCGCGGAGAGTGCGTATTCCACCAGCGGATGGTCGAGGAACGGCACGCGCACTTCGAGTGAATGCCGCATGCTCATCGCATCTGTATCGCGCAACAAAGTACTCGTCATGTAAGTGCGCAACTCTAGCCACGAGATGCGCGCCGCTCCGTGCAAGGTTTCCGCCTGCCGTACCGTCTCTTCCAGCCAGCGTCCGGCCGCGGCACCGCTCCACGATTCCGCGTGGCCTCCGAGCAAATCCGCCGCCTGGGCCGGCGCGAACAGCGCTCTTGCAAAAAAATAACTATCCGGCAAGGAATCAGGGTCGGCCCAAGCAGCCGCCAACTTTCGTCCTGCGTCCCCGTGGCTCACGCGTCCGCCGAAGAAATCGATTGCCGGGGCGAGTACCTGGCGCAATCCCGCGGGAGTGGCGAGCGCGATTCTTGCAATTCGCGCTAGTTGAGGCGTCGTTCGGAATGTCGAGTACCCGCCAAAAATCTCGTCGCTGCCAAGACCTGAAAGGGCGACTTTCAATCCCGCCTGCCGCGCCGCCCACGAAACGAAATAAGTATTGATGCCATCCATGCTGGGAGAATCGAAAGAGGCGATGGCTTCGTCCATGCGCGCGAGCATTTGTTCGCCGCTCAATTCGATTTCGCGGTGCTCGGTGCCGTACTTTTTGGCGGTGCGGCGCGCAATTTCGGATTCGCTGAATTTGCGCTCTGGAAAAATTAGCGTAAAAGTATTTAGCCCGGCGCGCTCGCGGCTGGCCAAAGCCGTCAGCGCCGTCGAATCAATCCCGCTGCTCAGGAAAACGCCGATGGGGACATCGGCGATTAAATGTTTACGCACTGAATCTTCGAGTAGCGATCGCACTTTCGCAGGCGCATGCGCGCCAGCGCGATGCCCGTCGGGTTCATTTGCGCGGCTCACCGATTCGGGGCCCCAGTACGCGTCGGGTTCGTGCGCCACTGCCGATTGTGCCACGTCGATGGTGATCCGATTTCCAGGCGGCAGGGACATGACCCCGTCAACCAAAGTCATCGGTTCGCCTGCCGATCCGAATAAAACGTAACTCGCCAAAGCTCCTGCTGAAAGTTCGCGTGGCACCAACCCGGAAGCCATTAGCGCGCGCACTTCGGACGCAAACACAAATGTGCCGCCGGAATTCGCGTAATAAAGCGGCTTGATTCCAAATCGATCGCGGGCTAAGAAAACACGTGAGCTCGCGCCATCGCGGCCACTGGGCAATTCCGCTACGGCGAGCGCAAACATTCCGCGCAATCGGCACACGCAATCCTTGCCCCAAGCCTCGTAAGCGTGAACGACGATTTCGGTATCCGAACGCGTGCGAAAGCGGTGACCAAGTCGATCGAGTTCCTCGCGCAATTCTTTGAAATTGTAAATTTCGCCGTTGAAAACTACCGCGCGCGTGCCATCCTCATTCCAAACCGGCTGAGTGCCGCCGGGCAGATCGATGATGCTCAAGCGGCGCATGCCCAACACAGCCCCGCGAGCCGCGAGCACGCCTTCCTCGTCCGGCCCGCGATGAACGAGCTTCGCCATCATCCGCCGCACGAGCGGCTCGGCTTCGTGGCGATTCTCAATTCCGATGACGCCGCAAATTCCGCACATCAGTTCAATGTAGTCCGATCAAGAAGCCTGGGATCCACTCAGCGAAAATCTTAGGAAGCAAAAGCATAGCGCCACAGAATCATGTGGTTCAATACGGACATGGCGCCGAGCACACCCAATCGCTCATAGCCCAGCCGAGGCAGCGCCGCGAACGAAATCACTCCAAGGAATGGCGCAATCTGCAGCATGTACCGGTCGTAGAACGGCGCGTTTCCGCCCACTCCAATTTGCTCGCCAATGAAAAAAAGAACCATCAGCGCCGCGAATACCACAGCCGGCCGCGTTGAAAGTTCGCCGCGCTTCTCCCAAAGAGTTCGGGCGATTGTGAGCGCGCTAAATGTTGCGATGGCGACCAGCAATCCAAACATTACGGACATCATCAGTGGCCCGCGAGCAATGGTGTAAAACGCGGATCGCAAAGGCCCCGGTTGCAATGTCTGCGCGTGGAAACGGGCCGCCGCCAGCCCTACGAGAATGGAAATTGCGATTTCGCGCCATCGTCGTGATAGGTTTAGCGGCAGCATCAGCGGAAATGTGAGCGGCACGAGATAAACCGCGCAATAAATCAGCGCCGTAACCGGCCGGAAAAAATTCGCACCCAACTTCACCTGCCAATTGGTGTACGAAACTCCCGCGGCCATTGCAGGACTCGTTGCGCCGTGCCAAATCTTCATAAGCAGGACGATGGGAAGCGCAGCGAGTGCCATGGATACGATCGCAATACTCCTCTGACGCCAGCCACGCTGCTGAGCGCCCGATCGCATCTCCCAGATCGCCAGTAGCGCCGCCGCGGGTAGTAGCGCCAGATAGTATTGCCGCGACGTGACCGCAATCCCCATTAACAAGGCGCCCATCAGTGCGAGTGCGGTATTATCCGGTGCGATGTTGTCGCTCGCGGAAAATTCTACCCACGCGATCGCGCCGAGAACCGCAAACAGCAGCGCGGGGCCTTCCGTCAAGACGGTAGCGGTAGCTTCCACCGCGTGAGGGAACACTAGAAGAACAAGCAACGCCGTGCACCATTCCTGCGAATGATCGCCATATCGCACGAATGCCAGCGTGCCGCAGACAAGCAGCAGCCAGCTCAAAGCGCTGCCTATCCGTGCATCGCGCAATTCGTTGCCGTGTAGCACGCGCACCACGGTCGCCATCCAGATGTAACTTGCCGGGCCGGGAGCGTTGGTATGCGCCCGAAGGGACGCAGAGGTCAGCCCGTGCTGCGCATAATTGTGGACATCAACGATATTGTATTCATCGTCGTACACCGGGCGGTTGACGAAGGCGATGAATAGACTTGCTGAGAGGAGATTGAGCGCGAAGACCAGCACGACCAGCTGGAAATATTTCCGCGGGCCGATGCCGCGCTCTTGCACCAGCGGCTCGTGCGCAGTGAATTTCGTGCTTGATTGCGAATTCATTCTGCGACGAGTTGCATGGGAAGCATTAATTCACTTCACGCAGAAACGTGCGGCAGGCCCGCCACAGGCGTTCCCGAAATCGTACGCGATGAATTCCCAATCTCATTTCGCCAATACGCCGCAGAATCATGCGTGCCAGGAAAAAGATCAAACACAAAAGACCCGCAACGATCGCTGAAGCGAACGAGCGGCGTTCGGCCAGCAGCGTGATGTATATCGAGTCGCTCCACCGCGGAGCAACCGTTTCGAAAATGCTTCGCAACGCGGAGCCGATGATCGGCACGCGCGCCATTCTGAGATGCGCGGTGTGGTAGTAATTGTAAGACGGATCGTAATGCGGCACGCTTTGCACCACGTGCTCGAAGACCGCGGGATCTCCGAGTTCCTCGCGTGTCAGCGGTTGCCCGTCAAATCCTCGCGGAATAAATCGGAATGAAGGATCGACCACGATCCATTTTTGGCCAGTCCAAATTTCAGCGACGACATGGTTGGTGTCTCGCTTGTCGCTCATTAGCAGAAGCCGGCGCGCGGGCAATCCGCCGGCATTCGCAAGATTGACGAAGGCATTCGTCGCCGAGCCGCATACCTTCAGCAACGATGCGTAGTTCAGAGATTCTTCTGGGTCGCGAATATTGTCGGTTCCATGTTGCGGTGCGTCCCGGTGCGCCGGCCCGTGCTCCATCCAATTTAGGATGGCTTCGGATTTTTCGACCGGCGAGGCCGTGGCGGGCACGATGGCATCGGCAAAGCCGTGCAGATAGCGGCGCGTGGAATATTCCCAGCAGGCCGTGACGATGAACAGTAGGACGGAGACGGCGCAGATCAGGTTGACGGCCTTCCACGACCACTCGAAGATGCGCCCGGTCTTCATCGTGACGCCGCTTCCTCCAGGCAATGGCGATACAGTGATTCCAGTTGCGAGACTGGCTCGTCCCACGAGAGCTCGCGAGTCATCGTCGCGCAGCCTTCGGCAAAGTGTTCGCGCAGCCCAGGCCGCGAAAGTAATCCGGTAAGTGCGTTTTCAATCGCGTCGATGTTGTGCGGCACCACCGCCCCCGCGCGCCCTTCGATCCACGGTGCAATTCCGCACTGGTCGGTCACGATCACCGGAGTTCCGCAAGCCGCTGCTTCCGCGGCGGTATTGCCGAAATTTTCATTCTGCGAGGGCAGCACGAACACGTCCGCATCGCGATAGGCCTGCCACTTTTCCTCGCCGTAGAGCGGCCCCGGGAATCGAACGGCATCAACGAGGCGTAACTCCGCGCACTGCTCGTGCAGCCGGCGCGCATACTCAGCATCTTCTTCCGGTCCTGCGAGCACCAGAACTCCCTGAGTTGCCGCTCCTGCTTTCGCGCGCCAGCGTGAAAACGCCGCGATCAAAAGATTGGGACTTTTTTTCGAGACCAGGCGGCCCAAAAATAAAACCACCCTGGCATCACCCGAGATCGCAAGCCGCTCGCGGAATGTTCCGGGCTCGGGATTTGCGGGTGGCGCTTCAATTCCATTCCGGCGCACCACGATGCGCGCTTCATCGATTCCGTCCGCAGCCAGCTCGAGCCGCTCTTGTTCCGAAGTCGCGATCACGTATCGCGCCTTTCGCATGAGACGGTCTCCGAGAACCCGATGGTACAGCTTTTTCAAATATAGATTCCGCACGATGGGCCGATACATCCCCATCGGTTCGACGATGTATGGCACGCGTGCGCGCGAACAGTAGCGTGCTATTGGCGGGCCCAGAAGATCGTACACGCCGTAGAGGTGGGCCAGGTCAAAGGTTGCAGCGATTTCTCTGCTGAAGCCTATCACACCCGGGTTCAGTGTGAGCGAGCGATATCTCTCGAGAGTCGGCAGATAAATCGCGACGACGCCTGCATCTAAATTGGTCCAGCCCCAGCGATCCAGTTTCCAATTGGCGGCGTGGCCGTTTTGCCGCAAGCCGAGGTCCGCGGTCAGCACCGTCACTCCGTGCCCGTGCCGCGCGAGCCGCGTCGCGATCGCGCGAATTTTTGTCGGCGGCCCGCCGGCGGATAAAAAGGGATGATACGCCTGAGAGACTTTAAGAATCTTCACTGCAATCCGTTGTTGGGGCGCGTATCTGCAAAAGATTTGCTCACTTCGGGCTCACACGTTGCAAGATTTAGTCAGGAGTTCGCGGAGTCTCGTTTCGAAATTCTGAAACGAGAATTTCTGCATCACTCGATCGCGCCCGCGCCGCCCCATTTCTTCACGCAGCGCGCGATCGCACAGCAATATGTTTAATTTTGCGGCGAGTTGTTCCTCATCGCCGTGCGTGACAAGAAAGCCCGTTTTCCCCTCCTCGATAATATCGGGAATGCCGCCGTGATTTCCACCTATCGCCGGCTTGGCTAGCGCCATGGCTTCGAGAAAAACGAACCCAAATCCCTCGCCGCTGCTCGGTAATGCGAAAACATCCGCGCTGGCGTAACACGCGATCAGCTGCTCACGAGAAATTCCCGTAAGAAAATGGACGCGCTGTTCGACCTTTATTACCTTGGCCAATGCCTCGAGGCTCGGCCGGTCGTCGCCACCTCCAACGAATAGGAGGTGCAGATCCGGCGTTTCGCGCAAGAGTGCCGGAAGGACGCGAATCAATGTGTCAAATCCCTTGTAACGCTCTGCCGATGACCAGCGGCCCACAGCCAGTACGTATCGCGAATTCGGTGTTTCTGTGGGCAGCGAAAATCCCGACGCGCTCTCCGCTAAAGCAAGAAACTCCGGATCAAGTCCCCATGGCAGGATTTGAATCTTCGTTTCCGGTAAGCTTTGGATTTGCTGAAGCTTCCCGGCTGTAAATTGGCTCGGCGCAGTGACGACATCGGCGCGCCGCAAACAGATTCCACGAAGGGCGCCCATTGGCTTCCAAACTTCAATGCCGTGCGCCTGCACTGCCAAACAAAGCTTTTTCGATCTCGCTCGCATCGCCGACGCAGGCACGGCCAAATGCGGATGTGCCGCCAAAACAATCTGAGCTTGGCGAGCAAGACCGAGGGCCTTCGCGGCGAATCGCCGTATCGATTTTCCGAATCCGGTAAATCGAACCGTGAGGCCGGCAACTTTCAATTCATGCTCGTTCGCAGGATCGTTCAGACTAAGAAATTGCGAGGGCCAGCCGCGTTCAGCGGCGAAACGGCTCAGTACCGCGGCGGTATGACGCCCCGCCAATTGCACGCCGCCAGGAGGAATCAAATCCGTAAAAAGGCCAACAATCATCGCGCCAACTCTCGCGCCGCCGAATTACCCCGACAAAGGAAGCGCGGTTTTGACGGCACTTTGCGCTGACGAAAATCGCCTGGGGCGACACTCAAACGCGGACTCCTCGAATGAACCGGGGTCTGGTACGAAATTTCGCCAAATCAATCAGATAATTCATCGTAAGAATCTCGCACAAATCGCGCGAAGGAATCTTCCCCCGCGCCAAGATTGTTGATAGTCTCCCTATTCGTCCAGAATGCGGAGGATTTCTTGGTAGATGCAGCGCGAAAAATTCTGCTCACCGGCGGCGCCGGATTTATAGGCTCCCACGTTGCCGAAGCCTTGGTCCGCGGTGGCGCGAAGCTCATCATCGTCGACTCGCTCGACAATTTCTATTCTCCGGCCTGGAAGCGCGCCAATCTAGAAGACGTCCGCCGGGTGGGCCGATTTGATTTCAACGAAGCCGACATTTGCCATGCCCCCCGCGTGCGTGAAATTTTCCGTGCCTTCCGCCCCGATACGGTGATTCATCTGGCAGCGCTCGCCGGCGTTCGCCCATCGATCGAACAGCCGCAACTCTACGATCGCGTAAATATTTCCGGCACTCTCAATCTTCTCGATCTTTGCCGCGAGTTCCGCGTTCAAAATTTCATCTTTGGCTCGTCCAGTTCGGTTTATGGCGCGGCCAGTAAAGCCCCATTCGTCGAGAGCGAAATGAATTTACAGCCAATCTCTCCGTATGCGGCCACGAAAATCGCGGGCGAAATGCTGTGCTGCACTTACGCGCATCTCTATCCGATTTCGACAGCTTGCCTGCGATTATTCACCGTCTATGGCCCGCGCCAGCGCCCCGATCTTGCCATTCACAAATTTACCGCGCTGATCGAAGCCGGAAAGCCCATCCCGGTTTACGGCGATGGCTCGGCAGGTCGCGACTACACTTACGTCACCGACGTCGTCTCCGGAATTTTCGGCGCCCTCGAATATACGCCGCCGGTGGCAAATGGCGCGCGCTTCGAAATTTTCAATCTGGGCAATTCGCATCCGGTCACGCTGAACGAAATGATTGCGGCAATCGAGAAAGCCACCGGCCGCAAAGCCAATCGCTCCCCGCAACCGATGCAGCCAGGCGACGTGCCGCTGACCTGGGCCGATCTCACGAAATCAAAGGCCGCGTTACATTACGCCCCGGCTACGAATTTTGAAGTCGGCGTAAAGCAGTTCGTAGAATGGTATCGCTCAGTGCCAGCGACGCGGCGAGCGTGACAAGCAAGCATTAGGCCGGCGCATCCATTGCCCAACGCCGGGCCCGGTTTCAAGATTCCTGCCGAACAGCCGCCGCAGACGATTTCTCCTTCCGGCTCAAGATCCGCGCAAAAATCTCGCGAAACTGCTCGCCGTTTCGATCCCAAGTATATTGTTCCGCGGTGTGCGCCGCGTTTTCACCAAGCCGCCGGCAAAATTCTCGGTCGCTGCAAAGCGAACGCATCGCCGACGCGAGCGCTCGGACATCCGAAGGATCGCGGAGCAGAATTCCGTCGAAACCCTCCGTCATGATCTCGGCGGTGCCGTTGGTCACGGTGGTAATCACGGGCAGGCCACAAGACATCGCCTCTGCCGGAGGCTGCGCGAAAGTGTCTTCGATCGAAGGACCGACGTAGGCGTCGGCTGAGGCGTAATAGAAAGCAACATCAGCGCGCGAAGGAAGAAATCTTACGCGTTCCTCCAGATGCGATCCCTGAATCTGATTCTGATAGGAATGCGCCTCATCGTTACCAGCCACGAGAAGTATTATCGGCAGATCTGCGAGAAGCGGCATCGCGTCCAACAATGCAAAAAGTCCTTTCTTCCGCCAGTCGTTGCCCACAAGCAAAAACACAAAGCGATCGTCGGCGATCCCAAGTTCCCGCCGCGCCTCAGCTCGCCGCGCGATGCGCGACTCCGGATTAAATGTCGCATGATCAATCGCCCATGTAAACGACGGGCAACGCTTCATGCGCCCCATAGAAGCGGTCCAGATCTTCCTGGGTCTTATGCGCGATCAAAATAAGCTGCGCGCGCGGCCGCACATAAAGCCGGCGTTCCAGTGCCTTAATCAAGCGATAGTAAAGGCGCCGGTGAATCAACCGCGGCCAGGAGGCGATGGAATTTCGCGACAAAGCCAACTCCGGCCGCACCTGGCGCTCAAATTCCGCAAAAACGATGTGAATGGAAATCGCATCCGCGTCCAAACAATTCGTTCCTGCATTAAAAACCAAATCATGAGAAATTCCGCGAAATCGCCGATCCCACCAGCGCCACGCATGATTCGCGCCGAGCCACCAAACAAAATTCACGAGATGCGGCCCGGGAATTTTCGGAATGCGATGCCAGGTGAGAGTCGCGAGGTCGAGGTCTTCGACACGTTGGCTATAAACGTGGACGTCATAATCTCCGGTAAGCCGCGAAGTCCATTCCGCCACGCGGCGTTCCGTTCCGTGGCGCTTATCGATAAAAGGAGAGACAACCGCGAGGATAGGTTTCGAGCGAGCCATCAGTTTCAGTGCGTGACCTTCATCGTCTCACACCAGCGCTGCAGAACGAAAAGCGACCAGACGCGCGACCAACCGACTCGGCCCGGGTGATCCAGAAATCGCTTCCACACGCTCTGCACCGCCGCAGGGTTCAGAATTCGCGCGGAGCGCACGCGGTCGGTGCTGAACGCCGCGTCCACTTCCGGCCGCAATTCGCCCGCCAGCCAATCGGCAAAAGGAAATGAAAAAGTGCGCTTGGGGCGACCGGCAATCTCGCGGTACGTATTCTCGGGCATAACGCTGCGCATGGAATCGAGTAGCAATTTCTTGTGCTGCATCCGCAATTTGCCGGGCATGGCGAAGACATACTCGACGAGCTTGTGATCGAGGAAGACGGGTCGCAGCTCCAGGCTATGGGCCATGCTCATGGCGTCGCCGTCGCGCAAGAGGCGCGGCTCCAAATGGGCATGAACATCGAGGTAAGCGACTTTTTCCATCAAATCTGCATCCTTCGCGCGCGCCGCCCACTCGCGCAGATGCGCGCCTGCCTCTTCGCCGCGCGCGGCGAATTCGCCATCGTTGCCGGCCGTTGCGAGCTCAGGATCGAGCAGCTCGTTCACGTCGCGCTGCAGAAAATGAATCTTCACCGCCAATTCCGCTGCTACGAACGGGTCATCCGCACCTGCGAGATAAGAAAGTTTGCGCCAGCGGAACGGAAACACCTCGTGATCGAGAACCGCGGTCGCGAATCCCTTGGGCACGGGCTTCAGCCAAGACGCTGCATGCGTGAATCGCTCAAACCAACGCAGCGATCCATATCCACCGAACAATTCGTCGCCGCCCTGCCCGCTCAGTGCCACTTTGAATCCAGCTCGTGCCGCGGTCCGGCAAATCCAATATGCATTCAGGCCGTCAACGGTGGGCTGATCCATTGCCCACATGGCATGATCGAGCGATTCGTGCGTCTCGCGCGCTGTGAGCATAAGCACGCGATGAGGAATCCCCAGCACCTCGGCGCTGCGGCGGCTCAGCTCGGATTCATCCAACGCGCGATCCTCGAATCCAATCGTCAGCGCCGTGAGCCTATCTGCTCCGGCACGCTTTGCCAGCGCACCAATTGCCGCCGAGTCGACGCCGCCGCTCAAAAATAAAGCCACCGGCACGTCCGAAATTAAATGCCGACGCGTAGCATCGAGCAATTGCTCGGTCAATCCGTCGCTCACACCGGTCGCATTCGTCGCGCCCGACCCGTTCGCGTGAGCTTTTAATTCCCAATAGGTACTCGTTTGAAATGTGCCATCTTGCCAGACGGCGCAATGGCCCGGTTCAAGCGGCTGAACGCCGTCAATCGCCGTCCACGGGGCGGGAATATGGCCAAGCTGCAGGAACGCTCGAACGCCGTGCGGCGCAATACGGGAAGCGACAATCCCAGAAGCAAGAAGTGCTTTAATTTCCGAGGCGAAAACAATCGCATCGGCAGTCAGCGCGTAGTAAAGCGGCTTAATTCCGAGCCGGTCGCGCGCCAGAAGCAAACGATTTTTCGTTGCGTCCCAGATTGCAAAAGCGAACATGCCGCGCAACTTCTCGACGCAAGCATCGCCAATCTCATCGTACAACTGCAGCACGACTTCAGTATCGGTTCCCGAGTGAAAGCGGCGCCCACGCGACGCAAGCCACTCGCGCAATTCTCGGGCGTTGTAACATTCGCCGTTATAAGCAATCCACGATGAGCGATCCGCATTGGGCATCGGCTGGCGGCCGCGCTCGCTTAAATCCAGGATCGCCAGTCGCGTGTTGCCCAGAACGCAATTCCCGATTGCTTCCACGCCATTGCTATCGGGTCCGCGATGAGCCAATCCCGCGGTCATCGTGCGGCATACGGAAATATGCGCTGGACTCAGGGAACGAGCGGCAACCCCGTCAATCCCACACAATAGCGACCACTCCTTTAGGGCACGAGCTGTTGGACGAACCCGCGCGCGACAGCGGGCGCCGCAGCCACGGCTGGGACGGCAATCGGTCGGGCAACTAGAAGCTCAGGGAGCTTATAGAGGATGCCTATCAACATCCAGAGATAGGCTTGCAAAATGTAATCCTGATAGCCGTTCAGGCTCGCGTACGTTTCCGGTATCAGCATGGTGGCAATAAACCAGAACGCTCCGAATCCCACCGGGAAGAGGCGCGTCTGCCGTAGTTTCAATACCTGGCGCCAACACCCGTACACTACAACCGTGGTCCAAATGAACCAGATCGCGAGCCCAAAAGCTCCCAACTCCACGACGATCGAGCCCCATCCCGATTCCACAGCCACTTCCGGTTTTTTTTGTTTGAATATTTTCGCCACATACTGAGCGCCGAGCGACGCAGTTCCAGTGCCGTAGCCCATCAGCCAGTGAGGCGTCGAGAAGGCCAACGAAAAGTTGTAAATGGGATAGTCCCAAGTGCGGTGGGAAAGCTCGGAAGCGGTACTGCCGGGATCGAGAGTTTCGGTGTAAAAAGACCAGCGCGAGCCGACTTCTTTAGGAAAAACCATAGCGATTATGGCCAAGGCGATCGCTATGAAGATCGCGCTGCGGCGTATGGCCTTTAACATGCGGTAAACTTGCCGCGTTCTCCACGGCGCGCCCCACATAAACATTGCGCTCATGCACACAGCGCTTCCCGTGCTCAAAATCAATGCGCCTCGTGAGCCGCAAAGGGCGATCGCCGCAGCAATCACGCCCAGCGCGCCAAAAATAACCCATCTCCCCCTCGTGCCGCGGAGTAGAAAATAACCCGCTGTTCCCATGCCCAGCACCGAGACAGAGAACAGGTATCCGCTAAAGCGCCCCGCACTCACGAATACCGACGATGGAAGGTGGATCAGTTGATGAGTAATCGGCGTGTACTTCGACAAATCACCGAGTTCGCGGATTTCGGGAGCCAGCGTGGCAGGATTTAGAAATCCCGGACCGACAATCGATTGAATGACTCCCAATCCTGCCACTATCCCTGCCAAAATCATGCTGGCGGTTAGAAATTGCTGCAGATCTTCGTCGGTTCGAATCAACGCGTAACCAACGAGCATCAGCGGCGCGTAGAAGAAATCAATCTTCAGGCCGAGCAAGCCATAGAGATAGCTCGGCGAATTCGGATTTAAGACCTGAATCACCGCCCACCAGAAGAAGAGGCTCAGGACCACCAGAAACGGCGGCCGAAAGATGCGGTCGCGCCTGTTGCGGACCGAATTGTAGAGCGAGAAGTAAATCAACAAAACCAGGAAGTCTTTTGCAAAGTAAATCAGCATGTTGTTGCCGAGATATTTGCGGACGGCGTCTTCGAATATCACCCACGGGAGGAAAATGTAAAAACCGGTGCGCCAATTGCGAAGAATGGCCACGCTGGCCACCGCGACGGCGGCCGCTACAAATAGGTACTCAACTTGTTTGAGATCTTCCCCGGCGATCCAGCCGCCAATTTCATAGGCGAGAAGCAGGCTGATAGCTACCAGCCCCAGACCGACGACGGTCTGCTGATTGACGGAGGTGGTGGCGCGCAGATTCAACTATGTACCGTTTTGAAAGGCCGATTGACAGGGCCGATTTGAGAACACCAAGTGAGACGTCCGATTATCACCGACTGCCGCCACACGCCGCAAGCGCCAAGCGGAGGGCCTTCAACTGGCACGCTTGTGCCGCGAGGACGTACCGAAGCTTAAGAGCGCTCGCACGGGCGGGCGAACCCGTGTGGGCGTCTCCAAAATCCGGCAATAGAGTTCCATGTGTTCTTCCACCATCCGCTGGGAAGTGAAATGCTCAAGCGCGCGGGATCGCGCGGCCCGGCCCAGCGCCGCGCAGAGCTCGGCATCGCTGAGCACGCGACGCAAGCATCTCGTCAGCGCAGGGACATCACCTGGCGGGAACTTCAGACCTGCTTCGCCTACGATTTCCCCCAGTCCGCCGATATCTGCGGCAATGACGACCCGCCCCAGCATCATTTGCTCGATGGCCACCTGCCCAGCGGTTTCCTCTGCCACCGACGGCAGCACCACAGCAGCCGCACCAGATACCGCGGCTTCGAGCGCCGCTCCTTTCAAAGTTCCGGTGAATTCGACCTGGTCCCTTAGATGCAGGGCCCAGGAAAGAATGGCCAGCCTGGCTCTCTCGGGGCCGTCACCAATGATCCGCACGCGAAATTCGATGTCGTCAGCGGCCAATTCTGCGGCTGCTTGAAGCAGCGTCGCCACTCCTTTTTCGCTGGTGAGCCGGCCCACGAACGCGAATAGGGGTGCCTTAGAGTACGGCGCCGAGGATTCGAATAAGCACGTAGGCGGGAAATCGACGTCCAACGGGATTGAGCTATCCTCTGGCGCGTTGTAAATCGTCGTTGTCCTCGGCAGCTCGAGGCGCTCCTTTACGTGCTCGCTCACCGCGATATTCGCCGCAACATGCCGGCACAACCACAGTCGTGGATATGCGAGCGCCACGCTGACTAGCCCTCGCAGCCACCCTAATTTCGCAACGCGGCACCGCACGCAGTCTCTGGCGTCTCCCGATGCAAATGAATTGCAGCAAACGCGTTGATCCGCGAAATGAACCAACGATCCGTCGGGACAGACGGACTGATAGCCGTGATGGACAATTACAACTTTTTTGTGCAGCAGCCATGCCAGCACGAGCGGGAGCATCGCCGGACCGGCCAAATGCACGATGTCAGATTTCCAGACGAGCCGTAGGAGCTCAAGAAATCTAACCTCACCGACGACATGAAAGGAACTATCTAAGTCGCCGTGCTCTTTGCCCGCCGGGGTGGGCGTCACAACCATCACTTCGACGTCGCCGCCACCGCCATGATTCGATTCCTCGGCCAGGCCGCGAGCCAATGTATGCGTGACGCTCTGTACTCCTCCAACGGACGCGCTCCAAAGAGTCGAATATATAAGGATGTTCATGCGACGCACCTTTAGCAGACAGGGATTTACAAAACGTTTGAGAGACAATCGAAAATCGTGTTATCCCGCCGCGAAAAAACGTTATCGGCGAAAAGGCCAACACCACGGTATTTGACGTCAATAGAGATAGAGCGGGGACACCACTCCACAGACATGTACGCACACTTTCCGGCACTTTGCGGACTCCTTATGGGCTTGCCGGCCACGCTTCTCAAGTAAGAGCGAGTGTTCTACTCTGAGGCACTGCGCTTGTAAACATGCATAACTACTGTCCGTATTTTCCGTGGGATTTAAACTTTCTTTGCTAGTACCACGAGGTCGGCGGGGCTGAACTCGCCTCGTTGCCGGCGACTCGAATCGAGGAGAAGATCAAAATAGCTGATCCAGCCCAACAAGAACGGCGCCGGAATATGCAGCGTCATTCGCCACCAGCGAATCATATGATCGGCGAAGCGGGAAAATTTAAATTGCGCGTATGCCGTACACTGCACGTCAAATCCCGCGGCCGCTAGTAGCTTCAGGAGGTCAGGAAGCGTATAACCCTCGCGCTTATGCCCGAATTCCTCAACGTCGGTCTCGCCGGGCGGCACGGGGACGGACAAAACCAACTTGCCGTCGAGACGAAGAACGCGTGCGATCTCGCGCAGCGCGCGGGCATCATCTTCGAGATGCTCGAGGACTTCGAGAAAGAGCACGGTATCGAGCGAAGAATCGAGGAACGGGAGCTGATCGACGTGCATCACAATCGGCGCGAGGTTCGTTTCATTCCGATGCCGCGCAAATGTGCGGCTCAACGAAGCGCGGTCCACATCGGCGGCAAATACGAACTTTGCCCTGCGGCACATGTACCGAGTAAAGACGCCCGGCCCACATCCGATGTCCGCGATCCGTCCCATATCGCGACCTAAAAACTGATATACAAACTTGTATTTTGTCGCTCTCTGTTCCGCGACGACGTCTGCTATGAGCAGGTGATACAGCCACCATATCCAATAACGATGTGTAAGATTCCAGCGTGCGCCTGACCCCGACGAAGGAAAGGCCGTTGCGGCCCTTCCGCTTATCCTGCTAACCGCGACACCCGTCATGACCACCGCCATGTAAATTTTCAGCTTTGAGTCAATGCGCCTTGACGTGAAATTTCATCGAAGCGAATACATCGCGCCGCCCGGCGTTTTGAGGAGCTGAATTTGGAGATTTAACGACCTAACGGTCAAAATTGCGGAGTGTTTTCTACTACGCGGCGAGCGCGGTGGTAAATCCGGACAAATACTTAAGGATTAACAGGTCGATTGCGGAGAACGCGGAGTGGTCAGGATTTCGTGGGGATCGCGTGCCGGTGGGCATCTAGAAGGAAGAGTCCGCCTATACTCCGCCCTCGCGCACGAACTGACCGTAGAGGTACAGGTGCCGTTGCGTCATTCCATCTTTTCGAAAGATTTTCAGCGCGCGCTGACGCGCTGCTTCGCCGACGGAACCGATTAGAGTCGGATCGTCGATCACTCGTCGCATACATTCGGCGAGTGCCTCCACATCACCGGGGGAAACTTCAGTCCCCCACTGCCGACCAATTCACCAAGTCCGCCAATATCGGCGGCGATCACTAAGCCTCCGCGCATCATCGGTTCGATGGCTGCAAGGGGCGCAGCTTCCTCACAGCGCGAGGGGATTACGCTCACCGAGACGTCTGCGAGGGATTCGGCTAGTTCATGGACACGGCGATAGCCGAGAAACTCGACCGAGTCGCCCAGTTCCGATTCCTCGGCGATGCGCTCGAGGGCGGTCCTCTCGGGCCCGTCGCCGATGATCTTTAAACGAAAGCTGTAGCCACTGTGCTTTAGCTGTCCGGCAGCGCGCAATAAAAGATCTACTCCTTTTTCCGGAACCAATCGTCCGAGGAATGCGAAGCATGTAGCTTTTCGCGGAATGACACGCGAAGGAACGGATTCCAGCGGGTCTTCGATTCCGTGGTAGATCGTGTGGGTCCTGGGCAGTGCGACGCGGCGCCCCGTGTGATCACTTGGCCCGATATTTGCCGCAACATGTTTGGCGAGCCAGCGTCTCGGGAACATTAAGATAATGTTTCGGAGACTTTTTGTGGAAGTCATTTCCTCCGTTTGGCAATGGAAGCACTTGATGTACTCACCGCGCTGAAAATAGCCAGGACACACGCCGCCGCCGGGCTGATGGAGATAAGAACCGCTGGGGCAAATTGCTTGATAGCCATGGTGCTCGACGACGACCGGCTTGCGCAGCAGGAGGCCGATGGCCATCGGCAGAATTGCGGGACCGGAAACATGAACGATGTCTGCTCTGCGAATTAGCCGGCAGAGCTGGACCACACTGGGAAAGCGCACTACTCGAAACGCGAGGTGGGCATCATCCATCGTGCCCGCTGGCGTACGCGTCACGACTGTGACTTCATTTCCCGTCGCAGGCCGGCCATTCGCTGGATTTTTCGCAGCCGCAAGCCCCTGTGCCAGTGCCACGGTGATCGTCTGTATGCCGCCAATCGAAGGGGCAAAATCATGCGTATAGATGAGAATATTCATTCTCGATCGCTCGCGCCTCGATTGTCTCAAATCCCAAGCTCCGGAGCTGGAGGTCCGGACTTATCGCATCACGGAACCGCGTGTTTCGATCGTTCGCGAAACGTGATGCCTTCGGCTATTCTACCTTTTTTCTCGACTGGGAGTTACGGCGAACCGCCAATTCGACGGCTTCGACGAACGACTCGACATTCACTTCCGGCGTCCACGATTTTAAGCGATCTCTCGCAGCGGCGCCCATCTGGGCGAGGCGCGGGCGATTGCCGAGCAACGAACTAATCGTGGCGGCCAGCGCTGCCACGTCGCCGCAGGCGAACACGCTGCCAGTGACTCCTTCTTGGACGAGGTCGTACTTCGCGCCGACGCGATCGCTGACCACCGCGGGGCAGCCGCAGATCATCGCTTCATTCACCACCAGACCGAACGGCTCGTAATCCGAAGGCAGCACGAGTAGATCCGAAGCAACATAGACCGCTGGCAGGCCGGATTGATTTACAAAGCCGAGAAAGTGAACACGATCGGCGAAGCCAAGCGAAGCGGCGCGCCGCTCAAGTTCCCCACGCATCGGGCCATCGCCGGCGAAAACCAGATGGCTCCCCGTCACATCCGCACGCGCGAACGCCTCGAGAAGATCGCCGGGACGCTTCCACGATTGCAATTTGGCGCAAAAGAGCACAACGGGCGCTTCGGCGGGAATGTTCCACGCGCGACGAGTCGCGCCCCGATCGACTTCAGAGGCACGCGCCTCCCACCAGCCGTTATCCACGATATTACCGCCCAGGATGATGCGGTCGGCGGGCACGCCGAGCGATTGAATATAAGCGGTCGCACCCGTCGAGCCGGTGCTCACGGCGCCGGCCATGCGAAAGATGCGGCAGACAATGGCCTTCTTGATCGCGCGAGTAATTGGATTTCGTGCGCGCCGGCTTTCGAGCATGTGTACGTCGGTGGAAAGAACATACGGTATGCCCAAGCGCTTGGCCGTCAGCAGCACCCGCCACGCTTCGGGAAAATAATATCCTCCGACATAAATCGCATCGAAGTTGCCGTCGCGCACCAGCGGTAAGAGGTCCTTTGAGAAAAATCCCGGACGACCGCTGCCATTTTCGTGAGCGTTGGCCGGCGGAATCAATTTCCAGGGATAGCCATCGAGTAGTGGAACGTCCCATTTCACTTCGACGCCGAACTCGGTCTGTATTGCCTCCCGCGCGCCCCGCAGGCTGCAGTATGCGACCAGGATATCCAATTTTGGATGTTGGGCCTGCAACGTCCAGAGCACGCCGTTGTATTGCACGGGGTGCTCGAGCAGAAGCAGGACGCGGTATTTACCGTTCTTCATTTCGTTGCTCCATCGAGACCGAGCGCGCCCACGTAGCGATTTGCAACCGCCGTCCACGAAAAAAATTCCCTTTGTGCTTTGACGCTGCGCTGGTGCAACTCCTTCCAGAGTTTTGCATCACTCAGCACGCGAACGAGTGAGTCGCCGATCGCTTCGGCATTGCGCCAGGGCGAAAGCGCCACGCCCGCAGCATCAATCGCCGGGTCGCTGCCAGGCTCGCCATATCCGATCACCGGCAAGCCGCACGCGATGCCGGCGATTGCGGTGCCGCGGCGCGAAGTCGAGTGCCCGCGAACACACAGGAGCACATCGCAGGACGCCAGCGTGCGCGTGATTTCCGCGGCTGGCAGAATTCCGCGCACACGCAACGCGACGCCGCTGCCTTGCAGCGCGTACTCGAGTCGCTTTTGCGCGTTCTCGGCGCCGCGGCCGAAAAGTTCCAGGCGCACCGCTCCTAACGTTCGCCTCACCTTCTTCGCTCCCACGCTGATGTCGCGCACTTCTGCGTCGCACTCGCTGCCGCCGGTCACGCTGAATATGGCTACCGTATGAGGTGTGTGCTGTGGATCATACGCGCGCGGCGCCAGTGACTCAGGAATGTTGGCGCCGATCGGAATATACGCCACGCGCGCCGGGTTTGGCGGCAACCACGCAATCGTTTCGGGCGGCACAGTCAAAACGCTTCTGGCGGCGTGATCATAGAGATGACGCATAATCATGGCTTGGATGCGATAACGCGCGCGGTCCAGCAGCCGCGTGCCAGACATGCTCATCGCATCGTGAAAGACGACGCCGAGCTGGGCGCCGTTGCGTTCGAGCACCCGCGCGATTCGCATCACGTGCAGCGGCAGGCCGCGTCGCGACCACGCCAGCGCAGTGTATTGCAGCAGCGCCCACTCGCCGCGCCAATCCTTGCTCTCGCGGTGCAAGACGGCCAGCGCTTGCGGCCAGCCGTGCTCAAACCAGGGAATGCGCGTGAGTTCCGTGCGCGCATTTCGCAGCGCCATCGCCTCGCTGAGAAAGTGGCAATAATCGGTGACGCCGTCGGTGGGCTCGTCGCGGCGGCCGAGCAGCATGTGAATTCTTGTCGGTGGGCCAGCTTCCGCGGGCATCGATTCCATTGTAGCCGTGCCGGGCGTTCAGCGTTATTTTTCCACCAGCCGGTCGCCGAGCACCAGCGCATCAAGCCCGGAACTATAGAACGTGCGAATCGCATCAGTCGGTGTGCAGACGATCGGTTCGCCTCGCAAATTGAATGACGTGTTCATGATCACTGGCACACCCGTGCGACGCCCGAATTCCTGGATCAGCCGGTAATACAGTGGATTCACGTCCTGTTCCACCGTTTGTGGACGTGCGCTGCCGTCTATGTGCGTCACCGATGGAATGACGCTTCGTTTTTCCGCACGCACTTGCGCGGTGACAATCATGAACGGAGAGTCCGGCGTCGTCTCTAGATATTCGGATGCGGCTTCGGCCAGCATCGACGGCGCAAATGGGCGCCACCATTCGCGAAATTTCACGGCGTTGTTTACTCGCGCGTTCATCTCGGGATCGCGCGGATCAGCTAGAATCGAGCGGCTGCCCAGCGCTCGCGGCCCAAATTCCATGCGGCCCTGATACCAGCCCACAATTTTTCCGCTCGCCAGCAACTCAGCCGTTATGGCGGCGGGATCGCTCACGCGCGTATTTCGTATCTTGTAAGTTTCCAAGGCGCGCGTTATCTCCGATTCGGATACCGCTGGCCCCAAATAAGCATGGCGCATGCGATGAACAGGCAATCTGCCGCCGCCGTCGAGATAAGGAGCCAGCGCGGCACCCAAACAAACGCCCTCATCGCCAGCAGCTGGCTGAATGAAAAGTTGATCCACCATGCCCGACGAGAGAATTTTTCCATTAGCCTTGGAATTCAGGGCCACACCGCCGGCCAAGCACAAATTTCGCGATTTTGTTTTTTCTACGGCCGAGCGGACTAGTGTAAACATGGCAACTTCGCAAGCGTCCTGAATTGCATACGCCACATTCTTGTAGCGATCGCCGATTTCACTTTCAGGCAAGCGCGACGGACCGAGCAACTCTTCAATTCCAGCCGTGGGCGCCGAATCGCGTCCCAGCAGGCGTTTCGTATTCACGCGATAGGGATTGTCATTCGGATTTACGAATCCCGCGAGATTCACGCCCGGCTCGCCATACGGCGCCAGACCCATCACTTTCCACTCATCGCTATAAGGAGCAAATCCGAGATACTGCGTGAATTGGGCGTAGAGCAGCCCGAGCGAATTTGGCCACGGAATCGTGAACACATGCTCGAGCCGGCCGCCGCTTCCGCGCCAAAGAGAAGTAGCTTCCCAAGCTCCGCGCCCATCAATCACCAAAACTGCGGCATCCTCAAATCCCGAAAAGGCGTACGCGCTGATGGCGTGCGCCAAATGATGGTCCACAAATCGAAATTGCGCGCGCGTCGAGCCCAAGTGCTGCAGAAACGGAATTTGTCCTCCCCGCTG
This sequence comes from uncultured Acidobacteriota bacterium, assembly GCA_963792515.1. GTDB lineage: Bacteria > Acidobacteriota > Terriglobia > Acidiferrales > UBA7541 > Palsa-147. The sequence continues at coordinate 181,451 of CAWBWG010000020.1, read as the reverse complement.
ATGCCACACGCTGGCCAGATAGCGCGTCGAGTTGACCAGATTGAGAAACGTGAGAGGCGGGCTGCCTTGCGCGAAGCATTTCAAGTCATGGCGAAATAGCAGGCCGCGCTGTTGCCAACCAAAACACACGAAGTCGAGTTCCGCCGCCTTCACGCCGGCAAAATCGAGGCAGGCCTGGATGGCGCGGACTGGGAACCGCGCATCGTGCTTCACGCGTGAGAGGCGCTCTTCTGCGACCGCGAACAGCGTCTCTCCGTCGCGGGTGATGCACGCTGAGGAATCATGCATCTGCGAATAGTTAATTCCGAGTGATATCACGAGACGACTCGTCCGCCGGAGACGCCCCAACACCACGCCATCGGCGTAGCGTCGCCGCCGAAACGCAGCGATTTCGCGCCGCCGGATTCCAGAATATTTCGAATGTCCGCGGACTCGATGGCGATGCCATGCCAGCTTTTGCCGACCATTTCGGGATCGAGACCGAGGGCCGAAGCGCTGGCCCGCGCCGCTCGCTGAAGTCCCCCGCTCCATAAGGCGTTGACCATGCCCCAGGCCGCTCGGCCTTTCCAATTCATCGTCGGCTGGCGGGCGCCATTGAATTGAAAAAGGAAAAGGCCGCCAGGCTTGAGCGCGCGCAGAATTTCGCGCAACAGAGTGTTCGCGATAGTGTGCGACGGTAGGTGTTGAATCACCAGATAACTGAAAACGAAGTCTGCGTTTTGATCGGCGACGCTGCTGAGCGTAGCGCCATCCGCAAGTATCCAGCGAATATTGGGAAAACCTTGAAGATACTCCTTGCCGCGGCGCTGCATTTCGTCCGAAATATCGATGGCCTCCACCTCGGCGAATTCCCGCGCGAACACGCGAGTCATTCTTCCCGCTCCACATCCGATTTCGACCATACGTTTGTCGTGCGGAACGAAGTTCATTTCGGCCAGGATGGGCGCGACCAAGCGCTGATAATCTTCCTCGCCGGACGCGAAGAAGCTGCCTGCATCCCAATCCGTGCGCCAACTGGCGATGTAGTGAAACGCATTCTTGCGGGCGCGCTCGTCCCAGTCCCGCTTCATCGCGTCGATGACGCTCATTGCCCCGCCTTTGGACCTGCGCTCATTGCAGTGTCGAGAATCTCCCGGGCTCTACCGGTTTCGCAGCGATGGGGCTCGCAGGCACTGGCTCGCCAAGGACGCTCCGGATTCGTCGTAGATTTCCCTGCGAATACCAATCGCGTAAGCCGTAATACCAGCGGGGCGGCATGCACAGCGTGATAGCTAGCGCAAATTCCTTCCACGCGCGATAGCCCGGAGTGATTTTTCGGTATGCCAATCGAAATAGCGCGCGCTCGATTCGATATGTTTCCCAGGGCATGCCGCCATCCAGAATCAATTTCATTTGCGCCACCGACATCCGAATCGGCTCGATCACGATATTTACCGCGGTGGCCGAAATTCCGGCATCTTTGAGACGCGCTGGCAATTCCTGTACGAGTGCGGCGATCGCGTTCATCTTTCGGCGCATCCGCGAGGTATCGCCTTCGCGAAACTGATATTGATTCTGATCGTGCAACCGGTAGTAGGTGAGCGGTTCAGCCAGCAGAAAGGCGCCCCCACGAGCGATGGCGACTGCCGACATGAATTCATCAGCTTCCACCGCCAAAGCTTCCGGAATGGGCAAAACCTTTTCAAGAAGCCCGCGGCGGATTGCCACGCGGCTGGTTCCCAGGAAGCACATGAAATTTCGAAACTTTTGTGCCCCTTCGTCGCTGCGCAAATCGAAATAGCCGGGCTGCTGCGGTGAGAGCGCGGAGCCGTTCCCGGTGGTCTCATCGATTTCGAAAATGCCGTGGCCGATCACTCCTGCTTGCGGATGTTTTTCGAAGGCTGCGATCACTGTGCCTAGCTTATTGCTTTGCCACCAATCGTCGCCATCCAGAAACGCGACGATTTCGCCGTGCGCCTGCGCAATGCCCAGATTGAACGCGCTAGCCTGGCCGCCGTTTTCCTTGCGCAGATACGTCACGCGGGAAGCGAATCGCTTCACAATTGCAGGAGTCGCATCGGTGGAGCCGTCGTCCACTACCAAAATTTCCACTTCGCTCGATGGAAAATCCTGCTCGAGCACGCTGGTGATCGCGCGCTCCACGAAGCGCTCGTGGTTGTAGGTGTCGATTAATGCCGTGACTTTCGGATGCGGCATTGCCGCGGTGTCTCCCAAGATTGCGCCCCGCTGGCCGAACGGCGGGCGTCGCGAATTGCTATCGCGTCACTTTGTGGTGCCTGCGGACTGCGCGTGCCGGCGCTCGACGGCCACCATTTCTTCCAGTATCGCGTCGAGGCTGCGCGTGATTCCCCAGCCGGGAAAATGCGATTCGAGTTTACGCAAATCGCTGATGTAACAAATGTGATCGCCTTTGCGCGCCTGCTCGCGATAGACCCACTTAATTTTCTGCCCGGTCAGTTCCTCGATACGTGCGATCGCTTCGAGAACGGAAACGCTGTTCGCGCGTCCGCCCCCAAGATTATAAACTTCGCCCGGCCGCGGACTTTTCGCGAAGGCCTCGAACGCGGCGATGACGTCGTGACTGTGAATGTTATCGCGCACCTGTTTTCCTTTGTAGCCGAACAAAGTGTAGGTTTGTCCAGTGAACGCCACTTTGACCAGATACGAGAGAAAGCCGTGTAATTCGACGCCGGTGTGATTGGGGCCGGTCAGGCATCCGCCGCGAAAAATTCCCACGGGCAGATCAAAGTAGCGGCCGTATTCTTGCGCCATCACGTCCGCCGCAACTTTGGATGCGCCAAAAATCGAGTGCAGGCAGCGATCGATGCGGCAGGACTCGCTGATGCCTTCATAATCGCTTGGCTCTGCGTAATCGTAGCGCGTCGGCAATTCATTGAGCGGCAGTTCGTTCGGAGCATCGCCATAAACTTTGTTGGTGCTCATGAAAAGAAAGACGGCTTCCGGACAAAATTGCCGCGCCGCTTCCAGCAGATTCAAAGTGCCGCCGGCATTCACATCGAAATCGACCAGAGGAATTTCGCCTGCCTTGTCGTGGGAAGGCTGCGCGGCGCAATGAACGATGCGATCGAAGCGATTCTCGCGAAAAACTCCAAAGATGCGTTCGCGGTCGCGGATGTCGACATCGTGATGAGTGAAATGTTTCGTCGCGCTTTGCAGACGCGAAAGATTCCAGCGCGTATCGCCCGGTGGCCCGAAAAATTCGCGCCGCATATTATTATCCACGCCGAATACTATATGTCCCTGCCGGTCAAAATGCTCCACCGCTTCCGAGCCGATCAATCCGCTGCTGCCTGTTACCAAAATCTTCACCGGACGCTCGCCGCCTTTTCTTCGCTGCCATAGAGCACGCGCAGCGATTCTTCATTCTCGCGAATCCACGCCAGAATCCGGTCGTAGCCTTCCGAAATTCCGATCTTTGGTTTCCAGCCGAGCACACGCTCGATTTTACGATTGTCCGTTATGTAAATCGATTGGTCCGCTTTGCGCGGCTTGTCTTCGTGGGTGATGGGAATGTCACGGCCCAATTTTTCGCGAAGCAAGTTGGTGGCTTCCATCAACGAGAGGGAAGTCGCAGCTCCACCGCCGACATTGAAAACTTGCCCGGACAACTTATCGAGATTCTCCATCTGCAATTCCACCAGGCGGCAAACGTCCTCAATAAATAAAATGTCGCGCACCTGCTTGCCTTCCCAGCCGATATATTTCAGCGGCAGACCAAAGTGAAATGCAACGGCCCACCAAGCCACCCATCCTTGATCGGTCTTGCCAAATTGTCCTTCGCCGCTGATTACGCCGAACCGATTGATCACTGTCTTCATGCCAAACGCGCCGGCATATTCCTGGCAGGCCAAGTCGGCCATTAGTTTGCTTAAGCCATAAATGCTGCGCTCATTGCCATCCAGAGTGAATTCCTCGGAAATGCCGTGGTCCGGAGCGAAGCCCGGAATCAGTTTCGCTGCATATTCGCGAAGATATTTTTCCTCGTCCCATACCAGGCGGGTTGCCGTAGCGAGGCGCGGCGGCGCGTTGGTTTTGTCGGCGCTATAGACGCGATTCGAACTCCAGAAAATCAGCGGGCATCTACGATGCCGCGCAAACTCCAGCACGTGAATGAGACCCAGCGCGTTATTGGTGATATCGAAAATCGGATTTCCGTAGCCCGTAACGACCGAAGGCTGAGCGCTGGCGTCACAAATCAGATCGATGTCCGTGGGCAGCGCGGCCATATCCTCGGCATTGCGGACGTCGACATGAAAGAACTCGATCCCATGGCGCTTGAGTCGCGGCAAATTCAATTCACTTCCTCGGCGAACCAGATTATCCGCTGCGATAATGCCGTGTCCGCGCTGCTGCAGATGCACGGCCAGTTGCGCGCCAACGAATCCGCATCCGCCGGTAATCAATATCTTCAATCGGTCCTCATTTCGGCTGGCCGAGAGTGATGTTTGCCGGCACGGAGCGATTGGCTTTCGAGCCGTCAGCACGCCGGCCTTGCGTCCAAATTTTTACGCGATCGATAGCCTGTTTAGCCCATCCACGAGTCAGGAGACGTGCACCGGCCACCGAATCGACAAAACTATGCCGCGCAATCCACCCAAATTCCTGGCATGCACAGTCCATACTTGACGTTCCGCTGTAATAATCGAGATAAGTGAGCCGCACTTTCGATTCCGGCCAGCGCCGTGCCGGAGCGTTCAGCTTCGATCCATTCGCGAGAATAAATTCCACCAAAGTTTTCACCCGCGCGTCATAAGTATGCCGCGCCATCACCAATTCGCGCGCCGCCGAAGCAACGCGCGCGCGTCCCGTTTCGTCCGAAAGCCATCGCCGCACCGCAGGAACAATTCCCGACTCATCGCGATACCCGATGAAATGTTCGCCTTCCGCGAACCCAAGCGCTGAAAGATCGGTCGGCATGCGCGTGATCAACAGCGCCCCGGCCGCCATCGCCTCGTAAACGCGCATGTTGGCGTCCTGCGGATAATCATCGCGGCTGATATTCACGATAATTTTCGACTGACGATAAATATCGGCAGTCTCTTCCGTCGCGTACGTGCGCTCCCAATCGTTCATCCTGAATTGGCTCGCAAGCTGAGGAAGAATTCGCCGCCGCGCTTCGTATGGCGCCCCGTTCAAGCGCCCAACCCATCCCACTTCGTAAGCGCGTTCGCCCTCCTCCAAATTTCGCGCGCTGTAGAGATCGACCGGCGCGGCGTGTGCCAGAGTCAGCGGATTGGGATGCCCTGCCCGGCGGTATTCCTCCTCAAAATGCGGATGGAACACCACGGGAATATCGTAAATCATTGACCAGCGAATTCTGCGCGCTGTCGCCTGATATGTGTCGAAGTGAAAGCAAACTGTCGGCACTTTCACGTCCGTCAAACCGGTCGGCATGAACGTGATGCCTGACTCTGGATTCCAAATAAAATCCGGACGCTCGGGACAATTTCGAAGCAGCTCGCGCACATCCACGTTCACAGGCGTGCCCCAGTCGAAGCAGTGCAATACCACCCCGTGACGCTCGAACGCACGCGCGTAGCCCCACAGCTCCTTGCACAAATTGTCTTTGCGGCACAGCGTCAGAACGTTCATCGCCTGAAGGCACACCGTTTTCCGGCATCGCCGGGTCCTAAGTCATTCATAACTTGTAGCCGCGTCCAACAGCGGGCTGGAGTTCCGCAAGAACGCGAATTCGCACAACCACAATACGCCAAACTTGGGGCTGCGGTCGATGTAGGTGATGTCGATGAAGCGATACCCGGCATCGGCCATGCTTTGAATTATCGCCAGAGGGGTGTTCTCGAAATCCCGCTGCACCAGCGAGACTTCTGCCAGAAAAATATCGGTCTTTCCCAGTAATTCGCTTGCACCAGCAATGACCTTGAGGTCGAGGCCTTCCGCATCAATCTTAATCATGTCAGGTACAGCCCACGATGACGCCGCTGCAATTTCGTTCAGGGTCATTACCGGTACTTCGACGTGTCGCACGGCGCTTTCCACAACTCGCGGGACCTGAAGAAAAGTGCTGCTATGATCCCGCCGATCAACGTGAAGCGTCAGCACTCCGGAACGATCGCTGGCTCCCGCATTAATCCATTGAATGTCAATACCGCTGTCGATTAAGTCCCGCACGTGGATTTTCAACTCGTCCTGCGGTTCCACCAGCGTGTAATGCGCCTTGGGAAAGTATTTTACAGCCGCTCGCGTCCAGTTCCCGCGATTCGCGCCAACGTCCATCACATGCGCTGGATTAAATCCGTACCGTTTCAGCAAAGAGAAAAAAGAATCCAGGCCGTAAACGGGTGGTGTTGAATCCAGTCGCGCTAGACGGAGACCGAATACACTAAGAGCCGACTGAACCAGACGCTTGACCAAGTAAACTCCCCTGGGGGCTCTCAGGAATCGATCCGCTGCTGTTTTTCCACGAACCCCACTCCTGCTTACTGGTTTTCTTTCTGTCGCGGTGTCTCCTGGTGCTTGAGTTGGTCCACGTCAATCGTCTCGATATGCTTCATCAACCTTCGTCGATGCGAGAAATATTGACCGATGTCGGTGAGGATCCGTTCCGGCACCACGGCAAACTGGTTGTAAGCCATTTGATGCCAGGAAATTGGGCCGCGCGCTGGAACAAGATGCATGCCCCACTGATAAATAAACGCCATGTTCCAAACGATCAGCGTGGCAGTCAAGCCGTAGGCCAGGACCCGCGCGCGCCAGGCGCTTAGCACTTGCTCGAGCAGATCGATTCCGCCAGCGAGGCCGAGCACAAAAATAGCCGTCAGTGAAACGAAGAAACGATTGCCAAACGACGAGAGACCGTCCCAGGTCGGATACGCGCCGATGAAATATTCGAATCCCGCCACTACGCACAATAGAATAATTCCGAGTTCTTTGTCGCGGCGCAATACAGCGAAGAGGCCCAGCACGGCCACCAGAACAATTGGCGTCCAGCTCAATACGCCGTGATCCGATGAAAACATCACTGAGAGTAAACGGGGATGCAGCCAGGCCCAGTTCAACACGGAAACATAACCGGTTTCGACTCCGCTGCCGTAAATGATCCTTCGAGTGATCAGCGTGGGCAAAAAACCCGCGAATAACGCGGCGGCATAGCCGATATTCCCAATTGCAAATCGTACGCGAGCTCCTGGAAATTGGCGCGGTGCTATTCCGGCATAAATTGCGAGCGATTCCAAACTCGGTAAAAGAATAATTACAAAGTTGGGATAGTAAACATCGAGAGCCAGACCGGTAAGCAATCCGAGCAAAATCCACTGCGGCAGCGATCTTTTGTCGCGCGTTTGATTCCAAAACCATAAAGTAAGCGCCACGATAAATGCCGAATGCGCGTGCGACCAAGACGGATTGAAGTACATGTACACCGGCAGGGAACTCGCAAACCAAATTCCAAATGTCGCGATCGCTGCGGATGACTCGCTGAAATACCGCCGCGCAATTCGAAATGAAATCCACAGTCCCAAAAATCCGTAAACTGCCGTTCCGATCGCCATGGCATATAGATAAGGCCACGAGAAGCCATCGGGCGGAATATGCGCTCCGAGCACGTCTCCTAACAGCACCGCCGCGTGTGCCCCGATCAAAAATGGAGCCCATAGAATCGCCGGGCCAACCGTGAAGTGGTTCTCTATGTGGCCCGTCACGGTGTAATCTTCGGGCAGAATGTTTCCGCTGGCATCCAAGCGGCCCATCGTGAAGCTTTGATTCGCAGACTTCCAATCATGCTGGAAGTTTAGTGAATGTTCGATCAGCATGGCCCGCGCATAAGCGTAGTATCCAACGCCATCCCCCCGCACCCATGGATTGACGAGCGGCAACGTCACGAGAAAAACCACGATCAGAGCTTTCTCGCTTCGGCTTAGGTTCTTCAGTGCCGTCAATCCTGTCTTCATTTCATTCCGCTTCGAAACAATCCGTACTTGATCACGCACCACAAACTTCGAGGAACGTCCCGGAGGCCGATTTTTTTTCCTTCTTCATACGTGCGGCCCGAATACGAAATCGGAACTTCGTAAACGCGCCATTTTCCTCGGGCTACTTTGGCAGTCACTTCAGGCTCGAAGCCAAAACGCGCTTCCTGAATCTCAAACCCATCAAAAACTTCACGTCGAAACACCTTGTAGCAGGTCCAAACGTCGGTGAGATTCAAATTCGTGAACATATTTGACAGCAACGTCAGGCCTTTGTTGCCTAGATAATGCCAGAAGTACAGCACGCGATGTGGCCCGCCGAGGAACCGCGATCCAAACACCACATCCGCGACTCCGCCGTCGATCGGTGCGAGCAGTTGATGATAGTCCAGCGGATTGTATTCCAGGTCGGCGTCCTGAATCAGGATGCATTCCCCGCGCGCTTCTAGAATTCCCCGGCGCACTGCCGCGCCCTTTCCGTGATTTTTATCATGCAGAAACACGCGGATGGTTCCCGCGCCGATGTTTTGGCTGCCGTGAGGAATGTCCTGACGCGATCTTTCCGCATCCGGCGTCGCGATGGAGCTCAAAAATTCTCGAGTTCCATCCGTCGAGCCATCGTCGACCACGACAATTTCCTTGTCGATATCCACCTGCCGCACGCGCCGCAACACTTCGGCGACCGTCGCCTTCTCGTTGAACACTGGGATTACCACCGAGAGTTTCGGCCGTGCCGACGAACCGGTCATGAGCGCGTTCCCCTGACGATTCTATCGCGACACACTTCCAGCTCACAGACCGTGCCGGCCATTGCACTAGAATTGGGGTTTTTGCACGGCGGCATGCTGCGGAGTTGATTTGTACGCTGAATTCTGCGATTTATCGCCGCGGATGCCGATGCGCTAAGGCTTCCGGTGCGATTGGCAGAGGATAGCGAGCAGCCCGATCGGCGTCTCAATTCCTTAGATCGCCAGCGCCCGCGCTGCAGACTCGCGCACTTGCGCAGGTGAGTCAGGTGTTGCCGCGATGCGTTTCGCCGCTTCGTGTTCAATCACCCGGTTGATGATTTTCGTAAGCGGCGTGGCTGGCCGGAACCCGGTGAGCTGCACGAGCTTGTCGAGACACGGCACCCGGCGCGGCATATCCTCGAACCCCGGCTCATACGCTTGATCGTAAGGAATAAATTCGATCGGCGAGCCGCTCTTCGCCTGCTGCTTCACGCGATGCGCCAGCCCTTCGATGGAAATTTCTTCATCGTTTCCGATGTTGACGACTTCTCCGACCGCCGCGGGCGTCGCCACCAGCCGCAAAATCGCTTCCACGGAGTCGGCCACGTCGCAGAAGCAGCGCGATTGCTTTCCGTCGCCATACACTGTAATCGCCGCGCCATCTAGCGCCTGCCGCACGAAGTTCGGCAGCACCATTCCGTAACGCCCCGTCTGCCGCGGTCCCACAGTATTGAACAGCCGCGCGATTACTACTGGCTGTTTCCTTTCCTTCCAATACGATAGCGCCAGAAATTCATCCAGCGCCTTCGACGCCGCGTAACTCCAGCGCCCCTTCGTCGTCGCTCCCATCACCAGATCATCGTCTTCATGGAACGGCACTTTCTCGCTCTTGCCGTACACTTCCGAAGTCGACGCGGCGAACACCAGCTTCTTCTTCTTACAAGCCGCCTCGAGCACAAGTTGTGTTCCGTAGACATTCGTCTCGATCGTCCGCACCGGGCTTTCCACAATCAGCCGCACGCCCACGGCCGCCGCGAGATGAAAAACTACTTCGGACTCATCCACCAGTTCAGCCAGCAGAGAGCGATTCTGAATCGTATCGAAGACATGGTGGAAACGCGCATGAGACTTCAAGTGCCGGATATTCTCAACGCTTCCGGTCGAGAGATCGTCAAGAATCGACACCTCGTCCCCACGGTCCAGCAATCGTTCCGCCAAATGCGATCCGATAAATCCAGCTCCGCCGGTGATTAGAAATCGCAAACGATTCCTCCCAAGCCTGCACCAACCCTATGCCAATCTTAGGACTTCGAACCGCCGTTGCCAGCAGCCATCCGCGATTTCTCGGCTGCTTCCTCGCCATATCCGTAGCCATAGGCATACGGATAATACCGATACGAATAGTAATAATCCGGGGCACTGGAATCGACCGCGTTCAGCACCACTCCTAGCAAACGGCACTTCACCGCGTGCAGCAAGTCGCGCGTCCGGGTGAACGCTTCTTTCGGCGTCGTTCCGCTTCGCACCACCAGCAGCACGCCGTCTGTAAGCGCCGAGAGAATCACGGCGTCGGTAGCGGCCATAATCGGCGGAGAGTCGATCACGATGAATTTATATTTCTGCCGCAGATAACTGATCGCGTCGCGCATGCGGTGCGACGACAGCAAGTCGGCAGGGCTCGGAGGAATCGGCCCCGTCGGCAGCATCACCAAATTTTGAATCTGCGGATGCGGGAACGTAACCTCGTCCAGCGACGCCACGCCCGCGAGATAAGAACTCAGCCCGATCTCTCGCCCCACCGCCATTCCTAGCACTCGGCGCACGCCCGGCTTGCGCAAATCCGAATCAAGAATGAGCGTGCGATCGCCTAGTTGCGCCAGCGTTACCGCGAGATTTACCGCCGCGGTCGTCTTTCCTTCCCGGGGCAGTGCACTCGTCACCAGGATCACTTGCGGAGGGTGATCCGCTTGAGAGAGCAGCAGCGATGTCCTCAGCGCGCGAAATGCTTCCGACACCTGCGACTTCGGCTTCGCGAACGATACAATCTCCACGCGGGATTCTTCTTCTTCCTCGGCCGTCTGCCCATCCCCGAGCAGTTTTGCAGCGCGGGTCCGGCCGCCGTGCCCATTCAAACTTCGCACTTCCGGAACTACGGCGAGAGATGGCAGACCAGCCAGCCGCTCAATATCATCCGGAGACTTCACGGTGTTATCCAGATATTCTCGCAACAGAGCCAGTCCCACGCCGCCAACCAATCCAACCAGAAACGCCAGCAAGATGTTCCGCGACTTTTGCGGTCTCGAAGGATGCGTCGGAACAAGCGCCGGATCGACGATGCGGATATTGCTCGATCGCAATCCAGCCGTGATTCCCGCTTCTTTTAATTTCTGCTGCAGACTGTCGTAAAGCTGCTTATTCGATTCCGCGTCGTGTTCCAGAATGTGATACTGCACCAGCTTTTCGGCCATTTCGTTGGCTTCGGCCTTTTGCTTATCCAGTGCGGCGAGCAATAGATCCTCTCGCTCTCGCCCCGTGCGGTAGTCGGCCTCAATGGAGGAGATGACATTTTTCTTGGCGCGATCGAGCGCTTCTTCCAGACTTTGCTTCTCCGTAAGCAAGTGTTGGACCTTCGGATAGTTCGGGCCGAACTGCGCCGAGGCGTCCGCGTACTGTTCCTCAACTTCCGATTTGCGCTTTAACAGGTCGCCAATGTAGAGGTTCTCGCGTACCTGCGAGAGCTGGTCCACATCTCCCGATTTCGCAATCTCATAGAGGGCTTGTTTCTGCAGAAGATCGGTCTGAGCGTCCGTCAAGGACTTGTTCAAATCGGCGAGCTTTTGGGTGGTGATATTTTGCTTCTCGTCGATGGTCCAGATCTGATTTTCGCGCTCGTAGGCGATGCGCTCGTCTTCCGATTTCTGCACCTTGATGCGCAGTTCCTCCAGCTCGGCGGAAAGCCAATTTGAAGCCTGCGTGGTGGCATCGTAGCGGCTGCGGAAATTCTCCTCGATAAAATTCTGGACATGCCCGTTCACGATCTGCGCGGCCAGCTGCGGATCCTCGGCTTCAAATTGCACCTCGATCAACCGGCTGCTCGGTACGCGTTTCACCGTGAGGCTGCCTAGAAACGCTCCAAGTATCGCTGGTCGCCGCCCCGACTGCCCAATCCGCGGAGTCAAAAGCGCGTTTGAATTGCCGCCGTATTCCGGGTATCTGGCCAGATCCAGCGATTTAATCGTCGAGAGCGCCAGTGTCTCGCTCTCCAGAATTTTGGTCTGTGTTTCGATGTAGCTATCTGTGTCCATGTACTCGTCGTAGCCGCTCGAGTCCGGGAAGGGCTGCATTGTCTGCGCTTCGCGATCCACTTCCACGCGCGCGGCCGCTACGTAGATGGGCTTGGTTTTAAATGTTGCGATAGTTACCACCGTGACCACTGTGAGCAGGAAAGTGACGATCAGCCATTGGTGCTTCTTTAGGATAATTAGGTAGTCGAGGAGGTGCGGTTCTCTCGGCAGCTGATCCCAACTCGCCACTGGGGCCGAGGTGATCAGAGATAGAGAATCCGCGCTCTTGCGTTCCCTCAGGGATAGTCTTGGTTCTTCCATCTTCTGTTTTTGTAATTCCTTTGAGATGCCCGGTGGCCCAAACCGGTTTGCGCCTTATGGCAAGCGCCCTTACGGCAATCGATAGAACACAGCCCCTGTGCCGGCTATCAGCGCAGCTTCGCCCACTTTCCCGGCCACTCGTTTCGCTGTGCTGTCCGGGACGTAGAGCATATCGCCGGCCTGCAGCACCATGTCGTCTGCTTTGCGCTGCAGCATCTTTTTCAGCGGCGCGGGGATCTCCTCTTTTGCTCCCGTTTTCGGGTCTTGTCGCACGATCACAGCCGCATTCGGTTTCGCCGATCCGATCCATCCGTGCGCCGTCGCTAACACCTTCAGCACCGAAATTTTTTCCCCGCGAGACTCGAGCACGTAGCCGCCTGGCGCGTTAACCGCTCCAATCACGTATACGATTCCCGAGCGCGGCACAGAGACCACGTCACCGCCGTAAACGGGAATGTTAAACGTAGGATCGCCCGATACCAGCAGATCCTTCAATTGCACGCTTTCTGTTGGTCCAGAGGGCGTCAATGGATCCTGTCCGCCGCCCTTCGGCGCCGTGTCTTGCGGCTGCGTCGACGGTTTCGCCGGCGCATTCGGCGTTTGAATCTCGGGATTCAGGGAGCCATGCGTTACCAGAACTACCGCACCGGCGTCGTCCGCCAGTCCTCCCGCGGCTGCCAACACTTCCAGGACCGTCGTTGGTCGCAGAATCTGCATCACCATCGGGTGCTGCACCGCTCCGACCACCGAAACAGGCTGGCTTAGCTGCTCTTTAATGAAGACGCTAACTTGCGGGTGGGTGACCAGGCCATTCTCAACGAGCAGATTCTCAACCTTGGCTTCCAACTCGAACGTCGTCAACCCCGCGGCATGGATTCGCCCGGGGACCAGTGGTAGCGAAATATCGCCGGTATCGCCTACACGAACGTCGCGACCGAGCTCAGGCACGTCGAAGACATCAATGTGGATGACGTCGCCCGAACCAATGGGAGTTTCGACCGGTCGGGTATCTCGCGATTCCGCCAATTGAAAAATCTTCTCGTTTGTCTGTTTCGGGGTTTCTACCTTGTCCTGGCCATAGGCGGGCAGGATTCCCCAGAGCAGGAGGGGGAGAACCCAAAAACGCTTCGCCATTGAGCAGTCCAAGACCCTTCGGACGGCAACATTCATCTAAATTTTGACCCCAGCGCACTTACTATGGACGAGCCGGGATACTTGTGTCAACTGTGGATTGCCGCAAAGAAGAGCTGCGGCTTCTACGTACTACCACTTCCTGAACCAGCGGCGGCGAAACCGCTAAGCCCGCTTGAATCAGAAAGATCAAGGCATTTGAAGGTATTTGAAAGTTAAAATCCACCAGGTTGTGGAAAAGCAGTCCCGTGCACGCGGTGAGCGCACCGGCATGGAATGCAAACGAGAAATGGCTTTGCTCTTTCTCGAGCGCTCCAACCCCTCTTCTAAATAGCACCAGCAGGAATCCGAGTCCGAGTAATCCGCCCGGAATCCCCATGTCCGCGAGCGTCTCGATGTAGTCATTGTGCGCATGATCCACTACTTTCCCGTCATAATCGGTCTCGTAACGCGGAAAAACCACTTCCAGCGTCCCTAGACCCGTACCGGTAAGTGGATGGGCCAGAAATACATGCGCCGCGCCTTTAAACATCGTCCAGCGTCGCGGCAAAGTGGCCTCGCCGGGTGCGTTCGGCAGAAAACGCCCCATGGCGCGTGTCGCCCCGAGCCAGCCCACCATCGCAATAACCAGCAGCACCAGCGCGATCGCCGGCGCGATCTTCGAGTTCCGCGACTTTCGGAAAATAAATAGCACTCCCAAAATTCCCACCTCGATCAGAAACGCCACGATTCCGCCGCGCGATGCCGTCAGAAAAAGCGACCCGATGGGAACCAGAGTGAACAAAACCACCAGCGGCACCAAGTCGCGCCGCACGCCGCGAAACCCCAGAAACGCCATGCCGATGGGTGCCAGCAACTCCATTAATCCAGCGAAATGATTGCGGTTCACGTATGGGCCAAAGGGCTGACCTGCGCTAAGCTGCCGCACCCAATATATACTTTCTGTGGATGTAAAATATTGAATAATTCCTTCCACCGCGACGAGGAATCCGAACACGATTAGAAACCATGTCAGCACCCGGAAATCTCGCCGCTCCCGAAACACTTGCGTCGAAACGAAAAAAACCATCGCGATCGCGCCCCACCTTAGCATTCCCGTCCATGTGAGAAACGGATACACGGTAATTCGAAAAGCCAGTTGCGCCACGGACCATGCCAGCAGCCCGGCTACCGCCCAGTGCAAACCGTTCCACTCGATATTCGGCTCGCTCGAACGTACGGCTGTTACCGCCCAACCTAAAAATAGAAGCGCCGCCCCGATTTCAAACGCAGATTCCGACCAGACTTCCACGACGCCGTGCGCCAGCACGGCGAACGTGATGAGCACGCAAACCCCGGCACGCAGAAGCTTCACTGTACGCCTCGCGTCCGGTACGCGTCTCCGGATTCTGCCGCCGAGCCTGGCGTCAGGGATACATCGTCAATCCAGATCGTGCCGCCCAGTTTATTTTCGAATTGCCGGCTCGGCGCGCGCCTCAGCATCACTTCCAGAAATTTAGTCTCAGGCCCCGTCCGGATTTCCGCGTCCACTCCGGTCCAAAGATGCGTACCGTTGAGACCATCGGTTTTGGCGATGATTTCGTGCCGCGAAGGATCAATAATCTCGAAATGTATGGAGCTCTCGGTAGAAATGGAGTCGGTGCGCAAATAAGCGCGAAATGTGTAAAGCTGCCCAGGATCGACGGGTACAAACTGTGCCGGCTCGCTGAGATCCAGATTTAATCCGCCGTTGAAATCCATTCGCAAAGATCTCGACCCGCCGTGATGCACGGTTGGGTCATATTCCACGCCCATTCCCAAGCCGGGTGTGAGGCGCCAATCGAGCCCGCCGTTCAACAGGTCAGTCTCGAAGCCACCGTTGAACACCTCCTGACCTCGCGCCTGGTCGTGCGCAATTCCGCAAACTTCGAGTGCCTGATTCCACATTCGCGATGCGTCTGCCGAGCGGTTCTCGCGAATCATTTCTTCGAAGAAAGGGAAAAGTTTGTCGATCGGAAATTTCTGCGGTAGTGCGGCGAGATGCGACCAGATTTTCAGTCCCGCATCGACATTCTTTTCTTGCGCGAAAAAATCAAGCGTCTGCAAATAGGATGATTCATCCGGAGGCAACACCTCTGCCGCCAATTCGTCGGCGTTGTTCGTCGCACGCCATGCCCGCGTAATCGCCAGCGGCAACAGGCTCGGGTCTCCGGCAATGCTTTCGCGCATGGACTTTAGCGCGGCAGGCAATTCTCCTTGCCGCAGCAGAAAGTTGGCATACTCCCAGCGAATTTCCGCCGATGCCGGATATGCCGCCAGGGCCTTCGCGAAATCCTCACGCGCCTGCTCGACGTCTCCCAGATTTTCCTGCACGACTCCCAAGTCCACCCAATAGCGCGCCGTCCGCGGGCTCAGCTTCACCGCCATCTGGTAATTCTTCAGTGCCCCGGCCAAATCCTGGTCGTCCAGTTCGAATTGCTGCAGCCGACCCATGCGGTCCCAATATTCCGCGTAACCCGGTTCGAGAGCGATGGCCTTCTGCATCTTCACAGGATCGAGCGAATGAATCCGGTTCGAAGCGAGCAATAGTTTTACCGCTGAATATACGAACACCATCGCAACCAGCACACTCGCCGCGATCAACGCGCCGCGCTTTAATGTTGTATCCAGGGATATATTCACTGTCCGTTAATCTGCACCGGAGATTTGCTTCCGCACAAGTGGGATTTCAGGGATTCAAGATCAGCCCCGTCGTTCGCCCATAAAAGAATCGCCACATCAGAGCAATCAACTCTGTGTCATTACCAAGCTCGCGCGACGGCCGCCGTCCTTGGCGTTCCTCAACGTGCTGCACTTTACTCCTCTCTCTCCCACGCGTCCAGTCGCGAGGAGTGTTTTCGAAATCCACAGACGACCGCCCGCGCGGATTAAATTTCTTGCGCCCGCCCGCACCTTGATGTAGCTTCTTGGCAGCCTCTCGTTACCGGAGCGTCCCCCAGCCTGGAGTTCGGTTTTGATGTGGGAGTTCAGGCAGCGTTTGGTGTCTCCAGGCTTGGGATCCAATGAAGCGCAGTGATTCTAATCGGAGATGTTTTCATGAAATCTACTAACAATCGTCCACGCCGTTTCGCTCTCGACCCAATTATTCCCGTACTTCTGACTATGGCAGTTCTTGGTTTGGCCAGTCATTACATCGACATATTCCTCGACAGAATCGGCGTTCCCATCGCCGCAACAATTCTGAATGATTGCGCCATCGCCGTTCTTGGCGGCGCCGCCTTACTGCTCTACCAACTTAAGGCTTCCCGCGATCAGGAATTCGAACGCGCCAAAGAGAGGATGAATCTTGTGGGTGAGCTGAATCGCAGCCTGCGCAGCGCCATGACGCTCATCGAGCTATCCGCAGTCCTCGAAGATCGCAATGAACGATTGCGGCGCATCGACCAAGCCATGACGCGCATCGACCTGGTCCTCACCGATGAGCTGCCGCGGGCGGCCGGTTCCAACAACCCGCGCGTACATTTGTCCGATGGCGACGAAGCAGTTAACGAATTCCATTCATAAGGGCCGGTCTTTAGCGGGCTCGCCGAGCCCGACGCGTCGCGATGCAACGCGTACCCTTGAACTAAGACCTACTTGTGTCGGTGCGGGCCACGCACTCCGAAGCGATAAACCACCGCAGCAACAACTCGCTCGTTCCCCTGCGACCCTGAGGTGGAACTGAAGAAACGCGTCGACAGATAATCTCCCTGCAGCCGAATCGCCCAGTGGTCCTTGATTGAGTAATCCACTCCTAGCCCTCCCGCCCAGGCGAAGGCATTGTCGCTGAGCGTCTGCTTGGGGAACGGTGGTACAGCCGGAATAGTAGCGCGCAAATAGCCGCCGCCGAAAAGGACATCGCCGAAGAGCGTCAATTTGTGATGGCCAAAAGGATAAAAACGCGGGCCAGCGAGGTAGGTGAAAACTGTTGTGGTAGCTCCGTTGAGGCCGGGATCAGAGGAGGAAAGTCGGTTGTATCCACCGCTGACGTCGCCGGTGAAACCGAGCCAACGATAATAATTGTAGGTGAACGAGCCGGCCGCTCCGTTCATGTTTATTCGCGGCGATCCATTCGAGCTGTAGTAAGCCATATATTGATAGCCGCCGCTGATTTCGTATTTGGGGGTGATCTGCGCGCGCGCGGGCGATGCCGCGGCCGCCAATAAAATCCCTAGTCCCAAAAACTTTCGCATCAAGCCGATCCTCCTAGCAGTTCCGTGGTCTTTAGAGTCCACAGATTGTGCCCTGTCCCCAAAACTCCCCGCAAGCTCTTTCCGGATTCATAAGATGCCAGCAGCGACGCTGGCGCTACTTGAGCCTTGTCGCCGAAATGCAGTAAAGTGAAGCTGAAAGCGAGAAATATGCCCTCAGCGATTGGCACCGTTGTCCCTTATTTCGATCTGAAAGCCGAATATGCTTCTTTGCGTGATGAAATACTGCCGGCGCTTGATCGCGTTTGCCGCAATGCCAGTTTCATTCTTGGCGAAGAAGTGGAGCGCTTCGAAAATCAATTTGCGCATTTTTGCGAAGTGAAGCATTGCGTGGCGCTCAATTCTGGCACTAGCGCGCTGCATCTCGGTTTGCTGGCGCTGGGCGTGCAGCCTGGCGATGAAGTGATCACCACTCCCAATACTTTTCTGGCCACCGCCGAAGCCATCACGTATTGCGGGGCTCGGCCGGTGTTCGTCGATATCGATCCTGCGACTGGCAATCTGGATCCGGCGCGCATCGAGCGGGCTGTAACGCGGGCCACCAAGGCAATTGTGCCGGTTGACCTTTATGGCCGCGTGGCGGACATGGACGCGATCAATGAAATCGCGGTGCGCCATAAACTCACGGTGCTGGAAGATGCGGCGCAGGCGCACGGGGCGCGTTATCGCGGGCGTCGCGCGGGATCACTCAGCCAGGCTGCGGCGTTCAGTTTTTATCCCTCGAAGAATTTGGGCGCTTACGGCGAAGGCGGGGCGCTTACAACGAACGACGACCGCATCGCTGAATTCGCGCGCGCGGCTCGCAATCACGGTCAATCGAATCGCTACGAGCACGAATTCGTGGGCTACAACTATCGGATGGATGGCTTTCAAGGCGCGGTTTTGCAGATCAAGCTGAGTCATTTGCCGGAATGGAATGCACGACGCGTCGAACTTGCCGCTGCCTACCGCCGCTTACTCGCTGACGTGCGCGTGGATATTCCGCAAGATGACCCGCGCGACGAAACCGCTTACCATCTTTTCGTGATTTATCTGAACGAGCGCGATTGCGTGCGGCGACTGCTGGCGGACCGCGGCGTGGAGACGATCGTCCACTATCCGCGGCCGCTGCATTTGCAACCGGCTTATGCGACGCTGGGCATCCCAGAGGGCAGCTTGCCGAACGCCGAACGGGCCTGCGAGAGAGTCTTGAGCCTACCGCTTTTCCCCAATCTACAAATCGAACAAGTCGAATTCGTAGCTACCGCCCTGCGCGAAATCGTGGGCCGCAAGTAGCCGCACTTAGGCTCGAAGACGGGGCTGATTTCGGGCGATTTCAGGTGCGAAAAATCCGGCAAAAGTGGCTAATAGTGTTCGATTAGAACGGGTCGCCGTCCTTTGTTTTGTTGGGGTTAGGCCGATTTTTAATCGTAACGCGTTCGATTAGAAATCGGTCAGGACTTTCGGTGCGCCCATGGACTTATGCGGGGCGCGGTTGGTAGACTTATAACTAAGCAATCATATTATATATCTGCGACAAATACTAGAGAATTCGACGATCTGAAACGAAGATCAAAATCTAGACGAAAACCCAATGCCACACCGGGCCGGTCGTAAACCCCGGCCCCTACGATACGTGGGAATCTTGGGGTGAGTTGGCTGGATTGGCCATCGGGGGTGGCGTTGACGACGAGGCTGAGGCTGCTGCTCCCATGGCTTTCGTATCGGTTTCTGGAGCTGGCGGCTCGGCCAGGCTTTGCTGATCGCTTCGGAGATTTGCTCGAACATCTTCAGGAACGAGCCGCGGAGGGCTTGCTCGCCTGCGCGGGAAAGCGTCGCAACGGCCGCCTGACCGTTCTCGTTGAGCTTCTGGCTGGCTTCATTTGTCCAGGCTTGGGCCTTTTGCTGCAGGGCGTCCTCGTAGTGGCGGAGCGCCTCGGCTTGCGTGCGAGCCAGGTTCTCGCGGAATTCCTTATCGTGAGCCTCGCGTTCGAGGCGTGCTGCTTCGACGGCGGCAGCCAATTCGCGGGCATGCGTTTCGCGCACTTCGGCGAGCTGGCCGGAGGCTTGCGCCGCGATATCGGTGCGGTAACGATCGAGAATTCCCGCCGCGGACTCTTCGAAACTCATGCGCACTTTTTCCGAGATGCGCTCGACCTGCGTTTCCTTTTCCTTCAGCGACTTCACGCCGGCTTCTTCGAATTCCTTGAAGAGACCCGACGCGATTTCGTTGGTGCGTTCTTCGAAAACTTTCGCTGCGGCTTCCGAAGCCTGCGCCAAATTGGCCGCAGCGCGTTCTCCGACGCCCGCTGCCGCGGTTTCGAGCTGCGCCTGCGCGCCTTCCGCGAAATGTGATTTGCGATTCTCGAGTTCCTGGTCGAGGCGGTCGGAAGCCGCGCGAGTGCGCTCCTCGAAAACGCCCTCGGCTTTGCGCAGCGATTCGTCCGTCAAATTTTCGACGTGCATCTTGGCCTGTTCGCGATGCCATTCGGCCGACTTAACGAGATCCTCGATCGCCGCATGCGCGGCGCGAGCACCGCTGGCGCTCAATTCTTCGTTCCATTTCACGAGAGCTTCGCCGCGCGCCGCTTCGAATTCGCTGCGGACGCTGGTGAAGGCCTGCTCGAGCTGCGCCACGGCTTCCCGCCGGCTATTTTCGGCGGCCTGGCGCAAGCGCTCGCGATGCATCCGCAAACTTTCTTCGGCCTGCACTTCATGCGCGGTGAGTTCGCGCAGCAATTCCGGGATGCGCTCCATTTGCGGCGTCAAGCGCGCATCGAGTTCCGCGAGCGTGCGCGCGACGAGCATCTGCCCGGCGGTATCGAGCGCTGGCTGAACGCGCTGCGGCATTTCCGCGGCAATGGCATCCGCTTGCCGGCGCAGCTCGGCCGCCTGCGATTCGAGCGCCGATTCGAGGCGGCGATGGAGTTGGTTGACGGCATCGTGAGTGGCGGCATCGATCTGCGAGGAAAATTCGGTCATGCGCTCGGCGGCGCTCTCGATTTCGCGCAGCGAAGTGCGCGCGCGGTGCAATTCTTCGTCGAGCGAGGTGCGGATTTCGAGCAAGGCCGCGCGTGCATCGGAAACCGCCGAGGTGACCGGCTGCGCGAGTTGCGAAATTCGCTCGGATAGTTTGTTCTCGGCGCCTTCAAGCGCCTTCTGTGAGCTCTCTGCGATCCGCGAACCCAGGCGCTGCGCGGAATTATCGAGCGAGCCTTGCAGCAATTCTTCCCACTCGCGCCCTGCCGCCTTCATCTGCTCTTGCAGGCGCTGCTGCCAGGCCACGCCCATTTCTTCGAGCAGCACCGAGTCGTGAATTCCCACTTCATTCATGCGGCGCATGCGCTGATCGACAGCGGCTTCGGCGGCTTCCAGGCTGATCTTGATCTGCGCCATGCGATCGGAAGCGGAAGCGACCGCGCCGGCCTCGTCGCGCAAGGATTGCGCGTTCTTCTCGAGGTCGGCCACCAAGCCGCGCACTTGATCGAGGTGTGACGTGAATTCCAATTTCAAATCGGAGCGAATTTCTTCGCGCGCCCAGGACATTTGCCCGGTGAAATGCGAAGCGATTTCGTCGCGTGCGCCGGCGATCTGCTCGGCGACGCTCTTGGCAGTTTCCTCGCGCGCTGATTCGCGTTCGTGCTCGATGGCTTGCTTCCAGCTCTCAAACAGAGCTTCCGCACTGGCCAAACTCTGCTTGCCCACTTCTTCCGAGACGAGCTTCAAAGATTCCGCGGCATTCGACGCGGCTGCGTCCACGGCGCGCTGCGCGTCGCGCTCGACCTGCGCTTTCAATTCGCGCAGCAACGGGCTTTCAGGTGATTCGGTATCGCCCTGTTCGCGCGCGACGGCCCCGGCGAATCCAAATCCCGCTGCGGCCGGTTCTGCGGTGCTAATTCCTTCTCTTACTTCGCGGTCGCGGTCGAATATTTCTGACACTGGGGCCTCCGATTTCTGGTTGGGCCGATCCCTGAAAGGTACTTCAGGTACAACGGAAAGCGTTTCGCTGGGTTGCAGCCATGAATTAATCACATCGGCAGCCTTACGATCTTCTTCAACTGCGGCGGCCAATCGCACTTGAGCGGCCGACCAATCCTCCGGTGGTAATTCCAGGCTCCAGATATTTCCAGGCGATTCGAGTTCCACCGATACTTGGAAAAGTTCGCGCAACGATCGCGGCTTCTGGATCCAGACCACGCGGGCGCGAACCCGGCGGCGGCCTTCGGGATTTTCAGCAGTAGGAATTTCGAGAGTCACCCAGGTATTTTTCGGCAGATGATGCCGGGACGGATAACGACAGCCGAATGTGTTGAGCGAGAGGGTAGTGGTACGCTCTTCGAAAGGCTGGCTGAGGAGATCGATCCCGCGGATGGTGAGCGGAACGGTGCGGGTGATGCGCGTGCTGCGGCGACGCTGCACTACGGATTCTGGAGCTGCTTGCTCAGCCACGAAGTTGCCTCTCAGGAAGTTGAAGCATAGCAGACCCGCCGTCTCAAATCGAGATTGGAATGCCCTCTCTTGGAGGCAATCCGGGAATCTTGTCACGGTGAGCTTCTGCCTGGCAGATCGCGCCGTTACCTAAAGATGCCAGGCTGAACCCCACCGCTACGAAGGCATATTTTCGCCGCTAATTCCCTGAACCCTTCTTTTTTGTTGGGGTGCGTTTTCCTACTGTGGTGTCTACGCCCTGATCCAGCCCTTCTAGGCCGGCTAGCGATTCCTTGGCTTGGGCTGCGTAGGGGCCGCTGGGATTGGCGTCGATGCACTTTTGATAAGCTTCCTTTGTTCCTGGCGGAATGATGTAAATCATCTTTTCGCCTTCTTGCTTGCTATCGATGGTTGCGGCTAGCGCGTTGCCTAGCAGATACCAGCCTTGTGCATCTTTGGGATCGGCGGTTGTGGCTTTCTGCAAAAATGTGATGGCTTCCTTGAATTTTCCAGAGTTGGAAAGCACGATGCCGAGGTTTTTGTAGCAGACGGATGCTTGCGTGGGATCTGCTGCGACGGCCTTATCGCATGCCGCTGGAGCGTCGTCGAATTTTCCGGCCTTGGCCAGGTCCGTTGCTTCCGCAACGTAATATCCCGGCTGCGCTTTCAATTCCGCGGCTTTTCCAAATGCTTCCGCGGCGTCGCCCCATTGCGCGGTGCCTTCTTCAGCCACGCCGAGCTGCGCCCAAATCGTCGCGTGATTTCCGGTTTCTTTCGCGCCCACTAATTGTTCGGCCTGCTTCAGTTCGGTGATCGCCGTTTGATAGTCGGCCGCCAGCTTGTCTTTCAAACTCTGATCCGTGGGCGCGGCTTGCAGTTGCGTGCGCACATTTTTGGCGTCGTTGATGGCAGCCATGCCGGCATCGTAGTGCTGCTTCATTCCTTCGCGCTTCTGTTCTTCTTCCTCGCGCTTCTTTACTTCTTCGGGATGCGCGTTGGCCTGCTTGGCCATTTGGTCCTTCAAATTCAGTTTGTAATTGTTGTCGCCGGTTTCATCGACGTGAAATTGATCCTGGAAAGTGAGGTGATCCTTTTCATTGGTGATGGTGAGGTTATAGACCGCGGTGCGCAATCCGAGCGCGGTAAATTTTCCACTTTTGTCGGTCTTCACCGTTAGTGTTTGACCGGTGTCCGGATTCTTGATGACTACCGTCACGTCAGGATAGGGATTGCCCTGCGTGTCGAAAATCTGGCCGTCGAGACGGCCGAGGCCCTGCGCCGCTACGCTAGCCGCGGCTAGTAGCACCAGCGCGAGCGCTCCGCAGAATGACATCAAAATTTTCTTCATGGCTGCTTCCTCCCATGCTCTCTTCGAATTCGACAAAATTCCAACCGGGACGATCCACCGGATGATTGCACGCGCATCGCCCGTATTATGACCCAACTCGCGTCCGGTACGCGATAGGGTCCGGCACTCCCGCCTCGCTGAAGGCGCGCAGCCGTAGACGGCAACTGTCGCAGGCGCCGCAGGCTGCTTCATCGAATTGGTAGCACGACCACGTGAGTTCGAGTGGCGCGCCGAGATCAAGGCCGCGGCGCACGATTTCATTTTTGCGCATGGCGATTACCGGCGTGGCGATTTCGATGTGCGTTTCCGGCCGCGTTCCCGCGCGAATCACTTTTTCGAACGCCGCATAATACTCTGGGCGGCAATCTGGATAGCCGGAACTATCTTCCGCCACCGCGCCTACGAAAATCGCTGACGCGCCGATCACTTCAGCCCAGCTCACTGCGGCCGAAAGAAAATGTGCGTTGCGGAAGGGCACGTATGTGATGGGAATGGCGCGCGGGATTGATTCCTTCTTCGGGCACTTCGATTCGCGGATCGGTGAGCGCGGAGCCGCCGATTTGCGAGAGGGCGTCGAGGCGGATTACCAGGCGCTCGGGCACGTTGTAAAAATCCGCGATTTCTTCGAAGGCGCGGCGCTCGCGTTCTTCGGTGCGTTGGCCGTAGCTCGCGTGGAGGAAGGCGAGTTGATGCGTTTCGCGGGCGATGGCTGCCGTTACGCAGGAATCCATGCCTCCGCTTAGTAGGACTACGGCTTTTTGTTTTTGCGTCACGGCGCGGAGTATAGCTCCATCGGCGTGTTCGTAAAAACTCAATTCCGCGTTGGCGATAGAGATACAGCCTGATCTGGACATGCGCTGGGCGACCAGGGCAAAGGCTCGCCAAATTCTTTAAATAAATTGATTTTGTACTTGACTTTATGAATGTTCTAATTAATATTGTTGATGTTTATGAGGTGTTTATGGAAATTGCAAACGCCAACTGCCCTGACTGCAAGCGCCCTCTGACCATATCTCGAATGGCCTGCCCGACGTGTAGCTTCGTGATGCAGGGCAGCTTTGCTCTGTCTCCGCTTAGCAGCTTGAATCTGGATGAGCAGGCGTTTGTGATCGCCTTCATCCGGCATCATGGCTCGCTCAAGAAAATGGAAAGCATCTTTAATATTAGCTATCCCACGGTTAAGAACCGGCTGAACTCGATTGCTGCGTCTCTGGATCGCAGCTTCCAGGGGCCATCGCCAAACCTGTATGTGCTGGAGCAGTTGGCGCGCGGGGAGATGACTGTCGAGGAAGCGCTCGAAAAGTTGAGTTGAATAATACTTCAGGAGGAAAAGGCCATGTCCGCGGAAACGAAAAGAATTCTGGAAATGCTGGCGGAGGGAAAAATTTCGGCCGGAGACGCTGAAAAATTACTCGACAAACTGAATGCTTGTGGCGCTGACGCATCCGCGAAGGAAAAAACGGCCGATGCTGGGACGGCACCCAAGCAGCCGCGCGTGATGCGCATCGTTGTCGAGCGGCCCGGCCATGACGCGGTGAATATTCGCATGCCGCTGGCGTTTACGCGAACCGGCTCGCGATTGATGGCCGTTTTGCCGCTGGGCGTAACGGAGAAGCTTGCCGACCTGGGGATTGACGTCGCCACACTCGGCGCGATGACCGGTTCCATCGAAGATATGCATATTGATGTGGACAAGGGCAACGGCAAGCGCGTGCAGATTTTCTGCGAGTAGATCGGCTTGACGCTCCGCGCGCGGGACGCTGGGGCTTGGGGTAAACTGGATTCATGAACCGGCGGCCTGGCGCGGACGAAGCGGCGGCGTATTATTCCATTTACATCGATGCGGTGAGCGGTGATGATGCGCTCGCGGCGATCGAGCGGCAACTAAGCGACGTGCCGAAATTTTTCTCGGGCATCTCTGATGAGAAATCGCTCTCGCGTTACGCGCCTGATAAATGGAGTGTTCGCCAGGTTTTGAATCACGTTAGTGATACGGAGCGGGCTTTCGCGTTCCGCGGGCTTTGGTTTGCCAGGGGATTTGCTGAGCCTTTGCCGGGGTTTGATCAAAATATCGCCGCGGCGGGGGTTGATGCGGACGCGATTCCCTGGGCCTCGCACATTGAGGAATTCCGCGACGTGCGGCAATCTACGCTCTCGCTCTTCCGCAACTTGCCGGCCGAATTGTGGGATCGCCGCGGGGTGGCTAGCGGCAACCCGTTTACGGTGCGAGCGGTGGCCTTCATTATTGCTGGGCACGTGGAGCATCATTTGCGCATTCTGCGCGAGCGGTATTTGTAGGTCTGTTTGGTAACCCAAAGAAAAAGCTTAAGAGAGCCGAAAAGCGGGAGGGTCTAGACACCAGACCCTCCCCTACTGGGGCCTTACGGCGCATGCGTGTTGGCGGATTCGCATTGGGCGGTTTTGCGTTCGTTGTGCGGGTGGTACCCCTATGCTAGATTCCAGAATTGCCACAATTTTCGATGATTGACACCAAGATAGCTGCGTCTGGAAAGCCCAAAATACAGAAGGTGGAGGTGTATTGGCACACGGTCACCTATAAAACGGTGGTGATCCTGGTGCTGCTTTTTATCGCCATCGTGGCGGGGGCTACTTATCTGGTTTTTCCCGGGGCTTCGGGGAGCGTGTTGAACAAGATCGCGAATACATTGACGCGGCCTGACGCTCCGGCCACGGCGCCCACCGCCAAGCAGGCACGATTTGTGAATTTGGACGGCAAGGTGCAGGTGAAAAAGGTCAATTCGGTGCAGTGGGCCAATGCGGATTATCAATTGACTTTGGATAAAGGCGATTTGATTCAGACGGGCTCGGAAGGCGTGGCGCGGCTCCAGTTTGCTGATGGGACTACTTACACGGTGAAGGGCGATACGCTTGTGACTGTGGAAGAAAATACGATTGATGCCGACCGGGCTTCGCGCGTCGGAGTGCATATTCAGGCCGGCCAGGTGGATTTGGCTACGCCTACCTGGAATGTGCCGGGATCTAAGGCTGACATTTCGTTTGAGAATGCGGTGGCTTCGCTTCGGGAAAATAGCCGGGCGGAAGTGCGTAGCGATCCGAAGACGCAGCAGCAGCAGATGACCGTGAATGAAGGCAGTGCCGATATGAAACGCGGCGGCGAGCATGTGGAAGTGGCGCAATGGGAGCGCGTGACTTTCCCGACGAATGGCGCCATTACCAAAGATCAAGTATTGGCGCCACCGGCGCTTACTTCGCCTTTAAATTTGCAGCCAATTATCGTGGCCGACCCGAAGAAAGATCCGATTCACTTTGAGTGGAAGCCGGTGGCCACGGCTAAGGCCTATTTGCTGCAGATCAGCAAGTCGACGCTTTTCAGCAAGGTGCTTTATGAAAAGCGTACCGCGGATACGTCGCTCGACATTACCGGGCTCGAGCCGGGCGATTATTTCTGGAAAGTGCGCGCGGTTGATGCCAAAGATGCCACTAGCGATTTGAGCGATCCTTATAAATTCACTTTGGTGGCGCAGGGTAAAGAGCAGGATATGCTGCTCGAAGTGACTAGCACGGAACTGCACGGGAGTATGGTGGAAGTTTCGGGGCGGACGGAGCCTGGCGCGACGTTGATTATCAATGGGGAAAAAGTGGCGGATTTGAGGGCGGATGGGACGTTTCATTATTTCACGCCGCCAATGACCAAGGGCAGCCAGACCATTGTGATTACCGGGCAGAACCGGCGCGGCGGAACGGCGATTAAGCGCGTTTCGATTGTGATTCCTTAGGCAAAGGGCCACGGCCAAAGACTAAAGTCGAAAGACCTCACCTCTGAAGAGGTGAGCTACATGGGGGAGTAGTTCCTTGACTAAGAATGGTTACAGCATGCGGTCGGTGTTTAGTTTGTTTTCTTCCGACCTGGCGATCGACCTTGGCACCGCGAATACGCTCGTCTATGCGAAGGGCAAGGGCATTGTTGTTAACGAGCCTTCGATCGTGGCGATCAATAAAAACACGGGCGAGGTGGTGGCCGTCGGGCGCGAGGCCAAAGAGATGCTCGGCCGCACGCCTGGAAACGTTGTCGCGATCAAGCCGATGAAGGACGGCGTGATTGCGGACTTCAAAGTCACCGAGAAGATGCTCACCTATTTTATTCAGAAGGCGCATAACCGCCGCGTCTTGGTGCATCCGCGGATTGTGATTGGAGTGCCGAGCGAAATTACGCCGGTGGAAAAGCGGGCGGTGCAGGATTCGGCTTACCGGGCGCGAGCGAGCGAAGTTTATTTGGTGGAGCAAGCGATGGCTGCGGCGATCGGAGCGGGCCTGCCGATTGAAGAGCCGTCGGGGAACATGGTGGTGGATATTGGCGGCGGCACTACCGACATCGCCGTGATTTCTATGAGCGGGATCGTTTATTCGCGGTCGGTGCGCGTGGCTGGAAATGAGATGGACGAAGCGGTGATGCATTATCTGAAGCGCAAGTACAACTTGCTCGTCGGCGAGCGGACGGCTGAGGCCATCAAGATGGAGATTGGGTCGGCTTATCCGCTGGAGAAGCCGCTTACACTTGAGGTGAAAGGCCGGAATTTGATTGAGGGCGTGCCGCGAACGGTGACGATTGATGACAATGAGATTCGCGAGGCGCTTTCGGAATGTATCGCCACGATTTTGAATGCGATTCGCGTGGCGCTGGAACGGACGCCGCCGGAACTTTCGGCCGACATCAGTGACCGCGGCATCGTACTCACCGGCGGCGGCGCGCTGATCAAGAATTTGGATAAGCGCATTCGCGAGGAGACTGGGTTGCCGGTTTCTATAGCGGATGATCCGCTGGCTTCGGTGGTTTTGGGGACTGGCAAAATGCTCAGCGATTTCCGGCTGCTGCGACTCGTGTCGATTGATTAAGTAGCGCCGGCGTCTCTGCCGGCATGTTACGAGCGCAAATGGCGGATGGGGCAGTAAACGTGCGCGGCGCTTTCAGTTCGATACGTTGCCTTAGTTGGGTTGTGTGGTCCGCCTGTGAGAGTTGCTCGTGGCGGGATTTGAGATCGTAAGATGCCGGCAGGGACGCCGGCGCTACTTTGATCGCCGCGATCCGGCTTGAGTTTTGATTTTCGACAGAAAATCCGATGCTTGAATTTCCTTCACGCCAGAGACCCTTTCCTTTACTAGTCACCGTGGTATTGGTGCAGGTTTTGCTTTTGGCGTTTCAGATCAAACGCGAAAATGACGTTCGTCTGCTGCGCGTGTGGTCCGTCGAAATTTTGACGCCTTTGCAGCGCGCGGCTACCTGGTCGATTTATACGGTGCGCGGCGGTTGGCGGAATTATATCGACCTGCGGCACACGCATGCGGAGAACGAATTTTTGCGTGCGCAGGTGGACAAGCTCCAGCTCCGGAATCGCGAGCTCGAAAGCCGCGCCGCGGAAGCGGATCGTCTGGCGGCGTTGCTGAATTTCAAGCAGTCGCATACTGACGTGCCGATGCTGGTGGCGCAAGTGATCGGGGCGAGCGCGGATTTGGCTAGCCGGACGATTTTCATCAATCGCGGCGAGCACGATCATCTGCGGCGGAATTTGCCGGTGATTACGCCCGATGGCGTGGTGGGAAAAATTGTGGAAGTGTTGCCGGGATCGGCGCAGGTGCTTTTGATCAGCGACCAGAATAGCGGCGTGGGAGCGCTTTTTGCCGAGACGCGGACGCATGGAGTGGTGAAGGGCACCAGCGAACCGTTGCTGCATCTCGAATACATCGCCAACGAGGAAAAGGTGCATGTGGGCGAGTTGGTGGTAACTTCCGGCGAAGACAAAATCTATCCCAAAGATTTGCCAGTAGGCACGGTGACGGCAGTAAAGCAGGGCAATCCGTTTCAGGTGATTACCGTGCAGGCCTCGGCGCGGCTGGACCGCTTGGAAGACGTGATCGTGTTGATGACCCAGCAGGAAGTGGCTTTGAAGAAGCCGGCGGAAGCGGCCGAAGCGCCGGCGACGGAGAATTCCACGCCGCAGCAATGATGCGCGGGGACGAATAGAGCAGATGAGTTCGCGGGCACAAGCCGAACAGCATATTGAAGTCCACAAGTTTTATGGTGGCGCCGTGGTGGGCGTGGCTTTTCTGGCGCTGGTGCTGCAGGGATTCCTGAATAAGTTCGGAAGCTGGGCTGGGTTGTTGGAATTGCCGCTGTTGGTGACCATTTATTTTTCGTTGAGCCGGCGGAATCCGGCTACCGGTTTGCTGCTGGGGATGGGGATTGGAGTTCTGCAAGATGCCGTGAGCCAAATGCCGATCGGTTTTTATGGCATCGCGAAAACTTTTGTCGGCTATGTGGCGTCTTCGTTCGGGGGGCGTATTGATACCGAGCATCCCATCAGCCGCTTCGGATTGGTGCTGTTGTTCTTTCATTTCCACCAGATATTGCTCACCTTGATGGATCACGTGATGCTGGCGCGTGCCACGCCGTATTTCAGTTGGAAGCTGTTGATTGCTTCGGCGGTGAACGCCGGCGTGGCTGTGATTTTGTTCCCCGTTCTGGATCATCTGCGCAAACCGAGCTAGAGGAAATCATCATTTGCGGGATGCGATGCTCATCAAAACATCTCATCAATACTCCGAAACCTCGCGCGAACCGGAAGGCCGCATCCCTACGTAGTTCCGCCACTAGCGCTATTCTCCGCAACGCCAAACGCTGCTATCCTACCGCGGGAAAATGCGAATGACAGCCAGCACCGCCCACAACGAAAACACTTCCCGACGCACCCGAGAACTCAAATTTTCTACTCGATACACCAAAAACTATAGAAATCGCCGTAACCCATTGAAAACAAACCACGGAGGCCGTTTCTACCCGATACAAAACAGCTCCCTCTAGAAACATGCTCAGGATCGGCCTGAGCCCGGAATAACTGGCCGCAACTTGAGCTTCCAAGTCTGAGGCACAACCCGTGATGAAAGCGGGAGCTTTTTTGCCGCCTTCGATCTGCGCGCTGCTGTCTTACAATGTCGGCATGCCACTTCTTTACATTCTTATCCTTGCGGTGGTGCAGGGGCTCGCGGAATTGCTGCCTGTTTCGAGTTCGGCGCACGTGGTGGTGGCGGAGAAATTGCTCGGGTTGGATCCATCTTCGCCGGCTATGACTTTGCTGCTGGTGATGCTGCATACCGGGACTATGTTTGCGGTGATTGTTTATTTCTGGAGGCAGTGGCGGGACGTTTATTTTGCCAGCTTCGAAGCGTTCAAGAAAATTGCGTGGTACTTGGTGCTGGCTACCTTTTTGACTGGAGTGATTGGCGGGGCGATCATCAAGATTATCGAGAAAACTTATTTTCGTGGCGCGCCGCACGCGCAGATTGAGGATCTGTTTAACCATTTGGAACTTGTGGCGCCGGCGCTGGGCTTGGTGGGCATTTTGATTTTGGTGACCGGGTTGCTTGAAAAAAGAAAAGCGGCGGCGAGTTCCGTTGGCACTCGGGACTTGAACGCTCGAGATGCGGGGATTATTGGAGCGGTGCAGGGTTTGTCGCTGCCGTTTCGCGGATTTTCGCGGTCAGGGGCTACCATTTCGGCGGGGATGCTTTTGGGAGTGGCGAAGTCGCGGGCGGAGATGTTTAGTTTTGCGCTGGCGGTGGTGCTGACTCCGGTGGTGGTTGCGCGGGAATTAATGCGCGTGGTGCAGGCTAGTCGTGCGGAGGGAGCGGCGACTCTTGGGTCGGCGGTGATTCCGAGTTTGCTTGGCGCGGTGTTTGCATTTCTTGCCGGCTTGCTTGCGCTGAAGTGGTTGAGCCGCTGGCTGGAAGGCGGCCGCTGGTATCTTTTTGGGATTTATTGCCTGATTGCTGCGGTGGTCGTCGGATATCTACACCATCTCGGCTACTAATTCTTTGGCAATTCTTTTGCTGTCCGAATCTTTCTGCTAACCAAGGTTTCGCTTCACTCGTCCATATAGCCAACGGAATACTTGCGTCTGCCGCACGGTGAGGCGCATTCGGAGGTGCCATGGTCACAATCATTCAAGATTTGCGTTACGCGCTGCGCGGGCTACTGAAAAGTCCTGGCTTCGCGCTGGTGGCCATCCTCACTCTGGCGTTGGGAATCGGAGCCAACGTAGCGACATTCAGCGTGGTGTATGCCGTGTTGCTGCGCCCTCTGCCTTTTCCGCATCCCGAGCAGCTTGTGCGCATTTATGACGACCAGCGGGGGCCGAACGAGCAGGACATCGGCATGTCCGCGCCGGAACTTTGGGATTTGCAGGATCGCTCGGGAGTGTTTCAAGGAATTTCCGCGGTAGCGCCGAGTAATTCGGCGGTGGGCGGCGGCGACCGTACGGTGCGCGCTGAGAGTCTGGTCACCAGCCCCGATTATTTTGAATTGCTAGGCGCGCGGCCGGAGATGGGGCGCGTTTTCACGCAGCGCGATGCCGTGCCGGGATTTCTCGAACCAGTGGTGATCAGCGACGGATTTTGGCGCAGCAATTATGGCGCGGATCCGAAAATTCTCGGGCGGAAAATGCGCCTCGATAGCGATCTCTATACGATTGTAGGAGTGATGCCTGCTGGCTTTCGACATCCGGGTCCCACGTTGAATACCGATGTAGACGTTTGGGCCGCGACCGGATTTACCGGGAAGCCATTTCCCGAGCCGCCGCAGAGATCAATGCGCATGATTCCGGCGGCCATTGGGCGATTGAAGCCGGGATTGACGGTGGCGCGTGCGCAAGCGCAGCTCGAGGCGTACGTGGCGGAACTGAGCCGGCAGTATCCGACTGACTATCCCGCAGCGGCGAAGTGGACGGTGCGGCTGGTGGAAGTTAAAGAGGATTTGGTGGGGCCGCAGCGGACGGAATTGTTTATTTTATTTGGCGCAGTGGGATTTGTGTTGCTTATTGCTTGCGTGAATATCGCGAACTTGCTTTTGGCGCGTTCTTCGGGACGGCGGCGGGAGATTGCGATTCGCTTGGTGATGGGGGCGAGCCGGGCGCGGCTGGCGGGTCAGTCGCTCACTGAAAGCACGCTGCTGGCTTTGATTTCGGGCGTCGTGGCCATCGTTACCGTTTTGTTTTTGAAGAATGCCATCATCAGCTTGGCACCGGCGGATATTCCGCGGTTGAATGAAGTGGATATCAGCGCGGGCGCGCTGCTTTTCGCGTTTGTGATTTCGATTGTTACTGGCGTGCTCTTCGGGTTGGCGCCGGCGCTGCAAGCCGCCAATCCCAATCAAATTGAAAATTTGAGAGAAGGGGCGCGCGGAATGGGCGCGGGGCGGCGGCATACGCGGCTGTCGCGCGTGCTGGTGGTATCGGAAATCGCGCTGTCGATTATTTTGCTGGCTGGTGCGGGTTTGCTGCTGCGAAGTTTCTGGCACGTGCTGGAAGTGCGTCCTGGCTACAATCCGAATCATCTGGCCACTTCGCAGATTTGGATTCCGATTTCGAATGATCCGGCCAACGATCCTTATGCGATTGAAGGTAAGCGCGCCGATTTGCTGCGAGAAATTTACCGGCGCGTTTCGGTGTTGCCGGGAGTGGAGCAGGCGTCGATCGCCGGCAACGACACTTTGCCGATGAACTCGGGGCGAAATTACTCGCTCTTTACGATTGATGGGCGCGTCACGGAATCAGATCAAAAACCGACGGCGGACATTGCGGTCGTCGACACGAGATATTTCCCCGTGATGGAAGTTCCTTTGATGGCCGGACGGAATTTTACCGACGCTGATACGGCGCTAACGCAAACCGTAGCAGTGATCGATCAGACTTTGGCGCGGCGCTATTGGCCGGATCAGAATCCCGTTGGGCAGCATATTAAATTTGGATTTGGGGCGGGATTGAAAGGCGTGAGCATCATCGGAGTGGTTGGAGATATCAAGTCGGATGGGTTTGATGCGCCGAGCGTGCCGCATATTTACGTTCCCATGGGGCAATTTGCGCCGGTGAATGCCGTGGTTTTTTTGCGCAGTCGAGTGGAGGCGGAACAGTTGGGCGAAGCGGTGCGGCAGGAAGTGGAAAAAGTAGATCCGAATATTCCCGTGCACAGCATCAGCTCGATGAATCAGATTATTGCTCGATCGGTGGCCGACCGGCGCTTTGCGCTCCAGCTGCTGGGAGTTTTTGCGGCGGTGGCGCTGCTGCTGGCGGCGATTGGAATTTATGGAGTGATGGCGTATTCGTTCAGCCAGCGGACGCATGAAGTCGGCATTCGCATTGCGCTTGGGGCGCAGCGGCTGGATATTTTGCGCATGGCGTTGGCGGAAGGAATGCAGTTGATTCTGATCGGATTGGCTTCCGGGATCGTGGGGGCTGCGATTGTGACGCGGCTTTTCCGCTCGATGCTTTTTGGAGTGCAGCCGGCCGATCCAGTTACGTTTGCTTCCGTGGCAGGAATTCTTGCGGCCGTGGCGCTCTTTGCTTGCTACATTCCGGCGCAGCGGGCTACGCGGGTGAATCCGCTGGACGCGTTGCGCGAAGAATGAAATATTCTGCACGCATCCGCTGACACCTGTCGCCTTGGATAATTTGCGGGCGGCGGGCGAGGTGTTTCTGGCGCGCACGAATCTTGTTGCAGACGAATGACACGCTAACTACTTGGTCCGTAGCGTTCAAAATAGGACACCCTAATGGCGGCGCGTTGTGGCACGATGCCTGCATGACTTTCGGGTGCGCTTCTGCCTAAACGCGTTTTCACTTTACTTTTTGCTATCTCACTGCTTCCCGCGATCGGTTTAGCCGGCTGCTTCGGCAATCCGTTGGATCTTTTCGGTGGTGGCGGCAGCGGCATATCCATCAAAACCGTAACTCCCACTCCTGCCAATCCAACAATTGCCGTCGGCGCGATGCAAACTTTTGTCGCGAATGCCACGCTCAGCGATGGCTCGACGGCGACAGAGCCCGAAAGCAGCACGACCTGGACTTCTTCGGACGCTACCGTCGCGACGATTGATGATACGGGAGTGGCCACGGCTCTCGCCGCTGGTACGACGACGATCGGAGCGAAGGTTAAATCTGTCAGCGGCACTACTGTGCTGACTGTGACTGCGTCTGCGCAGAGCGGCATGTCGGTTCGCGGGAGCTTCCGCGTGTTGACCGTGAATTATCCCGGCGCCGACCGCACATACGTTTTTGCCGGCAACGCGCTGGATGACACGATTTCTGTGTTTCGCGTGATGGCATCCGGCGAGGAACACAGCGTGGGAAAAGTTTCGAGTGCGCCATCTCGCGGGCCGCTGTGGCTTGCGGTGGATTCGTCCGGGCGATTTCTTTATGTGGCGAATCAGCAGTCGCGCGACGTTTCCGCATTTTCGATTGATGCGCGGACTGGCCGGCTTTCTGCGGTGCGCGGTTCGCCGTTTGCGATCGACCGGGCGGGAGACGGGCCTTGGGCGATTTCCGTGGATGCTTTCGGGCAGTTTGCCGATGTGGCGGAATTGAGGTCGAGCGGAGTGGTCCGTTATCGGATTGATCCTTTGAGCGGGGCGCTTGGTCTCGATGAGACTTCGAAATAACCTCGCTGTTTGCGCGTAAGAAGTCGCTGTTTGCTGAAACTTGGGCGCTGCCTGGCGCTGAAGTTCGTTAGTCGCTTCGAGTGGTTTTTGCTCTTCTGCGTATCCAGTGGCGAATCAACTCATATTGCGGGACTGACGTCGCAGAAGCTTTGGTGATGCGGATCAGCCCACGTCGCTTGAGCAGTCGGACCGCTGCTTGCACGGCGGATTTCGAGAGGCCGGCTAACTCGCCGAGTTGCTGCAGGCTGAGCGCTACGTTGCGCTGCTCGGAGCGGTAAAGTTTGGTCCATAGGACGACGTAAATTAGAAATGCGGCGGGGGAGCGGTCGTGTCCGGCAAGATCAGGGAGCAGGACATCGAGGACGTAGTCGTCGATGGCTACATGGAGCATAATTACTATACTGATTAGTAGCACAGTCCGTTGCAATCGGGAAGCGACTTGCAACAGAATGGCCGCGCGTGCCGGAATTCACGGCGGCGTCCGGCTCGATTCGCGAGTCGCGAACGCGATGCGAGAAGAGGAGGGAGCCATGATTCGAGGGATTAAATTCGCTAGTATTCCCGTCAGTGACCAAGACCGCGCGCTGGATTTTTACACCGAGAAGCTTGGATTCCGGTTGGTTACCGATCAGCCTTTCAGCGACGAGCAGCGCTGGATCGAAATGGGGATTCCCGGTGCAGAGACGCGCGTGGTTTTGTTTCGATTTGGGGAAGAGATGAAGCCGGGCGGAAACATGAACGTAACATTCTGGGCGGATGATGTGGAGGCGACGGCGCGCGAGTTGAAAAGCAAGGGAGTGCAATTTGTGATGGAGCCGACGCGCCAGGAGTGGGGAACTGCAGCAGCTTTCAAGGATCCCGACGGCAATTGTTTTGTGCTGAGCTCGAAGTGTTGAATGTAGGAGATTTTGGGAGGCGGGGCTTATGGCATCTGCGTTTGAAAAAATGAACCTGAAGGATCAGAAAGAAATCGTAGTCTTGAACGCACCGGCAAGCTTTGAACCGGAGGTGCGGGGACTTCGCGGTGTCGCGGTTGTGCGCGATCTAGACGACGCCGGGGAAATTGAGTTTTCGCTGGCATTCGTCACCACGGAAAAAGAAGTGGATACGCTAGCGAAAATCATTGCCCGGAAGGCCAAAGGCGATGCGGTGGTCTGGTTCGCGTACCCCAAGGGAACTTCGAAGAAATACAAGAGCGAGATTGGCCGCGATAATGGCTGGCGTGCCCTCGGCGCTTGCGGATTTGAATGTGTTCGCGCGGTGGCCATTGATGAGGATTGGTCGGGGTCGCGTTTTCGGCGCGTGGAATTTGTGAAGACTATGAATCGCGACAAGAAGTGGGCCATGACGGCGAAGGGAAAGGCGCGGGCAGGAAAGAAATAGAGCTGCGAATCGGTCGCCGATGGCTACGAAGAAAAATCCTCCGAGTAAAGACGTCGATGCAGTTCTTGCTTTGTATGCACCAGACATTCGCGGTCTGGCGCTGGCAGCGCGGGCTTTTGTGCTAGCGGTGATTCCCGACATTACTGAAATGGTCGACGTCAAAGCTCGGATCATCGGATTTGGTTACAGCGTGCGCTACGCGGATCAGGTTTGCATGTTGATGCCCACGAAGGCGGGCGTGAATTTGGGAATTGCTTATGCGATGGAATTGCCTGATCCAAAAAAGATCCTTGAGGGTACCGGCAAATTGCATCGTCACGTGAAGCTCAAGAGTGAATCGGATTTGGAGAACTCGGCGCTGAGAAATCTTCTGAAGGCTGCGCTGGCGCGACGCGAGCGGATGAAACTGGCGCCCAAGAAATACGAATAGGAATTCGCTGGGGGCGAGAAACGGTTTCTTGGCGGCAGGGGAGTTGGGCGGACCGCGGATGCCACGCTGAAGCACGCCGCTACGAAACCTTGTTGTAACATCCTGTTGTGAATAATTTGGATTTGATTGGGCAGGCTTTTTCTGGCGACGATACCACCTTGAAATTGGTGCGTCGCGGGAACGAATACATCATTCTTGCGAACGGCAAGAGTTTGATGTCGAGCCGCATGCATGGGTCGGAGGAGGCGCTGGCTGCGTTTGCGTGCGCGCGGGCGCGGCGCTTGGAGGAGCCGTGCGTGCTGATCGGCGGGCTGGGCATGGGATTTACTTTGCGAGCCACGCTCGATTTGCTGCCGCGCGATGCGACTGTGGTCGTTGCAGAGCTGGTGCCCGCGGTCGTCGAGTGGAATCGCGGGCCGCTGGCGCCGCTCGCGGGCGAGCCGCTCAAGGATCGCCGCGTGAAGATAGCAATTGAAGATGTCGCGGTAACGCTGGCCTCGCGTGCGGGGCAATTTGATGCCGTGATGCTGGACGTCGACAACGGGCCCGCCGCCTTTACCGGCTCTAGCAATGATGGCCTTTATGATGACCGCGGAATCGCAGTGGCTTATGTGGCGCTCAAGATGGACGGCGTGTTGGCAGTATGGTCCGCGCGCGAAGATCGCAAATTCGAGCAGCGCTTGCGGCATGGGCGATTTGAGGTTTCGGTGGAACGCGTGCGCGGGCGGTTGAAGAAGGGTGGTCCGCGGCACACGATTTTTCTGGGGTACAAAACGCCGCGCCGATGAGAAGGGCATTCGTTTGTTTCGGCGATTGTGCGTCGGGATTTGTGTCGGATCGAAGATTTATCCGTCGCGAGGCAAACGCCGCTTCTCGTGCCCAGCGCTAAAGCGCATCGACATGGAAGCGAGCTTTTTTCGGAGCGCTGAAGCGCTCCTCCCCGGCATAAATGCGGAGGCTGCCTCCTAAAAAACAAGACCTCAATTGATGTTCAGTTTCTTGACAGCGGCTTGTGTGCGTCGATCGCGATCGGAGCCAGGCCGGCTTGCTTGAGTTGCACATTTATTGCCGGCAAATCTTTGGCTCGCACGGCGCTCCATTTTTTCGTCACGGAATCGAGGTCGGACTGCGCAAAGCGGAAGGCTTGCATTGCGTCGACGGTCGGTGCGGCGTCGCCATTATTCACCGCTGAAAAGATTTGCGCGAATTTGGCGGCTAGCGACGACAATGCTGGCTCCTCGTTCGCCGGCTTTGCCGGCACTATTCCATACGGGCCAGGCGGAGGTCCGGCGATGTCGTCGGTTTTTTGAATTAACGCGTCTAGTGCGCGGCTAGCGCGGCATTGCTTTGCGCTTGCGAGCGCAATTCACGCGCGGCTGGTAAGCAGTTGCTTCACCTCGTGCTGCTTGTCGGCGATTTCCGCTTGGCTGCGCGCGACGGAGCTGGCCGCGTCGAATTGCTTTTGCAAATCCGCGGCGGAGCGTTTTTACGCGCGGGTCCATCGTCACTGTGAGCGGTTGCGAAAAACTTTGGCCCGAGACAGTCATCGTCACAGTGTATTTGCCGGGCAACGCGATCACTCCGCGCGCGGCTGAAAAAAGCTCGTCGTCATCCATGCGCACGCCAGTTTCTACCGGCTTGCATTGCAAATCCCAAATCCAGCGGTGCATGCCGGCGGCGGTTGAAAGCGGCTCCGGCGTCGTTTTCCAAAACGCGGGAAATGGCAGCGTTTCCGGTTTCACCGTGGGCTCGTGATCTTCGCTGGAGTAGCGGCGGACGACTTGGCCGTGCGCGTCGCTAACTTCGATCAGCACCGGGCCGGACGCGGCTGACTTCAAATAATAATCAAGCATGGCGCCTACCGGCGGATTATCGGCAAGCGCTACATCGCGCGGCATGGGCGACGCGAAATCGTTGCCGGGGCGCATGCGAATGGCCTCGGCGGGGCGAAACAGGTAAGCGTCTGACTGCGTCACTTTGTCCGTCATCTGGCGGAGCGCAGTGATATCGTCGAGAACCCAGAATCCGCGGCCGTGCGTGGCGACAATCAAATCATCGCCGTGAATCGCGAGATCGCGCATGGAAGCTGGCGGCAGATTGAGTTGCAGCGATTGCCAGTGATCGCCATCGTCGAAGGAAACGAAGACGGCGAGCTCCGTGCCAGCAAATAGCAGTCCTTTGCAGCGCGGATCTTCCTTCACCGTTTGCAAGTAAATGCCCGCGGGCAATCCGTCGGTGATTCGCTGCCAGGTTTTGCCGCCATCGCGCGTGCGGTAAATATAAGGATCGTTGTCTTCCAGGCGGTGGCGATCGACGGCGGCGAAAGCTTCATTCGCGTCGAAATGCGACGCCTGCATCATCGCGATCTTGCTCCACGGCGTCAGCTCCGGCGGCGTCACGTTCTGCCACGCTTTGCCGCCGTCGGCAGTTTTCTGGATGTAACCGTCGTCGGTGCCGATCCAGATCAAGTCGGCATGAGCGCGAATTGGCGACGGCGCGATGGTGTAAATCACGCCGCGACGTTTGTCGGGAGGTGCGTCGGCCGCTGTGGCTTCATCGAGATTGGGCGGCACGCCGGGATCTTCGCGCGTCAGATCGGGGCTAATTTGCGCCCAGATATTCCCGCCGTCCAAAGTCTTGAACAAAAATTGATCGCTGAAATAGAGCGCGCGCGGATCGCCTTCGGAGAAAACCAACGGCAGCGTCCAGGTTTTGCGAAATGGTCCCTTGCGGCTCAGCTCCGGCGAGACGTTGCGCATTTCTCCGGTGATCACATTGCATCGCGTGACGTTGTCGCCGAAAAGAATTTCGGGATGCAGCGGATCGGGCGCGGTGTAACCGGATTCATCGCCGGCGCAAATCCCAGTCCAGTCATGGAATGAAATTTCGGAGTGGCTGCTGCGCGTGGGCACGCCCATCGCGCCGCTATCCTGCTGCGCGCCGGTGGCCCAGTAAGGAAATCGGATAATCCGCGGCGACGTGATAGAGCTGCGCGGTCGGCTGGTTGTACCAGGAGCTCCAGGTGACGCCGCCGTCTTCGGTGACGACGGTGCCTTGATCGCTGGCGAGAATCATGCGCTTCGGATCGTCGGGATAAATCCACAGTTGATGATAATCATCGCCGCCGGGCGCGCCGCGGAAAGCCGTCCATGTTTTGCCGCCGTCGATGGAGCGATAGAGCGAAGTGTCGGAAACGTACACGATTTCC
Organism: uncultured Acidobacteriota bacterium; assembly: GCA_963792515.1. Taxonomy (GTDB): domain Bacteria; phylum Acidobacteriota; class Terriglobia; order Acidiferrales; family UBA7541; genus Palsa-147. The sequence goes on along the minus strand of CAWBWG010000020.1, from coordinate 141,569 downwards.
GGATTCGTCGGATCGACGACTACGTTGCCGAAATACCAGCCGCGGCTCCAGATGCGCTTGCTCGTCTGAAGTTTTGTGCCAGGTTGCTCCGGCATCGTCGGAGCGATAGAGACCGCCTTCTTTCGCATCGACGATTGCGTAAATTAAATTTGAATTCGTGGGCGCGACCGCGATGCCGATGCGGCCGACGCGCTTCGGTGGGCAAGCCTGCGGTGAGTTGTTGCCAGGTGTCGCCGCCATCGGTGGATTTGAAAATGCCGCTGCCGGGGCCGTAGGACGGGCGGATAAACGCTCCACGGCGGGCGGCGCGTGTTCCAGAGCGTCGGCATAAATCGTGCCCGAATTTTGCGGATCGAAGGCCAGATCGATCGCGCCGATATTTTCATTCTTGTAGAGGATTTTTTTCCACGTTGCGCCGCCATCGGTCGAGCGATAGACGCCGCGGTCTTCATTTGCGCCGTAGGCGTGGCCGAGCGCGGCGACGAAAACTATTTCCGGATTTCGCGCGTCGACCAGGATGCGGCCGATCTGGCGCGTGTCTATCGAGGCCGATGTGCGCCCAGGTTTTGCCGGCGTCGGTGGATTTATAGATGCCGTCGCCGAAGGAAATTTGCGAGCGCATGTCGGCTTCGCCGGTGCCGACGTAGATTACGTTGGCGTTCGACGGAGCGACGGCAATCGCGCCGATAGATGGCACCGGCTGCGAATCGAAAATCGGCGTCCAGGTGCGGCCCGAATTTTCCGATTTCCAGACGCCGCCGCCGACCGAGCCGAAATAAAAAGTGCTGGGCTGGCCGGGCACGCCGGTGACGCCATTCGAGCGTCCGCCGCGGAACGGCCCGATCATGCGCCAGTGCAGGCCGGAATAGAGGCTTCCGGAAACTTGCTGCGCGAAGGAAGACGGCTTGCGCGTACGGAAAAATTGCAGCGGCCAATGCCATTACGATTAGGAAACGCGGAAGCACTCGCGACGTACAGGGCATGGAATGAGTTTCTTTCCTGGAAAATTTAAGTCCTATCGGAAGAGGATCAGCGGCGGCCCGGCAGCCTCTCGCGCCGAGAGTATAGCTCCGCGATGATGGCAGCGCGAACTCTTGGCGGGGCCGAAAGGCGGGAGGGTCTGAAGAACCCTCCCCTACAGTCGCGTTCCATTCCTGACATTTGCAGGACTTTTTTGTCAGGGAATAAATCCGCGGGGCGGGCGGTACATAGGAGTGGAAGAAGACAGGCGGCGCAGATCTGCCCCATGCAGACGAAATGGAGCTAACGATGGCTAAATTCATCAAGGAAAATTTGACGAAAGACGGAATTGACCGGCGCGGATTTCTGGAATGTATGGCTTGGGCTGGGACTGGGGTGGTTTGGACGATGGTGGGCGGCGTTTTGAAATCGCAGGCGTTTGATGGCGCATTGGGCGGCGCGGCCGGCTTGGCGCGCGGCAAGGGCGGCGGCGATTTTACTTTTGCGCAGATCAGCGACAGCCACATGGGATTCAACAAAGCGGCGAATCCCGATGTGACCGGAACTTTTCGAGCGGCTGTTGCGAAGATTGATGCGCTGCCTTCGGCGCCGGCTTTCTTGCTGCATACCGGCGACATTTCGCATCTTTCGAAGCCTGCGGAATTCGACACAGTGGATCAGATCTTGCGCGGCGGGCGGACGAAGGACGTGCATTTTGTTCCCGGAGAGCATGATGTGCTTGGCGATGATGGGGCGCAGTATCGCGAGCGTTATGGGAAGGGAACGAAGGGCGATGGTTGGTACAGCTTTGATTACAACGGAGCGCATTTCATTGGTCTCGTGAACGTGCAGAATTTGAAGGCAGGCGGGCTCGGGCAGCTTGGACACGAGCAACTTGAGTGGCTGGAGGACGACGTGAAGGGCAAGGGAAGTAGCACGCCGATTGTGGTCTTTGCGCACATTCCGCTTTGGACTATTTATCCAGATTGGGGTTGGGGCACGGACGATTCCGCTCAGGCGCTCGGTTATTTGAAAAAATTTGGCAGCGTTTCGGTTTTGAATGGGCACATTCACCAAATCGTTCAGAAAGTGGAAGGCAACATAACTTTTCACACGGCGATGTCGACAGCGTTTCCGCAGCCTGCGCCCGGAACGGCAGCTTCGCCTGGGCCGATGACCGTGCCCGCCGATAAATTGCGCAGCGTGTTGGGAATCACGGATGTGAAATTCGTGCGCGGGCATCACGCGTTGGCGATTGTGGATTCTTCTTTGGCCGAGGAGAACGGAGAGAATGCGCGGCCGATGAAGGACTACTCGCTGATGGCGTCCACGAAGTAATCATGTGACGCGCAAGCGCATCCGAACGTAGGGCCCGCGCTTTATGCCGGGCCTCTTCGTGCACAATGTAAATTCATGGCGAGATCTCGGCACCGCGCCGACGGCTGTTATGGAGATCTGGGTGTGCGCGAGTCGCGGCGTCGAGTTACATCTCGTCCAAGAGGCCGGTATAAAGCGCGGGCTGCTGCGCCGAAATAAATTCACGTCACGGCAGTTTTGAAAAGTGTGGGGCCGAACTGCGGGAGGGCTAAAGCACCCTCCCCTACAAGAGCTCCAGAACTTCTTCGTAGCGCTTGAATGGCGGAATTAGATAGGCACCGGCTACTTCGGTGCGCGCCCAATCGAGCATTACTTCGGGCCAGGGCGAAGCCTCGATCGCGCGCTGAGTTACCGGCGCCTCAAGTTCCTTCAGCGTTTGCGCCGGAATCACTATGCCGGGAACTTCGTTGTTCAGACGCAGAGCCTGCTTGTAACTCGTAAGCGGCCAGACGCCCATGAGCACCGGCACCGGACATTTTCCGCCGAGACGTTTCAGAAACGCCTGCCAATGTTCGGGATCGAAGACGGGTTGCGTCATGGCGAAGTGCGCGCCAGCGGCCAGCTTTTCGCTCGAAGCGGCGGATTTCTTCGTCGAGATCTTCGGCTACCGGATTGAGCGCCACCCCGATCGTGAAATTCGTGGCGCCGCCCAGACTTTTTCCCGCCCAGTCGGTCCCCTGATTCAGCCGCGAAATAATTTTCACCACGCCGATGGAATCCACTTCGTAGACGCCGGAAGTTTCCGGATGATCGCCGAGCGATGGCGGATCGCCGGTGATGGCCAGCACATTGCGCACGCCGCCGATGGCCCACGCGCCGAGCAGCATGGCCTGCAGGCCGATGATGTTGGCGTCGCGCGAGGTGAGATGCGGAATGGTTTCGTAGCCGTGTGCTTCGAGCGCGCCCGCCAGCATCAGCGCGTCCATGCCCACGCGGGCTAGCGTGCCGCTGTTGATGTCGATGGCGTCCACTTTGCCGCCGTCCATCACGTGGCCGACTTGCTCGAGGATGCGATCGGTGGTGATGCCCTTGGGCGGATCGATTTCCACCGAGACGGCGAATTTTCCGCTTTGAATTTTCTTCCAGAGTTTGCTCTCGGGCTCGCGCGCGGAAATGCGCCGCGCTTTTTCCACCGGCGTGACCGTCGTGCCGGAAACTTTTACGTGGGTGGCTGGATGCAGCGACTTGGCGACTTCGCGCCATCGCGCGAATATGTTCCGGAGTGGTGCCGCAGCATCCGCCGAGCAGACGCACGCCGAGTTCGGCGGCTTCGCGCGCGAAAAGCGCGAAATATTCCGGCGAAGATTTCGGATAGACGATGCGATCGCCCATGCGATGCGGGAAGCCCGCATTGGGCATGGCGCTCAGCGGAACTTGCGCCAGCGGCGGCGAGATCGCGCAGCACCGGCAGCAAGAGTTGCGGGCCAATCGTGCAGTTTGCACCGACAGCTTGCACGTCGAGCGATTTCAATTTTTCCCAGGCTTCTGCCGGGCGCGTGCCGCCGAAGGTACTGCCTTCTTCGGAATAAGTGAGTTGCGCGACGATGGGCAGCCGCGAGAAGGAGCGAATGGCGGCGATCGCCGCGATTAACTCATCGAGGTCGCTGAATGTTTCGAGAATAAAAAGATCGACGCCGCGTTCTTCGAGCGCCGCGGCCTGTTCGCGGAAGATGGACTGCATTTCTTCCGCAGGCGAGTGCTGCACTTGTTGCCGGATGCCAAGCGGCCCGATCGAGCCGGCCAGAAAGACTTCGTGGCGGGCGGCTTCGCGCGCCTCGCGCGCGATTTTTACGCCGCGATGAACCAGCTCAGTGACGCGATCGGCGAGTCCTGCCGCGGCTAGCTTATTGCGATTTGCGCCGAAAGTATTCGTCTCGAGAATTTGCGCGCCGGCGTCGAGATAGGCCTGATGAATGCGAAAGACCGCTTCAGGCTGCGTGACGTTCAGCTCTTCGAGGCAGCGCTGCGCGCCCGCATATTCATAGAGCATCGAGCCCATCGCGCCATCCGCGACGAGGACGGAGTTCTTTAATCGTTCGTTGAAGTCTTCAATTTTCATTTGTGAAAGTGGGGGACAATTATAGCGGGCCGCTGTTTGCCTTCAAGGCCAGACAGGTCGCCTGCAAACTCAGCAAACACGTCCTCAGCGGCTAAAGCCGTACTCATTTTGCGGCATTTTTGGCATGACTGAAGTCATGCCCTGACAAACCATCGCACCCTGGCAAAAGCGTCGTGACCTAAAATAGCGCCGCGCCCGGCAGTCAGCGCTTTTGTTCGACCATGCCGGCTACCGTATCCATTAAGTCGAACTTGGTCAGGATTTCCGGCTTGCCGTTGTCCATGGCGATGAAAACGGCGGGGCCTTCGTGGCTCAAAATGTGCGTGACGCGCTCGACGGGCGCATCGCTCGACAATTGCGGCAACGGCTTGCCCATGGCTTCGCGGATTACCAGCTTGCGCAGATCTTTTCCTTGCAGCGCGAGATTCAAAATTTGATCTTCGTAAATTGTGCCGATGCAGCCGTCTTCTTCGAAAACCGGAATTTGCGAAATATCCTGCTTCTGCATGGTATTGAGCGCGTGGAAAACGGTTTGATCGGGGCGCACCACGATCATGTCACGCTTTTTTCCGCCTTCGCGTTTGTGGCGGACGATGTCCGCGGCGGTGAGCCTCATCGCCGCGTCCACATAGCCGTATTCGCGCATCCAGGCGTCGTTGTAAATTTTGCTGAGATAGCGCGTGCCGGTATCAGGCAGAAACGCCACGATCACATCGTCCTTCTTCGAGTCATGCGCCACTTTCAACGCGCCGGCCATGCAGCCGCCGCCCGATCCTCCGGTGAAAATTCCTTCCTGCTTGGCGAGACGGCGTGCCCAGACGAAACATTCTTCATCGTTCACTTGAATCACATCATCGAGCACGTCGAATTTCATGGTGCCGGGGAAAATATCTTCGCCGATGCCTTCGACCACGTACGTAAGCGCCTTGCCAATTTTTCCGGTCTTCACGAATTCGTAGTAGAGCGAGCCGTAAGGATCGACGCCGACAACTTTTACTTTCGGATTCTGCTCCTTCAAGTAGCGTCCGACGCCGCTGATCGTCCCTCCGGTGCCCATGCCGCAAACAAAATGCGTGATTTTGCCTTCGGTATCCTTCCAAATTTCCGGGCCGGTGGTTCGATAGTGCGCTTCCGGATTCATCGGATTTTCGTATTGATTGGGATAAAAGGAATTGGGAATTTCGCGCGCCAATTTTTTCGCAACGGAATAATAGCTGCGCGGATCGTCGGGCTCAACGGCCGTGGGGCAGACAATTACTTCAGCGCCGAAGGCTTTGAGCAAATCGATTTTTTCGCGCGATTGCTTGTCAGTAATAGTGAAGACGACTTTGTACCCGCGCACAACGGCCACCAGCGCGAGACCCATGCCGGTATTGCCGGAAGTGCCTTCGATAATCGTGCCGCCGGGCTTGAGCACCCCGCGCCGCTCGGCATCGTCGATCATCGAGATGCCAATGCGGTCTTTCACCGAGCCGCCCGGATTCAGGTAATCCGCCTTGACGTAAACCTCCGCCGCTGAATCCTTGGCCACGCGATTCAACCGGATCAGCGGAGTATTTCCGACAGCTTCAAGGATGTTTTTGCATTTCATAGGCACATTCCGCTTTTTCGCAGCGGTGAACTTAGCTTAGAGAGTTCGCCAATCGCTGTAAAGCGCCAGTTTCTAAGGCGTCGCGATGGATTTACTAGCCGCCGCGCGCGAGAATGTAGCTCACCTCTTCACAGGTGAGGTTTTTCGCAGTTGATTTTTCCGGAGACCAACGCATGCCCGATGGCCACACGGAGAGCCGCTCCCGCGCGCGCGCCGAGGACTCTCCGCCGCAGATCGAGCGGATTTTTTATGATGGTCATTGCGGACTCTGCCATGGCGCGGTGCGCTTTGTGATTGCGCGTGATCCGCAGGGCCGCTTGTTTCGCTATGCGCCGTTGGAAGGAACGACTTTCGCGGCACTCGTGCCCGCCAAGCGTCGCGCGGACTTGCCGGATAGCGTCATTGTGCTAACCGAAGATGGCCGCTTGTTGGTTCGATCGGCTGCCTTCATCCACATCCTGCGGCGGCTCGGCGGAGTCTGGCGCGTAACGGCCGCGATCATCGCCAGTGATTCCCCGCGCGATTCGCGATGGCGTCTACGATTTTATTGCGCGCGCGCGTTACCGGATTTTTGGGCGGCGGCCGGAAGTGTGCCCGGTGACGCCGGCAGAATTGCGCGCCCGCTTCGACGATTGATTGCTCGATTTTCCCGCGGGCTGCCTTCGACTGAAAATTCGAAAGAGCTGGCAGGGACGCCCTTCGTAAAGCCTCGGGGTAAACCGGCGGTACAGCGACGGAGGCGATCTTTGAGGAACTAGCGAGGAGGCTGCTGGGCCTTGGCGCCATACATCCAATCGCGCCACTTCTCAGGCAGCCAACCGGCGCTGCCGAGGATGCCCGCCAACACTCCGAATCGAGCGGCAGTGCCGACGGCAAAAAGGACTACACATCCGACGCACAATGCGGTCAACATAATGAGGACCTCAAAGCCAGGCTACTCCGGTTTTCTGTTGAGCGCAAGAACGTCACGCTTGTGGTGCTGATAGATTGAATGACGGTAAGAATTCTTCTCTAAAATTCAGCACGATAATCTTCGCGTGCGGAATTCACGATCGACTGGATGAAAGGAACCGATCATGAAATTACATAAATCCTTGCTGGTTTCTGCTTTGCTAGCGGTTCTGCTTATCTTCCTAATCGCAAGAGCGCGCGCAGAGAACGGGACGGCTTCCGCGCAACAGACTGTTTCCGACAAACGAGACGGGCAACACGATTTTGATTTTCTCGTTGGCACTTGGAAATTCCACCTGAAACGATTGAAGCGGCGGCTAGCCGGTTCCAACGAATGGGTTGAACTCGACGGCACTACCGTCTGCAGGAAAGTTTTGGACGGTCGTGGCGAGGTGGAAGAGGTGACTGTCGAAAGCTATGACAAGCAGATGCACATCCAGGGATTGGCGCTGCGTCTTTACAATCCGGAATCGCGCCAATGGAGTATTTATTGGGCCAACGGCGCCGATGGAATCCTCGAGCAGAATCCCATGGTCGGACAATTCGATAGCAACGGACGAGGGGAATTCTACAATCAACAAGTCTATGAAGGCCGAGCGATCTATGCGCGCTTCCTCTGGTCAGGAGTCGCAACGAATTCGCCGCACTTTGAGCAGGCATTTTCCAACGATGGTGGAAAAACGTGGGAAACGAATTGGATCACCGACCAGACTAAAGAGAAGCCGTAGGGGTCTAACGCCGATGTGGCTTTGCCGGTTGGCCGTGTGAACGGCATCGAAGCCGAGCTGATGCGGCCGATACGTAGCAGCCCACTGCTTCGATAAACGCGTTAATCGGCACTTTGCGCGTATCTCACGATTTAGGTCTGGATTCGAATGCAGATGAATCTTCGCCTGCCTCGAGCGCTACGCAGAGAAAATCCGCAATATCGCGCTCCTGATCACGCGAGTTCCATCGAACAATTCGTGGGACAAGAAGCGCGCCGCCGACGTAAATAGCGGCAAAAGCCATTGCCATCCAAGCTGGCACAGTGTGTTCTCTGAGCGAGTACAGGACGACCTGCGCCACGACGAAGAGACTGAATAAGCTCAATGTGCATAGCGCAATTTTCGAAGTTAGCTCAAGGTCGAAGCTGCCCTCTACCAGGGTGCCTTGTTTCCGGGGCACGAGAGCGCCTGAAAGGACGGAAGGGAAAGTATTCCTGTAGCCGCGCTTAAATATGCGAAATTGGCCGCCGGCAATTTCACTCAAGAATGTTTTGGAACCGCGGTAGCCGGAAAACGACAGTGGGGCGGCTTTTTCCGGATCGATTGCTCGGCTGATGCGGCGGGTACACTCGTCCGCGCTGAGATTTGAATAGAGCGCGAGGGATGTTGGCGGCGCGAAGCAGTTCATTACTCTCGTCCAAAATCCGAGTCTAGCATGCCCGCCGAAGGGGATTGGACCTCCGGGATTGTCACGGCCACGACTCCGATCGGTTACAAGACGGAGAATCGGAGGCTGATCGGCCACGCATTGTAAGGGCAAGCCAGAGCGGCGTAGGCGTGTTATTTTGACGTAATGAACGCGGCGGCAGATTAGAGTTTTTGCAGGGCTGAATCGATTGCTTTGCGATCGCAGAGACGATCGACAGCCCGGACCCGAGGAGGTCGCGGAATGTCGCGGCAGAATATTTCTAGCGGGACGAAGTGGGAGCCAATTGTTGGTTATTCGCGTGCTGTGAGAATAGGGAATTCCGTGCACGTTTCCGGAACCACGGCAACGGGCGCGGATGGCGAAATTGTCGGCAAAGGCGATCCGTACGCGCAGACGGTGCAAACGCTGAAGAATATCGAATCGGCGCTAGCGCAGGCGGGCGCGAAGATGCGCGACGTGGTGCGCACGCGCATTTACGTCACAAATATCGCAGATTGGGAGAAAATCGGACGCGCGCACGGCGAAGTTTTCAGCACGATTCGTCCGGCCACCTCAATGATCGAAGTGAAAGCGCTCGTTTCGCCCGACATGCTAGTGGAAATCGAAGCCGACGCAGATCTCGGCATGCACTAGCGTGTCCGTGAACACGCGGCAGCCGTGTCAGCCCGGCAACGTAGGGGCCGGGGTTTACGACCGCCCCGCCGTGGCTTTGGGTTTTGGTTTTTTCTTCATGGCGCGATCGCGCCAGGCTTGCGCAACTCGAAACGCCTAAATCGAATTTCCACCCGCCGCCGCGCGCAGCGATAGAATAGGAAACCCGTGGAAAATCCCGGCCATAATCCGGTGCGAATTTCGGGCAGCTCGCTGTTCGGGCGGCTGGCATTTATGTTTTTGCTGTCGTGCTCGGTGGGATTTGGCGCGGCGGTTGGGCTGCTTTTCGTTTACACCAGCGACTTGCCGGAAATTCGTGCGCTCGAGGATTATCGGCCGGACACCGTCACCGAACTCTACGCCGATAACGGAGAATCGATCGGCACCTTTGCGTTGCAACGCCGCATTTTGCTGACGTACCCGCAAATCCCGAAAGTTTTGCGCGACGCGATTCTTTCCACCGAAGACCAGCACTTCGAAGAGCATTGGGGCGTCGATTTCACGCGCGTAGTGGGCGCGGCCTGGCGCGACGTCACCAAGCGCCGCATCGCGCAAGGCGCCAGCACCATCACCATGCAGCTCGCCGGCGGGCTTTTTCTCGATCGCTCCAACCGTTCTTTCCATCGCAAAATTCAGGAAATGCTGCTGGCCGTGCAAATCGAGCGGCACTACACCAAGCAGCAGATCCTGACCATGTACTGCAACCAGATTTATCTCGGCCACGGCAATTACGGATTCGAAGCGGCCTCGGAATATTATTTCGGCAAGCCGGTGGGCAAGCTCACGCTCCCGGAAGCGGCGCTTCTCGCCGGAATTATTCCCGGGCCAAAGTTTTCGCCGGTGCTGCATCCACAGCGGGCGCGTGCGCGGCGCAATCTGGTCCTTTCGAATATGGCCAGCGAGCGCAAAATTTCTTCCGCCGATGCCGAGGCGGCATCCGAAACGCCGATGACGTTGCATCTCACCACGCCGAAAAATAGTTTCGCCCCGTACTTCGTCGAAGAAATTCGCCAGTATCTCGAACGCACGTATGGAACGGCCGCGGTCCACGAACAAGGCCTACGCGTTTATACGACGCTGAATGTCGCCATGCAGCGCTCCGCCGATCAAGCGGTGCTTGATGGCTTGCACGAATACGATCGCCGCCACGGCTGGCGCGGCAATCTGCGCAATATCGTGAAAGAAGGCGTCGCCAAACTCGATAGTTACGATTCGGAAGATTGGCACGGCACGATCGAAAAAGGCAGCTACGTCACCGGCCTCGTGCGCGCCGTGGATAACTCGACGGCGACAGTGAAAATTGGTCCATACGCCGCAATGGTTTCTTCGCCGGCGATTTCCTGGACCGGGCACAAATCGCCCGCTGACATTTTGAAAGCCGGCGATCTCGCGCTCTTCAAAATTCTCGACATCACTGGCACCACCGCGAAAGTGGAACTCGAGCAGCCGCTCACGGCGCAGGGCGCGTTGCTCGCGATTGACAATCCGAGCGGTGAAATCAAAGCGATGGTCGGCGGCTCGAGCTTCGAAGATTCGAAATTCGATCGCGCCACGCAAGCACTGCGGCAGACGGGCAGTTCGTTCAAGGTTTACGTTTATGCGGCGGCAATTCAGAAGGGATTCTCGCCGTTCGACACCATCGTCGACGCGCCAGTAACTTTCCGCAGCGGCGGCCAGGATTATTCCCCGAAAAATTACGATGAGAAATTCGAAGGCCGCATCACGCTGCGCCGCGCGCTCGCCGATTCGCGCAATGTTCCGGCGGTGCGGCTGCTCGATCAGGTCGGCGTGCAGAACGTGGTGGCCGCCGCGCGCCGCTTCGGAATCACTAGCCCGCTGCCACCATATTTGCCGCTCGCCCTCGGCGCCGCCGACTTAACCTTGATGGAGCACGTCTCGGCCTTCACTGTATTCCCCGACGATGGCATTCACATCGAGCCGCACATGATTCGCCGCGTCACCACTTACGATGGCGCTCTGCTCGAAGAAGCCAAGCCGCAAGTCACCGACGTGATTCCGCCGGACGTAGCGCGCACCATGGTAGCCATGCTCGAGGAAGTAGTGCAGTTCGGCACCGGCGTGCGCGCCAAAGAACTCGGCCGCCCAAGCGCGGGCAAGACAGGCACCACCAACGATTTCACCGACGCGTGGTACATCGGCTTCACGCCCTCGCTCACCGCCGGCGTCTGGATCGGCAACGACGACAAGCGCGTCTCGCTCGGCAAAAAAGAAACCGGCGCAAAAGCCGCGCTCCCGGTCTGGCTGGAATTCATGAAAGGCGCGATGGACAGCAAGCCCGTCGAAGAATTTCCAAATGTAGTTCCGCTAGAAAAGCTAGCCCCAGCAAGAGTAGTGCAAGTAGACACGCCAGACACCGCTCCGCCAGCCGACGCCGCCGAGCAAGGCCTAACGCAAGCCTCCGCTCCCAAGCCCGCTTCGACCCCGAAACCCAACTAGCCGCCACTCCGGCGCACCCGAATCGATCGCTCCAACCAGGCAATTTCTAATCGAAAACCCAAATTATTAGAAACGCCGTAACTCCAACAAAACAAAGGAGGGCACCCCGTCTAATCGCAAACTTTTGCATGTTTTCAGTTCCCTTTTTCAACGCCGTATCCGCTCGTTCCCCGGGACCTCTTTGTGCCTCTCGAGGTCGCACATCGTTCCATCCGCTTCGTCCAAGATTCAAGATCTACTCAATTTTAACGTCCCCGAAAATGGTCCCAGCCCTCTGGCTTCAGGGCCGATTTTCGGCCGGCGTCGTCAACGATTTGGCGCCGGCGATCTCGCGTTATCTCGCCGATGCAGGTCAGAGGAACGCGGGTTGGCGCGTGCTTCAGAGCCGGCATCTGGCGCTTAGAAACTGTGAAGAGCAGCTCATAATCGTCGCCGCCATTCAGGGCATAATCGAGGCTCTCGCCTGGAACGAGCTTTAGCCGTCGGCGCCAAACCTCGGAAATTCCCACAATGGGAATTCGCGCAGCCTCAATGATCGCGCCTACTCGGCTGGCTTCGCATAGGCGCCCAAGGTCGATCGAGAGACCGTCGGAAATATCCATCATCGCAGAGGCAAGTTGCTGTTCCGCCAGCCAAGCGCCAAGTTCCAGGCGCGGCTGGGGATAATGGTGCGGGGCAACTAGCACGCCGGCATCGCGGCGGCGATCGAGCCGCTTGCGGATCACCTCAAGGCCGAGCCTGGCTGCGCCAAGCTTGCCGCTCACGTAGATAAGCTCGCCGGGGCGGGCTCCATCGCGGCGAATCAGGCGGTCCACCCGCCCATCGCCGAAAACTACGACGCAAGCCACGACTTTGTCAGAAGTGGCTAAATCCCCTCCGATGAGCGGAATACGGAGCTTCCGAGCCGCGGCATCAAGTCCGTGCAAGCATCCGTGAAGCCAGGCACCCGTTCGCTCTCGAGGCAGCGCCAAATTCAGCATGAATCCGAGCGGCTCGGCGCCCATCGCCGCGAGGTCGCTGACACCACGAGCCAGCGACTTGTATCCAATAGCTTTGGGCGGATCTGACGAAAGGAAGTGAACATCCTCAATTAGAAAGTCGCTGCTGACCACCAACTCGCGCCCGCGCCGCGGCCTCAGAATTGCAGCATCGTCCCCGATTCCCAGTCGTACGTTACCCGCTCCCGCTTCCCCGGCCGATAGGACGGCCCACCTGATACGGTTGAGCAATGAGCGTTCACTGGTCATCGGTACAGTTGTGCGCCGGGCTCCCAAACCCTGAAAATGGAGTCAATCTAGGGCCAAGGCAGCCGATTATAGCTGTGAGAGCGGTGCAGGCACCAGGAGAGTGTGCCTACGGTATTCGGAACAAATGGGTTGACGAATGGGCAGCAAGTCCCTACAATTCGCCAGTTTTCGGCCCAGCGCCTCCGTTGCAGGACCTCGCAAGCTTCGTCGAGCTGCCGGGTGGTCGCTGCGCTTTCCCCGTATCGGGCGATTCCTTCGAGCTTGGCGAAGAATGAAGAGTAAGTCATATACGCTGTTTATTGCCGCAAACGATTCCGGCGGGGTGCGCCGATTGCGGATACCTCTCTACCTGCTGCAGGTTTTCCTCGCTTTGGCCATTGTCGGCGGCATGACCGTCATTTTCGCGGCCGGTTCGTACACGCGCATGCTCTTGAAAGTTACCAATTACAATGCACTGCGCCGCGAGCAGACTAACCTGAAGAAGCAGTATCTCGATTTGCAAAGCCAGGTTAAGGATACCAACGAAAAATTAACCTCCTTGCAGTCGCTGGCCGGCGAAGTGGCCATGGCCTATGGAATCACCAGCCCACGCCAAACTCCTTTCGCGATCACGGAGAGCTACGACGGCCCCGAATCGCAATTCCGCCAATCCGTCGATCAATTCAATTACCTGGAAACGAATGCATCGATGGTCGAAGCGGCGAGCCCCAATCTGCGCTTGATGCCTGCGGCGCAATTTGCCAGCAGCACTGCGGCGCCTTCGCTCTGGCCGGTGGTTGGTGAAATTACCGGACGGTTCGGCGAGCGCCTTGATCCTTTTAGTGGTGAGGGCGCGTTCCACGCCGGCGTGGATATCGCTTCGCATCTGGGCGATGCGGTGCGCGCGACGGCGGACGGCATAGTTACGGTAGTCGATCGCCGCGCTGGGTATGGGCGGCTCGTCGTGATCGATCATGGCTTCGGCGTTACCACGTGGTATGGCCACATGCTCGATTTCAATACCAATGTGGGCGCCCAGGTGAAACGTGGCGACATCATCGGGTTCGAAGGCGCCACCGGTCATGCGACTGGGCCGCACGTGCATTACGAAGTTCGCTTCTATAACACTCCCGTGAATCCGTGGCGTTATCTGCGCGGCGCGGAAGTGGCTGCTACGCAGAACGGCGATTAGCCGCTCGTTTTTCTTCCCCTGAAATATTTAAAGTTAGCGCCAACGTTGTGGCGGGCGCGCGTTCGCTTCGTAGCGAAGGCTGCCAGCCGGCGTTTTTGTGTGCGCGATAGGGAATTGCCGCCATGAGCCGAGAGTTTTGCGCGGTTATCGATTCGAATGGCGCTTTCTGAGGTCCCCGCCAAAAATCAACGGGGTCGGGTTTCGGACGCTTGGAATCGATGGCGAAAATTGTGTGATCGCCGCGCACAGTCAAAAACGCCGGCTGGCAGCCGGCGCTACGTTTCGCTATTGCGTTTTGGCGGCACCTTGCAGGATTTGCGGGGTAAGTTCAAAGCGCAGGCGGACGGAGCGATTTTCGTGGGACACGGCGGCCACGCGCAACAGGGAATCAAGCAGCGCGGCGTCGCTGGGATGCATTTGCTGACGCGTTCGCGGATCTGCGAGAGCGGCGCGGCCGAGCCAGCGCATGGTGTCGAGCAGCGTCGAAAGCTGCAGGGCGTTCGACAGCGAATCGCAATCGGCATCGACGGCGAGGACAAAATTGTTGCCTTGCGGTTGGCCCGAGATAGTGATGTCGTGAATGCTCTTGGCTACACGATTGAGCTGGCCGGATTGCAATTCGTGCGCGCCGATGGCTTTTGGCAAATCGTCGGTATGGGCAACGGCGAAAAATTCCGCGCCGGAGACACGCCCGATGCGTTCGCGCATGGCTTTTTCATGATTGGCATCGGCCGCGGGATGCAGCACGGGGTCGAGGCTCATCCCTTGGGCGAAGGCGATGCGGTTCCCCGCGAGAAACGTAAACGCAATCCCTTTGCCGGGAATCGCGGAAGGCGTTTCGTAAATCACCCGGCCGGATTCGTTCGATGCTTTCCCAACTTTCCGTGCGTAGGTATCGATCTTTTCGTGATCGAAGCGGCCGTCAGCGACGGCGACCAAGCGCAGCCGCTCAGCCAGAACGGTCGAGGAAGTTTCCGTGTTGGGCCAGATGGCGATAACGAAGCGATCGAGATCACGCGAATAATCGAAGCCGGTTTGAGCAACGAAATCGCGGTAAATCGGATCCTCCGCGACTCCCGGACTGAATAGCACCGACCCGTTGGCAAAAGCAGCCGAGGCTTTCACCGCGGCCACATCGCCATACACAATCAGCGGAGCATCGGGCGGCACGAAGCTGAAAAGATCGGGCGGCGCTCCGGGAACGAGGACGGGATTCTTGCCGAATCCGTGGATGAAATAGAAGGCGATGCTGGCGCCGATCAAGCAGAGAATCGCGACAACAATTAACGCGCGTTTTCCAGACGAGGACATTCGGCGAGTATAAGGTGCGTCCAGAGACCGTGTAAAGACAGTGGCAACAAGGGCTTTAGCGCGACCGCAGAATGGCCTGCGGTAGCCCCGTAGAAGGTGTCGAAAACAGCCAGGACTGGTACCCGAAGGCGGGGTACAATTTTTCGCCGGATGGTGTTATACTAGACAGCGGGTCGGATGCTGGATGCGGATTGGCAGCGGGCGTGCGGCGGGAAATTCCAACTTGCTTGCAATTCTTTTGCCGCTGTGATACCTTCGCTCGGTTTGGCTATGCTGGCGTAGCTCAGCTGGTAGAGCATCTGATTTGTAATCAGAGGGTCGGGGGTTCAATTCCCTCCGCCAGCTGAATTTTAAGGCCGGGATATTTTTGCGGGATGCGGACGAATTCCTCGCGATAAAAGAGCTGGGGCTGGTGTCTTCGGGCACGAGCCCTTTCTGCATTGCGATATTTTCCCGTAGGGATGCGGTGGCAGTAGCTGTGTCCCGGCAAATCACGCGGGACGGGTGGGTGAGTGGCTAAAACCAGCAGACTGTAAATCTGCCGCTCCTTGCGGGCTACGGAGGTTCGAATCCTCCCCCGTCCACCAGCGTCCCGCACGAGCGCATGTTTCCGCGAGATTGGCGATTGGGCGGTTCCAGACATCCGAAGCAAACGAATTGCAATTCCCGCTGGCGGCCTGGATTTTTTGGGGGCCGAGCCGTGCGGCGGGATTTCCGGAATGAGCCTGGGTAGCTCAGTTGGTAGAGCGCGTCCTTGGTAAGGACGAGGTCACCAGTTCAATCCTGGTCCCAGGCTCCATTCTTTGGCGAGCAGTGAATGTAGGGAAGCTTGGTGATGAGCGGGGGTAACTCAGGGGTAGAGTCTCTGCCTTCCAAGCAGATGGTCGCGGGTTCGAATCCCGTCCCCCGCTCCAGAATGCTGAACGGAAGGTAGGTCCCAGCTAGAACGCCGCGTGTGCTGAAAATAGCGGTGTGCGGAAAAACAAGAGACGAGCGCGAAGAAACGACGGACGAAACGCGGCTCTCTTACGAGGATAACCGACGATGTCGAAGGAGAAATTCGAACGCAGTAAGCCGCACGTGAACGTGGGAACGATTGGGCACATCGACCACGGCAAGACGACATTGACGGCGGCGATCACGAAAGTGCTGTCGAAGAATAACGCCAAGGTGCAGTTCCGGGCGTTTGATTCGATCGATAACGCGCCGGAAGAGCGCGAGCGCGGAATTACGATTGCGGTGGCGCACGTTGAGTATGAGACGGCGAACCGCCATTACGCGCACATCGATTGCCCGGGCCATGCCGATTACATCAAGAACATGATTACCGGCGCGGCGCAGATGGACGGCGCGATTCTGGTGGTAGCGGCGACGGATGGTCCGATGCCGCAAACGCGCGAGCACATCTTGCTGGCTCGCCAGGTCGGCGTGCCTGCCATCGTCGTGTTTTTGAACAAGTGCGACGTGGTGGAAGATCCTGAATTGCTCGAGCTTGTGGAACTCGAAGTACGCGACTTGCTTAAGAAGTATCAGTTTCCGGGCGACACGATTCCGGTGGTGAAGGGTTCGGCGCTCAAGGCTCTTGAGGGCGATGCGAAGTGGGAGAAGTCGATTCTTGAATTGATGGAAGCGGTGGACAAGAACATTCCGCTGCCGCAGCGCGATGTGGACAAGCCATTCGCCATGCCGATTGAAGATATTTTCTCGATCTCCGGCCGCGGCACTGTGGTAACGGGCCGAGTCGAGCGCGGCAAGGTAAAAGTGGGCGAGGAAATGGAAATCGTAGGATTCCGCCCGACGGTGAAGCGCGTGGTGACCGGCGTTGAGATGTTCCGCAAGCTGCTCGATGAAGGCATTGCGGGCGACAACGTTGGGTTGCTCTTGCGCGGCACGGAAAAAGAAGACGTGGAGCGCGGGCAAGTTGTTGCGAAGCCCGGGTCGATCACGCCGCATACGAAATTCAAGGCTGAGGCTTACGTATTGACCAAGGAAGAAGGCGGTCGTCACACGCCATTCTTCACCGGCTACCGTCCACAGTTTTATTTCCGCACTACGGACGTTACGGGCGATGTGAAATTGCCGACGGGCGTCGAGATGGTAATGCCGGGTGACAACGTGTCAGTGGAAGTCGCGCTGATCACGCCAGTGGCATTGGAGAAGGGCCTGCGCTTCGCGATTCGCGAAGGCGGACACACGGTAGGCGCCGGCGCCGTGACTGAGATCATCGAGTAAACGACCATGAGAGAAATCATCACATTGCAATGCGGCGACTGTAAAAACCGGAACTACACCACCATGAAGAACCGGAAGAAGCATCCCGACCGGATGGAAACGCAGAAGTTTTGCAACACGTGCCGCAAACACACGGCGCACAAAGAGGTCAAGTAGTCATCCGTAGGGGAGTAGGTTCAACGGTAGACCATCGGTCTCCAAAACCGAGAGTGGGGGTTCGAATCCCTCCTCCCCTGCCAGATTGTTAAGCGGCGCGGTGGGGCAGCAACCAGAAACGCGACGCGGGGCAGCGATGGGCACTCAGGCGGGGACATGGCAGAGGCGGCTAGGAAATTGAATAAAGAAGGCGCGAGCAGCGAAGGGTCGGCACTCCCGGGAGCGGGGTTTCTCGAGAAGCTGGGGGAATACCCGAAGCGCATCCAGAAATATTTTCACGACGTGCGCGCGGAAATGAAGCTGGTGAACTGGCCAAGCTGGCAAGACGTGCAATCGACGACGGTGGTCGTCGTGGTGACGGTCGCGTTCTTCGCGATCTATTTCATGATCACTGACACGATTTTCAGCCGCATGTGGGCCTACTTCCGGCACAAATAGATCGAGGGAATCTTGATGGCGAAGCAGTGGTACATCGTCCACACCTATTCTGGATTCGAGAAGAAGGTGAAGGAAAGTCTGGAAGGCCGCGTGGCGGCTTTCGGGCTTCAGGACAAAATCGGGCAAATGATCATTCCGACCGAGTCGGTGGTCGAGGTGCGCGGCGGCAAGAAAGTGATTTCACCGCGCATGTGCTACCCCGGCTACGTTCTCGTCGAGATGGATCTGGATGATTACACCTGGCACGTGGTGCGCTCGACGCCGAAAGTAACCGGCTTCGTGGGCTCGGGAACGACGCCGACGCCGCTGACCGATGAAGAAGTGCAGAACATCGTGAATCGCGCTTCGAGTACCGCGGAAAAGCCGAAGCCGAAGTTGAGCTTCGATCGCAACGAGAATGTGCGCATCGTGGACGGGCCTTTCGCGAACTTTACCGGCATCGTCGAAGAAGTGAATTCCGATCGCAGCACGCTGAAAGTTTCAGTCACGATTTTTGGCCGCTCGACGCCGGTGGAACTGGATTTCGCGCAGGTAGAAAAAGTCGCGTAGCGCATACGAAACAGGCGGCAAGCGCGCTGAATCCCGAGCGCATCTAATTAGATAGAGGTCTGCGAATGGCGAAGAAGGTTCAATCCACAGTGAAATTGCAATTGCCGGCGGCGAAAGCCACCCCGGCGCCGCCCGTCGGGACTGCGCTTGGCCCCCACGGCGTGAATATCATGGATTTCTGCAAGCAGTTCAATTCCAAGACGGCGAAAGAGCCGGATGGAATGATTATTCCGGTGCTGGTCACCATCTACAGCGACCGCAGCTTCACCTTCATCACCAAGACGCCGCCGGCTTCCGAACTTTTGAAGCGCGCAGCGGGAATCGTGAAGGGTTCGCCGGAGCCGAATCGCAATAAAGTGGCGAAAGTCACGATGAAGCAAGTGGAAGACATCGCCAAGGCCAAGCTCGTGGACTTGAACACCACGAAATTGGATTCAGCAGTGCGCACCATCATGGGCACCGCGCGCAATATGGGCATTGAAGTCGTCGGCTAATTCGCAGGGCGGGGGAAGAATCGCGATGGGGAAGAGCAACAGAATCGGCGGCAAGAATATCGACAAGGCGCGGAAGCTCGTCGAAGCGCGTCCTTATAAGCTCGAAGAAGCCGCGGAATTGCTGCGCAAGGTGCACTTCGTGAAATTCGACGAAACCGTTGAGCTGGTGCTGAATCTCGGCGTTGATCCCAAGCAGTCCGACCAGATGGTTCGCGGCACGGTTGTGCTGCCGCACGGCCTCGGAAAGTCAAAGCGCGTCGTGGTGATTGCCAGCGGCGATAAAGTGCGCGAAGCGCAGGAAGCCGGCGCGGATTTCGTCGGCGGCGAAGACATGGTTCAGAAAATTACGGAAGGCTGGATCGATTATGAAGCAGTGATCGCCACGCCCGACATGATGCGCTCCGCCGGAAAGCTCGGTAAAGTGCTCGGCCCGCGCGGCATGATGCCCAATCCGAAGACCGGCACGGTGACCACTGACGTCGCCAAGGCTGTGGCGGAAATCAAGGCCGGTAAAGTGGAATTCCGTCTCGACAAAACCGGAATCATTCATTCGCCGGTGGGAAAGATCAGCTTCACTGCGCAAGCTCTCGCCGGAAACGCGCACGCGCTGCTCGCGGCCATTCAAAAAGCCAAGCCCGCCGCAGCCAAGGGCAAGTACATCAAGAGAATCACGCTGACTTCAACAATGGGCCCCGGCGTTCCCATCGATCACGCCGAGTCAGAAGTATCGCTATCCGCCGCCGCGGCATAAAGAATTGGAGATTCGGGAATGAAGAAGAAAGCCGAAAAGAAAACCGACGCCGACAAGCTGCGAACCGAGCTGGCAAGCGTCTCGACCGTGATCCTGACCACGTTTCAGGGCATCACCGTCGAAGCGGATACCAAGCTGCGTCGCGCCGTGGAAGCCGCCGGCGGCAAATATCAAGTGGTTAAGAACACGTTGGCCGAACGCGCCGGAGAAGGCACGCCGGCCGCGGGGCTGCTCAAAGATCTCAAGGGCACGAACTCGATTTCCTACACGCGCACCGATCCCGTCGCGCTGGCGAAAGTGCTGACCAAAGTCGCCAAGGAAACGCCCGCGTTCAAGTTCAAGGCAGGATGGGTAGAAGGCCGGGTGGTTTCGATCGATGAAATCCAGAACCTGGCGCAACTGCCTTCGAAGGAAGAATTGATCAGCAAGGTGATGTTCCTGCTGAATGCGCCGGCGCAGCGGATCGCGACGGTGCTCTCAGCGGTGCAGCGGAATCTTGCGGTAGTAACCAGTGAAGCGGTCAAGGCTAACAAGTTTGCCGGCGGCGACGCCGTCGCAACTGCGGTTGCGGAATCTTAGGAGGGGTGGACAACAGCAATGGCTAGCAAAGTGGAAGCAATTCTCGATGAAATCAAGGGCTTGACGCTGCTCGAAGCGTCGGACCTTGTCAAAAAGATGGAAGAGGCCTTCGGCGTCTCCGCAGCAGCGGCAGCCCCAGTCATGATGGCGGGCGGCGCGGCGGCAGGCGGCGGAGCAGCGGCGGAAGAGAAGACGGAATTCACCGTCGTACTCACCGACGTCGGCGCAAACAAAATCGGCGTGATCAAGGCGGTCCGCGAAGTTACCAGCCTGGGTTTGAAAGAAGCCAAGGACTTGGTTGACGGCGCGCCCAAGACGGTGAAAGAGGGCATCAACAAGGACGAAGCCGCCACGATCAAGAAGAAATTCGAAGAGGCCGGAGCCAAGGTCGACATTAAGTAGTGGCGTCCGGATCGCGCTCAGATTCGGAGCGCCGGGGAATTCGCCAACGCACTTGCTCCTTTACGTTCCAACATCCTCGCAACTCGTCCTTCCCGGACTCGCAGCACGGGTGTCTCGACCTGCTACGCGTGCCGGCAACCCCTAAAGGGGAGAGGTAATTCAGAATGCGCAATGGAAACCGTCCGACGCGGGAACGGGAACGGCTGGATTTTGCCAAAATCAAAACCACCGTTCAGATTCCCAATTTGATTGACGTCCAGAAGAAATCCTACGAGCGCTTCCTGCAGATGGATCGCTTGCCGAGCGAACGTGAAGATACGGGCTTGCAGTCCGTGTTCACCTCGGTATTTCCGATCCAGGATTTTCGCGGGCTCTCGCAGCTCGACTTCGTGGACTACGCCATCGGCAACTGGGAGTGCAAGTGCGGCCATCTACGCGGGCTGCATCATTTGCGCGCCACGTGCCGCAGTTGCGGAGCTTCGGTTGTAACCAACCCATATCGCACCGGCGACGTGATTTGCTCGAAGTGCGGCACGTTCAATAAGAACACGCCGACCTTCTGCAACAAGTGCGGCGATCCGGTCACCTTGCAGTTGAAATATGACGTGAGCGAGTGCCAGGAGCGCGGCATGACTTATTCCGCGCCGCTCAAGGTCACCATTCGCTTGACCATTTACGACAAGGATCCCGACACCGGCGCGAAGAATATTCGCGACATCAAGGAACAGGAAGTTTTCTTCGGCGATATTCCTTTGATGACCGAGAACGGAACTTTCACGATCAACGGCACCGAGCGCGTAATCGTCAGCCAGTTGCACCGTTCGCCTGGAGTTTTCTACGAAACGGCGAACAATCGCAGTTATTTCCTCGGCAAGATCATTCCTTACCGCGGATCGTGGGTGGAATTCGAATACGACACCAAGAACATTCTCTACGTGCGCATTGACCGCAAGCGCAAATTCCTCGGCTCGATTTTCCTGCGCGCGCTGGGAATGAAGTCGAACGAAGACATCCTGCGCACTTTCTATCAGGTCGAGCGCATCTCGCTGCGCGATCGCCAGATGCTCTGGAATGTTTCCGAAGGCCTGGTGGACCGCAAGCTGTCGCATGAAATCAAGCATGCGCGTTCCGGCGACGTGATTGTCGGCGCCCACAAGCGCATCAGCGATTCTGCCTACAAGGAAATCGTGAAGGCCAAGATCACCCAGGTGGAAACGTCTGCGCAGGATCTCGAAGGCGCTTTCACGGTGGCCGAGTTGGTGAATCGCCAGACCGGCGAAGTGCTGGTGGATTCGAACAAGCCGCTCACTCCGGAAATGTGGACCACGCTGGCCGAATCGGGCATCAGCGAAGTGGATGTCTGCTTCCCGGAGCGCGATGAGGTCGGCGTGATCGTCAGCCGCACCCTTGACAAAGACGCCATCAAGAATCCGCGCGAGGCCTTGATCGAAATCTACCGCAAGCTGCGTCCCGGCGATCCTCCCACGCTCGAAACCGCTACGGCGCTCTTTAACGGCATGTTTTTCGACGCCCGCAAATACGATTTCAGCAAAGTCGGGCGTCTCAAATTCAATATCAAGCTGGGCCTCGAAACCCCGCTTGAGAAGCGCACGCTCGATCCGGGCGATTTCGTCGCGGCCATCAAGTACTTGCTGAAGCTGCGCCGCAATATCGGCTCGGTGGACGACATCGATCACTTGGGCAATCGCCGCGTCCGCGCGGTGGGCGAACTTCTCGAGAACCAGTTCCGCATCGGCCTGGTTCGCATGGAGCGCGCCATCAAGGAAAAGATGTCCGTGTACCAGGAAATGTCCACGGCCATGCCGCACGATCTCGTGAACGCCAAACCTGTCATGGCGGCGATCCGCGAATTCTTCGGCAGCTCGCAGTTGAGCCAGTTCATGGATCAGACCAATCCGCTCAGCGAAATCACCCACAAGCGGCGTCTATCGGCTCTTGGGCCGGGTGGCTTGTCGCGCGAACGCGCTGGATTCGAAGTGCGCGACGTTCACCCGACGCACTATGGCCGCATTTGCCCGATTGAAACGCCGGAAGGCCCGAACATCGGCTTGATCAGCTCTCTTTCGAGTTACGCGCGCATCAACGAATTCGGGTTCATCGAATCGCCTTACCGCAAGGTAAAGGGCGGCCGCGTAATCGAATACGTTCAGGTGGTGAATGCCGGCGACAGTGAGTTCAAGGCTGGCGACATCGTCGAGCGCGAAAAAGTGGAAGACACCAACGAAGATTTGAAGCGCCGGCGCGTAATCGTCGAGCCTTATTGCTTCTATCTTTCGGCGTGGGAAGAAGACCGCTACGTCGTAGCGCAGGCCAACGCTGCGCTCGATGAAAAAGGCCGCATCGTCACCGACCTGGTGAACTGCCGTCAGGCGGGCAACTTCGTCCTGAAGTCGCGCGATGAAGTGGATTACATCGACGTTTCACCGAAGCAGCTCGTGTCGGTGGCCGCCAGCCTCATCCCGTTCCTCGAGAACGACGACGCCAACCGCGCGCTCATGGGTTCCAACATGCAGCGCCAGGCCGTGCCGTTGATCAAGGGCGAAGCGCCGCTGGTCGGCACCGGGATGGAACGCGTCACGGCACGCGACTCAGGCGCGGTCGTCGTGTGCAAGCGCGACGGCATCGTCGATCAAGTCGACTCCGAGCGCATCATCGTTCGCGTCGAATCCGATCAATCCGGCGTACTCAGCCGCGAAGTCGGTTCCGACATTTATCTGCTCACGAAATTCAAGCGTTCGAACCAGAACACTTGCATCAGCCAGAAGCCATTGGTTCGCATCGGAGATCGCGTAAAGCAAGGCCACATCCTCGCGGATGGTCCTTGCACCGATCACGGCGAGCTGGCTCTGGGCCGCAACGTGCTCGTCGCGTTCGTGCCCTGGCGCGGTTACAACTTTGAAGACGCCATTCTCGTGAGCGAAAAGCTGGTGCGCGAGGATTACTACACTTCGATTCACATCGAAGAGTATGAAATCGAAGCGCGCGACACCAAGCTCGGTCCCGAGGAAATCACACGCGATATTCCCAACATCAACGAAGGCTTCCTCCGCAATCTCGATGAAAGCGGAGTGATTCGCATCGGCGCGACTGTCCGACCGGGAGACATCCTGGTGGGCAAAGTAACGCCCAAAGGCGAAACCACGCTGACGCCGGAAGAAAAACTGCTGCGCGCCATTTTCGGTGAGAAAGCCGGAGACGTTCGCGACGCTTCTCTCTATTGCCCGCCGGGCATCGAGGGCACCATCGTCGACGTCAAGATTTTCTGCCGCAAGGGTGCCGAAAAAGACGAACGGCACAAGGCCATCGAAGCGGGTCAAGTGGCGAAGCTCGAAAAGAACCTCGCCGATGAAATCCGCATTCTCACCGATGAACGCCTGAAGCGCCTCGTCGATTTGCTCGGCGGCCAATCGCTTCTCGCCGACTTGCACGACGAGCGCACCAACAAGCGCTTGCTCACCAAGGGCGCCGAGTTGACGCGCGACATTCTCGAAAAAGTTTCCACACGCAACCTGAAGCGCCTGCGGCTTTCGGACAAAGATCCTCTGCTAATCGAGAAGATCGATGAGATCGAGGAAATGACTTCGCGGCAGATCGACGTGCTGCGCAAGATCACCGACGAGCGCGTAGGCAAGCTCAAGAAGGGCGATGAACTTCCGCCGGGCGTCATCAAGCTGGTGAAAGTTTATATCGCCATGAAGCGCAAGCTCTCGGTCGGCGACAAGATGGCCGGCCGCCACGGGAACAAGGGCGTCATCGCGCGCATCGTTCCGGAAGAAGACATGCCTTACATGCCGGACGGCACGCCGGTGGAAATCGTTCTCAACCCGCTAGGCGTTCCTTCGCGTATGAACGTCGGGCAAATTCTCGAAACGCATCTGGGCTGGGCGTCAAAGGTGCTCGGCGAGCAAATTACCAAGCTGCTCGACGACTCCACGCGCGCCGAAGCCATGCGCAAATGGTTCAAGGAAGCTTTCGGCCAGACTTCGGTGTGGAAGACCATCGTCGATCTCGACGACGCCGAAATCATCGATCTGGCGCAAAGCCTCAGCGGCGGCATCCCGGTAGCCACGCCGGTATTCGACGGCGCGCGCGAAACCGACATCCACTTCATGCTGAAGGCCGCCGGCCTGCCGGAAAGCGGCAAGGTCACGCTCTGCGACGGAATGACCGGCGAACCGTTCGCCCAAATCATCACCGTCGGCTACATCTACATGCTCAAGCTCTCGCATCTGGTGGACGACAAGATTCACGCGCGATCCATAGGCCCGTACTCGCTGATCACGCAGCAACCGCTTGGCGGCAAGGCGCAGTTCGGCGGCCAGCGTTTTGGAGAAATGGAAGTGTGGGCGCTCGAAGCTTACGGTGCCGCGCACATTCTCCAGGAATTGCTGACCGCGAAGTCGGACGACGTTTACGGCCGCGCGAAAATTTACGAAGCCATCGTGAAGGGTGAACCCGGGATCGAGCCGGGCGTGCCCGAATCGTTCAACGTACTCGTCCGCGAGTTGCAGTCGCTTTGCCTCGACGTCGAATTGATGAAGAGGCAGAAGCCGCAGCTCGAAAAGGTCGCGGAATAACCAACTCTCTGCGCCGGTCCCGCTTGCGGGAACGGCGCGCAACGTCTTTCGTTCAAGTTTTTGTCCCGGTTAGGCCGGGACGGGAGGACTGCCCTTGTACCGATCGAGCCCTTATGACCGCGCCAGTCAGATTGCGGATTTTGATTCCATTCGCATCAGCCTGGCGAGTCCGGAAAAAATCCGTTCTTGGTCGCATGGCGAAGTAACCAAGCCGGAAACCATCAACTACCGCACTTTCAAGCCCGAGCGCGATGGCTTGTTCTGCGCGAAGATTTTCGGTCCGGTGACGGACTGGGAATGTTTGTGCGGCAAATACAAGCGCATGAAGCATCGCGGCGTGATTTGCGATAAGTGCGGCGTCGAAGTCACTTTGAGCAAGGTTCGCCGCGAGCGTCTCGGCCATATCGAGCTCGCGTCGCCGTGCTCGCACGTGTGGTTCTTCAAAGGTCTGCCGAGCCGCATCGGCTACCTGCTCGATATCACTATGCGCGATCTCGAGCACATTCTGTACTTCGAGGCGTTCGTTGTCATTGATACCGGTGAAACTCCCGGCATCAAGGACAAAGAAATTCTGCAGGAAGAGAAATACCGCGAACTGCAGAAAGAATACGCCGGAAAATTCGACGCGCGCATGGGCGCCGAAGCCATCAAGGAACTTCTGCGCCGCGTGGACGTCGAGAAGCTCAGCGAAGAGCTGCGCGAGAAGATGAAAATTGACCCGAGCCTGCAGAAGCGCATCAAGTACGCCAAGCGCCTCAAGGTGCTCGAAGCCTTCCGCAAGAGCGGCAACAAGCCGGAATGGATGATTTTGGACGTCATCCCGGTTCTGCCGCCCGAGTTGCGGCCTCTTGTGCCTCTCGACGGCGGACGTTTCGCGACTTCCGACCTGAACGATCTCTATCGCCGCGTGATCAACCGCAATAACCGGTTGAAGAAGCTCATGGAGCTTCACGCGCCCGACGTGATCGTCCGCAACGAAAAGCGCATGCTGCAGGAAGCTGTGGACGCGCTCTTCGACAACGGCCGCCGCGGCCGCGTGCTGCGTGGCACCAACAATCGCCCGCTCAAGTCGCTGTCCGACACTCTCAAGGGCAAGCAGGGCCGCTTCCGCCAGAACCTACTCGGCAAGCGCGTGGATTATTCCGGCCGCTCGGTAATCGTCGTAGGTCCGGAATTGAAGCTGCACCAGTGCGGTCTGCCGAAGAAGATGGCGCTCGAGCTGTTCAAGCCGTTCATCTATCACCGCCTGGAAGCCGCAGGCCATTGCACCACCATCAAGCAGGCCAAGGAACTCGTCGAAGCGCAGGAATCGACGGTCTGGGACATTCTCGAGGACGTGATCCGCGAGCACCCGGTACTGCTCAACCGCGCCCCGACCCTGCACCGCCTCGGCATTCAGGCATTCGAGCCGGTGTTGGTCGAAGGCAAGGCCATTCGAATTCACCCGCTCGTCTGCACTGCCTTTAATGCCGACTTCGACGGCGATCAGATGGCCGTGCACATTCCACTCTCGCCCGAAGCGCAGGTTGAAGCTTCGGTGCTGATGCTCAGCTCGCACAACATTCTTTCGCCGGCCAACGGCATGCCTCTCGCCGTTCCGACGCAGGACATGGTGCTCGGCATCTATTACCTGACCAAGTCCAAGCCCGGCGGCAAGGGTGAAGGCCGCGCATTCGGCTCGACCGAGGAAGTGGTGCTCGCGCTAGAAGCCGGCGACGTCGAATTGCTCACGCCGATTCGTCTTCGTTACACCGGCGAAGTAATCGACCTGACCACCGCTTACGACGATCAGGACGTGCCGCACACCGAGCCCATTCAGCTCAACCGGCAATTCCTCCACACCACCGTCGGCCGCGTGATCTTCAACGATCACCTTCCGTCGGACATGCCGTTCATCAACGGCTTGCTGAAGAAAAAGGGAATTCAGCAGCTTGTTCAATACTGTTACTTGCGCTTCGGCACGGAGAAGACCGTTGTTTCCCTGGATCATCTCAAGGAACTCGGCTTCCTCTACGCCACCAAGGCCGGCATTTCCGTCGGCATCACGGACATGGTCATCCCGGGCGATAAGGCCAAGCTCGTGGATACTGCCGAGCGCGAAGTCGTTAAGGTGCAGCAGCAATACCTCGACGGCGCCATCACCAACGGCGAACGCTACAACAAAGTCATCGCCATCTGGTCGGACGTCACCGAAAAGGTCGCGGACGAAATGTTCAAGACCCTCGAGGCCCAGGACAAGAGCGGAATCATCAATCCGATCTTCGTCATGGCCGACTCCGGCGCGCGCGGATCGAAGCAGCAAATCCGGCAGCTTTCCGGAATGCGCGGCTTGATGGCCAAGCCTTCGGGCGAGGTTATCGAGACACCGATCACTTCGAACTTCCGCGAAGGGTTGAACGTGTTGCACTACTTCATCTCCACGCACGGCGCTCGTAAGGGCTTGGCGGATACGGCGCTCAAAACCGCCGATTCCGGCTACCTCACTCGCCGCCTGGTGGACGTAGCGCAGGACGTGATCATCAGCGAATTCGATTGCGGCACGGCCGATGGAATTTTCGTCGAGCCGATCGTGGAAGCCGGAGTCGAAGTCGAACCGTTGCGCGACCGCGTTGTGGGCCGCGTTTCGCTCGAGAAGATTAAAGACTACGAAGGCAACGTGGTCGTGGAGATCAACCAGGTCATCACCGAGGAACTGGCCAACGCGATTCAAGCGGCGGGCATCGAGCGCGTCAACATTCGCTCCGTGCTCACCTGCGAATCCCGCCGCGGCGCCTGCGCACGATGCTACGGCCGCAACCTGGCCACCGGACGCATGGTCGAACTCGGCGAAGCGGTTGGCGTCATCGGCGCGCAGTCGATCGGCGAACCCGGCACGCAGCTCACGATGCGCACCTTCCACATCGGCGGCACGGCCACTCGCGTCACCGAACAATCGAAGGTCGAAGCCAAGAACAACGGCTTCGTCCGCTTCATCGATCTGAAAGTCGTCGAGGGCCGCAACAAGCAACTCGTCTCCATGAACCGCTCCGGTCTAATCGCCGTAGTTGACGAAAAAGGCCGCGAAAAAGAGCGCTACCACGTGGTCTATGGCGCTCGCCTTAAGGTCGAAGATGGTGAGCCCGTGCAAGTCGGTCAGATCATGGCCGAGTGGGATCCGTACACCTTCTCGATTCTTACGGAATCGGGCGGCGCCGTGCAATTCAAGGACTTGCAGTCCGGCGTCACCATCGAAGAGCAGGTGGACGAAGTCACCGGCCTGTCGCAGCTCGTGGTTACGCTGCCGCCGGGCGACGAAAAGCATCAGCCGACGATTCAGGTACGGGATTCGCAAGGCCGCGTCCGCAAGAAGTACCTCATGCCTTCCCGCGCGCACTTGATGGTGCAGGACGGTGACGAAGTACAACCGGGCGATGTGCTCGCGAAGATTCCGCGCGAGACCACCAAGACCAAGGACATCACCGGAGGTCTCCCGCGCGTCGTAGAGCTATTCGAAACGCGCAAGCCGAAGGATCCCGCCGTCATCTCGGAAATCGACGGCGTGGTCAAGTACGGCGAAATCGCCAAGGGTCTGCGCAAGATTTACGTCGAGAGCGAAGATGGCCGCACGGTGAAGGAGTATTCGATTTCCCGCGGCGTGCACATCAACGTTCAGGAAGGCGAGCACGTGAAGGCCGGCGAGCCATTGATCGACGGCCCGCTGAATCCGCACGATTTGCTAGCGGTCCTCGGCGAAAAGTACACGCAGGCCTACCTGGTGAACTCGATTCAAGAGGTTTACCGGTTGCAGGGCGTGAACATCAACGACAAGCACATCGAAACCATCGTCCGTCAAATGATGCGCTGGGTGAAAGTCGAAGACGTGGGCGACACAACGTTCCTACTCGAGGAGCAGGTCGACAAGTTCCGCTTCCGCGAGGAGAACGATCGCGTAATTCACGATGGCGGCCGACCGGCAACGGGCCGTCCGCTGCTCCTCGGCATCACCAAGGCGTCGCTCTCGACCGATTCGTTCATCTCGGCCGCGAGCTTCCAAGAGACCACGCGCGTACTCACCGAAGCCGCCATCAGCGGCAAGGTGGACTACCTGCGCGGCCTAAAGGAAAACGTCATCATGGGCCGCCTAATTCCCGCAGGCACCGGCCTGGAGCGTTATCGCAACATCCAGCTCCTGACCGAAACGCCGCGCGAAGAGCCAGTCGAGCTCGAACCAGAACTAACGCCCGAAGAAGCCGCCGCGCTCGATTTCCTGCGCAAGGACACCGACGCGGTAGCCGAGCCCTAATTCTTCGGCCCACAACCAAAACCGAAAACGGCGGCAAGCCCGAAAAGGCCAGCCGCCGTTTTTATTTCCAGCGGAACTCGCCCGTCCACGCGTAGGGGCGGAGGTTTATTACCCGCCCGGTTTGGCTTTGGGTGTTTGGTCCGGCGGCGGCACCCGTCCCACGTCACAACACGGCTAGCCCGCCCGTACAGCCGGCCATCCGTACAGGTCCCCGCCTGTCCGTACAGTGTTAAGCAACTGGATATCGCCCTCCGGATTCAATTTGCCGTCGTCGAATCACCCCCGTACACTTCAATTTTGGGGGACCACTGGGTTTCCGTTCATGACCGAAGATCCGAACTCTCAACTCGCCAACGCTCCCGTTCAACCGCCCAAGCCGATTCCGGAGGCCTCGCACTGGGACCAAATGGAGAAGCGTGAAGGCCTGCTCTGGCGCTACATCCTGGGTATCCTGATCGTGATGGCGCTGGGGCTTGCGGTTACCTCCTGGGAGACATTCCGAGTGCTGCCGATGCGTCTTGAAGCTCTGCCGGTTGGCCTGGTCGTCCTCGTGGCGCTCTTCGGCGTCTATGTCTGGCACCAACGCAAAGAAGTCATCGAGCTACGCTCTTTCCTGCGCGGAATGAAACAGCGCGCCGACGCCCCCGTCACCGAAGCGCAAATCGAAAAAATGCTGGACGTGATGACCCGCTCGCAGCGCGGCTATCGCGACCTGATCGACAGCCTTGATCATCTGGTCTTCAATCTCGGCCTCGACGGCAGCATCAAAACGGTCAACAAGCGCTTCGCCGAAACTCTAAATCTTTCCTTCCAGGAAATCGTCGGCCACACCCTTCAGGAATTTATCTCCGAGCCGCCCATCGAAGCCGCCGAGAAGGGCGTCCACGCATTTCTCGAGAAGCGCACCTGGGCCGGCTCCGTCCGCGTGCGATTCCGCAAGAGCGGCGAAATCCGTTTTTACGATACCGTCCTGCAACCTGTTCTTAAAGACGGAGAAGTCGTCGGCGCCAGCGGCGTGGCTCGCGACATCACCGCTTATCGCGAATCCGAACTTCGCTTCACCGAACTTTTCGAATCGCTCCAGGAAGGCGTCTACTTCACCACTCCCGGTGGAATGTTCCTCGAAGCCAATCCCGCGCTCGTGCGCATGTTGGGTTTCGAGAAAAAAGAAGATCTACTCGCCGTTCCCGCTCCCGCGCTCTATGAAGACCGCAACCAGCGCGAGTGGATGCTCGACGAGCTCGACCGCGCTGGCGCCGTAAAGAATCACGAAATCTCCCTGCGCCGTACCGATGGCAAAGTAATTCGCTGCCTCGATTCCTGCTCGGTCATCCGCGATAGTTCCGGCGATGTCGTCCGCCTGCAAGGAACGCTGGTCGACATCACCGAGCGCGTCGAAATCGAGCGCCGCCTCTATCAAGAACAGGAATTCGGCCGCAGCTTGGTCGAATGTTTCCCGGATCTAATCGTGGTTCTCGATGTCGAAGGCCGCTACACCTTCGTCAGCCCGCGCTGCGAAGAATTGATCGGCCTGCAGCCGGCCGACCTGATCGGCAAGCCCATGGGCGAGCGCGCGCATCCCGAGGATGCCCGCCATCTCAGCAAGCAGCTCGATAATTTGCTCAATGGCATCACGCGCTCAGCCCGCATGGAATACCGCGTGCGCCATGAAGACGGCAGCTATCGCGCCATCCGCGTCACCGCCAGCCCGATGACCGATTCCGACGGCCGCATGACCGGAGTAGTAGCCTCCGCCCGCGACGTCACGGAAGAAAAACACATCGAGCAGCAATTGCTGCAAACCGAAAAATTCGCCGCGATGGGCCAAATGCTGGCCGGAGTAGCGCACGAACTCAATAATCCGCTCACCGCGATTCTAGGCGTCACCGATTTGCTCCATGAGCGCTCCGTCGACGACACCATGCGCCGGCAAACCAGCCTAGTCCATAAGCAGGCCCGCCGCGCCGCCGATATCGTGCAAAGTTTGCTGGCTTTCTCGCGCCGCACCGCTCCGGTCCGTGCCCGCATCCGCATCGAAGATATCGTCGAACGGGTCCTCGAATTGCACGGCAAATCATTGATGGAAAAAAAGATAGAGGTGAAATTCCATCCCGCGGAAAATCTCCCGGCCATCGAAGGCGACGCCAACTTGCTGCTCCAGGTTTTCCTGAACCTGATCATCAACTCCGAGCAAGCCATCGCCGGCCAAAGCGATCATGGCACCATCACCATTACCGCCGAACCTTTCGAAAATAATGTCTCCATTACTGTGGAAGACAACGGCCCCGGTATTCCGGCCGACATCACCAACCGCGTGTTCGATCCATTCTTCACCACCAAGCGTCCGGGCGGCGGCACAGGCCTCGGCCTAACGATTTGCATGGCCATCATCCGCGAACATGGCGGCACCATCGAAACACAATCCATTTTCGGCAGCGGCGCGTCCATCCGCATCGATTTGCCGGTAGCCAATTCGCCCACTCTCGCCGGTGCCGCTGATGCCCCGGCCAGCACGCACACTCCGTCGTTTTCACCCGCGCTGCAAGGACACACCGTCCTGGTCGTTGACGATGAAGATGGAATTCGCGAACTCGTCTGCGAAGGTTTAGTCGCCCGAGGCATGACCGTTGAAACCGTGACTACATCCGAGGATGCCCTGGCGATGCTGCAACACCGCCAATTCGACGCCATCCTCTGCGATTACAATCTCCCCGGCCAAAGCGGAGAGCAGCTCTTCGATATCCTCTGCGAACAATCGAAAGGCGCTCCGCCGAGATTCGTATTCATGACCGGCGACCTACTCGAAGCCCGTGTAGTTGAATCAATAGCCAGCCGAGGCGCCCGCACCATCCAAAAGCCCTTCCAACTAGCCGGCCTAGCCAATCTCCTAGCCGAAGTCCTGGAAGCCCAACCAGCAAAGTAGCGCCGACGTCCCTGCCAGTGTCGTACGAGCACATCTGGCGGATCCGCTCGACACGGACGGACTATTCGTGCGCAAGTCAGTGCGCGCCCGTCCGTGGTAATACCGCAGTCACTTCGCGTCGTAAGATGCCACGAGCGTCGCAGCAGGCTCTTCCCCCGGCCGCATCAATCCCAAAATCCCAAACGTATAAATCTTCCTCGCTCCCGCGCACAATCTCCGCCACCGCATATTCCCCAGGCGCCAAAGGCGCCGAAAGCGTCAACCGCGTAACCCCCTTCACCAATTCCCATCGCTCCAGCGGCAAAGTATTCCGCCGCGCCATCTCCCCGCCAAATAGCCGGTCCAGATTCTCGATCTGCCGGTCACCTTTCTGCACCCGCGC
The DNA here is from genome assembly GCA_963792515.1 of uncultured Acidobacteriota bacterium. Classification (GTDB taxonomy): domain Bacteria; phylum Acidobacteriota; class Terriglobia; order Acidiferrales; family UBA7541; genus Palsa-147. The sequence goes on along the minus strand of CAWBWG010000020.1, from coordinate 108,592 downwards.
ACGAATCAAAACCACGTCGGGCGTATGCCCATCCTTGGTACGCATATAAAATTCCAACTCGCCATTCGTCGAACGCACCTTAGCCCGCTCGCCAAGCAAAGAGATGTTCTGCCGGCTAGGAATAATCGGAATAGGAATCAAAATCTGCTTCAAAGTCTGTTTTTTGTCCGTTTTGATGTCAGTCTCAGCTTGTGGTAGCGCGGACACATTCTTGCCATCGAGCATGAAAATCCCCTCGCCATCCGGCAAAAACACTCCCGGCGACACTTCCACGCTCGCATCCACGCTCACGAAACACAGCCTTGCGAGCCTTCTCGTCAGCCCCAATCTTAGCCGCCAAGGCGGCATCCGCCTGCTTCCGCGCTACCTCCGCCTGTTCGGTAGCCGGCCAATCCACCATATCGGTAGGCAGCTCCTCCCACTGCGACCGCTCCACGCTGTAATAACGCACCCGCTCGCCGTCAACTTTATACTCGCGCACCATGTGAAACGATCCATCCTTCAAAACCAGCTTCTTACCCCGAGGCAGCTTCGCATCGGACTGATCCCCCGACTGCCCGTCTTGCGCCACTCCCGGCGCCGAGCTAGCCGGATTCTGAGGTACCTGAAATCCAAAGGCGAGCAGGGAACTCGCGGCAAACAACCCGAAAATTAGGGCTAGCGCAAAGGCGCGATCACTGTGTTTCCCGGGTTGTGTCTCAAGCAGAATGGCGATCCGACCTTTGATATATTGATGCCCCAGGTCAAACGAGGTTTGTCTATCAGCCAAAGAATAGCCCCACCCCTCAATAACCGACAAGCCGCGCCGTTAAGTACCGCCGGCGTCCCTGCCGGCTCTTTGTGCTGCGTTCGCGCAGCAAGCCCCGTAGGGCCCGCGCCAAACCGCGTGCTCCGGGCGTTGCCGAACTCCGTCGGCCAAAACAAAAACGGCCGCCCAAAAGGCGGCCACTCTAAAAATTAATCTCCGTCGACGACCGAACCAGCTCTAATGCTCGCAGCGCTCCACCAACACAGCCAGCACCAGCAAATCCGAGTTGGTAAACAGCCACTTATCCGCCTCGGCCCCAGCCGCCTCAGCCGCACGCGCAATGAATCCCAAATGCCGGCTGCGCGCAAAATTCCGCAGGTGATCGAGGCAGATTCCCGTCAGCCCCGAGACCTCATCTTCCGTGAACAGCTTTTGGCTCGACTTAATCGTCAGCATGGCTGGCCTCTCGTCTACTTCGATGCTGCCTTCATCCTAGAGGCTGCAATATTCCCCAGCAATAGTGCTTCCGTTCTACGTATTTAAACTAAAGGACTAGTCGCCGCCGGCAGAAACTTCAATTTTATTGCGTTTTTTGCATGGTTTCGTACAGGTAACCTGATTCGTCCAGCTAGTTCTCTGCGCGCGGCGCGGAAAAATGTATCCACTCTTTGTAAATGTCTCCACATTTGCGGAACTTCTTACCCAAGCACGCGCAGGCAAGGCCGCACAACCTCTACATGAAATGATGCAGATGTGGGGGTGAAAACTACTGAGTCAGCGAGGTGCGTAAGCGAATTCGCGTCAACGAAACGAAAATAAAATTTACGTGAAATTTATTTCACGCTTTGCAGTCGTAGGGGCCGGGGTTCACTACCGGCCCGAAGTAGCATTGGGTTTTCGCCGTTGAATTCGAATTCTCAAACAGATTCCTCTAGCCCTGACGACACTCCGATCCGCCGCCCAAACTATTTATGAGATGAATTCATTCGAGGGTTCGTCAGATAACCAACTTCAGGAGGTCCTCGCGAGGGACCGGTCAATCGCTTCGCATCCGTTCCGCAAATCAAGCACGCACCTCTACGAACAAAACTCCGTAGCGCTACAAAACAAATCCGCCAGCCCGCTCAAAATTATGCGCGATCTGCAGCACGCGCCCTTCACTAAAATGCGGTCCAAGAATTTGCATACCCACCGGCAACCGATCGGCCGTCGTGCCGCAAGGCACCGAGATGCCCGGGAGACCCGCCAGTGATCCCGTAACCGTATATATATCAGCAAGATACATCTGCAAAGGATCGGCGGTTCGCTCACCCAACTTGAAAGGCGGCGTAGGCGATGTCGGCGTAACAATCGCATCCACGCGCCCAAACGCCTCCGCAAAATCCCGCGCCAAAAGCGTCCGCACTTTTTGCGCCCGCAAATAATAAGCGTCGTAATATCCCGACGACAGCGCGTAAGTCCCCAGCATAATCCGCCGCTTCACTTCCGCGCCAAATCCCTTCTGCCGCGTCTTGCGGTACATCTCCGAAAGCGTCGAAGCCTCAGCCCGCAATCCGTAGCGCACGCCATCAAAGCGTGCCAAATTGGAACTGGCCTCCGCCGTCGCCACAATGTAATACGTCGCGATCGCATATTCCGTATGCGGCAATCGAATCGGCACGCGCTTGCATCCCAGTTTTTCGAGCAGCGCAATTCCAGCCTCGACCTTGCGCCGTACTTCCGCATCCAGACCCGCGGCGAAATATTCCTCCGGCACGCCAATACGCAAACCAGCAACCGGCCCGTCCAGCCCAGCCACGTAATCGGGCACCGGCACGTCCGCGCAAGTCGAGTCGTTCTCGTCAGCTCCAGCCATCAGGCCCAGCACTTCCGCCACGTCCCGCACCGTCCGCCCGAAAGGCCCGATACGATCGAGCGACGACGCAAACGCAATCAATCCATAGCGTGACACGCGCCCATAGGTCGGCATCATCGCCGGAATCCCGCAGCAAGCCCCAGGCTGGCGAATCGACCCGCCCGTATCAGTTCCCAGCGACACCACCGCCAAATCAGCCGCCACCGCCGCCGCCGAGCCTCCGCTCGACCCTCCCGGCACGCGCCCCGGCGCCGCCGGATTCTGCACCGGCCCATAAGCCGAATTTTCATTCGAGCTACCCATCGCAAATTCATCGCAATTCGTCTTGCCCAAAAAAATCGCCCCAGCCCGATCCAGCCGCTCAAGCGCGGTAGCGTCGTAAGGCGGCACGTAATTCTCGAGAATCTTCGATCCGCAGGTAGTGCGAGTGCCGGTCGTGCTCAGCACATCCTTGATCGCCAGCGGCACTCCCGCCAATCGCGGCAATGCCTCGCCTTTGGCCACCAATGCGTCCACGCGCGCAGCCTGCTCGCCGGCTCGTTCCTTCGAAAGCGCCAGGTAAGCATTCAATTCCGGATTGCGTTTCTCAATGCGCGAGAAATATTCAGCGGTAAGTTCGCGTGCAGAGATTTTGCGGGAAGTCAGCGCGCCGCGGATCGTGGCAACCGTCCAGCCTCCCGCCGCGCTCATCGCTCGATCACTTTCGGAACGCGGAAGTAAGGCTTCTTCGCCTCAGGCGCTTGCGCCAAAATCGCATCGCCGGCGTCGCAAGGCCGCGCCACGTCCTCACGCAGCGGCGTCGCGACGCCCCCCACACCCTCATAAGCCACTTGCGCCATCGGCTCTACACCAGAAATATCCACGCGATTCAGCGTCTCAATATATTCAAGAATGGAATCGAGTTGGGCGCCGTAAGTTTCCGCCTCCGCATCCGTAAGCTCCAGATGCGCCAGCTCCGCCACGCGCAAAACTTCCTCGCGGCTAAGCTTCACGGCAACCCACCTTCCCCGCGCGGCTTCCGCGAAGCATCGCGCGGCGACGAGCTGCAACCAGTCCGCACAAACGGCGTATGCTCGTTATCCAAACTCCGCGGCAATCGCGGCCCCGCCCGCCGAGCCGCCGCAAATCGCACCTGCGTAACCAACGCCCCGCCCCAGGCCGCGTTCACGCGCCTAGCAAATTCCGCGGCCACTCCTTCCAACTCCACGCGCCATTCTTTGCCAGTGACAGTCACATCCAACACGCCATCGAGAAGTTTCTGCGGACGAGTCCGCTCCCCAAGCTTCGCTCCAACAATCACAGGCCAAGCTCCAGCCAACCAAGACATCGCCGACCCACGCCGCCCAGCCCGCCGCAAAGCCGGCCCCAAAATTTCCGCAATAGGTTTCATGAATGAAGCGATCTTAGCACAGCGAATGATTCGCAAACCTGTGCAAGCCTGTGCGAGACTGTGGAATTCGCGCGCGCACCCGCGTAGCGCAGGCTGCCAGCCGGCGTTTTTTGCGCGGACCTTCCTCCCGAGCAACCAAAGTCCGCAAACCGTGGCGCGAGGATTGCATTTGCCGCGAGTCCTCGATGCTGCTACATTTGGGGCGCACATCAAGGGTGCAACCCGTCCGCGGAAAGGGATTATCCCACCTTGCGTTTCGGCCTGAAGCAGCAATCACTCTCTTCTGCCCGACGCAGCGGACCACGGGCGCTAAAGAAGGAGTGAGCATGTCTCCACGCGAATTACCGGCACGCCCCAATCTCGAACATCTCAAAAAGCAAGCCAAGCAACTCCTGCGCGAATACGTCCAAGGCGAACCCGCCGCGATCGCACGTTTCCGCGATGCCGAAGTTTCTTTCGCCAAATCCGCCCCCAGGCTAGCCAGCGCCCTGCGCGTCCTAGCCCGCGAATACGGCTTCGACAACTGGACCAAGCTCAAAGCCCATGTCTTGACGCTATGCGATCAACCGATCGCCGCGTTACAAGCCGCGATCAAAGCCAATGATGCATCCTTAGTGCGCCGAGTGCTAGCGCGCCATCCCGCCCTCAAAACGCAACTCAACGAACCGCTCCCCAACTACGGCTTCGACACACCAGCCCTAATCGCCGCAGTCCAACGCAACAATCGCGAAATAATCGACGCGCTCCTCGATGCCGGCGCCAACATAAACGCCCGCACCAAATGGTGGGCCGGCAGCTTCGGCGCCCTCGACATGTCCAGCCCCGAATTAACGCCCTGATCTAATCGAACGCGGCGCGCAAGTCGATGCTCATGCCGCCGCGCGTCTAGGCAAGTTCGATCGCCTCAAAGAATTAATCGAAGCCGATCCAGCGTCAGTGCACGCCCGAGGGGGCGACGGGCAAACTCCACTACACTTCGCCGCCACGATAGAAATCGCTGCTTACCTGCTCGATCACGGCGCCCAAATCGACGCGCGCTGTCTTGATCATGAATCCACGCCAGCGCAATACATGGCCGCTCACCAGCCGCGTCGACCCGAAGTCGCGCGTTACCTGATTTCGCGCGGCGCACAAACCGACATCCTAATGGCCGCAGCCGTCGGCGACGCACAACTCGTGCAGCATCATCTCGAAAGCGACCCGCAATCCATCTGGACAAGCGTCACGCAAAAAGATTTCCCCAAGCAGAATCCGAGCAGCGCCGGCGTTATTTATATCTATTGCTTCGGATGGGGCACCACCCCACACATGATCGCCCGCGAGTTCGGCCACGAAGAAGTTTTCCGCCTGCTCATGGAACGCAGCCCTCTCGATTTGCGCATGGCGCAAGCCATCGAACTGGCCGACGAAGCTGCAGCCCGAGAACTCCTCGCGCAAGATCCCGGCCTAATTCGCGCACTCTCGCCGAATGTACGCGGCCGTCTCGTAGGCGCAGCCCGCCGCAACGACACGCGCGCAGTAAGCATGATGCTAACGCTAGGCTGGCCCGCCCGCGCCCTCGATGAAAATCATCAGACCGCCTTGCACTGGGCCGCCTTCCACGGCAACGCAGAAATGGTCCGCGAACTACTCCGCCACTACGCTCCACTCGACGCTCAGGAACTAGAATTCAAAGGCACTCCGGTAGGCTGGGCGCTCTACGGCTCAAAAAATGGCTGGCATCGAGCCACCGGCGATTACGTAGCCAGCGTAGAAGCCCTACTAGCAGCAGGCGCAAAAGCCCCGCAACTAACGGACGACCTGGAAGCCAGCGAAGAAGTGGTAGCCGCCCTGCGCCGCCAAGCAGCCCCGGCGTCTCTGCCGGCAACCGCGCAAGGCCGCAGCAGTCGTTGAGCGGCGGCTGTCATCCCGAATCCCCTTTAGGGGGTGAGGGATCTGCATTTCGTAGGGGCCGGGGTTTACGACCGGCCCGGTGTAGCGTTGGGTTTTCGCCGTTGATTTTACCGTCGAAGGCACGGGGGTTTACGTGACCGACGGAGATTTAAATTTCTAACCCAGCCCCAAAGAATCCGCCGCCCCCTTCATCGCCTCAATACAAAACGAAATATGCTCCTCGAGAGGCACTCCCAATTCCTCCGCCCCCTTATAAACATCCTGCCGATTCACCCCGCGCGCAAACGCCTTATCCTTCAATTTCTTCTTCACCGAAGCCGTCTCCACCTCAGCAATTTTCTTGCTAGGCTTCACCAGCGCGCAAGCCGTCAAAAATCCAGCCAATTCGTCGCAAGCAAAAAGCGTATGATCCAGCGCCGAAACGCGCTCCACGCCCGAATACTCCGCATGCCCCAAAATCGCGTGAATCATTTCCTCAGGATACCCACGCTCGCGCAAAATCTTCGATCCCTCAAAAGGATGCTCCTGCGTAGCGATGATGCTCCGCATTCGGCCACCGCTCGTAATCAAAATCGTGCAACAGCGCAGTAATTCCCCAAAGTTCCTCGTCCGTCGAGTTCTTCCGCGCATAAGCCCGCACGCAAGCCTCCACAGCCAGCGCATGCTTCCGCAAACTCTCACCCGCCGTATATTCACAAAGCAATTTCCAAGCATCCTCACGATTCGGCATCAATCCTCCCATTTCCGACGAGAAAAAATGTAGCAGAGCAAGAAGCCCGCGCCAACATCCCCGTAGCGCTGGCGTCTCGCCGGCTCTTACGACTACGATTGCGCCAGTGGCATCCCTCACGAGCGGACCACAAAATTTCAATTGATTGCCGTCAGGTTTCGTCTCGCCCCACCGCTAATTGCCATTCTCGCGAGCACATGCGGTCGTAAGAGCCGGCGAGACGCCAGCGCTACAAAAGCGTTGCCTCAACTCGCGCCTCGGCTATAATCGCGCCGCTCATCGTACCCGCAACACAAGCATCGCGATGATCCCGACGAGGCCTCGATGATCTCAAGCAATCATGTTCGCGCCATCACTCTGTTCGCCGCCGCAATTCTCGCATCGCTTTCTGCGCAACCATCTTTCGCGCAGAACGCTCCGCCGAAATATCCGGATTATCCGAGCGAGACTCCGACGAAATTAGTGCCCAAAACCGACACCTGGGACTACACCCGCACCGAAGTAATGATCCCCATGCGCGACGGCGTAAAACTCCACACCGTAATCCTAGTCCCCAAAGGCGCCAAGCGCGCCGGAATCCTCCTCACCCGCACGCCCTACGACGCCAACGCCCTCACCAGCCACGCGCAAAGCTCCCACCTCGGCCCCATCCTAAATGGCTACGACAACGCCGACGACGTAATCATCGAAGGCGGCTACATCCGCGTAGTCCAGGATGTCCGCGGCAAATACGGCTCAGAAGGCGATTACGTGATGAATCGCCCCCTCCACGGCCCGCAAAATCCCACCCCGGTAGATCACGCCACCGACACCTACGACACCATCGACTGGCTAGTAAAAAATATCCCCGAAACCAACGGAAAAGTAGGCATCATCGGCATCTCCTACGACGGTTTCCTCCCGCTTATGGCGCTAGTCAATCCGCACCCAGCCCTAAAAGTTTCCGTCCCGATGAATCCCATGGTCGATGGCTGGATGGGCGACGACTGGTTCCACAACGGCGCCTTCCGCCAACAAAATCTAGGCTACATCTACGAGCAAGAAGGCACGCGCGACAACACCGCCAGATGGTGGACCAGCCACTACGACGATTATGACGATTGGCTAGCGGCAGGCTCAGCCGGTGAAATGGGCCGCCTCCACGGCGCCGAGCAGGTAGGCTTCTGGCGCAAAGTCCTAGAGCATCCAAGCTACGACTGCCTGGTGGCAAGATCAAGCCGTCGACCGCATCCTAGCCGACCAACCCCTCAAAGTGCCCGTAATGCTGGTAGATAGCCTCTGGGATCAGGAAGACATCTACGGCGCGATCGCAGTCTACAAAGCCATCAAGCCCAAAGACACCAACAACGATAAAGTCTTCCTAGTCATGGGCCCCTGGCACCACGGCCAAGAAATCGGCGACGGCAGCTCGCTAGGCAACATCCGCTTTGACGCCGACACCGGCAAGCAATTCCGCGAGCAAATCCTAGCCCCGTTCCTAGCGCAATATTTAAAGGATGACGCTCCCAAATCGGGAATCGCCCCCGTAAACGCCTTCGAGACCGGCACAAACACCTGGCGCCATCTACAATCCTGGCCCTCCGGCTGCGATAACGGCTGCAAAATCCAACCCGCCCCGCTCTATCTAAACGCCGGCCTGAAAACCAGCTTCACCGCCCCCAAAGCAGGCGATGCCGCCTACGACGAATACGTCTCCGATCCAGCCAAGCCAACCCCCTATCGCCCGCGCCCAGTAATGCCCATGGGCTACGGCACCGGCAACACCTGGTCCATCTGGCTGGTCGACGACCAACGCGAAGCCTCCGGCCGCCCAGATGTCCTGGCCTACGAATCGGACGTCCTAACCGCCCCGGTAAAAATCAGCGGCCAACCAATCGCCAACATAATCGCCTCCACCAGCGGCACCGATTCCGACTGGGTAGTGAAGGTAATCGACGTCTACCCCGACGAAGTAGCCATGGACCCACAAATGGGCGGCTTCCAATTGATGATCTCAGCCGATATCTTCCGAGGCCGCTACCGCGAAAGCTTCGAAACCGCAAAGCCCATTACCGCCGATAAGCCGTTACTCTACAAATTCACCATGCCCACAGCGAATCACGTCTTCCTACCAGGCCACAGAATAATGATACAAATCCAATCCAGCTGGTTCCCGCTCTACGACCGCAACCCACAAACCTTCGTCCCAAATATCTTCTGGGCAAAGCCAAGCGACTACCAAAAAGCGACGCAGCGCATCTATCACGATCCAAATCAGGCCAGCTACGTAGAGCTGCCAGTAGTCAACCCGTAGCGCCGGCTGCCAGCCGGCGTTTTTGCGCGGAGATACGCCCAAGCGAGCCACAATTCGAGCACGCCGACGTGCCACATCTTTTGTTGTAATGCTCGGAGCGAACCATTCACCCAACTTTTCAACAGGGCTGTGGATAACTCCCAGCCCTCGCTCAAAAATCTGCGCCGTGCCCCTCAAGCTTCTCGTACCAGTGCCAAAATCCACCCAATTGCTCCATAATTGTGAGGAAATCTTGCAAATATCGATCATGACGGCTGAAAAATTGCTCCCATAATTTCCGCAATACCGCACTAAACCTCCACCCTCCGGAGGCCGATTTAAGAAACTACTTGACAGAAAGTGTCAGCCTGTGGAAAAGTCTCGGCCGCGCCAGTTGTCTGCCTTCCCCAGCTAGCAGTCCCTCCCTTCCGCAGCGGCCGAATAGTCTGCGAGGAAATCGGTGGCGGAAAAGAACGTCAATGCAACAAGTACGGAAATGATGGACCGTGAGGTGATCCGCTGTCAGGTCTGCGGTCTAGTGCAGTACCGCACGCGTACGGGCAATTGTCGCCGCTGTCTACGACTCCTGCCGCCGAAGGTGACGTTTGTTATTCCGACGCCTTCGCCGCAGGATTTGCCGGGTGATGATCGCCAGCTCTTCGAAAACTGGCCGAATCGCGAAACGGTCGAGAATATCGGGCAAAGGATCCGTCAGTTGCGCGAATCGCGCGGCATGACGCAGAGCCAGCTCCAAGCCCGCTCTCGTGTTTCGCGCTCGTACCTCTCTCGTATAGAGAGCGGCCAGATGACGCCCAGCCTCGGCACGCTCGAAAAGATTGCCGAAGCTCTCGGTGTAGGCCTGAATCGCTTCTTCGTTCCGGAATCGAACGGAGAGACGGTTCTCGAGGATCCCTTCATTCAGGGCCTCAGGCCGTTCCTGCGCCAGCTCGATTGGGCGCAGTGGCAGTCCATTCTGAAGAGGTTGCAGGCCATCAGCGACCACGTCAGCACGAACTCCGTGCAGGCGCCGCCGCTACGTCCTGCCGCGCCTCAAACAGATCGGATTTCGCAGATGCCCCGGCGTCACCATCCGGGTCATCCAGTAACGGCAATTCACAGGTAGCAAGCAGCGGCCCCGTCGGAGGGCCAATGAAAATGAAACGGCCCGGCGAGCCAACATCAGGCTCCCGGGCCGATTTTCGTTCAGTAGCGCCGGCGTCCCTGCCGGCATCTTACGAAGACAAATCCTGCCAAAGGCGACACTACCGGACGGATCTTAAATCCCAATTCATATCCGGTTTTGATTTGTCTTCTGCGCGGGATTAGAAAACGCGAGCGCCATGTCACGCCAATCGATAACTACGAAGCCTTCGATGGGGCCGCCTTCACCTCCCATTGAAATACCTCTCCCAGCGGCACGTTGAAGACCTGCGCAATACGGAACGCAGCCTCCAATGACGGCGAGTATTTCCCAGCCTCAATGGCCGCAACCGTCTGCCGAGTTAGCCCGATCCGCTGCCCAAGCTCGGCCTGCGACATTTCCCCATTCATGAAACGCAAGGTCCGAATGCGATTAGAGATCGATCCTTGCATCATGACGAAGCCTGTAGGCGGTAGCTCGCCGCGACTACGCCGTAGTGAACCACTTCCGCGGCAACGATCCAGAAAATCGCAGCATTGGCGATGGTCCATCCGGCGGCGTTAAAGGGCATTATGCAGCCCACCAGGATCATACCCGCGATAAGCACATAGTAAGCGGCACTGAGCGAGCGCTGCTCGATTACGCGATCCCGTTCGTCCAGTAGCGGGCGCTCCTCTCGGGGGGAGCCCAAACGAAGATACAGATACCCAGCGCCCAGGATGAGAACACGCACAATCGACACCACGGCAAACAAGCCAAGCGGATGTAGGTGGGGCAACGGCTCCCAGGGGCGGGGACCCCTCGTAGCCAACACAAAGTACGGTCCGTAGGCGACAGCCATCGCGACCAACGATAGCCAGGCGATTTTTTCTCGATACGACATCTCAGCCTCCTCAGTTCAAGGAAGGCTGAGTGTATCGGATAGCTTACATTATGTCAAGAATATTTAACAGTATGTAAAAAATAACTTACCTACCGGTCTTGGCCTCGCTTTCCAATCACGCTACTGCGCCTCTTTCTTCCCAGCCCGCAACAACATAATCTCCGTCCCCTTGCCATGCCGCGACAATGCCACCACCTTAGCCCCATCCCCATGATCATCGACAAACGCCACATCCGAAGCATCCATCTTCATCGGCACGCCCGGGATTTGATCGTTGTGCTCGCCGGGCTTAGAAACCTGCAGCTTGAAATCCGGCCCCAGCTTGCTCGCATACCAAGCCTGCACCGTCTCGCGCGAATCGTCGGAAGTATATTTCTCGATCGACAGCCCCGCAGATTTTCCATTCGCGGAAACCTCGAAATTCGCCCCCTGCGATTTTTCCTGCACCGCGCCGGGATAAACGGGCAAACCGGTCCCGCGCGTGTTATCCCCATTCACCTTCAAGCTGCCCACCGGCGTCTCAATCTCGACCTTATTATCCCGAGCATTCACGCGCACCTTATGCACCAGCGCGGAAACCACCACCAACCCGGCAATCATCACCAATACGATGCACGCGCCAATGATCCCCAGCACCCACCAAATCACGTTGCTAGATTTTCGCGGCGCCGGCTGCTGATACTGCGGCGGCTGATACTGCTGCTGCGGCGGAGGAACCGGAGGAACTGCAGACATGTCACACCTCTCCCAAGCTTCTACCAGGTAATACGTCGCGGCCGAGCCGGAATGTTCCGCCCGGCCGCGCACCGAAATCAACTGAAGCGCACCTTCACATCCGGCCGCTTATCAAGATGCACGGAATCGATGAAGCGCACTTCGCGTTCCTCGAGCGTCAAAATCAAAGAGTGCGTGCGCACGCCTTCGCCGAAAAATCGCACGCCGCGCAACAAGCTTCCTTCCGTCACCCCGGTGCAAGCAAAAATAATCCGCTTCCCAGGCGCCAGATCCTCGGTGTCGTAAATCCTCTTCGCGTCCTTAATTCCCATCTTCGCCAATCGCTCGTGATGCTCCGGCTTGCTAACCACCAATCGCGCCAGAATCTGCCCGTTCAAGCAACGCAGCGCCGCCGCCGTCAGCACGCCCTCAGGCGCCCCACCAGTCCCCATCACCGCATGAACGCCAGTGCCAACAACGGTAGCCGCAATGCCTGCCGAAAGATCGCCATCGCCGATCAATCGAATACGCGCTCCAGTAGCGCGGATGTCGGCCACCAGTTTCTCGTGCCGCGGCCGGTCGAGCACAATCACCACCAAATCCTCAATATCGCGATCCAATCGCTTGGCAATCGCCCGCAAGTTCTCAGCCGGCGGCGCATCCATATCCACGGCCCCCTTGCACGATGGCCCCACCACAATTTTTTCCATATACAAATCCGGCGCGTGCAGCAACCCACCTTTCTCGCTAGCCGCCAACACGGTAATCGAATTCGGCGCCCCAGTAGCGCAAAGGTTGGTCCCCTCCAGCGGATCGACAGCAATATCCACCTGCGGATAAAGCCCATTACGATCGCGCGCCGCAATCCCAACTTTCTCGCCAATAAAAAGCATAGGCGCCTCGTCGCGTTCGCCCTCGCCGATCACGATGGTCCCATCCATGCGCACATCTTCCATCTCGCGCCGCATAGCCTGCACCGCGACATCATCAGCCTTATGCGCGTCGCCCAGACCCATAGTCCGCGCCGAAGCAATCGCCGCCTGCTCCACCACCCGCAAGAATTCCAAACTAAGCGCCCGTTCCATGTAGACTCCTAAAATTAAAGTTACGGCCGCGAATTAAAGTAGCGCCGGCGTCCCCGCCGGCATCTTACGACCACAAAACCCGCGAAAGGCAGCAATCACGCGCGGACTACACAGCCAAGTCGAAGCCGTATTTGGACATCACGCGCCGAGAAAATTTACTGCCCTTGCCGAAAATTGCGCTCGTAAGATGCCGGCGGGGACGCCGGCGCTACTTGGCGGCCAATCATAATCAAATTAAATGGAATTGTACTCAGAATCTGCGCGAGCTAAGGCAAGGGCCGCAACATCACATTCACCAGCCGCGGATTATCAAAATCCGTCCGATCTCCAGCATCTTTCCCAGCAATCGGCAAAATCCGCGCCGAAAGCGGCTTCTTCCATTTCACCGAAAGACTAGCCACATCACCAAGAATCTTAATCAATTGCTCCGGCGAAACGCGCCCAGGCAAAGGAATCGTATCCAACCCAGTCCCGCAAACAGAAGAATAGGCCAGCAACCCATCCATACTGATCGATCCCTCACTCCACCGCCGCGCAATCGTAGAATCCTCCAGCACCGGCAACATCAACCCCGAATAACCAACGCGCGCCACAGGAATCGACTGAATCGCCCGAGTAATCAAAGCCGCCGCAGAAAGAGTCCCGCTAGATCCCAGCCAACTCCCGGTATAACCCTCAATCGCCGCCCCAATCGAATCGTGCTTCAAAGGCGCCGGCGAAAGATCGATGCCCTCATATTTCCAGCCAGTCTGCTGCGCCGCGTCCTTGCCGATGCCTTCAAGCTGCACCGCAAACGCCCCCAACTTCTCGCGCACCGAATTTTCTGCCGCCGCAGGATTTTTCTGCCCCTTCAACGCCTCCGCAATCACGTTCGCCGATTGCAATCCAATCGCAAACTGATGATCGTTCCCGGAATTAAAGCCCGCAGGAAAAAAAGGTGTCCCCGGCGGCACCATCGACACCGCCGCAAAACTAAAATTCCCCTGGCTGCGCGGCGAATGATCCGCCAAAAATGCAATCACCCCAGCCGCAGCACCAATCGCGTCCCAGTGAATGCCATCTTCGCCGCCAATCACCACGCTGCCATTCATATTCTCAGCAGGCGCCAACGCGTTAGCGAGCAACCCAGCCAAGTGCGGATCATCGCCCACATGCTGCATAGCGGGGCCCACCGAAATCGAAAATCCATCTTCGCCCGCCAGATGATCCAGCTTGCGCAGAAACGTGAACGCATCCTCCGGCGGCAAATCCCGCGTATATTCGGGAAATGGCTGCGTAGCAATCCGCAACGTCTGCACTTCGAAGCCAGCCTTCTCGAAAACAGCCTTGGCCTTATTCAAAAAATCGACAGTATCGGCAATTTGCTGCTCGTAGGTATCGCGATCTAAGCGTCAAAAAAGCCGTAATCGTGCGCACTTTCGGCTTGGCCGGCTCTTTCGACGTAGCTTCGTCCGCGCCAGAATCGTCCGAGTCCGCCGGCTTGGCTTTTTCCTGATCCTTCGAATGTTTCTTGGCAGGTTGCTGCTGCGAATTTCCAGATTTCGATTCCCAAGCCCCCGCAAAACGCGGCGATAGCGAAGCGGCCAAAGCCAGCGCAGCGAGAAGCGAAAAAATAATCTTCAGCCCAGCCACGCGCCGCCGCATCTCAAATTCCTCAGTAGAACGCCGCCACTCCCGTAATCCGCTCGCCGATCACCAGCTTATGAATGTCGTTCGTTCCTTCGTACGTGTAAACCGATTCAAGATTGTTCATGTGCCGCATGATCGGATAATCGTCCACAATCCCATTCGCGCCCAACACCTCGCGCGCCCGCCGCGCCGTCTCCAGCGCCATCCAAACATTATTCATCTTCAGCATAGAAATATGCGAAGGATGCACGCGCCCCAAATCCTTCAACCGCCCCACCTGCAAGGCCAAAAATTGCGCCTTGGTGATTTCCGTAATCATCCAAACCAATTTTTCCTGCACCAGTTGATGCGAAGCAATCGGCTTATTCTGAAATTGTTTCCGCTCCTTCGCATAACGCAGCGCCGTATCATAACAAGACATCGCCGCCCCAATCGCCCCCCAACCAATCCCATAGCGCGCCTGATTCAAACAAGAAAGCGGCCCCTTCAATCCATCCACGCCCGGCAACACATTCTCCGCCGGAATTTTGCAATCGCTCATCGACAATCCCGAAGTCACCGAAGCCCGCAGCGACCATTTCCCATGCACATCCCAAGCCTTAAATCCCGGCGTCCCTTTCTCCACCAAAAATCCGCGAATCCGATCGTCCTCGGTCTTCGCCCAAATCACCGCCACATCCGCGATCGATCCGCTGGTAATCCACATCTTCTCGCCATTCAAAATGTAGCTATCGCCCTTCTTCACCGCCCGCGCCAACATCCCGCTAGGATTCGATCCAAATTGCGGCTCCGTCAATCCAAAGCACCCAATCGGCCTTACCCTGCTGCAAAAGCGGCAGCCACTTATCCTTCTGCGCGTCCGAGCCAAACGCATAAATCGGATACATCACCAGCGAAGATTGCACCGAAACAAAACTCCGCAACCCAGAATCCCCGCGCTCCAACTCCTGCGTAACCAACCCATACTCAACATTCGACATCCCCGCGCAACCATAACCCTTCAAATTAGCCCCAAAAAATCCCAACTCCCCAAGCTGCGGCACCAACTGCTTAGGAAATTTCCCCTCGCGGTTGCACTCTTCAATAATCGGAATAATCTGGTCCTCAACAAACTGCCGCGCCGTCTGCCGCGCCAATTTCTCTTCGTCAGTAAGCAAAGAATCGAACTCGAGGTAATCAACCCCAGAAAACCCAGCCATAGAAATCTCCTTAAGAGTGCAAACACAATGCAAAAAAAACGCGTCACGTCGAATCCCAGATTGTATCAGCCGCCATTTCGGCAAGCAAAGTAGCGCCGGCGTCCCTGCCGGCATCTTACGATCACAACGGCAGGCAAGGGCGATGCGCACGGCCGGAGCGCCGCGTAAAAATAAGAGCGTCGGTTGTGCTTTGAGGCCCGTCCTTAACTGTTGCCCGAGCCGAAACGGTGGTCGTAAGATGCCGGCAGGGACGCCAGCGCTACGAAACCCGCTGGCCGATCGTTCAGCAAACATGAATAAGCAATCCGAACTCGCCCGCCTCCGCGAAATCGTCGCTCAACCTCAATCGCGCAAAGCGCGCGCCCAATCCATCGCCGATCAAATCCGCACCGCAGGAAAATTCCGCTGGGTCGGCCTCTACAACGTCGACCACGATCAATCCCAAGTCACAAACATCGCCTGGTCCGGCCCCGCCGCCCCAGCCTTCCCCACATTCCCAATCACAAAAGGCCTAACCAGCCGCGCCATCGCCCAAAAGCAAACCATCAACATCGGTGACGTAGCCGCCGACAGCGACTATCTAACCGCCCTAGGCTCCACCCGCTCAGAAATCATCATCCCCATCCTCAAAGATGAGTCGCAAATTGTCGTAGGCACCTTAGACGTAGAAAGCGAACACCCCAACGCCTTCCCCCCAGAAATTCAATCCTTCCTGGAAGAATGCGCCAAAGCCATCCACCTACTCTGGCAACCGTAGGGCCCGCGCATTATGGCGGGCCTCTTCGTGCAACCTGTCGGCGAAGCCTCACAATCGCGCCGGCTAAGCCTGCCGGTTACGAGGCGTGACATGCACCGACCAGAAATGTGCGAAGGCCGGTTAAACAATCCCGTTTTGAAAATTCAGCAATCATCCGCAAATTCGTGCGAACATTTTCCTTAGGTGCAATGTCCCAAGCTCGATCCATTTGGAAACGACCGCTCATCGCCGTTTTATGTCTCGTCGCGGCTGCGTCTGCTCTTTTCGTTTGGATGTCCCGAAGCGGCGACCCGCCCAAAGAAATGACCTGGATCGAAAATTTCTCCCAACACCGCGCGTCCTACGAGCGGCTTCGCGACATGCTACTAGCCGACAAAGAATTGGTCCGTCTTGGCAGTTGGGGCGTGGAAACAACAAAATTACCTGCCGGACATCCCCCTGGCAGCGACTTTCCGGAAACTCGCTACAAAGAATATCTCTCTCTGCTTAAGCAAACTGGTGCGATCCAAGTTTCTCGAGGAGAGGAAACTCAGCCGAGGCCGTGCATTGGTCTCTGGTCAACCGGCTGGGCAGGAGACACAAGACATGTCGAGATTTGCTGGATTGAGGACGCTCCCGCAAATCAAACCGCGAGCTTGGACGATTTTTATCGGACGCCCAAGCCCCGCAGTCCCGTCTACAAGCGGGTCGAAGGAAACTGGTATCTCTGGGCAGATTGGTAAAAGATTTTAGCGAGGCGCGAACTTTGCACGAGAGAATGGTGGGTCCCTTAGCTCAGTCCGTTGAAAACACCAAGCCGATCGAAGTTATGCTCTCTCGAAGAAACAGGAGTCCCCGAAGGGAAGAGGATCTAACGCCGCAGGCTACGCCTTCTCCACCATCACTTCCGTAGACTTAATCACCGCCGCCACCGTATCCCCCAAATGCAAACTCATCTCCTCAGCGCTACGCCGCGTAATCACGCTCTCAATCAAATGCTCGCCCACCTTAATCGTCACGTGCGCCATAATATCGCCCAGCTTGATCTCAGTAATCACACCCACCAAACGGTTACGCGCAGAAAGTCTCATGCGCAGAATAATATCCCGCGCCCCCTCCCGCTGTCGAGCAAGAACTCCCACCGCCGGCCGCAATCCAGACCCTCATCTCCACGTTGACGCCACTCACCGCGGATGCAATAATGTCGAGCTTTGCGAAATGTTTTTGTGTGTCCTGAGCGCATCCTGCGCTCGATCAGTCGCCAAATCCAGGAGCTACGCAACGCAGCAGTTTGTTGAAAATGGAAATCCTCCACGAACTCGTTGATCTAGTCGTTCAAGCTGTGCCCACCGTCATCATCGTTTTCATTTTTTATCTCTGCATGCGCTCTCTTTTCTTCGTCCCTCTACAGCGCGCCATGGACGAGCGCGCCCGCCTCATTGACGGCGCCAAAGCCGAAGCCGCCGCCGCGCAAGCCGCCGCACGCGAAGAACTCGACCGCTACCACGACGCCCTAAAGAAAGCCCGCGCCGAGGTCTATCTCGAGCAAGAATCCGCCCGCCAAGCAGTCCTCGACGAGCGCGCCAAACTTCTCCGCACCCTACGTGCCCGCACCCTCGAGATGGTCCAAGAAGCCAAAGCGCGCATCGACGCCGAATCCCAAACCGCCCGCGCCGAAATTGAAAAGCAAACCCCAGTTCTCGCCGGTCAAATCTCCAAAATGATTCTCGAACGCAGCGCCCCAGCGGGAGGCAGCCGTTGAAGCCGGCCATCCTCCGCAATCCACGCATCGCTGCACTGTTCGTTATGATCTTCTCAGCGCTGATTTTCGCAGCGCCGGCCTTCGCTCAGGAAGAAGGCCCCGAAACCACAACGACCGGCTGGATTTTCCGCTGGATCAATTTCGCCATCGTCTTCATCGCCATCGTTTGGGCCTTCTCAAAAGCCGGCCCCTATTTCCGTGCCCGCTCTGAAACGATTCAGGCCGCCGTCGCAGAAGGCACGCGCGCCCGCGAAGAAGCCGAAGCAAAAAAACGCGACGCAGAAGCCCGCCTCGCCAATCTCCCCGCCGAAATCGAGGCGCTCAAAGCGCAAGCCCGCCGCGACGCGGAAGCCGATCGTGAACGCATCAAAGCCATGACCCGCGAAGAAGCCGCCAAAGTCGAGCATGCCGCCGACGTAGAAATCGCCGCCGCCGAACGCACCGCCGTCCTCGCGCTGAAATCCTACGCCGCAGGCCTCGCCGTCGAGCGCGCCGAAGTGCTGCTCCGCGAGCAAATCACTACCGCCTCAGATTCGATCATCGTAAGCGGCTTCGTCATCGATCTCACCAGCAATGGGAGCGCCAATTGAGCGTAATCGCCAATCGCTACGCCGCCGCTCTCGCCGACGTAGCCGTCGAACGCAAAAGCGCCGACGCCTTCCGCCGCGATCTCGCCTCGTTCGCCGAAGCCTACGCCTCGTCCGCCGATCTGCGCGAATTTCTTCACACGCCCGCAGTCTCGCGCGAACCCAAGCACGAAGTGATCGACAAACTATCCGCGCGTCTCGGCCTAAACGAAGGTATCCGCAATTTCATCTACATCTTGGCGGATAATCGCCGCCTCGCCGCGCTCCCGGAAATCACCGCCGCATTCGAAGCCGAACTCAACACCCGCGAAGGCATCGCCGAAGCCGCGGTAACGTCCGCCCGCGAACTCACCGCCGCCGAAAAAAAAGAAATCGTAGCCGCGCTAGAACGCAAAACCGGCAAGCGCATCGAAGCCCAATTCGCACTCAATGCCGCATTACTCGGCGGCGCGGTAGTTCAAATCGGCTCCACAATTTACGATGGCTCGATCCGCGAGCAGCTCAGTCGCCTGCGCGCGCAACTCGAAGCCGAAAGTTTCAGAATTTAGCAATCCGGAATCGCACAGTCTCTGAATCGCGACAGGAGCAAGAATGCCAAGCATCAAAGCTGACGAAATCACAAAAATTATCCGCGAGCAGATCGAAAATTATCAGCAAGCGGTAGCCGTCGAAGAAGTCGGCGCGGTCATTTCGGTCGGCGACGGCATCGCCCGCGTCCACGGCCTAGATAAAGTCATGGCCGGCGAAATGCTCACCTTCCCGCACGGCGTCACCGGCATCGCGCTAAACCTCGAAGAAGATCAAGTCGGCACCGTGCTACTCGGCGAGTACGCGTTGATCAAAGAAGGCGACACGGTCAAGCGCACCGGCAACGTCATGTCCGTTCCCGTCGGCGAAGCGCTCATCGGCCGCGTTGTAAATCCGCTCGGTGAGCCGCTCGATGGCAAGGGCCCGATCATGACCGAGCAGCGCAATCCCGTCGAACGCCTCGCCCCCGGCGTCGTCGATCGCCAACCAGTCCGCGAGCCGCTGCAAACCGGCATCAAAGCCATCGATTCGATGATTCCCATCGGCCGCGGCCAGCGCGAGCTAATCATCGGCGATCGTCAAACCGGCAAGACCGCCATCATTCTCGACACCATCATCAATCAAAAGGGCGGCGAGCTAATCTGCATTTACTGCGCCATCGGCCAAAAGCGTTCCACCATCGCGCAAGTAGTGAAAGTTCTGACGGACGCCGGCGCAATGGATTACACCATCGTAGTAGCCGCCTCCGCAGCCGAGCCCGCGACGATGCAATACCTCGCCCCCTTCGCCGCCTGCGCCATGGGCGAATATTTCCGCGATTCCAAACGCCACGCCGTAACGTTCTACGACGATCTTTCAAAACACGCGCAAGCCTATCGCGAAATTTCGTTGCTCCTCCGCCGCCCGCCAGGCCGCGAAGCTTTCCCCGGCGATGTTTTCTTCCTGCACTCGCGTCTTCTAGAACGCGCCGCGAAACTAAACGATCAGCTAGGCGCAGGCTCGCTCACCTCGCTCCCAGTAATCGAAACGCAAGCCGGCGACGTCTCCGCCTACATCCCCACAAACGTAATCTCCATCACCGACGGCCAAATTTATCTAGAAGCCGATCTCTTCAACGCCGGCATCCGCCCGGCCATGAACGTGGGCATCTCCGTAAGCCGCGTTGGCGGCAACGCCCAAATCAAAGCCATGCGCCAAGTAGCAGGCCGCATGCGCTTGGATCTGGCCCAATATCGCGATCTAGCAGCCTTCGCCCAATTCGGCACCGAGCAACTCGACAAAGCCACGCAAGCCCAGCTACTCCGCGGCGCCCGTCTAACCGAACTGCTCAAACAAGATCAATACCAGCCGCTAACCGTACAGCAACAAGTCTTCGTAATTTTCGCCGGCACCAACGGCTACCTGGACAAACTCGAAGTAACGGATGTCCGCCGCTACGAAAAAGAGCTACTCGCATTCCTAGATACAAACTACGGCCCAACGCTTCGAAAACTAGCCGAGAAAAAAGCCATAGACGACGCGCTGCGCGCCGAAATGCTAGAAGCCCTAGACTCATTCAAAGAACGTTTCACGCCGACAACGGAAACGGCCGCAGCCGCAGCCCCAGCCGCGGAAGCCAAGAAGTCGGGCGACGCGGCCCCAGCTCCAGCCGCCGCCCATTAAAATGGCATCGCACGCGATGCCGGTTTTTGTTTTCGGTTTGCGATGTCATCCCGAATCGCCTTTAGGCGTGAGGGATCTGCATTTGCCGTCGTAGGGGCCGGGGTTTGCGACCGGCCCGGTGTAGCTTTGGGTTTTCGCCTTAGATTTTTCAGTCATAGAGGAGATAGCTCAGTTTTCGCGACAATCGGTGCAATCAATAACCCGGCCCATTAAAAAAGCATGCCCACACTAATCGATTTCCGACGGCGCATCCGCAGCGTGAAAAACACGCAGCAAATCACCCGCGCCATGAAATTCATAGCCGCCGCACGCCTACGCAAAGCCCAAGAAGGCGTAGTCGCCGCCCGCCCCTACGCCCGAGAAATCCTACGCGTCCTACGCAGCGCGGTCGCCCGCATGGAAGATCCGGCAACGCACCCGTTACTAGAGCGACGCCCGGAACAAAGAATCCTAGTCGTGTTACTCACAGGCGATCGCGGCCTAGCAGGCCCCTTCAACGCCAACGTAATCCGCTACGGCCTAACCTTCCTACGCGAGCATTCTTCTCTAGACATCAAAGTAATGGCCATAGGCCGCAAAGGCCGCGACGTCCTACGCAAACGCAATTACCAATTCGCCGGCGAATATCTAAATGTCTCTCTAAGCGTAGAATTCAAACACGCCAAAGAAATCGGCGCCCGCATCATCGAACGCTATTCCACCCAAGAAGTAGACGCCGTCTACGTAATCTACAACGAATTCAAAAGCGTCCTAGTCCAGCGCCTGGTAGCCGAAAAGCTCCTGCCCATCGATCCCGCAGTCCTAGGCCAACCAGATCCGGAACATCCAGAAGCAGCCAAGCCCCAAGCGGATCAAGCCGAAGCGCAAAAGAATCCCCCAGCGTTAGTCGATTACATCTACGAGCAACCACCACAAGAACTTTTCAAAGCCCTGGTCCTGCGCTACGTAGACACAGAAATTTTCCGCATCCTGCTCGAATCCTCAGCCGCAGAACACGGCGCAAGAATGGCCGCGATGGATTCAGCCACAAACAACGCAGCCGATTTGATCGACGAACTAACGCTAGAAATGAACAAGATTCGCCAAGCAGGCATAACGCGCGAACTAATCGAAATCGTAAGCGGCGCAGCCAGCGCCATAGGCTAAACGCGGAGCAAAAAGGTTTCGTAGCGGTGGCCTTCAGGCCAGCATCCGAAGTAAGCAACAACCGCCCATGACCACGGGCGCAAAACAAAATTTCAGGAGCCTCGAATGCCACAAAGCGATCACAACATCGGCCGAGTAGTTCAAGTAATCGGCCCAGTAGTAGACGTAGAATTCCCCGAACACCACCTACCGGCCATCTACAACGCCATCCGCATCACCAACGAAGGCTTCGACTCCAAAGACCCCATCGACCTAGTCTGCGAAGTCCAGCAACACCTAGGCGAAGGCCGAGTCCGCACAGTCTCCATGAAGCCCACCGAAGGAATAGTCCGAGGCATGAAAGCCGAAGACCTCGGTGAAGGCATCACAGTCCCAGTAGGCCGCGAAACCCTAGGCCGCGTACTGAATGTCCTAGGCGAGCCGGTTGATGGCCTAGGCCCAGTAAAAGCCAAGCAGCGCTATCCCATCCATCGCCCAGCCCCATCGCTAGAAGATCAATCCACCTCTCTAGAGATGTTCGAGACGGGAATCAAGGTGGTCGATCTAATGGAGCCCTACGTAAAAGGCGGCAAGATCGGCCTATTCGGCGGCGCCGGCGTAGGCAAAACGGTTCTCATCCAAGAACTAATCCACAACGTAGCCATGAAACACGGCGGCGTCTCCGTCTTCGCCGGCGTAGGCGAACGCACCCGCGAAGGCAACGACCTCTGGCTAGAAATGCAGGAATCAAAAGTAATCGTCCCGGGCGACACCGCAAAATCCCGCTGCGCCCTAATCTACGGCCAAATGACCGAACCCCCCGGCGCCCGCCTAAGAGTAGGTCTCACCGGCCTGACAGTAGCCGAATATTTCCGCGACGAAGAAGGCCTAGACGTCCTCCTCTTCATCGATAATATTTTCCGTTTCGTACAAGCCGGCAGCGAAGTCAGCGCGTTGCTAGGCCGCATGCCCAGCGCCGTAGGCTACCAACCAAACCTAAACACCGAAATCGGCGAACTCCAAGAGCGCATCACCAGCACAAAAAAAGGCTCAGTGACTTCTGTACAAGCGATCTACGTGCCAGCCGACGACTACACCGACCCAGCTCCAGCAGCAACATTCGCGCACCTGGATGCCACAACAAACCTAAGCCGCCAAATCGTAGAACGCGGCATCTTCCCAGCCGTCGATCCGCTGGCCAGCTTCTCGCGCATCCTGGATCCGCGCGTGGTGGGCCAGGAACATTACAACGTAGCCCGCTCAGTAAAATCCATCCTCCAACGCTACAAAGATCTCCAAGACATCATCGCCATCCTCGGCATCGAAGAACTTTCCGACGAAGACAAACAAACGGTCGCCCGCGCCAGGAAAATCGAGCGCTTCCTCTCGCAACCAATGTTCGTAGCAGAACAATTCACCGGCCTAGAAGGCAAGTACGTAAAAATCGAAGACACGGTCCGCGGCTTCAAAGAAATCGTAGACGGCAAACACGACGATCTACCCGAACAAGCCTTCTACATGCAAGGCACCATCGACGAAGTCCGCGCCAACGCAGAAAAAATGGCAGCCACCACCTAAATAATGCCGCCGCAAATCCAACTCGAGGTCGTAACCCCGGCCCGCCGCGTCCTAAGCGCCCAGGTAGATTCGGTAGAGCTACCAGGAAAGGACGGCTACCTGGGAATCCTCCCAGGGCACGCACCGCTAATCACCGAGCTAGGCATCGGCATGCTAAGTTACGTCCAATCCGGCCAAACGCATTACATGACCGTAATCGAAGGCTTCGCCGAAGTCCTATCCGAGCGAGTAATCGTCCTAGCCGAAGTAAGCGAGCGCGCCGAAGAAATCGACCCCACGCGCGCCCAAGAAGCCGCCAAGCGCGCCCAAGACCGCCTATCAAAATCCGGCAGCACCGAGGTAGACTGGCAGCGAGCCGAAGTCTCGCTACAAAGAGCCCTAACCCGCCAAGCTGTAGCCGGCAAAGCCGCAGGCTATCAGTCGTAACCGCGCCGAAAGAATTTCGCCCGTAGGGGCGCCGCTCGCTGCGCCCGCCAATGTATCGCCCACGAATACTGTCACGTCCATGCCTCAATTTCGCGCGTAGGGCCTCTGACTTTTCTTTGTTGGTTTTGTCTCTCTGAAATCTCAAATCTGAAATTTGAAATTTCTTCTCCGTGCCTTGAACACGTCCTCAATCCATCAAAATAAAATCCCCGCCCTTCACCGCCTCCATAATCGCCTTAACCAAATCCCTCCCAGCCTTGGTCTTCGCCACATAAGCCCGCGCCCCATTTCTCTTAGCATCCTCAATCAATCGCGCATCCGCATGCGAAGACAAAATCACAATCACCGACTCCGGCACTTTCGTCTTAATCTCCCGCGCCGCCTCCAAACCATTCATCACCGGCATGTTGACATTCAAAACCACCACATCCGGCTTCAATTTCTCCGCCTCCTCCACAGCCCGAAGCCCATCCTCCACCTCCCCAACAACTTCCAACCGCGGATGCGCCTCCAAAATCTCCCGCACCGTCTTCCGAATCACCGGATGGTCGTCCGCAATCAGAATCCGCATTTTGCGTTCGCCAGGGGTTGCGCGTGCCCGTGAGGAGGGAGTCATAAGCCCAGCTAAATCCCGCCGCTTGCTCAAGTCCATACAGAATTCTGCGTATTTGATCAACCCCTGCCGTTGTAGGGGCGGATCTCGGTGTTAAGCCCTGCCCGCTTTTCGGCGGCGCCGTAGCCCTCGCGTCAGGGCGGCGATATGTCGCTTTCACAAAAAACCTGTCACAATATCGAAATCAATAATTCAAATCGTCGACAGCGCCATGCCAGCCATCAAGGAATCCAATTGAATCGCCTGCACCGCTGGTACTGCCGCTCAGACCGCTGGAAAAAAACAATCGCCACCCGCGTCCCCTGGGTCCTGGCAGAAGCAAATCTAGGCAACAGCGTCCTAGAACTAGGCCCAGGCCCCGGCCTAACCACCGATCTAATACGCCAAAAAGTCCAGCGCCTAACCGCCATCGAGCTAGATGCCAATCTCGCCGCGTTTCTAAGCCGCCGTCTCCATCACTCGAACGTAGAAGTGATCACCGGCAACGCCGCCGAGATGCCGTTCGCGGATAACCAATTTTCCAGCGCCGTAGCCTTCACCATGCTCCATCATGTCCCGTCACGCGACCAACAAGACGCCGTCCTCCGCGAAGTTCACCGCGTACTCCAACCAGGCGCCACATTCGCCGGCAGCGACAGCCTCCAAAGCCTGCGCATGAAACTAATCCACATAGGCGACACCTTCGTCCCAGTAGATCCCGAAACCTTCGCCCAACGCCTAGAATCCGCCGGCTTCCAATGCGTAACAATAGAACGCAACGCCCAAGCCTTCCGCTTCCAAGCCCACAAGCCCCAGTAGGGGAGAGTGCTTTAGCCCTCCGGCCGTTCGGCCCCGCCAATCGACCCAATCGCGTCAACGACGCAGCAATCCGCTAGGCTGCAATTCATTACGCTTGACGTAACGCATAATTTCTAATAAACTGAGCCAGTGATCGTCGGCTACCGGGACAAGCGGACGAGAAACTTTGCAGCCGGGATTCGGGTCACGGCATTCTTCGGCTTCGAACGCTCCGCACGCTTGAAGCTCGACCGGCTCGAAGCCGCGACGTCACTCCGCGATCTCGCCGCACTGGGCGGGAATCGTTTCGAGGCCCTCTCAGGCGACCGAAAGGGCCAATACAGCATTCGCATCAACGATCAATGGCGAATTTGCTTCGAGTGGCCGCGCCGCTCGCCAGGCCCGTCAAACGTCGAGATTGTCGACTATCACTAGGAGAAACGCTATGCCACTCACCCCAATTCATCCAGGCGAACACCTCGGCGAAGAACTCGATGCACTCGACATGAGCGCAGCCGCGCTAGCCCGAAAACTCCGCGTCCCCACCAACCGCGTCACTCAAATCCTAAACGGCACGCGCTCCATCACCGGCGACACCGCCTTGCGCCTAGCTCATTTCTTCGGCACCAGTCCGCAATTCTGGCTAAATCTACAAAGCCTCTACGAATTGCGAATCGCCCAGAAAAAAGCCGGCAAATCCATAAAGTCGCTACCCACCCTAAAGCGCCAAGAGCAACCCGAGGCATAACCAATAGGGGAGGGTCTTTCTTTTCAGCCCTCCCGCCGTTCGGCCCCGTATTTCGACCCGACGTCCCATCAATTCCGGCTGGCGCCCCTCCCGCATAGACGCGGCCTTAAAACTGATCTGCAATCCGTGTCTCCCAATTAGAAATGTATCCATAGTTCTCATTGGCTCCGCGATACGCCAAACTATTCTCGCCGCGGCAATTTGGCCACGAAAGCCACAATCCGCCCCATGGAGGCCCACCAGGGTTCGCGTCCCCTAAAAAACATCCCAATTATCATGGAACTCTGGATACAATTTTGGGGTAGTACGGATTGCGCCGCACGGGGCTTTTGTTTAACACTGGGCCGTTCATGTCTAACCCGGACACACTCCGAGATGGTTTTGGCACCCGATCCGGAAATTGGGAGGCCGCACAAGCCTCCAGGCCGTTTGACCTCTGACAATGTTGTACCTGCCAAGCGCCCTGTGTTAGCATCCGCGCTTTCCAGTGGGGCACGCTGGCATGTCTCTTCCGCACCATGCATTTCGGCGGAGCGATCCCTCCCTCCGCCGGCCAATCGAGGACAATCATGAAAACTTACACCACCGATGCGATCCGTAACGTTGGCATTGTAGGCCACGGCGATACGGGGAAAACGCAGCTCGTATCGTCGTTGCTGTTCACTGCGGGAATGACGCCGCGCTTCGGCAAAGTAAACGAAGGCTCGACCGTCACCGACTGGGACGAAGAAGAAATCGCCAGAAAAATTTCCATCCAATCCGCAATGGCCTTCGCCGAATGGCAAGCCCCCGGCGCCGCCGATAAAATAAAAATCAATCTGCTCGACACTCCCGGCTACAGCACCTTCGTCAACGAAACCAAAGCTTCGCTAATCGCCGCCGATGCCGCGCTAATCCTCGTCGACGCCGCCGCTGGCGTCCAGGTAGTCACCGAAAAGGTCTGGGATTTCGCCACCGAATACGATATCCCCCGCGCCTTCGTAATCAACTGGATGGATCGCGAACTAGCCAGCTTCGAGCGCGCCATGAAATCGCTCCAGGATGTTTTCGGCCGCGGCGTGGTTCCAATCCAATTGCCCATCGGCCAGGAAAAAAGTTTCAAAGGCGTGATCGATCTAGTCACCATGCAAGCGCTAACCTACAAGCCCGATGGTGACGGCAAAGCGCAAATCGCCGAAATTCCCGCCGAGATGGCCGAAGAAGCGAAAGCCGCTCACGAGGCGCTGGTCGAATTAGTCGCCGAAGGCGACGATGCTCTGATGCAGGAATTTTTCGACGAAGGCACGCTGCCGATCCCAGATTTGAAAAAAGGCCTGCGTGAAGCAGTCATCGCCAAACGCATCTTGCCGGTGATGCTCAGCTCCGCGCTCCACAATATCGGCAGCGACGCCATCCTGAATTTCATCGCCGATATTTTCCCCTCGCCCGCCGCCCGCAAAGTCTTCACCGGCCACAAGCAGTCGGATCACAAAGGCGACACCGTCGATCGCAAAATCGCCATCAACGAGCCGTGCTCCATCTTCGTCTTCAAAACACTCGCCGATCCGTTCTCCGGCCGCATCTCCTATTTCAAAGTAATGTCAGGCGTCCTGAAAAATGATGCGCACCTCAACAATTTCAATCGCAACACAGAAGAGCGCCTGCAGCATGTCCAAATCATGCAAGGAAAAACGGCTACAGCCGTAACCGAGCTGCAAGCCGGCGACATCGGCGCAGTAGCAAAGCTGAAGGACACGCTAACCGCCGATACGCTCGGCGATAAAAACGGCGCAATCTTTTATCCGCCTGCGCGGCTGCCGGAACCGTTGATCACTTTCGCGATCGAGCCAAAAACCCGCGCCGATGAAGACAAAATCGGCACAGCCATCCACAGAATTCTAGAAGAAGATCCCGCACTGCGATTCAGCCGCGATCCGCAAACCAAGGAATTCCTACTCTCCGGCTCCGGCCAGCAGCACATCGAAGTGGTAGTCGCCAAACTCCGCAAGCGCTATCACGTCGAACTGACTCTGAAGCCGCCCAAGGTCCCCTATCGCGAAACCATCCGCGGCAAAGCCGACGCCGAAGGCAAACACAAAAAGCAAACCGGCGGCCACGGCCAATTCGGCGTCTGCCGCATCAAGCTCGAGCCACTCGCGCGCGGCGCCGGAGTCGAATTCGTCGACGATATTTTCGGCGGCGCCATCCCAAAAAACTGGATCCCCTCAGTCGAAAAAGGCGTCCGCGATTCCGCCGAACGCGGCTTCCTAGCCGGATTCCCGGTCACGGACTTCCGCGCCATCGTCTACGACGGCAAATATCACGACGTAGATTCCTCCGACATGGCCTTCAAAATCGCCGGCTCCTTAGCCTTCAAAGAATGCATGAAGCAAGCCCGCCCCACCCTGCTAGAGCCGATCATGCACGTAGAAGTCTACGCGCCGGATACGTACTCAGGCGATCTGATGGGCAATCTAAGCTCCCGCCGCGGCAGAATCAGCGGCAGCGAAGCGCGCGGATCGAACGTAATCATCAAGGCCCAGGTCCCATTTTCTGAAATGCTAACGTACGCGAACGAGCTAATCTCGATGACGCAAGGCCGAGGCAGCTATTCGATGGAATTCTCACACTACGATTACGTCCCCGGCGAAATCGCCGAAAAAATAATCGCCGCCCATAAGCCGCATCACGAAGAGGAACACGACACCGCGTCAGCGTAATGTAGCTCGGGTCTTCAGACCCGCGGCCTTTTGTTTTGAAAAGTAGCGTGGCTCTGTTGACATCGCGCGCATCAACGAGGCCGATGGAATGCAGAATGCTGGAGCGCGTTACGTCCACGCAAATAGGCCACATTTTCGCGCGTGTTACACGTGCGGGCGAGGCAAGCCGTCGCCCCTACGCGGAGAAATTCGACGGCTTCGGAGGAAGTCAACAGAGCCATCTGAAATTTCAGATTAAAGGAACGGCAAAAGCAAAAGAAAAAGCAAAAGAAAAAGAAAAAGAAAAAGCAGATCCCTCACCCCTAAAGCGGGTTCGGGATGACAGTTTGGTGGGATTGAGCTAAAGAACCCCACGCGCAGCTACGGCGCGTGGGCACCCGACGGGCGGGCGCAGCAAGCGGCGCCCCTACGCGGAAAAACCGACGCCAGCGCCGCCACGTTGACTTGCAACGGAGCACAACCTAACATAACCCGCCGATGGCCGAATCCGATCGCCCGTCCGGTCAAGTAATCGCCCATTTCCGCATCATCGAAAAACTCGGTGGCGGCGGGATGGGCGTGGTCTACAAAGCCGAAGACACCAATCTAGGCCGCTTCGTAGCTCTGAAATTCCTCCCCGCCGAAGTCACCCGCGACTCGAGCGCGCTCGAGCGGTTCCGCCGCGAAGCCCGCGCCGCCTCCGCGCTGAATCATCCGAATATCTGCACGATCTACGAAATCACCGAGCATCTCGGCCAACCTGTAATCGCCATGGAGCTGCTCGAGGGCGAAACGCTCAAGCACCGCATTTCAGGCAAGCCCATCGCGCTCGAAGAGACGCTCACCATCGCCATCCAAATCGCGGACGCGCTCGACGCCGCACACTCGAAGGGAATCGTTCACCGCGACATCAAGCCCGCCAACATTTTCATCACCGCCCGCGGCCAATCCAAGATCCTAGATTTCGGCCTGGCCAAAACCGTCGATCCCAATCGCGGCACCACCGACGCCAGCGCCACCGCCGATGCCATGATCAGCGAAGAGCATCTCACCAGCCCCGGCACGGCCATCGGTACCATCGCCTACATGTCTCCCGAGCAAGCCCGCGGCCGCGCGCTCGATGCGCGCTCCGATCTTTTCAGCTTCGGCGTGGTCCTCTATGAAATGTCCACCGGCAAAGTGGCCTTCGGCGGAAACACCTCCGCCGAAATCTTCGACGGCATCCTGAATCGCGCCCCCGCCGCGCCCGCCGAACTGAACGCCAAAGTTCCGCCCAAGCTCGAAGAAATCATCAGCAAGTCGCTCGAAAAAGAACCCACGCTGCGCTACCAGCACGCCGCCGACCTGCGCGCCGACTTGCAGCGCCTGAAGCGCGACACGGACACGAGCCGCCTCGCCATGCAGTCTTCACCGAGTTCAGCCGGCAGGTCTTCGAGCACCGCGAGCGGGTCAGGCACGGCAAAGGCTGCAACGGCGAGCACCGATACGCGCGGCGCCGAGCACAGCGGAATGAAGGGTTACACCGCGAAGATCGCCATCGCCGCCGTAGCGCTCGTCGTAATTGCGGCGGGCCTCTGGTGGTTCAAAGGACGCGGCAGCGGGAAGCAACTGACCGACAAAGACACCGTTGTAGTCGCGGACTTCGCCAATTCAACCGGCGATCCGGTCTTCGACGACACGCTCAAACAAGCGCTCAGCGTTTCGCTGCGCCAATCTCCATTCCTCAACGTGCTCTCGGATGAAAAAGTGCGCGGAACGCTCGCGCTGATGACCCGGCCGCCTTCCACTCCGCTCAGCGCCGATCTGGCCCGCGAAGTTTGCGAACGCGCCGCGAGCCGCGCCTACATTGCAGGCTCGATCGCCGGCCTCGGCAGCCAATACGTGATCGGCCTCAAAGCAGTGAACTGCAGCAGCGGCGAGATTCTGGCGCAAGAGCAAGTGACCGCGGCAGGGAAGGAGAAGGTCCTCGATTCGCTCGGCGAAGCGACATCAAAACTACGCAACGAACTCGGCGAGTCGCTCGCCTCGGTGCAGAAATTTGATGTACCGCTCGAGCAAGCCACCACAACATCGCTCGAAGCCCTAAAGGCGTATTCGCTCGCGTACAAGACCGGATTCGAGCAAGGCTCGGCCGCGGCTCTGCCCTATTTTCAGAAAGCCAGCGACCTCGATCCCAATTTCGCCAGCGCCTTCATGGGCGTGGGCGTGATGTACAGCAATATGGGCCAACCGGCGCGCTCCAAGGAATATCTCACCAAGGCCTACCAACTCCGCGAACACGCCAGCGAAAGAGAAAAGCTGCATATCACCGGGCTCTACTACAACATCGCGACCGGCGAATTTCCCAAGGCCGTAGCGACTTTTCAGGAATGGACCACGAACTTTCCTCGAGATCCCGTGGGTTTCATCGATCTCTCCAGCGCCTATTTCGGTCTCGGCGAACACGAGAAGGCGTTGACCGCGTGCCTGGAAGCCGAACGGTTGGATCCCGAAGACGTGATCGCCGTGGAGAACACGACGCAAGCCTACATCGTCCTCGGACGCTTGGACGATGCGCAGGCCGAAATCCAAAAATCCATTGCGCGAAAATTGGACGACGATCCGCTGCGTGTTTATTACTACGATCTTGGGTTTTTGAAAAACGATCCCAAGCTGATGGCCGAGCAAGTGGCCTGGTTCGACCATCACCCGGAAGTCCAATACGAAATCCTCGGAGTGCAGGCAGCAACGGAGGCCTACTTCGGGCGCTTGCAAAAAGAAAGAGAGCTGACGCGGCGAGCGGTGGAGTCGGCGGTGCGCGCGGACAATAAAGAGATTGCCGCGGTGCTACAGGCGGGAGCGGCCTACGACGAGGCGCTATTCGGAAACGCGGCGGAAACCAAGCAACAGGCGGAAGCCGCGGTGGCACTCGCGCCGGGGAGTCATGATTCCGAGGCGCTGGCGGCATTCGCCCTGGCAGTCGCGGGAGATGCTGCCCGAGCGCGCTCGTTAGTGCAGGATCTCGACAAGCGCTTTCCACTGGACACCGAGGAACAATCGTACTGGCTGCCGGCGATTAACGCGCAACTGGCATTATTGGGCAAAGAGAATGCCCGCGCGATCGAGCAGCTCGAAGTGACCCGGCCACTGGATCTCGCCGTCTCGGGCAACGGATTTATTTTGTCGTCGATGAATGCGGTGTATTTGCGGGGAGAGGCGTACCGCGCGGAAGGGCACGGGCGGGAAGCTGCAGGGGAATACCAAAAGATAATCGATTATCGTGGGGTGGTGACGAATGGAGTGACCGGCTCGCTCGCGCATCTCGGTCTGGCGCGTGCGAAAGCGCTTGAGGCGCAATCTTCGACGGGCGGCGAAGCCGACGGGGCGCGAACCCGCGCGCGCGAGGAGTATCAGGCGTTCTTAACGCTGTGGAAGGATGCCGATCCGGATATTCCCGTCTACCGCGCCGCAAAGGCCGAAGCCGCTGCCCTAAAGTAATTTCTCCCGGCCAAGCAGTTCACGCCTGTTGCTCACCTTGCGGTCAATACGGATAGACTCTCCCGTCGGCGATACATAGCATGAAGCTGTCATCCCGAACCCGCTTTAGGGGTGAGGGATCTGCATTTCGTATGGAAAGACTCTATTACGTCTACATTCTGGCAAGCCGCTCGCGCAACCTGTACATCGGCGTGACAAACAATATCAGGCGGAGAATAAGTCAGCATCGTGGCGAATCGTTGCCCGGCTACACGATTCGCTACAAAGTAGAGCGTTTGATTGCGCTCGAAATATTCAGCGACATTCGCGTCGCCATTGCGAGGGAAAAAGAAATTAAAGGGTGGCGACGCGAGAAAAAGCTCGCTCTCATTCAGGCGGCGAATCCCATTTGGATCGACCTTGCTGAGACCTGGTTTACTCAAGAACAGAAAAATGCAGATCCCTCACCCCTAAAGCGGGTTCGGGATGACAGCTAAAGGCTAAGGCGAAAACTGCGCGCGCGGCTTTACGCCGCGGAGCCGATTTGCCCTTGCACCTGGCGGCGGAATTCGTCGGGGTGGCTGATGTTGTGGAAGGTTTCGAAGGTGCCGCCGGTGCCGCGCACTACCACTGAGCCGTAGCCTAGCATGCGGCCCATGGCGGATTCCTCTACGCCGATACTTTCCACTTTGCCGAGCAGCACTTCGATGCTCTTGCGGGCGAGCACGCCGGTTTTGATCAGCACGCGTTTGTTCGAGACGGCTACTTCGGTCGCATTGCGGCGCACGATTCCTTGCATCAGGATGATGGCCGCGAGAATCAGAGCGATGCTGCCGCCGATTTCGAAGGCTTGTTTGTAGTCGGCTCGCTCGCTGTTGGAGAAGGCGGCGTAGAGTGCGGCGACTCCTAGCGCGGCGAAGAGAAGCGATATCACAATGGACCAGAAGATCACGATCCAGTGATAGCCGGTTTTGTAGATGACTTGCTCGCCGGGAACTAGATTGTTTTCGATGTAGCCCAAGGGGTCTCCCAGTAGCGCCGGCGTCTCTGCCGGCATCCGACGAGCGAGATCTTACAACAATCAACCTTTACGGGCGGATTAGAAATCGAGCCACGGCCCTGTATCACGCGGCCAGCTCCGTCCGTGATCACTATCGTAGTGTACTTTTGCGGTCGTAAGATGCCGGCAGGGACCCCGGCGCTACTTAATCACGCGTTTCCAATTTGGCTCTTGCCGGGAATGCCTGTGCGCGGGATTCTGGATAGACCATGAAGAAAACTACAAAACGCTGGGGCGACTCGACGCTGGCGATCCGCGCAGGGGAGAACCATCACGGAGTGAACGCCGGTGTGGGCACCACCATATCGCGTACCTCGAATTTCACCTTTGCCAGCACGGCGCAGATGAAGGGTTGGGCGGAAGGGAAGAACAAGGCCTACATCTATACGCGCTACGGGAATCCCACGCTGACCGTGGCCGAAGAAAAGATCGCGGCGCTCGAAGGCGCGGAATCGGCGGTTGTGGCGGCGTCGGGCATGGCGGCGATTTCAAGCGCGCTGCTGGCCGCGCTGCGCTCCGGCGATGAGGTGCTGGCTTCGCACGAGATTTATGGCGGCAGCTATCGTCTGATGCGCGATATTTTTCCGCGCTTCGGTATCAGCGTACGCCATGTGGGATCGGACCTCGTTGGAATTGAAAATCTGGTTGGACCGGCGACGAAAGTTCTTTATGTCGAGACGCCGACGAATCCGGCGCTGCGCCTGGTGGATTTGGCGAAGGCCGCGGCGTTTGCGCGCCGGCGCGGGCTGGTTTCGATCGTCGACAATACTTTCGCATCGCCGGCGCTGCAGAAGCCGGTGGAGCTGGGGTTCGATATCGTGGTGCACAGCGCCACGAAATATCTTGGCGGCCACTCCGACATCATCGCCGGGGCGGCAGCCGGAAGCAAAAAGTGGATCGACCTCGTGCGCAGCAATATTATTTATCTGGGCGGCTCGATGGACCCCGGCGCGGCGTTCCTGCTGATTCGCGGGATGAAGACGCTCGGCGTGCGCATGGCCAAGCAATGCGAGACGGCCTTGGTGGTGGCAAAATTTTTGGCCAAGCATCCCAAAGTTGCGCGGGTGCACTATCCCGGATTGACCACGCATCCGGATCACGCGCTGGCCAAGAAACAGATGCGCGGATTTGGGGCCATGATGTCCTTCGATATGAAGGGCGGGCTCGCGGCGGCGCGGCGCTTTTGCGACCGGGTGCGCATCTTTTTGATGGCTGCGAGCCTGGGCGGAGTGGAATCGCTGGTGATCCTGCCGATTTATACCTCGCACTATAATATGTCCACCGCCGAGTTAAACTCGGCTGGAGTCGAGCCGGGTACGGTAAGGATGTCGGTGGGACTTGAAGATCCTGCCGATCTGATCGAGGATTTGCGGCAAGCGCTGGCGTAGCCCTTAAGTAGCGCCGGCGTCCCTGCCGGCATCTTGCGAGCGAGATCGCGCCACATCTATAACCAATGGGCGGACCGCTGAGTACAATCTTCGCCGGTCAATTGGCGTACTGGTCCGTCCGTGATTTCTGCCATTAGCTGCCTTTGTCTTCAAGATGCCGGCAGAGACGCCGGCGCTACTTGTCCCCTTTCAGTCACCTCCTCGTCCGAGCGGGCCATTGACCCGGCTTCCCTTATAAACATAGAATTTTCTCTATTCCATCTGTCCTGGAGTGGCCGAGCACACTCCGAATCCGAAGCACCGTCTGCGATCCGGCGGGAACTGCTGCCGGATTAAAGCGAAAGGCTTGCGCGACCGATGCGATTGGATATGAAGACCGCGATGGGGTTGGCAGCAGCGGCAGCGCTGCTGTTGGGCGGGTGTGAGGACACTTCGAAGAACACCATTCGGATTCGTCCCGCCGCGCCCGTGCCGGTGCAAGCGCAGGCGCTGCCCGAAAACCTTCCGTTCCCCGAAAATTCCGGCTTCCCCGGCTACAACCTGATCGACCGGCGCTCGCGCGTGGATATATTGATTGCGCGGATGCAGGCGAACTATACGGCTGGGCAGCGCTCCTACGCGGGGGGCGATACCGACGAAGCGCGCAAGCTTTTCAACCGTGCTGTGGGAATGGTGCAGGAGAGCGGCATCGACGTCGATAGCGACATCCAGCTTTCCGAGCTGTTCGACCAGATCGTCGATACCATGCGCTCCTACGACCTCGACAACACCGAGGCCGATGAGACCGACAATACGACCGAGGGCATGTCCGAGCCCGCGCCGATCGATGAAATTGCCGATTTGACCACGCTGCCTTCCGGCGACCCGCGCCTGGCGCAGAAAGCCATTTCTGAATTGATGAAAGTTCCGCACGACATGCCGCTGTGCGTGAACGATTCGGTCTTGCAATACTTGAGTTTTTTCCAGACCGAACATGGGCGGCTGATTGTCGAAACCGGATTGCGGCGCGCGGGGCGCTATAAAGACATGATCCGCCGGGTGCTGAAGGAAGAGGGCATGCCGCAGGATTTGATTTATTTGGCGCAGGCCGAATCCGCGTTCCAGCCGCAGGCTGTGTCGCGGGCCGGGGCGCGCGGCATCTGGCAGTTCATGCCATTCCGCGGGCAGGAATATGGCCTCGATCGCAGCTGGTGGATTGATGAGCGCTCCGATCCCGAAAAAGCCACGCGCGCGGCGGCACATCATTTGCGCGATTTGTACGGCATGTTCGGCGATTGGTATCTGGTGATGGCTGCTTACAATTCCGGTCCGGGCAATGTGTCGAAGGCCATCGAGCGCACCGGCTACGCGGATTTCTGGGAATTGCAGAAGCGCAATGTGCTGCCGAACCAGACCAAAAATTACGTGCCGATTATTTTAGCGTTAGCACTCGTTGCCAAGGACCCGCTGCTTTACGGCGTGCAGGTCGATCCGGACAAGCCGCCGGTGATGGATTTTGTGCAGCCGGGACACCCCATTGATTTGCGGCTGGTGGCCGACGCCACCGGAGCGGACCTCGATGATTTGCGGCTGCTCAATCCGCAATTGTTGCGTCTAGCCACGCCGGATGATTCGACCTTCACGCTGCGACTGCCGGTCGGCACGGGCGCAAAATTTTCCGCGGCGACCGCGACGATTCCGCCGGACAAATGGAAGAGCTGGCGTATCCATGAAGTGACGCAGGGCGAAACGCTCGCGGCCATTGCCAAGACTTACAGGGTGACGCCTGCGTCGGTGGTGGATGTGAATCATCTGGAATCGGCATCTTCGATCAAGACCGGCGACCGCTTGACGATTCCTGCGGCGGCGGTGACGGAATTGAAACTGGTGCACTACCGCGTGCATCATGGCGACACTCTCGACGGAATTGCCGAGCAATTTTCGGTGACCGTCGACGACCTGAGTCGCTGGAACAATTTGCGCGGGAACGCCGCGCCCAAGGGCGCGCGGCTGCGAATTTACGCCGGTGGCGGGCCGCCCAGCTCGCACTCAAAATCAAAGGCGGCGGCGGCGACTCCGTCTGGAGCTGCGACGCCCGGAACGAGCGCGCGTGTGCAGGGCATTTCGCAACCGGGAGATCGCGGCGGCGGCGGAGATTCACCACCACGTGAAGGCCGGTGAGACTTTGTATTCGATCGCGCGGCAATATGGAACGACCATCGCGGCGCTGCGCGATGCGAATCCGGCATTGAATGGACGCGAGCTCGAGGTGGGCGACGTATTGACGGTGCAGCGCGCCCGCTAGGTTCCCCGAGGGTCGCGTCGTCCTCCGTAACTCACTGATAGGATTAAGCTTGCCGTACGGTTCAGCAGGTCTTTCGGCCCGCCGCGGCTAGTTCACGGCTAGGCCTTGGGCCGCGCGAGATTTCAATAAATATTCCTCTCTACAGCAGCTTGCGCCTTGACAAAGCACGGAGACTCCGATAATTAAGCGCGAGGAAATTATACGCCGGCCCGCACCGGAAGCCCCGAGGAGGACGCCATGTTTCGAGCCAAGATGAATGACGACGACGCCGAGGATCTGCCGCGCTACGAGGAAGAGGAAGAAGAATCGGAGCTGGGCGGGACGCCCGACGACGTGGTGGAAGAGGAAGTCGAAGAGGTGATCATCGAGGAAGTTCCGGCTGCCGCGCCGCCCCGTCCGGCGCCTCGTCCCGCGGCCCGTCCGGCGGCCAAGAAGGCCGCGCCGAAGAAGGCTGCCAAGAAAGCAGCGCCCAAGAAAAAGGCTGCCAAGAAAAAGCCGGGGAAGAAGGCCGCCAAGAAGGTTGCGAAGAAAAAGGCCAAGAAGCGCCGCTAGGCCTGCGAGGTTTCGAGCCGCCGGAGTGGTGCGCGACGGATCTGTGGGTTGTCCGCTGCGCTCGGCTCCGGCGGTTCTCTATTTCGGCGTAGCGCGCCGCGGCAATCCGCGAAATCCGGCGCGTGCGTTTCGCTCCGGGTGGCCGCCCCTATCGCACGGCAGCCGTCGCGCGGCAAATGTTGTAGTTCTTCCATGGTAGCCGTCGTGTTCGACTTCGCCCGTTTGACATCGCCCGTTCCACCGCGCTTGTCCCACTGCGCTTGTTCCGACCCTTGTGTTCCAATTCGTTACGTTTTCATACGGAGAATCTTTCGCTTGCCGCCGCCGAACGCTCTCGTTAGCATACCGGGCCATGCCGCTGGCGGTGGAAGAAATCCGGCGAATGCGCGGAGGGGCGCAGGCGCACCTGATGCGCTGCGCGGATGATAACTACTACGTGGTGAAGTTCCAGAACAACCCGCAAGGGAGAAGGATCCTGGCGAACGAATTGCTCGCGACAAGGCTGGCGGCGCGGCTGGGATTGCCGGTGGCCGGCGCGGAGACGGTGGAAGTGCGCCGCGGCTTGATCGAGCGGACTGATGACCTGGTGATTCAGCTCGGGCGGGGCAGGGAACCCTGCGCGGCGGGAAAGCAGTTCGGGTCGCGGTTTCCGGGCGATCCGGCGACGACGGTGGTCTTCGATTTCCTTCCGGATGAACAACTGCGCGAAGTTGCGAACCTTGATGCCTTTGCCGGCGTGCTGGTGTTCGACAAATGGACCTGCAATACCAACGGGCGGCAGGCTGTGTTTTATCGCGCCGGTGAGGCGCGCCATGAAAAAGTCGCCGGTGAGGCGCGCCATGAAAAAGTCGCCGGTGAGGCGCGCCATGAAAAAGACCAGGGGCCCTTGCCGCGGCCCCGCGCTGGTGAGGCGCGGCATGAAAAAGACCGCGATGTTGCCGTAGCAGCTGATGCCTTGGAAGGGCGGGAAAATCGCTACTGCGCCCTGCTGGTCGATCATGGCTTTTGCTTTAACGCCGGGGAATGGAATTTTCCGGATGCGCCGCTGCGCGGGATTTACGCGCGCGGAATGGTCTACGAGCAGGTGCGCGGGATAGAGGCGTTTGAGCCGTGGATCGCGCGGCTCGAGAAGTTCGACGCGCCGGAAATCGGCAAGGCCGCCGGTGAGATTCCATTGGAATGGTACGAGGATGACGTCGAAGCGATCGAGAAACTCGTGGCACATCTCGAGCGGCGGCGGCGCCTGGTGCCGGAGTTGATCCGCGCGGCATGGAAATCGTCGCGCAATCCATTTCCCAACTGGGTTTGAAGTTCGCGGGAGGCAAATCATGGCTGAGGAAATGCGCACGGCTGAAGGGAACCTGCGGGAGTTGGTGTACCGCGTGATCCGCTATACCCCTAACCTGGTGCGCGATGAGTGGGTCAATATCGGTGTGGTTCTCGGAGAAGACGCGGATCGCGCGGCGCCGGGCGAGTTGGCCGGAACGGCGCGGCGGCAAGCGCGCTTGATCGAAAGCGACGGGGAGATGGCGCGCGTGCGGCGGCTGCATCCTGCCGCGGACATCGCGCTGCTGCGCAGCCTGGGGCCGCAGTTCGAGGCGCAACTGTCAAGTCGCGGGAACGGCGGCGAACCGGACCGGGACGCGGCGGGCTTGCTGCGACGTCTCGAAGATTCGCTGTCGACGGCCGTGCAGTTCGGCCCGCAGAAGCTTGTGCTGGCCGAGGACTTTGACTTGGAGCTTGACCGCCTGTACCAGGCGCACGTTTCGCCGCCACGCGGGGCGCGCGGGGGATTGCTTGAGAATACCCGCGCGTGGATTCACTCGAAGCTGCGCGATGTGTTCCTGCGCCGCAGGTTGAGTTCGAAAAGCTCGTGGCAGCGGAGCGTGCCGGTTGAGGAGTTCACCCAGCCGGGGGATCCTCTCAAGATCGATTACGCCTACCGTTCGAATGGCACGCGCGGATTCATCGAAGCCATTTCGCTGTGGCGCGATCCGGCACAGGCCAAAGTGCTGGCCTATACCGCCGAGTGCATCCGCGCGCGCGTGCAGGGGAAGACCGAATTCACCGCGGTGGTCGAGATGGAACCGGCGCGCGAGAATCCGCGGCACCAGTTCGTGGCGCGGCTGTTCGAGGAGCAGCACATCGCCATGGTGCCGCTCAACCGCATCGAGAAGTTTGCCGAGGAATTGCGCGTGCGGGTGAACTAGGGATTAGGGTATAGGGCGTAGGGAAAAACCGATTGCGCTGCGGCGTTCTAATTTGCGAACTTTACTTTTCCAATTTCTAGTTTTTCTTTTCTATTTTCCACGATCCGATCGGCCTCTCGCTAGCGCACCCCAGGCGGGAAGTTCGCGCTTGCCGAGGAGCGCTTCGGCGGCCCAGGTGCCGAAGTATACGGACAGGGCTACGCCGTGGCCGGCGTAGGCGCCGAGGACGATGGCGTTCTTGCTGTCGGGATGATGGGTGAAGACTGGCGTCCAATTTTCGCGGAACAGGATGGGGCCGCCCCACGCGTGCGTGAAGCGCGTGTGGGCGAGTGCGGGATGCAGATGGCGGACGCGGTTTTCTAGCGTGGCGAAGGCTTGCTGCGGCTCTTGGGTGCGGATGTCGAGAGTCTCGAGATCGCGCGAGCCGGGGGCGGCTACCAGGCCGGCGCCCCAGACGATCGACCGGTCGCGGCGCACGCGGCCCCACAGATAGGGGAAATCGACGGTGTAGAACGGCTGGCGTTCGCCGAGGCCAATGGCCGCGAGCTTTTTTTCTGAGAGCGGCGGAGTGAGCGCGGCGAGCGTCAAGCGCGGGGTGGCTTGATTTTCCTCATAGCCGGCGAGGTCGAGGGACAGCGCGTTGGTGGCCAGAAGATTTTCTCGGCGCGAACAATTTCACGCACGCCGCCGCGCGCGAATTCAATGGTGATATGCGAAGTGCGGCGCGAACTGCCGTAGGAAGTGCGGTGAGAATTGCGCTGAGATGTCCAGGCGATTTTTCCGGCGCGGCAGTTTTCGAAAATTAGCGCACCGGCGCGCACTGCGGCGCGCGCGAGGCCGGCGACCATTTTGCCCGGGTCGAGTGAGCCGCCCGGCACCTCGCTTCACGACTTGCAAGGTTCCGGAATCTTCCCAGGCGATGGGCGAATCGGCGAGGCCGTGCTGGCGCGCGATTTCCCATGCGCCTCCGAGCGTCAGATCGCATTCCACTTTGAGCTGCGCGGAGAATATTCGGGAAGCCGGCGAGCACGTCGCCGAGGCCGGGCTTGTCGCCCGCGGCTGTTTCGCCGAGAACCATGCCGCCGGTGCGGCCGCTCGCGCCATGGCCGATGTGCCCGGCTTCGAAGACGGCTACCGATAATTTTGGGTCGAGGCGGCGCAGCCAGGCGGCCGCGGCCAGGCCGGTGAAACCGCCGCCGATGATGGCGACGTCGACGGATTTTGGAAGAGGTTTTGCTGGCGGGTGGAAATTGACGCGCCAGGGAGGCGTGCCCCAGTGGACTGTGCTTGCAGATTTATTGTTGGCGTGGGGGATGGCCGGCTCCAAGGTTTGCTTTGGTATTAGTACGGCCGGCGTCCCTGCCGACTCTCTTTTCCATGGCTGTTTGAAAGAGGTGCGCCGAACGTGTGCCTGTCGGTGATCTTGATTTGCGCTCGTAAGAGCCGGCGGGACGCCAGCGGTACGGGAATCGCCCGGTCGCGCAAGTGCTAGTCACCTATTTTCGGTGGCGCTCATTAGGTGCCCGCTGCACTGACAATAACGCGTCGCGCACGTGACAGCTCCCTGTTTTCTTTTGCGCTCAAAAGAGTCGGCAGAGACGTGGCGTACGGGAGCGGCGCGGCGCGGGTAGATTCGTTTACAAAATACTCTCCGTCCAGTTTTCGAGCGTGTGTTTTATTTTGCCCATGAATTGATGGGCGATGGCGCCATCGACTACGCGGTGATCGTAGCTTAGCGTTAGATAGACCATGGAGCGGATGGCGATGGCGTCGTCGATGACCACCGGACGCTTTTCAATCGTTCCGAGGCCCAGGATCGCGACGTTTGGTTGATTGATTACCGGCAGGCCCATCAGGCCGCCGAAGACGCCGGGGTTGGTGATCGAGAAGGTGCTCTCGGCTACTTCCTCGGGCTTCAGCTTTTTGGTGCGGGCGCGCTCGGCGAGATCGTTCATGGTGCGCGCGAGGCCGAGGAAATTTTTCTCCTCGGCATTCTTGATCACCGGAACGATTAGCCCCCAGTCGAGCGCCACGGCGATGCCGATGTTGCAGTCGCGATGCAGCACGATGTTGGTGCCGTCGACGGAGGAATTCACCGTCGGATAAGCGCGCAGGGCTTCGACGGCGGCGCGCACGAAGAAGGGCATGAAGGTCAGCTTGGTGCCGGTGGTTTCTTCGAATTTGCCTTTGAGCTTGGCGCGCAGCGCGGCGATGCCGGTGACGTCGGCCTCGTCAATGGAATACACATGTGGAGAGACGCGCTTCGAGAGCACCATGTGCTCGGCGATGCGCTGGCGCATCACGGTCATGGGCTGGACTTCGTAATTGCCGAAATACATTTTCTCGCGCGGCACGGCGGATTCGAAGCCGGCGTGGGCCTGCGTGGCGCCCGACGCGGGCGGCGGCGGCGAAGATGGCCGCACTGCGGCCGCTGGAGCTGCGCTCGGAGCCGCTGACACTGTTGCGCCTGCGGCGGTTGCACTCGATGAACTTGTGCCGGCGCGGGCTGTGCCGCCTTCGATGGCGCCGAGAATGTCGCGCTTGGCCACGCGCCCGCCGGCACCGGTGCCGGACACTTGGGTCAGATCGATGTCGTGATCTTTGGCGAGACGGCGGACCAGCGGAGAACTGCGAACTTTGTGCCCGTCTCCGGCGGGTGATGCTTTCGCTGCCGTTGCCGTCGCGGGCGCAGGACGCGCTGCCTGCGGCGCGGGTGCGGGCGCTGGAGCGGCTTTGGCCGGTTCGGGTTTTGATTCTTCTGCCTTCGCGGGTTTCGGGGTTTCGGCTTTCGCGGGGGCGGATGCAGCGGCTGCGGAAGTCGCCGCGCCGGCGCCGTTCGAATCAATCACCGCGACGACCGTTTGCACCGGCACGGTCTGGCCTTCAGCGACTTTGATTTCTTTGAGCACGCCGGCGGAGGGCGCGGGAATTTCCGCGTCGACTTTATCGGTTGAGATTTCGAAGAGCGGCTCGTCGCGCTCGACTTTATCGCCGGCCTTCTTGAGCCACTTGGTGATGGTGCCTTCGAAAATACTTTCGCCCATTTGGGGCATTACTACATCGATGGACATGTGCGTCTCCTGACAGTGCCACGCGAACCAAGAGATTTCAAATTTGAAATTTCAAATTTGAAATGCAACTGCAAACCCAAAAACCGAAATGCTAACTTAAATCTGCAAAGCTCCAACCTCAAACTTCCAACTTCCAATCTCTAATACTTTGCCAGTGCGCGCGCGGCGTCAACCACCTTGGCGGCGTTGGGCAGAAAATGTTCCTCGAGCGTGGGCGCGTAGGGCACCGGCGTATCGAGTGACGTGACGCGCTGGATGGGGCCATCGAGATCTTCGAACGCGCCTTCGCAGACGACCGACGCGATCTCACCGGCAATGCCGCCCGTGCGAGTATCCTCGTGCACGATAAGCAGCTTGTTGGTCTTTTTCACCGAGGCGAGAATCGCTTCTTTATCGAGCGGCAGTAGCGTGCGCAGATCGATCACTTCCGCGTCGATGCCTTCTTTTTCGAGCGTGGCGGCGGCCTCGATGCAGGTGTGCGCCATCGCGGCGTAGGTCAGGATGGTCAGATCGCGTCCTTCGCGGCGGGTGACCGCTTTGCCGATGGGCACGGTGTAATCGTCCTCCGGCAATTCCTCCTTGATGCGGCGATAGAGGAATTTGTGCTCGAAGAAAAGCACCGGATTATTGTCGCGAATCGCGGACTTGAGCAGGCCCTTGGCGTCGTAAGGCGTCGAGGGATAAATAATTTTCAATCCCGGCGTGTGCACGAAATACATTTCCGGATTGGCGGAATGGAATGGCCCGCCATGCACACCGCCGCCGCGTGGCCCGCGAATCACCATCGGCGCGGGCGCGCCCCAAAGATAATGTCCCTTGGCGACGAAATTGGTGACTTGATTGAAGCAGCAGGCGATGAAATCGATGAATTGCATTTCGGCGATGGGGCGCAGGCCCAGATAGCTCATGCCGCACGCGGCGCCGATGATGGCCGTTTCGCTGATGGGCGTTTCGATCACGCGCTCGGGGCCGAAACGCGCCAACAGGCCTTCGGTGACTTTGAAGGCGCCGCCGTAACCGCCGATATCTTCGCCGATGGAGATGACCGCTGGATCGCGATCCATTTCCTCGAAGATCGCTTGGCGAATGGCTTCGAGCATGGTGACGGGAGCCATTAGCGGCGTCCTTTCCGTGCAGGGCGCTTTTGCGGATTTCGATTTCGAGCCGGCGACTTCGACGATGCGGGAGCGCTGCGCCGTTGCCGCTGGTTGCTGCGAATTTTGCGGTGGTCTTCTTTGCAGGTGGTGCGGGATCGCCGGCCACCGTTCCGGTCGGCACATTGAAGCCCTGATCGATGCCGCCGAAATCCTTCACTCGCAGCGTCGTGTTGAACGTCGTGTTCGGCGGCGTGACTTCGGATTTCGGGCCGCTGCCAATCGGCTTCGATGGTGTGGCAGCCGTCGCAATAGACGCCCTGCTCGGCCAGCTCCGG
The DNA here is from genome assembly GCA_963792515.1 of uncultured Acidobacteriota bacterium. GTDB lineage: Bacteria > Acidobacteriota > Terriglobia > Acidiferrales > UBA7541 > Palsa-147. The sequence continues at coordinate 64,380 of CAWBWG010000020.1, read as the reverse complement.
CGGCGGCATCGGCGAGTTCTCGGCGAATTCGCGGTCTTCGCTCAGCACCTTCTCGATGCGCGCTTCGATTTCTTTTTTGTCCGCGGCGTTCCAGATTTTATTCGCGGTGAGGAATTTTTCGAAAAGCGCGATGGGATCGCGGGCTTCCCAGTATTCGCGCATTTCCTTGGGCACGTATTCGGCCGGGTCGTGCTGGGCGTGTCCGCGCATGCGATGCGTCTTCGCTTCGATCAGCACCGGGCCATTGCCGGCGCGGCATTGCTCGACGGCCGATTTGGCGGTGCGATAGACGGCGACCACATCATTGCCATCCACCGAAACGCTCGTGATTCCGTAAGCGCGTCCGCGCTCGGCTAGATCCCGTAGCGGAACTTGCTTTGAAACGGGCGTGGAATAGGCCCACTGATTATTTTCTAGAATCAGAACGAGCGATGCGCGCTGCGCTGCGGCGAGATTCAGGCCTTCATGAAATGCGCCGGTCGAGCTGCCGCCGTCGCCGATCCACGTCATGGTGACGATATTTTGTCCGAGGTAGCGGCCGGCCATGGCCACGCCGGTCATCACCGGGATGAGATCGCCGAGCATGGAAATCGGCGAGACGATATGCAGATCTTTTCAGATCGCCGAAATGGCTGGTGCCGTCTTTGCCGAGCGTGGGCGAAGTGTATTTGGCCATGTGTTGCGTGAAAATGTCGCGCGGCCGCACGCCCTTCACCAGCAGCGCGCCGATGTTGCGGATCATCGGGGCCATCCAGTCGCGCTTTTCGAGAGCGTAGGCGGTGCCGACGGAAATGCCTTCCTGGCCGAGGCTCGAATAAAGGCCGCCGACGATTTTATTTTGGCGGAAGAGCTTGACCATCTGGTCTTCTACGGCGCGGTTCAGGCGCATGTAGTAGTAGAGGCCGAGATAGGTGTCGCGTGTGAGCGCGGGCGCGGCGGAGGGCTTCGATTTGGCCGCAGTGGTCGTTGGCGTCATTCCAGGCTCCATTATAGGCCGCGGGCGCAGTTAGATGCGCACCTGCGATTCTTTAATCGTATGCATTTAGCCATGAACGTGTTCGGCCGCCTTGCTTGCGGCTTCGTAATTTGCATCGCCGCGTCAGAATTGCCTCGAATTCCTCGCGCGAAAGTTTCGTGATGCGGCGGTCGAAGACTTCGCCGAAATGACGGGCGAGCGCCGTCGCTACTTCGTTCAAATCAACGCTGCGTCCGAGCGCGCGTTCTAGAGATGTGGCGCGCTTGTCTGTGATGCCGCAGGGCACGATCAAATCGAAATGGCGCAGATCGGTCGAGACGTTATACGCGAAGCCGTGCGATGTGACCCAGCGGCTCAGATGCACGCCGAGCGCGGCTAGCTTTTCGGCGCCCGCGGGCGCATCGAGCCAGATGCCGTGCAGTCCTTCGATGCGATGCGCTTCGATTCCGAATTCGCGCGTGGCGCGAATCATCATTTCCTCGAGTTGCTGGACGTACCAGCGAACGTCGCGGCGATGTTCGGCGAGATCGAGAATTGGATAGCCGACGATTTGGCCCGGGCCGTGGTAGGTGATGTCGCCGCCGCGATCGGTGGGATGGAATTCGACGTTCATTTGCCGCAGCACGCGATCGCTGGCGCGCAGATTTTCGAGCTTGCCGTTGCGGCCGAGAGTGATTACCGGTGCGGTGCTCGCACAGGAATAGGACATCGGGAATCGCGCGGGCCTTGCGGGCTTCGACGGCGCGGCGTTGCAATTCGCAGGCTGGGGCGTAGGCGATTTGCCCGAGGTTGACTAGCCAGCAGTCTTTGGTCGAAGTGCTCACGGTTGAATTGAGATGGTCCTTGCTTGCGAGATGCTGCCCTAAAGGGCACCGCTACGAAACCGAACCACGAATGCTAGGCGTTGATGCTTAGGCCGCGGACGGCGTTGAACGCGTCGCCCATGGCTTCCCAGACAGTTGGGTGCGCGTGAATCATGGCGGCCAGGTCGTCGAGCGTGGCTTCTAGACTGATCGCCGTCACGGCTTCGGCGATGATTTCCGTGGCCAGCGGGCCGATTACGTGCACGCCCAAAATTTCGCCGTACTTTTCTTCGGCTACTACCTTAATAAAGCCCTCGTGATGTCCGAGAATCGTCGCTTTGCTGTTGCCCAGGAACGGGAACTTGCCGATTTTGATGGCGATGCCGGCATCGCGCGCTTGCTTTTCGGTCATGCCGATCGAGCCGATCTGCGGCTCGCAATAGGTCGCGTTGGGGCACTTCATGCGATCGAACGGCTGAACTTCCTTGCCCGCCATCAACCCGACGGCGATCAAGCCTTCCATCGACGCGGCATGCGCGAGTTGCGGCAGGCCTGCGACGATATCGCCAATGGCGAAAAGCTTGGGCTCGGCCGTTTCCATGTAAGCGTTGGTGTGCACGAAGCCGCGCTCGAGTTTCGCCGCGGTCTTGTCGACGCCGGTATTCTCCGTCATCGGCCGGCGGCCCACGGCCATCAATACTTTTTCCGCCGTCGAGCGTTTCGGATTTGCCGTCTTTGCCCTTGAAAACGACAGTGGCGCCCTTCGCATCCTTCTTCACGCTTTCGACTTTGGCTTCCGTCTCGATGCGAATGCCGCGCTTTTTGAAAGCTTTCATCAGCTCGGCGGAAATTTCCTCGTCTTCGAGCGGCACAGCGCGCGGCAACATTTCGAGAATGGTGACATCGGTGCCGAAAGTGCTTGAAAATCGAAGCGAACTCAACGCCGACTGCTCCTGCGCCAACGACCACCAGCGATTTCGGGATCGACGGGAGTTCCAGAATTTCTTTATTGGTCAGAATCGTCTTGCCGTCGATCTCAACGCCCGGCAGCGAACGCGCATCCGAACCCGTCGCGAGCATCGTATACGTCGTCTCGATCTCGGTTTTCTTGCCGTCTTTTTCGACCGAGACGCGGCCCGGCCCGGCGATGCGTCCCCAGCCGGTAATCGTTTCCACTTTGCTTTTGCGGAAGAGAAATTCGATGCCCTTGGTGTGCTTGTTGACGATTTTCTCTTTGCGCGCCAGGATCGCCGGCCAATTCACTTTCACATCTTTCACGTCGAAGCCGAACTCAGAGGCGTGCTGGAAGGTGTCGTAAATTTCCGCGTGATGCAGCAGCACTTTGGTGGGGATGCAGCCAATGTGCAGGCAGGTGCCGCCGACGTAGGAATCTTTCTCGATGACCGCGGTTTTCAGTCCGTATTGCCCGGCGCGAATCGCGGCTACATAGCCGCCCGGTCCGCTGCCGATAATCACTAGATCATACTTGGCCAAGCTGATCCTCCTGGCTCGATCACGCGACGTGTGACAAGTTTCATCGAGTTATTGCCGCGAGTGCTGGGCTGAAGCCCACCGCTACGAAACCTGCCTTTGAGCGCGAATCCCGACTAAGAGCACATCGCGTCAAACGCCCGAATTGAGAATTCTATCAGCCGCTCCAGGTACGAGCAACTTGGCGGGCGAAATTGAGGGGAACATTCCCGTCGGAGACTACGTATTGACATTCTATAGGGCTATCGGAATGGCCGTATCGAGAGTCTATAGAAGGCAGGCACGGGAAGGGGCCAACCAGTGGGCGAGGAACAGACCGAGCTGCTGCAAGGCACGCTGGATATGCTGATTCTAAAAGCGTTGGCGCTAGGCCCGCTTCACGGGCTAGGCGTCTCGCGGCGCATCGAGCAGGTCACACGCGGCACGTTTCAGGTGAAGCCCGGCTCCTTATTCCCAGCTCTGCATCGCATGGAAGAAGAAGGCTGGCTGTCCGCCTCTTGGGGCGAATCCGAAACGCGACGGCGGGCCAAGTATTACGTGCTGACAAAGGCCGGCCGTAAACAACTTGAAACGGAGGAAGAGCGCTGGGGCCGCATCTCGCTAGCAATCGCCCGAGCCCTGGAAGCAAGCTGAAGCAAAGCTTTTGATTTTGTAAGGGAGGGTGCTTTAGCCCTCCCGCACTTAATCGCGCGAAAAGCGGAATGAAACCCACATGCGATGGCTGAACCGAACCCGCAGCGCCGTCCGCAATCTAGCCAACGGCACAAAACAAAGCCGCGACTTAGATGAAGAAATCCGCGCCCACGTGGAATTACTGGCGGAGGAAAAAATGGCAAACGGAATGGAACCCGGGCAAGCCCGCCGCGAAGCAAAAATCGAAGCAGGTGGAATCGAGCAGGTAAAAGAATCTGTAAGCAGCAATCGCGCCGGCGCCTGGCTCGATGTGTTGGCGCAAGACGTGCGCTTCGGCGTCCGCATGCTGCTTCGCAATCCCGGATTCACGCTAGTCGCCGTCCTAGCGCTCGCTCTCGGTATCGGCGCAAACACCGCCATGTTCAGCATCGTAAATTCCGTGCTGCTGCGCCCGCTGCCTTATTCGCAGCCGGATCGCCTGGTAAAAGTTTGGACGCGCTTCACAAATATCGGCCTGCCGCAGGATCAGAATTGGGTGTCCCCTCCGGAATTTCGCGACATCACCGAATTGAACAAGAGCCTCACGGATCTCGCGGCCTTTACCAACGTGAATTTCAATGTGACCACCAGCGGCACTCCGAATCGCGTTTTTGGCGCGCAGGTTTCGCCGAGTTTTTTCACCATTCTCGGGGTGAATGCCGAGCGCGGGCGCGTCTTCGCCAAAGAAGAAGGCGAAAAGGGGCACGATAACGTTCTACTTCTGAGCCACGGCGTGTGGGAAAGGCGCTTCGGTTCTGATCCGGAGATCACCGGCAAGCAGATTATTGCAAATGGCCAGTCATTCACCGTAGTCGGTGTGCTGCCTGCTGGATTCGATTATCCGAATCAGTCGGAGATGTGGTCGCCGCTGTCGTTCGCACCCGATGACCTCGCGCCGAATAATCGCGGGAATCATGGCCTCGAAGTGATCGGTAGACTCAAGCCGGGCGTCACGCTGGCGCAGGCGCGCGCGGATCTCGATCTTGTCGGCGGCGAGATGACCCGGCAACATGGTGAGTATCCGTATTCGAAATTTGATTTCACCGTCACGTTGATGGCACTGATTCAAGACGTCGCGGGAGACGTGCAGCAGCCGCTGTGGATTTTGATGACCGCCGTGGCGCTGGTGCTGTTGATCGCCTGCGCGAATCTGGCGGGATTGCTTTTGGTGCGGGCTACGTCGCGCGAACGCGAGATTGCGATACGAATCGCGTTGGGCGCCGGCGGGCGGCGGATATTGCGGCAAATGATTACCGAGAGCCTGCTGCTCTCGCTGCTCGGCGGGGTGATCGGAATGATTCTCGCGCCGCTGGCCCTGCGCCTGTTGGCGCAATCGAATGCGGTGGCTTTGCCGCGAGTGGTTGGCACGCAGATCGATCTGCCAGTGCTGCTCTTCACCACCGCGCTTTCACTAGTTACCGGCGTGCTCTTCGGAATTCTTCCGGCGCTGCAGGTCATCCGCGATGTGAATTGCACGGCATTGCGCGAGGGCGGACGTTCGCAGACGGTCGGGGCGTCCTCGCGGAGGCTGCGCCGTCTGCTGGTCACCGGCGAAACGGCAATCGCATTAATTTTGTTAGTCAGCGCCGGATTGCTCTTCAAGAGTTTCATTCACGTACTCGAAGTGAATCCGGGTTTCCGCGCCGAAGGTGTGCTCAAAATGACCACCGCGTTGCCTCCCGAAAAATATGCCAAAGACGAGCAGGTCGCGGCATTCTTCCGCCAGGCGCTCGAAAGGATCACGTTGCTCCCGGGTGTAGATTCCGCTGGCTTCCTCGACACGATTCCACTTGGCGATGGCAATGAATCGGGCACCGTCACCGTCGACACGCAGTCAGTGCCGGTGGAAAAAACGGCTTTCGAAGCGGACCAGCGTGCCGTGACTCCGGGGCTTTTCAAGACGCTGGGAATTCCGTTGCTGCGCGGGCGCGATTTCAATGAAGGCGACACAGCCGCCTCAACGCCCGTGGCTGTGATTGACGAGACGATGGCCGAGCTTTATTGGCCGGGGCAAGATCCCATCGGAAAACGTGTGCACCGAGGCGGCGGAGGCTCAAAATCTCCGTGGCGTACAATCGTCGGCGAGGTCGGTCACGTACGCTATCGCACACTCGAAGCGCGTTCGCGCACCGAGCTTTACATGCCCGAGGATCAAGTTGCGGCCTCGACGATGAGTATTCTAGTGCACACCACCGGCGATCCATTGGCGCTGGCGTCTTCGGTGCAGAAGGAAATTCAGGGCATCGATCCCGATCAGCCGGTGTATCGCGTGCGCACCATGACGCAAGTGATGGCGGAATCCGTGGCGCGGCGGCGATTGGGCGCGACGCTACTCGGCGTTTTCGCGGCGCTGGCGATGTTGCTCTCGGTGCTCGGAATTTATGGCGTGATCGCCTTCGACGTGGCGCAACGCACCAATGAAATCGGTATCCGCATCGCGCTCGGCGCGCAGCGCAGCTCGGTGATGCAGCTAATGCTCTCAGATGGCCTGCGTCCGGTGCTAGTGGGAATTCTGGTCGGCCTAGTAGGCGGCGCAATTTGCGGCCGGCTGATTCGCACGATGTTATTCGACGCGCGTCCGCTCGATCCTCTCGTGCTGGTGGGCGTAGCGCTGGCAATGGCAGCGGTCGCCTGCGCCGCGTGCCTATTCCCAGCCTGGCGCGCCGCAAGGCTCTCGCCAATGACAGCACTGCGCTACGAGTAGGGTTTCGTAGCGCTGGCGTCCCGCCGGCTCTTACGATTGCAATTGTGCACTAGAACTACCGTCATGGCCGGCGCAATTTGTCACGCACCCACCGCACTACACGCGCATTGGCCCGGAATCGTGTCGCGCTCGCATTCAAAACGTAGCGTAGGCTGAGATCGTAAGAGCCGACGGGACGCCAGCGCTACGTTCGCTTCCCGAAAATATGCGCTAGGATTCATACTGCCGCTGGCCTATCATTCGCGGCGACTTTGGCGGGCGAGGGGCGCGCCTGGCCGGTCACGAAAGGATTCATTCGATGGATGCACCGAGCGAGACGCAGCCTGCCGCGAGTCCGATACCGCCTCCGGTCGATCCCACCCAACGCGGATCATTCGATCCCAAAACAATATTCGTCGGCGCCAGCGGCATCCGCGCCGGTTGGCGTTTGCTGATCTACGTTTGCATTCTCGTCGCGCTGTCTGTCGGTGCGTTCGCAGTCCTGATGCATGTCCCCGTCTTCCGAGACGGTATGGCTCAAGCGAATCAGGGACGCATGACTACCACCGCGCTGATCTTCAGCGAGTTTCCGCTGGCGGTCGCAGTTCTGCTGGCCGCCGTGATTATGTCGCTGATTGAAAAGCGCCCGTGGGGATCTTACGGAATGCCTTTGTCACAGGCGTTCGGTCTGCGTTTCTGGGAAGGAATGTTGTGGGGCGTCGCCGCAATCTCCGCGATGATCGGATTGATCGCCGCATTTCACGGGTACTCCTTCGGCGCCATTGCGCTCTCTCACCAAGAAATCCTCAACAAAGGATTCCTCTATCTATTCGGTTTTCTGCTGGTAGGAATTTTCGAAGAATACAGCTTCCGCGGCTACACGCAATTCACTCTGGCGACTGGAATTGGCTTCTGGCCCGCCGCGGGAATTTTGTCCGGCGCGTTTGGCGCGATTCATCTGGGAAATCAGGGTGAGGGCCTCGTAGGCGCTGCCAGTGTCGTAATGATCGCCATGTTTTTCTGCCTGACACTGAAGCGCACCGGAAATCTCTGGTTCGCCATCGGCCTGCACTGCAGCTTCGATTGGGGCGAGACGTTTCTTTATTCCGTGCCCAACAGCGGCAACCTAGCCGAAGGAGCGTTATCTCATTCCGTGATTCACGGTCCGCGATGGCTTACCGGCGGCACCGTCGGCCCAGAAGGCAGCGTCTTCTGTTTTCTGGTGGTCGCGCTGATGTTCCTCGTTTTCCATCTCCTGCATCCTCCGAAGCCCGAGTAGCATCTTAACAAAGCTTGCTAGAGCGGTAATTGACACGCTCCAAGCGAACTCGTACAATCATTTGATTTTCTTGGGCCTTTTTGGCTCGCATTGAACGCATTGGAACGCAACTATGGACAAGAAACGACTCGACTACTACAAAAAGAAATTGCAGACGCGCCGCGATGAGCTTCTAAAGGCCATCGCGCGCACCGAACAAGAAGGCCGCGAAGCCGACGAAGATCCCACCGTGGATCTCGCCGACAAGGCTGCCAATTCCTACACTAAGGAATTCCTCTTCGGCCAGACGCACAATGACCGCGGGCTGCTTGCACTCGTTGAAGCTGCGCTCGCGAGAATTAAGGACGAAGAGTTTGGCGAATGTGGCGCCTGCCATCAGGAGCTGCAGCAAAAGCGCCTCGAAGCGGTGCCTTGGACGCGTTACTGCATTACCTGCCAGGAAAAGCAGGAGCAGGGAATTCTGTAGGCCAAGTAGCGCCGGCGTCTTACGATCGAACTAGCCCGCAGGATCTCCAAACGCGGACGGAAGTCGACGTCAAATTCAATCCACGAATTTGGTTTTATAGTCCGTGCGTGAGTGTCGCCCGTGGTGAGACCTCGCTCGTAAGATACCGGCAGAGACGCCGGCGCTACTTACGTAGAAATACGTACGTATTCTCCGTAATATCCCCGCGGACCATTTTGGGATAGCCTCCCTCGCGTCTCCCGCCCCGGCGGGCCGGCACGATTGCTGATCAAAGACACTCTCGACGCGCTCGCCTCAATCTTTTTTCCCGCACCCTGTTGGATTTGCGACGACCCGCTGACCAGCGCCTCGCTAATCCCCATCTGCGACCTATGTATCGGCGAAATGCAACGCGTCGACGGTGTGAAGTGCGAGGGTTGCGGGCGCCCATTCGCCTCGCCGGTGGTGGCGGAAGCGATTGAGAAACTCTGCTTCATCTGCCGCCGCGGCTCGTATCACTTCGAGCGCGCCCGCAGCTACGGTCTTTATAATGACGCGCTGAGCGGTGCGATCCTGCTCCTGAAATACGAGTCGCTAAAGCGTCTGGGCGCTTGGTTCGCCGACCGGCTCGTGCCCATCGTGCGCGAGGATTTCGGCGGTATAAAATTTGACGCCATCGTCCCCGTCCCGTTGCACCTCAGTCGCCAGCGCGAGCGCGGTTATAACCAAGCCGAACTGATCGCCCGGCCGCTTGCCAAGCGCCTCAACCTCAAAATGGCCACCTATCTGCTCGTACGAACGCGGCCCCGGCCACCCAAATCTATACTTACGCTGAAGGAGCGCTGGGAGTCGGTGCGTGGCGCGTACGAAACCCGCACCGGTGCAGAAGTTGACAAGCTCCGCATTCTACTGGTAGATGATGTATTTACGACCGGTGCGACGCTCGATGCCTGCGCCAAAGCGCTGCGGGAGGCGGGGGCGGCGAGCGTTCACGGTGTAACGGTTGCGCGTGTGGTACCAGAACTGACGCTGCCGCGAGCCAAACAGGTATTTCGCGCATCCAATATGGTACCGGAACGGCCGAAGGAAACTGCTCAGGCCCAGTGAAACCGAAACAACCGGCTGCGCGTAGTTCTAAATAGCGCCAGATCGAGCCAAGTCAGGCCAGATCAGGAAAAATGAAACGGAGCACGCCGATGGACAACCGGCTTAAGAACGGTTTGCGTCCCCGGCCGCGGTTGAACCTGCCGCCGAGTCCGCTGGACGGGTCTGCGCCAAAATCGGTATCTCCTGCCAGCCGTCCTTCTGTGATGCAAGCTCCGGTGCTGGTGCTGAATGCCACTTTCGAGCCTATTAACGTGACGGCAGTTCGGCGTGCGCTGGTGCTGATGCTGAAGGGTGTTGCGCAGGCCGAAGAGAGCAACGCGTCGGTTGTGCATTCCAGCTCGCGGTCGGTTTCGGTGCCGTCAGTGATTCGTTTGCTGACCTACCGGCACATCCCGCAGCAGAGCCGCGCTCTTTCGCGGAAAAATATTTTGCTGCGTGACAGGAACACTTGCCAGTTCTGCGCGCGGGCGCTGCCTGCGTCGGAGTTGACGCTCGATCACGTAATGCCGCGTTCGCGCGGCGGCCATTCCTCCTGGGAAAATCTAGTAGCCTGCTGCTACGAGTGCAACAACCGCAAAGGTGATCGCACGCCCGAAGAAGCCGGTCTGAAGCTAGCCCGCCGTCCGCGGCCGTTCACGCTGCACACCTCTCGCCAGTTGATGCGCCTCATTGGCCACAAAGACGAGAAGTGGCGCAAGTATCTCTTCTACTAAGATCCGTAGGCCGGCTAAAGTACATGGGCGTGAGCGCAGCTATTTAGCAAAGCCACGCTTGGCTGTGTCTTCGAGTATTTCCGCGAGCCGCATCGAGCCATGTCCGTAAATTTGACACAGCCAAGAGTGGCAGTGCTACAAGGCGGCATACAGGATTTACCTTAGTTGTTTACAATTACCTTTGTCCGCAACAAAATTTTTTCGAAATCCACTTTTATGCAACCATTCGGAAACTGCCAGCGTCCAATCATTAACTCACTTCTAGGACACACCCCGGGAAGCGGCACAGGGCAACCTAAGCTGCTTCCCTTCTTCTTTTCTACGGACGCTTTTTCGACAAATGAATCACTGCCGGAATACTACTCGAATTCCGCGGCGCCATTCTTCATTCAAACCGATTCGCGTGAACTGAATTTCATCCGATAAATATTTCAGAATAATCTCCGTGGCGGCATGGAAGCGCAGCGCGGGCGCGACGAGCCAGACGAGCGGCGGACGCGGATCAAGCTCCATGCCGGGAAAGTATCCGTAATGCTGAAAATCGCCACGTTCGAGATGCTGCCGCACGCGCAGCCAGTAATCCACGGCCTGCATCGGCAACTGAATATCTTCCGAAGCCTTCAACTCGATTACCACGAGGCGCCGATGCAGCGTGACACCCAGCAGATCAATGACACCACGATCCGCAGCTGCAAATGCCGGCACCTGCGAATAAAAAAATCGCGAATCAAGCTGCGCGTCGAGCTGCGCCGGATCACGCTGAATCAGAGTTTCGATCCAACGTTCCGGCGCCGCGCGATAATAAGGATGATTCCGCTCGTGCGCCAGCGGGTTGCGGTGGAGATCCAGTTGGTGCAATAAAGCTTCCACGCGCGCAGCATTCAAGGGGCCGGCTTCGCGTCGCGCATCGCCAACGCCGATCGCAATTTGGCCTTCCGCAAAACGGGCAAATTCCAGCCCGCGAAAACGCAGTGCCACTTCTTTCGCGCCGGGCCGCACCGCTGCGGCAATATTTTCCGCCGCGCGATCATTCGCTGCCCGCACGCTTTCGATCACCGCGCCCGCCGCCGTCAATGCGCCTTCCACTTCGCGCCGTGGCATCAGCCAACTCTCGAGATTTCCGGTATCGGCGAGATCGACAGCGCGCACGCGTGAGCCATTTTCGGTGAGCTCAAATATCTCGATGCGGGCGAACGAGGCCAGCGCGCGAACGCGTTGCCGAGTTTCTCGCACTGCGCCTTCCGGCAGAAACATCCGCAATCCCTCGATCGGCCGCCGCGTCGCCCGTTCGCGCGACCAATCGAGCCACAACAATCCGTAAGTCAGCGCCCCACTCACGGTTGCAGCGGCGCTTCCCGGCGGCACGGCCAGAATCACCCAGCCGCGGCGACCTTCGGCCATCATCCCGCGGACATAGAGTCCGGAAAGCGAATGTTCTAGATCCGGTGAGCCGGTCAGCGATTCCACATTCGCATCCGGAAAATTCTCGGCGAGCGTCCGGCTAAACCGCGCCCTAAATGTCTCCACGCTGACGCGGCTCGGCGCGCGCGGCCCATCGGTGCTGAGAAACTCGAGACGCGACGGCCGGTTGCGCCCGAATCGTCGCACTTCGAAAACAATCCGCTGCGGCGCGTGCTCCAGCACACGCAAAATCCGTCGCACCAGATTCCGCTCGTCGGACCACAAATGCACCAGCGAGTTTTTAACGTCGCACTTCAGCTCGTAGTGCAGGTCGGAAAGCTCGGCGAGCCACACACCGTCTTCATGCACTTCAACGCATCCCGAAGTAACCATTTCGGCGAGCGTTTTTTCGATCTCGGGCCAGTCGGTTTTGACCGGCGGGACGAGTTGCGTTGCGGGCCGCGAGGACATGGCTTCATCCACCCTTCGTGTCTGATGTTTGTGTTTTTTGTGGTGCGTTTCGTTGCGGAGGGAGAATTTTACAATATTGCGTTATGGGCTACGTTTGCGCCCCGATTTTACACCGGAAAAGACGGCCGAAAAACGGGAGGGCTAAAGCACCCTCCGCTACTGGAGTTGCAGGCCCGTGATGCGCATCGTCGGATATTGCTGATTCCATTCCGCAGGAACGTATTCGAGCGTGATTTGAAAATCGGCGCGCTGGCCGCCGCCGAGCGGTTTCGTGCCCGGGCCGAGCAGCCGCCGCGTCTCGCGCAAGATCACTTGATTGAACGGATCGTGAAATTCGAATTGCACTTCCACCTCGCGAATCGTATCCACTCCATCATTCGAAATCACGCCCGCCACGTAGGTCACTTCCTGATTCAAATAATTCGAAGCGCGCGCCATCTGCGGCTCGAGAAAATGAATGCGCGCCGCCGCTGCCTGTTCCGCGGCGCCAAACGGCAAAGGCTGCGCGGCCGGCGCTTTCGAGCGCGTGAAGCGCGTCGCCAAAATCACGCCGCCCACTAGCAGCAGCACCACGACAATCCCAATTCCAAACGCAACCGGAAATGCGCTCTTTTCCTCTCTTTGGAATTCATCGGCCATGCGGGAATCCTTTGGAGGGTTAGCGCCCGAAGGCAATTCGCGCGATCAAAGGTTCCGGCAGTCCCGCGCGAGTCATTCTCTCCTGAACGGCGGCCACGTTGTATGGTACTCGCCAGAATTCTACGGAGTGGGCGCTCAGCTCGGCGATCGCGAAGCCGGCGCGCGGGTCTCCATCGCGCGGCTGCCCCACCGACCCGGGATTCAGCAGGTAAGTCTTTCCATCGACGATATCGATCTTCGCCGAGCCTGCGCCCGGCGGCACTTTCAGCCGCACCACTTCCACATTCGTTTCGTCGAGGATGAAGCCGCCCTGCAAATGCGTATGCCCGAAAAAAGTGACGGGCAACGGCGCCTCGAGCAATCCCTCGAGCGCCTGCGCCTGCGTGAAAACATATTCGTCCTCATCGCGCAGCGCTCCATGAACGAACGACATTCCGTCCAGCTCCAGCGGCCCGGTGGGAAGTTTCTGCAGGTAATCGAGATTATCAGGCGTTAATTTTTCGCGAGTCCAAAGCGCCACGGCACGCGCCACCGGATTAAAATCCGCGGCGTCTTCCAGCCCGCTGCCAGCCTTATCGTGATTGCCGCGAATGGTAGTCGCGCCAATCGCCCGAATCTTGTCCACCACTTCGTTGGGGTCCGGCCCATAGCCCACGACGTCGCCAAGACAAACGGCGCGATCCCATTTGCCCTCGACCGCCGCCAGCGCAGCCTCCAGGCCGGTAACGTTCGCGTGAATGTCGCTAAGAATCAGATATCTCATAACTTCAGTCTCATTGGGTTCCGGGTTGCGCATTATAGACGACGCGCGGCGCAAATGCACTCAGCCTGAGAACCGCAAGGACGTTCGGCGTCCGTCTGGAGGGTTATTCGATCGCCGTGACGTTTACGTAGATTTCCTCCACTTTTTCGAGCAGAACAGGCAGCGTGTGGCGTGAGTTTTTTTGTTTCGTATGCTTTTACGGATAAGGCGAATGGCCGCCTTTGCTTCTCTGCTCACGGACCAAAAGCCTCTAATGATACGGTGGTCGGTTGCGGCGAGATGTCCTAGCGGGATTAGCGCGTCGGAATCACCCATTTCGCTCAGCGAGAAGGCGCACCAAAACCGAACCTCTTTCGACGGATCATCTAGATTTTGAAGCAAGACCCGGTGGGACCTCGCTCTGTGATTGTGCGCCAACGATTCGGCGGCCTCCCCCCTGACTTTGGGACGTTCGTTCTTGTCGTCAACACTCTGTTCAAGTGCAGGGATCGCCGTCTTGCAACGCATCAGACTTAACGCATAAGCGGCTGCGGCTCTGTTCAAGACGCTCCTGCCGTGCCTCAAGGTGTGTATGACCGAACGAAAAGTAGCTGGATCGTCCGCTTTCCAAATTTCCTTTGCGGCTTCATAGACGACTACGGCGGACCGTCCATTGAGACGCGCCACCGCGCTCCGACCGCGAACTGCTGGAAATCGTTTTTTTCGCATTTGGAGTCAGTACATGCTGTCACTTGAACGAAAATTGTCAACAGCGCCGAGACCCTCAGCGGATTAGCGTGCAGTCGCCGTAGCTATAAAACCGGTAGCCCGCTTCGACGGCGTGGTTGTAGGCGCGCAGGATATTTTCGCGGCCGGCGAAGGCTGCGATCATGGCTAGCAGGCTTGACCGGGGCAGATGAAAATTCGTGAGTAGTTGGTCGACGACGCGAAATGATTTTCCTGGGTAGATGAAAATCTCGGCTTCGGCGCGGCCCGAACGCGAAAGTCCGAACTCAGAGTTCGGACTTGATGGCGCAACTTCTGCGGCAGCTTTCTCTGCGCCGTCTTCGAGGGCGCGAACTACCGTTGTGCCGATGGCTAGGATGGGGCGCTTCTCGCTGCGGGCGCGGGCGATGGCTTGCGCGGTGGCTTCGGGAATTTCGTAGGCCTCGCGATGGATGCGATGTTCTTCAAGTTGTTCGGTGCGAATCGGCTCAAATGTGCCTAGTCCTACTTCCAGCGTGATTTCGACGATTTCGATTTTGCGGGCGCGGAGTTGATCGAGGATTGCCGGCGTGAAATGCAGGCCGGCCGTTGGCGCTGCGACCGCACCGTCGCGGGCTGCGAAGATTGTCTGATAGCGCTCGCGATCGGCGGGATCATCGCCGCGGTGGATGTACGGCGGAAGCGGCACGTGGCCGAGCCGCTCAATCGTTTGCATTAAATCTGTCGCCGCGCGAAAGCGTAGACGTCTCAATCCAAACTCGCCGCGCCATTCCACTTCGGCTTCGAGTTCGCCGGCATCACCGAAGAGAATCTTTTCGCCGACGCCGATCTTTCGCCCCGGCCGCACCAAGGCCTCCCACGCGTCATCGCCTAGGCGGCGCAGCAGCATCACTTCGATCGGCGATTGCAGGAATTCGCTGCGAGCGCGACCGGTTCGTGCGGGCGGGCCTGAGCGTACACCGGCGCGCCGCCCGAGCAGCCGGGCGGGAATCACGCGCGTATTATTGACCACCAGCAACTCATCGCCGCGCAGCAGGGCAGGGAATTCGCGAAAGGCACGATCTTCCCAGCTTCCAGTCCGCCGATCGAGCAGTAACATGCGCGAAGCATCGCGTTCTTCGAGCGGACGCTGCGCAATCCGCTCCGCCGGCAGCTCGTAATCGAGTTCACTTAGCCGCATTTCGCGTCACTTTCGCATGCTTGGCCCACCGAGCGAGGGCCAAACGCGCTGGAATTCCTCTACAATGTGTGTTATCAGACGCACGCTGCTCACATCGAAAATCCGCCCGAGCGTGGCGGGTTCTCTCCCGATGATGCCGAGCCGCCCGTCATTGTAGCGAAGCAAGCAGAATTTCGCCGGTGAGGAAATCCTGAGTGGCGGAAAACCGTGTCGTCATAGGCCCGCGAGGTGTTGAGCGTCTTCGATCGGGCCACTCATGGGTCTATCGAAGCGATGTCCGCGTGGCCGATGCCGAGCCCGGCGCGGTCGTGCGCGTCATGGACGAGCGCGGCCGTTTCCTCGGACGCGCCTTTTACAGTGACCGCTCGCAAATTTCCATCCGCCTGGTCACTCACGAAGATGTCGAAATCGATCGCGCATTTCTTCGCACGCGCCTACGCCAAGCCGCCGATTTCCGCAAACGCACCGTGGGCAATTCCGAAGTCTTCCGCCTGGTTTATGGCGAGGCCGATCAAATTCCTTCGCTGGTCGTCGATCATTACGGCGATTACCTGGCCATGCAAAATCTCTGCCAGACGGCCGATCGCCTTCAGCCGTTGCTCGTCGATCTTCTCGTCGAGCTTTTCTCACCGCGCGGAATTATCGAACGCAATGATCCCAAAGTCCGCCTGCTCGAAGGCCTCGATCAGCGTGTCTCGGTTCTCCATGGCGAAGTCCCCGAAGAAGTCCGCGCACACGAAGACGGCCTGCTCTTCAGCTACGACCTGCACCACGGCCAAAAAACCGGCGGCTTTCTCGATCAGCGCGAAAATCATCTAGCCGCAGCGAATTTCGCCCGCGGCGAAGTTCTCGACTGTTTCTGCTACCACGGCGGCTTCGCCCTGAGCGTCGCGCGCAAAGCCGAAAAAGTCGAAGCCGCCGATCTTTCCCCAGCGGCAATCACCGCCGCCCGCCGCAATCAAGAACTAAACGAGATCACCAACGTTACTTTCAAAGAGGCCAACTCCTTCGATCTGCTGAAGCAGTACGACGACGAAGAGCGCCGCTTCGATATGGTCATTCTCGATCCGCCCGCCTTCGCCAAGAATCGCGATAGCATCCCTGCCGCCCATCGCGGCTACAAAGAAATCAATCTGCGAGCCATGAAGATCCTCAGATCGGGCGGCACCCTGGTCACCTGCTCCTGCTCCCACCATATCTCGGAGGCTCTGTTCCTCCAGATCATCGCCGAAGCCGCAAACGACGCGCACCGCAGCATTGTAGTGGTGGAACGCCGCTCACAATCGCGCGACCATCCGATATTGCTCACTCTTCCCGAGACGCACTATCTTAAATGCCTGATTCTTAGGGTGTTATAGGAAAATCGAAGTTCGATTTGCTGTGAAATAGCCATGTTTCAAAATACTTGACAATAAGACACGCATATAATATGCTGTTATTGCGCTTAACAAAGCGAAAATTTGAGGAGGATACACTCACCATGAATTCCGCAATCCGCTGGCAGCCTTTCCGCACCGGCAACACGTTGCAAGAGCAAGTCAATCGCTTGTTCGAGTCCACGTACGGCGACCGCAGTTCCGAATCGGCCGTCACCACTTGGGCTCCGGCCGTTGACATCTACGAGACCGAAAACGAGCTGGTCCTGAAAGCCGACCTGCCCGCCATCGATGAAAAGGATCTCGACATCCGCATCGAGAACAACACGCTCACCGTCCGCGGCGAGCGCAAGTTCGAGAAGCAAGTCAGTGAGGACAATTACCTGCGCGTCGAGCGCTCCTACGGCTCCTTCAGCCGCAGCTTTACTCTGCCCAACACCATCAACACCGAGGCCATCCATGCCGAATACAAAAACGGCGTGCTGACCGTGCAGATGCCCAAGCGCGCGGAATCGAAGCCGAAGCAAGTGAAAGTGAACGTGGAAGCCACGAACGGCACCAAGTAAGCGCTGAACCAAAGGGGGCCGGCCGCTCGTCGAGCCCGGTCCCTTTTGTGTGTCTATGCAGCCGTAGAATGAACTTATACTCTAGTCGAAGCAAACCGACGCAACGCGAGGTACCGCAATGATCCGCATGGACAAATTAACCGTAAAAGCACAGGAAGCGCTGCAAGCCGCCCAGGAAATGGGCGCGCGCTCAGGGCAGCAGCAGATCGAGCCCCTGCACCTGCTCTGGGCGCTGGTAGCGCAAGGCGAAGGCGTCGTCACGCCGCTGCTTTCGAAGCTGGGCGTGGCGCCTGAAGTCATCGCCAAAGAAGTGGAACGCCAGATCGAGCGCCTGCCGAAAGTTTCCGGCGCGTCGCAACAATATTTGAGCCAGGGACTGAACGATGTTATCTCGCGCGCTTTTGATGAAGCCGCGAAGTTTAAGGACGAGTACGTCTCGACCGAGCATCTGCTCCTCGCGCTCGCTTCCGGCGGACACGATGCCGCAGCCGAAATTCTGAAGAAAAATGGCGCCAGTCATGACGCCATTCTGCAAGCGCTCACTAGTGTTCGCGGCAGCCATCGCGTCACCAGCCAGAATCCAGAATCGACTTACCGCGCCCTCGAGCAATATGCGCGCGATCTCACCGAATTGGCGCGCCGCGGCAAACTCGATCCGGTGATCGGCCGCGACGAGGAAATTCGCCGCGTCATGCAAATCCTCGCCCGTCGCACCAAGAACAATCCCGTTCTCATCGGCGAGCCCGGCGTAGGCAAAACCGCCATCGTCGAAGGCCTGGCGCAGAGGATCATCTCCGGCGATGCTCCCGAGGTGCTGAAGACCAAGCGCATTGTCGCTCTCGATCTGGCAGCGCTAGTGGCAGGCGCAAAGTTTCGCGGTGAGTTCGAAGATCGGCTGAAGGCCGTGCTGAAAGAAATCACCGACGCGGAAGGCCAAATCATCCTTTTCATCGACGAGCTGCACACGCTAGTCGGCGCGGGCGCAGCAGAAGGTTCGATGGACGCTTCAAACATGTTGAAGCCCGCACTGGCCCGCGGCGAGTTGCGCGCAATCGGCGCCACCACGCTGAATGAATATCGCAAGTACATCGAAAAAGATCCCGCACTCGAGCGCCGCTTCCAACCGGTATTCGTAGGCGAGCCGAGCGTAGAGGATACGATCGCCATTCTGCGCGGCCTGAAAGAGCGCTACGAAGTGCATCACGGCGTGCGTATCAAGGACGCCGCGATCGTCGCCGCCGCGATGCTTTCGAACCGCTACATCTCGGATCGCTTCATGCCCGACAAAGCCATCGACCTCGTCGACGAAGCCGCCGCCGGCCTGCGCATGGAAATCGATTCCATGCCCACGGAAATCGACGAACTCGAACGCCGCATTATGCAACTTGAAATCGAGCGGCAAGCCTTGCGCAAGGAATCCGATGCGCATTCGCGCGAACGCCTCGGCCAAATTGAAAAAGAACTCGGCGCGCTCAAAGAAAAATCCAGCGGCTTAAAAGCGCGCTGGCAGAGCGAAAAAGAAGCCATCCAAGGCATCCGCAAGCTCAAGGAAGAAATCGAGCAACTGAAAGCCGAAGAGCAGCGCCTGGAGCGCAGCGGCGATCTAGCCAAAGTAGCGGAGATCCGTTACGGCAAGCTTTCCGCCGCCGAGAAAAAACTGCAAGCGGCGCACGACAAGCTCGCCTCGCTACAAAAAGATCATCCGATGCTGAAAGAAGAAGTCGGCGAAGAAGAAATCGCACGCGTAGTGAGCAAGTGGACCGGCATTCCCGCCGGGCGCCTGCTCGAAGGCGAAGTCCACAAGCTCGTGCACATGGAAGAGCGCCTGCGCATGCGCGTGGTCGGACAAGATGATGCGCTCACGCACGTCGCCAACGCGGTTCGCCGCAGCCGTTCCGGCCTTTCCGATCCGAAGCGGCCGATCGGCTCATTTATTTTCATGGGCCCGACGGGTGTCGGTAAAACCGAACTAGCCCGCGCCCTCGCCGAATTCCTATTCGACGACGAGCAATCTATGGTGCGCCTCGACATGTCCGAATACATGGAGAAACATTCCGTGGCGCGGCTAATCGGCGCGCCCCCGGGCTACGTCGGCTACGAAGAAGGTGGCCAATTAACCGAGCAAGTGCGCCGCCGGCCGTACACGGTGGTGCTACTCGATGAAATCGAAAAAGCGCATCCCGATGTCTTCAATATCCTGCTGCAAATTCTCGAAGACGGCCGCCTCACCGACGGCAAGGGCCGCACGGTAGATTTTCGCAATGCGGTAATCATCATGACTTCCAACGTTGGCGCCGCCTCAATTTTCGAGCTGGCGGAAAAAGATCCCAAGCGTGCACGCGAAGAAGCGCTCGAAGCTCTGCGCGCGATTTTCCGTCCCGAATTCCTGAATCGCGTGGACGATATCATTCTCTTCCACCCGCTCTCGAAAAAGGAAATCGAGAAGATCATCGACTTCCAGCTCGCGAATATCATCGGGCTGCTCGTCGAGCGCAAGATCACCCTCAAGCTTTCGAAATCAGCCCGCGAATTGCTGCTGCGCGAAGGCTACGATCCGGTTTACGGGGCGCGGCCGCTGAAGCGCGCCATTCAGCGGCTGATTCAGGATCCGTTGGCTATGCAGATTCTGGATTCGAAGGTGCTGCCGGGCGAGACGGTAGTGGTAGAAGCCGATTCGAGCGGCGAGGCCATGACGTTCAAGCGTGAAACAGCCAAGGCCGGCGCTGCGTAATCACATAGAGGAGCGAAATTATTTGACGGGCTAGCGAAACCGCAAAATGTGGCGCGAGCACGGTCCGCTCGAGACTTTCGATTGTGGCGAGATTTACGCTCGTAAGATGCCGGCAGGGACGCCGGCGCTACTTAGCCCGGCAAAAGGGCCGGCACTTTATGAATACATTCAAAACTGCATTCTTACTCACAGCGCTTACCCTCGTGCTGCTTTTCTTCGGCCAGGTATTCGGCGGGCAGAACGGCTTGATCCTCGCATTGATCATCGCCGTAGTGATGAATTTCACCGCCTATTTCTTCTCCGACAAAATCGCGCTCGCTTCCGCACACGCGCAGCCGATCAGCCGCGAAGAATCGCCGCGCCTCTATGCGGTGATGGAGCGACTTTCGGCGAAAGCGAATATTCAAGTTCCTAAGCTGTACATGATTCCTGAAGCCGCGCCAAACGCGTTCGCCACGGGCCGCAATCCGCATCACGCATCCGTAGCCGTAACGCAAGGCCTGATGCAATTGATGGACGACGAAGAACTCGAAGGCGTGATCGCGCACGAACTTTCGCACGTGCGCAACTATGACATCCTAACGTCATCCATCGCCGCAACGCTCGCTGGCGCAATCACCTTCCTCGCGCAAATCGGCCGCTTCGGCATGCTTTTCGGAGGATACGGCGGACGCGGTGATGATCGTCGCGGCGGCGGACTCGCCGCATTGCTAATGATCATCGTAGCCCCAATCGCTGCGGTGCTGCTGCAACTCGGCATCTCGCGCTCGCGCGAATACCAGGCTGACGCTTCCGGCGCGCAAATGGTCGGATACGCCGACGGATTAATTCGCGCACTACAAAAACTCGGCGCCTACAATCAACGCATCCCCATGGACGTTTCCCCGACGACAGCTTCACTCTTCATCGTCGCACCGTTCAGTCCGGGCCAAATGCTCTCCGGCCTTTTCAGCACGCATCCGCCACTACCTGAACGCATCGCCGCTCTGAAGAATATGACCATCACGCGCACGTAACCATCGTCCACCCGACAACGAAATAGGACCCAAGCGCGACTGCAGTAGTTTCCCAGCCGGTACTACCGCTTCCACGCAGAAACTATTAAAGTCACGTAAAGATTTCACAGCCACGCCGCGCCAGCGCACCCAATCCCGCTCTGAAACTGTACCGTAAACTACGTATTATCAATCGGTTGCATCCTAGGAACGCGCCCTACGAGTTTGGCTTTTCGCGTGCCCTTACTCCACCCCGCAAGGGAAACAAAAGAGGAGAAAAGACATGACAGACGAAGTGAACCTTCACCAGACCACGCCGGAAAGCACGACGCCACGCTGGGTGGGTTTGGCCGTTGTCATCCTAGGAATTATTTCCATCGTTTCACTCGGCATCGGCTGGAGCGCGTCTTCGCACTCCCACGATTTGGCCCAGACTCTCGGCGCACAATTGCAGACTGCCAAGCAGAATGAAGATGTATTGAGCCAGCGCCTGGCCAAGACCGAAGAGACCAACGCCCAAGTCGAGGGCGAACTCAGCGTTGTCACCGACAAGCTGAAGCTCACGCAACAGGACGTCTCCCGCGCCCGCGCGCAGGCCAAGAAGATCCAGGATCAAGACGCCAAGGATCTTTCCGAAATGCAGAATTCGGTTAACGGCCAGCTCGCCACGAAAGCCGGTGTCGATGATCTGAACAAGGTCAGCGGCGATGTCGGCGCAGTGAAGAGCGACCTCGATACCACCAAGAACAATTTGACGATGACCCGCGGCGAATTCGGTACCCTGATTGCCCGCGACCATGACGACATCGAAACTCTCCGCCGCCTTGGCGAACGTGATTACTACGAATTCACGATCGACAAGAAGGGTTCGCGCGAGAAGGTCGGCGACGTGATGGTCGAACTGAAGGGTACCAACGCAAAGAAGAACCTCTACTCCGTCGTCCTCTACGCCGACGACAAGCGCTACGAGAAGAAGAATCGCTCCACCAACGAACCGATGTACTTCTTCGAAGGCGGATCACGGAAGCCGGTCGAGTTCGTCGTGAATTCGGTTACTGCCACGAAGATCTCCGGTTACTTGAGCGTTCCGAAGTCGGTTCCGGCAACCGCGACGAATAATTCGTCTGGCAACTAAAGTTCACCCTGATAGGAAGAAGGTCACCCAAGACCAAAAGGGCGCCCGAGAAATCGGGCGCCCTTTTTGTTTAAGTAGCGCCGGCGTCCCTGCCGGCATCTGACGATCAAGATGCCGGCAAAAGCGCGAGTCGTGGCCGGCGCAAATAATCAAATTAATTGCATAGTTTTTGGTTGGCAGTCCGCCCGTGAGTGTGGCCTGTGGCGGAAATCACGACCGAAAGAGCCGACAGAGACGCCGGCGGTACGGGAACCTACGCAGATTTCGTCAAAAATCGCAGCTTGCGCGTCAAAAATTCCTTCGCCAACGCCGGCAACTCATCATGCTTGATCTTGCCCTGCTCGTACAATTTCACCTTAGCCTTAGCCGATTTGCGGCGCCGTTGCTGCCGCTTCCAAGTCATGAAATTCTTCTCGTTCGCCATTCCTGCCTCCTAAAAAGTGGAACCTAAATTGTAACGAACCAGCACCAAGACGCAAGCCTTCCCTGTTTTTCGCCCCGCCAATTCGAGTACGATGTCCGGTCATGATTGCGCAAGTCGTCCACGCCCATCGCATCCTCACGCCGCACGAGGAGCTGCACGATCGCGTGATCGTGATCCAGGATGACCGCATCACCGCCATCGGCCACCGCGATGAAATCCAGGTGCCCGCCGACGCTCGCGATATCGTCGCCCGCGACACCATCGTCGTTCCCGGGTTCGTCGACATCCACATTCACGGCGCCGGCGGCCACGACGTGATGGAAGCTACGCCGAAAGCTTTAAGCGTCATCGCCGATCGCGTCGCGCGCCATGGAACCACTTCGCTATTGGCAACGACTGTTTCCGCGCCGCCGGATGAAACTTGCCGCAGTCTCGCTGGCATCGCGGCATATATCGCCAGTCCCGAAAATCGCCCCTCGCGCCACCGCTCGACGGCCGAAATCCTGGGAATTCATCTCGAAGGCCCGTTCATCAGCGCTGCGCGCCGCGGCGTGCATCCAGAATCCGCGCTCGAAGCGCCATCGATTCCATTGCTCCAGAAATTCCTCAAAGCAGCATCCGGCACCGCCCGCATTCTCACCCTCGCTCCGGAATTGCCGGGCGCGCTTGATCTGATCGACGCCGCGGTGAAAGATGGCCTCGTAGTAGCCATCGGCCACACCGATGCCACTTACGAGCAAGCCCAAGTTGCGATTGGCCGCGGCGCAAAGCATGCCGTACACGTCTTCAACGCCATGCGCCCCTTTACCCACCGCGACACGGGCGTAATCGGCGCAGTCCTCACGCACGCGGACGTCACCGCAGAAATCATCGCCGACGGCGTCCACGTAGATTCTCCAGCGGTAGAAATTCTGCTGGCCAGCAAGGGATGCGATCGAGTGATTTTGGTGAGCGATGGAATTGCGGCAACAGGAATGCCCGATGGCAACTACCACCTGGGAACGATTGACGTGCGCGTAAGCAAAGGAGTGGCGAGAAACGCAGAAGGACGGCTGGCAGGAAGCACTCTCACGCTCGATCGCGCGGTCAGCAATATGGCGCAATTAAACGTGAGCCTGATCGATGCCATCCGCATGGCCACCCTAAATCCAGCCCGCAGGCTAGGCCTAGCCGGGAAAAAAGGGGTAATCGCAGTAGGCGCGGATGCGGACCTGGTTTTCCTGAATCAAGATTTAACGGTAGCGGGCGTGATGACCAGAGGAGTCGGGCCGGAGTAGGTTTACGTACCGCCGGCGTCTCCGCCGGCTCTTACGACGCAAAAACCAGCCACATCCGCGATCACGGCCGGACTCAAACCGAAAAATCAAATCGCCGGTACCTCAAGATTTCAACAATTCCTTAACTTCCGCAGCCAGCGATTCCTTATTGTAAGGACTGCAAGCAAAAAACCGCCCATCCACCTCAAACGTAGGCACCACTCGCCGCCCATTATTCACCCGCAAAACCAGCGCCTCCGCCTCGTCGCATTCATCCACGTTAATGTCCTCGTGCGCGATCCCGTTCTGATCCAAAAATCGCAGCGCTCTGCGGCAATCCGGGCACCAATCGGTAATGTAAGCCTTCACGGTAGCCATCAATTCCAAGTTTCTCACAATTCATTCACGCATTTGTAACCGGACTGTAATTTGGTTTCCCGTCCCGATGCGGATAATTCGCGGTTATGGATACCCCAAAGCTTTCGATCACTCGCAACGCGAATGATACTGCCGGAACTCAAGTCCTGTATCTAAGCGGCCCTCTGGTCATGGGGACTACGGCAGAATTTTCGCGGGAGCTGCGCGCCGACCCTGCTCAGACGGTGGTCCTCGATTTCACGGAAGTCCCCTTCATCGATTCCGCAGGCCTGGGCGCCGCGATCTCCATCTATCTGCACTTCCGCAAAACGGGCCGCAAGCTCGCCGTCTCAGGAATGAACGAAAAGTGCCGCGCCCTGCTGAAGATGACCAACGTCGAGCAGTTATTTCCAATGTTTGATTCGGTGGAAAGCGCCCGCAGCGCATTGGGCTCGTAGGGGCCGGGGTTTACGACCGGCCCGGTGTAGCACTGGGTTTTCGCCTTTGACTTTCTACCCGAGCGCTCCCGTCCTCACTCCATAATGTAGCCATACTTGGCCAAGCGCCGCCCCTGCTCCTCATAATCCGCGGGCGACATGTCGCGCGTGCCATTGGCATCATTCCAGCGATTATAAAAATTGAAGAGCGAACAAACGGTGATGGCGTCGTAGAGCGCCTCATCGGACCAGCCCGCGCGCTGGGCTTCTTCAATGTCGGCGAGACGGATCTCGTGCGCGTGCGCATTGGCTTTCTCGATGAAGGCAAATAGCGCTTTTTCGGCATCCGAAATCGGCGCCGAACGGAAATCCGCCACCACTGCCTTCACTTTTTCTCTATCGCCGAGCAGTTCCCCCGCGACCGCGGAGTGTGCGCCTGTTCAAAACGGGCAATGATTGCGCGCCGAAGTGAACGCGGCAATCAACTCGCGCATCCCGGGCGAAAGCGGCGAAGGCCCGCGCATGACTTCTTGCGTGAATCGTGAAAGATGATCGGTAGCTTTCGATTTATACGCGAAGAGGTAGAGGATCTGCGGCACCGTGGCGCCCATGCCGCGCATCATCTCGATCATTTTGGCGCGCGGGCCGTTGGACTTTTCCTGCACGTCGCGAAGAAACAAAGGATCCATGAGGAGAGCTCCAAGAAATCGCCCGGCATTATCCCACAACGAGGAATCGAAGCATGTAATGCAAAAGAACTAGGCAAGATCGCGCGCGAACCGTGGTTTCGTAGCGGCGCCCTTAAGGGCGGCATCTTCACTGCAAGATCGCCCCACGAAGCTCGAGCTAAGAACTCTTCGCCGCCGGAATAAATTTCATCGCCGCAGCATTCATGCAATAACGCAATCCCGTAGGCCGCGGGCCATCATCAAACACATGCCCCAAATGCGCATCGCAAAGCCGGCAAGTAACTTCCGTCCGCACCATCATGAAAGTGGAATCCGAACGCTCGACAATATTTTCCTTGGCAATCGGCGCCCAAAAGCTAGGCCAGCCGGTGCCGGAATCATATTTGGTATCGGAGCTGTAAAGCGCATTCGCGCAGCAGACGCAGCGGTAGAGGCCTTTGTCGTGGCGATTGTACCCTTCGCCGGAAAAAGCCATCTCCGTGTCAGCGCGGCGCGCGATGTCGAATTGATTCGGCGTGAGAATCTGATGCCATTCCTCAGCGGTCTTCACGACCTTGGGCACAGAAACTTTCTCCAGCCGCTGGCCCGAGTCAGAAAATTTCACGATCGTGACCATTGTGGGCTTGCCGTCCGCCGCTACTGGCGTGGGTGGTGAGCTGACGGGTCCAGCCCCGGGCGCTAGTCCAAACCAATTCCCATGCCGCCACGCCAACGCCGCCAATCACGCCGAATGCCGCCGCGCTGAAAAAGAACTCTCGTCGAATCACTTGGAATCTCCTCACTGCATCACCTAATCAGATTCCCGAACTCATGGAATGTTACATCGTGCCGTTTCACGATTTGCTCGTCTGGCATGACAACACGAGGCACGGCACCGAAAACCCAAGGCCAAAACGGGCGGGAGAGTAAACCCCCGCCCCTACGGTTGAACTACGAATTTCCCATCGGGCGCCACGTAGCCGAATGCCATTTTTGGCGTGTTGAAGGCGAATCCTGGGGTGCCATTTTTATCTAGTAGGATTAGGCCGCCTGTGCCTCGGCCTCGCTTATGTAGGATGCTGGCGGCGGCTTTTGCTGCCGCTTCCGGGGATTGGCCTGCGCGTAGGAATTCTATCGTCGTCTTGGCCATCACTATGCGCATTATGGCTTCGCCTAGGCCGGTGCAGCTTACGCCGCCGGCTTCGGCGTCGGCGTAGCAGCCGCAGCCGATTAGCGGGGAATCGCCTACTCGGCCTGCGTGTTTGCAGCAGGTGCCGCCTGTGGAGGTGCCGGCGACTAACCAGCCTTTGGCATCCATGGCTACGGCGCCTACCGTGCCCATGGCGTGATCTACGTGGAATTCGGCGGCGTGGCGATCTTCGCGGCAGCGTCGCCATGCGGCGCGTTCGCGATCGAGGATTAGCTCTTCGGGATCGCAGAGTGGCAGGCCTTGCTCTTGCGCGAATTGTTCGGCGCCTGCGGCGACCATCATCATGTGTTCGCTCGATTCCATCACGGCGCGCGCGAGACGAATTGGATTGCGGATGCGTTGCACGGCTGCTACTGCGCCGGCTTTCAGTGTGGCGCCATCCATCACGATCGCGTCGAGCTCTACGCGGCCGTCCAGATTTAGATGCGAACCGTAGCCTGCATCGAATGTCGGGTCGTCTTCGAGCACGATGATTGCGGCTTCTACCGCATCGAGTGCTGAGCCTCCGCGTGCTAGCACGCTCCAGCCTGCTTCTAGGCCGTTTCGGCAGCCGGCGCGGCAGTCTTCGACTGCTGCATCAGGGATATTCCACGCGCCGCCGTGAACGATGAGTGATGGTTTCAAGAGGGGATCGGCGAGTCCGTCACTCGCTCGGAAAAAGAAAAAGCGTAGGCTTACGGCCATCAGCAACGGGGCCGACGAACGCGAGGCCCATGCCCAGCACCATCGGCAAAGTGCGGCGATGTTTGATCGGTTCTACTTCGGGTTCGAATGGGCGGCTTTGCGTTCCGGGCTGGCGCATTTGCGAACGGAACATGCGCATGTACGAGGCGAACCAGAAGGCTACTTCGCGCCGCGATTGCCAGAGCAAATCTAGACCGGCGAGAAAAACGAGGAAGCCGACGACGCCGAGCAATCGCGCCATGCCATTAGCCTCCGCGATGCGCCGTGCGGCTGAGCAGCGCCGGGGCTTCGCGCAAATCGCGCGCCGGCTTGTGAGATTCGCGCTGCGCCTTGGCCTGCGCCAGGGCTGCTTCGTCGGCGCCAGGCTGACGCTTGGTGCGTTGCCAGGTGTAAATAATGCGATGAATTACGGTGATATTCGGCCCGATCGCCAAAATCCACAGCGCCAGCGGCATGCGATTCGATAGCGCCGCGATGATCATCAGCACGATGCGTTCCGGGCGCTCCCAGAATCCCACGTCGCAGCGGCCGATCAAAGATTCCGCACGCGCGCGTGAATAGCTGACCATTACTGCTCCGGCCATCGC
Source organism: uncultured Acidobacteriota bacterium (assembly GCA_963792515.1). Taxonomy (GTDB): domain Bacteria; phylum Acidobacteriota; class Terriglobia; order Acidiferrales; family UBA7541; genus Palsa-147. Next base: position 36,626 of record CAWBWG010000020.1, on the reverse strand, counting down.
TACGCCTACGAGCACGTCGTAGAGAAACCGGTTTACCATCGCGTAGTAAACCAGCAAGCCGAGAAAAAGAATCAGGTCGGAATAGCGGCCGAGAATTGCATCGAGGAATCCGCCGAATACCGTGACGCGCTTTTGCTTGCGCGCTACCGGGCCATCTACGATATTGAAAAATCCTGCGGCAATCATCACCCCGCCCGCGGCCGCAAATCGTCCGGACGCGAATAAAATCCCGGCCCATAAATTTAGAATCAGGCTGTACCAAGTGAGAATATTCGGCGGGACACCTGTGGATGCAATTCCAGCAGCGGCTCGATCACGGAGCCACTCGAAAGGGCGCGCGATGCGTCGGGTCAGCATCGGCCTCCGATTTTACTCTTCCTCATAAATAGTGTTGAGGCGCACAACTTCAAATTCCTTGACGCCCGCAGGAGTAACGACTTTCACCTCATCGCCGACTTTTTTTCCCATCAACGCGCGGCCAATCGGCGAAGTGGTGGAGATCAACCCTTTGGATGCGTCAGCCTCTTCCGTAGTTACGAGCTTATACTCCAGCTCTTCGGACTTCTTCAAGTCTAGTACCCATAGGCGTGAGCCGTAAGCAGCACGGTCCTTCGGAAGGCTGTCGAGATTGAGCATGGCGATATCGGCCATGCGTTGATGCAACTGGCCGAGGCGGGCGGAGACGAAGGACTGGCGCTCCTTGGCATACTTATATTCCGCATTTTCAGAGAGATCGCCGTGCGCGCGGGCAATCATGATCTCTTTCGGCAGCTCGCTATGAAGTTCGTGCTCGAGGACTTTGATCTCGTCCAGTAACTTGTTTCTGATTTTATCGACAAGATTCGGCATTTTCTTACGCGTCCGCGGTTTCGACGGCTTGGTGCGTTTCGACGAGCGCTTCAAATCAGTCGAATTATAGAGGATTTACGCACAAGCCTGCAAACGATGGTGTCGTTTAGACGGGGTTCTGGGGCAGGTTTAGTGAAAATTGTGGGAAAAGTGAAATTTCAAAGGTGCTGTTTTGTATCGCTTAGAATTGGCCTCCGTAGTTTGTTTTCATTGGGTTACGGCGATTTCTATTGTTTCTGGTGTATCGAGTAGAAATTCTTTGGCATGGGCTCGTGTGGCGGCGATTTTTTTGGTTGGTGGGCGAGGTCATTGGCAATTTCCGCGGGTAGGGTAGTTGAATTTGGCGTCGGAGCATATGGTACGGATTGCGGAAATACGGACGAGGGGAATTTTGATTTTGTGGGGCGGATTTTGGTTGGGAGGAAATGGGGGACGGATTACGGCGCGCGGCGTCAGCCGAAGAGGTCCGGCATAAAGCGCGGGCCCTACGAACAGCTTGAACCCACAGCCAAGAACGGAGCGAAAACCCAGTGCTAAACCGGGCCGGTCGTGAACCCCGGCCCCTACGAGTTTATCTTCCAGAGGAGTTGGCGGAGGATGCCTTGCCAGATTACGGCGTCGCGGGCTGGGAGATTTAGGCGGCGGACCAGGCGGCGGATTCTTGGCTCCGCGTCGGCTACGCGGCGGCGGCCTAGGTAGCCGCTCGCTTGCAGGGCTTCGAGAAGCATTTCAGTGATTCGCTCTACTTCTGCTGCGGTAGCTTCCTGGACTTTTTCCGACGCGCGCGGGGTTTTCGCATCGCGGATTAATTCGTAGAGGCAGACGGCTACTGCCTGGCCCAGATTCATGGAGATATTTTTTTCGTGGGTGGGGATGTGCAGGAGCCAGTGGCAATGGCTTAGATCGTCGTTGGAGAGGCCAAATTTTTCTGAGCCGAATAGCAGCGCGACTCTGCTGGATTTGCATGCGCTTGCGGATTAATTTTGCGCCTGCTTCGAGACGGCGGAGCGGGTGTTGCAATTCGCGGTGACGCACGGCTGTTGTCCCCACCACGAGCGTGCAATCGGCCACTGCTTCGGCGACGCTGGAAAATTGATGCGAACCGGCGAGCACATCGGCTGCGCCTACGGCTGAGCGGGCTTCGCGGTAGCCTGGCTCGTAGGGATTTACTACGCGGAGGTGCCGAGAATCCGAAATTGCTCATGGCGCGGGCGGCTGCGCCTATGTTTAGGGCGTTGCGCGACGAGACTAGGATTACGCGGAGATGGTCGAGTTCGGTGGGAGTGGGCACGCGCGATTATTCTAATGCATCGTTGGGGTTTAGGGGTCGGCAGAGAGAGCGGAGAAACTTGCGCGGCGCACGTGGGCTTCAAGTGCGCGACGATTTACGCGGGCGGGCGCAGCAAGCGGCGCCCCTACGAAGGCAACGGCAACGACATTGGAAGTTGCAAATTTCAAATTTGAAATTTCAGATTGAAGAAACGGCAACGGCAACGGAAATGCAAATGCAAAAGCAAATGCAAAAGCAAATGCAGATCCCTCACCCCTAAATGGGGATTCGGGATGACAGAGTGTGGGTGTTGAGCGAAATAACCCACGCGCAGGTACGGCGCATGGGGCAACCGACGTTACTTGCGCGACGGCGGCGCGTCGGGCCCCCGACGGTGCTTACGCGATGGCGGCGCCTGGCGGCAATTCGTGCAGCCAGGTGTCCAGAATGTCGAGCTGCTCTTTGGCGGGATCGACGAATACTACGCCCATGCCGATGCGCTCGTGCACGTAGATGATCTTGCCCTTGGCGACGAAGGTGCCTTGATCATTGGAGATGCGCAGATTCAGCAGATCGCCCACCGGTAGCGCGTTCATGATGTCGACGTAGCAGCCTTTGCGGCTGATTTCGGTTACGCGACCGGATAGACGCGTGGCGTTCTCCGCGTCGGTTAGCTCGGTGCTGGCGATGAAGGAATAGCGCGGCACCATGCGCTTGGCGCGGCAGTTTGCGGATGAATCCCCAGCAGTGAACGGTGAGTTTCCCAAGTTCGTGCACCCCTTCAGAAAGAGTGGCACGGTCACGCCGGCACAGGCCAGCGCAGGAAGAGCGATTGGTGCGAAAAGACAAACCCCAATTCTCGCCCGCAGCGGCTGAAGCCGAACTGATTTTGCGGCTTCGCATGACTAAAGTCATGCCCTGACAAGACAGTGCTGCGGTATATTGTGGGCCATATGACCGTGATTATTTCCATGCTGCGCGGCGTGAATGTCGGCGGGCACAACAAAATCAAGATGGACGCGCTGCGCGAGCTTTACTTATCGCTGAAATTGCGCGAGCCGCAGACGTACGTGCAAAGCGGCAACGTGGTCTTTGCTACCGACGAAACGGATCTGGTTAAACTTGGCGCGCGTATCGAGACTGCGATCGAGCGGAAGCACGGATTTCGGCCCAGCGTGATTCTGCGCACCACGGCCGAATTGCGAGCGGTCATCGCCAAAAATCCCTTTCGCCAAGCGGCGCGGCATTGAGCCGAATCGGTTGCTGGTTACTTTTTTAGCCGCCGATCCCGGACATGCGGTACGCCAGCAAGTTCTCAAAATCAAATGCGAACCGGAAGAGCTGTGCGCCAACGGCCGCGAACTTTACATTTATTTTCCGAACGGGATGGCCCGGCCGAAGCTTTCGTTCGCGACGCTGGAACGAACGCTAAAGATTCCGGGCACGGGCAGAAATTGGAATAGCGTGACGAAGTTATTGGAGATGGCGGAAAAGTTAGAAGCAACGCTGTGATTTCGGTGCACTCGCCTTCGTAGCGGTGGGCTTCAGCCCAGCATCTTTCAATCTCCGATTCCACGACACGCAATGCCCACGGCAATCCGGGCCACCCAACGCGAAGTTCCATCCTGCGGCTCGTAATCTTGGCTCCGTGGTCCACGCGCAATCAGCGGAGCCGCTACGGAGCCATCACCTAGTTCGTCTTGCAAAGAATCGTCGACTGCGGATCGATGACCAGCTTCGATGGCTTGAAATGAGCTATGAAATGGAACGCGGTCTGCGGGCCTGTGGCTACGACCGTGCCTAGCAGCACCGGCTTGCCGCCGGAAACGGTGCCGTAGATTGGCACTGCGGCGATGAAATAATCCGGCACATTGTCCTGATGCAGCTTGCCGCTCACCAGGAATTCCTGGCCGTGCGGGCGGGCTTGAAACTCCGCGCTGTAACGCGGGATGCCCGTCTGGCGCACCCACTCATCGAAAAACCAATCCAGCTTTTTATTTCCCTCGAGATCCATCGCAGAGGTCATTTGCTTTTCGGCGGCGCGTTGCAAATCGTCGACGCTCACGGCCTGATAGCGATGCTCGACGAGCACCGAGCGCAGCATGGCTTCGAATCGCGCATCCGGCGCCTTCGCCGCAGGATCGCGCAACATCTGCCGCAGCATGTGAATCACCCAAGTACCCTTGCCGTAGACGACTGCGCTCGTAGGCCTCGGGCGCTTTCGCCGATCGCAAACGATAGCCGAGTGTGAGCGGTCCGGCATCGTCCACAATTTCGTCGGTATTGGGCACGGGCTCGAGAAGTTGGGCGCGATAGCGGCCGAGCCAAGCTGTTGAGCACATGCGCCGCGGACTTGCGATTGTCCGCATACATCAGCGAAAGATAAGTCGCCATCGCCTCCTGAATCCAGGTGTCGCGATAGCTCGCGGTGCCGACCACGTTTCCCCACCATTGATGCGCGATTTCGTGGAAGGGTAGAAGCTGCTGCCAGTTCCTCGCGCTCGCCTTTTTTCAATCCCGCTTCGGCCTGCGTTTCGCGCGGCAAATAAGCGAACGTGGACAAATAAACCAATCCCGGCCAGCCTTGCCCGAAGCTGCCGGGGATCGGCGAAACGTCCAGATGATCGAAGGGAAATGGGCCATTGATGCCCTCGAAAAAATGGATGGAATCGAGAATTTGGGCGCCGAGCTGCTTCAATACCGCTGCGGGACTCGGCGGAATTTCGCCTTCGTTAAATCCGGCCATCGGCGGAGGTTGCGGCAAACCTTCGGACGGTTGGTGCACATTGGGTATGAAAGCGGGCGAGCGCTCGCTCAGGCGTGAGAGAATGGCGTCTTCGATTTGCTTGTTGGCATAAATTTCGACCGTTGCGGTGGCTGTGCCTGCGACTTGCCGCTCGTATTCGCCGAGATTGAATCCGGCGATCGCCATGGGCGACGAACTTACCCAATGCCCGCTGCGCCGTGCGCCTTCTTCCTTCAAATCGCTGGGCGTGCCGGTGGCTACCAGCGTCAGCTTTTTGGGCCAGTGAAAAGTCATGTCAAACGGCGTGAAATGACCGAGGCCTACCACATGCGGATACCAGCTTCCGCGATCGCCGACAAAATAAACTGCGTTTCCCGCGTCGCCGATCACAAGGCCGTGGTAGCGGATTTCGAGATGCAGCTCCTCCGCCATTTTCATCGGGCGCGCGAGCACGATGTAAACCAGATCGTTGCCGCGCAACCCGAGTTCCGCCTGGCTCAAATCTTCGTTGTGGAAAAAGACCAGCGGCGCGCCGCCGTCCGTCTGTGACGCTCTCGACGGTGAGGAAGCGCGAGAGTTCCACTCCGACGATACGGTCGCCTTCGAGCGCCGCCTTGTAATGCAGGTGGGCGTCGCCGACGAGCGAAAGATCGTCGCCGATAGTGGTGTCGAGGCGGTAATCGACGGGCAGGACATTTTCTTTGCCCGGCGGGGAATCGGGAGTGGCGAAGGAGGCCCAGACGTCGTAGCGCGGGCCACCGGGGCCATTGCGGACGGCGCCGATGAGGACGGGTTCATCGCGGCGACGATCGACGAGAACGTCGAAAGGGCCGGCCAGAGCGCCTGCGAGCGCGGCTGAAAAATAGGGCTGCGGATCGGCCGAGAGCAAATCCATTAAGATCCGAAGGGAGTGCGAGGAATTTAGATTGCTGACGGTGTTGTTCCATTCTTCGCCGAAATCGCGATCGGGGGCTGGTTTTACGCCTGCGGATTCGAATTGGCGGAGAAGATCGGCGGCGGTGTCGTCGGTGAAGCGGAAATAGGCGCGCGAGAACGCTTGATCGAGGAGTGGTACGCCTACGAAATTTACCAGCGAACGGCGCTCGGCGGCATCGCGCGGCGTGGCGATGATGTGGGCGCGTCCGGTGAAGACTGCGCCGGTGATTTTGCCGTTGATGGGAGTGAGAAAAGCCAGCTTGCCTTCGATCAGGGAAATATCGATGGCGCTGCGGCGCATCTGGACTTCGTGGACCGCGAAGACGCGCTCGGCGTCAGGGCGCAGCTCGTTCAGCGCTTGGTAAAGCGCGCGCGGCTCGGCCGAGGATTGAGTTGCTGCTGCGGCTGCGGTCGGCTTCGCAAAGCCCAGCGGTCCGGCGGGGAGGCCAGTGGCGGCAAATGCCGACACCAGCGCCATCACGAGCCAACTGCGAGTTGCGCTCCTCATGCGTTTGACTGTAACAACTAGGACATTGGGGCGGCAAGCCATTGAGGCCGGGGAGCGGCTCCTTTGTTAGACTTTTTCTGTGCGACGCGTGGCGCCCATTGCGTTTATCGGCTTGCTGGCGGTGTCTTCGGCCGCGGCCGATACGATTGTGCTGAAGAACGGCCGGCACATTATTGCTAGCAATGTGACGGAAACTGCCGACCGCGTCAGCTACGAAACTCCTGCCGGTACGCTCAGCTTGCCGCGATCAATTGTCGATCGCATTGTCCGCAACGATCTCTCGCCTTCGGGTTTCGGCCCATCTGAAGCGCCGCCGGTTAGCGCGCCGCGCCTGGATGTGGGCGAGGGTTATGCCGAACTTGCGGAGCGTGTAGTTCGAAGCGGGGTGATCGACACTGCGTTGCTTGCCACTCTTGAAGGAGAAGCGCGCGGCGGAAGCGCGGAGGCGATTGCGAAAGTCGCTGCCGCGCATCATGCGGCCGCGCAATTTCTGGCGGCAAAAGGGCAGCTCGATGCCGCGGCCAACCAATATAAGCGCGCGTTGATTTTTGCTCCGGATAGCGTGCCGCTGCTTTTGAATCTGGCGGTGCTGGATTTGCGGCAGAGCCAGTACACGGCGGCGCTCGATCCGCTGGCGCGGGCGCGGCGGCTCGATCCGGAATCCGCGGATGTGGCGAAGCTGATGGGTTGGGCTTATTCGGGGGCGAATAAACTGGATCTCGCGGTGGAAGAATGGAATCGGGCGCTGAAGTTGCGGCCGGATGCGGAAGTGGCGAGCGCGCTGGCGAAAGCGAAGCAAGATCGCGATGAGGAAGCCAGTTATCGCGAAGGCGAGACGGCGCATTTCTCGGTGAAATATTCGGGGGCGGCGGCTCCTGATCTGGCGCGCGGAATTTTGCGGGCGCTCGAAGACGATTACCGCGATCTGCAAGCGCAGCTCGATTTTTCACCGCCTGAGCCGATCGGCGTGATTCTTTATACCAATCAGGCTTTTGCTGACATTACTCGCGCGCCTGGTTGGGCTGGTGCGCTGAATGATGGGCGGATTCGCGTGCCGGTGCAGGGGCTGGCGTCGGTGACCGGCGAACTTAGTCATGTGCTCAAGCACGAATTGACGCACAGCTTCATCACGCAGAAGACGCATGGGCGCTGCCCGACCTGGCTGCAGGAAGGCGTGGCACAATTTATGGAAGGGCGACGTAGCCGCGATGCCGCCGCCACTCTTGTCGATGCTTACGAGCACAATTCCGCGCCGGGCTTCGCGCAGATGGAAGGCTCGTGGATGGGGCTTTCCGGGGATGCCGCCGCGTTTTCCTACGCGTGGGCGTTGGCTGCAGTGGAAGCGATCGTCTATACCGGCGGGATGAGCGATATTTCCCGTCTGCTCGATCATGTGGCTACTGACGCTTCCACCGAAGCAGCGCTGATCGCGTCGCTGCGACTCGATTACGCCGAACTAGCTCACCAAACATCCGCATACCTGCGTCGTAACTACGTCCGATAACGCGGTCTCGGCGATGAATTTGTGGTGGCGGGCTTCAGAGTCTGTGTGAGGACTCGCCCGCGAAAAAATCAACGGCGTAAACCCAAGGCTACACCGGGCCGGTAGTGAACCCCGGCCCCTACGGCGGAATCGCTGCCCGCATCTTCGACGCAATCTCCACTGACACCTTTGCGCGTAGTCTCGCATCACAATTGATATAGGGCTGTAGACGTGCTCATCCACCGCTGCGAAGGAAAGACGTCATGAAGCTCAGGAGAATCGCACTCGGCATTGCCATCGGTGTGGTGCTGGTAGGCGTGGCGATTACGATCGATAGCACCGTGCCAACCGTGGATGGCCGCGACGTGATCCTGCAAGAACCCAATCCCAATCAGCATGAAACGCCGATTCAATCGGTGAACGGCAAGGTCGTGGCCATTTCAAAAACTGATCTGACGGTGGAAGTGCAAGCCGACGGCAAATCCGATCCCATCGATTTCGTGATCGACGAAAATACGAAAATGGATGGCGACATCAAGCCCGGAATCATGGCCACGGTCGATTATCAGACCAAGGACAACAAGAAGTTCGCGACGCACATCATGCCAGCCGAAGCAAAAAAGCCTTAGCCTCCTGTTGGGCCCGCGCTTTATGCCGGGCCTCTTCAGGCACGATTTTCCTACATCCTCGAACGCGCCAAACCGCGCAATGCTAAACTGGGCCGGTCTTGTTTGTAATTGCAGGAGCCCTTTGGCCGAAGAAACAATTCTCGCGTGCGTTCTTGCGGCCCTCTTTCTGATCGTGGCTCCTTTCGTCCGCGCGCAACAATCTCCGCAAGCCGCCGCTCAAACCAGCGACCGCCGTCATTTCACCGATTACGATCGCCGCTCCATGCGCGCCTGGTACAACTTGCACCACGACGAATTGCCGCTGGGCGTGCGTAAGAAAGATCGCTTGCCGCGCGACCTGGAATCGCAGTTGGTTGTGAACGAAGTGTTGCCGGAAATTTTGCGACCGCGGGTGCATGAGGTGTCGTCCGATTTTCTGGTTCGCGTGCAACCGGCGGCGGATGACTGCCATTATGTGTTTCTCGGCGGACATGCGGTGATCCTGGAAAGAAAAACGGACTACGTCTATGACGATTACAACTTCGGGAAGAAAAAGTAGCAGAGGTGCTTTCGGCCTCCCGCAGTTCGGCCAGGTTTTTCTACCCTCAGGGCGCGTCAACTGCGGCCTTGTATTTGTGATCACGCGCCGGCCACACTCGCGGATGTCACGGAATTTTTCTTCGTAAGATGCCGGCAGGGACGCCGGCGCTACTTTAGATCCGGGATCACCCTGCGATCACAATGTTGCCAACAGCGCCGCCAACATCGCCGCGCGCCTTGGCAATTCTTTGATCACGATATGCTCGCTGGGGCTGTGGGGTGCGTCGCCTACGGCGCCTATGCCATCCAACGTCGGGACGTCGAGGGCGGCGGTGAAATTGCCATCGGAGCCGCCGCCGGTAGCGGCCTCGTCTAAGCGAAAACCAATATTGCCGGCGATGGCCTGCGCTCGATGAAAGAGCGCAGCGACCGCCGCAGTTCTCTCTAGCGGCGGGCGATTCAAGCCGCCGCGCACTTCGATGCGCGCGCCTTTTGTGATTGGCTTTAGGCCGAGCAGACGGCGCTCGAGGGCGCGCGCATCGCGTGCGCGAGCGAATCGAACATCGACTTGCGCGCGGGCGAACTCGGGCACGACGTTCGTGGCTGTGCCGCCGGCGATCACATTGGCCTGCACGGTAATCCCGCGGCGCGGGTCGTTCATCTTCATCAAGCGGGCGATTTGCAGCGCCAATTCGTGCGCCGCGTTGACGCCGCGCTCGGGATCGACGCCTGCGTGGGCCGAGCGGCCGTGTACGATTACTTCGACTTCGCCGATTCCTTTTCGCTGCGTTTTTGCGCGCCCATCCGGGCCGAAGGAGGGTTCGAGCACAAGGACGGCTTTGCTGCGCCGGGCTTCTTTTTCGATGGTGGCGCGCGAGGCTTGGCTGCCGACTTCTTCGTCGCCGGTCCAGAGAAAAACAATTTTGCGCCGCGGCGAAATTCCTGCCGCGCCCAAAGCTTCAACGGCGAACAGCGCGAGCACGATGCCGCCCTTCATGTCGAATGTTCCAGGCCCCCAAGCGCGGCCGCGAGCCACGCGAAAAGGCATGCGCTGCAGAGTGCCGAGCGGATAGACGGTGTCGAGATGCCCAAGCACTAACAGTTGGCCGCTTTCCCGTGCTCGCGCGGGGCCGATTTCCACGCGCACCAAATTGCCGCGCCGCTTGTTGCGCAAAATCTTCACACGCCCGCCGCGGCGCCGAAATTCCGCAGCCACCCGCGCCCCGCAGCGATCGACAGCAGTCTTATCAGCACTGAACGACTCAATCTCGACGAGCGAACGCAGAACCCGCAACATCTCGGAGTCGCGCCGCAACAAGTCGGGGAGGATCTTCTTCAGGTCCGCCCGGATTTCGGCCCCGCTTTTTCTTCTCGCCGCCCATGCTTATTTCATTTCCCCTTGCTCCTGAAACTCATCACCGCGAAAACCCCAGCTCCATAAATCACCAAAGGCATTTCATGAACATAGCCATGCCAGGAATGCAGCAAAATCGCCCAAGCAAAAATCACAATTAATATCCAGCCGCCCGTGCGCAAGGTTTTCGGGATCAAGAACAAAACGGCGGCAACTGCTTCGCATCCAGAAATAAACAGCCGCGCCAATTCCAGATGATGAACGTGTTCTGCCGCACGGAGGTCGAGCAGCGCCCCGCGAAACGTGATGCAAGATTCCACGAAGACAATTACGCCGATGGCCCACTGCAAAATCGTAATGGCCAAATCCTGGCGGCTGCGATTCATGCCAAGCTCCCGTGCAACGCGCCGCGTATCCTAACACGCCCTGAGAAGCCAAAACTTGCGCGCATGCGGTTCGAAGATTATTCTGGAATTCGAGGGAGTCGTGACGCCGAGAATTAAACGGTTCATCAAGGATTCAAAGGGCCGAAAGACGGGCGTCGTGCTTTCCATTGAAGACTTCCGCGAGATCCAGAAAGAGCTTGAAGAGCTCGACTCCATCCGCACGTATGATGCAGCAAAAGCCTCTGGCGACGAACTAGTCCCATTCCAGCGGGCAGTTTCCGAGATCGAACGCTCGCGCGAGTAATCGTAGTCCCGGCGTTCCTGCCAGCGTTTTCGATCTCGCGGGATGCTAAGTCGGACACAGCGACGCGGCGCGATCCTCACTACATTGGAATCATTCTTCGGCTGCGATTTCGGAATGGTTGGTTGCGCCGTCCTTGATTTTGGGATGTGGCTTGGGTTTTGATCGGAAGATGCCGGCAGAGACGCCGGCGCTACTTACTTCTTCGTGACTCGCGCGCCGATTTCGCCGCGGGCTAGGCGGACGGCGATGTCCTCACCGATGGCCACTTGATCTGGAGAGCGGAGGACGCGGCCGTTGGCGTCGTAGGCTATGGCGTAGCCGCGCTCTAGTAACGCGAAGGGGCTGCGCTCGCGGAGGCGCACATCGGCGGCTTCGAGGCGGCGACGCGTTGCGGTAAGCGCGCGGTCGATGCGGGCACGCAGATCGTCGGCAGTTCGTTCCAGGCGGCGACGCAGGCGGCCCACGCGCGCACTCAAATCTAGCGAAGCTACACGCACTTCGGCCATCGCGAAGCGCCGGCGTTTTCGGGCGACGGTGCGTTCGAGTGCGCCGCGCAGATCCGCGGAGCGGCGGGCCAGCCGCAGGCGAAATGCTTCTGCGCGCCCACGCAAATCGAAGGAAGTCACGCGCGCGGTACAGAGCGTCAATCGCCGGTGCGCCACTTTCAATCTCGCCTGCAGAGAACCCGTAAGCGTGCTCGTGAGTTCATCTACTTCTTGCCGGCGGCGGCGCAAAATCAATTCGACTTGGCGGAAACCGCGATGGACTTCGAGATCGCGGACGCGATGACGCCACTCGCTCATTAAATAACGCGTGCGATGCACGATGTGGCGTTGCAGTTCGGCGATGCGGCCATCGAGTTCCTGGCGCGTCTTCACCACGATTTCGGCGGCCGCCGACGGGGTGGGGGCGCGCAGATCCGCGACGAAATCGGCGATGGTGAAATCGGTTTCGTGGCCGACGCCGGTGATGATCGGAATCACCGACTCGAAAATCGCGCGGGCCACGATTTCCTCGTTGAAGGACCACAAATCTTCGAGCGAGCCGCCGCCGCGCGCGAGAATCAGCACGTCGACGCTCAGCGCGACATTGAAATATTTCAGGCCGGCGACGATTTCTTTCGCCGCGCCGTCGCCCTGCACTTTTACCGGATAAATCTGCACGCAAGCATTCGGAAAGCGGCGGCGAAGGACGCGAACGATATCGCGCACCGCCGCGCCCGTCGGTGAAGTCACGACGCCGATGCGCCGCGGGAGCATGGGCAGAGGCTTTTTGCGCGACGCGTCGAAGAGGCCCTCGGCTTCGAGGCGCTTCTTCAATTGCTCGAAAGCGAGTTGCAGTGCGCCGAGGCCGACGGGCTCGATCTGGGTCACGTAAAGCTGATACTCGCCGCGCGCGTCGTAAATGCTTAGGCCGCCGCGGACGGTGACGTGCAGGCCGTCCTCGGGGCGGAATTTCAGGCCGCGCAATTGATCGCGGAAGCAGACGCACTTGAGCTGCGATTTGGCGTCCTTCAAAGTGAAGTAGAGGTGGCCCGATTGCGCCGCATGCAAATTCGAAACTTCGCCCTCCACCCAAATTTCCGGAAATTCATCCTCGAGCAAATCGCGAATCCGCGAAGTCAGCTCGCTGACTTTCCAGATGCGCCGCTTGGGCACCAGATTTTCAGGCGAAAGATCGAAAAGGAACTGGCTCATAAAATTACCGGCGGAAATGCCCGATTAACCAAAAAATCAAACTCAAAGCCACGCTGAGCAAGATGCAAGTCACGATCGGAAAATAAAATGACCCATGCCGCCCCTGAACATAAATATCGCCAGGCAAGCGCCCCAAGCGAAACGGCAACTTCCCCCCAAAATAGAGCAGCGCGCCAACTCCGGCCAGAACGATGCCAAGAATCAGAGTAACGCGCCCGATTTCGCGAATCGGTTCCATAAACCAGTAGGGGAGGGTGCTTTAGCCCTCCCGCATTTCGGCCTTGTTAGGGTCTACTTGGAGTAGGCGGAAGATCTGCAGGCATTCCGGTTTTCCGCACTTCCCTCGCGACCCATTCCACAAAAAGTCTCTCGAATTCATCGCCTGAATAAATTCCCTTGTGGATCAGAAGGGTATTCATGGCATAGACCGTCGCTTTAAATCGATCGTCGCGCGGTACGAGGTCAATCGCTTCTTCGTAAGACATAGGCCGGTTTTGAATTTGGGTCATCTAACTCAATTCACTTCCCGCGAAAAAATAACCGATTTCGAACGCTGCGGTTTGTGGAGCGTCTGAGCCGTGTGTGCAATTGAACTGGATGCTGGTGCCCAATTCTTTACGGATGGTCCCTGGAGCGGCTTTCGCTGGATCCGTCGCGCCCATGGTCTCTCGCCATTTCGCGATGGCCCCTTCGGCTTCTAGGACCATCGGGACGGATTTTCCGGAACTCATGAATTCCACGAGTTCGCCGAAGAACGGGCGCTCGCGATGTACGGCGTAGAAGCCCTCGGCTTCGGTGCGCGAGAGTTGCACTGACTTAATCGCGACGATTTGAAATTTCGCCGCATGAATGCGGCTCAAGATATCGCCTGTAAGGCCGCGCTTCACGGCGTCAGGCTTGATGATTGCCAATGTTCTCTCGACTGCCATTTGTCTTGGTCTCCTTGGATTGTGGCGCACGGACAAAACCGGGCGCAGCAAGCGGCGCCCCTACGAATTGCCGGAAGGCGCGCACCGCGTAACTTAGCGCTTCTTTTTGCGCGTGGCCGACGCTTTCTTCGCGCCGCCCTTCTTCAATTTTCCCTTACCCAGCACTCGGGCCATGGTTTCGCCGATATCTGCGGGGCTTTGCACCGTGTGGATGCCGGCGGCTTTCATGGCGCGGTATTTATCGGCGGCGGTGCCTTGGCCGCCGCTGATGATGGCTCCGGCGTGGCCCATTCTTCGGCCTGGCGGGGCGGTTTGGCCGCAGATGAATCCTACCACCGGCTTGCGGACATGCTTTTTGATGTAGGCGGCGGCTAGCTCTTCGGCGTTGCCGCCGATTTCACCGATCATCACAATCGCGTTCGTGCCGGGATCTTCATTGAACATGCGAATCGTATCGAGAAAAGTGGTGCCGATGATGGGATCGCCGCCGATGCCGATGCACGTGGATTGGCCGATGCCGAGTTGCGTCAATTGATGCACCGCTTCGTAAGTCAAAGTGCCGCTGCGGCTCACGAGGCCGACGTTTCCTTTTTTATGGATGCGGCCGGGCATGATTCCGATTTTGCAGCGTCCGGGCGAAATAATTCCTGGGCAATTGGGGCCGATCAGGCGCGTTGCGCCGGAATCTTTCAGCGCGGCGGCTACGCGGACCATGTCGAGCGTTGGGATTCCTTCGGTGATGCAGACGACCAGCGGCAAGCGCGCGTCGACGGCTTCCAGAATCGCATCGGCGGCGAACGGCGGCGGCACGAAAATCACCGAAGCATTCGCGCCGGTCTTGGCCACGGCCTGCGCGACAGTGTCGAACACTGGCACGCCGAGATGCTTTGTGCCGCCTTTGCCCGGCGTCACGCCGCCGACTACCTTCGTGCCGTAGTCGATCATTTGCTGGGCGTGAAAGGAGCCTTCGCGACCGGTAAGGCCTTGTACGATGAGGCGCGTCTTTTCATTGACCAGCACGCTCATCGCGCACCTCCCGCCAGCTTCACTACTTTTTGCGCTCCGTCTTTCATTCCCTCCGCCACGGTGAAATTCAATCCCGAATCGCGCAGAATTTTCTGGCCGGCTTCCACGTTGGTCCCTTCAAGCCGCACCACCACCGGCACGCGAATCCCCAATTCGCGCGCGGCTTTTACTACGCCGCCGGCGAGCACATCGCAGCGCAAAATTCCGCCGAAAATATTTACGAAGACAGCGCGCACATTTGGATCGCTGAGCAAAATCTTGAAAGCATTGCGCACTTGCTCTTCCGACGCGCCGCCGCCCACATCCAGAAAATTCGCGGGACTGCCGCCGCTGAGCTTGATGATGTCCATCGTGGCCATCGCTAGTCCTGCGCCATTGACCATGCAGGCCACGTTGCCATCGAGCTGGATGTAATTCAGTTTGAATTTGGAAGCTTCCACTTCGAGCGGCGTTTCTTCATCGACGTCGCGCAGTTGCGCGAATTCCGGATGGCGGAAGAGCGCGTTGTCGTCGAAATTTACTTTCGCGTCGAGGGCTACGAGGCGGCCGTCGCCGGTGACGATGAGCGGATTAATTTCGAGAAGCGAGGCATCGGTTTCGATGAATGCGCGGTAGAGCGATTGAAAAAATGGCACGGCGACTTTCAGCATTTCGGCCGGGAGGCCCAGGCCGAATGCCAGCTTGCGGACTTGATATGCCTGCAAGCCCGTGGATGGCGAAACCGTTTCGCGCAGAATTGCTTCGGGATGTTCTTTGGCGACTTCCTCAATTTCCATTCCGCCGGATGCACTGGCCATGAAAACCGGCGCAGCTACCGCGCGGTCCACCAGAATGCTGAGATAGAGTTCGCGCTTGATGTCGAGGCCTTCTTCGATCAGCAGGCGGCGCACGATGCGGCCTTCGGGCCCCGTCTGCGGCGTGACCAGCTTCATCCCCAAAATCTGGCCGGCCAATTCTGCAGCCTGTTCCGGCGAGCGGGCCAGCTTCACTCCGCCGCCTTTGCCCCGTCCGCCGGCATGAATCTGCGCCTTCACCACGGTCACCGGCGTGCCCAATTTGCGCGCCACACCCTCCGCATCTTCTTTCTTTGATATAAATTCGCCGCGCGGCACCGGCACGCCGAACTTCGCCAAGATGGCTTTGGCCTGATATTCGTGTATCTTCATGAAACTCCCACTAGTGTTAAAATTTGCGCGCGGTCGAAACGAGTCAGTTTACTCGGAAGAGAAAAGGCGGGCAAGGCGATGGCGCTGGAGATGCGCGCGGAATGTGAGCGATGCGAAGATCTTCTCTCCGCCGACGGCGACGCTTTCATTTGTTCTTTCGAGTGTACTTTTTGCGCCCGCTGCGCTGCCGAGATGAATCGCATTTGCCCGAATTGCGGCGGGGAATTGGTGGCGCGGCCCCAGCGGAAAACCGCGACGCAAACATGAGCCAACGTTCTCACTCCTGTGGCGAAAGTTGCCGCGCCCGTTACGCCGGCGGGCGCGGCAAGCCACGCCCCCACAAGTCTCCTCGAGCCTGCGCGAGCCGCGAATGAACGCTCCTCAATCTCATCCATCGGCTCCGGCGCCTTCGGACTTCACCCTGCACCACGCGCTTGAAAAAATTATTGCGGGCGAGGATCTCTCGCGCCGCGAAGCCGAAGCCGCCATGGAGCGCATCCTCAGCGGCCAATCGAACGATGCTCAAATCGCCGGCTTCCTGGCCTCATTGCGCATGAAAGGCGAGACCGTAGATGAGTTGGTCGGCTTCGCCAAAGTAATGCGCCAACATGCCGCGCCAATTTTTCCGCACGGCCGCAAATTTCCCTCCAATGAACCGCTGATCGACACTTGCGGCACCGGCGGCGACACGCGCGGCACCTTCAATATTTCCACCGCCGCGGCGTTCGTAGTGGCAGGCGCCGGCGTGCGTGTCGCAAAACATGGCAATCGCTCGATCAGTTCGCACTGCGGCGCGGCCGATGTTCTCGAAATCCTCGGCATCCCCATGGACTTGCCGCCTGAAGCCGCCGGGCGCGCCATCGAAGAAGTTGGCGTAGGCTTTCTGTTCGCGCCAGCCGTTCACACCGCCATGCGCCACGCCATGAACGCTCGCCGCGAACTAAAAATCCGCACCGCCTTCAATCTTCTCGGCCCGCTAACCAATCCCGCCGGCGCCTCCGCGCAAGTCGCCGGAGTCTTCGATGAAAGCTACGTCGAGCTCCTGGCCCGCGCCCTCGGCGAACTCGGCGTCGTACGAGCCTTCGTAGTCCACGGAAACGATGGCCTGGATGAAATTTCACTATCCGCCGAAACGACCGTGGCCGAACTCCGCGACAAAGCAGTCCGCACCTACACAATCGCGCCAGAAGATTTCGCATTGCCACGCGCGCCGCTCGAAGAGTTGGCCGGCGGCGACGCTCGTCACAACGCCCATATCATTCATCGCATTCTCGATCGCGAACACGGCCCCCGCCGCGACATCGTGGTGATCAATTCCGCCGCAGCGTTAGTAGCCGCGAATCGCGCCAGTGATTTTCTCGATGGCGTGCGCCAGGCGTCGCATTCAATCGATTCCGGCGCGGCGCGCGAGAAGCTCGACGCGCTCGTCGCGTTCCATAGCATTTAAATGCCGCCGCGAATCAGCGCTGCTCAGGTCAATGCGTTTCGGCTGACACGACATCATCTCGCGGGTCCCCAGCGTTCGAATCTTCTCGACGTGATCAGCGACGTTTGCGGGATTCAGGCGCAAATTATGGCCTCGGCGCACCTGTCGTTGAATGCTCGCCTGCCCAATCTGACTCGTGACGAAATCCGCAGCGCCCTCAATGAAAAACGCACGTTGATCAAAACGCATTGCATGCGGCAGACATTGCACCTGCTTCCGTCCGCGCAATATGCCACCTACATCTCGGCGAATAAGAAAACCCGCATCAAGCAAGTGCGCAACGTGATGGATCGCTTCAAAATCACGGACCGCGAAGCCGATCAATTGTTGCGCGCACTGATGGATGCGCTGGCCGAAACGCCGCTGGGGCAAAAGGCCCTGCGTACGGCCGTTCGGCCGCAGGTGAGCAAAAAAGTGCGCGCTTGGATGGACAAGGTTTGGGGGATTGTTCGGCCCGCGGTGGTCGAAGGACTGGTTTGCTATGGCCCCGACGACGGGAACGAAATCACCTACGTACGGACTGAGGATTGGTTGCCGAAACAGAAATCGATCGATGCGGAGTCGGCACAGCGGTTCTTGCTGCGTGCTTATTTGCGGGCTTATGGGCCGGCTACGGCGCGGGATTTTGCTTTTTGGTCCGGCATTTCGATGAAGGAAGTTGCGGCAGCGTGGAAATCTATCGAGGAAGAATTTGCTGAAATCGAACTGGAAGACCGCAAGGCGTTCATCCTGCGTGAAGACTTGAGGGAGTTGCGCGCCAGTTCGCTCGAGAAGCCCAATCTGCGATTGCTGGCAAACTTTGATGTTTTTCTTCTGGCGCATGCGGAAAAATCCCACATGGTTCACGATCGGCATTACAAATTGATTTACCGGAATCAGGGATGGATTTCGCCGGTGATTCTTTTGGATGGCCGGGTCGTCGGCATGTGGTCGTATAAGGTGGCGGGAAAGAAGCTGGCTGTCGCGCTGAAGCCGTTCAGCAAGTTGCCGAAATCGCTGCATCCGCAGATCGAAGCGGAGACCGAGCGGATCGCGAAGTTTGTAGGGGCGGGGGTTCACCTCCCGCCCGGGGTGGATGTGGGTTTTGGTTTGGACGTTGCGCACGGCGGTTCAAAGGCAAAACCCCAGCGCTAAAGCGCAGCGCCATACACGAAGCTTTTTCGGAACGCTGAAGCGCTCCTCCCCCGCATAAATGCGAGGGCTGCTACCAAAAGGCGTAATGCGCCGGCGATCGCGCTGAGGGGTTTCGAATTGGACTTTAAGCGCGAAAAGAAGGAGGCAACACCCACGGCCAACCCGGGCGGGAGGTGAACCCCCGCCCCTACACGGACAGAAAGTTCTGCAGCAGATGGAATCCGTTGTTGGTTAGCACGGATTCGGGGTGAAATTGTACGCCTTCTACCTTCCACTTGCGGTGGCGTAGGCCCATGATTACGCCGTCCGCGGTTTCTGCTGAAATTTGCAGTTCGCGGGGGAGGGATTTTCTTTCTACGATTAGGGAATGATAGCGCGTGGCTGAGAAATCTTGCGGCAGGCCGCGGAAGATGGTTTTGGCGTCGTGTTGGATCTGGCTGGTCTTGCCGTGCATGAGCTTGGCGGCGCGGATTACTCGGCCGCCGAAGGCTTCGCCGATGGCTTGGTGGCCGAGGCAGACGCCTAGGATTGGAATTTTGCCTGCGAAGCGTTCGATCAGGGCGATGGAAATGCCGGCTTGGCGCGGGGTGCCGGGGCCTGGCGAGATTACGATTCTTTCTGGGCGTAAATCCGTGATTTCGTCGAGCGAGATTTTGTCATTGCGGCGGACTACTAACGTTTGGCCCATTTGGCCGAGGTATTGGGCTAGGTTGTAGGTGAAGGAATCGTAGTTGTCGAGAAGTAGGATCATTTCAAAAGTTCTGAACGGCGCACTGCACACATCAGAGCGTAGCGCAATGATTGCCGGGCGCTACGCCAGCGGGCGCAGCGAGCGGCGCCCCTACGGAGAATTGACAGTCGCTATTTTCCTGCGACTTCCTCCAACGCCGCGACCAGTGCGCGGGCTTTGTTCACCGTCTCCTCATACTCGCGCTCGGGAACGGAATCTGCAACTACGCCGCCGCCGGCTTGGATGTGGGCGTAGCCGTCTTTCGCTACCAACGTTCGCAGCGCGATGCACGAATCTAGATTGCCCGAGAAATCCAGATAGAGAATTGCGCCGGCATAAATTCCGCGGCGCGTGGGTTCGAGTTCGTCGATGATTTCCATGGCGCGGACTTTGGGGGCGCCCGAAAGCGTGCCGGCAGGGAAGCAGGCCATCAGCGCGTCGAAGCAATCTACGCCTGCGCGCAATTTTCCGCTGAGGCTGGAGACTAGATGCATCACGTGCGAGTACCGTTCGACGTACATCAGGCGATCCACTTTGACCGAGCCATATTCGCAGACGCGCCCAAGATCATTGCGGCCCAGATCTACCAGCATGATGTGTTCGGCGCGCTCTTTTGGATCGGCGAGCAGGCGGGCTTCATTGGCGCGATCTTCTTCTTCGGTGCGGCCGCGGGGCAGAGTGCCGGCGATCGGCCGGTAGTAGGCGTCGCGTCCCTGCACTTTCACTAGCATTTCCGGCGAGCTGCCGACGACCGATACATCGTCGAGGCGTAGGAAATACATGTAGGGCGAGGGATTAATCACCCGCAGCGCGCGATAAATTTCGAAGGGATCGGCGTCGGTCTTGGCGGTGAAGCGCTGGCTGGGGACGACCTGAAAAATATCGCCAGCGCGGATGTAGGCTTTCGCGCGTTTCACCGCGGAAATATAGCGAGCGCGAGTGAAATTCGAGCGTACGAGTAAGTGCCCGCGTCTCGCGGCGCGCTTGGCGGGCTCGGCGCGCAGAGGTGCCTGCAATTTCCGTCTGGTGCGCTCAATTTCCGCGACGGCCGCGTCGTACTTCGATCGTAGGCTCCCGGGTCCTTCGGTAAAAACATTCTGCACGATCCAGACGCGATGGCGGACGTGGTCGAACGCGAGCAGGCCGCGATAGAACATCAGCACGGCATCATCCAATTTCAATTCATCGCTGCCCGTGGAAGGGATCTTTTCGATCAAGCGCACCATGTCGTACGCAAAGTAGCCGATGGCTCCGCCAATCAACGGAGGCAATCCCGCTACGCGCACGGGCTTATAGCGCCCCATCAGTCGCCGCAAGACTTCGATCGGATTCTCGTCAAACTCTTCGCGCGCGCCGTTAGCTGACTCGATCACACATTTTTTATCGCGCGATCGAAACACCTGAGCCGGATCCGCACCCACGAAGGTATAGCGCGCGATATTCTCGCCACCCTCCACACTCTCCAGCAAAAACGAATATTTCGCCCGATGCGCGACGCGCAAATATGCTCCGACCGGAGTCAAAAGATCCGCAGTGAAATTCTCATACACAGGGACAAGGTTGCCCCCGCGCGCCAACCGGGTAAAAGTTTTGAAATCAGGCTGGATCATTTTCGCATTCGTACGGCTGGCGTCCCCGCCGGCTCTTGTGACTTTGCTTTTCTATTTATGAATTTGTTGTCGGAGTTGCTTTTCGTCGGCCTTTTTTGATTGCCCACTTTTATGTTGCGAGATTTGGCGCGGGGTGAAAACCCACGGCCAAACCGGGCGGGAGGTGAACCCCCGCCCCTACGCCAAGTGCGCCACCGACTCGGCCATCTCTCTTACCGGTGCCAGCTCGCCAGTCCAAATTTCCCACTGCGCTAGCCCTTGGGCTGCAAACATCTGCAGCCCCGAAACTGTTTCGATGCCGCGCCGGCCAGCGAGCTGCAACAAGCGAGTTTCCGCCGGGCGGTAAATCAAATCAAATACTAGGCGGCAATTCAATTCGCGCGCTTCCAATGGCGATTCGCCTACCCGCGGATACATCCCCACAGGCGTCGTATTCACAATCGCATCAAAGAATTCTGTGCGCAGTCGCTTGCGCTCGATCGCCTCGCCGCCGACCGCGCGCGCCAACGCCTGCGCTTTTTTCACGCGCCGCGCGCAAATACGGATATTTGCGCCGGCGCGGGCCAGAGCGAAGGCTACGGCGCGCGCCGAGCCTCCGGCACCAAGCACTAGGACGCTGCTGCCGGCGAGCGGCAAGCGCCGCTCGAGCGCCCGCAACACTCCCACGTAATCCGTATTGTAGCCGTACAATTTGCCGCCGCCGCGCACGACCACCGTGTTCACCGCGCCAATTTCCGCCGCCAAAGGATCGCAATCGTCCAGATGCCGCAAAATTGCTTCCTTGTGCGGCAAAGTTACGCTGAAACCGGCGATGCCGAATGGCTCGATGGCGGCGAGAAAATCGCGCAGATCGCGCACCAGCACCGGCACGTAGACCGCGTCCATCTGCCGCGCGCGAAATCCGGCATTTTGCATTAGCGGCGAAAGCGAGTGCGCGATCGGATCGCCGATCACGGCATAAACGCGCGTCCGTCGCGTCAAGCGATCCGCGCGATAGAGCGAGCTCATTTGCTCGAACGAAATTTGTCCTTGCGCGGTGGCTTCTCCCATAGGCGCATAAGCCAAGGCCGATCCGGCGCGCAGAGCCAAAATGCGCGCGGCAGCGGCGGCATCGCCCATCGGCACGGCAACGACGCGGCGCGAGCCGCGCGCCGTCTCCAGTACGCGCAAGGCATCCCGTAATCCGCTGGCTTGGGCCGCAATTTTGATGGCATCGCCGCCAACACGCGCCAGCCTGGCACTCACGGCGCGCAAATTTCCAGGCGTTCGCCGAAAATCGTGGAAGGAGACCAGCATGCGAGCGCCGCGCCGCAAGTCGCGAAATTCGACAGGCGAAATTTTTTCGGCGCTCTCAATTTCCAGATCGAGCCACGTACATCCGGACTTCGCAGCCTGGCGAAGCAATTCTATTTGGATCGGCACGCTGCCGCGAAATTTCCCGCCAGCCTGTGCGCGCCGGCAGGTGGCGATCAGCGTTACTTGCGATCCAACTTCCAATTTGAGACGGTTCCGATCGATCCAGCGAATCATGCGCTCGATTTCGGCTTCTCCGCGTAGCCAATCGAGGCGCAATTCGATCGTTTCAGCTTCGCGCAGGGCGTGCCGAAGCGCACGCTGCATCTCGGCAGCGGTTCGCCCGACGACCACCGCGCAAATGCCTCCATTTGGAAACAATCCTGCCATCCCTGCAAGCTCCCTATCCTCTGAGGAATCTAGGGCTTCTACCATGCGGTGCACAATGTGTAAAGCCGACCCCGCGACATCCTTGACGCTCGCGCGCGGCTTTTGCTACGTTCGATTCAGCAGGCGCCAGCACCAGTAGTACTAGATGCGGGCTGCCAGACGTGTCCGAAGGAGCGAGAATCATGCGCGGAAAAGCAATCTTACTGGCCCTGACTATCGCATTTACTGCCGCATCCGTGAAAGCCCAGGACCAGGTCAGAACTCCCATCCCCACGGACATGTACTGCTCCGGTCTGGTCACCCGCCAAGCCCCGCCGCAAGACACCGTGCTGATCACCGGCGAAGGCTCCGATTACAAGCTGACCTTTCAGGAAGGCGACTACGTTTATATCAATAAGGGCGAGGGCCAGGGCGTCCACGTCGGCGATGAATTCAGCATCATTCGACCGGTGGGCGAGCCCACTCGCACCCCCTGGTTCAATCAGGAATTTTCGATCATGCGCGCCATCGGGACGCTATGGGAAGATGAAGGCCGCGTGAAAGTGGTGGTGGTGCACCCAAATACTTCCGTCGCGCAGATCGAGAATTCCTGCGAGTACCTGCAGCGCGGCGATATCGCATTGCCATTCACGCAGCGCCCGGCGCCACAGCTTAAGCCGGAAGATAAATTCGATCGCTTTGCGGAGCCCAGCGGCAAGGCCAAAGCCATGGTCGTTTTCGGCAAGCATTTCCAGCAGACTTACGGCTCTGATGACGTGGTCTACGTGAACCTCGGCAGCGCTCAGGGCGTAAAAGTGGGAGATTATTTCCGCGTGTTCCGCTACACCGGCCAGCAGAATGAATTCGCGTATCAGACGCGACGAATGGCCTTCGATTGCTTCGGGTATGGTGCCGTCTCGAAAAATTTCAAGTGGGACAATGTGCCGCGCGAGGTGCTGGGGGAGGGAATCGTGGTGCGCACCGCGGAAAACTCCTCGTCGGTGATTATCACTTTTGCGCTGCGCGAACTTTACGCGGGTGATTACGTCGAGCTGGAATAGTTCACGCGGTTAAACCGAAATTATTGCGGCGCGGACATCTTGTTCGCGCCGCTTTTATTTTCAGCGTAATCGACTTCTGAAAATACTTCCGCCGTAAAGGCGAAGACTTTCGTCGCGCTTTCCCGCCAAGCATCGCGCGCCAGCCCGGCCTTCATGCAGGTCTCTTCGAGGAATCGCTCGCGAGTCAGATTGTGTTCGGTAGCCACCTGTGGGAGAAGCAGGCCGCGGCGATGGCCTCGTTGAATCACCACTCCGTGAGTGCCGAGGATTACTTTCTCTGGCGCGATTTCCTGGAAGGGCGTGAGCACCGAAATTTCGATCGTCAATTCGGCGACTTCCTCCGGCTGCACCGGTTCAAATCGCGGATCCTCAAATGCCGCAGCCTTCGCCGCCCACATCACCGCCAGCGCAAGCGGAGACGACGCTTCCAGATGCCCGATGCAACCGCGCAGCCGGTCGCCGCGCCGCAGTGTAACAAAAGCTCCCGCGGGCTCCCCGAGGCGGCCTGGCAATGGCTCGACACCGAGACCATCGGGCGAGCCGCACTGCGCCGCTTTTTCGATGAACATCCGCGCAAGCCTGAGGAGGATCTTTTGTTCCTGGCTATCGAGTAGGCACATTTTGCGGCTTTTTTTCCTGCTCCAGGATCAGCAGGCCCTTGCGCCGCTTCTGCACGCGGTCGTTCACCTGGCTCCAGAACATCTGGAAGTAATGCACCGCCGAAGCAATGGCGCTGAGCACCACGGCCCAAAGCAAAATTCGCCCGAGCGACATCAATCCCGGATGCTTCGCCGCCAAAATCACAGCGCAACCGCAAATCAGTTGCAGCACCATTTTCGTCTTGCCCAGCGGCGACGCCGGAATGATCAATCCTTCGGCGATGGCGATGTTGCGCAGACCCTGCACGATGAATTCGCGCCCGATGATGATCATCACCATCCAGCCGGGCACCAGTCCCATTTCCACCAGCGAAATAAACGCTGCCGAAATCAGCAGTTTGTCGGCAATCGGATCGAGCAAAATTCCCAGGGTGGTAATCTCGCCTCGTTTGCGCGCAAAGTATCCGTCCGCAGCGTCCGTAGAAGCAGCAGCGAGCAAAATCAAAACGCCCCAAACCTCGAAATGGATCGACATGCCCCAAAAATCAAAATTCGGCTCGCGTGTAAGCAACACCACAACCAGCAGCGGGACAAAAAAGATGCGGAGTATCGTGAGGCTGTTCGGCAGGTTCATAGCAAGCGCCGCAAAAAACGTCCCTTGCACTACGCCAACGCAAAGTGTGCCGGGGAGATTTCACTATAGTCCCGCAATCCCACCCCGTCAACGGTACTGCCCCAAAGCGTACTAGATGTAAAATTTGTGCGGCGCGCACTTGCCTTCGTAGCGGTGGGCTCTAGCCCAGGATCTTACGACCTCCGAGGTCACCACAAGCAACGAACGCGCCCGGTCCGCTCCACTCAATCAACGCACAGTATTTGAGATCGCGGTCCGCCCGCACTACAGGCTTGAAGGACTTATACGATTCGTAAGATGCTGGGCTGAAGCCCACCGCTACGAAGGCGGGCAGGCTCAAAATCGCCCGAAATGCAAGTCCCCTGCATCGTGACGCTTAGGGCACAAATTGCCCTACCGTTGTGCAAAACTCGAATATGCGGTTTCAGCCGAATTGGGCCGTATCGAGGATCCCGGCGCCGCACGGAGCCCTCTGCAAGCGGCCTATTTACAATGCGTTGCGGGAGGAGCGTAGGGCCGGAGCGATGGCACCGCTGCGCGCCCGAGAGGCCGGCACGCGCGAAATAGCCCCTAGATTCCACAGGATTTTCACAGCGTTCGATGCTAGTGACTTTACTGAATCGTATACGACGTGAGCCGCCGCGCCAGCGATTCCGGCACTTCCGCTTCGAGCGAAAGCACCTCATCCGTCAGCTCCGACTTCAACACTCGCCCCGCGGCGTAGATCATCGCGAGCGTCCGGCCATCGGAAAGCGGCACGCGCAAGTCGAGATGCGTGATGCGGTCTACCGGTAATGCCGCGTCGATCCGCGCGAGTAAATCTTCGAGCCCCGCGCCGGTCACTGCCGAAACAAACACGGGACCGTCAATGCTGCCGGCGCTCGCGCCATTCGGAGGCGCTTGCGTCAGTGCCGCAAGTTCCTCCGGATTGAGCCGGTCGATTTTGTTGAAGACCCGCAAGCGCGGCCGTTCCTCCACGCCCAGCTCGCGCAAAATCTTCAGCACTTCATCATCGTGTTCGCTGTGATTCGGATCCGAAATATCGCTGACGTGCAAAATCAGCGACGCTTCCTGCACTTCTTCGAGCGTCGCGCGAAATGCAGCGATCAGCCCCGGCGGCAACTCGCGGATGAATCCTACCGTATCGGAAAGCAGCACGCGCCGCTTCGAAGGCAATCGCACGCCGCGAATCGTGGGATCGAGCGTCGCAAACATTTTCGACGATGTCAGCACCGCCGAATGAGTGAGCGCATTGAAGAGCGTAGATTTTCCGGCGTTCGTGTATCCCACCGTCGCGATGGTCCCGAGTGGAATCGCCTCGCGCGCCTGGCGCCGCGTGGTCCGCTGCCGGCGTACGGTGTCAATTGCGCGCTGAATTTTTCCCACGCGGTCGCGAATCCTCCGCCGGTCCGTCTCGAGTTTTTGCTCGCCAGGTCCGCGCGTCCCAATTCCGCCGCCGAGCCGCGAAAGCTCCACGCCTTTGCCCGAAAGCCGCGGCAACATGTAATTCAATTGCGCCAATTCCACTTGCAGCTGCCCTTCGCGAGTGCGCGCATGCAACGCAAAAATATCCAGGATCAGTTGCGTGCGGTCGATCACCCGGCACTCGGTAATCTTTTCCATATTGCGCAACTGCACCGGCGTAAGATTGTGGTCCACAATAATCAAAGGCGCCTTGTGCATCTGCGCCTCCATCTTCACCTCGTCCAATTTCCCCTTGCCCACCAAAGTGGCCGGATCAATCGCCTCACGCACCTGCATCATGCTGCCGGTGACGACAGCCCCAGCCGAGCGAGCCAATTCCTCCAGCTCAAGCAAGGATTCCCGCTCGACAATCCCATTCCGAAAGCGCGTAGATTTCTTCAAGCTAACGCCCAAAAGAAACACGCGTTCCCGATTATCAACAGCCTGAGCAGATTTCATTCGGCAAGTTTGCGCGCAACGTGCGAGGCAATCGTCAGCGGCGGCTCCAATCGACGGCCATTATACGCCCATCCGAAGCCCAGTGATTGATCAACCGCCGCCTGGTAGTGAGTCACTTTCCGGTGATGCGACTAACCAGCCAAGTGAAAGTCAATCAGGAGACACAAGAGCGTTTATCGGTACTAACCCGATGGACGAGCTGATAACTTTCGAGTTGCCCGTCAATCAGGATCTGGCGATGTTGCCCAGCCTCGTATAAGTCTCGGTTTCAGACTAGAACGGCCGTCAATCATTAACTCAAGGCCGAGGGGAGCGGACAGTTTCCCGTTTTCACTGTCCGCGGCATGCAATTTTATCTTCATTTGTGATGCTGGACACGTTGCCGGGTGACGCAGGGCACTGAAATTGGTTGATTGGAGTGCGAAAGTGCTGTGGGGGACGGAATGAACTTTCGATCCTGGCGCTCTGTAAAGAAAACGGAGGGGGATCAGCGGCATCGCCTCCCAAGTAAAATGAGAGGAAGGTTTATATGTTCGCACGTGAAGTTGTGTTGCAACTGAAGCCGAACGTGGTCAACGAATTTCCGGTAACGTTTGAAAAGGAAATCCTGCCCCTGCTTCGCAGGCAGAAGGGATTCCTGGACGAACTGCTGCTCGTGGCACCGGAAAAGAAGGAACTGGAAGCAATCAGCCTGTGGGAGACGAAGGAGTATGCGGAGACCTACAGTCGAGAACTGTATCCACAGATCGAGAAGATCATGGCGCGGTTCATTGAAGGCATCCCGGTGGTGAAGAAGTTCGAGGCCGAGTACTCGACGTTCCACAAGGTCGTGTGTGCGAAAATGAATTGAGTGGCTAGTTTGTCTTGAAGTGAGAGGGGGCGAAGTCGGCCCCCTCTTTTTTTTCTCGAATCCTGGCGGATCCGCGAGGAACCGACGGGGTTGCAAGAGTTGGGTGAGGGCTAGGCCCTGGCTCCAACCAGATGCGGGTATTCAGGAGTCCATTGCGAGGCAGCAATGCGATCACGCAACTCGTTGGGTGATGTGGGCGGCGCAAAGCCTTCGCGCTGCGCTTCCATGCCTACCTCAAAGGCGATCTCTCGCGCAATCGAAGGGAGATCTTTCAACGAAGGGAGTAACGCAGCTGCAGAATCGCGCAGCGCGGGCGAGTTCTCGCCCAATGCGCGCCCGCTCGCCATCATCATCCGATCAGTCACTCTCCGCGCTCTGGAGGCAATCAAACCCAGACCGACAGCCGGAAAAACATAGACGTTGTTGCACTGGGCAATTGGAATCTTCCGGCCCGCAAAATCTACCGGTGCGAATGGAGAACCTGTGGCGACGATCGCGCGACCTTCCGTCCACCGCATCAAGTCTTCCGGAAGGGCCTCGCACCGGTCCGTTGGATTCGACAGGGGGAAGATGATTGGCCGATTAACCTTCCGCGCCATTTCTCGCACGATAGATTCGGTAAAGGCACCACCGAGGGTTGATAGCCCGATCAAAATCGTCGCGTCGACATTGCGGATGACGGCGTCGAGATCAATGGTGCCAGACGAAAGCCGCCACCGCGCGAACCGTTCCACTGGTTGGGCGTAGACGCGCTGCTCTGGAGCGAGGTTGGTTCGATCCGCGTGCAGGATACCGCCCCTGTTGACGATCCAGAAACGGCTCCGGGCCTCTTCCTCAGAGAGGCCGCAGTCCACGAGCGCCATCCTCAAGTAATCCGCTACGCCGATGGCCGCAGCGCCCGCTCCATAGAAGACAATTTGCTGGTCCTGCAAGCTTCTGCCAGATGCTTTGATCGCGCCCGCGAGCGCGCCGAAAACGACGGCCGCTGTGCCCTGGATGTCGTCGTTGAAAGTCAGCAGTTGATCGCGATAGCGATCGAGGAGAGGCCGGGCGTGAGGGTTGGCGAAGTCCTCCCACTGCAGGCAGGTCTGAGGCAACTCCTGCTTCACGGCCTGGACGAAAAGGTCTACGAATTCGTAGTAGGCATCGCCCACGATGCGCTCGTGCCGCCAACCGAGGTACTCTGGCGCCTTCAATCGGTCCTCGTTGTTCGTTCCTACGTCAAGCACGACCGGCAAGGTTCGGGCGGGGTGAATGCCGCCGATCAACGAATATAGAGAAAGTTTGCCAATCGGTATCCCCATGCCTCCGACGCCTTGATCGCCGATTCCCAGAATGCGCTCGCCGTCCGTCACCACAATGACGTCAACATTCGAGTTCGGCCGATTGCGCAAGAGGCTGGGAATCGAGTCGCGGAGTGGATAGGAGACGAATAGGCCGCGTGGGCGGCGGTAAATCCCGCTGAACTGCTGGCAGCCCAAAGCAACAACCGGCGTGTAGACGATGGGCATCATCTCTTCGATGTGGGCGTTCAGCAGTCTGTAAAATAGGGTTTCGTTCATATCCTGAAGAGCACGCAGGTAGATGTGACGTTCGAGATCGTCCGTTTTCCGGAGAAAAGCTTCATAAGCACGCGACGTCTGCTCGTCCAGTGATTCGATCTGCGGTGGCAACAGGCCATGCAGACCAAACGCGGACCGCTCTTCGTCGGTGAAAGCCGTGCCTTTGTTGAAGATGGGTGCATCAAGAAGATGCATGCCACGAAGGCTCGTATATACGGTAGGAACGTTCATAGCTGTCTCAGGTGGAAGCTGTCCGGCCCGCCAAATGCCGAGCGGTAACGTCCGTAGAATACAAGAACTGCGCCTCTTTTGCCTGTCGCAATGGCACGACCCACTGCGTCGACCATAGCGGGGCACCGGCCGTTATTGAGCCGTTAGCCGCGCCCATCCGAATCCGTAGTAGCCTATAGCACCTTATGTCGCTGCCTCTCATAGAGACAGTCCGCGAGCTCTGCAGCCGCGGCCGTTGGAAAAACGCGGCTGATCTGCTGATCGAACTCGACCCCGGCGTCGTTGCCGATTTCGTGATCACCCTCCCGTTCGAAGAGCAGCGCGAACTTTTCCGCGTCCTGCCGGTGACATTTGCGGCCTCGTTGATCGCGCGCTTTCCCTATTTTCACGCGTTCGTGCTCCTGCACTCGCGCGCGCCGCTGGAGATGCACCAGATCGTCGACGCGATGAACCCCGCGGACCGCGATCTGTTCTTCGACGCGCTGCCCGAGGAAGCCTGGCAGAGCTTGATGAACGAGCTCGAAGCCACGAAGCTGCAGCCGCCGCAACTACCTCTTGAAACCGGCGCGGTCGGTGAAGTCGTTCCCGCGCTGCCGCGAACAGCAGCGCCTGAACACATCATCGAATCGCGGCAAATCTCGAAAAGTTTTCAACAGCCGGAAGGCCGGCAAATTCAGGTGATCGCTCCGGTCGATTTATCGATTGATGCGGACAGCATCGTGGCGCTTCTCGGGCCGTCAGGCTCGGGAAAATCGACGATGCTGAGAATGCTTTCGGGCCTGACCATGCCTTCGAGTGGGGAAGTGCTGTGGCACGAGCGGCCGATTTCGCAATGCCGGCCCAATGTGGCCATTGTGTTTCAGAGCTTCGCGCTGTTCCCCTGGCTTACGGTGCTCGAGAACGTGGAGGCGCCGCTGCTCGCGCGCGGCGTCGCTGAGGACGAGCGCCACCGCCGCGCTCTCCACGCTCTCGATTCCGTCGGATTAAAAAATTTCGAGACCGCTTATCCCAAAGAATTATCGGGCGGGATGAAGCAGCGCGTAGGCTTCGCGCGCGCGCTGGCCGTCGAGCCGGAAATACTTTTCATGGACGAGCCATTTTCCGCGCTGGACGTCCTCACCGCGGAAAACCTGCGTCTCGAATTGATGGAACTGTGGCAAGCAAAGAAAATTCCCACGCGCGCGATTTTTCTGGTGACTCACAATATTGAAGAAGCCGTTCTGCTGGCCGACCGCATCATCGTGCTTGGACGCAACCCGGCAAAAATTCGCGCCGACTTCCGCGTTCCGCTGCATCAGCCGCGCGACCGCAAGTCGCCCGCGTTTCTTCTTTACGTCGATTACATTTACAAAGTCATGACCCAACCGGAGCTGGACCTCGCGCCTCCCGCGGCCACCGGCGTCCGCAAGCCGCGCCCGCAAATGATTCCTCACGCGCGGCCCGGCGGCATCGCGGGCTTGCTCGAGCTGCTGAACGATCGCAAGGGCGAAGAGGACATGTACCACATCGCCGAAGAACTGCTGCTCGAGGTCGATGACTTATTGCCCATCATCGACGGGGCCGCGATGCTCGGATTTGTCACCGTGCGCGAGGGAGACGTGGTGCTCACCTTGCCAGGAAAGCAATTTGCCGAAGCGAAAATCCCTGCCCGCAAGGTCCAGTTCCGCGAGGCGCTTCTCGCGCATGTCGCTTTGCTTCAGCAGATAAAAACCACGCTCGAAAGCAAATCGGATCACGAGATGCCGCTCGAGTTTTTCCACGATCTTCTCGATGAATATCTCACCGAAGATGAAACCAAGCAGCAGATCGAAACGGCGCTGAACTGGGGCCGTTACGCCGAAATCTTCAAATACGATTCGCAAACCGATCGCTTGCGTCTTTACGAGCCCGCCCCCGCACATAAAACCGCAAAAGCGCCTCGCCAATGACGTCGCCGGAAAATGCGCCACGCAGAGTCCTGGCTTGGGGAAAACTGCCCGGCGGCGTTCCCTCGATGTTGCACGACTTACCCATCATTTTCGGCGGCTTGGCAGCGTTCTACGCGCTTCTCTCACTGACTCACTATTGGGCCGCGCCGGTCAGCACGCGTCCGGAAATTCAGCTCTCGCTAAGCGCTCTGCCGAAATACGCGATGTACTCTCTGCTGCGCATCCTGCTCGCGTACCTGGTCAGCCTGATCTTCACTCTCATTTACGGCTACGTCGCCGCCTACAACGCCAACGCCGAGCGCTTCCTGATTCCGCTGCTCGACACGTTGCAATCCATCCCCGTGCTCAGTTTTCTGCCCGGCGTGATGCTGGCCATGGTGGCGCTTTTTCCGCACGCGGCAATTCGGCATCGGAGCTGGGCTCCATCCTGCTGATCTTTACCGGCCAGGTCTGGAACATGACCTTCAGCTTTTATTCGTCGCTGAAGATCCATTCCGCGCGAGATGCGCGAAGCCGCCGAGATTTACCGCTGGAGCTGGTGGCAGACGCTTTGTGCAACTGGAGCTGCCGTACTCGGCCATTGGGCTGGTGTGGAATTCCATGATGTCGGTGGCCGGCGGCTGGTTTTTCCTGATGGCCTGCGAAATGTTCGTGCTGGAGAATCGCGATCTGCGGCTCCCGGCCTGGGCTCCTACCTGCAAACCGCCGCCAACGCGGGCGACACCCGCGCGATCATCTGGGGCGTTGTCGCCATGGTGAGCGTCATCGTGCTGATGGACCAGCTGATCTGGCGCCCGGTAATCGCCTGGGCGGAAAAATTCAAATTCGAGCAAGTTGAAGCGGCGGAATCGCCGCATTCCTACGTGCTCGATTTCCTGCGCCGCTCGAAGATTGTCCCGTTAGTTGCGCAGCCGCCTTCTCGCCGCTGCGCGAGCGGCTGGCGCTGCATTTCGCCGAGCGCGCCAAGCCCCGGAATTCGAACCTTCCGCCTCCGGAAAATTCTGGACGATGGACCGGCCGTGTCGCGCTGCTGCTCGTGCTGTTGGGCATCGGCTACGCGTTCTTGAAGATGGACCGCATTGCTAGCCACCG
Organism: uncultured Acidobacteriota bacterium; assembly: GCA_963792515.1. Taxonomy (GTDB): domain Bacteria; phylum Acidobacteriota; class Terriglobia; order Acidiferrales; family UBA7541; genus Palsa-147. Next base: position 4,322 of record CAWBWG010000020.1, on the reverse strand, counting down.
TCACGGCGCCCGAACTTCGCAGCATTTTCGTGGGTGCGGGGGCCACGTTCCTGCGCGTCGAATTCACGCTGCTGCTCGCCGCGCTATGGACCATTCCCGCTGGAGTCATCATCGGATTGAATCCGACGGCTCTCGGCCGTCGATGCAGCCCATCGCGCAAATCGCCGCGTCCGTGCCGGCGACCGCGCTTTTCCCGATCATCCTTCTGCTGCTGATTCGCGTCGGCGGCGGGCTCGGGAATCGGCTCCATAGTTCTGCTCCTGCTGGGCACGCAGTGGTACATCCTGTTCAACGTGATTGCCGGCGCGATCCGCCATTCCCACGGATCTGAAAGAGGTGTGCGGCAGTTTTCAATTCGGCACGCTGGAGACGCTGGCGCGAGCTTTATTTGCCGGCCATTTTCCCCTTTTTCGTCACCGGGCTGGTGACCGCGTCGGGCGGCGCCTGGAACGCCAGCATCGTCGCCGAATATTTCCATTTTCACGGTCAGACATATTCGACCGTTGGCCTCGGCGCGGTGATCAGCAGCGCCACCGATAGCGGCAGCTCGCGAGTGCTACTGGCAGCCACGCTGGTGATGGCCGCCATGGTAGTGACGATCAATCGCTTCCTTTGGCGCCGCCTCTATGCCTTGGCGGGCACAAAGTACAAGCTATCGCCGGTCGACTCGCTTGTCCCGTCCGACGTGCGGCCCGCTCATCACGGCTACCGGGCCGGCTACCACCGGGCGCCGCTGGCCCGGCCGATGGCCGAACGGACCCGGCTCGCCGGGCTGCGTAAGGACGGAGCCACGCTGCCGGTCGAGATCGGCCTGAGCCCGGTGCCGACCGCCTCGGAGAACTTCGTCCTCGCGGTGATCCGCGACGCCAGCGAGATCCGGCCGCGGACTGATCTCGCGGACCTGGCCAGGGACGCCGCAACCGATCGGGGCACCGGTGATCTGCTCGACCGGGTGGTTCATCGCCTGTTCCAGGTCGGGCTGAGCTTGCAGACCGCGGCCAGCCTGCCCGGCGACGTGGTGCGCGAGCGCCTCTCCGATGCGCTGGATCGGCTAGACGACGTGATCCACGAGATCAGGGACTACGCGTTCACCTCCGGCGGTGATGGCGGCGACGGCGGCCACGGCGGCAGGGCGGATCCGTTAGGCACGGGATGGCCGGTGATCTGAGCCGCCACCCGGGCGACAAAGCTCCGGATGGTCGCGGCCGCGACCCGGCGCAGTACCGCCCGGTCGAGTGCCTCGCCCAGCGGTCCGAGCGGCGGCCGGTAGGAGCCGGCCAACGTCAGCACCGTGCTCCCCTCCCCGTCGGGAGCGAGCTTGAGGTCGGCGTCCAGCACCGGGAACAACCCGCCGCCCGGGCCGGTGGCCTCCCAGCGCAGCGCCAGCCCGGCCGATAGGTCGGTCCAGGACAGCTCGCGGACCTGCACCCGGACCAGCTTGGCGAAGCCAGCTACGCCCACGCGGGTCAGGCCAGGGCCGTAGGCGTCTTCCGATGTCTCGGACAGCGCACCGCTCTCGCCGAGCCGCGTCAGCCTCTCCCGTGCGACGGCGAAGCCGACATCCAGCCGCACCTCATCGCCAACGAACACCTTTGCATTTCACCTGTCGGCGGTCCCGGAACGGCAGGGACGTAAGTCCCTACTTCTCCGGACCTGAAGCCCCTGGATCAGCTCCTGAGCATCTCCCGGGCGATGACGAGCTGCTGGATCTGGCTGGTGCCCTCGTAGATCCGGAACAGCCGCACGTCGCGGTACAGCCGCTCGACCGGGACGCCGCGGATGTACCCGGAGCCGCCGTGGATCTGGACCGCGCGGTCGGCGATCCGGCCGACCGCCTCGCTGGCGAAGTACTTCGCCGCCGAGGGGGCCAGCCGCCGGTCGGTGCCCGCGTCGTACCGCACCGCGGCGTCGAGCACCAGGGCCCTGGCCGCGAGGTATTCGGTCTGCGAGTCCGCGAGCATGGCCTGGACCAGCTGGTATTCGCCGATCGGGTGGCCGCCCTGGGAGCGTTCCCTGGCGTAGCTGACGCTCTCGTCGATCAGCCTCGCCGCCACCCCCACGCACATGGCCGCGATGACCAGCCGCCCGTGCGCCAGGCTCCGCATGGCGGTGGCGTAGCCGGCCTGAGCCGCCTCGCCGACCAGCGCGTCGCCGGGGACCCGCACGCCGGTGAAGGCGACATCGGCGGTCCACGCGCCGGCCTGGCCCATCTTGTGGTCTCGCGCCGCGACCGCCACCCCTTCAGTGCTGGCCGGCACGACGAACACCCCGATGCCCTTGCCGGGCGGCGCCTGCGGGTCGGTGCGCGCGAACACCATGAAGACGTCGGCCGCCGGGGCGTTGGTGATGTAGCGCTTGAGGCCGTCGATGACCCAGCCGTCGCCGTCCGGCGTCGCGGACGTCACCAGGCGGCTCGGGTCGGACCCCGCGTCCGGCTCGGTCAGCGCGAACGACGCGACCACCTCGCCGGAGGCCAGCCGCGGCAGCCACTGCTTGCGCTGCTCCTCGGTGCCGGCCAGGACGAGCACCTGCCCGGCGATCCCGTTGTTCGTGCCGAACAGCGACCGGAACGACGGGCTGGTGTAGCCGAGTTCGATGGTCAGGAGGACCTGCTGCTCGACCGACAGGCCCAGGCCGCCGTACTCGGTCGGGAGGGCGTAGCCGTACAGGCCCATCTCCTTGGCCTGCGCGATCAGCCGGGCCGGGATCTCGTCGGACTCGTCGATGCCGGCCTCGGCCGGCATCACCTCGCTCCGGATGAAGTCCCGCAGCACCTCGAGCAGCTGATCGAACTCGGTCGTGGTCACCATGAGCCCAGTCTCGGCCCGGTACCGAGCCCCTGTCTAGGAGGCAGCTGTCTAGGAGGCAGCTGTCTAGGAGGCAGCTGTCCAGGAGGCAGCTGTCTGGAGGCACTGCCGGAGGCAGCTGTCTGAGCCTGTCCAGGAGGACCCCGGCGAAATACGGTTCGATCACGCCCCTTGCGCCAGCCTGACCCACACGTGATGATCTTTCCCATACGTCTCAGACAGGGGGCAGTGGTGCCAGCCAGTCAGCCAGCGCCCCCGGGGCCGCGACGCCGGGCCGTCATCGCGGCGATCCCCGTCGCCTCCGCAGTGGTGCTAGCGGGCTGCACGTCACCGCCCCGGGCCGACGCCAGGGTGCTCCGCTTCTTCACCAGTCACCAGGCTGCCGTCGTCGAGGACGCGACCGCGCGGATCGCCCCCGGCCCCAGGACGCCCCGGGCGAAGGGCCAGGAGCCCGCGAAGCCGACGTGACCGGCTACATCGACACGATGCTCGGCGCGCTCGGCGCGCTGCAAGACGATAACCCGCCGCCGATGATCTTCGCGGGCGGCCCGTGGAGCAACCGGCACACGTCCGGGCCTGACCTGATGGACCGCTTCGTCCCGCTCGATCCGGTCGCCGCGATCGCCTGGCGCAAGCGCCTGGCCGGCTGGCAGCAGCAGTACACCCGCGGCATCGCCGCGCTGGACAAGCTCGCGGGCGGCGATTTCACCAAGGCGACCGCCAGTAACCAGGACAAGATCCTGGCCACGCAGTCCGTGAGCACGTTCACCGCGCTGCTGTTCGAGCACACGATCGAGGGCCTGTACGCCGCCCCCGAGTACGGCGGCAACCGGGGCCTGGCCGGCTGGAAGGACATCAGCTTCCCCGGCGACATCCAGCCGCGCGGCTACACCAGCGACGAGGTCGAGCGTTCTGACGGGCACGATCCGGTCGACGACACCGGCATCGTGGCCGACGTGCTGAAGTTCCTCGGCGCGGTGTAGATGAGAGCGGTGATGAGCCATGAGAAAGGCGGTGGTGATCGGCAGCGGGGCCGGCGGGTCTTTCGCCGCGATGGAGCTCGCGCAGGCCGGATGGCAGGTCGTGGTCTACGAGAAGGGACCGAACCGCTTCTCCAACCTCGGCGGCGAGGGACCGATCGGCACGGTGTTCGCCAACGACAGCCTGGCCATGGTGGTGCGCAATTTCCCCGGGCCCGACCCGGAGGTGTTCCCGCGCACCTGGCGGCCGAACCAGGCCTCGACCGTCCAGTACACCGGCAGCGTCGACGAACTGCCCCAGGTCGTCGGCGGCGGGACCGTGCACTGGGACGCCAAGGTGCCGAGGTTCTGGGACATCGACTTCCAGCAGCTTTCCGCGCTCGGGCCGGTGCCGGGCGCGGACCTGGCCGACTGGCCGTTCAGCTACGCCGAGATCGCGCCCTTCTACGACGAGGTGGAGCAGCTGATCGGCGCGCAGGGCGACACCCAGGCCTTCCCCGACATCGTCAAGAAGCACGCGCCCCGCGCCACGCAG
>CAWBWG010000019.1:0-158321 GCA_963792515.1 uncultured Acidobacteriota bacterium | reverse complement strand
CGGCACAAGGGTTTCAACCACCTTTTGATTTGGTGATTTCGGATATGGCTCCAAAAACTACGGGAATTCGTATCACCGACCAGGCGAGATCCGTGGAACTCGTGGAATTAGCGATGGAAATTGCCAGAAAAAATTTGCGCCCGGGTGGAAGCTTTGTGGCCAAACTTTTTCACTGCGATGATTTTTCCAAATTGAGAGATCAAATCAAGCAAGACTATGAAAAATTTGAAGCCATGAAGCCGGATTCAACCCGCAAAATCAGCAAGAGATGTTCTCATCGGCCTAGTAAAAAGGCCAAATGAAGACGGTTTTTTCCAACGCACATTTTGTAGCGATCGACAAACCGGCGGGTGTGCTCAGTGTCCCGTCAAGATTTTCAGACAGTTTAGAAAACAAGGATTCTCGACCCGTCGCTCGGACGTGGCTGCAAGAGCATCTGGGCTGTCGGCTCTTTCCAGTTCATCGCTTGGATTTCGAAGTGAGTGGAATTCTACTCTTTGCCAAATCCGCGAAAGCCCAAACGACGGCCAGTCGTTGGCTGGAACAAAAGAAAATTCAGAAGACTTATTCGGCGCTAAGTGAGTTTGCAAAAGAGCCCGCTAAGCTCCCCAGTTTTGGTGAGACTCAAACCTGGGAAGCCAAACTCCTGCGTGGAAAAAGGGAACACAAAGTGCCCACGGAAAACCCAGTCTCACTTTGGCCAAAGCCCTCAGCCAGCAACATGATCAAATTCTTTGGGAACTGCAACCGGTCGCCGGGAGGTCCCATCAGTTACGTTTTGAACTAGCTCGTCATGGGTTTCCGATTTTAGGCGATGAGCTTTATGGAAGCCACAAACCATGGCCAAGGGCGGGAATCGCACTTCGGGCTTATCGATTGGAATTTCCCAAAGATGACGTGCAAACTCGCGAATTCAAATTGCCAGAAGAAATTTTGATTAGTGCTCAACTGGACGATTCTCCGCAATGGGATGAATCTTGATTTGGAATTCATTCTCTTCCGAAGATTGAGCCAATGAGGCTGTCGCCTTCGCGGGCGGGCCGTCCTTTTCAATCAGGGCTAATTTTGACGAAGGCAGAGGCTTAATCACGATCACAAATTCCTCTTCCGGAGATTGTAAAGACATGTCTGAACTTGTGTCCGCCATGACCTGCATTCCCAGTAAAAATATCACTGCAAAAACCAGGCTTATTAAAAGTAAATCTCTGTTCATAAGAACCCCCTCACACGACATTGTGACCGGGGTTCAAGGCATGCTGGTTAAAAAATTATCCTTATACTAGAAATAAATGCCGAAAGTTTTCAAGGATCTAAACAACTTAGGGTTGTGGATTAAATTTATCGTGGGCGGACTTCTTGTCGCTAGCCACCTGGCTTAAGATGGAGGACAGTAGCATTGTTATTGGCTTGAAGAGCGGCAATTACCTGATCGACTTCATCATTCACTTTTTTGTTAGTGGTTTTGTAATCTGCTAAAGCGGCTGCTTGTTGGTCTGCTGGCAGATTTGCCACTTCATCAGGAACCATCTCATTTGTCTTTTTTAGTCGGTCCGAAATGTCCTGGGCAAGCTCAATGGAGAGATTTTACTGGCGTTATTGATTTGCAAACCAAGGGCTTTGAAATCATTTCCCATGGGCTTCATGATCGCCTTGAGGTCGTCATTGGCTAGCGACAGACTTGAAACAAATAAGGCTGTTACTAAAATCAAACTTTGGAATTTCATAAATCTCCTTGAGCCACCGAAACGCCAGTGTATCACCGTCTGGCTAGCGAAATGCTTCGGCAAGCCTCAGCTTGCTGTGGTTATAATGTAAGCTTTGAAAAAACCGCAAATCATTTTTGACGATGGTTGTGATAGTACAAGGTCCGGTCTGCTAAAACCTTAGTATTGAAGGTACTTTTTTCAACTTCCTGTGGTCCATAGGTCACAGTGTTTCATCTTGAAACACTTGGTGGACCTAGGACTTGGATTATGTAGCATCAGGGCCACAAGCTCTCCTGACGGCCCACAATGAGCTATAATCAAGCTTATGAGTAAGAGTTTTGTCTTACGCTTTTTCACCAGTTTCGTCTTTCTGCTGACAGGATGTTCGCAGAACTTTATTGGGAGTTTCGTGAATCCCAATTCGGATGCCGCGCTTTACGAAGACGCTTTGATTGCGATCAACGCAAGTAAATGGACAACAGCCATTGCGGACATTCAAGCCATGAGCCCATCGGGCCAATCCGCAAGAACCACGATGTTCACCTTTGCAACAGCATTAGCGGCAATATATGCGTTTTCAGCTCATTCATTGGTACCGGGCTTCGACGCGGCTTTGGGTGGCGGAGGCGCTCCCGTTGCTTTGATGCTAACCCTCATGCAAGCCTTCCAAAACACGACGGTAAACATGCTAGTTCCGGGTGTGGTCGCGCCTGTAAATACGACCGACACTTACTGCTCTTGGGCCCAGCAAGAGATGGACGATATCCAAACGAATTACGGCGCTTGGAACATCAACGAACAAACTTTTGTGGTTTTATTCTCTTTAGCGAAAATTGGAATGATTTTGAAAACCACGGCAGGGGCTGGCGGCACAATGAGTGGTGGAAATTTGATTGCTGATGCAACTTTCAATTCTTGTTTGCCTGCGGGTGCGCTATCAAACTTCTATGCCACGCAAGTTGCGACTGGTTGGTCATTGTTTCTGCAGTACTACACTGTAATTCCATTTCTCGCTGCCCTTCAGGTTGCTGGGGTCACATTACCTGCTTTGCTTTGTGGCACGGTGGCTAGCAGCGAGTGCAATGAACCTTTGTAATCACTTAACTCCCGCAGCGATCACAGCAAATGATCTGAACAATATTCGCGGTATTATGACTTCCTCAACGGCCTCAATATTTAGTCCGCTCACTCTTTTGGATCAAGCCTATGCGCCAAGCGCTGCCACTGATCCTGGTGGTAATGCAATTTGGCAGTGCACGGATTTGGGTTATACGCCCCAGGAGCCGAGGGCCTCTTAACTGTTGCCCTTAATGACCTCATTAAAAGCCGTCACCCACATCGTTGGTTGCTTTTGAAGGCCTGACAACAGTTTTAAAAAAATCATTTCCTTTGTCATCGATCACCACAAAAGCAGGAAAATTTTCGACTTCAATTTTCCAAATGGCTTCCATGCCAAGTTCGGCAAAGTCGAAGACTTCCACTTTTAGTGATACATTCCTTACCTAAGCGGGCTGCGGGTCCTCCGACGGATCCCAAATAAAAGCCGCCATTCTTTTTGCAAGATTCGGTGATGGCAGGTGTGCGATTACCTTTTCCAAGCATGATTAATGAGCCACCAGCGGCCTGGAAATCGGCGACGTTAGGGATCCATGCGTTCAGAGGTGGTTGGACCAAAAGAACCTGAGGCAAAACCTTTGGGGTCCTTGCCGGGCCGGCATAGTAAATGGCGAAATCTTTGAAACAGTCAGGCAGCTTGCCATCGTTTTTGAATTGTTCATTAATCTTCGAATGGGCCACATATTGCCGGCCACAATCATCCGCCCATTCAGCATAACTCTTGTGGCGACTTTCAATCCGCTCAAGATTTTTAAAGTTTCCTTGATTGGCTTATTGAGATCTATTTCCACTACGGGTTGGCGCGCGTCTTTAAAATCCGAGGGCAAAAACCGCGCCGGATGCTCTTCGAGTTGTTCGATAAAGATTCCGTCGCGAGTGATTTTTCCTTTTAATCTGTCGATCCGCGGAGCAACTCAAACCCAGTCCCACCGGGCAGCTAGCGCCATGCCTTGGCATGCGAATCACTCGGGCATCGTGCGCTAAATACTTGCCGCCAAACTGAGCGCCAATTTTGGTTTCACGAGCCCACTGTTCCAATTGGGCTTCCATCTTTTTATCGCGAAAGGCACGACCTTCAGCACAGCCCTCCAAAGGAAGTTCATCCAAGTAACCGGTTGAGGCCAATTTGGTGGTTTTCATTGTGTCTTCGGCGGACGTGCCACCGATGACGAGAGCCAAGTGGTAGGGCGGGCAAGCTGCAGTTCCAAGACTGGCAAGTGCTTCACGAACAAATGTCTCCATGGAATCTGGATTCAACAGCGCCTTGGTTTTTTGATACAAATAAAACTTGTTGGCACTTCCGCCGCCCTTGGTGATAAATAAGAAATTATATTCATTTCCCTCTTCTGAATAAATATCGATCTGGGCGGGGAGGTTACTGCCCGTGTTTTTCTCTTCATACATCGAGAGTGCCGCTAGCTGGGAGTAGCGAAGATTCTTTCTCTGAAACGTATTGTATATGCCTTCGCTCAAAGCCACCTTGTCATCACCCTCGCTCAATACCTGCTGGCCTTTCTTGGCGACGACAATGGCTGTGCCTGTGTCTTGACAAGATGGAAAGATGCGATCTGCAGCGATGACGGCGTTTCTTAATAGATCAATGGCTACGAAGCGGTCGTTGTCCGAAGCTTCAGGATCTTCAATATTTGGCTCAGCTTTTCCAAATGCTTGGTGCGAAGTAAATGCGAAACGTCGTCTATTGCCGTTTCGGCCAGCAGTCGAATGGCCTCAGGCTTCACCATAAGGAATTCCTTATTTCCCAATTTTTCTATAGAAACACCGTCTTTTCCCAAGAAGGCGATATTGGGTGTCACTCTTTTCCGAGCTCGAACATGCTTTGGTATTTGAACGGCATTAGGACCTCACTGACAAAGCACAGATTATTTGCTCTGCGCCTTTTTCTCCAGATAATAGTCCCAAGTTCCATCGGTCACAAGTAGTTGATGCTTATCGAGTTCAAAGACGCGGGTCGTGATTTCCCGCAAAAAGTGCCTATCGTGGCTTACAATCATTACTGTACCTTGAAAATTCTTAATGGCCTCAAGCAAAACTTCTCGCGAGGCAATATCCAGATGGTTGGTAGGTTCGTCCAAAATCAACAAATTGACGGGTCGGGACAAAATTGTAGCAAGCACGACGCGACTTTTTTCCCCACCCGAAAGGATACTAATTTTTTTCTCCACATCGTCCCCGGAGAACTTCATCGTACCGAGCAAATTGCGAACATAGCCAAGATTGGCGTTGGGAATATAGCTATGAACTTCGTCGAGTACTGTTGAGCTTGGATCAAGCACATCCATCGAATTTTGGCTAAAATATCCAACTTCAATATTGGCACCGATGGTGTATTTTCCTGAGGTAGGCTCCGTGTCACCAGTCAGTATTTTCATCAACGTCGATTTGCCAGCACCGTTGATACCAACCACGGCGATGCGATCCATGCGTTTCACCAGGGCATTGGCCCCCTGAAAAACCAGTTTGTCTTTCCCTCGGAGCTTTGCCAAGTCTTTCCCATGTTTTCGATTTTCACGACCTCATCACCCCCACGGGGGGCTGTAGGCCACTCAAAATCGATCGCCCGGTCTTCCACAGGAATTTCTACCAACTCAATTTTTTCTAATTTTTTGACCCTGGATTGTACTTGAGCTGCATGTGAAGCGCGAGCAGCAAACCGCGAGATAAATTCGTGTTCCTTCGCCAGCATGTCTTCCTAGCACTCGCTGTAGCGATCAGCTGATCTTTACGAATCAATTTCTCACGCTCGTAAAAATCATAGTTACCGGAGTAAACTGTGATGGTTTGCTGGGCGACTTCGACGATTTTACCCACCAAGCGATTCAAGAAATCACGATCATGGCTGGTCATCAGAATTGAGCCCTTGAAATTTTGCAGCCATTGTTCAAGCCAAATGATACTTTCCATGTCCAAGTGATTCGTTGGTTCGTCCATGAGCAGAACGTCGGGATTGATGGCGAGAATCTTCAGTGCAATCCGCATTTTCCAGCCGCCGCTAAAGCTCTCGGTTGGTCGGTGAAAATCGTCTGGGCCTATGCCAAGACCGGTGAGAATCTCTGCAGCGCGCGACTCGAGCTCATAGCCGCCGATACGTTCAAACTCACCTTGGAGGTCACCATATTCTTCGAGAACTCGATTCATGATTTCGTCGTCCAAGGGCTCTGCCAGCTTTTGTTCAAGCTCTGCCAACCGTACTTTGATGGCGTCGAAATTTCCTACACCTGAAATAACTTCTGCGATGGCCGAGCGGCCCTTCATTTCTTCAATGTTCTGGGAAAAGTATCCGACTTTTATTTTGTCAGGCTTTGAAACAGAACCTGCATCAATACCTCCTCATTCATGATGATTCGAAAAACGGTGGTCTTACCAGCGCCATTGGGGCCTACCAGGCCGATTTTCTCGCCTGGGTTTATTTGAAATGAAGCGTTTTTGTAGAGGATTCTATTACCGTATTGCTTTGCGACGCCTGAGAAATGAACCATGGCAGACAATGTGCCAAAACTTGTCAAAAAAGCCAGTAAAAAGTTTTCAAAAGCCTTGTGTTAATCAGGCATTGCCACGAAAATGGCGCGGGCGTATCCTCATTTGGTCCAGCGTAGCGAGAAAACGAATTTGAAGCGATGTTATCGTTGCTCGACCAAATGAGATACGCCCTTCCCGGAGGATTTTATGTCTGGAATGTTTGTTTCGTCTCCTACTATCGACTTAGTCGGTGTCGAAGAGCGCGTAGCGAGACTTAATTCGCGAAGTATCAAAAAAGCCTCAAAGCTTGAGGCCTTAAAGTTAGCCATGTCCATGTTGGACTTGACTACTCTGGATTCCAAAGACACTCCCAAAAAGTCCGTCAAATGTGTCAAAAAGCGATAATGCCTTATGAGGCTATGCCGGAGCTTCCATCGGTAGCTGCTGTTTGCGTTTACCCGAATCTCGTTCGGGTGGCGAAAAAGGCCGTTGAGGGCAGCGGTGTTAAGGTTGCTGCAGTTGCGACAGCCTTTCCTTCAGGAATGAGCAATACTCGTTTCAAATTGGAAGAGACTCGCTGGGCGGTCAGCGAAGGCGCTGACGAAATCGACATGGTTATTTCTCGGGGAAAGTTTTTTAGCGGAGAATACGACTTTGTCTTCGACGAAGAAGAATTGCGGCCGTAAAAGAAGCCTGCGGTCCGGCCCACTTGAAAGTCATTTTAGAAACTGGCGAATTGGCCACCCTCGATAACGTTCGTATGTGTAGTGACATTGCCATGGAAGCCGGCGCAGATTTTATCAAAACTTCCACCGGTAAGACGTCGAACCAGCGGCGACTTTGCCCGTGACTTTAGTGATGTTAGAAGCCATTCGCGACCACTATTATCGAACCGGTGTAAAAGTTGGCATGAAGCCTGCGGGCGGGATTCAAACCGCAAAATTGGCATTGCAATATTTGGTGATGGTGAAAGAAACTTTGGGCGAGGATTGGCTCACACCAGACATGTTCCGCTTTGGCGCGAGCGTGTTAGCCAACGATCTTCTTCGTCAAATCGTTAAAGAAAAAACTGGGCGCTATCAATCTTTCGATTATTTTTCAAAGGACTAGAAAAATGGCTCAAAACAAAAGCAAAACAAAATCCAACGGCAAAAACAAGAGCAAGAAATTGACGACTTCGCCAGTTCGTACCGCGACCTTGGTTAAAGTGGGTGAAGTCAAAGCGCTCGCTAAGGCTTATGAAAAGACTCATCCACGATTGAAATTTGCCACCACTTGGCAATACGCACCTTCACCAGAGTCCACAGATCACGTCAAACTAGAAAAAAAATATGATCTTTTTATCAACGGCAAGTTCACCGAGCCCCAGTCTGGGAAGTATTTTGAAACCGTAAATCCAGCAACAGAAACAAAAATTGCAGACATCGCGGAAGCCAACGACAAAGATGTTGATGCGGCAGTGGCTGCGGGTCGAAAAGCCTATGACAATGTTTGGTCGAAGATGCCGCCAAAGGAGCGCGGCAAATATATTTCAGAATTGCCAGGCTGATCCAAGAACGTGCAAGGGAATTGGCAATCATTGAATCCATGGATGGAGGAAAGCCCCTGCGTGAATCCCGCACCGTGGATATTCCGTTAGCAGCAGCCCATTTTTTCTATTATGCGGGATGGGCTGATAAGATGGATTATGCGTTCCCCGGCCGCGTCGCGCACTCCTTGGGAGTCGCCGGGCAAATCATTCCTTGGAATTTTCCATTTCTTATGGCGGCTTGGAAAATTGCTCCGGCTTTAGCTGTCTGGAAATACTGTGGTCTTGAAGCCGGCGGAGACAACTCCGCTGACAGCTTTAAAATTGGCGGAAATAATTCAACAAGCGGACCTTCCACCTGGAGTCGTGAATATTATCACTGGGGCCGGAAGCACGGGTGCTTCCATAGTCAACCATAAGGATCTCAATAAAATTGCCTTCACCGGATCCACTGAGATTGGCAAAATCATTCAAAAGGCGGTTGCGGGAACTGGTAAGAAACTCACCCTGGAACTTGGTGGCAAAAGCGCCAACATTATTTTTGAGGACGCCGCCATTGACCAAGCCGTTGAAGGCGTGGTCAATGCGATTTTCTTTAATCAAGGCCATGTTTGTTGCGCAGGTTCTAGACTTTTCGTGCAGGAAAGTGTCGCATCCATGGTCATCGCCAAACTTCGCGATCGCATGGAATCATTAATCGTCGGTGACCCTTTGGATAAAAACACTGACATCGGTGCGATAAACTCAAAAATGCAGTTGGATAAAATCAATACTTACTTGGAAGCCGGAGTGAAGGAAGGGGCCTTGATGTACCAAAACAATTGCCCGGTTCCGAAAAAGGGCTATTGGGTGCGCCCGACCTTATTCACGGATGTGGCCCAGTCTCACAAGATCGTTCAAGAAGAAATTTTTGGACCAGTTTTGACAGTACAGACTTTCCGCACTCCCGAGGAAGCTATCGAAAAAGCCAATAATATCCTTACGGACTTGCCGGAGGCGTGTGGACCGAAAAGGGTTCTAAGATTTTCAAAATCACAAACCAGATTCGCGCTGGTGTTTTGTGGGCGAATACTTATAACAAATTCGATCCCACTTCACCCTTTGGTGGATTCAAAGAGAGCGGAATGGGCCGTGAGGGTGGAGTCCACGGACTTTTGCCTTACGTGAAATTTTAATTTTAAAGGATTTGAGGAATAGTCATGGAAAACAGGTTGAACGTACAAAAGACTTACAAGATTTATGTTGATGGAAAATTTCCCCGTACAGAATCGGGTCGTTATTTTGAATTTAAATCAGCAAAGGGAAACTTGACCGCGAACGTGTCGTTGAGCTCGCGCAAAGATTTCCGCGATGCTGTGACCGCCGCTCGCGCTGCCCAGCCAAAATGGGGATCTTCCACAGCTTACAATCGTGGACAAATCCTTTACCGGATTGCGGAAATGTTAGAAACCAGGAAATCTCAATTTATTGAGGAACTGACTTGGCAAGGGGCGACCGAGCAAGAAGCTCTCCAAGAAGTCGATGCCTGCGTAGATCGATTGGTTTATTACGCCGGCTGGTCCGACAAATATCAACAAATTTTTAGTGCTGTTAACCCAGTAGCATCTAGCCACTTTAACTTTTCAGTTCTTGAGCCCACTGGGGTCGTCGGAGTGATTTGTCCTGAAGGTACGGCCTTATTGGGACTCATTTCATTAATGGCGCCAGTCATTGTGGGCGGAAACACTTGCGTAATTCTGACGGCCAATTCTAGACCCCTAAGTGCAGTCACCTTTGCTGAAGTCCTTGAGACTTCAGATGTTCCTCCCGGCGTGGTCAATATTCTTACCGGCGCTCGTGCGGAACTGATCAAGCAATTTGCTGCTCACATGGATGTCAATGCCGTCGCAATATGTGGAGACGCAAAAGAAGTGGCCCTTTGTGAGGTTGAAGCGGTTCAAAATGTGAAGCGCATCAAATCTTATGATTACAGCGATTGGTCCGAAGCAGTTGCACAAAGCCCTTATATAATCGCGGATTTCCAGGAGACAAAAACCACCTGGCATCCGATCGGCGTATAAAAAAAGATAAAAGCCCTTGCATTTCATTTCCGATTTCGATGGGATTAATTAAATCCAACGGAGGGGACTATGAAATTCATGATGAGTTTAATGGTTTTGACTTTGGCAGTTACTGCCCAAGCAAGCCACGGTATCTTTAAGGCGAAGACGAGTATCATTCCAAACACCACAGTGGGAATCAAAGCTGGAAATCTGCAGTATTATGGTGGGCCCGTAATTGCGGCAGTAAAGCTTTACACTGTTTTCTGGGGCCAAAATGTGGACCCCTCGATTAAGCAAGGCATGGGCAAGTTTTATTCAGCCTATGTGGGCAGTGGCCAAATGGACTGGCTGAACCAGTACAACACGAAAGTGCATTCCATTGATGGTCGCACCGGAACGAATCAAGAGATCAGTCGCGGTACCTACGGCGGTGAGTTCACAATCACACCGAAGAACATTTCGACAAGTATTGCCGATGCGGATGTCCAAGCGGAACTCGATTATCAAATCGCTCATGGATCTTTGCCTAAGCCTGATGATAATTCTCTCTATATGATCCATTTCGCGCCAGGAATTAGTATCTCTATTGATAACATGGCATCTTGTACTTCTTTCTGCGCATATCACGAAGGTTTCAAGTCCGCGAAGTTCGGCAACGTTTTTTACGGCGTCATGCCTGATTTGGGTTCTGGTGCTTGTTCATTCACATGCGCAATGGGTAGCGACACTTATTCTTCGACCACATTCGTGTCTTCTCACGAATTGGCTGAGGCGGTCACTGATCCAAATCCGACTCCAGCGAACACGCCCGTTTACCCCCAAGCTTGGAACGATTCTTCGGGTAGCGAAATAGGTGACCTTTGCATGGATTCGTCAACTTTGACGAGCGCAGGTACCGTTTTCACAATCACGAAACTTTGGGACAACTCAAAGAGTGCGTGCAGCTCTCAGACCTGGTAAACTTTTAGTCAGAGGTACTGACCAAAAGTTTGATATCTTTTTCGAGACTGTATAAAGTAAAATTCTAGGGGCCGGTGACGGCCCCTTTTTTTATGAAAATAGATTCTAGACTAAGGGCCAGGGTCTAAAGGCCTATATCTCCCATGAAATTCCCCGAACGTCCCAAAATTAAACACCATTTATTAAACAAAATTAATTACTCTTTAATTTGCTTTTTAATCTTCACAGTTAATCTGACTGAGTTGGAACACAGTTATTAAATTATGTGTGAAACACAAAAGGAGAAAGTTTATGAAATCAGTAATAGTAACAATCGCTCTTCTCGCAGGAATGCAAGCCTTAGCTCAATCTAGCGATGCTGCGGCCCCAGCACCTGGCAGTGACCAGAAGCAAGATCAGAAGGATATCAATGCTGATAAAAAAGATATCAGGACCGATAAGAAAGACATTTCTAAGGACCGCAAAGAACTTCGCAAAGATCAACAGACTGTAAATAAAGACAAAATGGAACTCAATGCTGATCGCAAGGTTCGCAATGAAGACCAAGCCCGTGTCAACGCTGACAAGAAAGAACTGAAAACCGACGAAAAAGATGGCGCTTCAAAAGCCCAAATTTCAGCTGATAAACAAGAGCTGTCACAGGATCGCAAAGATAGAAACGAAGCTCAAAAAGACGTCAACGCTGAGAAAAAAGATTTGAGCAAAGCTCGTCAGGCTCGAAATTCAGAAGCTAAAGACCTTTCTAAAGACAAGAAAGATCTCAAAGGTAATGAAAAAGATTTAGCTGGTGATCGAAAAGATAAAAGAGACGATCACAAGAAACACCACGAACATAAGACAACAACTAAGTAATTATTTAGGATCAGGGATAGGATTCGAGGGCTGGCGGAGACGCCAGCCTTTTTTTATTTGAGGTGGTAGGGGAGTGACGCCGCTCCAAGCACTCCAGCTTGATTCAAGTGATTGGCCACAGCCAAAGCACACTCAAATTTTGGATTGAAATTTCGGATGAGGTCTTTATAGCGCGATTGCAAGCGCTTCCAGTAAAGTCTGCGTACTTTGATAAGTCCGCCAGAAAACAAAATTTTCTGTAGGCAAAAGCCAATGCTTAAGTCATAGCAAAGCGCGGCCAAGGTATCAGCGGCTTCATCGAAGAGAATTTGATACCGGGTTTCACCCCTGTCGAGCGCTACCACGAGTTCTTCAACGCTTTCACCTTGAAAGCCCATCTCTTTAGCCCGACGGTAAATCCCTGTTCCCGAAGCAATTCCCTCTACAGTAAAGTTTGCGAGGTCTTCAGGTTTGTGAATATCGTTTACTCGGGCAATCAAGTGACCAAACTCGGAACCCATTCCTAGAGTTTGAACTGGCTGATGGTTGAAGATAACTCCGGAGCCAATACCGGTGCCGATGGTGACAACTGCGTAGCTCATTAAGCCTTGGGCGCCACCGGTCCATCCCTCGGCCCTGGAAGCGGCGATGGCATCATTCTGGAATGTTACGGGTCCATTCACTTTGGCTTTCTTAAGTTTGGCTTCAAGCATTTGTTGGATCGGAACAATTTTCCAATCAGGAAAATTGGTTGGAAAAATCAGTTCCCCTTTAGCCACATTGAGTGGTCCGGCACAGGCTAAACCAACCCCAGCGAACTTTGATTTTTGAAATGTTTCAGGATGACTTTTCTTGAAGTTTAAAATCAGACTCACCATCAAATCTGTAATGCGATTTGGTCCTTCTTTGGCGCCCTTTTTTTGATTGAGGATGGACTCTTTGTGAAAGGAGATGATTTCACCCTGACTATCCACCAAAGCAGCCGCAAGTTTTGTTCCGCCAAGATCGATTCCAACTGTGTAGGTTTTTTTCAAAATTTTTTTCATGGCGCCCAAGTTAGTAAAGCTCCTTGCGCTTTAGCAAGGACAAACTTGAACATTGTCTCATCTTGAGACGCCCTAAAAGCGACCGCGGTTTAAAGACATATTCAGCAAGGCTGCTGAAAGCTCCTCATCGCCCCTATTTTGGTTTATCTTGGGGTCCCTGATATTTGATAAAGCTTAGAAATCGAGCACGATTGAGCCAACGTAGCCAACCGTTTTCGTTGATCCACTGGGCGTATTCTACATAAACTGGATCTTTGGAAAGATGTCTTTCTTCGGTTTTCGCTCGTAAGAAATAAATTCCGTTGAGAGCCAACAGCAAAATGCAGCGTTTGATCGCCATACCCACGCCGTCAAAGCCCAAAAAAGGAACCGCAGTGAACCACCATGCTAAGTTTTTTGAAACGTAGGCCGGATGTTTGCTGAAACGGTAAGGTCCGTTGGTGAGGATACCTCGGTGGGTGAGGTTGGAAAACCGGCAGCCGAAAACGATGGATGCCCAAAGATAAATCCCAAAAAGAATTAAAATGCAAGATCCCCAAATTTCATAAAAAAACGGCATGTCGTGGAGCCAAGCACCCCAACCGTGGTCTGAAGAATAATCGATGTAGTTTTTTCCGAAGGTAGACCAGAAGGGCTCGTAGCAAAAAAGTGCCACGGCCCAACCGAGCATTGTGGGCTCTGATGATCGGATTTGGGTGTCAAAAAGCTTAAGTGATAAAATATAGCCAATGGAGACAATACCCACATCAAACAGAAGATATTGTCGTAGACAAAATCAAAGAAGCTTTTGAAATCCACGATGGTCGAAAAATTGAACTGCACAAAGCGCTCGAGATCTCGGCAAAAGTAAGTCATCATCAAGGGCAGGAAGAATCCCTTGATCAGCCAGCCAAGTAAATGTTGCCAAAGAATTTTCTTGTCCAAGTTTTCGAAATTTAAAAGCAAGACTTGGCCCATCTGCCAATAGCCGTCCTTAGGCTCGATCATTCTTTGGTCTACGAAATAAAAATAGGGGACTGCAAACGCAG
The DNA here is from genome assembly GCA_963792515.1 of uncultured Acidobacteriota bacterium. GTDB lineage: Bacteria > Acidobacteriota > Terriglobia > Acidiferrales > UBA7541 > Palsa-147. The sequence continues at coordinate 144,587 of CAWBWG010000019.1, read as the reverse complement.
CCCATACGGGAGCAATCGTTCGTAGAAATTGCCAGTAGTTGAAATAAAATCCACCATGATATTCAGGAAAGAGCCAATAGAGAATGGCGATGAACCAAACACTGCCGATAAGACCAATCAATTTGACGATGACGCGATTCCAGTTCGCCTCTTGTTTTTGGTTGAAATCAAGCCCTGTGCTAGGCCGAAGGTGAACCTTTTGCCAAAAAATATCGAGGGCAAAAACTGTAATCCCGGATACCGCAATACAAAAAACAACGGCATTGACGTTCTCCATTCTCAACCAGGGATTGAATTTCACAAATAGGATGCATGAAAAAAGCGTGAAAAATCCAATAGCGACAACCCAAGAATTCGTTGCGGATTTTGGTGGAGGTGTTTTTGCCATCACTCTGTCATTTTATTGGGATCGAGTTCATGGAACAATGAAAAAGCTGCTACACACGACCTAGCTTAAGTCTAGGTGAGGTTCCTGTCAGGACCTTACTCATGATTTACAACTCCGGGGAATTCATGAATCATGAAAGAAATCGCTTGGGAGTGACCATGAAGAACAATCTTATTGCGTTATTGATTCTCGGTTTAGGTTTCGGATTTTTCGCGAGAGCTGACCAAGTCAAAGATCAGCAGATTTTACAACAATTGGCGGTTCAGGCGTTGGAATTTGACTCTGAGAGTTCTTGATCGCGGAATCCAGGACCTGGCCCAAGCAAAATTTAAAGTCGGGGAATCTGCAAGTACCGCCGAAGCATTGCACCAGTTGATCGATCTTGTTGACGGTGAGGTATGGACTTTAAATTCCACTTATAAATTTAGCTTGTGGGAGTCTTTGGTGCGAAATCAGGGCTTAGCTAGCGATGGGAAAAATTTTTGGTACTCGGGAAACTTATTCGATTGAGCGAGTGAAGGCGAAGACGGATTTTTCAAGTTTGCTTAAGGCCTTTCCATTACCGAAAGAAATGGTGAAATTGGGCGATGATCACATTGGCGACATCGATTATTATAACGGGACTATCTATGCCCCTGTGGAAGACGGGCAAAATAACTACAAGAATCCCTATGTCGTGCTCTACGATGCTGAAAAACTCACAGTAAGACAATTTTTCCGTTTGCCAGTGGCGCCCCAAAATGAAGGCGTTCCTTGGGTGGCGGTAGATCCGCTCAATCACCGAGCTTTTTCTTCTCTTTATTATAATGTTTCGAAGATCAACATTTACGACCTAGATACATTTCAACCTATTGGCGAAATCCCTTTATCGATCGTCATCCATAATTGGCAGGGGGCTAAAGTTCACGATGGTTTTATGTATGCGACAGAGGATGCCGGCTGGGATGGAATTGGAAAACATATACTGAAAATTAATTTGCGAACAGGAACCGTCATGATCGTGGCCACACTGCCCACAGAAATCACGGAACTTGAAGGCTTAGCATTTTCAAAAAATGGCGGTGAAGACGAGATAGATGCTTTGGGGATGGCCCGCAAGGGAACGAATAAAATCAATCGAACTTTAACTACCCGTGCCCATCTGGAAATGTTCAAGAAAACCAAGCCCTCATTGAGAGACGAATTACGGCAGGCTATGGCGGAGCGTTCAGGCTCCTTTTAGTAATGAATCCGACCAACGAGGCAATTGCACAAAGCATACAGCCCCAACTGATATCGACAATGGCCAAATTGATGGGCCATCCGTTCACTAACGACAAATTAGTAAATTCATAAATGGAATAGATGACAAGGCCAAGCAAGGCTCCTCGAAAAAGGGAATCAAAAGCTGTCGGGCCAATAGCAAAGAAGCGCACTCCCAGGGAAATAAAAAAGTAAACGCCCATCAATGCCCAAATGATCACATCCCACTGACCATCTTGCATGCGCGCCACATGAATTGTTTCTGAGCGGTAAAAATCACCCATAATCCAATTGAGCCAAGTAAAATCCAAGAGCATCAGCACAAAAATGATTGCGCCAAAAATAAGAACTTCTCTTCTGCGAAAGGGCAAAAAGGAGGGAGTCGAGACGACGTAGTCTTTAAATTCGCTGCCTTTGCTTTCTAAAAGGCGTTCTAACATTGGTACGCCGGAGACATTCGTCAGCAAAAATGTAATTAGCATGGGCGATATCGTCGTCATCCAAGCCATGGGCAAGGTGATAGCAATACAATAAATTCCCCACCAGACTAAAGTTTCACCAAAATAATTCGGATGACGTGAATAAGCCCACAAACCCTGATTCATGACCCGACCACGATTGGCGGGGGATTTTTTGAAAATCGTCAACTGAGCGTCGGCCACGGTCTCAAAAATAAATCCCAAGACGAACAGTGAAGCCCCTAAGAAGTCAAAGGCCCCCAGCTCTGATTGGGGCATGCGTATGGCCCAAATGACTGGAAAGGGAAATAATTCCCATCATAATTCCTTGGATCAGAAATACTTTTACGAAGGACATGATCGGTTCAGATTTTCCCCAAGCTTGGCGAAGATTGCTGTACCTTGTGTCCTCTGTTTTTTTGGAAAAGATTCGAAATCCCAAATATGTGCTCGAGTCTCAATCCCCATAATCCCACGGCGACCAAGACCAGGACACCACGAAAGCTCAAGTGGGGCGCAAGTCCTGCATGGACGGCAGCCATGGCTATAAAACCAAGGCCCCAGAGAAAATCTGCGATGTCATTTCGTTTTAACCATCGGGATAGTCCGAAGCCAATAGCGACAAATGCGAGAACCACAATAAAGCTTGGCAGATAGAGTTCGATGGCGTCAGGAAGCGGATTCATGTTGTTCATCCTCAAAACTAAATTTGTGACGACGAGAACTTAAATGTCTTTTTGGCAGTCACTGATCCACCACGAGGCGAAGGAAATTTCACTTGTTTCAACACACCCAGGACACAAGAGTGAAGCCCTTCGTTGTGCATCTGTGAAGAGACCACTTTTGTCGCGGAAACTGAGCCCGCCGTAGTGATCGTCCACTGTAAGCGAATGTTTCCACCCAAAGTGCTGTCTGTCAGCAAAGCCTTTTCATAACAGAATTGGAATCGCGACAAGAATTTTGCCAGAGCCTTTTCGATCTCCTCTTCTGAAAGGTCGCCGGGTCCCTGAATGCTAATTCCTGCACCATCATCAAGACCTGCTGTACCGCCGTTGCCGTAAATTTTACTTAAAGCGACTTTGCCTTGTACGTCGTTCAAACCTTTACCATGGGCCGTGCCAAGACCAGTGTCGGAGCTCACCATTCGTGAAGACTTCGTAGTGATATGACTATCGCCATCTTTTGAAGCCATTCCATCGAGCACTTTTGAATCTTTAGACCCACCACCAAGACTTGGCGCTTGGATAAAATCTTTTTTCGCATTTTTGGCGTACTTATCTACAGATCCACCCTTATTGGTTTTCGCTGCCGTTGAAATAAAGCTCAACTGCTTAAGCAATGCGATATTAGGATCTGGCGGTGGTGGTGCCGGGGTTGGCTTCATCACGATTCCAGTCGCTGGTGGCGTTTCGGCTTTCACCATTGGAGGCTTCGGCGTAGGTTTTTCTTTGGCCATCTTCATTGGCGCTGCCTTCTGAGGTTTCGGTGGCGGTTCTTTAACCGCAACTTTTTTCTCAGGTTTTGGTTTCGGCTTCGGCTTTTCTACCACTTTTTTCGGCGGCTCAGGCTTAGGCTCTGGTGGCTTTGGCTTGGGTTTCTCAACCACTTTGGGTGGTTCCGGCGGAGGTGGCGGTGGTGGAGGCGGCGGAGGCGGCTCCGGTGGCTTAGGTTTAGGAGGCTCAGGCAGTTCCTTGTGAGGAATGACCTTGGGAGCATGTAATTCAATTTTAGTGACCGCGATGATTTCCTTCGGTGCGAAAAATTTTCCGTAGATCGCCGACACGACTAAAAGCGAAAGAATAAGGCTGACAATGATTTGACTGGAGAGAAGAACCCGATGTTCTTCGACCTGTTGTTCCTCAGTTTCTTCGCGTTTTCGATAGGTGCCATGGACTCCGGCGTTTGCACGGCTCGGAATCGCCACCAATAAACACCATGGTAGAAAACAGCATTGAAAAAATCCTGGGGAGTGAAAGGCTTGGTGACTCCTGGTGGAATCAGGGATTTCTTGCCGTTGAGCTTATAACCAAAGCCCTGAAAGTGCGAAGTGATAGAATAAACTTCACCGTTGCGGGCATAAGAGAAAATTGTTCCGCTAGGGGAAGCCGCAGTTAGATGCGAACCCACGGGACGATACTTCAACATGAAATAACGAATTCCCTGATACAACATCAACTGTTTTGGAACATTGATGGCATAGGCATCCGGTGAGGTCTGCATGTAAGGCGGTTGGATCGGCTGCAAAGGCACGATGGTCAAATCAATGGAGCGGTGGGGGTTGCCCTTTTTTGCGGGCGGCAGGTTCACCAACATTTTTTGACCAGGTACCATCGCATTGGCTATGTAGGCATGCTTTTCGATCTCAGCAATTGTCGGCAGAGTCTGATCATAAAGACAAATTTTTCCATTCACCTTTGCCAATGTCCAACCCGCCGGAAAATCCAGAGGCATGACATCGCGCTCGTTCCAAATCATCTTCTTTTCCACCGAACCAACGTGGGCGGTGACTAGATAATCTCGCGAGCGATTTGCATGGTGAGCATCATTCTTCATTGAGGATCCACCACGATCAGTTGTAAATCGACAAAACCAGCGCCTGCCACTGAGGCAATCACTCGCTTAATGGTCGAGTAGGGGGCTTTTTTGTCCGCCATCACAATCACTGATGATTGGGTATTAGGCGTGGGCTTGAGCTCCCGTTGTTCCTTCATCAGTCGCGCGACAGTGACAGAACCCATGCTGTCGGTAGTTTCCGATTCTGGAAAATCAAAATTATTGAGTCTTACGGCCAGATTTTGGTCGACCAGAATTGCTTCGGAATTAATTTCGATTTTCAAGCTTTCCTTCGGCGTAGACTTGTCTTGCACTGCCATCGTTGGCAGTGACATTTGGGCCGTCGGGGCAATACTGGTGAGCGAAGCCGAATAGTTCTTAAGTAGGAACACCAGTAGAATCATGAAAATGTCCGCCATGGATGTGATCTGTAATGACACATCCGCAGGACCTTTTTTCTTTTTCATGAACGAATGCTTTTTCTTGGGTACCTCTCAGGAAATTCGCAAGCTCCTCGCCGCCATGCAGGAATCCACTCTCAACGGCGAACCGAGCGCCGACCTAATCGTCGGCTCGCGCTTCCGCAGCGAAGGCGGCTTCAAATCCACGGCCACGCGCGCCGCATGGGCATCCGCTTTTTCGCGTTGATGCTCTCCGCCATCTGCCGCACGAAAATCACGGATCCCACATCGGGCTTCCGCATCCTGAGCCGCCGCGCCATTCGCCTGCTGGCCCAGCGCTATTCCGAAGATTTCCCCGAAGTAGAAGCGCTGGTCGTAGCGCATCGCGCCGGCCTGCGCATTCTCGAAGTTCCCGTAACGATGGCCGAACGCAGCGCCGGCCGCTCCAGCATCGGCGCCCTGAAATCGCTGGTCTACATGCTCAAAGTGCCGCTCGCAATTTTCATGACGCTGCTGCGCAAGCCGGAGGCGAATTTCTAAAGATGTACGCGCTAGCAAATTTCGCGTCCTGCAACAAATGCCCTCAGGCGACGGCATGCCGGAGCACGGGCAATCGCTAGCCTTCCTGGTAACGCTGGTAATTTTCGGCCTGGTGATGGGCCTCGTCCTCAAGCGCAAAATCACCGAGCGCTTCGCCATCCTCTGGATGGGCATCGCCTTCGCGCTGATGCTCGCCTCCTCGCTCGGCTACAAATATCTTTTCCGCATCGCCCATTTCTTCGGCATTCCTTACGCGCCGTCCGCTCTTTTCTTAATCGCGATTTTCGGACTCACGCTTCTGGTGATTCAACTTTTTACGTGGGTTTCGAAATTGAACGAACGCAGCCGCATTCTCGCGCAGCAGTTGGCAATTCTGCGCGATGAACTCGACCGCGAAGTTGCCAAGAACAAAAGCGCGCGCGACGCCCGGGTCGGGGCTGATGAGTCAGCCCAGCAAAATAAAAAGACCATCGCGCACAAAGACGACAGCGAGCCGCCCGTCAAGACGCTCGCAAATTGAAAACTTTGTTTACTAACAAGGACGAACACAACATGACGACCGTTGATGCCGGCCCAGGCACAAATTTCCTTGCAAAGAACGTTTCCGACAGCCAGGCGCCGAACGCGCGCCGCAACTCTCCCCTCAAGAGGATAGCCATGAAATTCACCAGCCGCATTGCCATCGGGATAGCCCTGTGCGCAGCCACGCTGCTCGCGCCGGTAACCGCTCGCGCGCAAGCTCCCGTCACCGACGACACCTATTCGCAGCGCGGCCGCGAATGGACCAATGGCGGCGCGCCTCTCGTCGTGGTGCAAAGCCCCAACGTCAATGGCTATTTGCGTTTCAATCTCTCCGTTTTTCCCGCCAATCTCCAAAGCGGCGACATCGAAAAAGCCACGCTGAAATTATTCGTCAATAGCGTGCAAGGCGCCGGCACCATGTACGTCTGCCGCCTCGAACCCAATCAATCGTGGGATGAAAAAATTCTGAAGGGCTCCGAACCCAGTTGCGATCCCGGCACCGAAGCCATTCCCGTCCTGATGACCAAGGACATGATTTTGAATTACGTGGTAATCGACATCACCCCGATCGCGCAATACTGGTATCAAAATCCCGGCACCAACAACGGCATCGGACTTTTCTCCACGAATCCCAGCACCAGCTCCTCAAGCGATGTTTTCGTTTCGTTCGTTTCGAAAGAAGGCCCGCAAGTAGGCCACGACGCACAACTCGATTTCGTAATTAATCCTAGCCGCTGGCGTCAGCCTTTTCGGCGGAACCGCCAAGCCACTCGCCGCGACGCTACGGGCGTCACCGGCCCGACCGGTCCGACTGGACCGACGGGCCCGACTGGGCCGACAGGACCAAAGGGCGCGACGGGTGCCACGGGCGCAACGGGCGCAGGAGCGACGGGACCAACGGCGCGCGGGCGCGAAAGGCGCCACGGGCTGCGACTGGACCAACGGGACCTGCGGGAACGGGTGCGACTGGAGCGACCGGCGCGGCCGGTGCTAAGGGCGCAACGGGAGCAACAGGCGTGACGGGAGCTACCGGACCCGCAGGGCCAACTGGCGCCGGAACAACGGGCGCAACGGGTCCGCAAGGACCAGCAGGATCAGCGGGCACTGCCGGAGCAACGGGTCCGGCAGGAGCGCAAGGCCCGGCTGGTCATCAACGGAAGCAATGGCGCGACCGGAGCGACAGGTGCGCAACCGGCGCAACAGGAACGGCGGGATTGGTCTGGCAAGGCACATGGTCCGCCCAGACTTACGCGGCGAATTCTGTAGTGTATTTCAACGGCTCGTCCTACGTGACGACGCACCGGCGCAACCGCGTCGCAGATTCCGGGATCGATACCGCAGCTTGGACATTAGTCGCCGAAGAAGGCGCAACGGGTGCCGACCGGCGCCACCGGAGCAGGAACCGCAGGCGCGACGGGCGCGACCGGTGCCACTGGTGCTGCAGGCGCAACGGGTGCGACCGGAGCAACTGGCACAACCGGCACGCCAGGAACGAATGGATTGAATGGAAATAATGGCGCCACCGGTGCGACCGGCGCCGCGGGTCCGGCTGGTGCAACAGGCTCGGCAGGTCCCGCGGGCGCGAACGGCGCAACAGGATCGGCAGGTCCCGCAGGCCCGGCAGGTTCGCAAGGCATCGCGGGAGCGACTGGTTCGGCGGTCGACGGCCCGGCAGGTCCGGCAGGCGCGAATGGCGCGACGGGTCCGGCGGGTCCGTCAGGCGCAGGCCGGCTGCGACAGGTCTGAATTGGCAAGGAACTTGGACCGCGCAGTCCTACGCGGCCGAACTCCGTGGTCTATTCGAATGGATCTTCGTATGTCGCTCCAGGCAGGCGCGCGGCTCCAGATGTTCCCGGCTTTCTGCCGCATGGCAATTGTTGAGCGAAGAAGGCAGCGGCCGGCGCGACGGGTCCAGCGGGCCCGGCAGGCGCAGCGGGTTCAGCAGGTCCGACCGGCGCAACTGGCTCGGCCGGTCCGGCAGGTGCAAATGGTTCCACGGGTCCTGCGGGTCCAGTCGGACCTACAGGCCCCACGGGTTCTCAAGGACCGGCAGGTCCAGCCGGCGCGAATGGCGCCACTGGCTCGAACGGTCTGAATGGAAATAACGGCGCGACGGGCACGACCGGTCCGGCTGGACCGGCTGGTCCACAGGCGCGACGGGAATTAACTGGCGCGGGACGTTCGCTCTTAGTGGCAGCTACAACGCGAACGACGCGGTGTACTTCAACAATTCGTCCTACATCGCGAAGCAAGCGAATAACGGGCCGAATACTCCGGACGTAGATACTGACAGATTGGTCGCCGCTCGCCGAAGGTGCAACAGGCGCAACAGGTGCCACTGGCGCGACGGGAACCGGCACCGCGGGTGCGACCGGCGGCGACAGGTCCCACCGGCGCGACCGGCGCAACGGGCGCGGCAGGAACGAACGGAACAGACGGCGCAGCAGGAGCAACAGGCGCGACGGGCAACAAGGGCGCGACGGGTGCCACTGGCCCGGCCGGCGCAACGGGCGCCACTGGCGCAACAGGTGCAACCGGCGCATCGGGCACGACCGGCGCGGCAGGATCGACCGGCGCGCAAGGTCCCGACCGGCAGCACGGGTTCGACCGGCACGACGGGCGCAACGGGTCCCGTTGGACCAGCAGGCCCAACCGGCGCAACCGGCAACAAGGGCAATGCGGGCGCAACCGGTTCAACTGGCGCGACGGGTGCAACCGGTGCAACCGGCGCGACTGGCGCGACCGGACTCAATGGCTCGAATGGCGCAACCGGTGCGACGGGCGCGACTGGTTCGACCGGCGCCACCGGCAGCGAACGGCTTGAACGGAACGACCGGTGCGACAGGTGCCACCGGCGCGACGGGCAACAAGGGCAATGCTGGCGCAACAGGTCCGACTGGCTCAACAGGCTCGACCGGGCCGACGGGTTCGACCGGCTCGACCGGCGCGACAGGTCCTTCGGGCGCGAACGGAAATGATGGCGGTCCGGGCCGACTGGTCCGCAGGGTCCAGGTGGCCCGCAGGTCCGACCGGCTTGCAGGGCGTCGCAGGAGCTCCTGGTCTGAATGGCGGAACGGGTCCGCACCGGACCGACCGGTGCGCACCGGCGCGACAGGCTCAGGATTCAATTTCCGCGGTCCGTTTGCCGTCAACACGGCTTATGCCGTCGGCGACGTCGTGACGTTCGACGGTTCCACGTATTACTCGCCCAACTCGTTCACCTCAGGCGGCGCGTTCTCGCTGGGTGACTGGCTCGTATTGGCGGAAGCTGGCGTAACCGGCTCGAATGGCAGCACAGGTTCCACCGGCGGAACCGGCGGACACCGGCGCAACTGGTGCCACGGGCGTAACCGGCAGCACCGGCGCAACTGGCGGGAATGGCGCAACAGGTGCTACTGGTCCCACCGGCGCAACCGGATCGCAGGGTGCCACCGGCAACACGGGAATTACGGGCGCAACAGGTCCGACCGGGATCACAAGGCGTGACCGGCCGCAAGGCGTAACCGGCAATACCGGAGCAACGGTTCGCAAGGCGCGACCGGGAACAATGGCGCGACTGGCGAACCGGCCCAAGGTGCGACGGTAACAGGCGCAACTGGCGCCACCGGCCCGCAAGGTACGACTGGCGCGACGGGTCCAGTCGGCCCGCAAGGCGGACAGGGCACACTGGCGCAACTGGCGCACCGGCGCGACTGGCCAGACCTTTAGCTTCACTGGCCCGTTCGTCAGCGGCAATATTTACAATGCATTCCAAGTGGTCTCCGAGAATGGCTCGTCCTACGTAGCGGAAAAAACACGGCCGAAGATCCGGCTACTTCGGTAGCCGCCAATGACGGCGTGGCAGTTGCTCTCCACGGAGGGCGCCACGGCGCAACGGGAGCAACCGGCGGCAACGGGAGCCACTGGCGCGCAAGGTCCACAGGGCGATCAGGGCATTCAGGGAAATCAAGGTATCCAGGGCATTCAAGGCGTCACCGGTGCAACGGGCCGCGCGACGGGAGCAACAGGCGCGACAGGATCAACAGGCCAGGGCTTCACGGTGCGCGGTGGCTATCTGACCACGGTGGACTACGCACCGTTCGATGTGGTGAGCGAGAACGGCTCGAGCTACGTGGCATTGGCAGCGAACGGCCCGGCGACCTCGCAGCGTTGATCCGGCGACGGACGCAGCAGGCCCGGCCACAACTTGGACGCTGGAAGCGATGGCAGGCGCCAACAGGTGCGAACGGGGCAACCGGCGCGACCGGAGCGACGGGACGCAACCGGAGCAACAGGTGCAACCGGAGCCACTGGCGCGCAAGGTCCGCAGGGCGATCAGGGAATCCAGGGTAATCAAGGCATCCAGGGCCCGCAAGGCGTCACCGGTGCGACGGGTAACGACGGCGCAACGGGAGCAACTGGGTCAACCGGAGCAACGGGCCAGGGCTTCACGGTGCGCGGCGGCTATCTGCCTACGGTGGACTACGCTCCGTTCGATGTGGTGAGCGAGAACGGCTCGAGCTACGTGGCACTGGCAGCGAACGGCCCGAGCACCAGCAGGTTGATCCAGCGACGGACGCAGCAGGCCCAGCCACCACTTGGACACTCCAAGCAATGGCAGGTGCGGCAGGCGCAACCGGAGCGACGGGCGCAACCGGAGCGACGGCGACGGCGCAACGGGCGCAACTGGCGCAACGGGAGCCACTGGCGCGCAAGGTCCTCAGGGCGATCAGGGAATCCAGGGCATTCAAGGCATCCAGGGCCCGCAAGGCGTCACCGGTGCGACGGGCAACGACGGCGCAACAGGAGCGACTGGGTCAACCGGAGCCACAGGCCAGGGCTTCACGGTGCGCGGCGGCTATTCGCCCACGGTGAATTATGCTCCGTTCGATGTGGTCAGCGAGAACGGCTCGAGCTACGTGGCACTGGCAGCGAACGGCCCGGCGACAGCAGTCGTTGATCCAGCCACGGACGCAGCAGGCCCGGCCACCACTTGGACACTCCAAGCGATGGCAGGAGCAACAGGTGGAACAGGCGCAACCGGAGCCACTGGCGCGCAAGGTCCGCAGGGCGACCAGGGTATCCAGGGTATTCAAGGCATCCAGGGCATTCAAGGCGTCACCGGTGCGACGGGTAATGACGGCGCAACGGGCGCAACTGGCGCCACAGGAGCGACAGGCCAGGGCTACACGGTACGCGGCGGCTATTTGCCCACGGTGAACTACGCACCGTTCGATGTGGTCAGCGAGAACGGGTCGAGCTACGTGGCATTGGCAGCGAACGGGCCGGCGACGGCAGTCGTTGATCCGGCCACGGACGCAGCAGGCCCGGCCACCACTTGGACACTCCAAGCAATGGCAGGTGCAACAGGTGGAACTGGCGCAACCGGAGCCACTGGCGCCACCGGCAGCACGGGAGCAACTGGCAACACCGGTGCCACAGGTGTCACTGGTCCGACCGGCGGTACGGGAGCGACCGGCAACACTGGCGCGACCGGCAACACCGGACCAACCGGCAATACCGGCGTGACTGGAGCGACCGGTACGAACGGCACAAACGGCACGAACGGAGCTAACGGCGCGACCGGTTCAACGGGCCACACGGGTCCGACGGGCGTGACCGGAACCACCGGCGCGAATCTCGCCATTGTTCTGGGGCAACATGGACATGGTAACGGCCTACACGACCGCGGCGGGAACGCAGTTCGCGGTGGCGATGGGATTGAACAACCCATCCAACGTCGCCGCCACCTCCACCTGCACCCCGTCGTTTGGAAGCTGCACGGTTACGACTACGCTTCAGTGGGTAACGCCGGCACGACAGCGTTGAACGTGGAATTCCCAGTCACACAAGCGGGAGCGGTGACCAACTTCGGCGTCTCGTTGGAGACGATCTCGAGCGGCGCGCTGGCCACCTCACCAGCGGGCAGTCCGACCCTAACGTTCTACAGTGATCAAGAACGGAGCGGCGCCGGTTGCCGGAGTCCAGTGCAATGCACGATCGCGGCCGGGCAATCGTCTTGCAGCGACACAACGCACAGCACGAACTTTAATGTCGGCGACCTGATCGCTGTCGAAATTCAGCAATCTGCCGCCCGCGTGACCGGCGACAACCTGCTCACCGCGACGTGGAGCATGCAAGGTCCGATCGGCATTCCGCAAGGTCCGACCGGCGCGACCGGGTCAACAGGTGCGACCGGAGCGACTGGCACGAACGGCACGAGGCACACGGACAAACGGTCGCGACCGGTGCGACCGGTCCGACTGGCGCGACCGGCGCAACGGGAACAAACGGCACGAACGGACGCGATTCCTTCACCACCACTTCCGCCGGGTTCACGCAGCCGGCAGTCGGATCAAACGTTACCGTCACCGTCGGCGTCACCGCGTGGGCGGCCACGGGTCAGACGCTGTTCGTACAGACCGGAGGCTTCTACACCGTCAATGCCATTCCGACCGGAACAACGATCACGCTGACCAACACCGGCGACATCGGCAATGCAGCGCCTGCCGCAACCATTCCGAGCGGCTCGGCGGTCAGCCCGGGCGGAGTGGAAGGCGCGACTGGTCCGGCGAACACCACGGTAAGCGTCGGCACGACTACCACTGGTGCCCCTGGAAGCGCGGCGGCAGTCACGGGCGTCACTGGTCCGGGAACACTGACTCTTAATTTCGCGATACCGCAGGGAATCACTGGGCCGACTGGACCCACGGGCGGGACCGGCGCGACGGGCCCGACAGGTGCAACTGGAGCGACTGGAACAGGCGCAACCGGTGCAACTGGCGCGACTGGACTGCAGCAAACTGAACCTGAGTTCTGGGGCAACAGCAACGGACAGAACCTCGTCTGCAGCGGCACCAGCGGCACAGCCGTGCTTCGGCACGAGTATACGGTGCCGTCACTCCAACCACTACCGCGACGACCGGCAACTCGATTGTCCCGTCAGGCGGCGTCATTCAGAACCTGTTCGTCTCAATCAACGGCGCGACGGTTCCCGCAGGAACCACTGAAGTCTTCACCATCATGAGGACTCCAGTCACGAATGGTGTCTCAGGAACGCAAGTGGCAACGGCGGTAACTTGCACGATCACTGCGGGCAACGCCAATTGCAGCGACAACACCGACACGCAAACCTTCAACGCGGGCGACCTGATCAATATCCGCATGGTCCGAACAGGAACAAACTTCGCCGCCACGGGCGCGTGGAGCATTCAGGGCCCGATGGGAATTCCGATCGGCCCGACCGGCGCGACCGGAGCAACGGGCGCGACCGGAGCGACGGGCGCGACCGGAGCAACGGGCGCGACCGGAGCAGGCGCGACCGGACCGACGGGCGCAACTGGCGCGTCGGCAACGGTTGCGGTCGGAACGACTACAACAGGTGCGCCGGGTTCGGCGGCATTGGTTACGAACACCGGCACTCCGAGCGCCGGGAGTATTCAACTTCACCGTGCCGCAAGGCCCGACCGGCGCAACAGGCGTGGCCGGGGCCGGGTTCGCCTGGCAGAATGCGTGGGCCAGCGGAACCAACTACACGACCAACGACATCGTCTCGTACAACGGGTCGTCGTGGATTGCGCTCGCCAACAACGTAGGCCAGGCGCCGGCGACTAACCCAGCGTCATGGTCATTGCTGGCGGAAGGCTTCAACTTCACCGGGGCGTACTCAGCGACGGGTGCTTACAACGTGCACGACGTGGCAACGCAAACTGGTTCAACTTACAACTGCGTGATCGCTGGGCCAGCTACACCGAACTGCAGCACCGAGAGCCCTGCGGCATCCATTACCGCCGCTGACGGCGTGTGGGTGCTGCTGGCGCAAGCGGGCGCGACGGGTGCGACTGGTCCTCCGAACACGACGGTGAACGTCGGCACCACCACGACCAGCGCTCCGGGCGGCAACGCTTCCGTGACGTCAGATCCAGCGTCAACGTCGTCTGAACTCTGATACTTGATTTCACCATCCCGCGCGGCGCTCACAGGCCCAACGGGACCTTCCGGGGCGACGGGAAACACCGGACTAACCGGAGTAGCAGGTCCGACCGGCGCGACTGGCAATACCGGAGTGACGGGACCGACAGGGGCAAACGGCATGCCTGTCTACTCGCCCACGAGCGGCAATTTCTCGAGCTCCTCGGTGGAACCGACGGCGGTTGGTCGACAACTCCAATCTTCGTGTCGCTCTCGTCGCCGGCTTGCGAAAGCATCTCCACTAGTGCGTGCAACACCGCGGTGGTTCCTGCGGCGGGCAATATATCGAGCGTGACGTTTACGTTCTCGGCTGCCGTGCCGACGGGCTACCACCTACTCCGTAGCTCTGATGGTCTCGACTTCCCAGAACGGTACCCCAGTAAGCCAAGGGACCTGCTCCATCGGCGCTGGAGCGACGAGCTGCACTTTGTTTGGAAGTTTCGCGGTCGCTCAAGGAAACTTCATCGAGCTGATGATCACGCAGACGGGTGGCACCAACCACGACACCGGGTCCTCAACGAGCGCGGCAACTGAATCCGTTACCAGCTCGCAGATCAATAACGCCTTCATGGTCATCGGCAGCGTAAACTTCACTGCCGCAACGTCTGTCCAAGTTAACTTCCCGGTGATGTTCACCACGGCTTCGTCCTACACGTGCACGGTGACGGATGCTTCAGCGGTTGGACGCACGTTCTTTGTGACGAATACCTCGAACCAGACAATGACCATCACTGCCAGCGCCAGTAACTCGGATTCGGTGAACTTCAACTGCGTCGGGTATCTAACCGGCAACCATTTACACCGGCGGCGAGCCTTTGGGCTCGCCGCTCTCAATTTTCGAGCGGTAAAGATCTTGGTGGGTCGCCAACAAAAAAGAACGCACGGAGAATGCAGATGAAGCTGCTATCACGACTATGGGCGGAAGAAGAAGGGCAGGACTTGACCGAATACGCATTGCTGGTCGTACTGCTGGCCTTGGCTGCCATCGCTGGCATGAACCAACTAGCAACCGCGATCAACACCGTGTTCACCAGCGCCGGCTCGAACCTCACCGCGAACACGTAAATCGTAGGGATGGGTTCACTACCCTCCCGGCTCGGCTCTTGGCTCCGGACAGCGCTAGCACGCCGTGCATCCGCTGCAAGTGTCGCTCGAGAGACTTCGTGAAAAGCCTGCCATTGAGTCTCTTTGCTTAGTGGACGTTCAGTTTCTTCTGCGATTCCGCCCAAGCCAGATTGTTCTTGGCGAGCTGAAAATCCGGCCGCAGCTTTAACGCCTGCTTGGCAGCCTCGATCGCCAGATCCCACTGGTGCATGTCTTCGTAGTCCGCGGCGATATTGTTGTAGGCCTCGGGAAAATTGGGCTTGAAGTTGAATGGCCTTGCGCGCGGCGGTGATGGAATCCTGATAGCGCTTGGCCTGGTGATAGACGAGCGAGAGATTGAGATAGTTGTCGGCCGTAGGCTGCGTCTGCGCCAGATATTCGGCGGCTGACACGGGATCGCGCATATTCGCGCTGCTGGCCAGATAATGCTGCGCGACGGCATCGCCCGGCACGATCTGCAAAGTGTCCTGCGCGAGCTGCTTCAGATCCGGTCCCATTCCCTGCTGGAAATAAATCTGCATCAGCAAGAGCGCGGATCCATCCACGGCGGATTTCTCTCGATGGAGGCTTTTAGTTCCCCGATCGCTTCGGTAGTTCTTCCTTGACCCGAGAGCCAGCGGCCATAAAAGAAATGAGTTTGCGAATCTTGCGGCGCGAGCTCCACGGCTCTGCGGAAATGTTTCTCCGCCTCCGACATTCTGATTCAGCACGCCGTAAGCAATTCCGAGTATTGACCTCGAGGATCGGATAATTCGGCGTGAAGGCCGTAGCGCGCGCGAAATAATCGAGCGCCTTCTTGGTGTCGCCCTTTTCCATCTGCGTCAGGCCGTAGTTCATCAAACCGCGGCCGTTCTCGGGGCTCTTGATGGTCACGTCGTAGAAAAGCGATTCCTCATTGCGCCAGACTTGATTGCGCTTCCAGGTGCCGAGCGCGTAGGCCAACCAGAATCAGCGCGGACACAATCTGCACGCTGCGAATAATCGCCGCGCGTTTCTCCGGCGATTTTTCGATCCATCGATAAATCCCCAGCGCCGCGGCCCACGTGACGCTGAGCATCAATCCCACAAAGGGGAAAAACATGCGGTGATCGTTTTCCACTTCCGACAGCACGAAAAGCGAAGTCGGCGCCGACGCGCCGAAATACCAAAAAATGCCGAACGCGATCGGCCGATGCTCGCGCCGCTTGATGGCCCAGAAACCAATCGCGAGTAGCGCCAGGCAAAACAGCAGCCCCACAATTGCCAGCGGATCGGAAAATCCCGTAAACGGATTCAGATCCGTATCCGCGCTCAACCATAGCGGCAGAAAAAGCGATCTCACGTACTTCATCAACACGTAAGGCTGCGTGGCCCAATACATCGCCGAAGGCGTCACCGATGGCAGGTAAGTCTTCGACGTCAGATGGATATTCATCTCCGCAAGAATTACCGAGACGATCAGCGCCGGCAGCGAGCGCCAAATAGTGGGCCACCAGCGCTTCCAATCAGCGTCTTCTTCAAAGAGGAAAATGTAGACCAGCAGAATTCCGCCGAAGACCACGGCGGTGGCTTTGGAAAACGCTCCGAGAATCACGGGCAGCAGATAAATCCCGAATTTCCGCAAGCCGGGAAAGCGGATGTAGATCACCATTCCGGCGACAACGCCCAGAGTGGCGTAGAGGTCGGCGCGCTGGATGATGTAATTCACCGTCTCCGCAATCGCTGGATGCAGCGCGTACCACAGCACCGCAAACAGCGCGATGTAGCGGTTCGCCTCCCGCGGCTCGGCCAGATTCATGATGTAGCTGTAGAGCAGATACATCAGCCACAGCTGCACCAGGAACCAGAAGAATGTCGAAATGTGGAACCACAGTGGATTCGGTCCCGTGCCCCAGCTTGTAATCAATCGCCAGTGACAACGAAACGATCGGCCGCCAGGTCTGGTTGGCCGGAAGCGAGCTAAACGTGGCGGCGTCGGTGAAAAATCGCGGAATATTATGCAAGTTGCGGATGTAAACGTTGTTTACGACCGTGTGCGCATCGTCAAAATGAAAGCTGTTGTGAAAGTGATTGGCATACGCCAAAAAAATCGCCGACCACCGCCAATCCCACGGCCAGCCAAAAGCGCCGAGGAATAGCACCCATACTCTCCGGCCGGTATTCCGCGGTCATGCCATTTTCTGGCGTCGTCGAACGAGGCGGAGTGCCGCCGCGCGAATTTTTCTTGGTATCGCCCATGAATCTTTCAGGAGCCCGCGAACGTCAGAAGATTTTGAACTATTTCGAACCACTATGGAAAGCGCATCAAGCGCCCTCGTGATGCAAAGAGTCAAGTAGCGCCGGCGTCCCTGCCGGCATCTTACGAGCACGCTTGTCGTTAATGCCGCACCCGCGGGCGGACCGTAATTGTTGATGGATCAGAATTTTAAGTCGAACGCCCTCCCGAGATTGCTGCACGAAGCCAGAGTTATCGCGCTCAAACCCCACAGCACCCCAACGAGCCCGAAGCTCCAACCCAACCGCTCAATAGGCACCCGAATTGCACCTATCTAAGCACCAAGCCTCCGGGCAAATGGCGAAATTACGGCATCCCAAATCAAGCTGCTCGCACAGCGCTTTTGGGACGCCTGTAACTTCTTTCCGTTCCGGACGTTGCAGCCCTTCGATTTCAGTGCACCTTTTTCGCCGGCTGCCATGCCCAATAACACGGAGGCCGCGGAGGGCGTCAACCTGCGCTTTGACGTGAAAGCAAAGACGCTTTTTGCGCAAAAGGTTGCCGAGCGGTCGTCAGGCAAGGACTATGCGTCGTGGAACCTAAGGCCCTGATCTAAAGCGACTTGATCTGAAGCGAGTTGACTAGCGACGGTGATTCGGGTATCTATTTCGGCGCATTATCCAGCGCCAACACCCCGCAAACACCGGCAGAACTCAGATCTTAGGGCCAGTCAGAAATCGAGAATATCTAAAGGGACGTCACGGAGGCCAGAGGATCATGGACAAGCTCATAGATAGCCGCAAAGCGGCGTCACCGGGAGCGCAAGACATTGCCCGCTGCATAGGCGCTCGCGCCGGTGCTCACAAAGAGCGAGGCCAGGCCCTCCTCGAGTTCGCCTATTTGCTTCCGATCCTGCTGATCCTTCTGCTCGGCATGATTGCTTTCGGAATGACCCTCAACAATTATCTCGAAATGACCAATGGCGTCACCGGCGGCGCGCAGGCTCTCGCCATCAGCCGCGGCCAGACCTTGGACCCCTGCGCGACAGCAGCCGGCCCGTTTTACAATGCGACTCCGAACCTGACAGCGGCAAACGCCATGTTCACGATTACGATTAGCCCGGCTCCGGGCGGCTCGGGCTCCACTTACGTTCTTGCCACGAACCAGGCCAATCCCACTTGCGCAGCCGCCAGCACCACCGCGGCACCCGCATCCGACCTAACACAAGGTGCCACCGCCACCGTAAAAGTTACCTATCCCTGCAATCTCAAAGTCTTCGGAGTCAACTTCGCGCCTGGGGGCACCTGCACGTTAACGGCGCAAACTGCGGAGAGTATCCAATGAAAATTGAAAATGGAGTTGCGGTCACTCAAGTGCGCAACCGCCAGCGCGGGCAAACCTTTGTCATGGTGGCGATTCTGCTCCCCGTGCTTCTCGGCATGGCTGCGCTGGTCATCGACCTGGGCTACATTTATGTTTCCTATCAACAACTCATCGCGGCAACGCAGGCGGCCGCGTTGGCCGGAGGCGGCGCGATTCCGAATACCGCCGCGCCCACCGCAACGACCGCCGCATTCAATTACAGCGGCTTGAGTTTGAACAAGTACCCCAACTTAAAGAATGTCTCGCTTTCCGTCAGCCTCGCCTGCGTCAGCCCGGCAACCTACCCGAATCTTGGCCTTCCGCCGTGCAACATTTATCCAAGCTGCCCTTCGGGTTGCAACATGATCCAGGTGCAAGAGACCGCCAAGGTCAACACGTTCTTCGCGAAGATATTCGGTGTCACTTCCATCCCGATGTCCGCCAGCGCCGTGGCCAGCGCCCGAGGCGGAGGCATTCCGCCGTATCATATTATGATGGTGCTCGATGCCACGCCTTCGATGGGCTTCGGCACCGACCCTGGTTGTACGCAGAGCCGGCATTTCGGTTACCCCCGAGCAGTGCGCAGAATATGGCGTCCAGACACTGCTGCTTTCGCTCAACCCCTGCTCCATGAACCTGTCGGCCTGCACGCCGAGCGCCCAGCCCGGCACCTCTCTGAACCCGGACGATCAGGTCGGCATAATGATATTCCCGGGTCTGTGCAGCAGCACCGCCGGCGGAGTTACTACCGGAAACTGCCCCACGCTGCCAGTAGGTTCGGCGTTGACAAATACGATTGCCAACACAACTTATGCCCAGGATGAGTACGTCTGCCCGACGACACTCCCCCCGATCAGCGAAATACAACAACAATCCGGAATACCTGATCCTCGGGTTCCAGAGCAACTACCGCGTTTCCGACACGGCTGGCTTGAACATCAATTCCAACCTCTTCAAGTCGGTTGGTGTCGGGACGAATAACTGCGGAATCAAGCCCACGGCAGGCGAGTCAACGTTTTATGGCGGCGCAATCCAGGCGGCGCAAGACTACCTTACGGCGAACAACACGGTCGGCGTCCAAAACGTGATGATCATCCTCAGTGACGGCGACGCGAATGACACAGCCGACATGGGTGGTCACGTAAACCAGCTTGCCGGCCCGAGCGCCGGGACTACGTTCCCAGCTTCCCAGGAGTGCCAACAGGCCGTTCAAGCAGCGACTTACGCGAAAACTCACGGCACCTTGATCTACTCGATCTCGTACGGCTCCGAGACGACCGGATGCAGCACCGACAATGCGGGCAGCAGCGTCCGGACTCCATGCGCGACGATGCAGGGCATGGCCTCGTTGCCCTTGTCACAGTATTTCTTCTCCGTCCCGGACACCAGCGTCGCGGGCGGCACCGTATGCGCCAACGCCGTGCCGATTACGACCTTGAACCAGGTCTTCTCGAACATCGCGGGGCAACTCACAGTCTCGCGGCTCGTTCCCGCGGGAGATTTTTGACATAAGCGGCGGCGGTGCAAACTACGAATTGCGGCGACAGAGCTGCAATCGGCGTTCAAGCCGAATGCCTGTCGGCAATTTACAGGACGCATTCGTGTAGCATAGCGCCCGTGCCACGCGAAACGGCTTCGCTCCGCTGCCATCTTCACGTGGCCGCCAAGCGGAAGAAAACCCCATGGACATTGGATTCAGCGGCGGTTGTGTGTGTGTTATTCTTTTGACAGATCGTCGATAACAGACTGTTTCCAATCCGGCGCCGCCAAGAACGCCCAGGTGTCTTACAAAGCCGCTTGGAAAGGGCACGGTCAGCAATTCCGGGTAAACGTACGCTATGGACTATCTCTTTGAAGGCGCTGGATTCGCCAGGAGCCATGCCACCGCACTCCGCTCGTTCATTATTCTAGCGATCCTCGCGCTGACGCTGCCTTCGCCCGCTTCTCAAGCGCCTTCCGCGATTTCATCATCGACGATCGTAAGCGACACCGGCGGACATCGACTCAATCTCTTTGACCCGGACGTGAAAGCAGCAGTGCTATTCTTCGTCACAAATAATTGCCCGATCACCAATAGCTACGCCCCCGAAATGAATCGGATCGTCGCCGACTATGAGACCCGCAAAATCGCTTTCTATGCGGTGTACACCGACCCCACACTTTCGATCCCAGCCATCCGCAAGCATGCCCGTGACTTTGGCATCCACATCCCGCTGATTGCAGACACCAAGCATGATTTGGTGCACAAGGTCGGTGCAAGTGTCACCCCTGAGGCAGCGGTACTTGAACGCGATGGCAAGGTGATTTATCTCGGCCGCATCGATGACCTGTATGCTGATTTTGGCAAGCGGCGTCCGGCGCCGACGCAACGGTATCTGCGGCAAGCCCTGGATTCCGTTCTGAGCGGTAAGCCGGTGGCCATCCCCAGCGTTGATCCGATCGGATGCTATATCTCAGAGGCACCCTGACTGGGGAACACTTGAAGTCTGACAGCCCACAGGTCTGCATTAGCGCTTGAGGGGCAGCGAGAGAGCCATGCGGCGGAACTTATGAGGCTTCGGTATCTCCCTTATTTCTTCCTGACGGCAGCCCTTCTATTTTTACTCGTGGACCGGATATTTGCCGTGCAGGCGAATGACGGCGGGGCCGCAGCGGACCAGCCAATCACCTTCTACAAGAACATCGCCCCCATCGTTTACGAATCCTGCGCACCATGCCATTTCTCCGGCGGGCCCGGCCCATTTCCGCTGCTCACCTACGCCGATGTCCGCAGCCATAGCCAGCTCATCGCCGACGTCACCAAGCGGCGCTACATGCCGCCATGGCTACCCGAACCGGGCCACGGCGATTTTCGCGAACAGCGCCGCCTGACCGACGAGCAAATTCAAACCATCCAGGACTGGGTACACCAAGGCGCTCCCGCCGGCTCGCAGGAAGATGCTCCTCCGCTCCCAAAGTTCGTTCCCGGCTGGCAACTCGGCGAGCCTAATTTAATCATCAAGGCCGCCGTTCCTTATCATCTGCGCGCCGACGGGCCTGACGAATACTGGAACTTCGTACTTCCGCTGAAGGTGGCAGGATCGCACTGGGTAAAAGCCATCGAGATCCGTCCAGGCAATCTCCGCGCCGTCCACCACGCCAACCTATACACCGATGTGCACCTGGACGGCGGCACTACTCCTACCCGCGGCCCAGAAAGCCTCGACGGCTTCGCCGGCATGGACCTCAGCAACGGCGGCAGCATGGATTCCGACAGCCACTTTCTCTTTTGGAAGCCCGGCGGCACTCCCTGGGTCGAGCCCACCGGCATGGCCTGGCAGGCGAATCCAGGCACCGATCTAGTCCTGAATGTCCACATGCGGCCCACAGGCAAGCCCGAGCTAGTGCAGCCCTCCATCGGTTTGTACTACACGACCAAACCGGGCACGAAATATCCGATGTTGCTGCCGCTCGAGCACGATGGCGCCCTCGATATCCCTCCTGGCGATGCCGACTTCCTAGTAAGCGACGATTTTGTCATACCAATGGATTTGGATGTGCTGGCGGTCTACCCGCACGCGCACTACCTGGGCCACCTATTAGAAGGTTACGCCACATTGCCCGACGGCACCCACAAATGGCTGATCCGCATACTCGATTGGGATCCGGCCTGGCAGGCGGTCTACCACTACATTGAACCGGTATTCCTGCCCAAAGGCACCGTCGTTTCGATGCGCTATCATTACGACAATTCCGCTGCGAATGTCCGCAATCCCAATCAACCTCCCAAACGCGTGCGCGACGGCAACCAGACTACCGACGAGATGGCTCATCTCTCACTACAAGTCTTGCCGCGCGGCAACAAGGACCGCCGCACGGAGCTCTATCAAGCCATCATGCTCCATCGCCTCGAGAAGTATCCGCGCGATTACAACGCACAGTTCAACTTAGGCGCGCTAATGGTTGGGGGCAGTCGCAACGCCGACGCCATCCGTTACTTGCGCGGCGCAGTCGCCGCCCGCCCCGATGATCCCGCAGCATTGAACACGCTAGGCAAAGCGCTAATCTCCGCGGGCAACGCAAATGAAGCCATTGAATTTTTCGAACGGGCCCTTCGCGCGAATCCGCACGACGCCAACGCCCGCAATAACCTCGCCAACACTCTCGTCAAACAGCAGCGCTGGAATGCCGCGGCAGCCGAGTTCCGCAAAGTCCTCGCCGACAATCCCAACGACCCGGAAGCCCGCCGGCAACTCGGCGCGGTCCTGCGGGGGATGGGCTACGAGAGTGCCACGAAAGGCAGCCTCGCAGACGCAGTCGCGCTCTGGCGCGAATCGCTGCAGTTTCGCCCGGACGACGCGGTGCTGCACTCCGATCTCGGTGCCGTGCTCGCCCGTCTCGGCCGTATCCAGGAGGCCGTGCCGGAATTCGAAACCGCTCTACGTATCGATCCGAAACTGGAAGCGACTAAGCGCAATTTGGACATTGCCCAGTCACAATTGGACAAGGTCAAGCACTGAAGCGTGGCGCCCTCCTACGCGAAGGAAGTTCCCCGATCCAGCATAGAATCTGATTCGTCTCAGCTACCGAGTTCTTCCACATCGATTGATACTTCCCGCAGCCCCGAGTGAAAATTCGAGTTGAACCGACTCTTGCATAACTGCGAGTGCGGGGGAACTGGTGCGCGTCGTTCACGTACGTGGTGCGACCACTTCGTGATTCGCGGCGAATATCATTGCCATTCCTGCGGATCCCCTGGCAAATACCGAAGCTCTGCGGAAAATCAATTTTGCGATGAATGATGGCAAGGTCATCGCCTGCCCGAACCCAGTTTTGATTTCGGGGAGACGAAGCGTGCGGTTGAATCCCCAGTCTGCGAGATGCGCAGCAGCTTAAACCCGAAGACAACGCAATTTTATTGAAAATTCACTGCTTTTTGGAAGCCGGCTGGAATCATTTTTGCTTTTTCTGCTCGGCTTTTGAGCGCTGCAAATGACAATCTCCCGCATTCTCGTTGCCGATGTAGCGATCAAGTACAAATTCTATTTGTTTATTTAACGAGCGGTGTTCGCGTTGGGCAAGTTCGGCGAGCTTATCTCTAAGGCTGACCGGAATGCGAAGTGGCAGACGAACTTTTGTTTCGCTCATGAGTTTGGCGACCTCAACAATACTCTGTTGACATAAAAGCTTAAAGGGGCCATAATGACGCCATAATGACGCCAACCGAGAAAGATTCAAACATATGCAAATCTCGAATAAATCTGTCCTTGATACGCCAGAATCTTCTACGCGCCAAGAAACTCTATCCAGCGCTTCCACGGACGAGTTTGTCAACTCTTCGCGACTTAACACGGGGTCTTCGCCTTTCCGTTTCGAAGGGCGAAATTTCATATGTGGACGGTAAATGGTATGTCACCCATGCCGGGCTGCTTAGAGTAGCCACGAGGGGGAGGTGTCACGGAATCCGTACCCTTTTGCAAGAACGGCTAAGCGACCCAATCGCTGGCAGATGGATATTCAAGGCAGTTGTCTACAAGCGCCGCGACTCAAAGGGGTTTGTTGGGTACGGTGACGCCGATCCATCGAATGTGTCGTCTTTGGTCCGCGGCGCCGAGATGCGTGTGGCGGAAACGCGAGCCGTCAATCGGGCTCTGCGCAAGGCTTATGGTATCGGGCTGTGCAGTGTCGAAGAGTTGGGTTCGCTTTCGGGCCCGCCGCCCTCATCCGTAGGTTCGGCCCAGCCGCATAGGTTTCACGCTGCGGGTCCCCCAACTAACGGCCATCATCCTCGTTTGCGGGATCAACTCTGCCTTCTGATCCGCCAGCACAACCTCGATTCCACTCTCGTGAAGGCCTATGCCGCGGACTTCTGCGGCACGCAAACACTGAAGGACGCTGGCCGCGATCTGGTTGAATCCTTCATCTCCCACCTCGCCAAGGCTGCGAAGGAGGATCGAGACGCGTTGATCTGCAAACTCAATTCCTATGCTCAACGAGCGGAGGCCAACCCATGAGACGCCATGTTCCGGGATTGCATGCACGAAATCAGAATCATGAGAGTCAGCTGCAGGGATTGTTCCTGGTCCGTGTGGATAGTGCTTCCTACCGCTGGCATCCGCAGAAGCCTTTCTTCTCGCTCCGCTTCGTAGTCCTCGAGCCTGAGAGCTTCGCAACGAGATCGTTCTCCGGACGGCTCTACGCCAGCGAACGCGCGATGTGGAAACTGAATTGGTTTCTGCGGGATTTTGGCTATGACGCTGAACTCCTCGGCCGCGATCAGGTGGACGAGAAGGCCCTCCTGAATCTTCGGGGTGTCATTCGCACTTCGCCCATCGCCTTCAATGGCCACTCCTACCAGAATCTCGATTCTTTCGCCTCCGCAGCAGATTGGGAAGAAGTTTCCTGCGCGACGGCCGGGGAACATCCCCAGGGAGAGAACGTCGATGATCTTTAGCCACACACAGATTAGCCAGTACCTGCGTTGCCCGCGCAGCTATCGCTACAAATATCTCGATGGCTGGCAGGAACGAGAAACGCGTGCGGCCATGGCCTTTGGTCGGTCCTTTGAGAAGGCCCTCGGCGCTTACTTCCTCCAGGAAGATCCCAGTGCCGCTCTGTTCAAGGAATGGGGTGCCTATCGGGAGGCACCCTTTGAATACAAGAAAGGGGATAGCTGGGACCGCATGGTCCATCAGGGAGTTCATCTGCTGCAGAAATTCGCCCAGGATGATCGGGTTCAGATTCCCCGGCCGAGCAAGGATCTGCAAGTGAAGCTGATGCGCTCGCTCCCCGGCGACAACGAATTCGTCGCTTACATCGATGCGCTCGGCGAACTCGATGGCATTCCCTGCGTCATCGACTGGAAGACCACCACGAGCCGCTATCCCGAAGAGCCGGCAGGGTTGCTGGCCCTCGATCCGCAGCTGATTTGCTACTCCTGGATCAGCGGAATCCCGGACGTAGCGGTGGTCGCCTTCGTACGCAAGCAACAGCCCGAGATTCAATACCTGCGCGCCACGATTTCTGAAGACCAACGGCGCGAGTATGGCCGGCTGGCTGAAGCCACGGTAGGCCGAATCGAAGCGGGTGAGTTCATCTCCCATAGTGGCATCCGCTTTCCACAGAACGGCTGCGTGAGTTGTGCGCATCTGGGGCTGTGTCTCAACAATCAGCCATTAATCGATGCAAATCTGATCCGCCGGGCAGGAGCCAGCGACCTTGATTGGCTTAACGACATTGTCGAGTAACGGCAGGCCAATGGCGCCTCCGAAGCTCAATCGCCGAAGGGCTCTCTTTGTGCTGGCCAAGATCGATGAAATCTTGACCTGGGAGAAGGCTATGGACCGGGAGCGCGACGCTCGGTTCGTAGACTTGGGCCGCTTCCTGTGTGAAGTCCGTTCGGGGCAATACTGGCGGCTCGATAATCTGAAGTCATTTGATGAATTCTTGGAGAGGCGCTTTCCCGAATCCCGACGCAAGGCCTACTACCTGATGACCATCCACGAGCAACTGCCGGGGATTCCGAAACTGCACTTGAAACAAGTGGGCTGGTCGAAGGCCACAGAATTGGCGAAGGTGGCGCGGCGGGATGGGCAGCAATTCGATTGTGCAACCTGGTTGCACCGGGCCCAGCAAATGCCCAAGGAAGAATTCAAGCGCGATGTCGAGAAGCATCTGACGGGAAAAGAGACGGAGCCGTGGGAGATCCTCTATTTCAAGGTGTACAGGAGCCAGCTCGCAGTCATCGAGCAAGCGCTCGAGACCGCGGCGCTGATGCTGGGGACCAGCAAATCACGCGGCTATTGCTTGGAGATGATCGCCGCGGACTTCCTGGCGGGAGCCAGCCTCGAACCCGGCGCCGAGGATATGCTCTTCTTGGCACTCGCTCGGCTGATCGCAGTTCTTCCCGTCGCACAGCGGCTGCAGTTGCTCGAGATGGTAAGGAGTAGCCTTGAACCCGTTCAAACGGAAACGACCGCGACTTCGCCTTGAACGAGACGCCTATCGCCAACTCTCCCACCAGGTTCTCGCGCGCGACGGGTGGCGCTGCCAGGATTGCGGTGCAGCGCGAGATCTTCAGGTCCACCACATCCACTCACGCGGCCGGCTGGGAGACGATGCCGAACAAAACCTGATCACTCTCTGCGCGGGCTGTCACCAAGCCAGACATCTTCATCGCCCAACACCATGAGACAAACCGCAAGGCGACCGCACGCGAAGAGCGAAATCTAGACTCGAGGGCAAAGGGAATGTCGCGGGGAACTCACTGGCAAGATTGTTCCATTCTCCTTGCGGCGGAAAGATTGCACGACGCCAATTTGCATCGCCGTCTTGACGAATCGCCACTTAGCTAATATAATTAGCTAATCATGTATACCGTTCATCAAGCCAAGACAAATCTTTCTCGCCTTATCAAAGAGGCGTGCAAGGGCACCGACGTGATCATTGCGCGCGGCAAACATCCTGTCGTACGGCTCGTTCCTTTGGCGACGTCTCGCAAAAAGCGCGTCCCTGGAAGGCTCAAGGGAAAGATCCGTATCTCTCGGGCGTTCTTCAAGCCCATGTCAAAAGCGGAATTAGCTGAGTGGGGAATCGAGTGAAGGTCTTGCTTGATACCCATGTACTGCTTTGGTGGCTCGACGGGGGAACCAAACTGTCGCGTCGCGCTCGCCTTGTGATTCAAAACCAGGAAACAACTGTGCTCGTTTCGGCGGTGTCCGCATGGGAGATCGCGATCAAGAGCGAGGCAGGCAAGCTCGAAGCAGGCCCTCTCGTGACAGATTTTCATAAGGAACTGGAGCGTGAGGGATTCGCTGAGCTGCCAATTTCCGCGCATCACGCCATTCGCGCTGGAATTCTCGAGGGGCCTCACCGAGACCCGTTTGATCGCACGCTGATCGCTCAGGCTCAGGCCGAGAGCGTGCCGCTAATTAGCAAGGACAAGGCGTTTGATGACTACGGCATTCGGCGAATTTGGTGAGCAATAACCGAAAGCCGTGACGGGAATTAAATCGAGAAATTCATCACTAACCCTATTACTCCGCGTCGAGACGACCTGCACAGGTTTCCTGACAAGAGCAAGTCCCGAACCAGGCGCCGAGGATATGCTGTTCTCAGCACTCGCTCGGCTGATCGGAATTCTTCCTGTGGCGCAACGGCTGCAATTGCTCGAGATGGTGAGGACGAGTCTTGAACCAGTTCAAACGGAAACAGCCGCGACTGCGCCTTGAACCCGAGGCGTACCGCCGACTCACCCGACAGGTGCTCGCGCGCGATGGGTGGCGCTGCCAGGACTGCGGCACGGGGACGGATCTTCAGGTCCACCACATCCGCTCACGCGGCCAGCTCGGAGATGATGCCGAAGAGAATCTCATTACGCTCTGCGCA
The DNA here is from genome assembly GCA_963792515.1 of uncultured Acidobacteriota bacterium. Taxonomy (GTDB): domain Bacteria; phylum Acidobacteriota; class Terriglobia; order Acidiferrales; family UBA7541; genus Palsa-147. The sequence goes on along the minus strand of CAWBWG010000019.1, from coordinate 116,507 downwards.
GGTTGTCACCGGGCCAGACATCTACACAGCCAAGAACAATAACGCAAATCGACAGCGCGATGGCACGAATCGGTCCTGGCTAGTAGTTTGGATAGAACAGTGGTTCCAATACCGCGTGTCGGGAGTTCGACTCTCGCCAGGCCCACCATTCTTACTTCATAAGATTCAATTGGTTAGAGGTAGTCGAAGATGTGGCCCAGAGCCGGCAAACTGACGACTGCAGTAAATCTGCAGTAGTTGCGGGACGCTCGGCGCGCGGATTCCGCGAGCCGTGGAAGGCCGATTTATGCTGTGTCGGCACGGGGAGTCTTTGAGGCGATTTAGGAAAATTGTGGTCCGTCGTGATCCGCTGCGGATCTCGATCGGTTGCGCTCGCACGTGATTCGTTTTCTTGAATTCACTTGATGCTACACTCGCCAAATGATGCAGCGATTTCATTTTTCCGCTTGCTGTTTTGTCGGTATCGCGTTTTTTGTATTGCCCAAGCTTTCTTTCGCCGCAGGTGACCGTTACTGGGTCGGTGGCAGCGGCAAGTGGTCAAACACCGCTCACTGGTCGGCTACGAGCGGCGGTTCCGGCGGCGCGAGCCTTCCTGACTCCCAGACGAGCTGCTTTTTTGACGCGAACTCGTTTTCAGGCGCCTCGCAAACGGTTGCACTCGACACGGGCGGCGTGTGCTGGAACGTTAACTGGACGGGCGCTTCCCACAATCCTACGTTCAACTTCGGGACGAGCACGCTCACGGTCGGCGGCGTCCTAACGCAAATCGCCGCGATGTCCTTCGGCGGCGCTTTCCGGATACGTGTTAGATGCACTGCCGTACTGGTTCAACGTCTCCGGTCTTACTCCCATTAACACGGTGCCCGATTCCCTGGGCGGGCCGAACCGTTTCTTAGAGATTGGCCTAAGCCTCCTGTTGGTTGCACTGTTCCTGACACTCATTACGCTGTTGCTGCTTTTTCTTGCGCGCGTTTTCCTTCGCAAGCAGTGGTTGGCGGTCGGTCTGACCGGCCTGATTCTGGCCGTCTTGAACCTCGGAATCACGGGTGAAAACTTCTGGGTGGCATTGCCTTTTTCGATCATCGTAGTGGCGCTGTCGCTGATCGTTCTGACCCGTTTCGGCCTCTTGGCACTTTTTGTCTTCAATGCTTACTACATCCTGCTGTCCTTGCTACCTGTCACGCTGGACTTCTCCCGCTGGTACATCGGCCGCTCCCTGTTTGTCCTGCTGGTCCTGATTGGCGTCGCGGTCTATGGTTTCCGCGCTGCGCTTGCCGGCCGCGTCGCCTTTAACATGGCCCGGCTCGAGGACTGAGCTTCCGTTCGTGATTCTGCTCATGGTCGTGGGAGCACTCTATGCTTTCTACGCTTCCCTGGGCGGCCGACCGATTTTCGGCGGCGCCGCTCTCGAGGAATGAACTGGCGTTCGCTAAGTGCCGCTCATGCGGATTTTGGCGGACGCATGTGAACGTGGTAATCTGTAACGCAGATTCGGAATTCGCAGTGGCTGAATAGGACGATGGTTTCGCGGTGGAAGTTCCCGCGCCATCGTCTTTTTTATTTTGGCGCGTACGCTCCGTTTTGAGTACGCCGGTCTCCTTGCCAGAACGATGGTTTCCACTCTAGTCAAATTCAAGGAGATCAGAAATGTCAAAATCCAATCGCACGAACGGATCGTCCGGATCAGGTTCTGGCGGCCCGCGCACCCCCGCAGGAAAACGCCGGTCCGCACAGAATGCTTCAAAGCACAGAATCTTCGCGGGAAGAATTCTGTCCAACGAAGAAAAAGAAGCAGCAAAACTCTTTGCTCAATTTCAACAAGACTTACAACCCGAATCTTCGCTGGAAATAGAAATTATCAGCGACCTGGTGCAAAATCGTCTCCAGGCCCGGCGAATCGATAAGCACTACGTTTATGAAGTTGATAGAGCGCGAGTGCCAACTATTTTCGAGGAACTCGGACGAGTGGAGGAACGCTACAGATCAGACCTGTTCCGCCCCGCGGGACCGCCGGCGGCATCGAAGGGAGAGGCCGTTCGCGGATCGTTGCATCCAGTTCACTGCCTCGGGTTGCTGCATGCCCTTAAGTCACTGATCGAGGATCGCGGGGCTAAGCCCGAAGAAGATGTGCCAGTGCTCGAAAGAATCTATGGCGGCGAGCTGACCATGGCCGCCACGTATATCATGCTGAAGTATAAACAACTAGCGATCGCGCAGTCCGAGGGCGATAGGGCCGAAACCACGGAGGAGCGCTCGTTACTTCAATCCAAAATCGTCGAGCAACTCAAGGGTGAAATTGATTCGCAGAGCCACCGTCTGGCACTGGAAGGCGTGAGGGACCAAATCGAAATGGGCACAGACCGCGCCCCCTTTTTGACAGACTCCCAGCTTTCTCAATTCGAGCGCTATCGCTCCGGAAATACCAGGCAGTTCATGCGTCTCATCGCAGCGTTCGAGCGGATCCGCCGGCTAGGAAATCCGGAGGATGGGCCGGGCGATTAGAGTTTACGGCAGTTTCGCTGAACGTCTGTGTTGGGGAGACCATTACGGCGTAGCCACTACGCGTATCGAGCATGAAACGAGCGAAGCAAACCCGCTCGTTCCATGCCGCGGCCGCGTACCGCCTCGCCGAGGGTTAATTTGCAAGGCGAGCAATTGCGGTTATAACTTATTATTAATAAGTAACTATAAAGCAAATATGCGACCTGAATCGCGAGTTCGCCGAAGGCCGTTATTGCGAAACGAACTTAGTTATGTGCCGCGAAATCAGCGGTTTAGGCGTTTGGGTGCTGCGGATATTGATGGCTTTTTGTGAATATTGCGGCGTTTTGGGATACTTTAAGGCTCGGGGAAGCGGCGCCAATACGCAACGATTGCGCCACGCTTGAGGCTGTGTCCGCAGCGACGGGCGGCGCTCCTACTGGGAAAATAAAATTCTCGACGCGCGCGAATCGGCTTTAGTTTGTGGGTTGAACCAGGTTGATCAGATTTCCGCAGGTGTCTTCGAAAATTGCGGTGATGATTGGGCCGATGTTTTTTGATTCGCCGCGGAAGATTACGCCGAGATTTTTCAGGCGCTGATATTCGGATTCGATGTCGGTGGCTATGAAGGCTGTTGCGAGGATGCCTGCGGCGAAGAGGGCTTCTTGATAAGTTTTGGCTGGGGGAAAACCGAGGGGGCTCGAGGATTAACTCTACTCCTTGTGGGCCATCCGGGGAGGTTACCGTCAGCCAGCGGAATGGGCCTACGGGGATGTCGGCCTTTTTTTTCGAAGCCGAGAATGTTGGTGTAGAAGGCGAGCGCTTTTTCCTGGTTGTCAACCATTACGCTAGTTAATGCGATTCGCATGGGGTCTCCGGAGTGATTTGTTTACGGAGCCTGCTAAAAGTGGATCGTGCGGGTTGTGAAATCGCCTTGCTTTACAGACGTCCCGTCCAGTAGAGGAACAGAAGAATCAAGATGATCGCGCTGATGCCGCCGAGGGGATAGAAGCCCCACTTTTTGCTGTGCGGCCAGATCGGAAGAGTGGCGACGAGGGCGATGATTACGAAGATCGGGAGAATAAACGCTACCATCATGGCTGTGCCTCTCTTTGCGCCGGGACTTGCCGGTCATCAATGCCGCAATGTCGCGGCGGTCACGCGGATTTTGAGCTGCTGAACAGATGCACGATCAACGCGATGACCGCGAAGATCAGCAAAAGATGAATCAAGAATCCGGCGATGTGGAACATCAGGAAGCCGCCGAGCCACAAGACGAACAAGAGCAATGCAATGCCAAGAAATGGCCCGAATCTCACAGTTCCTCCTCGATTGCTGCCGTATATTTAGCGGCGACTGCTAAACCTCGCAAGCTTTTTCTCGCTCTGCGCTCTGCTTCCTCCGGCTAGTGCTTGGCCGGTGGCAGGGATTTTAGATACGCGATGATGGCTTTCGCGTCTTCATGGCTCATGTGATAGATGTGCATCGGCGGGCGCAAAGCTTCGCCTTGCGGGCCAGTTCCTTTTTCCAGCACGCGCTCGGCTTCTTCTTCGCTGAGGCTCGGCAATCCGGCGAGAGGCGGGGCTTTCTCGGCCCAGTTTTTGATGGGAGCTACCGGGCGAATCCAGATTGTTGCGCCTTGCAGCCACTGGTCCGATTCGAGATCGCCATTGGCGTTTCGCGGCGTATGGCACTCGGCGCATTTCGCGACTTCTTCGACGATATAGCGTCCGCGTTTGATCTCCGCGGCGGAATCGGACTCGGCTGTTTTTTGAGCTTGCGATTTGGCCACGCCGATTCCGAGGAGTAGGAGAGCTACTACGAAACCTGCGCGCTGAACGAAATTTCGGACCGGCATGAGTCACCTCGCGTTTCTTCCCCTTCGCGCATGGCGCAGAAATTCAGTGTTACTTACGCTGCAGTGTCCGAGCGCGGCGCGCAATACAGCGATGTATGTAGCCGGGCCGTTAGGCCGCGGGAGAGCCTTGCATCTGATCGGATTCGGGACATTCCGGCGGGTGCCTATTTTCGTTTTGACGAAGAATACGCGACTCAATTGGGCAACCTACGTTTTCCAATGTATCGATTCCTGCCGGACAGTCCAATAACGTCGATTGGGCGTAATTTCGGGCAACATGGGCGCGCTGCAAATTTAATTTTGGAGGCATGCGGTGAGATCACTCATGAAATTCGGATTCGGAGCTGGATTGTTTCTGGCGGCAACTTGTTTTGCACTGCTGGGTCAAAATTCGGGACCGGACGCGGTATTTGCAAAGAAGGCCGCAGCTGGAGGAATGGCGGAGGTGAAGCTGGGTCAGTTGGCGCAAGAAAAAGGCTCCAGCGACGCTGTGAAGACATTCGGAAAGCGCATGGAGACGGATCATTCGAAAGCCGGCGACGAATTGAAGAAAGTCGCGTCGAAGAACAACATTAATTTGCCGTCGGGCATGAACCGGAAAGATCAGGCGACCTGTGAACGGCTGTCGAAATTGTCTGGCGCGGAATTCGATCGTGCGTATGCGCAGGACATGGTGACGGATCATCAGGAAGATATCGCTGAATTCAAAAAAGAAGCGAGCGCCGGGCAGAATGACGACCTCAAGAACTTCGCTTCTTCGACTTTGCCGACGCTGGAAGACCATCTGAAACAAGCGAGAGAAATGGAGAAGACCGTAACCTCCGGAAAATGAGGAGAGTCCTCAGCTTTTGAAGAGGATGCGGAAAAAGACGAAAACCCAAGGCCAGGTCGGGCCGGTAGTGAACCCCGGCCCCTACGACGGCAAAATGCAGATTCCTCGTCCCTAAAGGGGCTCAGGATCACAGCTTCAGACGTTTTCCCACAGCGGCTAAAAGTGAACGATGGATGTCACACGGCAACAGTTTTTGTCGTTGTTCATCATCGCGGTGCCGATCGCTGCGATTGCGTGGACGGTCACGCACGAGGAGCTTTTCCGCGAGTTCCATGAGTTGTGTCTGGTCGGCAGCGAAAAGTGCCGGCGCGGCTATCAGCGGAAATTCTTCTATATATTCACGTGCGAGTTTTGCTTCAGCCATTACGTTACTGCAGCCTTTCTCATCCTGACTCGATACAAACTTTTATTTTCCGATTGGCGCGGTTACCTGATCTCCGGATTCGCGCTGGTGTGCGTCGCCAACGTTTACATGGCCATTTTCGGACGGCTGCGGTTGGATTTGAAAAAGGAGCGCGTCCAAATCGCTGCGGAAGAAGCCTCAGCGCCGCCGGCTAAGCAACCGGTGGCTGCGGCTTCGCGACATTACGTGCGCGAATTCCCAGCGGAGCGGAAATAGTCGCGGATGACGAGGTAGACGAATTCACTGCCGTAGACGAGATAGCGCCGCCAGAGACGGCGAGGCTCCTGGCTGAGCCGGAAAAGCCATTCGAAGCCGTGCTCGCGCATCCAGGCTGGCGCTTGTTTAATGCGGCCAGCGTGAATATCGAAGGCGGCGCCGACGCCGATCATCACCGGAACGCTGAGGCGGTCGCGATGTTCGTACATCCAGCGCTCTTGCTTGGGGGTGCTGAGTCCGATCCAGAGTATGTCAGGGCGGGCCGCGTTGATTTGCGCTACGATTTCGCGATCTTCGACGGCGGTTAGGTCGCGAAACGGCGGCGCGATGCTTCCGGCAATTTGCAATCCCGGAAAACGTCGCGCGAGCGCGCCGGCGAGCGAGTTCAAAGTGGACGGCATCGCGCCGTAGAAAAAATGGCGCAGGCCGTCTTGAACGCCGGCCTCGCAGGCAGCGAGCATCAATTCCGGGCCGTAGACGCGGCGCTCGACGCGAAATCCGCGAAGGCGTCCGATCCAGACGAGAGGCATTCCATCCGGAACGGTTAAATCGGCGGCGTTCAGGATTTTTTTGACGCGCGGATCGTGCTGCGCCTCCGTGACACCGTGCATGCCCGTCACCGCCACGTAGCGGCCTCGGTCGCCCTGCAAAATCCAGCGATTTATAATTTGCAGCGCTTCCGGAATTTGAATCGCGTGGACGCGCACACCCAGCACATCGAAACTTCCGACAGGAATTTCACCGGGAACGGACAGTGGCAGCGTCGCGCGTTGATGCGTGGCCATATCAGTAAAAAGGCTCCCGAAAGCGGTAGAGCAGCCAGTGCAGGGGCTTGGCCAGCGGTGATTCGTAGCCGAGGTAGGCCATCAGCCGGGAATGAAATGTGAACAGGCCGGGATAGTCGGTCCAATCGCGTTTCAGAAAGAAGGGCTGCTTTTGGAAGGCGCGATAGTCCGTGTTGCATGCGACATTTGCGATCGACGCGATATTTTCTTTTCCCAGCGCATAACGCAGATGCGGAACTTCGCGCCAATCGAATCCGAGGAGCCCGGCGACGAGCGCGTCAGAAACGTGGAGATTGTCGCTCAAAAGCAGCCAGTTCAAATTCACATGATCGCCGCGCATCGGGCCATTGCGATTCAAACCGTATTTTCCATCGAAGACCGCGAGTGATCGCGGCAGCGCCCGATTCACTTCGTAAATTACTTCCTTGAAATAAGGATGCAGCTTGAGCCGCAACGACGGCTGCTGAATCACGCCCCACTGATTTTTCATCGAGAGGCTAACCAGCGCGTTGGCGTGAACTTTCGGCACCGGCATGGTGATGAAGAGATCGGTTTCGTCGAGCAGCATGGTCGGCAGTGGCACGCGCAAACGGCGAAAGCCCGCGCGAACGCGAATTTCGCGAGACGGCGCATCGGAAAGATTGATGACGCGGACTCCATGACGGCGCGCAAATTCATTGATGCCGGTGCGCGCGAACACTTCGCTCATCGAAAAGCGGTTGTAGCCGCCGGAATCGGATTCGCAGACGGTGATGTTCGAGCGTGAAATCCTTCAGGTAAAGGATGAGCGATTCGAGCGCCTCGGGATTGGTCATCACGCCCTTGCGGAAAACGGGAAAAGTGAGATTGGGCTTGATGGCGATGCGCGTGTCCGGGCCAATCTCGCGAGCGAAGCCAGTCCATTCAAATGCGGCGCGAAGAGCCGGCAGATAACCTTGATCGAGGCTCTCGGATAAAAATGCGAGGCGGATCGGTTCGCTCCGCGCGCGGCGATGATCGCGCAGGAGCTGGCGCGATGGATGCGGCGGCGTTCATGAAAGTGGCTGCGTCACGGCGTCCTCGCGGCGGCGCGCGACGCTGGATTTTGCAACGGAAGCGTAGAGACTCGTGATTTTGCGGTAGAAAGCTTCGAACTCGAACTCGCGAAGATATTTTTCGCGTGCGTTGCGGCCGAACTCATCGCGGAGGGCGGGCGATTCCGCAAATCGCGACGATTGCATCAGCCAGAAGGTCCGGCCGATCCGGTTCGATCAAAAATCCAGTCACCCCGTCATCGATTTGCTCGATGGTTCCGCCGATATTTGTGCCGATCACCGGCTTGCCCATGGCCATCGATTCGATCACGATGCCGCCGAAAGGCTCCGGAAGCGCCGAGGGAAGCACCGAAATATCGAAACTGGAGTAGGCGGCCGACATGTCGTGACTCTCGCCGGACAAAATGATGCGATCGTCGACACCACAGTCGCGAATCAGATCGTGAAGATTTTCCAGGTGCGACTCATTGCCGGGAAAAGGCGAGCCCACAAAGACGTAGCGGACATGAGGGTAGCGCTCGCGAAGTTGCTGCGCGGCGCGCACTACACTTTCCTGCCCTTTGCGTCCAAATTTTATTCGCCCGACGACTCCGACGACGAAATGTCCGTTGAGATTGCAACGCTCGCGGAATGCGCGCACTCGATCGGGATCGGCGCCGGAAAATTCCGATTGAGGAATTCCGTTGTGAATCACGGTGACTTTGCGGCTGCGAATTTCCGGATGAAATTGGCCCGCCACTGCGCCGGAGACGCAGACGATGCGGTCTGCAAGACCGTGCATGTACCACTGATATTTCTTCCAAAATGAAGGAAATTCGCTGAAGAATTCGCGCACGTGCCAGACGTGGGGAATTCCGGCGAAGCGAGCGGCGAGCCCCGGCGTCAGGATGAGCGCCGTATTCGTGTGAACCACGTCGGGTCGAAATCGACGGATCAAGCGGTCCAACCATCGCGTCGAACGAGGAATATTAAGCGCCAATTGTGCAAGCCCGCGCGGGCTGCGAATCGAGGAGCGCGTCACGATGGGAAGCGCACGGTGAATTTCGGCGCGAACATCCTGCGCGCGCAAGCGGTCGAGCAACGGGCCTTCGTACGGCAGCACCACCATCACTTCGTGGCCGTCAGAATGCAAACGAGTGCTCAAGCGCAAGAGCGAGCGGCTCGCGCCATAAAGATCGGCTCCGCTATGAACGAAGAGAACTCTCACACGCGCGCTTCCTCGGAATTTTTTCGCGAGCTTTCAAACTCGTTGATTGTGCACAGAAATTTTCCGCTGCTGGTGGGCGCGAGATGAGCTGAGATGGTCGTGCGAATCTGCGACATGTGCCCGAGAACGGCTTTGAGGTCGCGTTCGATGCGCGCGACGGCTTCCTGGTAGGCGGAATCTTGCGCTTTCAAGCTGGTTTCAAGGCGCAGTTCGTAGCCCGTCGGCGATTGCTGCACGAGCTGGAAGCGTCGAATCGCGCCAGAATTGTGAACCACGCCGACGAGGTGAATGATGAAGAGCGGGGAGACATAAGCGCCGTTGGAATCGCGCAGAAATTCGACCGCGCGGCCTTCGAGACGCTGCAGCAACGGAAACGGACGGCCGCAAGTGCATCGATCGAGCGTGAGCACTCCGATGTCGCCGATGTCGTAGCGGATCATGAAGAATTGGCGGTTGCCAAGCAGCGTGATGAGCAGGCGTCCTGGTTGGCCGGGCGGCAGCAGACGGCCACGGTCGTCGACGACTTCGACGACGACATTATTGGACTCGATGTGCAGGCCGCCCGAGCTACATTCGCAGGCGATTTCGCCACACTCGCGGCTGCCATACTTATTGTGAACGCGAGCGCCGAAGACGGCTCGCAGCGTCGCGCGCGCTTCGTTCGTCAGAGTGCCCGCGCAGGCCATGATGGACTCGAGTGGCCGCACGGCAATGCCGCGCTGTTGCGCGAAGTGTGCCAACTCGGTGGCCGCGTCGGTGTAAGCCATCATGTGCGCGACGTTGGAACGATTAATTTCCGCGAGGTATTGCGCGAGGCGATCGCCGTCCATGGAAAAAGCATTGAGGAGAATTTCGCTCGAAAGGAAACTCTGGACGCGATGCGGCAAAGATTCGGTGGCTTGAAGAATGTCGCGGGTGCTGCCCCACAGGCGGAAGTACGGTTTGCCGAACGGAAATCCACAAAGATATTGCGAGTAGAGGCGCCCCGCGCGGCCACGGTCCCGCATTTCGCGATCGTGAATCACCGCAGTGGGGACGCCCGTTGACCCACCCGTCTTCACTTCGGTCCAGCCATAGCGCCGCTGCCTGCTCTTCGATTCGTATTCGACGCGCAGCGTCGGAATCATCAATTCGCGAAAATTGGTCTTTATTTCACTCTTCGTGAGAATCGGAAACTCGGAAAGTTCGAACGCGCGCTGCTGCGCAACTCGCGCGCTGTAAAACGGCGACGCCGACACAGCCTCCGTTAGAAGCGTTTGCAATCGCTCATGCTGCAGCGCATCCACATCGGACGCAGACCATTTCTCGAGATCGAGAAACTCGCGGTAATACTTCGCCACTCGCGAGCCGATCGCTCGCTGCGCGCTAAAGTACAGGCTCTTTCGCCAATTCATGTTTGCGCTCACCTAAACATTCGATGTGCTTCCGCCAGCCCGGTGGCGGCAGAAAATCATGCAGCACCGGCAATCCAGATAGGCCGGTGACACAGCGATGGTCGTACTCGATCTCGACTTGATCCGGGTCGAAGTTTCCCCACTCGTCGCCAAATAAATTGTGGTGATGCAGCGTCGGAATTTTTTCCGGATCAAAACCCATAAGCCGCGCGGCGGCGGCGTCAATCAAAAATGGATCGTCTCGAAACGAGCAGCGCATCGAGAGGCACGGGCAGAGCCTGAAGCGGTCCATCGCCTTCGCCGGCCGTGAGCGCATCCATGATCGCCAGATATTCACGCTGCGGGGTTGCGTGCCAACCGCGCACCCGAAATCGGTGGAGCATAGCGAATGATGCGATTCAGATCGTAAACCATGCGCCAGATGGTGTCGTTCCCGTACCAGGATCCCGCCGCGATGTAATATTTCTTCCCAGATTTTCCGGCGTGCCCACCGTTTGAATCCCAGTGAGCCGGCGTATCCCCAGCCATCCGGCCCGCAGCACGCGAAAAAGAATCCGCGAGCGCTTCTGCACGAGATCGCGAACCCGCGTCTGAAGGATTACTGCCGCGTCCGTGCCCGGCGGAAATTCATCTCCTCCCGATCGCGCCGACTTTTGCTGGTAGTGCACCAGGAAAGCCTTCTTGTCATTGATGCCGACAATATTTTTCAACGCGCCGGTAATGCCAGCCTTTTGGTGCGTCTTCAGCTTCGGGAGATTGATAAAAAGGTCGCAATCAAGCGCGCTCGCGGCGATGCAGTAGCGATGCGATCCGCGGGAATGGCTACTCGAGGTTTCGCGCGGGTCGTAGTCGGATACGCGAAAGTTTTCAGAGGAGTCGCTCACGGAATCAAGAAAGCTATCGCGATCCAGAACAATGTCGCGGTAGCCGCGCGGGTCGGCTTGACGGCCAGACTCGCTTTTCTCGTGGAAGCCGCCCACGCTTTGGTAGCGCTCGCGTCGAAAATCCACGAAGGAAATTCGTGGCGACGCATATTTCCCATATTTCGCCGCGAGCGCGGCGATCCCCGTCTGCTTGACCAGTAAATCCCAGTCGCAATTCTGAAGAGGCACATCGCCGATAGTGATTTCTTCGACGCGCGGAAATTGTTCGAGACACGCGTCGATTACCGCTTCGATTAGATTGGAAGAAGTTGTGAGCGCGGCGATCGGAAATTCCCGCCGCACTTCGTGGCGGACCCAATTCGGTTTAATAAGAATCCGCCGGAAGTCGCCGCGCGGAAGCAGCGGGGCTACAATCCCACGCAAGTCTCGAGCTGAACTCCCGTTCGAATTGCGCAGAATCTCTTCATGGCCGACGCGCTCATCCCTCCGCCGGGCGCGGATTCGACGTGGGTGCAGTCGCGCGGTAGCGGCGTTGCGGCATTGGCGCCGGCGCGCTAACTGCTTCGCTGGCCCACGCGTAGTATTCGCTCGCGGCAGCCGCGCTGAGCGATAGCACGAGCACAAATCCCATTCCGCCGGGCGATCCTGAATTCGCGAGAATATTCTCGATCATCAAGCCGAAGAAAATCGCGGGAAGAAATGCGAGACAGGCCAAGCCCGCGAGTGACTTCTGCCGCACGCCGAGTATCCAGGCGTCGCGTGCGAGGAAAAACCACAACGCGAGGAACAGAGCTCAACCCGAACACGCCCCATTCATAGAAGGCGCGCAGGAATTCGTTGTGGAACGCGCGATTTCCGTCGACCTTGTCGGCGAGTTCCGGATGGGCCATCAGCATCACCGCCGTTCCCGAACTCGTTCCGGTGCCGAAAATCGTCTTGGGCCACGAACGCCCTTCGAGGGAATCGAAGGCCGCGGTGTAAATCGAAAAGCGGTCGGCGATGGTGCCGATATCTTCGAGAGCGTCCGTGGAGGTCAGGTCGGACGTGAGTATCTCGATCATGCGATTGTTTTTATCGTACTGGAGAATGATCGTGACGATCAGCGCAATCAGAACGACGCCGGCTGCTGCCGTTTTCAAGATTGCCATTGCGAGTTTCTTGCTACGACGAACGACGTGGCCGAACGCGAAGATGAGGATGAAACACAGCATTCCGCCAAACGCATAGCGACTGCCGGACAAAATTACCCCGAGAGTCGCCAGTGACATGCCGAGTCCAATGGATCCAGCGATAACGCCGCGCCGCTGCGATGACGGCGCCGGCCGCCGAGCATGAAAGCGGCGAATGCCTGCGGCGAACAGAAGGACGTGAAACGCGCCGCATAGGTATTTTCGTCTTCACGTCCGAATGGATTTCCCATCGGATAAGTTTGAATCAGCGCCAAAATAAAAGCGGCGACGATGGCCAACATGACCACCCGAGCGTCGATCCAGCGATGGCGCCACGCGATGACCAGCACCGCGAAAATCACAAAATAAGAATACAGATAGCCTTCCATCTTCATGGCCGACAACCGGTACGGCGACCAAAAGATGGTGATGGCCGCCAATGCGAACAGCGTGATCCAGATTGCGCCGATGCGTTTCCACGCCGGCGGCCAGTCGGGATTCCAGCCGAAACGCAGCAGAAGAATTGTGGGAATGATGACGATTTTGATGCCGTTCTCGACGCCGAGAGAATACGTGGAGTCGAACATCGGGCCGGAAAGATCGACGTGCGGTGAGAAGGATGTAGGAAAAAAGCGACCATCGCGGCGGCAGAACGATGGCGAGAATGGCGAGCATCCAGAAAAGCACGCGGAGGTTGGAAAGTGATTGCGTGTCGATCATGAGCGCGCACCCGCCTCCAATTCGCGATAAAGAGCAGACCAGCGTTCGACGAAAGCATCGCCGCCGTAACACTGCACGTCGCGGCGCGCGCGTTCGCCCCACGTGCGCCGCTCTTCCTGCGAAATCTCGCTGAATGCGCGCAGTGCGGCCTCAATTGACGGCACATTGCGCTCGACGACAATCCCGTTTTCGCCGTCGCGAATAAATTCCTCAACGCCGTTCAATCGCGCCACGAGCAACGGCAATCCCGCTGCCGCCGCTTCCAGCGCGACCAGCGGAAATACTTCGTAATATGAGGGTAATGCGAATACATCCGCGGCCCAAAGATACGGGCGAACATCGCGCTGATATCCCGTGAAATGAATATTTCCGTTCAAGCCGAGACTATCCGCGCGCTGGCGATACGACTTCACCAGCGCGTCGGGTCCGCCAACAATCACCACATGGACGTCAGATTTTCCGGCCTTTAAAACTGGACGCGACGGCCTCGAGCAGAAGCGGCAGTCCCTTGCGCTCGTATTCGCCGAGCGCGACGAAAGAAATCAGAACGTCGTCGTTCGAGCAACCGAGTTCAAGGCGCGCTCGGCTGCGATCGAAGCTCGAAGGCGCGGACATGTGCGCAAGATCCACGGGATTCGGCAGCACGCGAATCTTGCTTTCAGGGATCGAGTATTCCGCACGAAGTTCGCGCGCCAGGCCCTTCGAAGGCACTACTATGATTTTGGCGCGGCGCAGAACGTAAGGCTCAACGCGCGACTGCAGCCAATTCGTGGCGCGATTGAACAAGCCGCGCAAGCCTTTGCCGCGCGTCTCGCGGCCGTGCTCGCGCAGATAAACGCGGTGGCAGAAATGCGCGTAGCAGATGTCCGCGAAAAGCAGATTTCCTTCGATGCCCTGAATCCAATCGAAGCGTTGGCCGCCGCGCAGCCGATACCAGGCGTAACAGAGAGGCGCCGCGAAGTGGAACATGAGAAAGGAGAGCGCCAGCGGACGGCGAAAAGCGGGAACGCGCACCCAGCGGATCCGATCGGGTCGCGGATTATCGAATTCAATCGCGAAAACCGTGAATTCGTGGACATCGCAAAGCGCCTCGAGAAAACGGCGCTGGCATTTGCCGATCGCGTGGCGATCCGTGATGTCTGCATCGAAAACAGCGATTCGCAATTTGCATTGCTCCTTAAATGCGCGCGGCGGCTGCGAGGGCCGGAAGTTTCACCGCACTGCAGATGTAGTCGTAGGGCCGCGGCCAGGAAATCCAATTTGAGGTGGCCTGCTCCAAGCGGCAAATGGGAACGAGCGGCAGCGGCGTGCGCAGCGCCTGCATGAGCCAAAGCACAGCGCGAGTGATGGCGAACATGCACGTTGCTCGCTCCACGATTGCGAAACTGCTCGCGGCGAGCAACGCGTCGAGATCTGCGGGCACAAAATTGTCGTGCAAATGCTCGGGATTTGGATAGGGATCAGGGGGAATCGGGATCGACAAAATCGCGCGGCCGCCCGGGCGAAGAATGCGGCGAATTTCGCGGACCGCCCGTCCCGCGTCCGGCAAATGTTCGAGGACTTCGGTACACAAAACGAGATCCACCGACTCATCTTGCAGCGGAATCTCTTCGGCTCCAGCATTGACGATGCGCACGCGATCGCCGAGCGCCCGCTGGCGCACGCGTTGCTCAGCGATCCGCAAATTATCCGGAAAAATGTCGATACCCGTGATTTGTGCGGCCACCGGAACGAGCAGATCGAGAAGATAGCGTCCGCCGCCGCAACCGATATCAGCGGCTGCCGCGACTTGCGGTTGATTCTGAAACATGCGGCGGAGCACGATTTCCTGGGTGGCCCATCGCACGGTCTGCCCGGTGGTCATAAGCCAGGAAAATGCGGATTTCAGTCCGTCCGGAGCACGCGAGGCCCAGCCGGCATTTCGCAACGAAAAAGTTTCGTCGAGGGCTTGCGCGTTGACGTGCGCCGGCTCGATGGCTGGATCATTTTTCAAGATGTGCCTCGTCTCCACTTTTATTTCCCCAGCACGAAATGGGCCTTGCGCGAAATCATATTGATCATGCTTCCCGGTGATCGGCGCGCGGAAATGCCGCCGCGGCGAATGAGCCTTGCGCCGAACGACGGCGCAGATACCACGCGAAGATCGACGTTTGAATGGCGAAGGTGATTCCAAACGCCCAGCAGGCGCCGCGGACGCCGTATCGCATGGCCAACGGAAATCCCGTCGCGAGAGCCACTACTGCGCCGGCCAACTGGCCGCGGAAGACGATGTTGCTGCGCCCTTCGCCATACTCGTGGGCCGCTAGGACGTGGGAGAGGAAAAGGAACACGTAGCCGCAAACGAGGATTCGCAATTCCGGGCCGAAAGAGAGATATGCAGAATCCGGTCCGTAAAAAATTCGCAGGGCGAGGAGAGGCGCGGCAAGAATCAGGGCGTAATACGGAAGCAGCAGCGCGGCGGCTCGCGAGGAAAAGCGGATGGTGGCGCGCAATGGCGATGCGCTGGAATGACTGTTCTTGGATGCCGCCACGAGAGGCACGAGCAGATTGCTGAGACTGAATAGAATTGGATTGGTGACGCCGAGGACATTCATGAGCGATTGGAAAGCGCCGACGTCGCCCATGCTGCGCAACGCCAGCGTCCAAATGAAAATTTGAGTGGTGAGGCCGCGGGCGAAATTGGCCAGCATGTTCCAGCGCCCCAGCCGCCAGAAAGCGGGAATCAAGGATGCGGCGCCGGAGAAGTACAGCCAACGCAAACGCAATTGGGCGGACTGAATTAGCGCGCCGAGTGCTGAGGTGGCGGCGATCGCGGCGAATGCGGTGACGAGAGAGATTTCGTGACGGGAGATGAGAATTAGGATTACCGCGGCTTGGCCGATGTAGGCGGCGATATCGCCCCAGAGCGCGGCGCCATGGCGTAGGACGGCCATGAGCGCGCGGCGCGTGGTTTCCTGCAATTCCCAGCACACGAGTGCGAGGAAAGCCCAGGGTGCGGCGGAAGGGCGATGCAAGGCCAGAGCGACACAGAAAATCACGATTCCCAGCGCGGTGGAAAGAACCAGCGTCAAGGCCAACGATTGGCCGCAGAGGCGCTCGAGAATTCTTTGTGGCTGCGCGGCGCCATGGAGAGACAGGCCGTAGGTCACTAGGGCGGCGTGGATTCCGTTGAGGGCAATGATGAATGCGAACAGCAGCGCGTACACGCCATATTCGGCGGGGGCAAGGGCGCGAGCCAGCAGCACGCTGGTAAGAAAATTGCCCGCGGAGACAGCGGCCTGATCGCCGATCGATCCGACGCCGGCGTTGCCACTCCATCGCTGGAAAAACTTTTTCATCGTCGGCCGCGTTGCATGAAACTCGCATTCCCATTCCGCACAATTGCGCGTCAGCTTCCGGTGCCACGCATAACTTCCGGGGCGGTGAGCAGCAAAATTTTCAGATCAAGCCAGAAACTCCAGTTCTCGATGTATTCGATGTCGAGGCTCATGTTGGTTTCGAATGATGGATCGGTGCGGGCCATTACCTGCCAGAGGCCGGTGACGCCAGGCTTGACGTCAAGCCGGCGGAGGTGGTCGAGGCAGTACTGCGCGTAGTCGTCGACGGGGTGCGGGCGCGGGCCGACGAGGCTCATGTCGCCTTTCAGAACATTCCATAGTTGCGGCAATTCATCGAGGCTGGATTTGCGCAGAAAGCGGCCTACCGGGGTGATGCGTGGGTCGCGCGTAATTTTGAAGCATGGTCCCTCGCGCTCATTCAAGTGCCGCAGGTTCGATTTGAGCGCGTCGGCATTTTCGACCATGGTGCGAAATTTGTAGCAGGTGAAATTGACGCCTTTGCGGCCTACGCGGCGCGAGCGATAGAGGATTTTGCCGGGCGAGTCGATAGCGATTACGAACGCGACGATGGCCATTACCGGCGCGAGCAGAATCAGGCCGAACGCGGAGGCAGCCACGTCGAAGATTCGTTTGGCGATCAGCCCTACCGCCGGAATGGGCTCGGTATAGATTTCCAGGATTGGGAAATGGCCGACGTGATCAAGCGAGGCGTTCCAACCGAGACCGTCGTAGAGATCCGGCACAACTTTTACGCTCAAATGTTGGCGGCGGGCTTCTGTGGCGACGCGCTTGACGAGTTCCCGCTCGGAAGGAATGGTGATGAAAATATCGTCGACGAATTCGGCGCGGGCCACACGGGATAAATCTTCGATCTTTCCCAGCATTTCGGGATCGCCGGTGTGGTTGGAATCGAGGAAGCCGCGTACGCGGTAGCCGAGATCTTTTTCGCGGTTGAGAACTTCCGCCAGAGCGCGGCCCATTTTGCCGGCACCCACGATCAGGGTATTCCGAACCGATTTTCCATCGACGATGCGCCGCCGAATAATGTGCCTTTTCCATGCGCGCCAGGCGATGAATGTCGCGAGATTGAGAAAACCGGCGAGCAGGACGACCATTCGCGAAACTGTCTTCACGCCAGAGAGATAAATGAACGCCGTGAGCAGCAACGTGGCGTATCCCACGGCGACGGCAGTGTCACGCGCTTCGTTTTCGAATGAGCGATTGCGGACGGGGCGGTATAAATTGCCAACCTGGCAAAACAGAACCGTCAGGGCGATGTAGAGAAGCAGGAAACCGCCGTACTGACGCATCTGCAAGTAGGCAGGAAAGCGAAGCAGCCAAAAATTCGTGACCGGCTCACCAGGCAGCGGAGTAAAGCGCAGCCACAAGACCGTGATCGCGTTGGTGCAGATGAGCGCGACATCGATCGCAACGTAGAGAACGCTCAGCCATCGCTTGCGATCGGCGCGGGCGCCGCGATTTTCCGCATCGTGCGGGCCGGCACCATTTTTCGGCACGGGCTTCAGCACGGGCGTAATTCTGGGCGCTTCGATGACGATTTCCGGCGCAGGGCGCGAGACGCGCGTCGCGAAGTTCAGCCAATCAATGACGGGTTGAAAGGGATGAGCCATGATTCGCGGCTAGTTTGTCGATCCTTTCTTGCTGTCGCCATTTTCGCGATGGGAATCGGGCGAAGAATCCTTGGATTGCCCGTTCTTCGATTCCGAATGCACGCCGTTGCCATCCGATGAAGACCCCTGACGCGACCAGAATCGCCAGCGCGAGCCTGCGTCGCCGTTCTTATGTTGGGCGTCGCGGCGCTTCTCAATTTCGGCGCGAATCGTTCCGAATACTTCCGCGGCGAGCTCGCGGCCAGGATCGCTCGGATCGATGTGGCGCCAACGTTCCTCGCCGATCACCCAGGCGGAAGCGCCCGCGAATGCCAGGATGGTGCACGCGATGAGGATCAGCAGGCGCGGCGGAAACGATTTCGATTCGGGCATGCTCGCTGGATCCAAAACTTTTACGGTGGGAATTTCCTTGGCTTCCTGCACCTTGGCCATTTCGTATTCCTGCGTGAGCGTTTCGAAAATGGCTTCCTGTACTTTGGTGCGGCGGAAGAGATCGGCATAGCTGACGCCGAGAACGGGCATGCGGCGAATGGTGGGATACAAAGAATCGTTCGGGTTTGGCTCGCCGCTGGCGTTTTCCGTGATTTGTCCGTTGATATCGGGATTGTATTTGCCGCCGAGTTTTTGAATTTGGTGTTGCAGCTCGCCGATGCGGGCTTCCACCGTACGGACGCGAACGTTGTTATCCGTATAGATTTGCTTCAGGCCTTCGAGTTCCGATTGCGCCGCGCTCAACTGGCCTTGCAGCGTGGCGGCGGCCTCGAGCATGGCTTTGCCTTCTTCTTTGATATCGAGCGCCACGTTCTTGCTGGCGAATTGGCTGAAATCGCGTTCGGCGGCCTCCAAATCCACATTCACGCCGGCAAGCCGGTTCTCGAGGAAGACTCTTTCGCGGTGAGCCGACGACGTGCTCAAGTTATTCACTGCATTATTCAGCGCGTTAACATATTCCTCGCCCATCGCCGTGGCGCGTTTCGGATCGTGATCGGTCACTATGATGGTGATGATTCCGCTCTTGCGGTCTTCGGAAACGTCCGTGCGCGACGCGAGATCTTTGCGCGCATCTTCCCATTTGCGGTCCCAATACACTCTGCGCAGGTTGAATTTCTGAATCAGGTCGTCCTGAACGGTGCGGCTCTGCAGGACACCTACGAATAGCGCTCCGGAATTTTTCGCGCCCAGCGCATCGTTGGCGAGCATGCCCAGCCCCGGGACGCTCTTGCCGACCAGGGAAGCAATCGCGGCGAGCCCACTTCCGCCTTTTTCGTCGGGCGGCATTAAGCGGGTGGTCGATTCATAGCGATTGGGGATCAGCAGCGAAAGCAGCAACACGACGACGGCTACGCGAACAACCACGCGCATCAAGAATCGCCGGTGTTCCCAGAGCAACCGGTAATTCGCGATACGGCGCTCGCGAGCGTGCGGCTCGTCGCGCTCGGTTTCCGTATCGATCTCGAATGGCGGGAGCGTGCCGCGGCCTTTCAGCTCGGCGTCCACGTCCCGGTGATACGTGCGACCGTTCAAATCATCTCCTCTGGCCTACTGCGATCCTGCCGCGGCCTGGCGCTGCCGGCTGTGCCGCCACGATGGCGCAAATCCAATTTCGATCGACGCGGTCACGTTGTTGACCGCCCCCGGAAACAACACCTGAAAATGTGAAATGTGCTCGTATTGCACCAGCCCACTGAAGAAAAATCCGGAATTGAGATAAACGTTGTGCGTGACGCGGTAGTCCTGCCACGCCGCTCCGCCGGGCAAATAATTTTTGAAAACACGGCTATCTTTCGCGGTGAATTGCAACGAGTGGCGCGGGGAAAACCAATAGGTGCTCCAGACTTGGAACGAATTTCCCATGCGCCCGACGGTGTTGCCCATCAAATCGCCGCCGTTGAGATATCCGTTGCGATAGTTGCCGTTCCAATAGTTCAGTTGGCCATTGCCGCGTCCGCCGGGCGATTCGGAATCGGTCCATTCGAAGTCCAGATCCATCTTCGGTATGCCGGGCAAGCGTGTGATGTAAATGCCCGGACGCAAAATCGGCTTGGTCAGGTTTTGCAGAGGAATGGAATCGTCGTCGTCCTCGAGTTCGCCGTAGAAAACCAGATAGTCATGCACATGCGGGATGCGCCAGGTCCAATCAATCGACGTGCGCGAATCTCCCGGAACGGAATTGGTGATGTCCACCTGGCCGAAATAGGCGTCGAGGATTTCACGCGTATTAAGCGGGCGCCCGATCCCGCCAAGAATCGTCGTGCGGCCATAGGACCATTCAAAATCCTTGAACGGTTTGAAACTGAATTTCTGGCCGAAGATCCATGGACGCGGCGGATAGGAAATGTCCTTCAATCTTCCGACAAACGTTTCCACACGCACCGGCCCTAGAAAATGTAAAAACGACGGGAGATTGATGGGCTGCACGGGCGAGAATCGCAGCATGTCCATCGGGACGGCGTTATCACTCAGCAACGCTGAGCCCCCGGGCCCGGGCCCCCAATTCAAACTTTGCGTGCCAAACGAAATTTGGAAATTGCCGAGATTGATTCCCACATAGGCGTCGAGTAGCGAAACTTGACTGACGGCGGGAGAAGAGAAGCCCGGCTGCAAAGGCAAAATGTCGCGCTCGGAAATAAGCTCGCGGGCGGAAAGCGGCACGGGCGGAGCGGAAGGCGAATTCTGAATTTCGGGATTGATATAGATGAAGAGTGGACCCAGAGTGGCGCGAAACGCAGCGCCCGTTATGTAATTGGTGCCGCGGCGAAACGGGCGTCCGAAGTCGTAGCCGAAAGTCTGGCCGAAATGAAATCCATCGGTAAGCACGGAGCCGCTGGCAGAGAGAACGCGCGTGTACATCTCATCCACTTCAAACGGGTGCGGGCGCCCGCCACTCATCACTTGAATCTCGTCGCTGAATTCGGTTTCGAGCGCCACCAGAAATTCCATGGCTTGATCGTGAACGCGCGGACTGTCGTTCACCGTGGACATCAGGCTGTCGCGTGCTTCCTCAGTCAGACGCGCGCATTCGGTGCGCGTCCAAGGTTTGAGGCCCTCGAAGGCAGTCGAGATATATCCGAGCGATGCCAGGCGATCGAAAACCGGATAAGTCCAACTGTCCAGCGGCACCCAAGTGGTCCCGCGATCCTGCGGGCGCGGATTTTCGCTGAAGCGCATGCCGAAAATTCCGTCCCATGCGCCGCCGCCGTTTTCCGGATCGTGATGCGCGCGATATACCTGCTGACTGATCATCCAGCCGGAAAATGAACCGACCAGAACATCGGACGGAAAATGCTGGCGGGCCGTCACTCGTGAAAGGCTCACGGCAGTCGCCAACCCGTAGGCAAGAAATTGCGTGAGCCGGCCCGGATACTCGTGAGCGACGATTCCGGCGATCGACCACGCCGCCGCCGCATGAAACGAAGGAAACGAGCCTCCACCGCCCGCAAAAAAATGGCCGGGATTCGCGCCCTGGTCCGGAGCGGCGCGGCTCAGCGTGTATTTCAATCCTTCTACGAAGATCGTGCTATCGAGCAACGCTTCGCCGCTCAGGATTCCCGTCTCTTTCATGTGATCGTCGTGATGCCAGGTGCCCAACAAATAGCTTCCACCCGCAACGGCCGCGAACGCCCCCAACCCGTAATTCGAAAATGAATTGCTGCGCGTCACGAGCGACCCACTTTTTGGCAGCGCGCTCATCGTCGATTGGTCGGTGGCGAATAATCCGATCGTCACTCCCGCCAAAGGCACGAGCCAGGTGGCGTCCTCGACGCGGACGCGGCTCGGACTGCTCCAGATCGCCTTCTGGTCGAGGATCACGTGCTCGAACAAAGGCTTGCCCAAACTATTGTCGTGAGCAGCGTCGCGGGACGGTGGATCATTTCCCGGATCTGCGTTTGTGAATGACGACGTCGATTCAGTTTTCGTGTCGGCCCGTGCCGCGGCGACGCTCGCTGCAGAATCGGGCGGCGGCGATGAGGACGCATCTTGCCCCCAGGCGACGCCCGCGAAACTGCTGCCGATAAACACGAGTGCTCCCATGATCGAAATCATCCGCGTCATCCGCGGCCTCACACTCCCGTAGCCAGGAGAGCTGCATAAGCGAGTGACACTCCAATTTGCGCTGACTGCAAAATGATCGGCCAGTTCTTGCCGCCGCCGAGCGCCTTTTCGGGAACGACGATCATGTCGCCCGGCTGCAGCACCGAATCCATCGAACGCCCGGACCACCAGCCCGAGCCTTGCTGCGATCCGGCCACCGTGCCGTCTGCGCGAATCACGAACGCGCGGCCCTTGGCCGCCAGTTGCGTCGGCCCGCCGGCTTGCGCGAGATACCAATTCGCGCTCTTGCCGGGGCGGTAGGAAATCGCCGTCGGGTTGTAGACCTGGCCGGTCACCAGAACGGTTTGCGGTTTCTTCGGCAGCGTCAACCGGTCGCCCGCGCGCACTTCGATATCGTTCGAAGTGTTCTGCCAGCGGCGCAGGTCCGCTGAAATGTGAATCGTCACGCGGCCCACGGGCGGATTGTTCGCGAGACTCTCCAGTTCCGTCTGCCACTGTTGGTAGGCTGCTTCGTTCGAGGCCTTTTGATGCGGATCGTTGGGATTCTCAGTCTTGAGCTCTGCCTGTGCATCTCGAACGCGCAGCACCAGACCGGCGCGTTCCTTCTCTTGCATCTCGCGCACTTCCGCTCGCTCGAGCACGGCGCCATAGGGATACGCTTGCGAGGTAAATCCGCCGGCGCGCTGAATCACCGAACTCAGTTTTTCGCCTGGTTTGATGCCGTACTTGCCGGGATGCACCACTTCGCCGCGCAGAGTGATCGATGCGCCGAGATCGCCCCACCCAGGCATTTCGCGAATGGTCAGCACGTCGCCATTTCGGAGCGTGGCGGAAGTTGCCGAGGTAGTGCCTGCGTTTGCGGCGCCGTTGGTGTCGCTCGTCGCGCTGGCCAGCGCGATCTGTTCGTGCTCGCCCATTGGGTGCAACTCGTCGGCTGCGAGAAAATGCGTCAGGTCGGCGGTTTCCGGATCGGCGCTGCGCTTCAGTCCGCCCGCGATGCGGACGAGATCGGCCACGGTCATATTCGAAGTGAGCGGATAGCGGCCCGGATTCGCGACTTCACCTTGCGCATAAACCGTCGGCGGATCGACCTGCCCCAGGCTCTTGTGGATCAGGACGCGGTCGCGCGATTCGAGAACGATATTGTCTTCTGGATTTCCCGCGAGCGCGTCGCGCAAATCGACGCTGAAAATTTTCATTTTCCCGTCGGGCAAGTAGCGGTAAACCTGCGCGTCCGTCGTGGACGCGTCGGGCGAGAGCCCTCCCGCCAACTGAACGGCATCGACCAGATGAATTTTTCCAGACGTGCGGTAGGGCCCGGGCTTTCGCACCTGCCCGAGAACCGAAACCGTCGGCGGATTTTCGAAATCGTAGCGCCCGAAAATCTGGATGGTATCGAGCGGCTTCAGCTCCGGCGCGGAAGCCGGATTTGCAAACGCGGTGGCGAGATCGAAACTCTCAACCGTCGGCCGATAGTCCGGCGGATTCAGGCGAATAATTTCAGCGTATTGCGTCGCCGGTTCGGGCATCAGATCGGAATAACCCGCCAGCAAATCGCTGAGTTTCATCCCATCGTGATAGGAATAGCGGCCGGGCCGCAGAACGTGGCCCTCCAGATAAATGGCATCCTGGTTGTAAGGCGCAATTGGAAAAAGGCGGATTTTGTCGCCATCTTGGATCGGAAACGCGGCCAGTTGCTTCATCGCCGCGGCCGGATCATTCTGCGGAACGTCAACCGTCACCATCGTGCGCTTTTCATGCGCCACGAGCCGCTGCACTTCGATATGTTGTAGCGTCGCCGAAGGCAGCATGCCGCCGGCAAGTTCCAGCGTATCGCTCAGTGATTTTTCGCCGTGCAATTCGTAAATCGCGGGCCGCCGCACCAATCCTTCCACTGTAACTTCCGGCCCGAGCGGCGGGACCAGAACCGTATCGCCATTCTCAAGCCGCTGGATTCCGGTGCGCACGCCATGCAGCAGCAAGTCATACACGTCGACATCTTGCACAAGTTCGGAACTGCGATAGTGACGAACAATCCGCAGCGAGCCGCGCGAAGTCGGCCCGCCCGCGGCGAAAAGCGCATTCAACGGCGTCGAAAGCGAGCTGATGTCATACGCGCCGGGATGCTCTACATCGCCCACTACGTACACGCGAATCGTCCGCAATCGCGCCAGCGAGACATCGGCAGACACATCGCGAAATTGCGTGCGCAGCAATTGCTGAACCGACTGCTGCACATCGCCCAACGATTTACCGCTGACCAGCACCGGTCCGGCCTCGGGCAGATTCACGCGGCCTTCGCGGTCGACCGTGCGATAGACGCGCTGCGAAACGCCGCCCCATACATCGATGGCCAGCGAGTCGCCCGGTCCCAGCACGTAATCCGGACCGACGGGAAAATCCATCGGAATCATCTGCGCGTCGCGCGTGCCGTTTTCGAAGACTTCGATTCCGAAACGCTTGGGCTCCTGCGACCAGGGCGCCGCTTGCATATACATGTCGTAGAGCGAAGGCACATTCAGATAAGGATTGTTCCCGCGAACCAGCGCGGAGCGATCCAGGTCCTCGCCGCGATCTCCGCCGTTGCTTTTGGAAAGCGCACGAAGCGCCGCTTCGGTCGAATTCGGGTTCTGTGAGTTCGCGCCATTCGAATCCGCCGCGGAAGCGAAATCGGATGGCAGTTGCGCTCCCATCATGCTCGGCGGCGCAAGTTGACTGGGCGAGAACGGATCGGTCGATGGAAGGCCACCGGCAGTTTGTCCCGGAAGGCCACCCATAGGATTGGCTTGGCCCAACGCACCGAGTGACGAAAGCGAATCGCCGGACGTCATCGGCATCTGCGAAAGCAAATCGGATTGCGACGCTCCGGTCTGGTAGATCTGGGGCGCTTGCGGTCGCTGCGTTGGAGACGGCGTCGGATTCGGCGTCGGATTGAAAGGTGTATTGGCCGGCAAATTCGGCGGCTGAATCGAGCCACCGCCGCCCGATCCAAGATCAGGCCGCGCCCCGGGCGAAATCGGCCGCGAAGTGCAATTCGCACTCTGCTGCGGCGAACAAGTTTGCTGATACCCGGCAGCGTGCGCGCCTTCACGTTCCTGCTCTTGCTCCATAGCGATCCATTTCGCGCGCTCTTGCGAAACCAAATCCTGCTCTTTGCCCTCCTGCGAAAGCGGATTGATCTGTGGCGTCAGGTAGCCGTAGCGCTGCACCAGCCGCGTGGCTACTGAGCGAAATTCCACATCGCTGCGCAACCGCTCGAAAATCGCCACATCGGTGAGATCGGAATCTGTAACAACCTGGCCCTGCTCCGTCGCGCGCTTGGCAATCCACGCCTTCAATTCGACAAGCAGTCCCGCATCTTTGTGCAAAATGGCTTCGAGCTCCGCCGCCGAAGCGGCCACATGATTCAAATTCTCGCGAGCTAGCTCCGACGCGTTTTCAGGCATTTCATTCGAATTCGGGTTCCGCGAACTCTGCGCAAAAAGAGGCAGAGCCCCCGCTCCGAACAGCAACACGGCCAGCGCGAATTTCAGCGCCCCGCCATGACGCGGCGTGCGAGCTCTTTTCTGTATTTGGCTTTTCATTTTCGGCACTATGCCCTGGGCATTTCCGGTTTGCCTCGTAAGGCGCGCAGCACGCCCTCTTCCGAAGTCTCAATGCGATCCGAATGAATATTCAGAGAAGTCCAGCAGAAAAGGGTGCTCGCGCGATCCGATGCGATGGCGATAATTCGCATCTGCGGGTGCTTTTCGAGGATCGAGTAACAAACATCCGGAAGTTTGTCGCCGCCACGCAGCGCGACGATCACGAAATCCGGATGCGTCTCCTCGACGGCTTTGGCCATTTCCTGCTCGTCGTTCACTTCTCCAACGATTTCGATGTCGGGTTGATCGGAAATCGTGGCGAGAACGATGTCCCGCATTAATCGGGGCCGGTTCGCCACCAGGACACGTATGGGATTCAGTGCGACATTCATGGTTCGTGGAGTGTCGGTGAATTCGCATTTCCGCGTAAGGTTCAATTAAGTACTCAGCAAAACCGCAAAGTCGAGTATTGCAACGGAGTGGATTTTTGATTTTTTCGGTGAGTACTTAGGTATCGCTCGGTACGTTTTCCGTACTCAAGCAAACGCCGTAAGGTGGCGTCGAAACACTGTACGTGATCACACATGCAAATCGCGTTACGTAGACCTGCGTGGATCGGGAACGCACCTTCATACTTTTTTCTAGAGATTAAGTCCGGCGGTGCGGCAAACTTCCACTGCGGCGAGGCGATCCTGCACGCCCGTCTTACGGAGGATTCTATGAACGTAGTTCTTCACCGTTTGTTCAGATAGGTTTAATTGTTCTGCAATCTCTTTGTTGGTAAGTCCGCGAGCGAGCAACGGAAGCAGTAATTGCTCGCGACGAGTGAGATTCATGAGCTCTTTCATGCGAGCCGTGGGTAATCCGTCGGTCTGGCGCGCCACGAATTCGATCAAATAATGGCAAAGACGCGGAGGGCAGGATGCTTCACCGCGCGCCGCCGTTCGCACCGCGGCGGCCACGTCCATCGCCGAAGCCTCCTTCAGAACGTAACCGGTGACGCCGAGCTGAACGGCGCGAAGAAATGTCTCTTCGTTCTCTTCCATGCAGACCACCACAAAATTCAAGCTCGGACAGGTCCTGCGAAGCTCGCGGACTTTCTCCGCTTCGTCGAGAAGCGCACTGATCGAATCGATCAGCACCACGTCCACGCTTGAATCGCAGATCTCCTGCAGCGTCGCGGACGTCAGCGCATCCCCAGTTAAAATCGAGATATCGTTCTGCTTCTTGAAAATCCTGGCGAGCGACTCCCGCAGCAGCCTGTTGCGCGAGATAATGAAAACGTTAATCGTGTCGCCAATCGTCATTTCACCCTGCAAACGGCTTTGGGCTCATTCTGTTACAGCATCGCCACCTATTTGACGCCAAAGGGCGCTGACGGTTTCCTCGCCACCGCGCCCAAAGCGCGCTCTGCCCCAAACAATCCAAATTAAGTGGCTCGAGTGAGCTTTGCTATACCGCAATCACCCGAACCATTCCTGGGAGTTTCACACCGCGGGCCGGGCCGACGAGGCGGTGGTTATCGCGAAAAGCTTGGCCGGCTGTCCGAAGAGCGGGACGCCCATCCCGTTGGCCCTTCTGAACCAACGACCTTTTTGTCGACGTGAACATCGATGCAGAAGACGGAAGGACAGTTGCCCAATATTTTGGTCGTAACGATGACTAGTATGACTTGAACTGCTAGATAACGCTACTCTAAACATGCAAGTCGCTTGCAAGCGGAGTGCCAGCGTCGTCGCGGAAACGCTGTGTCGTGCGCAATTTTACGTAGGGTGAATACTGTAGTCGTCTACGTAGAAGCATGTACACGGATGACGCCACAAACGCGCTCGCGCGTAAACCCGTCTTGTGCAGGAATTTTGCGGGCATGATAAGGGAGTCCGGGATGCGGCCTACAATTCTATCCCGATAGCACTTTTCACCGCTGAAAAGAGAAACTGGACTCGCGAAAGTTTGATGACGTTGGCGCGGACTCTGGAACAGGAGAGATTATGATCCCCCAAACGCTATTCGGACGCATTGACCTGATTGTCGCGGCGATCGTTGCTGCAGGGCTGTTCATTGCATTTCTAATCGAGATACCGGATATCGCACGCTACTTCAAAATCAAATCGATGTAACAGCGAAACTTCGCGCATTTCGATTTGACGCCATTCACGTGAAAGAACCCATTCAGTGCGAACTGGAAATTCGCGACGGCGAATACTACTGCAAATTTCACGACGTCCGGCTGATCGAGCCAGAGCGTTCCGGCGCCACTGAGGGACGCCTTCCTCACATGCATCCGTTCATTTGCCCGATCTCTAAAATCGAATTGGAAACATTCCCAAATTTCAGCGGTTGAACAGAGACGCGTCGTGAATTGCAGATTATGGACTGCCGCGATTTACTTCCGCGCGTCTGCAGGGGCTGCGGTCAAGCGGAGTTAGCTTGGGATGTAGCCGCGCGGATTACGCGTTTTCCAGTCCCAGGCCGAACTGATGATCGACGCCAGATCCGACTTTTTCGGCGTCCAGCCCAGCACTCGTCGCGCCTTTGCCGCATCTGCCACCAGCCTCGCGGGGTCTCCCGGGCGTCGCGCTTCTTTTCGAATTCGTATTTCGCTGGCGGTGACGCGGCGCGCCGTTTCGATCACTTCAAGGACCGAATAGCCGTCGCCGGTGCCGAGATTCATGAATTCCGAGCTGCCGCCCTTGCGCAAATGCTCGAGCGCTCGGATGTGGGCATCCGCTAAATCGGCAACGTGAATGTAGTCACGAATCGCCGTGCCGTCCGGCGTCGGATAATCGCCGCCAAACACCGGCACGTCCGGCTTTTCGCCCGCAGCCGCCTGCAGAACGATGGGAATCAAATGCGTCTCCGGATCGTGATGCTCGCCGCAACGCTGCGTCGCGCCCGCGGCATTGAAATAGCGCAGCGACGCAAATTTCAATCCATGCGCCGCGTCATAAGAATCGAGCACCTGTTCGATGACCAGCTTTGTCCAACCGTAGGGATTCTTCGGCCATTTCCGGCAATCTTCATCGATGGGCACTCGTTCGGGCTCGCCATAAGTCGCAGCGGTCGAGGAAAATACGAAGCGCCGCACGCCCGCGCCCAGCAACGCTCCGAGAAACGCGATGCCCTGTTCCACATTATTCTCGAAATACTTTTCCGGGTGCTCCACCGATTCGCCCACGTAGGCGAGTGCCGCGAAATGAACGCACGACTCGATTTTGTGTTCCGCGACAATTTTCGCAATCAGCGCACGATCGCCCACGCGGCCCTGATAGAAGGGCGTTTCACGAGTGAGCGCTTCGCGATGGCCACGCACCAGGGAGTCGAGCACCACCACGCTCTCGCCGGCAGCCTGCAGGCGTTCCACCGTGACGCTTCCGATGTAGCCGGCGCCGCCGGTTACCAGAATGGCCATGCGCATCTCCCCTGATTCAATCGCGAATAAATCTAGGCGGGTTCGTCCTCTTTTTTATCCAGATACTTCACGAAGAGAACTTCGTTCTGCGCCTCGTTGTAAACCAGCTCATCGACAAGTTGCCGCGTCATCAATAATCCGAGGCCCCCTGGCCGCAGACCCATTTCTTCGCGCTCGCGAAAATGCGCGGCTGGATCTTCTTCCGGATTCGACACCGCTGCGTGCTTCAGATTTTCGAAGCGAAAGCCGGGACCGGGATCGGCGATGCGATACATCACCATGCGATCGGTGCGCACGCACGAAATTCTGACTTTGCGATTGGGATCGAGCTTGCCGCCCCATTCCACCGCGTTCGAGAGCAGTTCGTGGAACGCGGTTCCGATCGACCGCCGCGTTTCTTCGGGCAGATCCGTTTTCAGATCGAGCAGGAAGCGTTCCACCCGCTCGGCAACGCCGAGATCGCACGGCAGCAGCAATTCCACCCAAGTGGGCCGCGCCGAAATCACCTCGATTGGCAGCGTCTCAGGCTTCGACGCGATGGCTTGTTGCACCGTATCGATCAACGCGTCCGGATCGATCGGCTTCTTCATATAGCGGAAAGCCTGCTCGCGAATCGCTTTCAGCACAGTCTCCGGCGTTCCATCGGTGGTCATGATCACCACTTTCGGCGGCGCGGCTTCCTGCCGGAGCGCGGTCAAAACTTCGATGCCGTTCATGTTCGGCATCCACACATCCAAAAGCACGAGATCAAATTTCCCCTTCTTCAGTTTTTTCAGCGCCTCTTTGCCGTCGGAGGCAACTGTCACCGAATAGCCGGCCGTCTTCATGATTTCCGTGAGGAAAAGCCGGGTCGTGCGGTCGTCATCGGCGATCAAAATTTTCGTCGGCGTTTCGCGGCTCGCGGCTTTGGCGCCCATGCCTGGCTCCTTACTTCCTGCGCTTTTTTTGGCGCGACCGGCGCGGTTTTTTCCGCTCGGTTTTTTTGACGGACTTTGCATTCTCTGACACCATCCCGCGCAGTTGCACCCTCAGTTTGGCATATTCCTGCGCCAACAAATCAAACGCCGCATCCGTCCCGGTAAAATCGCCGCTCCGGCCCATCGCTTCGAGCTTTCGCGCTGCCTCCGCTACGCTCTTGGCATCAAAAACGCCCACCGACCCCGCCAGCGCATGCGCCAAAGTCGCCAGTTTCTGGGAATCCCGCCGCGCCACAGATCGCTGAATCTCTGTGAATCTCTTGGCCGAATCTGCCAGAAAAACTCCCACCAGCCGCCGCACGAATTTCTTATTCCCGCTCAAATAATTCAGCGGCGTCTTGTTCACCGCGCTGGCGCCGGGCGCAGCTCCCGTTGCTCTCGCCTTCGCCCCCGGAACAAACACTAAATTCTCAATCGTCTCGTACAACTCATCCACCTGAAACGGTTTCGGAAGGCACGCATCCATCCCCGCCGCCAGGCAAACTTCTCGCCCGCCCATCGCCGCAACACCGGTCACGCCGACGATCGGCAAATGCTGGCCGGTCCCGCGCTCTTTTTCGCGGATCGCTTTGGTCGTTTCCGTGCCGTTCAACTCCGGCATCTCCTGATCCATCAGCACCAGATCGAAATGATCGCGTTCCAGCGCCCGCAGAACTTCTCGCCCATTCGCCACGGCGGCCAGCGAATGCCCGCGCTTCTCGAGCATAATGGTCATCAATTCCTGATTCACCGCCGTGTCTTCGGCGAGTAGAACGCGCAATGGCCGCCACGTATTTTCCATCGACCTGCGAGCCTCATCCTGCCGGACGCGTCCGCCAGTCTCTGAGGAAGCACCTGCCGGCGAAACGGAGGGTTCGCTCCGCTTCGAGTTCGCGTCCGCTTGCCCCGTCGATTTTACCGGAGCCGGCGCTGTTTTCGATTCTTGCGCCGCGCGCGGGAGACGAAACCAGAAACGCGCGCCTCCCGCCGACCGCTGCTCGCAGCCGATCGTTCCGCCCCAGCCCTCCACGGTGATTCTGCAAAAATAAAGTCCCAGCCCTGCTTTTCCGCCCTGCTCCTTGCTCTTGCCGAAAAGCGAAAAGACCGGCGCCTGGCCGCCGGGAAATCCCGGGCCTTTATCATCCACGTAAGCCAGCACGAACCGATCCTCATCACTCACTCCGAGCGTGACCGTGGAATTCGCCGGGCTGACGCGCAGGGAATTTTCCACCAGGTTCGCAAAGATCCGCCGCAATCGCGATTCGTCGCCGGCCACTTTCCAGTCGCGCGATAGATCGACGCTCGAATCCAGCTCGATACGCACGCCTTTATCTGCAAATGCGGCGGAGTAATCCTTCACCACGTCCAAAGCGGTGGCGGCAATATCGGAAGGCGCAGATGATTTTTGCGGCGAGCCCGGCTGGGCGCCGAGTTCTTCCGAAAACGCGGCCAGAATTTCGCGGATCATGTTCTCTTGCACGCGCGATTGTTTCAGGCCGGTTTCGATGAGTTTGTGAATCGCGCCCGGCTGGGCTTCCAGATTCAGGCAGGAAAAGCAGCCGCGCATGGCGCTCAACGGCTGTGACAAATCGTGGACGATGCAATGAAGCAGAATTTCCTTTTTCTGAATTTCGCGGCCCAGGCGATCGTGCTTGAGCCGCGATTGCCGCGCCGTCTGCAACCACCGCGATTGATCCTTAAATGTTTCCTGCGGATTTCGAAGCAATAAAATGGGCATTCCCAAGAGCCACAGCGCCGAAGCCTCCAGCGCCACTTCGCGTCCGTCCGCTCCTTTTTCAATCCACAGCCCGGAATTTTTGTGCTCCGCCGATTCCGATTTCCAAAGTTCCTCTGCGTCCGCAAGAAAATTCTCGACGAACGGAAATCGCTCGCCAAGCTGCAAAGTCCCATCCGCCGCGGCCGGCGCGCCGCCAATCTCGACGAACCAATCGGGAAAATTGCCGATGGCGCGGAATCGCCCATCGCCAGCACGCGCAAATACGGCAAGCCCCTGGCTTCGCAGCAAGGCTTCGACCAGCACTCCGGTATCGATCGCTTTCGCCGCCATCAACGCAACATTTTCTCGCCGATAGTGTGAAACGCTTCCTCGACCGCCTCGCCCGTCTTCGCGCTTGAGCGCATTACCGTCCAACCGCGCCCCGCAAGGCTCTGCTCCAAATCCGCGCCCGCCTCCCATTCGTCTTTCAAATCTAATTTATTCAATAGAAATACGAACGGAATCTTCGCAAAATCTTTGGCGACGCTTTCCTGAATCGTAAGCGCGTCATTAATCGTGCTTTTCCGCGTCCCGTCGGCCACCAGCAGGTAGCCGGACATGCCGTTCAAATAATCCAGCCGCAGCGATTGAAATTCATCCGCGCCATAAATATCCCAGAGCACCATAACCAGATCTTTTTCTTTCACGCGCACCGGCTTCTTATCGATCTTCACGCCCACTGAGGTGTGATACTCGTCCGAATAAATGCTCTCGACGAAACGCCGCACCAGGCTCGTCTTTCCCACCGCCGTGGCTCCCAGCATGCAGATTTTCTTTTGGAGCATGGGCGCTCGACCGTCACTCCACTCGATTTGATTTTGCCGGCACGAGCCGCAGCGTCACGCTGCGCTCCACACTTTCATCGCCGGCCGCATCATGATTTCGCACCGGCTCCGCCGTGCCCACGCCATGCGGATTTAGATTTCGCCGCGCGACGCCGGCATCGACAAGCTTGCGCGTCACGTATTCCGCACGCTGTTGGCTCAGCGACATATTCAGCCCCTCGGTGCCCGAAGTGTCGGTATGGCCAATCACTTCGACCATGACCGGCTGGCTCGACGGCGAAGTTTTCGCGATCAGCGAATTAATCACCTGAGCCGCGCTCGCGAATTTACTCTCCTGGTCGGCGTCCACCTGCGCCACTCCAATTGGAAAAGTAAAAACGGTGGACTTCAGCTCCGATGCCAACATCTGCGTTTCGGAAGCCTCGCTGCTCTCCAACCCCGTGGCGTCCACTAGCTTGATTCCTGGAACCAGCGCCGCCCGATCCTTCAGCTTACGCACCCATTCGGACGGAGCTCGCCCCGTCGCAGTTAACACGCCATCTTTCACTCTGCAGGAAACATCGCGTGGCGGCACAAGCATTTCGATCGCCCGCTTTTCGACGATTTCGTCATCGAGCGAATAATATGGTTCGAGCTTAAAATCGACGAAGTCTGCATCCAGTCCTTCTTCGCGGCGCACGTCGGCTGGATCTTTCGCCAACGGATCATGCAAGAGCCGGACTAAATGGTGCCCGCGTTCTATTCCCGACGATGTCACCACGATCCCCGGCTCGTGTTGCAGCGCGTCCATAAAATGATTCCACTTTCGATCGTTGCGAACCGAAATCCACAGCGCCGCCGCAGCCAACACCAACGCAGCCACAGCCACGACTGCCACATAGGGCCTGCGCTTCGCGGCTTTCTTTGGCTCGTAGTGCGATTCGAGACAGCTCTCCAGCAGCGGTTCCGCAGCCGCAAACGGCGCCGAATCGCCGTCAAATTCCTCCAGCGCCCGCCCAAAATCGCGGTGAATATCCTCGATGGTTTTTTCCAGCGTCGCGCGATACGAAGCCGGCGCATGCCCGCGAATCACCGCCGCTAGCAACGCTTGCGGGCCGCTTACGACCCACACTTCCAAATCGCCGACCTGAATACTCTCGAGCGTGTCTTCCTTTGGTGCCTTGAAGGAATCGCGCGCATAGGATTGAATCGCCGAAAGCATCCCGGAAACGAGGCTCGGATCCTTGGTCGAAACATGCGGCGCGACGCAATGCGCCAGCAGCAGGCTCGTCGCTTTGTGAATCAGGAATACCTGCTCGACGCGATAAACCAGGCTATGCAGCAGCACTACTTCCGAAAAAGGCCGGCCCGTTCGCAGGGATTCGAGCCGCCAGCGAATTCCCTGCACGGAAAGGCTATGCTCCATCGTTTGATTGAACGATTCGAGCATCGAGCGAATCGATTCCGCGATCGATTTGCGGATCGCCGGGCCCATCACCGGAAATAACGCGGCGGCTAGCACGCTCGGATCTTTGCGCACCGATTCGCGCAGCGCCTCTTCCACCGAAGGCATCAGCGCCTTATTCAAGTCCGCGCCACCGCCGTGCTCCCGGCGCAGCTCGATCGATTCCGCAACGACTGCGCTCAAATCCTCTGCGCGCGCAGCGCGATCGTCCATGCGGTTGCGCAGGCTCTCGATGTCTTTTTGTTCCGGGGCGAGCAGCAGGTTGCGGAGATCCTGAAACTTCTGGCGCTTGTCTTCGCGCGTTTCCGCCGCCGAGTCCTCCGATTGATTCTGTTGTGGCGGACGCTCGGCCATTTTTTCCTTAGAGAGGCTCCCGCTCCGAATTCGGCAATTTCTGCGTCAAAGCGTCAAAGCCCAGTCGAGGCAGGAATCTTTCCTATTTATCCGGCAGAGTGAATTCGTTGTTCAAGCGGAGAGCAATTTCATTGAATAAATCGGCAAGCGCGGCGCGATCGGTCTTTTCCGAGCGCAAAGTGTGCACTTCGCGGTCCAGCGTCGCTGACAATTCCTTTTTGGCCTTGTCGATTTCGTTCGAGAGGCCCTTCGACTGCTCCAGAATCCGCGCGCGCAATTCTCCCTGCGCCTCGGTGATCTGGTCTTCCAACTGCGAAAGTTTTTTCTCCAGCGTTTTGGCGGTGGCGCGCAATTCCGACGTCAATTCCTTCAGGCCGTCCACGCGCTCGTTCTTCTCGTTCTTCAAGCGCGCGCTGACAGAATCCACTTCCTGCTGCGTGAATGCCTCCAGCGCATCGAGGCGCTTCTTCATATCCTCGCGAATTCCATCCAGCGATTTCGCGACCTGCTCTTCGAGGCGCGTGAAGCGCTTCTCATACTCGCGCATCTGCGAGCCGAAAAGTATGTCGCGAATCTTGTCTACATTTTGTCCCTCAGGCGCTTCGTTATTCGCTCCCGGGGCATTCTCGTGGGCTGCCATTTTCCGCTCCTTCTTTCGCTGGATCGCTCGTTTTTTGAACTGCGCTCGTTGCCGCTTCAGTTTAGGCATGTCCGTGGAAGTTACACTGATTCAGGCGCAGTGGCAACGTCCCTAGCCGGGAGGATCAGGTCCTCCGTACGGCCCGGTCTGCAGTGGAGCAACCTCGAGGCAGCAGTGGACTTGTGCCGCGTATCTATCGTAGAAGACTTCTATGCGTCTCTGCGACTGCATTCCTTTCTTGGGCGTCTCGCGGGAAGTTCGCGCTCGCGAGAACCGATGAGCGATTTTCAGGAGGATTCGCAGGGCTTCAATCTGGCTGCCGACAACACCTTTCCCGTTTCCCAAAAAACGCGCGCAGAAATTCTGGCGACCGTCGGTTTGGTGGCATTGATCGGGTATTCGGTGGTTCGCAGCGTGGTGGCTGCGGCGGCGAAACCATTCTGGTTCGACGAGATCTGCACCTGGATCGTCGCGCGGTTGGGCAGTGCGGAGGCGATCTGGCAGGCTTTGAAGAATGCTGCTGACGGCCAGCCACCTCTTTTTTATCTGATTGAAGCTCATCTCGGCACGTGGGTTCGCAATCCGGAAATCACGTTTCGCATTCCTTCTATCCTAGGATTCGCGTGTACGCTGATTTTCATGTTTGCGTTCACACGAAAACGAACGAGCGCTGCATTCGCGCTTCTTTGTTCCGCGCTGCTGCTCTTGACGATCCTCTTCGATACGTATGCAATTGAAGCCCGTCCCTACAGTCTCGAAGTGGGCTGTTTCGCTTTGGCGTTGCTTTGTTATCAGCACGCGCCTGCGCCGCGCTGGATGATTCTGATGGCGATCGCGTTGGCGCTGGCGGAGAACCTGCACTATTACGCGATGTTTGCATTCGTTCCTTTCGGAGCGGCTGAGATCGCGTTCTGCTGGAAGACGCGCCGGATCCGGCTTTCTGTTTGGTTGGCTCTTTTTTGCGGCTTGCTGCCGCTGCTGTGGCTGTTCCCTTTGCTTCACGCTTTGACGGCTGTGTATGGCCAAAATCTTTTGGCGCCTGCTTCTCTCGTCAGGACGATTGCGATTTACGGTTGGATATTCGCATCGCATAGCAACGTCGTCCTGGTCTCGGCGCTGGTGATGGCGGGCGCTGCGGCGGTACTGGTGGCCGGGGCTGCGGCGACACAGGCGTTGATTGCGTCGCCGCGTTTGCGGAACGCGTGGCTGTCGGACCCGTTCGCGCACGAGCAGATTCTGGCGTTGGGTTTCCTGGCGCTGCCATTTATCGCGTATGCGGGAGCCAAGATTGCACACGGCGCGCTCACGGACCGATATGTGCTTTCCGTGGTGCTCGGCGTTCCGCTTGCGGCTTGCTACCTGGTTCCTCGAATGGGACGAAAGGGCCGCATCGTGTTCGTGATTGCGACGATTTTTCTCCTTGCAGCGCGCGAAGGGCGATTCTGGATTTCGCAGGACCATCGAATCGGGCAGAGGCAATTTTCCTGGATGCGTGCGCAACAGATGGTTGACGCTGCGGGGCATGCAAATCTTCCCGTCGTGATTTCGTCGGCGGTTCAGTATCTGGAATTGAATCATTACGCGCCTGCTGAGTTGGATGCCCGCCTGGTTTTTCTAGTGGATCCTCCGAAGGCCATCGAGTTCGACGGTACTGACAGTGGTGACCGGCAGATGTTGATACTGCGCTCGTATGCGGCCATGCACGTGGAGCAGTTTTCTTCGTTCCGAATTGCGCATTTGGAGTTTCTGCTGCTTTCGAACGGCGATGCGCGGCTCGATTGGTGGCCGGCGCGTTTTCGCGCGGAACCTGGGGCAGAGCTTCGCGTTGTTGGCACGCAAGGCCCGTGGACAATGTATTTGGTGAAATTGGCGCCATAAGCGTTAGGCCAGCGTTGCGACGCGGCGAACTGGAATCGCCGCATGAGCACATCGGCAAGTACAGTGCGGAGAAAATCAGTTGCGCGCATGCTAGGTTGTACGGGGCAGAATTTCGAATAATTTTTCCATGTCCACGAGTGAACTCATCACGAATCGCGCGGCTGGCGGGCGAATGTCGAGAGGCGGGATCGCGTGTTGTGTGGTCGCGTTTCTGTTCGCCGGATTTTTTGCCGTGCGGAATCTTTCGTCGTGGCCGACGCGGATTGTTTATCCCGGCGAGGAGAGCTACGAAGGCGCCGCGATCGGCGAGATCGCGCTGCTGGGACAGGGCGTTGCGATTTACATGCCGCCCAGCGCTCAGGGATTTGCTGGGGGCACTTATGGGCCTTTGTATTATTTGCTGGGTGCGCGGCTGATCGATGCGAATAAGCCGTCTTATACGCCGCTGCGCGTGCTTTCTGCTTTTTCGATACTTGGTTGCGCGCTTGGTTGCGGTCTGCTCGCTTTTTGGATTACCCGCAGTCAGCTCGCTGCTTGTTTGAGTCCCCTGGTTTTTCTTTCGTACGGCGTGGTGACTTTTCACGGAGTGTCGGCGCTTTCGGATAATGTGTCGCTTTTGCTTTTCTTCGCCGGATTTTTGATTGCTTACCGGTTCCGGAATAGCGCGGCCCTTTTGCTCGCGGCGCCGGTTATGACGCTGGGATTTTATTTCAAGCCGCAATTTATCGCCGGGCCTTTGGCGGTGTTTGCGTTTTTGTTGCTCGAGAAAAGATATCGTCGAGCGGCGGAGTTCACTGGGGCGCTGGCTGTTTGCGGATTTGGGGCGCTGGCGATTTTTCAGTTTCTTGTTTTTCCGGGGCAGCAATTCTGGCGGCATTTCTTTTTGTATCAGGCCACTTTGTTCTCGTTGAATCAGTTCAAAGTTGGGCTTTTGGTTTTCGCGCTCATGTTGGCTGCGCCGCTTTTGCTGGCGTTTGATTTTTTGCGCCGGAATCCGGCCCGATTGCTGGCGTGCTATTTGATTTGTGCGGTTCTGCTGGGCGTCATCACGATTGGGAAAGAATCGGCGTTTATCCAGTATTTCTACGAGTCGTTCCTGCTCGTCAGCGTGTTGGTGCCGGCGCTGCTGGTGAGCCGGCTGGCGCAGCGAACGCCGCCGCTCGAAGTGGTCTTGCTTTTGTGTTTTGGGCTTGTGGCGGGCCAGTGGTATACGCCGGGCGCGCCGTCGGCGGCTGCTTTCGCGCAGAACGCTGCGGTGCAGTCCTATCTTCGGCAAAACTTTCCAGTGCACTCGCGGGCGCTGGGTTTTCGCGAGGGCGATTTGCTGCTGGCGGGATTGGATACGCCGTTCGCGGATCTTTTTCAGATTGAGCTTTTGTCGAAGCGGGGCGTGGTTCCCGATGGCGAGATGCTCGCGCGAATTCGCGAACGCTGGTTTTCGGTGATCGTGCTCGATTTCGATCTTCGGACGGAGCGCGATCCCATCACGCTGAATTATTATTTGAATGGGCCGGCACGGCGCGCCATCGCTGAAAATTATGAAGTGAGCGGC
This sequence comes from uncultured Acidobacteriota bacterium, assembly GCA_963792515.1. Taxonomy (GTDB): domain Bacteria; phylum Acidobacteriota; class Terriglobia; order Acidiferrales; family UBA7541; genus Palsa-147. The sequence goes on along the minus strand of CAWBWG010000019.1, from coordinate 78,120 downwards.
ACGCTCGAGGTTCCCACGCCGGAAAAACTTTGGGAAAAAGATCAGTTTTATATTTATGTGCCGCGGTCCCGCGACGCAGCCCATTGATTTAAAAACTTGGTGGCGACGAGCGGTGTCGTTCACGGCGGAATCGCCGCTTCCCGAGTCCAGCGCTAAAGCGCATCGATGATGGGCGGCTGTTTTCCCGGAGCGCTGAAGCGCTCCTTCCCCCTCATAAATGAGGGGGCTCCGACCTGGGGTGCCGGCAGGGGCGCCGGCAGGGATTTTGATTTCGCGCGATCTCGGCTCGTGCGCCGTCCCGTTGCAACAGTCGCTCGGCAGTTGCGCCGCTGCGCTTCGATTTACTCTTGCGGACGCTCGCGGTGAAAAAATATAGCCAGCACCGATCCCACCGCCACGGCTGCGAGCAGGAAACAGGCGATCGCTAGAAACATTCCCGCATGAGTGCCGCGGACGCCATTGTGACCGGAGATTCGTCCGAGGATAAACGCGACGACGAACGAGGCCAGCGCCAGGCCTGCATAGCCGGGAATGTGCAGGCGGCCCTGCGATGCCGCGTACGGAACTGCGATTACGACGCCGGCGCAGGCGAGCACGAGAACCAGGAGCAGAGGCGACGCTGACAGGAAGACGATCACGCTTAAAGTTGCAGACATGAGGTTGAGTCACATCATAGCGAAAAGTGGGTGCGGGGCGGTGAGCGGCGATGATTGGATGTGCCCTGGGGCTACAGTGGTTTGGGTCGGTGGGGGCTCCGGAGCTTTTCGTTGAAATGCGCCCCGTCGGGTGGTGCCCTGAGATTTGAGCCAGAGGCTTAACCATTTATTTTCTGTTAGTTATGGCGAACTGCGGTTTGATTTCCGCAGAAGATGCAGCTCATATTCGTTCGATCTGGAAAGGTGCCGTTTTGTATCGAGTAGAAACGGTCTCGGTTGTTTGTTTTCTGTGGGTTAGGGCGATTTCTATTATTTTCGGAAGTATGTACTTTACGCAAGTTAGTTGGGAGAGGCGAGTTTTTAAGCTCGCCCCTTGTTACTACCGCTTTTTGCTCCTAAGTAGCACTCGCCCCATATGGTATAGAGACCATAGATGGTAACTTGCTACGACTACCCAATCGCAGATACGGTTTAAATCATAGAAGTAATGCATGTTACAGGCTTTCCTTGAGTTGCCGTTGGGGGCAACTCGATTGGTTGTGTAACTACAGGCATTGCTATTTTGTTTCCCCGTAGTCCGCACGTATTATCTCAGTTACGTATTTAAGTGATTTAAAGATATAGGTTCGGTTTGCGTAAAGTACATACTTCCGATTATTTTTCGTGTATCGAGTAGAAATGTTCAGCAAATTGATGCGCCGCTTGCTCATGGAGAAACAGTCTCGGCCTCGAAGATGTAACTTGCGCGCGCATTTCACGTCGACGCTAGCATGACCGTTGCTTGGTTGTCATCCGTGAGAATACGTAGTACTTCGGAGGCCGGTCCGTTTTTCTTGGACTAGGGCCATGTTTGGCGACGTGGAAGGCAAAAGCAGATCCTTCACCCCTAAAGGGGGTTCGGGATGACGGCATTTCAGGGAGATCACCGCGTGGACGGAGAGACCGCCGGAGTGAGGAAAAAATCTCGAGTGCCTTTCCGCGGTTGTGCGGGGCATTGATTTAGAAGCGAAAAAGCAAAGGCGAAAACCCACAGCTACAGCGGGAGGGAGGTCAACCCCCGCCCCTACCAACGCAACGGCATCGGGAAAATGCAGATCCCTCATCCCTGAAGGGGTTCGGGATGACAGCGGTTGGGCTTTTTGGGCGGACTATGGAATGGTGTGGTACCGTGGTATCATGGTACCACGAGGGAATTATGACCGCTGAGCGGAAACATGTTGTGGAACGGGTGCAGACCGGGATGCGGATGGAGAAGCGGCTCTTGAAGGTTTTGAGGGCGCTGGCGGATTACCACGACTTGACGTTGGGGGATCTGCTGGAGGGAATTGTGCTGCATGCGTTTGACGGGAAGTGCCCTTTTGGACCGGCGAGCCGGCAGCGCATCCGGGAATTGAAGAAAATTTACGGGCTGGATTTGGATTCGCGGGCGAGCCACCGGCTCGTTGAGGCGGGCGCTGGAGAATCTTCCGGGAAGGCGAGGAACATCGAATGAATCCGCAGCTCAAGAAATTATCCATTCCGATATTGCGATGGACGCTGGGGCTCGTGGTCCTGTGGCAATCGGTCCATTTTGTGCTTTCGGCTTCTTCGGTACGGCATCTTTCGGAGAACGGCATGCCGCAATGGATCCGTCCGGTGCTGGGGGGAAGCGAAATCGTGGCCGCCCTGCTATTTCTGGTGCCAGCGGTGAGCTCGATTGGGGGCTACTCGCTGCTGGTTATTTTTGCGATTGCCGTGGTGTTACATCTTCTTCATGGAGACGCTGACGTGAGCGGATTGATTTTGTACTGCGCGGCTGTTTTGGTTTGCGTGTCGCATCTCGAGCGGATGGGAGCGGAGATGCCGCATGAGCGATGATGAGTTTTTGGCGGGGTTTGAGAAATGCACGATTTCGGGGGCGGATTTTCATCATGCGGAGCATGTGCGCATGGCTTTCCTTTATTTGTCGCGGTATCCGGTGCTGGAAGCGATGGAGCGTTGTTCGGCTGGACTAACGCGATTTGCTGCGGCGAATGGGAAGCCGGAACGCTACAACGAGACGATTACCTGGGCTTTGCTGCTTTTGATTCGCGAGCGGATGGCGCGGGGTGGGGTGGCGTTGAGTTGGGAGGAATTTGCGGGGGGGAATGCGGATTTTTTGAGTTGGGAAAATAATATTTTGAAGAAATATTATCGCGAGGAGACACTTTCATCGGAGTTGGCGAAAGGATGTTTTTTGTTTCCGGATAGGATTGGCAGCGCGATTTGAAAGAAGTCATCGCGTAGGGTTCATTTGGCTCGCAGCTCGGAAGCGGACTTGCTCTCTCGAGCTATGCCTTTGGTAGTTCCGCTTGGACTGTGCCAGGCGGTGAAGTGAGGACGCATGAATACATTGCTCCAAGATGTGCGCTACGCCGCCCGCATGCTGCGCAAGGCTCCGGGATTCACGGGGATTGCAATTTTGACGATTGCGCTGGGGATCGGAGCGACGACGGCGATTTTCAGCATCGTGGATGCCACGCTGCTGCACCCGCTGCCGTACCCGCATCCGGAGCAGCTCGTGCGGGTTGTGGATGAACTTCCCGGCGTGGGCGCGCAGGACGTAGGAATGTCGGTGCCGGAGTGGCACGATCTTCAGCGTTCCGGCATTTTCGAATATGTTTCGCTAGCAGTGTATGGGCCCGTGAATCTTACGGGCTCCTCTCAGCCTACGCGAGCCCGCTACTCCGGTGTCGCGCCGAATTATTTTGCGCTGCTAGGCGTCAAGCCACAGTTGGGGCGCGCGTTTGATCCCGAGGATCAGACGCCCGGATTTACCCTAGAAGTTCTCATCAGTGACGGACTATGGAAGAGGGCTTTCGCGGCCGATCCGGGGATTCTGGGCAAAAGTTTGCGGCTTGACAATGACTTGTATACCGTGATCGGCGTCATGCCAGCCGGTTTTCACGATCCACGGCGAACATTCGAGCAAAGGAACATCGAAGTTTGGGCCGCGGTGGGTTTTGCCGTCCCGGGCCGCACTCCCCCGCTGCGCAACAGGCGGCGGACGGGAGCAGCAGCAATCGCGCGAATCAAACCTGGATTGACGATTGCGGCGGCGCAGAGCCAGTTGGACGCGCTGGTGGCGTCGTTGCAGAAAGAATTCCCGGAAGATTATCCGCTGCAGAGCGCATGGACAGTGCGCTTAGTGCCGCTCAAGGAGACCGTGGTCGGCAATGCTCGCCAGCCGTTGATTCTGGTGCTTGGCGCCGTGGGATTGGTGCTGCTGATCGGCTGCGTGAACGTGGCGAATCTCCTGCTCGCACGCGCCAGCGCGAGGGGACGCGAAATGGCCATTCGCCAGGCGCTCGGAGCCGCGCGGATGCGGCTGGTGCGGCAGTTGCTCAGCGAGAGCTTGCTTCTTTCCCTGCTCGGCGGGATAGCCGGTTTAGCGATTCTGATCTGCACGAAAGGATTTCTGGTGCGACTCGTGCCGGACAGCCTGCCGCGACTCAATGACATATCGATTAACTGGGCTGTTTTGCTTTTCGCTCTGGTGGCTTCTCTTGCCGCGGGGGCGATCTTCGGCTTGGCTCCGGCATTGCATGCCGGCCGGGCGGATTTGACTCACATGCTCAAACAGGAAGGGCGCGGCTCGACAAGCTCCGGGGAACAGGCGCGAACGCGCCGCCTGCTGGTAGTAGCAGAATTTGCTCTATCGTTGGTGCTGATGATTGCTGCGAGCCTTCTGCTTCACAGTTTCTGGGAGTTGTTAAATGTGCGGCTGGGGTTCAATCCGGAGAATGTAATGGCGGTTCGCACGTGGCTGCCTGAGCCAAACGACCCGACGACCGACATCTACGGAACCCCTGCCCAAGAGGCGCCATTCCTACGTGAATTACTTCGCCGTGGCAGGACGTTGCCCGGAGTCGAAGAAATAGCCCTCGGAAATAGGGCGTCCATTCCATTGAATCACGATCGAACCCAATCCCCGTTGATCCTCGAAGGCCGCGAGATCCAGAGCAAGCAGCCTCCCTTGGTCGAAACGTCGAGCGTGACGCCAGACTATTTTCACTTGCTGGGGGTCACACTGCAGCGTGGCCGTTTATTCGGCGAGATGGACAACGAAACCGCCCCGGCTGTCGCGGTAATCAACGAGGCGTTCGCGCGGACGTACTGGCCAAACGGCGATCCCCTTGGCGAGCGCCTCAAGCTGTCTCCAGCGGCCTCCTCCTGGACTACGGTGGTGGGCGTGATAGCGGATGCTCGGACTGAATCGCTAGTGGAATCGAGCGATCCGCAAATCTATACGAGCTTGTATCAGGCGCCGTCTGAAGGGGCGTCTAAAGAGCTGGCGATATTTTTGCGCGGACAACTGGACCCTGCAGCGACTCCAGTGGAGCTGCGCGAGCAGGTGCAGGCCGTAAACCCGGAACTCCCGGTTTTCGGGGCGCAGACACTCAATGACGCTCTTTCCGCGTCACTTTCCGAGAGGCGATTCTCGATGGAAATGGTTGGTCTTTTCGCGCTGACCGCGTTGCTTCTCGCGGGGCTTGGAATTTACGGAGTGATATCTTACATCGTAAGCGAGCGCACTCACGAAATCGGGATTCGCGTCGCACTTGGGGCGCAAAGCCGGAACATCCTGCGCATGGTTTTACGTCAAGGATTGGGGCTTGCCATTGCTGGTGCTGCGGTTGGGCTCGTTGGTGCGCTGATCGTGTCGCACTTGATTGCAGGCTTACTTTACGGCGTGAGGCCGACAGATCCTCTGACATTCGCGGGCGTCACCATTCTTCTCATCGGTGTCGCTCTACTTGCTTGCTATATTCCCGCGCGGCGGGCGATGCGCGTCGACCCCATGGTCGCGTTGAGATACGAATAGCCCTTCGCACAAGTGACTTTGATACTTTAGGTGACAGGAGGTGTACTGAAGTTACTTCCAGCTGATCGGCTAAAACCATGAGTCAAGTACCAATCTGGTATTACTTCCGCCATCCCCGGGCCTCTCGATTCTCAGAAATAGTTTAGCGGCGGACCTCACGCTCCAGGGCAAGGGCTGCGCCCTCGGGCTCGGTCTCCCCGCCTTCCGCGCTGCGCTTGTGCAGGCGGGCGATTCCCCTTCGACCCCTCGCCCTTCCGCTTTGAGGACTCCCGGCCGCGAATCCCTGGCTGCCGAGGCCCCGCTGTGGCGGCCTCAAAGAGACGAAAGGGAATCAGACGACTTCGCTGATTCGACTTCGTTGTCCGCAATGCGGCAACAACGACAATCTCGATATCAACGCCACGATATGGGATTAGGAGAGTTCCGCGAGTTCATTTTACTTGTTCTGTAGATTCGCCCAGAAATCGGGGGAGGTTTGGACGGGGATTATTTCGAAGTCGATCAGGTCGTTCCAGTTTTTTGTCCAATCCGTCAGTAACGCGGGGTCTTTTGATTCCATTATTTGGTAGCAGCGGGCGTTTTTTGCGTCGATCCAGCTCGATAGGTACTTCAGGCCTTCGGGTAACATTCGGCCTTTGGTTCTGAATCTTTCGCCTATTGGGCTGGGATCGGCGTTGCGGAAGGTTTCTATCACTAGGTGGAGCATGTTGGGATTTTACGCTCGCGCGGATTTAATTTTGGGATTGGTTGGGGCTTACTTCGGTGCACAGGCAGGAGTGCCTGTGCCACTGGGTTTATTTGGATTGTATGCGCTTGATGAAAAAATTTAGGAAGCGCCTGGCATCTATGTTTGTTGCAACGTCTACGTTTGGCTTTACCTCGATTACGCCTACCGTTTCGAAGTGATCGCCTACTGGGATTGTTTTGTCTATGGTGCCGTTGCGATTGGCTATGGTTTCGCCGCGGGCGAAGCGGCCTTCGGTTTCTACGTCTACGCGCAGAGATTTGGTGGATAGGAAAGTTGGATCGATTACGGCGCCTACGGCTAGGGCGTCGTGGATGGCGCCGCCGCCAAAACCGGTGCCTTGATAGAGACCGATTTGGAAACGGGCTACTGCGGCGGCGAATTTCGCTTGGGGGCCTGCATTTTTTTCGAGTTCGGAGACGTCGGCGTTTTGCATGAGGGTGATTTCGGTTACGTCGAGGCCGACCATGGTGATGGGCCAGCCAGCGTTGAAGACGATATTGGCGGCTTCGGGATCGGCCATGACGTTGAATTCGGCGGCGCCATTTACGTTGCCGCCGGAAATGGAGCCGCCCATCAGGACGACGCGCTTTACCAGCGGGACGATGGTGGTATCTTTCAGAACGGCCAGGGCTATGTTGGTTTCCGGGCCTATGGGGATTAGCGTGATTTCGTGTGGATATTTGTGGACCAACTCGATGATTACGTCGGGGCCGAATCGTGGGTCGGCTTTGCAGCGGGTTGTTGGGAGTTGCGCGCCGCCGAGGCCGTTGGGGCCATTCCAGAAGGGTTCGATGGTTAGCTTGCCGTGGATGGGGATTTGGGCGCCTTGGGAAACTGGGAGATCGCAGCGGTTGGCTAGGGCGAGGATGCCGAGTGCGTTGTCCAGGCCGATTGGGGCGGTGACGTTTCCGGCGACGACGGTTAGGGCTTCTACTCTTAGTTCAGGGGAATTTAGGGCCAGGAGGATGGCGAGGGCGTCGTCGGTGCCTGGGTCGGTGTCGATGATTACTCGCTGCGGGGATTGAGCTTGTGCTGCTGGGGCGGCGATTAGGAATGCTGCTGCGAATAGAGCGATCGCAAACGTGCGGATTGCGAGTGGTTGCGACTTGAGCATGGATTTTGGCGCCTCCGGGATTTGTGATGCTACAGGAGGGCGTCTGCGGTGACTAGTTGAATTGCGAAAGTCAAAGGCGCCGGCAGGGACGCCAGCGGTACGTGGAATTCCGGTGGTACGTTTAACGGGTCCAGCTTCTTGCGTCTACCTTTGCTGCTGCTACCTGGTTTAGTTGATCTTGGGTGGAATTGTAGGATTCGATTTCTTCTTCGCTGCGGCCTAGGGTGGTTAGGGCGGCGGCTTTGTTTTGCAGGGCGCGGGTTACTTCGGCTTTTAGCGATAGTTCTTTGGATTCGGTGAATTTTGTTAGGAGTTGATCGTAGGCTTGGATGGAATCTTCGGTGCGATTCAGTTTGGTTAGGGCGGCGCCTTTGCTTACGAGGGCGCGGGCTAGTTGTTCGCGCAGGGAGAGCTCTTCGGAGTTGCTGAAGCGCTTGATTACGGCGTCGTAGGATTGCAGGGCTTCTTCGCTGCGATTTATGCGGACCAGGGCTACGCCTTTGCTTACTTGGGCGCGGGCTAGTTGTTCCTGTAGCGAGAGAGTGGCGGCATCGCCGATGCGCTTGATGGCTTGATCGTAGGATTGGATGGCTTCTTCGCGGCGGCTGAGGCGGCCTAAGACTACGCCTTTATTGACCAGGGCGCGGGCTGCTTGCTCTTGCAGCGGGATTTCGGTGGCGGAGCCGAAACGCTTGACTACTAGATCGTAGGATTGGATGGCATCTTCGGTGCGGTTCAGGTGACTTAGGGCTACGCCTTTGCTGACTAGGGCGCGGGCGATTTGTTCTTGCAGGGTTGGCTCGGTGGCGTTGCCCAGGCGGGTGATGGCTTGATCGTAGGATTCGATGGCTTCTTCGCGGCGATTTACGCGATCGAGGACGAGGCCTTTATCGACGAGGGCGCGGGCGACTTCTTCGCGCATGGGAAGTTCTGTGGCTGAACCGAAACGTCCGACAATGTCGTCGTAGGTTTCGAGTTCTTCGTCGACGCGATCGAGCGGGGCGAGCGCGGCGGCTTTGCTGGCTAGCGCTTCGGCTACGGCTTTGCGCGAGGCGAGATCGTTGGCGTTGCCGCGCTGCTCGATCACGGTATTGAAAGCTTGAATGTGGCGCGGATCAAAGAAGGACGCGGGAAGAGTGATGCCCGCGGCGGAGAGACGCTCGAGCGATTTCGGGCGGTTGCCGGTGGGAACGAATTCGCCGAGAACCATTTCGTCTTCGCCGATGCCGGTTTTGTTGAAGGTGAAGATTTCCTGGAGGACGATTTCGTCGCCGTTCATGCCGGTGACTTCGGAAATGTTGACGACTTTGCGGGTGCCGTCGGTGAGGCGGCTGACTTGCACGACTAGATTTACGGCGGAGGCGATTTGGGCGCGCACTACGGTGATGGGAATTTCCAGGCCGCTCATGGTGACCATGGTTTCGAGGCGGCTGATGGCGTCGTAGCCGGCGCGGGCGTGGATGGTGGTGAGTGAGCCGTCGTGGCCGGTGTTCATGGCTTGGAGCATGTCTAGGGCTTCATCGCCGCGGACTTCGCCGACTATGATTCGGTCGGGGCGCATACGCAAAGCGTTGATTACCAGGCGGCGCGGGGGGATGGCGCCTGATCCTTCGAGGTTGGCTGGGCGCGTTTCTAGACGCACTACGTGATCTTGTTGGAAGCGGAGTTCGGTGGCGTCTTCGATGGTGACGATGCGCTCGCGCGGGGAGATGTAGGACGAGAGAAGATTCAGGAGCGTGGTCTTTCCCGAGCCTGGGCCGCCGGAGACGATGATATTCAGGCGGGCGAAAACGCAGGCGCGCAGGAATTCGAGCATTGGCTGCGTGAGAGTATGATTCTGGACGAGATCGTCGGCGGATAGGAGATCGCGCGCGAAACGGCGGATGCAGAGGCACGGGCCGTCGAGAGAGAGCGGGGGGATGATGGCGTTGGCACGCGAACCATCGGCGAGGCGGGCATCGACGATGGGAGAAGATTCGTCAACGCGGCGGCCGACAGCGGAAACGATGCGGGTGATGATGGCCATGAGGTGAGCGTCGTCGCGGAAGGAGACATCACTGCGTTCGAGACGGCCGCGGCGCTCGATGTAGACTTCGTTGTAATTGTTGATGAGGATGTCGGAGATGGAATTGTCTTTAAGTAGCTGCTCGAGGGGGCCGAGGCCGAAAACTTCGTCGAGAACTTCCTTGGAGAGGCGCTCGCGCTCTTGCAGGGTGATGGGCGTGCGTTCGTAGGTGGCGAGGCTTTCGACGATGTCGGTGACTTCGATGCGGACGGCTTCGCGGCTGAGTTTGGTGATGCGGCCGATGTCGAGCTTCTCGCGCAGCCTTTTGTGGATCGTTTCTTTGACGGCGCGGTAGTCGCGTGAGCTAGTAGGTGTCATGGCCTTGGGCTCCCATTGTTGCGGGGGAGCAGATGAATCGACGAGCGACCCGTCATTTCCACGAAAGGGTCTTCCTCAGTGCGCTGCGAACTTCGAAGACGGCTTTGGATTCTCTGCGGGGAATCCATGAAAAATCTCACGGGCGCGCCACTGCGAAAATCCGGTCAGGCGCTGGCGGCGCGGGCCTGTTCCTGTTGGCGGTTCGCACCGCTGAGCGCCGAAATTTCGAGAAGATCGCCGACCTTTGTGCCGGTGCGATAGATCGTGTGGGCCGGGACCTCCAGGACACTGGCGGCTTTGAGCGAAACTTTGGAGATGCGGAAGGGCCGCACGAATTCTTCGACGTGAACGACTTCTTTTTCCTTGCTGAGGAAAATGAGATCGATGGGGAAAAGCATGCCGATGGTGTGAACGCCGCGCGAGGGAATGATCCACAGGCCGCAGCCGAAGCGGGCCCAGCGTTTGGTCTTGCCGAGAAGGCCGACGAGACGGCGCACATAGCTATCGGCAACGGTAGCTTCGGTGGCGACGAAGGTTTCCCGCGTCTTGTTGTACACATAGACTATTCCCTTGCCGTTCTTGCTTTCCTTCATCGTGCCGCCCTGGCGCCCCTCAGTTCACATCAGTGGCTAAACCCACGTTGTACGCTGCGGATGCCTTCCGGTGCCTCCTTATAGTTTCTTTCGAGCGCCTGGCTTTGTTGCAGGATCGCTCGCGCGCCAGGTGGAGCTGTGCGCGAGCGTTTTGACTAGTGTCCTCCGCCGGAGAGTTGACGGAACAGGGTGATGAACGCCGGACCCAAAATAACGACCATCAACGCCGGGAAAATGAAAAACACCAGCGCGGGAACCATCTTCACGGAAGTCTTGGCGCTCATTTCTTCGGCGCGCTGGCGGCGCTTGGTACGCAAATCTTCCGAATGGATACGCAGCGACGCGGCGATGCTGGTGCCGAAGCGCTCGGTCTGAACGAGCATGGCTACGAGAGCTTTGATGTCGTCGAGGCCCGTGCGGCGTGCGAGTTCGCGAAGGGCTTCGGTGCGGGACTTGCCGACGCGCATTTCGAGGTTGACGAGTTGCAATTCATCGCTAAGTTCGGGGTGAACGATTTTCAATTCATTGGCGACGCGCAGAAGAGCCTGATCGATGCCCAGGCCAACTTCCACGCAGATGACGAGCAGATCGAGGCCGTCGGGAAGCGAAAGGCGCAGGCGCGTCTGGCGAGCGCGAATTTTGAACGTGAGCCACATTTCCGGAAGCATGTAACCAAGGACACCGGCAGCGAGAATGAAAATCAGCGGATTGGCTTTATACATTCCGGTGAAGAGCACCAGGGCGATGAAAAGAATCGGCGAAAGAATCTTTAGGGCGCGGATAGCAAGAATCACGTCGGGAGTGCGATAGCCGGCGCGGAGAGACATGAGTTCAGAGCGCGATGCCGCCTTGCCCTTCAAAGCGGGGAGCAGCTTGCCCATGGAAGAGAAGATGGTGCTTACAAATCCGGGACCTTCTTCTTCGTCGGTTCTCTCGGCTTCCGGGGCTGCGTTGGCCGCTTCCAGAATGCGGCTGACGCGATCGGCAACGGCCGTTTCAGCGGGAGAAAACGCATAGACCAGGGCGAGCAGGATCCCGACGGTCACGAGAAACGTCGCCGATACCAGAGTCCAAATCATTTCAACTGCTCCTTAACTGGCGGGCTGAATCATCAGCCCGGTCAATTCTTCTGTGGGCTGAATCATCAGCCCACGCCCGTTATCTGCGGGCTGAATCATCAGCCCACACCCGTCGTCAAACCTTAATCTGAACAATCTTCCAGATGACCAAAGAGCCGAGGATCTGCAAACCTACCGCCCCGGCCAGCATTATTGGGCCGATCGGATCGGTCCAGAGCGGCTTGATGTAATCGGGATTCAGGAATTCCATCACGATGAGCATGAGAAACGGTAGCGCGATTAGAACGGCGGCCGTCAGACGCCCTTGCGCGGTGCGCACCTTCACTTCGCGATAGATGCGGAAGCGCTCGCGAATCAGGCGCGAGAGTTCGTCCAATAATTCGGCGAGATTGCCGCCGGTTTCTTTTTGGACGAGCAGCGCGGTTACGAAAAAACGAACGTCGATCAGGGGCACACGCTCGGCCATGTTGAGGAGAGCGTCGCGCAACGGAAGACCGAAATTCTGTTCCTCGAAGGTGGCGCGAAATTCGCCGGCAACCGGCTCGGAAGATTCCTTGGAAACCATTTCGAGGCCGGTGGTGAAAGCGTGGCCGGCGCGAACAGCGCGGCCGATCAGGTCGAGAGCTTCAGGAAAAAGTTCCTCGAATTTCGCGAGGCGACGAGCGCGAATGAATGCCACGTAGGCCAATGGAACAGCCAGCGCGATCAGACCGACGAACAAACACAACAGCGCGTGATTGGGGTAGGCAACGCTGAGCAACACGTAGGTGCCGAGGCCGGCGACGGCGGTCCACAGCACGAATTGTCCCGGCCTTCATCTTCATGCCGGCCTGGTTGATGTAGTTCTGCAGCCAGCCGGACCACGGCAAACTCATGAGAATGCGATGGAGTAGAGGGACGTTGCTATAGAGTTCGTCGCGAACGAGCTTGAGGTCGAGCGAGACTTCGCTGCGGCTCTCCGCTTTGCGGACCGATTCCATGCGGCGGCGAACGATATCCTGGCGATCATCGCGCCCACCTGCGAGCGTCCAGATGATGCCGACGACGATTCCCACGATCAGGAACGTGAGTAGAGCTAGGAGCAGTGCCACGTGAACCTCCTTTCCGTAAAGAGCGCGCGCGAAACGTTGGCGTGCGCTTCGGTGCTTAATCTTTGCATTACGCGTGCCGCAGTCATTTTATTTTGCTGGGCTCGATTCTGTAGCCCAGTTATTTAGGCCGCGCGACTTCGAACATGTTTGCCGGGAGCGGGATGCCGGTGACGGCCAGGCGCTCGGCGAACTTCGGACGAATGCCGACGGGCATGAAGTCGCCCATGACTTCTCCGGATTGCGAAACGCCGCGCTTCCGGAAGAGGAAGATGTCTTGCATGGTGACGACGTCGCCTTCCATGCCGGTGATTTCGGTCAAGTTGGTGACTTTACGAGTGCCGTCGCTGAGACGGCTGATCTGCACGACGACGTCGATGGCCGAGGCAATCTGACGGCGCACGGCGCTATCGGGAATATTCAGGGCGGACATAGCCACCATGGTCTCGAGGCGGGACAGAGCGTCGCGCGGTGAGTTCGCGTGAATCGTAGTGAGCGAACCATCGTGACCGGTGTTCATGGCCTGGAGCATGTCGAGAGCTTCTTCGCCGCGGACCTCGCCGACGATGATGCGGTCGGGACGCATGCGGAGACAGTTGATTAGGAGTTGGCGCTGATAGATGGCGCCTTTGCCTTCGATGTTGGGTGGACGCGTTTCGAGACGGACGACGTGTTCCTGGTGGAGCTGCAATTCGGCAGCGTCTTCGATGGTGACGATGCGCTCGCGATCGGACAGATAGGAAGAGAGCACGTTGAGCAGCGTGGTCTTTCCGGCGCCGGTTCCGCCGGAGATCAGAATGTTCAGACGCGCTTTCACGCAGCCTTGCAGCAACTCGAGCATGGGCGCGGTGAAGGCCTTATTGGCGATGAGATCGTCGGCCGTGAGCGGATCGCGGCTGAAACGGCGGATAGAGAGACACGGGCCATCGACGGCGAGCGGAGGAATGATGGCATTCACGCGCGAGCCATCAGGCAGGCGGGCGTCGACCATGGGCGAAGATTCATCGACGCGGCGGCCGATGGCGGAAACGATGCGATCGATGATGCTCATCAAGTGAGCGTCGTCGCGGAACTGAACGTTGGTAGCTTCGAGCAGACCTTTGCGCTCGACGTAGACCTTATTAAAGGTGTTGACCAGAATATCGGAAACCGTGGGATCGGCCAGCAGCGGTTCGAGCGGGCCCAATCCGAAAACTTCATCGAGAACTTCCTGGGAAAGACGCTCGCGCTCCTGCAAGTTCATCGGCGTGGATTCACCGACGACTAGTTCTTCGAGAATCATGGAGACTTCGCGGCGAACATCTTCGCGGCGCACGTCGGTGACGCGATCCAGATTGATCTTCTGGATCAGCCGGCGATGGATGGCTGCCTTAACCGCAGTTAAATCGGTTCGCGTTGCGGGAGAAGGCGTAGGAGTCGGTGGCATGGGCCCTTACCTTTTATTCGGGAATGAGAAAAAGTTGCCGATGCCGGCTTTCTTCGCGGTGGCGGGCACGGCATCGATGCCAGAAATCTGCGCGGCAAGTTGGCGATAACGATTGCTGAGCAGGTTATTGTGGTTCTCCATCAGCGGAGTTCCCATGTTGACCGAGGCGTTGGCCTTGGTGAAATCGTTGGGAAGGCTGGCGAAGACGGGCCGCTTGAGATTTTTCTCGATGGTCTTGAGAACTTCTTCATCGCCCTTATGCCAACGGTTGATGATGATGCGAATGCGCTCGGGATCGATGCCGAGGCCATTCAAAGCCCACAGGCGGCGCTCGAGAGTCCAAAGAGAGGGAACGTTGGCTTCCGCAACCATCATGATCATGCGAGCGCGTTGAAGAATCGGAGCCCACTCGGAGGAAAATTGCGAACCGAGATCGGCGAGGATGTGGTCGAAACCGGCGGAGGCCACGTTGATGATGCGCTCGAGCGGAGGAATGGAGATGGATTGCCATTCTTCGGGCTGCAACGAGCCGCCGAGAATTTCTAGCTTGGTCTTGTGCTGGGTCAAGAGGCCGCTCAAGAAGTGCGTGTCGAGACGATCCAGGCTCTCGACCGCGTCGCGGACTCCGAAACGCGGGTGAAGATCGAGAAGAAGATGGACATTGCCCAGCGGACGCGCGAAATCGAAGAGCACGGTGCGCTTCTGAGCGTGAGTGGCGAGTTGAACGCCGAGGTTAACGGCGACTGTGGTTGCGCCGACGCCGCCCTTGGAGCCCATGATGGCGATCAGCTTCTCGGTGGAGCGTTTCTCGCCGGGAGTGGCGTCCTGGCCGAGGCGCGAGAGCAGATCCACGAGAGCTTCCGAACTGACGGGCTTGGCGATGAAATCCTGCACGCCACTGCGCATGGCGTCGAGAAGCAGTTGCTGATTGGGAGGATAGGTAGCCGAGCAAGCAATCAAATGCGCGCCCGGGCGCAGGCGACGCAGATGAGCCGCCAAAGTGAAATACGGTTCGGGATCGCGGGAAAGATCCAGAAAGATGATGTCGGGAATCGTTTCCCCGACATCCGGAAGTTTCTCCATGGGCATCGACCAGTGCTTGATGGAGCCGCCGATCAGGCCGGTCTGCTCCAAGCTCGCCAAGAGCTGGCTCGAAGTGTTTTTGTCTCCGCTAGCGATGGCTACTGTCAGCATTGTCCCTGGTTCCGATGAATTCGAAATTAGTTTTAGAAACAACATCACGACGTTGCTCCTTATTTACGCGGCGCGACAGCCGGCAACGTGCCTTCGCGAGCCGGACCCATGATGGGCGAAACCATGACCGGAATCGCAGGAACCGTGTCGGAGCCGTGAACGATGCGCGGCGTAACGATCACCAGCAATTCGGTGCGGCTCTTGGTGACGGACTTACTGCGGAAAAGCTTGCCGATGATGGGCAGGTCGCCGATGCCGGGGACCTTCTCGAGAATCTCGGTTACGCGATTGTCCACCAAGCCGGCGATGGCGAAACTCTGGCCGTCCTTCAAATTGACTTCGGATTCGACACGGCGCGTGGAGAGCGCGGGAATGACGAAGCCCTGTAGAGTAAGAGCATTCGTGAAATCCAAAGCGCTGACTTCCGGCTTCAGCTTCATGTGAATCATGCCGTTGTCCATGAGCGTCGGCGTGAAGTTCAGGCGCACTCCGAATTCCTTGAATTGGATCGTGACGGTTGGGAAGCTTCCCTGGCCGCCCGAGGACTGCACTACGGGGAAGGGAAATTCGCCGCCGGCCAGGAAGCTGGCGTCTTTGCCGGAAGCCGTCAAGAGATTGGGTTCGGCCAAAATCTCGAGGACGTTGTTCTCCTGAAGGGCCTTGATGGTAGCCGCCAAATTGAGATCCGGGCCGGAACAAAAAGACGTTGAGAAGATCGCTGAGATTGAATCCATTCGACGAAGTGGTGGTGGTGGCCGTCGAACCGGTCGAAGTGGTTGTGGTAGTCGGAGTGTTCGAGCCTAGCGTGCCCTGAAAGCCCGGCGGATTGAATTGCTCAGTGCCCAGTGCGCCGACGGTCTTGGCGCCGGGGAGGCTCAATATATTGATACCGAGTTGAGTGAGGGCCGATCTTGTCGACTTCGGCGAACTTGACCTCGATCAGAACGTCGCCGACCGGAGCAGGCGGAATCTCCATCAAGCTGGTGACCTTGGGCGTGACGTTCTTGACGACTTCGAGAATTTTGTCGGCGACGGCGGCCGAAGAGACGCGACCGGATAGCATGACGACGTCTTTGGAAGTCTCGATCTGCACGGGCTCGTTAGGGAAACACGTCGTGAATCTTCTGGCTCAAGCTGAGCGTGTCGATATCGACGGAGACTTCGAAGTCCTGGCTCTGATCGGCTTCGTCCCAGATGAGCAGAGAGACGCCGCCCGGGGCTTTGCCGTTGACGAGAACCTGATTGGGGCTCACGACGATGGCCTCAGCAATGGCCGGGTCCGCGAGCGATACGCGCTTGATCCTCGTGGGCGAGGTGATCACCAGCGAACGGCCCACGAGCAGGTGCAGCGCCTGCGGGACTTCGGACGACTGCTGCGACTGAGAGCCTGGCGGCAGAGCAGTCAGCGACAGAGCCGCTGGCGTTGCCTGGACTACGGCAGTCGCCGGGCGGACGCTAGACTTCTGGGCCGCTGCGCCGGGCGCAGAGATCAGGAACAGACAACAGATCAGAACAAGAGCGCCGGCACGAATCAGATTTTTATTTTCACGATCAGCGAACATTCGAGACTCCCGTCAATGCTCAGGGATTTGGAAAATTCTTTATTTCATGCTTGTCGCCAGTGATCACTTCGACCGAATACGGCGGCGGTGCAACTGGCTTTTGGCGCGACTACGGCAGTGTGTTTCCCCGATGAGGGGGCGGCCACGGGTGCGACCGGGGCGCCTCCCGAGAACAAATTGGACTGCAGCACCGGAGAGGGGCTGGTGGATTTCGTGTCTACGGTATTGCGCAGAGCGAGTTGAATCTTGCCTTCGGTGGCCGCCATGGTCAGTTTGCCGGCGTCCTCCGGAGTTACGAGCAGCGTGATGACCGGAACGTTCTCGGGCTTGCCTTCGCGGTCTTGTTCCATTTTCTGACCGGCGGCGAGAACCTTGATATTTTCGAGAATGGTGCGCGTCACTGAGCCGCCGCCACCGTTGCCGACAGAATTGCCGGTGACCAGAACATCGACCATCGTGCCGGGAGTGACGAAGCCGGCTACGCCGACGACATCGTTGACGGAGACGGAAACGGCGCGCATGCCTTCCGGAATGGTGGCCGACAAACCTGCACCGGATTCCGTGGAGGCCAGATTGGCGGCGAGAATCGGTTCGTTCTCAGCCATATTGTTGATCACCGCGCGATTGGCGACTTCCACGACGTCGCTGAACATGCCCTCGGGCCGCGAGTTCGAAGGCCACTGAATGGTCTTCACCTTCGAGGCATCGAGGCGCTCGCCGACCTTCAGCGGTTCGGCGGCCACCACGATCGTGGTCATGCGCAGGGACGGGCCCGCGGCGTTCACTTCCGCCTTCTTGAAGGCGTGATAGACGTAGGCGCTCAGGATGAATGCGAGGAGCACCGCGACAGCCAGGCCAACCATCAAGCGATTCCGGTTCATAAAGTAATTCTCCTTTGCCTCGTTACACTGCCCACCGCGTCGCGAGGAAACACAAGAGAGTGCCAGTCGCGACGGCGACGCCAAAGGGCAACTTCAGCAGCGTCGGATTATCGAGAGAAATTTCAGGGTTCGGACGCATCCCGAAAACAAAAAAACCTTGAACGAGCACGACCAAATTGCGCAAGGTCGTCTTGACGCGATGAGTGAAGATCATCATCGCAATCGCCATCAATCCCGAGAGAAACACGCTGGCGAGCAGAACGAAGACAAACATCGCCGGACCTAGCAGCGCGCCAACTGCTCCCATCAACTTCCAATCGCCGGCGCCGAGAGCGCGCATCAGCACGAGCGGCAACAAAATCACTAAAGCCAGACCAATTCCTTCGAGAGACATCAACGCGCCTTTCCACCCGGTCAACACGGAATGGAGCCCGATACCGAAAAAGAGGCAAGGCACGGTAAGCCAGTTGGGGATCCGGCGAGTGCGCCAGTCGATCCAGCCGGCGGAGAAACGTAAGAGCCAGCGTGAAAGCCCAGATTGTTTGAGTTGCGGTCATGAGCGTTTTGTAATTTCCTTCGACAATTCAGGTTTCACGCCAGCTCCTAGCAATTACGTGTTCGCGGTCAGGTTCGAGCCGGCGCTGGTGAACACGGTGTTGATCGCGGTTGCTAGTTGGTTCATGCCAGTGACGGCAGCCAAGGCCAGCAGTACGACCAGCAATGCGTATTCAGTCAAATCCTGCCCTTCTTCTTCCGCCCATAGTTTTGAGAACAGTTTCATCTGCATCCTCCGTTTGCGAGTCGATATCGTCGTGCTCTACGCCGCACAGACGGCCCCTGGCCGCTAAAACCCGTTGGAATCTCAGCGGCCAGCAAGCCTTCCGTTTGAATGCATGCCCTTCATGCCAAAACTGTTTAGGTGTTGGCGGTAAGGTTGGAGCCAGCCGTCGTGAATACGCTGTTGATCGCAGTGGCCAGCGCCTTCATACCGGTGATAGCTGCCAAGGCCAACAGAACCACCAGCAACGCGTACTCGGTGAGGTCCTGGCCTTCCTCTTCGTGCCACAAGCGCATGAGAAGGTTCTTCATCGTGTTACCTCCTTATAGGGTTAGGTCAGCGGCACGGAAGCCCTCTGCCGCCATCCCACTACGTAATGCACCTGAGAAGCCACTCCCTGGGGGCAGGTGGGAACTGGCAAGTCAAGCTTTTAGAGACAGTTAGGGGTGATTTCATTTGTGAACTCGAGGTCCGAGGCCCAGCGGTTACCAATAATGTGACATATGGGTGACACTCGGGGACCGCTTTTGGACCCAATAGTGTGCAGAGCAATGGAAACTGTGATTCCGCGGTGCGCGCTACGGACGGTTCTAGTATTGCCGGAGCGCTGTGCCGGCCGGACGGCCAAAAAGCCGTCGCCGCTGGACCGATGCGGGAATGACGGGGAGGCTCATCTTCACGCACGGGGGGCCTCCTTTTGCGCGGTCGTTCGCAAGCGGCTTTTCGCCCCACATAACCACATTCCACGACAGCCAACGCAGACCGGGGATGCGGGTCAGCAGGCGATCCAGGGAGGCCAGCGGAGTCCACCAACGTAGAGTCTCGGGGGTCTCGCGCAGGATGCGTTTCCAGTAGCGGTCTGCGTTGGGATCGACGCGGTCTATCAAGTAATACTTGGCGAATAGAAAAAGAGTGGAGAGCCAGAATTCGCGGTGCCCCACCTGGGAAAAATATTTTCGGGCGAGTTTCAGATCGGCGACGGTTAGCGGCGATTCGTCCGGAGTGCGAACGCGCACTGCGATGCGCCGGTAGATATTAATTACCGGATTGTAGGCGAGTGGATCGTAAGAGAAGAAAGCCCCGCCGGGTTTCAGCGCGCGGTGCATCTGTTGGAAAAGGGCTGCGCGATCCTGAACGTGATGAATCGTATTGGCGAGATAAATCAAATCGTATTGATTCGCGGGGACGTTGAGATTTTCGCCTTCGGCAATCCGGCCTTCGACTTCGACGCCGTATTGCTTGCCGAGGGCTACGACCTTTTCGAC
This sequence comes from uncultured Acidobacteriota bacterium, assembly GCA_963792515.1. Lineage (GTDB taxonomy): Bacteria > Acidobacteriota > Terriglobia > Acidiferrales > UBA7541 > Palsa-147. The sequence continues at coordinate 58,510 of CAWBWG010000019.1, read as the reverse complement.
CATTAGTGGGGAGATATCGATGGCCGTGACTTTGGCGCCGCGTAGGGCGAAGTAGACGGAGGATTCGCCTAGGCCTGCGCCGATATCCAGGAGCTTTTTGCCGCGGAGATCGCCGATGCGCTCCAGGATGAAGCGATTCTCGAGAGCGGTGGGAGCTTCGAAGCATTCGCGGACGAGAACTTCCTCGAGCGGCGTGCTGTTGGCCCACGCATCGTGGAAAGCCACCTCGCGATTTCGTGTCAAAGCTTCCGACATCAACGATTCTCCGAGGCGCGCGCCGCGGGCGGCAGCATTGCCGACGTAACGTCGGGATTGAGGCTGTCGCGCCGGACGAACAGCACGCTGACGTCATCCGCGTAAACGCGCGTCCATTCCGGTGACGCATCGAGGACGCCGATCAGATTCTCGCCGCGCTGCAACAGCACGGAACGAATGCCGTAGTGGCGCAAGACCGAGAGAGCTCCGGGATGCAGTTCGACGATGTAGAGATAATCGATGAAAACCCCGCCGCGCTCGAAGGGATCGGCGCGCCCATCGATGAAAATTTTGTGTTCCGGCCAGCGCGAATAGATCAGGTATCCGCCGAAACCATAGCTGTGGAACAGGGGATCCGGGACGTGCGTGCTGCTGTATGTAATTCACGGCGTTCACCGGAAAATCCTGGGCGATTTTTTGGTCCAGGTCGGTGCGCGTCGGGAAAAAGCGCCAGATGCCGAGGAGCACGAGGGCCATCAAGGCCGCGTTCATGAAATAAATATCTTTCTTACGATCGTATGCCGGCAGCCAGCGCGCGAAGATCACCGCGACCAGGGGCAGGAAGAACGGTATGAAAATCAGCAGAAAACGGAGATGCAGACACGCCATCAAGGTGCCGAAAAGAAATAGCCCGATTTCTTCGAGCCGCCACTTGATATCGAAAGTAATTTGCGCGACCAGGAAGCCTAGCAGCAAGACGAGGAATAGCTTTCCGCCGGGTTCGTTGAACGGCATCGTGCGCCATTCCTGGACGGCGGCTACGCCTTGCGGAAGCTTGAAGGCGACTTCAAACGGATATGCGGCGAGGCGCGAACCGTAGGGTGTGACTAGCAAGGCCGCGAAACAGAGCAGAAGAACGGTGGATAAGCTGCGGCGTTCGGCCGGCGTCCAGGCACGGGCTTCGAGACGCCCGGCGCGGAAGTTTACAAAGCCGCTCATCCAGTAAAGACCGATGGTGCCGAGGCCGATGGGGAAAGAACCGTGCGCGTTCACCCAGATCAGGAACAGCGGCGGAAGAAACCAAATGGCGCGATGATGCCCCTCGCGGAAGCGCTCGAGAGCGATCAGCGTGAGAACTAGAAAGAGATAGCCGAGCATTTGCGGGCGCAAATTAAAGGAAAGCAGCGCCAGAGGTAGAAGCAACGCGCAGGCAGCGAATCCTGCTTTGGAGTTCTTCGCGCGCATCGTGGCGAGGACATAGAGAGCGATGACGATTGCCGCGCCCTCAATGAGAAACAGGGCGTCCAGTCCTTGCACGCCGCCGATGCGCGCCGCGAGCGCGAGCAACACGTCGCCGATCCATTCGCAGGCCATCCACGGCTGACCCAAAACTGTGTAAGAAAACGGGTCACCGTCGAAGAAGTGGTGCGTTTGAAGAAGACTCTCGCCGACTTTTACGTGCCACCAGACGTCCGGATCCACATTGAACTGACGGACGGAGATGAATACGCCGGCGACGAGCAGCGCGCCCATCATTGCCGGAAATGAAAAAAACCATCGGGCTGCTGTGAGCAGAGCTTGACCACTCCAAATTGACGCGGGGCGGACGCGACTGCCGCGCAAGTCCGCGACTGCAGGCATGGTTTCTACCCGTTGCAGAGGCGTCAGCGAATTGGGACCGCTCGTCATCGACTAGCTATCCTCTCGATACAAAACGCGACTGATAACCTAAAGTCTTCAAAGCTTCTCCAAGCCGGCTCAGGCGGACTCGCGGCCAACAATCACGGCGCGCTGCGCGCCGAACGGACACCAGCGCAAAAACGGCTCGAGCGGGCGGAGCCAGGAAAAATATCGCGGGAAAAAGACTATGTAATCGTGACGCAAGATGCGCAGGCCGGCATCGCGCATGCAGCCGAACATGTCACTGCGCGACAGGAGAATGGCGTCCTGGTCGAAAACGCATTGAGAAACAGCCCAGCGCGTGAGCGGGTTGATCGGATTGTGCTCGAAAACTACCAGCTTGCCGTTTTTGGCGAGGCGCGATTTTATTTCCTGAAGCAGATGCAGCCGATCTTGCGGCTTCACGTGATGGAGTACGTTCGAGAGAACGACCACGTCATAGGAATGCGCGGCTTGTTGCAGGTCCGCAGTAAATACTCCTTGCTGCGCTAGGCCCGCGTCGATTTGATCCACGCAATCCTGGGAAATATCGAAGCCGTCGATCTGCACGCTCGGCAAGCTGCGTTTCAAATGGCCCGCGAGCAAACCGATGCCGCAGCCGTAATCGAGCAACTTGCCGCCGCTCGGCGCCAGATTGCGCGCGATGAATGCGGCCTTATACGCAGCGAAGTAGTCGGACGTGTCGCCCGAAATTCTTACGCTGTGATTCAAATAATCCTGATAGGTCGAGGCGAAAGCGTCAAACTCGACGGGCGGCCGTTTCGGGCCGCGCTCCGCTCCCGCGCGTGACTCGGCCCTAGCGCTTGACATCGGCCTTCGCCGTCCCAGTTTGCTGAATGAACGTCATCGCAACTTCCGATGTTCGCTGCTGCTGTTGGAAACCCATGCGCTCGCGGACCACGTAGAGCGGCCGGCGCTTCGATTCACCATAAATGCGTCCGACGTATTCCCCAATGATGCCCATGCAAATGAGCTGCACGCCGCCAATGAATAGAACAGCGATGACCAAGCTGGCCCAGCCTTTGACCAAGCCGCTCGCCCCGAAGATGTGTTCGAAGACCGCGAGCAAAATGCCGAGGATGGCGACAGCCGAAGCGGCGAAGCCGACCCAAGTGGCAAGACGCAGCGGCAAGATCGAAAAGGAGACAATGCCGTCGGTGGCGAAGCGCAACATTTTCATGAGCGAGAATTTTGTGGTGCCTGCGACGCGTGCTGCGCGGTGATAGGGAGCGGCGGTCTGCGAGAAACCGAGCCAGCTCACCATGCCGCGGACGAAACGGTCGCGCTCGGGCATGGAAAGGAGAGCGTCCACGACGGTGCGATCCATCAGGCGGAAATCGCCGGTGTCGAGCGGGATTTCGGTATCGGAAAGTTTTCCGATGAAGCGATAGAAATATTTCGCCGTCAAAAGTTTGAAAGCGGATTCGCCATCGCGCTCGGTGCGCACGCCATAAACGACGTCGAAGCCATCCATCCATTTATCGATAAAGTCGAGAATCACTTCCGGCGGATCCTGAAGATCGGCGTCGATCAGCACAACGGCGTCCCCCGACGCGTGCTCGATGCCCGCGGTGATGGCCATCTGATGGCCGAAATTGCGGGAGAAGCGAATGACGCGGATGCGCGGGTCTCCAGTTTGCAGGTCGCGAAGAATTTCTGCGGTGGAATCAGTGCTGCCGTCGTCTACGTAGATAATTTCGAGCTGCATGGGAATTTTATCGAGCGCCGCGAAGAGACGATGATTCGTCTCGCGAAGAACTTCCTCTTCGTTGTGGCACGGAACCACCACGGACAGCAGCAAACGCCGGCTTTCCGAGCCGGCGAAGCTGAATTGCTTGCTTGAACGGTCGATCATTCGCGGTGTCATGGTCAGTCACGTCCAGTCGGCCGGGAATTTTCCGGCGCGGTCACGGGAGTTGTCGGCTCGCGATACACGAAAATTACGCTGAGATCGTCGCTATAAACTTTCTGCCACTCCGGCAAAGCACTGACGATGGCGATCAGCGAATCCGTGTGTTCGAGAATCAAGCTCTTGATTCCGTAAAAGCGGAGCACGGATAGCGCGGCGGGCTTGGATTCCAAGAGCTGCATGTGATCGTTGAGCAGGCCGCCGGTTTCGTAAAGCTCGCTGCGGCCGTCGATGAAAATTTTGTGCTCGGGGCCGCGCGCCCAGGCCAGGTATCCGCCGAAGCGGTAGGAATTGAGCATCGGTTCCGGAACGTTGTGGGAATTCAAATACTCGACGGCGCCCACCGGAAATTCTTCAGCGACGACGTCCTGCAGATCAGCGCGCGATGGAAAATAATGAATCGTGGCAGCGAGAATCGCGAGCATGATCACGGCGTTGGCGATGGGCTGATCTTTGGCGCGTTGGTAGGGCGGAACCCAGCGCGCGAGGATGACACCCAGCAACGGCGCGAAAAATGGGACGAAGAGCAGCAGGAAGCGGACGTGAAGCATGGCCATCGCCGCGCCGCCCAAGAAAAGCGCCAGCGTTTCCAAGCGCCACACAAATTTGAAAACGATCTGCGCGACAATGAACGCCAGCAGAACCGCGAGGAACAGTTTTCCACCCGGCAGATCGAAGGGCATGGGCTGCCATTCGCGGATGATGGCGTGGCTGATGGGGAATCCGGACGCAACTTGAAATGGGAAGGCGCAAAGTTCGGTGCCGTAAGGCGTGATGGGCAGAGCGCAAATGCTCAAGAGCAAAACGAACAAGAGCCGCGTGCTATCCGGCTTGCTCCAGCGCACCGCTTCGACTCCGCCGGCATGAAATTCGAATTGGCCGGCCAGCCAATATCCCGCAACCACGGCCAGACCGATAATCCAGGACGCATGCGTGTTGACCCAGATCAGAAACAAGAAAGGCAGCAGCCATAGCGCGCCGCGCATGCCGCGCCGGAAACGCTCGAGCACGATCAGCGTGAGGACCAGAAACAGGTAGCCGAACATTTGCGGCCGCAGCGAAAACGACGGAATGGCCAGCAAATAAAGAATCGCGGCGGCGACGAATCCTGCCTTGGAATTTCCGGAGCTCAGTGCTGCCAGATAATAGAGCGCGATCACGACTGCGGCTGCGAGGACGATGAAAAGCAAATCGAGGCCGCGAAGGCCTCCCAGGCGCGCAGCCAGAGCGAGAAGAACATCACCGCCCCACTCGAACGCGAGCCACGGCTGACCGGCGACCGTGAAGGAATAAGGATCGGTGTGCGGGAATTGATGCGTGGCGAGAATCAGCTCGCCGGTTTTGATGTGCCACCAGCAATCGGGATCGACGATGAACGCGCGCGCGAAAAGATAGACGGCGCCAACGAGAATCGCGCCCAGCATCGCCGGAAACGAAAACACGCGACGCAGAAATTCGCCGGCGCTCGACGCAGAGCGTTCCGCAGACACCGCGCCCGGATACGTTTCCGCCGCGGCGCGCAGTGTGACTCCGTCTGTGGGCGATCCCTGGTTCACTTGCACCTCGAATTCGCTCGCCTGCTAATTCGCTTTCCTAACTTGCCCTCAACTCAAACTAGCTTTCGCTTCGAATCCTCACGCTGCCGCTTGCCGCAAATGGCTGAAGGCATGGAGCACCGCGAATGGCGTGCGCGTGCTTTCGATGCTTTCACCGAGCTGGCGAATCTTCGCCGTATCGATGTGCCCGAGTAATGTTGCGGCGCGCGCGATGTGATTAATTTTTTCGGGCGCCAGGCTCATGATTCGCGCGCTGGTGGAATCGACGGCTACAGGATCGTCGCCTGCGATTAGAACGCCGGCGGCCTTCGAGACGCCTTGAATCGGCCCATTGCCTTCCATGCCGATGATTCCATCGACGATCGCGAAATCGGGCCGGACGGCGGCGTTGATATCAAGAATGGCGCGATCGATTCCCGCCCAATGCAAAATATTTTTCGGCCAGCCGTAGCAGCTTCCAGGAATCACGCCGAACATATTTTTCAGCGAAAGAGTTACGCCGGCCCAGTGATGCGTCTTGAGTTTCGGCATGGACACTAGGAAATCGACGCCGCGCACCGTCTTCGGGAAATAAAGCTCGCGCAGACGCGAAGCCTGCGTCTTGAGCAGCACGCGCTCGAGATCATCAATATTCAGATCGACGAAAAGCCGCGACAGCGGACCCGCAAATTCGCGCAAGCGGATCGATTCGAGGACGGCTTGCGTGTCGCGATCCATCGCCGGACCGTCACCCACCAGCACTTGCGCGGCGCCGAGGCGCAGGAAAGATTCGCGAGCGGCGGCGATTACCGCGGGATGCGTGTTCATCATGCCAAGCGGATCGAGGCCCACAAGATTGGGCTTGAGCAAAATCGTTTTACCGCGCACTGGCAGATCGAATTCACTCAGCGTTTCGAAAAGCACCGCCGCAAGATCAGCTTCGTAATTCGCGACGCGGCGAATCGCCACGCGCGATTCGGGTCGCGTGAACGGTGGCATCAGAGTTGGCGAAGGTCTCGGCATAATTCAGGTCTTTGCCTCTGCGCGCGCCGGTAGCGACCAGAATTTGCTGCCGCTCGCGGCAAGCGCGGACCAAGCGGCAACCGGCACGGTCCAGGCGATCGCATCGGGCGCGTAGAGCCGCTCAATCGTCGCGGCGAATGACGAATTGCCGCGATCAAAAGCGCTCAGCCCGATCTGCGTGAGCGCGAGCGATGCGGGGCTCTGGATGCAACTCCAATTTTTCTCGAGCCACGCTAGACTCTGTTGAATTTCGGTTCGCTCGGAACATTCACGTAGCGCCAGTAGCGCCCAAACGGTGGTGCTCACTTGCGGCTCTCCCGCCACGCCATAAACCATCGGATTGCCGCAATTCCATCCGCCGCCCGGACACATGCGATCGAAAAGCATCTCCTCGGCAAGTTTTAAACGGCTAGCAGCAACCGAGGGCACAAGATCTTTCGGAGCCGCGCGCAAAACCAAAAACGCATACGAGGTTGGCTCGACCCAGCTCGCTGTTCCGCCGGTCCAACTCCATCCCCACAGCGCGTCGTTCTGACCGGAAACTTTTTTGCTTCCGCCAAAGCCGCGAAGAAATCGAAACCATCCACCCGAATCGCCGGGGCGCTCTGCAGCAAGCCACTCAAGCCCGCGTTGCAGCCCAGCGCGATTTTCGCTCGACGAAAGAAAAGCCCAGCACGCCAGCGAAGTGACCCACGCGCCTTTTCCTTGTCCGTGGGCTGAAGGCCAGGAGCCATCGACGAGCTGCGAATCGGCGAGATAGCAAAGCCCGCGTTCGCTCGCGCCGGAATCGGCGCCCACAACTTGCGCGGAGAATGCTTGCTGGAGCGCGATCAGCGCCCAAGCCGTCGGCTCCACGCGGCTCTGCGCCCCGCTGCGAAATCCCCAGCCGCCATCGGGATTCTGAGCTGCGCGCAAATAAGGCAGACAAATCTCCTCGGAAAAATTCACAGCGTTCGCTCCGCCGATACTTCGAGACTCCTGCGGAATGTTAAGAGCAGGTGGCATGGCAACGTGGCCTGCGCCCTACATGATTTGCTTGGGCGCGGGAAACTTTTCGCGAGCCACGACGCCGTTCGAACCATTCGGCCCGTGGACGCCGTTCCCGTTGTGGCCTTCGTCTTCGCGCTGGGTGATTTCGAGCTGGTTGATCAACCTGTGCAGATAACCGCGTGCTACGCCAAGAGTTCGCGCGCTCTCCGCTTTGCGCCAGCCACATTCGCGCAGCGTGCGGATCAGCAAGCGGCGCTTGAACTGGCGAACTTCTTCTTCATACGACGTGCGGCTAAAAGTGGGCTCATCGCAAGTGCTGCGAATCGCCGCGGGCAGATGCCAGACGTCGACGCTCTGGCCTTCGGAAAGAACCACGGCGCGCTGGATGGCATTTTCGAGTTCGCGAACATTTCCCGGCCAGGCATATTCCTCGAGAGCGTGGAGCGCGGGCTGCGAGAAGCGCTTCACTTTCTTATTGAATTGCTGCGAGGAAACTTGCAGGAAGTGATGCGCGAGCAAAGGAATATCGTCGCGGCGATCGCGCAGTGGCGGCAAATGCATCTGCACCACGTTCATGCGGTAGTAGAGGTCTTCGCGGAAAGTTCCGCGTTGCACCATCTCGGCCAGATTGCGATTCGTTGCGCAGATCAGGCGGAGATTAACGTTGATCGATGCATTGCTGCCCAGTCGCTCGAATTTGCGCTCTTGCAGCACGCGCAATAGCTTCGGTTGCAAGCCCAGCGTCAAGTCGCCGATTTCATCGAGGAACAATGTTCCCTGGTCGGCAGTTTCCAGGCGGCCGCGCCGGCTCATCAACGCGCCGGTAAACGCGCCCTTTTCATGCCCGAAAAGTTCGTCTTCGATCAAAGTTTCAGGAAGGTTGGCGCACGAGAAAGCTACAAGCTGGCGAGTGTTGCGGCCGCTCATCTGGTGAATGGCGCGCGCGAGCAATTCTTTGCCGGTTCCCGTTTCGCCGGTGACCAAGACGTTCACGTCGCACGGCGCGATTTTTTGCGCCAGCGCGAAGAGCTCCTGCATCGCGGGCGAAGTGCCGAGTAGTTCGTGAAGGCGTCCGGCGCCGCGCGCATCAGCGCGGAAGCGATCGAGTTCTTTTTGCGCGGTATGGAGCTTTACGGCGCGGCGCAAAATGAGACGCAACTCAATCATGTTCGGCGGATTCGTGACGCTGTCGTACGCGCCATGTTCCATCACATTGACTAGGAGCGAGCGATTTTCGCCGTCACAAAGAACCACCATGGGGGGATGCGAGGGAAGCTTGCTGATTTCGTCCATCATGCGCGTGCCGACTTCGAAATCGCCGTCCGGGCCCGCGCTGCGCATATCGATCAAAAGCACGTCGCACCACTCGCGCAATTCGTTCAACCGGTTGCCTTGAAACTCATCGGAGGTGCGCGTCTCAAAACCATCGCCCAAGGTGCGTCCGACGATTGCTCCCAAACTCGAATCCTGACTCAAGAAACACACGCGAACCGTCTGCTCACTCACCAAGAACGCTCCCTTGCGCTAATAGCCGCAAACTGGCCTAGGGGCCGATTTACCGGAATTTCTTGTGTCGCGGGACCCGGTACAGACAAGCGTACAAATAGGAAATAAATTTCGGTGCCTCTGCAAATGCTTGCCATCCGGTGGACGAGGACGAAATCGGATTGGCTGCCGTACTGAATGGCAAGTAGGGTGCCAGACGCCCAGTTGGTGACAGTGTGAGCGAAAGATGACTAAGCCCGTAACTGTCAGCTAGATGCGTCTCTCAAAATGAGCAGGGGTCTTCGAACGGAGACGATGTCACCTCTTAATGTGAAAAGAAATTCGCAATTACAGCAAACTACTATCGCTTTGCGGCCCGATTGTTTGGATTTCGAAATGTCTTTTAGTGTGGACAGAGGCTAACTTATGGTGTTTGCGGGGATTATTTCGCGTGTGCGAACAATTGAGGACGGTGGAAAACAGTGGCCGATTGCGGGAATTGCTTCGTAATCCACAGGATGTGGGCTGTGAATATCGTTGCGGTGCAATCCAGATTGTGGCGAGATCGTGCACGAAGAGGCCCGGCATAAGGCGCGGGCCCTACGTACGGATTGCGCGCTGGCGCGTGCTATTCGGAAATAACTGCGGGGATTCCTACTAGAATTTCCACAGACACAGGCTTGCCACTCCGCAAGGCCGGCTTGAATTTCCACTGGCTCAATGCGAGACGCGCGGCTTCGTCCATCTGCGGCAGAACTCCCTGAAAAATTTGCAGATCGACTATGCTGCCATCTTCTTTCAGCGTCCCTTTTAGAAGAATTTTGCGATGGGCTTTTTCTTCCGGGATGGGCAACCGCTTGAAATCGAATTGCGTTTCGATCGTGGGCGGCAGAAGCCCTTGCTCTAGATGAATCACGTTATTAGGCTGCTGAGTGGCGCGTTTCGCCGAGGGATCCGATTTCTGGCAATACTGCATGGCCCAATTCGACGTGGGCAGCTGCAAATAAACGGTATAGATCTTGCCGCAGTGCAGCACGTTGTAAACATCCAGGCCGCCGCCACCGATCGAGCCTGCCGTAATGACCAGCGAATTCCTACGCAACTGCGAGCTCGTTACCACCACGGGAAATACCGCGCTGGCTGAGAAATTTCCCGAGTTGAGAGTGCCGGAGCCGCCGCCTTCGCCGTTTCCGCTGATGCTAATGTAGCCCGGCGCGCCTGAATTTCCGCCGCCACCGCCAACGCCGCCGGTGCCAAGCCCAGTGCTGCCATCGCCGCCGGTGCCGCGCCCGCCAGTGCCGCCGCCGACTGTGCCGTTTGGATCGCCGCCAGGAGAGCCGGGCGTGCCGCCGTTCGGCGATAGCGTGAATTCGCCGTAACGATTTCCCGGCGGCATCACGAGCGAAGAGCCAGGAGGCGCCGGATCGGTGCCAATCACAATCAGACCATTTTGTTCGCCGGGCGATCCTGAGCCGGAGCCGGATGCGCCGCCAGGATCACCATGCGCAGAAGGGCGCGCAGGAGCCGATGGCGCGGCCACAGGAATCGCAAGTTTTGGCGTGGTGTTCGACGGCGGAAGAAAAGTTGTGAGATCCGGCTGTTGCATCGCCGCAGCGACAGTAGGCGCTGGATCAGCGTTGTATTCGCGATTCGCTTTCGTGGGTTTCGCGTCGTTCGCTTTGAATGCAGCCTTCGGCGCATCTCCCGGCTTGCCAATCACGATATTCGGAAGTTTCAAATCTTGTTTGATAATCAGATCCGGCGGTGAATTCGGCTGAATAATCGTTTGATGAAAATTGTCGTGATGATCGGGCTTCGAGACGATGGTCAAATCGCCATATTTCGAAGTGCTACCGAGCGCCGGCGGCACATCCGGCACAAATCCGCTGGCCGGTTTGCCGCCAGGTCCCGCGGGCGCAATGTGCATCAACGTCTGCTTCATGACGGGTTGCGGAACCGTGTAATAAATTTTCCCAAGATCGCGCGCGGGAGGCGCATCCGCATAAGCCGTCGGCGGAAACGCACGATGCAACACCACCAGCACGATAATCGCGCAGCAATGCAAGATAAAGGATGCGCTCAGAGGCTTGCGCGCCAGCTCGAAGCGCCCAACTTCATTAGCGCGGAATAGATAGACGTACGGATTCGAAGAAGTCGGATGCACGCGCGCAAAAATCGCCTTCAGCGATTCCCACAGGCTGGCCGTTTCGCGATCGCGGGTTACCAGGAAAGTTGGTGTATTCACGGGCACCATGGGCCGGCGTACAGCTGCGGCCGCTGCTTCGGAGCGTTTGGCACCGCCCGAAGGAAACATCGGGTCAGGGCTAATGATTCAGCCCTGCAATATCCAGGTCAGGGCTGATGATTCAGCCCTGCAACATCACTGACGGCAGGTTCCCTGCCTTCCGGCGACAAATCAGTCTCCAGCTAGCGAACGGCAGTTCCACTAGTTTCCAGCAAAGTGCGAAGTTTCTTCCCTTCGCGCCGTCCGGAGGGGTGAAATTAAACGTCGCCATCGTGCTACGCATGGGAATGGAGCACGCATCGTTCCATTGAAGCCCCAGCGAGCAGCTAAAGGAGATTGGGTAAATTTGAAACCAAATGCGCAAGAAATGTCACCAATTGTGGACAGATCTCGATGCCAATCGCCTGATTTTGTTCACCCTAATGCGCACTTTGCCCGCGCATGGGCAAACCTGCGGCAATTTGTAGGAGCGTAAGGGGCTTTGGCTGCTTGCTGAAAAGATCGCCGGGGAAATAAGGGCGTTTGGAACGGCTCCTGCTATGAATACCTGCACGGTTCTAAGAGTCAGGGCTGACGATTCAGCTCTGCCATATCGACGTGTCTGAATCGCGTCTCGGGGTTTGTCTGCGGTTTGGCGGCGTGCGCTGTCGCCGGCGTTGGTACTGAAGCTGCTGCGCGGATTTTGCAGGTCGCTGAACTAGCAGTAATAGTGCCCATAGCGGGCTCGAATTTCCGGAGGGGCTTTGATGCGATGGATGCAGATGAGCGGCCTGGTGCTTGTGCTGGCAGTTTCGCCGCAGATCGTGCGGGCACAGGCAGCCGCGGCGCAAGCGGGTTCCAGCACCTCTTCGGCGAGCGCCACCACGGAAAAAGAAATCAAGCCGGCGGGCAGCCCCGGCACCAAACTGATTCCGACGTCAATTTCCACCACGACTATCAAATCGACCGACACGACGGGCAGCAAATCCGCGCACCTGGTGGCTCCCGATGGTCCTCCGCCGGAAGAAGTAAATCGCAAAGCGCTAGAAGAAAATGCCGGGCCGGATGCGGGCAAACTTCTGCTGCGTTCGACGCCTGGGGGCGCGCAAGTTTTTATCAATGGCGCGTATGTTGGGAAGGCGCCGATGCTGTTGATCGTGCCGCCGGGAAAATACACGGTTGAAATGCGCGGTGCGCGAGCGGAAACCGGTTCAAAGATCGTTGGCTTGCTGGCGAATCAGACTCAAACCGTCGCCATGACTTTGCGGCAACTGTATCCTTCATCCGTTTCGATGAAATAACTTTTCTCAAGACTGCGAGCGTAAAAATATATGGATCGCAAAACGGAAGGCATCGAGTTCAATCGAGAGGCATTTGCGGCAGCTCCAGCAAAAGAAGCGAATACCGGGCCGCGGCTGGTTGTGGGATTGTTGCTGGTTGTCGCGGTGGTCGCGCTTGGATTGATCGCTTACAAAGTGCTGATCCAGGGATCGAACGGTCCCAGCGCTTCGGATGCGAAGGTGGTGGCGGAACTCGATCAGCGGCTTTCGATGATCGAAGATCGCCTCGACCAGATCGAAAAGGAACGCGGCCGGAAGTACGCGGCTCCCGCTCCGACGGCTCCGGCGCCCGCGGCTCCGGCTTCCGCCGACGCGAATCAGCCAGCAGCTCCGCACTATAAGATTTCGAATCCCACGCCGCAGCAAAAGGCTGCGCCGGCGACGGCTGCTCCCGATCCTGCAACCGCCGCGAAGTTGGCCGGCTTGCAGCAGAATATGGGTTCGTTGCAAAGCGATGCGAATGCGAATAAGGAAGCCTGGCAAGCCACAACGGATCGTTTGGCGGATGTTGCCGGACAAATCGGAACGCAGCACAACGCTATGATCAAGAGCCAGGAAGAATTGAATCAATTGCTTTCGCGCACCTCGCTTTCAGCGATTCCGTTTGAGTTGCGCCGTGGATCGAATCGCCAGCCCGTAGGTCCAGTCACGCTAACGTTAAAAGCGACGAACCTGAGAAACCACCGCTACACGATCTGCGTCTGGGTACAAGGCTCCTGCATCGAGCTGAAAGATAAAACAATGTTCGAGGTAGTGCGCTTCGCAACGTCGAAGGACACTGCGCCGCTGGAAGTGATCGCGACGAAGGTTGATCGCGACGTGATCGTAGGATATTTGGAAGTACCTCGCGAGAAGAGCGGCCAGTAGTTTTGTTTTGTAGGGGAGGGTGCTTTAGCCCTCCCGCTTTTTGGCCCGGTTTCGCAAGGCGATCCACCAAGCAGCGTGGACGCCTGTGCCGATACTCCACACCGAAATAAGGTGTTGGATCGCGAATCCGAAAGATGCGGCACCGACACAGCCAGGAGTGGCTGTGCTACTTAAACCCTCTCGAGAATTACCGCGATGCCTTGTCCCACGCCGATGCACATCGTGCAAAGCGCATACCGCCCGCCAATTTGCTCCAATTGAATTAGCGCCGTAGTGATCAACCGAGCCCCGCTGGCTCCTAGCGGATGACCGATGGCGATTGCACCGCCGTTTGGATTTACGTACGGCGCGTCGTCGGGAATTCCCATATCTCGCAGAACCGCCAGCGCCTGCGCCGCGAACGCTTCATTCAATTCAATTACATTCATATCCGCAAGTTTCAGATTCGCTTTCGCGAGAACCTTGCGCATCGCCGGGGCGGGACCCATTCCCATGATTCGCGGTGCGACGCCAGCGGCGGCAGAAGCCACCACACGCGCTCGAGGCTTGAGCCCGTGCTGGCGCGCTGCTGCTTCGGAGGCAATCAGAAGCGCACACGCGCCATCATTGATTCCCGAAGAATTTCCCGCAGTCACCGTACCTTCGGGCTTCACCACTCCTTTTAATTTCGCAAGGGCTTCGAGCGTGGTGTCCGGACGCGGATGTTCGTCTTGCGCGACCACTAGCGGCTCGCCTTTTTTTTGCGGCACTGGCATGGGAACAATTTCTTTCGCCAGGCGCCCGCTTTTCATTGCAGCGCCGGCGCGTTGCTGGCTCCGCAACGCAAAGGCATCCTGATCCTGCCGCGAAACGTGAAATTCGTCGGCGACGATTTCGGCGGTCTCGGCCATGGCGTCGACGCCATATCGCGCTTTCATCGCCGGATTCACGAAGCGCCAGCCAAGGGTAGTGTCTTCCAGTTTGATCGCGCGCGAAAAGGCAGCGTCGGCTTTGGCCATCACGAACGGCGAGCGCGTCATGCTTTCCACGCCGCCCGCCAGCACGAATGCGAGCTCTCCGCTTTTGATCCCGCGGGCGGCGATGGCCACGGCTTCCATGCTCGACCCGCAAAGACGATTGACCGTCGCCCCCGGAACTTCTTTCGGCAGTCCGGCCAGCAGCAGCGCCATGCGTCCCACGTTGCGATTATCTTCGCCCGCCTGATTCGCGCAGCCGTAGATCACGTCGTCAAGTGCAGCCCAATCGACGTCCGAGTTGCGTTCGACAAGCGCGCGAATAGGAAATGCCGCTAAATCATCGGTGCGCACAGCAGCGAGAGCGCCGCCGTAGCGGCCAAATGGTGTACGAACTGCGTCGCAAATAAATGCTTGGTCCATTTTCTAATAGTCTCACAACAGTTGCGCCGGCGTCCCTGTTTACCCTGAGTAGTGCGAAGGGCCCGCATCTTACGACCGACATCTCAACAAAAGGCAGGCCTCACGGACGGACGGCTGAACACGGCAGAACGTTCTAATTTACATCACGCTCTGTCCGCGATTTCAGTTCTCGCTTACATTGCGCCCGTAAGATGCTGGCCTAAAGGCGCACCGCTACGAAGGCGCTCGGTTTCGTAGCGGCGCCCTTTAGGGTGGCATGGGATGCCGCTCAAAGTTGACTCCGTCACGAAGCACCGTGTTGGCTGACTCTTGGGTCTTAAGATGCCAGCAGAGACGCCGGCGCTATTTGGCCGTTTTTCCGAGAGGCTTGCAGTGATGTAGAATTAGATAGCTGATAGAGGAGCAGAATCGGGGCGCAAAGTCGGACGGCATCATCCCCCGCGCGGAATTTTCATGAGCGTTCAAAACACATCCATCCCGCTGACAACCAACGACCACCTGGTGCGCTGGGTTGAGAAAATCGCCGAGCTTACCAAGCCCGATGCGATTCACTGGGTGGATGGCTCGCGCGAAGAGTACGACATGCTTTGCGCGCAGATGGTGGAGTCCGGAACATTTACGAAATTGAATCAGAAGCTTTGGCCTGGCTGCTTTTATGCGCGATCGGATCCGGGCGATGTCGCCCGCGTGGAAGATCGCACCTTTATTTGCTCGCTCTCGAAAGACAGCGCTGGGCCCACGAATAATTGGGTCGATCCCTACGAGATGCGCCGGAAATTGAAGAGCCTTTTCGACGGCGCCATGCGCGGCCGCACGATGTACGTGCTGGGGTTCAGCATGGGCCCGGTCGGCGGGCCGATGTCGCGAATTGGCGTGCAACTCACGGATTCTCCGTATGTGGTCGTCAACACGCGCATCATGGCGCGCATCGGCCTGCCCGTTTTCCGCGAGATTGATAAGGACGAAGGCCGCGTCGTGCCGTGCGTCCATTCGGTGGGTGCGCCGCTAGTGCCGGGGCAAAAAGATGTCCCATGGCCCTGCAATTCCGAAAAATACATCGTGCATTTTCCGGAGACGCGCGAGATTTGGTCTTACGGCTCGGGCTACGGCGGAAACGCGCTGCTCGGGAAGAAATGCTTCGCGCTGCGCATCGCTTCGAATATTGCGCGCGATGAAGGCTGGATGGCCGAGCACATGTTGATTCTCGGCGTCGAAGATCCCAAGGGCGAGAAAACTTACGTTGCCGCGGCGTTTCCGAGTGCTTGCGGCAAGACGAATTTTGCGATGTTGATTCCGCCGAAGGGATTTGAGGGTTGGAAGATTTGGACTGTGGGCGATGACATCGCCTGGATAAAGCCGGGGAAAGACGGCGTGCTGCATGCGATTAATCCCGAGGCTGGATTTTTTGGCGTGGCGCCGGGGACTTCATCCGCCACGAATCCGAATGCGATGGAGACACTCTCGCGGAATACGATTTTTACGAACGTGGCGCTGACTCCGGAAGGCGGCGTTTGGTGGGAAGGCATGACCGAGGAGCCGCCCGCGGAACTCCTCGACTGGCAAGGGAAGAAATGGACGCCGCAGATCGCCAAAGAAACCGGCGCGAAGGCGGCGCATCCGAATGCGCGCTTCACCGCGCCTGCATCGCAGTGCCCCACCATCGATCCGCACTGGGAAGATCCGAACGGAGTGCCCATCAGCGCGATAATTTTTGGCGGCCGCCGCGAGAGCACCATTCCGTTGGTGTATCAGGCGTTCAATTGGAGCTCCGGGGTCTACATCGGCGCGACGATGGGATCGGAAATGACGGCGGCCGCGACCGGCACCGTCGGCAAAGTGCGTCGCGACCCGATGGCCATGCTGCCGTTCTGCGGCTATCACATGGGCGATTATTTCCGGCACTGGCTGAAAATGCCGCGCTCGCTGAGCGCCACGCCCCGAATTTTTCATGTAAATTGGTTCCGCAAAGGCGCGGATGGAAAATTTATTTGGCCGGGATACCGCGAGAATATGCGGGTGCTCAAATGGATCGTCGAGCGCGCTCGCGTGCGCGCCCCCGGCGCCGAGACGCCGATTGGCTGGATGCCCCGCTATGAAGATATCGAATGGAAGGGCCTAAAGTTCCCGAAGGAAAAATTTGAAGAGCTACAAGCCTTCGACCGCACCGCCTGGCAGCGCGAAGTAATGGATCACGAGGAACTATTTATCCGCCTCCACGATCATTTGCCCCCAGAAATGATCTACGAGCGCGAACTCTTGATCTGCCGCCTCTGATCTTCGTACCGTCGGCGCCTCAGCCGGCTCTAAAGTAGCGCCGGCGTCCCCGCCGGCATCTTACGAGGAAGATCCCGCCAAAGGCAGCACTCACGAACGCACTACGAGACTCGCGAAGGGTGATTTCGTAGCGCGCCCTTTGGGGTGGCATGTGAGTCCGCCATCAAGCACGGTATCGGCATACCTCGGCGGCCGTAAGATGCTGGCCTAAAGGCGCACCGCTACGAAACCGGCGTCGAAATTATCGGGTGAAAATTAATAGTGTGAAACTATCCGGCAGAATCGCCGGGCGCGGATGCGGATCCTGCGTGGTCGGCGCTGGCGGCGGGCCGAAGCCCGCAGTAACCAGGTAGACCGCGTGCGTCTTGGGGTCAAGCGCCATCGTGCGGGCTCCCTTTTGCGTCGGAACATTTTCGACGACCGTGTATTTGTCGGGCGTGTCTTGGTGCGCGACCGTTAGCGTGCCTTCGCCGCAGGAGGCGAAGACAAAGCCGGTTTCTGGATCGAATGCGTTGGCGTCGACGCCATCGCCGATGGGAATCGTGGTGATCACTTTTCCGCTATCGGCATCGACCACGGCCATCATTCTGTTGCCGCAGCCGGCGAAAAGACGCTTGTGGGCGACATCGAAGGCTAGCCCCGACGGTTCTTCGCAGGGAGCGAGCGGCCAAGTATTCAAAACTTTCAGGGTGTTGGAATCGATTTCGCTGATTTCGCTCTTGTCCTCGATATTCACGAAAATGTGGCCGGCGCCATCGGCTTGCGGAAATTCCGGTTTGCCGTCGAGCGGGATGTTGCCGACGATTTCGCCGGTCTTGGAGTCGATGGCGGTGGCATCGTGGCTGCGGCCGTTGAAAGTGAAAACGCGGCGCGATGCGGAATCGTAAAGAATCGCATCGGGATTCTGGCCTTTCACGTCGACTTCGCGGATGGTCTTCAGCGAGCCCAAATCAAAAATGGTGACGGTGTTGGCGCGGCCATTGCTGGTGAAGCCGCGATTCAGTTCCTGGGCGAGCGCGATGCCGTGGACGCCTTGCGTGTTCGGAATGTCGCCGACCTTCTTGCCGGCTGCGTCGACGACCAGCGTGTGAGTTCCGCGCGAAATAAAAACGCGGCGCCGGTGCGAATCGAAAGTCAGATAATCCCAGCCGCCTTCACCGCCAAGGATCAGCTTCTTCGAGAGCCGGTATCCTGAAGGTGTAGGAGTGACTTTTTGGAGAGGCGCAGCGTGGACGCGCAGCGATGCCGCAGCACAAACACAAACGAGCGTCGCAAGAAGCGCGCCCGCAGCGAAGTTTCGAGTTTTGATCACGAGAGGATCCTTCCTTCGTTCGTCTTTATGCGCGTTCCTCTACTTTGTTGGATGCGCCCTTATCGAGAAAGCGGCAGGGACATGATACTCGATGAGTTGGGACTACGGCGGAAAACCAACAGCCAAACCGGGCGGGAGGTGAACCCCGGCCCCTACAAACGGCCATTGCGATGCGGGCGCTAGAAATTTGTGGCGAGGCGAAGAGCGTAACTTCGCGAGGGGCCGATGGCGTTGCCGGAGAATAAGCCGCCGAAATCGATGACGTCGAGTACATTCGTTAGATTTTGCCCATCCACCTGAAAGCGCACGTTCAGCCGCTCGGATTTGTAGACATCGGCGCCTGCCGATGCGTTCATCTGGAACGACGGATAAATGCGCCCGCGAGCGAAGTTAATGCGATTCAGAACTTGCTGGCCGTATTGCGCGAGCACCGTCGACGGATCGCCGTCGAATTCGAATGGCAGGCCGGTATCGTATTGAATTCCGCCGGCGATCCAGAAGCGCGGCTTCACTTGATAGCGCAGGCGTCCGCGAATGGTGTTGCGCTGATCCTGCGAATCGGGGAAGTGGCCGGTGATTTGCGATGCCGCGGCCGACGCGTCGTCACCGAGGAAAAGCCCGCCGGTAACCGGGAACCAAGCGTTGCCCACGATGTAGGAATAGCTCACGAAGCCTGAAAAACCGCGCCAGAGAGGCAGCTCGAGTTTCGCTTCCGCGCCGTAGATGATCGCTTTTCGGAAAGAAATCGGGAAGCTGATGGTGGTGTTGTCGATCTGATCGTCGTCGGCGTAATTGTTCACCAGCCGCCGGAAATAATTTACGTCCAGCCTGATTTTTCCGAAGAAAGTCTTGGTCAATCCTACCTCGTAATAATTCCCGACGGATGGCTGCACCGGCAGGCGCAGAAAATTTCCAGGATCGAGAGATTCGACGGCTGTCGAACTCGAAAGCAAAATATTTTCGAATGACGGCGTCTGGAAAACGCGATCGTAGGAGAAATGCAGAACCAGATCCGCGGCGGGAAAATAGCGCGAAACCGAAAGGCGCGGATCGACGGCCTGACGATTGAGCAGAAGTTGATAGTGATCCCAGCGAAGCCCGGCACTGATCGTCCAATTTCCGAGACGGATCAGATCTTGCACGAACGCCGACTGCTCGAGGTCCGGGCGATTTCCCGCGAAAGCGAAAGTAAGCGGCGTCCCCGGATCGAATTGGTCCGCATCCATGGGGATATTGGGAATGATGTAATTGAAATTCTCGTGCAGGAAAGTGTTGTCTGATTCCACGCCCGCTTTCCATTCATGGCGGCCATGATGAATGGTGATGCTGCCTTTGAAATATCCCTCGCGGAAAGAATTGTGCTGGAAGACGAGGATGGGGGTGGAATCGGCGTTGGATTGGAAACTATTCGCGTTGTCGCGCACCATTCCGCGCAAGCTGGCCACCACGTCAGGCGAAAAAGTGTGTTCGTAGGAAACGATCCCCATGGTTTCGATGTTCTGAGCATTTTGCAGTTGGCAGGGTGGCCCCGAAGTTTCCCCCGGGGCGAGCACCACGTTTGCTGCACTTGTTCGTTGGGCAGCTCGTAGCGCGAAAGATCGTGC
This sequence comes from uncultured Acidobacteriota bacterium, assembly GCA_963792515.1. Taxonomy (GTDB): domain Bacteria; phylum Acidobacteriota; class Terriglobia; order Acidiferrales; family UBA7541; genus Palsa-147. The sequence goes on along the minus strand of CAWBWG010000019.1, from coordinate 38,696 downwards.
CGCACGATCAAACTGACGCGGTCCTTGGACGTGAGCTCACGCTCATAGTGCGCGGAAAAATCGCCGGTCGTGCCGGTATTTGTAAAGTTCTGCGGCACGACGGGATTCAAATAGTGATCGGTCATGCTGCCACTAGCGCTGCCGCCAAACGTATTCTTACCCCACACGTATTGCCCATCCGCGAAAGCCCCCGCGGATCCAAAGCTGCCGCCGGAAAGAACCACTTGGCCGTGAAATCCCGGCTGCGGATCTTGAAGCGTATTGACTTCGACCACTCCGCCCATTTTCCGGCCATACTCCGCCGGAATTCCCGCGGTGTAAATGCTCATCGACTGCACATCGTCGGCGGCGATTTCCGGGCCGAAGCTGGGCGAGCGATTGTCAGTGAGCGGAATTCCATCCACCACGAACTGCGTCTGATATTCCGATCCGCGCGGATGCAGCACAGCGTTTCCTTCATAGAGCCAGCCCGGCTGCGAATTCACCAGATCCTGCAACGAGCGCCCCGGAACCGACCCAAGCCGATTTTGGATCAAGTCCGCGCCAATCTGACTCACGGCGCCAGCCTGATCGGGATCGACCAGTGTATTCGGCGCGGTGACCGTCACGGATTCGTTGGCCGATGAGATCTTGAGCTGGATGGCATGAACGGTAGGAATCGAAGAGCGAATTTCGATCGACTCGGAAACGATTGCAAACCCCGGCTGCTGAATTTCGAGCTGATAAATGCCAAACGGCAGGCGCTGAACATTCAGATTGCCCTGATCGTTAGTGGATAAAGAATTTCGATATTGATTTGCGTCGCTAAGGATTTGCACGGTGGTCTTCACGCCCAGACCGGAAGGATCGGTCACCCGAAGATGCAATTCCCCACGATTGCTTTGGGCGAAAAGAGGCGCGGCACAAAATAAAAACAGTAGGGCGACGGTTTTTGTGAATCGTTGGAGCAAGCGAGGCACAACAAAAGGATATACCTTCGCAAAGACAGTTTGAAAGCGTGAGTCGACGCGCCCGTGTAGTTGCGGCGTGGAAACACGTCTCGAGGCAGACTGGTTTCGTAGCGGCGCCCTTTAGGGTGGCACAGGATGCGGCGAAACGATGAGTCCGCCATTCAGCGGGCTTGTGATTTACACGATAGCCGTAAGATGCTGGCCTAAAGGCGCACTGCTACGAAGGCTTCTCTCCAGCGACGCAAGCCGCGAGCAGCCTAGGCGTTGGCCCGCGGCTTGAACGCAAAAATTGCCACCACGATTGCTGCCAGGATCAGAACGTAGAGTCCCCAGCTCGTTGAGATGGCATCCGACAACGTTTGCTGCGCCGCCTTCGCCATTTCCGCGCCGAACTCGCCCATTTCTTTTGCGGACTGCCCGAGCGCGTGACTGATTTCCCACTTAAATTTGATGAACGCCAGAACCATGTACGCGAGCGGCGCGGCATTCAGGAATTTGGCCTTCGGATGCGGAACGAATGGCGCGACGAATGGGGCCAGGATCGCCAGAAATCCGAGGACGCTGAAGAAACCGTGGTCCACCGAGAAGCCGGCCATCGAATGTCCGAAATCGATGCCCAGAAATTCCCAATACGTAAACGATTTCGTATCGACGATCATGTTCACGCTGAACGACGGCAGTAAAAACCAAGCGAACCACACCACCGCCGCCGCAATCATCGGCACTTTGCCCATGCGCGCGGCCAGCGCTCCCACTCCCTGCTTGGCAATTTCCGCGGCCTGCTTGCCGCGTTCTTGCGCCACACCGCTGAATTGATCGAGTTTCTCTTTGGCGAGCTGCTGTGAATCCACGGCCGACAGTCCGACGATTCCGCCACTAGCGTCGGTCGCCACATCCACGGTCATATTCACCGCCGGCGCCACCGGCGATCGCCAGATGCCCTCGATCGTGAACGGCTTATGCTGGCCGTTGAAGGCAAGCAAACCCGGACTAGTATCCGGCACTTTGATGATGGTTCCTCTGTTCGTCGCTGCATTTGCACCATTCATGACGCACCTCCGGCTAGGCGAAATTTCTGTTTCGAAAATTGGCCGAACTTCTGCCGTGAAGCCGCTAGCTACTTCTTTTTCAGCAGGCCGATCATCGCGCCCGCAGGTGGCGCGAGTGAGCCGTCGCTCTGCTTCGTGAAAGTCGTCGTTTCACCGTGGCAAGTGATGTCCACTTTGTCGCCGTCGGTTTTGTAAGTGCACGGCTCGGCTTGGCCCATCGCACCGAGCGTGGCTTTGCCGCCGCTCTGCAGCTCGAGATTGATCATGCCCGTCTGATCCGAATATTTGCCTTCAACGCCGCCGAAGCAGCCCGAAAGCATCGAACCCATAAAAGCCAGCGATGATGCGAGAAGGATTCCGCGAAGCAATGAACGATTCATGCCGCCCCCTAAAACATAATTTAACTGCTACCTGCACCGCCGGCCTTAGCGTATCGCCGGCGCCCCTGCCAGCTCTTTCTGGCAAGATCACGCAAAAGGCAATCCTCGCGTCGGCACTGAAAAACGCAAATATTCCCCGCCCCAGAGTACAGAAAATGCAGCCTGGACGCTGTGTTTTGTTGCCCCTGCGCGAGGACGGATGCTACGATTCGGGCTCAGCCTGCTGCAGAGCGCCGTTCCTCACGCTCCCGGCCCGTGAGCCGTGGCCGTCCAGTAAGCAATGCGCGAAAGTGCGGGCAAAACCGTCATGCCGCCTGCCAATAATCCGGGACCGGGATTCGACGCCGGCGATTTCGGAACGACACCGGAGGAGAGGCGCGCGCTCGATCATCTCTTCAGCGAAACTTACGAGGAGCTCCGGCGGCTGGCTTCGAGCGTCCGCCGCGGCGATCCGAGCGCGACGCTGAATCCTACCGCGCTGGTTAATGAGGCTTGGTTGAAGCTCGCGAATTCGCCCGAGATTGCTTCCACTTCGCGCCTGCATTTCAAGCGCATTGCCGCGCGCGCGATGCGTCAGGTGTTGGTGGAAGCCGCCCGGCGGCGGAATGCGCGCAAACGCGGGGGCCCAGAAGGAGTGATGGTCACTTTCGATGAATCGCTGGGAGACGGCGCGCAACTCGGCAATGATCTAGTCGCTCTCGATGCGGCGCTCGAAGAACTCGCGCGCGTGAATCCGCGCCAGGCCACCATGGTCGAGTGCCGCTTTTTCGGCGGCCTGGATATTCCGGAGACGGCGGAGCTGCTCGAAATCTCTGAGGCCACAGTGCTGCGCGATTGGCGCGCCGTGAAAGCCTGGCTGGCTAGCCAGCTGCATCGGTAGGGGGCAGGTTTACCTCGCCCCCGGGGTAGCCGTGGGTTTTGTTTTTGCTCCGCGCTGTAAATGCTCGGATTATAAGATGGGGCGAAAACCCAAAGCCAAATCGGGCGGGAGATGAACCCCCGCCCCTACTTCTGGAAATGGACAGCGCGCACTGGAAAAAAATCCAGGATTTATTTCATGCGGCGGCGGATCTTCCGCAGCAGGAGCAGCGCGCATTTGTGAAAAATGCTTGCGGCGAAAATGACGCGCTCGCCGCAGAAGTGCTCGCCCTTCTCGCGGAAGACTCCCAGGGATCCTCGCTGCTCGATCGCGACGTCGCGCATATCGCCGGCCAAGTTTTCGATGAATCCACCGCCCCATCCCTCGCCTTCAAAGAATTCGGCCCCTATCGCATCAAGCAGATGCTCGGCGAAGGCGGCATGGGCGTAGTTTATCTAGCCGAACGCTCCGATCTAGGCACCCAGGTAGCCATCAAATTTCTGCGCGATGCCTGGCTCTCACCCGCGCGCCGCGAACGCTTCGCCAGCGAGCAGCGCACTCTCGCGCAACTAAATCACTCGTCAATCGCACGGCTCTACGACGCGGACACCCTCGACGACGGCACCCCATGGTTCGTGATGGAATATGTCGAAGGCCTCCCGCTGACAGAATACTGCCGCCGCAATCAATGCTCGATCGAACGGCGCCTGCAATTATTTCGCGCCGTCTGCGAAGCAGTGCTCTACGCGCACCAACATGCGGTGATTCACCGCGACTTGAAGCCTTCCAATATTCTCGTCAAGAACGATGGATCGGTGCGGCTGCTGGATTTCGGCATCGCCAAGCAAATCGAAAACCTCGAAACGCCGGTGGAGCAGACGCGCGATGGGCTGCGCCTTATGACGCCGGCCTACGCCTCGCCGGAACAATTCCGCGGCGAGCGCGTGGGCATCCGCGCGGATGTTTATTCACTCGGCGTGATTCTCTACGAATTGCTCGCCGGACGCCTCCCATTCGATTTTTCAAAACGCAGCGCAGTGGAGGCGGAAAAAATTATCGCCGGGTATACCCCCGAAAAGCCTTCGACGGTGGCCAGCCGCGCGAAAGAATCGCAACTCGCCACGGATGCGCGCACTCCTGCCGCAAGCAAGAATGCTTGGGCGGATCTCGACGTGCTGTGCCTGACGGCCATGCACAAAGATGAAGCGCGGCGCTATCAATCCGTGGAAGCGCTCATCCGCGATATCGATCACTATATGAAGGGCGAGCCTCTGGAAGCACGGCTCGATTCGTTGCGGTATCGGGCCGGCAAATTCGTGCGCCGAAATCGGCGCTCGGTAATCGCAGCGGCTTTGGTTACCACGCTGGTCTTGGGCGTGGTGGTTTTCTTCACCGTGCACCTGGCCATCGCGCGCAACGCCGCGCTCGCCGAAGCAGCACGCACGCAGCGCATCCAGCAATTCATGTCCAATCTTTTTCAGGGCGGCGATGAAGCTGCCGGCCCGTCCGACGATCTACGCGTTATCACCCTGCTCGATCGCGGCGTACAAGAAGCCCGCGCGCTCGATGCCGACCCGCAAGTTCAATCCGAGCTGTATCAAACGCTCGGCGAGATTTATCAAAAGCTGGGCAAACTCGATCAAGCCGACTCATTAATGCGCTCCGCACTCGACGAGCGAAAATCCATTTTCGGCGCCGATAGCCGCGAAGTCGCCGAAAGCTTGGTAGCGCTCGGCCTGCTCCGCGCCGATCAAGCCAAACTCGATGATGCGGAGCGCCTGGTGCGCGACGGCCTGGCGATGAGCAAGCGCCATCTGCCCGCCAATCATCCGGACGTCGCCAAGGGCACCGCCGCCCTCGGCAAAGTCCTCGAAGACCGCGGCGAATACGATCAAGCCATCCAAGTTTTGAATGAGGCGGTGCGCTTGCAATCTTCCGCCGCGGCCGACGCCACCGTCACCCCGGAACTGGCTTCGAGCCTTTCGGAATTGGCGAATACTCAGTTCTATGCGGGCCACTATGGGGCTTCGGAAGCGCTCAATGAACGCGTGCTGGGAATGAATCGACAGCTTTATGGCGAGCGGCATCCACTCGTAGCGGACACGCTCATCAATCTCGGCGCGATTCAACTGGATTTGGGGCATTACAAAGAGGCGGAAGCGTTTGACCGGCAAGCGCTGGAAATCGATCGCGCATTTTATGGCAACGATCATCCCGAGACCGCCTCGGCGATGACGATTCTCGGGCGCGCGCTGGTTTATGAACAGCGCTACGACGAGGCCGCCGATTTGCTGCAGCAGGCGCTGGCGATTCAGGAGCGGGTTTACGGCATAGTGCATCCGCGCGTAGCCACGGCGCTGAACGATTTGGGCACCGCTGCGCTGCACCAGGGCAAGCTCGATGATGCCGAAGCGGATTTTCAGCGCATGGCAGATATTTGCCGCCAGGTTTACGGCGACAAACATTATTTGGTGGCCACAGCGCTCTCGAATATTGCCAGCGTCGATATGGAGCGGAAGCAGTACGCGCGCGCCGAAGAAATTTACCGCGATGTGGTGCGCCGTTACACCGAAGCGCTTTCGCCCAACCATCCCAATACCGGCATCGCCAGAATCAAGCTGGGCCGATCGCTGCTTCGCCAGCAACGTTTCACCGAAGCCGAAGTAGAAAGCCGCGCCGGCTACGAAATCCTGATCAAGCAAACCAATCCCACGATAAGTTGGCTGCAAAACGCCCGCCAGGATCTAGCCGAAGAATACACAGCCCTAGGCCGCCCAGCCGACACCGCAAAATTCAAAGCCGAATTCGCGATCAGCGGCAGCGAAAAGTAGCGCCGGCGTCCCTGCCGGCATCTGACGAGCAAGACCCAGCCACGGGCGACAATCACGGACGGACCCAGCAAGACAATTCAATCCTTCGATTTAAAATCGCAGTCCGTCCAAGATCACGGTAGTCGCAGACGCCGCGGTCGTAAGATGCCGGCAGGGACGCCGGCGCTACTTGGCACTTCGCACGCATCGGTGCGCTGCTCGAAGAATCTGCGCTCCATCGCATTCCGCGCCTGCTTTGTGGCGGCGCGAAAATGCGTGCGCGCGATTTCGCGATGCCCGCAGCGCAGTTCTAGTTCGCCCAGCGCCGCAAAATAAAACGGATAAGAATTCAACCGCTCGACATCCGCAATCGCACACATTTCGGCCAACCCACGCTCCGGCCCATCGCGCTGCGCAATAGCGATCGCCCGATTCAAGGCCACCACCGGCGAAGGCCGCAGCCTCATCAGCGTGTCATACAGCGTGATGATTTGCCCCCAATCCGTTTCTTCCACGCGCGCCGCCGCCGCGTGAATCGCCGCAATGGCCGCTTCGATGTGATATTCAGTCAGCCCGTCACCACCGACCGATTGATCCAACAGACGTTGTCCTTCCGCAATCAACTTCGCATCCCATCGCGCGCGATCCTGGTCCGCGAGCGCGCTCAAGTTTCCGGCAGCATCGAGGCGCGCGGGCAAGCGGGCGGCATGCAGACACATCATCGCGGAGAGCGCGAAAGTAGCGGGCGTTGCGGCTAGCGGGTGATTGAAGAGCAGCGCGGCGAGGCGCATCGCTTCTTGGCACAGCTCGACGCGCACCGCGGATTCCGCCGATGCGCCGTGATAGCCCTCATTGAAAAGCAAGTAGAGCGCGCGATGCACGGCGGGCAGCCGCGCGGAAAAATCGGCAGCGTCGGCAATTTCAAATAGCCGCTTCGATCCAGCCAGCACTTTCTTCGAGCGCGTAATGCGTTTCTCAATCGCCGCGTGTTTGCTCACAAACGCGCCGGCAATTTCATCCACACTAAAGCCGCACAAAATATGCAGCACCAGCGCCACCTGCGCCTCCTCAGGCAAACGAGGATGGCAGCAGGAAAACATCATTCGCAACTGATCGTCTTTGATGGCGTTGGGCGAGAAGAATTCTTCGACGGTGGGCCGCAGCGTCCATTCCGATTCCAGCCAGCGCGCAAGTTCCGGAGCGAAAGTCAGCGCCGTACGCTCGCGCCGCAAAATATCCAGGGCCCGATTTTTCGCCGTGGCCATCAGCCACGCCGATGGATTTTCCGGCGCCCCGCGAAATTTCCATACTTCCAGCGCGCGGCAGAAGGCGTCTTGCACCACGTCTTCTGCCAGCGCCAGATTTTGCACTCCGAAGATGCGCGTGAGCGTGGCCACCATGCGCCCCGCCTCGCGCCGGAAAAGATGCTCGTCAAGCTGCATCACATCTTCATGACCGGACGAACTTCCACCATGCCTCCGCTCTCAAAGATCGGACAACCCTTCGAAATTTCCACCGCCTGCGTGATGTCCTTCGCCTCCACCAGCGAATATCCGCCGACAATGTCTTTCGACTCGGCAAAAGGCCCGTCCGTAACAGTCTTCTGCTTGCCCTTCACCACTTTGCCCGTTCGATCGAGTGGGTGGCCGGCATTCTTGAGTTGGCCCTTCTCGCCCATCTCCTTCATCCAAGCCATCCATTTCTGCATAGTCTGCTGCATCTGCTCCGGCGATGCCGGCGCCGCCCCAGTCAATTCATTGCGATACAAAAAAACGAATTCGCTCATGTCAATTCCTCCTGAATTTGCCTTTCAAGTTTGCACTTCGAGGATAAGACGTTTGAGCGCCGTCGCACCGGACATTTTTCTTCGTCAACTCGGGCGACTGGAAACTAACACTTACCGCTAGGCGTGAGCCGCGTGGCTCAACTCCTGCAATTTCTTCTCGTTAAGCTTTAGCCCGGCTGCGGCTACATTTTCTTCGAGGTGCTTCACTTTGGAGGTCCCAGGAATCGGCAGCATCACCGGAGACCGCGCGAGCAGCCACGCAAGAGCAACTTGCGATGGCGTTACTTTCAACTGCTCGGCCACATGGCGGACGGGACTTTCCCCGCCCGACAATTTTCCGGCCGCCAACGGAAACCACGGGATGAACGCCATCCTTTCCTTTTCGCAATATTTCAAAACATCGTCCGACCCGCGATCCGCCAGGCTATAGCGATTCTGCACGCTGACGATGGGAACGATCGTCTGCGCGTGCTGAATTTGCTTCACGCTCACTTCCGATAAGCCAATGTGCTTGATTTTGCCTTCTGCCTGCAGCGCATTCAGCGTGCCAAGCTGATCGTCGGCAGGAACTTTCGGATCGATTCGATGCAATTGATAGAGATCAATCCGCTCAAGCCGCAGCCGCCTCAAACTGCCTTCGCAAGCCGCTCGCAAGTGCTCCGGCTTTCCATTCTCAGCCCAACGATTCGGCCCCGGCCGCTCGTAACCGCCTTTAGTAGCGATCACCAGATTCGCCGGATAAGGATGCAGCGCCTCGGCAATAATTTCCTCGCTCACATTCGGGCCATAAGAATCCGCGGTATCAATAAAATCGATCCCCAATTCCACGGCCCGGCGCAGCACGCGAATACATTCTGCCCGATCCGCTGGCGCGCCCCAGATTCCCTCCCCGGTAATGCGCATCGCCCCGAATCCCAAACGCGTGACGCGAAGATCACCGCCGATTAAAATTTCGCCAGCCTCGGCCGCAAGCCCCTGCGATTGATGCGCTGAAGTGTTGTTTTCGTTCATCTCGCATCTTCCTTTCCTGAATACTCCCAAAAATCCGCGGCTAAAGCCGAATTGTTTTGCTCGCTTCTGCGGCACGACTGAAGTCATGCCCTGGCAAAACGCGTTATTGGAAATCACATAGTCAGCACGACGCGAAACTCCGCCTTCCCGCTCATCATGCGAGCGTAAGCATCGGCGGCCTTCAAAAGTGGATATTTCTCAATCATCGTCCGCACGCCCGTAAGTTCCGCAAAATCGCAAAGTATCCTGCGAATCGGTAGGCAAGCCGCTAGCCCAACCCTTGATCGCCTTCTTGCCAAGAATCAATTGCAGCGGCCCCACTTCGATCGCATCCGCCGAAGCCCCCACCACGATCAACGTCCCATTCGCGCCCAATCCGCCAATCAGCCCGGACATCGATTTCCCACTCGGCGCCGTAGCCAGAATCGCCGCAGCTCCGCCCAATTTCTGCAATTCAGCCGCAGGATCCGTCGTCACGCTATCAATATAAATGTCCGCCCCAAGTTTTTTCGCCAGCGCAGCATTCTCGGGCCCGCGCCCGACCGCCGCCACTCGATATCCGAATTTATCGGCGAACTGAATTCCCAAATGGCCAAGCCCGCCGACGCCCTGCACGGCAACCAGATCGCTCGGCAGCGCGCCGCTATGGCGCAACGCGTTAAAAGTGGTAACCCCCGCGCACATCAGCGGCGCCGCCTCCGCCACATCCAGCGATTCCGGCATCTCCGCAAGCCCTTCCACCGGCGCCACCATATATTCCTGATACCCGCCGTCGTAACTAATCCCGCAAATTTTCGCATTCGGACAATTGATAAAATCGCCGCGCCGGCAAGCGAGACACGTCCCATCCTGCCCGCCGTGCCATCCAACGCCCACGCGCTGCCCTTTTTTCCACGTCGTCACGCCCGAGCCCAGCGCGTCGATCACTCCAGCCACTTCATGCCCAGGAACGCGCGGGTAAACGACGCCGGGAAAAAGTCCTTCCTTCGTGAGCACATCGCTATGACAAACTCCGCAAGCCAACACCCGAATGCGCACTTGCCCCGCGCCCGGATTCGGAATCTCGCGCTCCACAATTTCGAAATCAGCTCCAGCTTTCGGCACTTGTACGGCTTTCATTTATGCGTGCTCCTTTTGTTTTTTCGCGATCGACCGGTAGACGTGCAAAAGTCGAAAAGTTATTTCGTAGCGGACACCGCCTGCCCCAGATGATACGAGAGATGATTCGTGCGGCTCAACAGCACCGCAAATCGATTGCGCTGCGGCTCTTTGGCGAAATCTTCCTCCGAAACAGCGGTATGCCTCTGCAACCATTCCGCCACCGAAAGTTTCGCAAAGCCCTCGCGCAGCTTCCCATTCACTTCATTCCAGTCCTTCTTAATTTCCGCCGCCGACGGAATTTTTTCCACCGCCTTATCGGGCTTCGAAATGAAAATCTCGTCAAGTTCAGCATGAAGCCGCGGCCCGATCCCCAGCAAAGGCAGCATCCGGTCATGCACCGCCGTCAAATGCCCCCACAAATAAATCAACCGGTTTTTTCCCGGCGCAATCTCTTTGCCCAACTGCTCCGCGGTCAACCCGCTGAACAATTTATCAGCCCTCTCGATGTTGCCATCCCAAGCACTCACCGCCCCTGATGCAAACATTTGCTCATTCGCCATCGCCATCGCTCCTTTGTGCCAGACATCTGCCCCTAAATCACGTTTTCCAAAGCCTGCGAAAAAACAAACGCTGTCATCCCGAATCCCCTTTAGGGGTGAGGGACCTGCATTTGCCGTCGTAGGGGCCGGGGTTTACTACCGGCCCGAAGTGGCCTTAGGTTCTTTGTAGTTTTTCCGAACCTCTTCAGCCCCCGAGAACACTCCGATCCGCCGTCCAAATTCATCACGACGAGACCCCACTTTAGATTCCGCACCCTCGCTATGAGGTTCAGGCTTTTACTGCCGCGTCTACGCAATCTCCGCGCGTGCAAGCCCTCTCATCCTTGCGTAAGATTTAGCGAGCATCAAGCGCTGCGCATCCCACGCGAGGTTCCGCGATCATGAATGGCCGTTCGCCGCTTCAATCGTTCTTCGCGCCGCAATCCGTTGCCGTAATCGGCGCCACCGACCGCGAAGCCACGGTAGGCCGCACGGTCCTCGTCAATCTGCGCAATGGAAATTTCCCCGGCAAAGTTTTCGCCGTAAATCCGCACCACCCCGAAATTCTCGGCCTTCCTTCGTATCCAAACATTGCCGCCATTCCAGAAAAAATCGATTTGGCCGTCATAGTCACTCCGGCCGCCACCGTCCCAGGCGTAATCCGCGAATGTGTCGATGCCGGCGCGCGCTCAGCGATCGTAATTTCCGCCGGCTTCCGCGAACGCGGCCTCGAAGGCGCGAAACTCGAGCAGCAAATTCAAGCCGAACTGAATCGCGGCACGATGCGTCTGCTCGGCCCAAATTGCCTCGGCATGATGAATCCGAGCCTCGGCCTCAACGCCACTTTCGCGAAAGACATCGCGCGCCCAGGCAACGTCGCCTTCCTCAGCCAAAGCGGCGCGTTGCTCACCGCCATCCTCGATTGGAGCCTGAAAGAAGAAGTCGGCTTCAGCGCCATCGTCTCCACCGGCTCGATGCTCGATATCAGTTGGGGCGATTTGATTTCCTTCTTCGGCGACGATCCCGCAAACGCAAAGCATCATCCTCTACATGGAATCGATCGGCGACGCCCGCTCTTTCTTTCCGCCGCGCGCGAAGTGGCCCTCAGCAAGCCCATCATCGTCATCAAAGCCGGACGCTCCGAAGCCGCCTCGCACGCCGCCAGCTCGCACACCGGCGCGCTCACCGGCAGCGATGAAGTCTTCGACGCAGCCTTCCGCCGCTGCGGCGTCCTGCGCGTGCAAAATATTTCCGACCTGTTCTACATGGCCGAAGTCCTCGGCAAGCAACCGCGTCCGCGCGGCCCGCGCCTCACCATTCTCACCAACGCCGGCGGCCCCGGCGTGCTGGCCACCGATGCGCTGATCGCCACCGGCGGCGAACTCGCCCCGCTCTCGAAACAATCTCTCGACGCTCTCAATGCAATTTCTTCCCGCGCATTGGAGCCACAACAATCCCATCGACATTCTCGGCGACGCCGATCCCGAGCGCTACGCGCGCGCCATGAAAATCGCCATCGAAGATCCCGATAGCGACGGCCTCCTCGTAATTCTCGCCCCGCAAGGCATGACCAATCCCGCGCACGTCGCCGATCGCCTGAAGCCTTACGCGAAAAGCAGCGGCAAGCCGCTCCTGGCAAGCTGGATGGGCGGCCGCGAAGTCGCCGAGGGCGAAGCCATCCTCAACAATTCCGGAATTCCCACGTTCGCCTATCCCGATACCGCCGCGCGCGCCTTCAACTACATGTGGCGCTACACCTACAATCTTCGCGGCCTCTACGAAACTCCCTCCGCCGCCGACGAACCGGAGCCCGGTGAACCAAAGCGCCAAAGCGTGGAAAAAATTCTGCAGCAAGCATGCGATTCCGGCCGCACGCTGCTGACCGAATTCGAATCGAAAAAAATTCTCGCGCTCTACGGCATCCCCACGGTCGAGACGCGCTTGGCGCGCACCGGCGACGAGGCCGCCGACATCGCCGCGGCGCTCGGATTTCCGGTAGTGCTGAAACTCCACTCAGAAACGATCACGCACAAAAGCGACGTGGGCGGCGTCGTGCTGAATCTCGAAAACGCCGGCGCGGTGCGGCAGGCGTTTCGCGATATTCAAACGTCGGTCGAGGCGAAAGCCGGCGCGGCCGCCTTTGGTGGAGTGACGGTGCAGCCCATGGTGCGCCGCGAAGGCTACGAGCTAATTCTCGGCAGTTCCGTCGACGCGCAGTTTGGCCCGGTGATCCTCTTCGGTTCCGGCGGGCAGCTCGTCGAAGTCTATCGCGACCGCGCGCTCGCGCTTCCGCCGCTAAACACCACGCTTGCTCAGCGCATGATGGAACAAACGCGAATATTTTCCGCGCTGAAAGGCGTGCGCGGACGCGCGCCCGTCGACATCAATCTGCTCGAGCAAACCCTGGTGCGCTTCAGCCAAATGATCGTCGAGCAACGGCGCATCAAGGAAATCGATATCAATCCGCTGCTTGTCTCCGCCGAAGGCGTCCTCGCGCTCGATGCCAGAATCGTTCTCTACGGCCGCGAGATCGCCGATCAGGATCTCCCGCGTTCGGCCATCCGCCGCTATCCCGCGCAGTACGTCTCGCGCTGGGCCACCAAGAACGGAATGGAAATTCTGTTTCGCCCCATTCGTCCGGAAGACGAGCCCATGATGCGCAGGTTTCACGGAACGCTTTCGGACGAGAGCGTTTACTTGCGCTTCTTCCACATGGAAAAACTCGATTCGCGCGTAGGCCACGATCGCCTCCAGCGAAAATGTTTCATCGACTACGACCAGGAAATGGCCATCGTAGCCGATCATCTCGACCAGCAAACCGGCGAACACGAAATCCTCGCGGTAGGCCGTCTCTATAAATCGCGCACCGCCCGCGACGCGGAAGTAGCCGTCACGGTCAGCGACGCCTACCAGGGACACGGCCTCGGCACCGAGCTGCTGCGGCGCCTGATCGAAGTAGGCCGCGACGAAAAGCTCGAAGAAATCGTAGCCAACATCCTGCTCGAAAATTCCGCCATGCGCGCCCTAGCCCGCCACTTCAATTTCCAAATTCGCCCCAGCGAAGATTCCAGCATGGTAGTGGCGGTCCTAACCCTGTAACCCAGCCCTGCGTCTGACCTGGCACTTTTTCGTAGGGGAGGGCCGGGTTCAGCCCTCCGGCGACGCCCGCCGTTGGCGTCCCCACGCGCGTACCCCAGCGCGGCCTTTGACTTTCTTCGCTTCGAAGCGCGATTTGGGGCTAATTCGGTGCTGAAAAACATGCTCCTTTTTCCCGATTAGAACTGATCGGGATTCTTTGTTTTGTTTGAGTTACGCCGATTTCTAATCGAAAGCATTCCCGATTAGCTTTTTGTTCGCCTTTCGGGGGCGTGAGGCCAGGCGGGTTGGGGTCGCCATGATCGGCTCGGGAGGTGATTTGGAGCCGGTTTGCCGCTGAGAAATATGCTCTTTTTTCCAGATTAGAACTGACTCGGTTCCTTTGTTTTCTTTGGGTTACGCCGGTTTCTAATCGAAATGATTCCCGATTAGCTTTTTGTTCGCCTTTCAGGAGGTGTGGGCCAGGACGATTGAGGCGGTGGCGATCGGGTCGATGGGGGATTCGGCGTCTTTTCGCCCTACTAAAACAGGCTACTTTTTCCCGATTAGAATTGAGGCAATAATATACTTGACTCAGCAATGAGGGAAGGGGAGGATGAAAGCGAGCCGAGCGAAGAAGAAATAGCAAAGGTTCGCAAAGAGCGAAAATGGAGGTATCGCGCCGTCGTGCTAACCGTCAATGGAGATGAAAGCCACGACGAGGCGAAGAAACGTGTCTTTGCGGTTGGTGGTTTAATTGGACGCGAGGAAGAGTGGGATTCTCTAAGGCTCATTTGGAACGAACAAACTGGCGGCAAAATATTCCATGCTGCGGATTGTGAATCAGACCATGGCGAATACGAAAATATTCCTCATGCGGAGAACGTGAGGCTATACAAAGACCTTACCAAAATCCTCGCTCGACGCACCAAGTTAATGGGATTCGGAGTCGCTGTTGAGTTAGCTGCCTACCACTTCATATTTCCAGAATTGCCAGAAGACCAGCCCTACTATCTGTGTTTCCACGATGTCGTAAAATATTTTGCAAACATCGGATACCTTCACATTCCGCAGGAGACAGTTGACTTCACGTTTGATCGGAATTTAGAGCGTAACTATAACGCGACTTATCTTTACGATTACATGACGCATCTTCCTGAATGGAAATATCGTTCGTACATCTCTGATAAGGTTTCCTTCGCCGATCGTAGGAACGTAGGCATCCAAGCGGCAGACTTGATCGCCCGTGAGGTAATGAAACATCTCGATAATCAGATTGGCCCGAAGACGCGAGGAACACGACTTTCGATGCGTGCGCTGGAGCAATCCAAGCGATTTATGTTTCATTTCTATCGTGAAAATGGCTTGCGCTCATTGTCGCGCGATGCAGCAAACCTTGACCTCGGCACGCTGCGAAAAAGTCAAGATTTGCTCCCTTTTCGAGATTGGCTTAAAGGCTTGAGTTTGCCAGATACGATTGCGAATCGAATAAGATACATTCAGTACGCTAAGAATCCACCCAAGTGTGGAGTAATTGTGGAATGAGAGCAGTTGAGCCAAAGTACTGTACGAAGTGCGGACATGTTGGTGCGCCTGCATGGAAAGAGGAACCGAGAAGAATTTCTTGGTCTTTGGCTATCGTCTTGTTGCTTCTCTTTGTTATTCCAGGAATGTTTTATCTCTTATTCGGCGGAACGATTATCGAGTATCCGATATGTGTGGCGTGCCATGCGCGTCATACATTAATCCCGATGGGCTCACCAGTGGCACAAGCAGCCATTTCAAAATTTAACGAACCCAAATCTTCATAATAGGATTTTCGCGATGACGAGCCAAACTAAGAAATTTATGGAATTATCTGACATTCTCTCACTTAGATTGAAATGCAAACATTGCGGAAGCGAGTTACTGATCTCGTCTTATCGGGACATGGATATAAAGGAAGAGCAGGGCAAGCTGAACGACTGCCCTGTCTGCAGAAGAGAATGGGCGAAAGTTAACGGGTCTTCATCTGAATCCGTAATTGCCAAGTTCCTGACCGCTCTCAATAAATTACGAAGTGAGTTAGGCACGTTTCCCTTTGGATTCTCTCTAACCCTCGAACTGACGAATGAAAAAGAGGCGACCAATGACAAAGAAAAACAGTGAGTATGCAGCGTTCAATGATCTCGCGGGAAAACTTTTGAGTGTTCCGCACGCCGACGTGAAAGCAAAATTGGACGCGGAGAAGAGAGAAAAAAAGCGGAAGAAGTCTAAGGCTTCTTCCGCTTCGGGCCGCGAGGGAGTCGCAAAGGATTAGCTACACGTCGTACTGGCTTCGGTCTTGCCAGTCAGTTCGGCATAGGTGAGGCGCTTTCCGAGAACATGAGACGCAACAAATTCAAACCGCTCGCCGTCAGTAGTCGGGCCTTTGGCATCCTTGCGCATGTTGTAGCGAAATGCTTGCTCGTCCAGATAGCGGAAGAGATGGAACGGCTCGACGCTGACATAAGTTCCGCGAAGTCCGCGCTTCAAGAGACTCCAAAAGTTTTCGAGATTGTTGGTGTGTACCTTGCCGTCCACGTAAGCAACGGCGTGGTCAATCACTTGGTGCGCGTAATCTCGAACGAGTCCTTCGTAGGACGGCAGCGCATCGGTGAAAAGCGCCGAGCCAGCCGCGACGTGCTTTCGCACCTCGGCTTGCAACGGTTTCTTTTTGCGGCTCGAAATCACATGAGCGCGGACATGGCCGCCGCGTTCGAGAAATCCAATCACCGGAGTCTTGCCCTTGTCGCACATGTGCATCTGTCGTCGCGCGTGAACGTCTTTGTGCATGTTGCGAGCCTTTCCGCCGATGAATGCTTCGTCTACTTCTACTTGCTTGCCTTTGCCGCCAAGTTGGACGGGCGAATCGTTCTGCATCGCCAGACGGATGCGGTGAAGCATGAACCAAGCGGACTTTTGAGTGACGCCGATAGCGCGGGCCACTTCGTAGGAACTGACGCCGTTTTTGCAATTTGCAATCATCCAAATGGCTACGAGCCACTTGTCCAGTCCGATTGGCGAGTCCTCAAAAATGGTGCCGATCTTGGAACTGAATTGCTTGCGGGAATGATTGGTCTTGCACTCCCACATGCGGCGAGTCGAAATGAAGCGGACTTCCTTGCTCCCACAGGTGGGGCAAGTAACGCCGTCCTTCCAGCGCCGCGCCACCATGAATTTGAGGCAATTATCGGCGTCCGCGAAGTGAACTATGGCTTCTTGCAGGGTCTTTGGTTTCTTGGCTGTCATGGCGTTCCTCACAAGCCAAATAGTAGCAAAAACGCCTCACTGAGTCAAGTATATTATTGCCAGAATTGATCGCGACGCTTTGTTTTGTTTGGGTTACGACGATTTCTAATCGAAGTGGTTCCCGATTAGAGTTCGGGGCCGAAAGGAGGGAGGGTCTAGACACCAGACCCTCCCCTACAAGAACTGGTTTCCCGATTAGAACGTTGTGGGATTGGGGCTTTCGGGGCCGGAAGCATTGGGCGGTGACCGGCGGACTGCGGGGTCAATCGGGGAATGCTGCCGCTGCCGGCGTTTGTGCCGGGTGGTTTCATGTGCTCCTCTTGGCGATTGGGCGCGGACCCGTGGGTTCGGACAGGGTGGGCAGCTTTGGTGGGCCGCCTGCGCGCTGAAGTGCGAGTAACTGCGCGTTAATTGTAAGGTTAGTTTTGGGTTATGTCAATAGTACGGGTGGGTTAATCGTGGGGCTGCGGTTGGGTTGAATTAACGACAGAGCGAAGAGAAAGCAAAGGCCGCGCTGAGGGGCGCGCGTGGGGACGCCAAAACCGGGCGTCGCGGGAGGGCTACACCGGCCCTCCCCTACGAAAAACGGCTACGTCAAATGCAGAGGCCTACTTCGGCTCAGCTTCCTCGCGCACCGTCAAAACCGGGCAAGTAGCATGCGCGACAATTTTGTGCGCCGTGGCTCTCTCGAGGTGCGTTGCCGCGCCGATGCGGCCGGCAGCTTCGCGAAGACCCAACACGATTAAGTCGGCCTTTTTCTCGCGGGCCACGGTAAGGATGCGCTCGGCCGGGTCGCCATACTCGACAGCGACTTCGGGCACCGTCGCGAGTTGCACGCTGTCCGGCACTGTTTCGTAGAGTTGCTGGATGGCCTCAGCCACGGATAGCTGAAAGCGCGTTTCCTCACGGTCGCTGCGCGAATCGGGCTTGCGCATCACGTGCAAAAGGACAACACGCGCACCGTTCTCCTGCGCCAGGGACAGAGCGTAAGGAGCCGCAGCCGAGGAAGCTGCGCTGAAATCGCTGGCCAGCAGCACGCGATGGAACCGCCCGCCGGTGTGGACGCTGCTGCGCACTTCCGGCCCGATGGTCAGCACCGGAACCGGCGAGCGGCGAAAGATTTCTTCGGCGACGGAACCCAGGAGAAACTTGGTGGCGCCCGTTCGGCCGTGCGTGCCCAAGACAATTAGATCGACGTCGTGCTCGCGAATGGTTTGCTCGACCGCGGACCAGACATCGATGCCGCGCTCGATGAAGATTTCCTTCTCGAGGCCGCCAAAGCAGGCCTGCACGCGGTTCATCGACAACTTGGCATTTTCCTCTTCCGCTTCGATCATCGTGGACGCCAGCTCGGGAGTCGTATAAGTGTACGTAGCGGGCACAACCACATTCAGCGCGTAGACCTTCGCGCCATAATGCCGGGCGATCGCTACCGCAAATGGCAGAGCAGCCTCTGACGGCTCCGAGAAGTCCGTCAAGAATAGAATGTTTTTCAGCGAAATTTTTGGCCCCGCCGCAACGAGTGTCATAAGTCACCTCCGAACACACACAGTCTGCCGGACACTACAAAATAGCGCCGTGACGCACGTACCGGTCGAATGTGACGCCCGTCACATGGCGGAGACACGCATCCGCGTCCAAGCGAAACACCGGGCACGGCGCAAGTCACTCGACTGGGTGATGCGCGTCACAGCCGAAAAAAATGCGAGAGAGCAAACTGACGGCATCTTGGAGGTGACAAATGAAAGCACAAATGAAACCAATCGACGCTCAAGCTAGAATCCAGCTCAAGAATATTCTCTTCACTACGGACTTCTCTCCGGCCTCGCGCGCCGCGATTCCCTATGCTTTGGAATTGGGGAAACACTATGGGGCGAAACTCCACGCGTTGCATGTGCGGCCGCCGGTGGTGAAGCCGATGACTCCGGCTTCGTCATGGAGGAGCCTGGAGGAAGTCGCAGAAGAAGAAGCGTCGAAGCACAGGCAAGAATTGCTCAACGCGTTTGCTGGTGTTGAGACTGAAGTTTTGTTGACGGATGGGGATGTTTGGTCGAACATTGCGGCAGCCATCGAGAAATCGAACATCGACCTGATCGTGACGGGAACGCGCGGCCGATCGGGAGTTGCAAAGTTCCTGTTGGGCTCGCGGGCAGAAGAGATTTATCGAAACGCTCCGCGCCCGGTGCTGACCGTGGGACCACATTCGAAATCTGATCTCAAAAACGTTGGCGAATTTACGAGCATTCTATTCGCGACGGACTTCGGTCCCCAATCGATCGCCGCGGCGCCCTACGCGATTTCACTGGCTCAGGAATACGAAGCGCATTTGACGATGTTGCACGTGGTGGGCGATGCGAAAACGAACGAGTTCGTTCAGCCAACGGACTTGACCGCGTCCTCCGAGCAACTGCTGCACAAACTGGTGCCGGCGGATGCGGAGCTTTGGTGCGCTCCGAAGTTCCTGGTGGAACGCGGTGAAACCGCAGAGAAAATTCTGGACGTAGCGGCGCGGTCGAGGGCGGACTTGATCGTTCTCGGCATGCGGAAGGCCAGCGGGCTTCCGGGAGCGGCAGAGCATCTGCCAATCGCCACAGCGCACAAAATCGTGACGCACGCGACCTGCCCGGTGCTGACGATTCGCGGTTGAGGGTAAAGTGCGGCCACGAGGTTAGGTTTGAAGTAGCGTGTTAAGCCAGAAAAATGCGGCGCTCGGTAAACGAGCGCCGCATTTTTTGTAGATGCCGCCGCAGAACCTAAGATCCGGCGGCGATTGCTACGATCACGGCGATCAATGCGATTCCAGCAAGGAATCGCCGAACAATGTGAGAATATTCCCATGGGTCGCGATATTGCTCGCAGCCGCCCCGCACCCACTCCAGCAGATGAGTCCCGCGGCGATTAGGGATGGTCTGTCGCTCGTTCGAAAATTAACTATCGTGCTGCTTCTCGCTAGGACTAGAGCGTCAAAGGTGCTGTGCTGAACGACGAAAATAAAACGCGGCCTGAATTTGCGGCTGAAACTCTGCTGAGCACTCCGATCGTTACGATTCGGGACGTGAAATGCCGGGGCAGTTGCCGGCACGAAAGTGGAGAAGAGCTGGCGGCCGCGACGGAACTGGTGTTTCCGTATCGCGGCGTCTATGTGCGGCATGTTGGGCATGATCAGGCGGTGGCCGAGGCGAACCAGGTGCTGTTTTTCAACAGCACGGAAGGCTACCGGGTCAGCCATCCTGTGTCGGGTGGCGATGCCAGTCTGTCGCTGGCCATTGGTGAAGCGCAGTTGCGTGAATTGGCGCCGGCTAGTTTTCTGCGCGATGGCGCGACCTTCGCGTTTCGGCGACAACGTTTACGGATTGACGCGCGAGCGCAAGCGCTCGCGGCGCTGTTGCGGCACAGCCTGCGGCAAAACTTCGCAGAAACTTTGGAAGCAGAGAGCCTGGCTTTGACTTTGGCGCAGCGGGCGCTCGGGGCTCGCACGACGCACGCTGCCGGCGCAAGTATCGGGCGGCAGCGCTTGGTGGACCGGGCGAAGCTCGTGCTGGCAAGCGATCTGGCGCGACGCTGGACGTTGGCCGAGGTGGCAGCGGAAGTGCGCGGCTCCCCGGTTTATCTCACGCAGGTGTTCCAGCAAGTGGAAGGCCTGCCGTTGTATCGCTATCAGTTGCGGCTTCGATTGGCGCGCGCGCTGGATCTGATTGCGCAATATGATGATTTGACGGCGCTGAGCCTGGACCTCGGCTTCTCGAGCCACAGCCACTTCAGCGCGGCGTTTCGCGAAGCATACGGACGTTCGCCCTCGCAGTTCAGACAATCCGCCCTGGATCGTTAGGACCTATTCCCGCAAATCGCTAAAGAATCTGACAGCGGGGCGCGCTTCGTGCGTGGCCTACTGCTCGTGGCCAAACTTCTGGTAATCGAGGAGAGAGGTTTGATGACTGCTGCGAAAACGTGCGCGGCTTGCGACTGCAAGCTGGATGCGAATCTTATCAAGGTGAAAATCGGGGGCAAGACGGTTGAGGTGTGTTGCGACGACTGTGCGCGAAAACTGAAAGAGGCGGATGGTTCCGCGGCGGCGTCGAGGAAAGGGTGAGCCATGAGTAAGAATAAAGTAGCCGCAGGTATTCGCGAGAAATTTTGGCGGAGGGCGCGGTCTTTTGCTGCACTGCTGGTGGGAGTGCTAGTTGCCGGACCTTGTTTGGGTGGATTGCTGTCGGCTCAAGTCAGCACGGACGCGCTTGTGACGGCGTCCGCTCGGGTGTCGGAGGGATCGATCATGGACGCAAAGAAATCATCGCCGATTCATCGCAGCGTACAGACGGCTTCGGGGCGCATCAGCTATACGGAGCAGGGCACGGGGCCGGTGGCATTGTTTGTGCATGGCGTGCTGCTGAACAGCTATCTGTGGCGGCATCAGCTTGCGGATTTGTCGGACATCCGGCGGTGTATCGCCGTGGACTTGCTCGCGCATGGCGACACGGAGATCGCACCGGATCAGGATGTATCCGTGACGGCCAATGCCAAGATGCTGAAGGAATTTCTCGATGCTTTGAAGATCGATCAGGTGGATCTTGTGGGGAACGACAGCGGCGGCGGGATCGCGCAGATTTTCTCCGCTTTGTATCCGGAACGTGTGCGAAGTCTCACGCTCACCGACTGCGATACCCACGACAACTGGCCACCAGAGGCGTTTAAGCCGTTTCTGGCGATGGCGGCCGGAGGCGGTTTACGCGGAACGCTTGAGGCCATGTTGTCGGACAAGAATGTCTATCGATCAGAGCAAGCGCTGGGACCGGCGTATGAACACCCGGAGCAGGTGAGTGATGAGACCATCGAACAATATCTGCGTCCGTTCGTCAGGAGCGAACAGCGCACGCGGGACTTGCAACGCTTCCTCGCGGCCTTCGATAACAAGCACACCTTAGCCATTGAGCCACGGCTGAAGACTCTTGAAGCGCCGACGTTGATCGTGTGGGGAACGGACGACGTATATTTCGACGTCAAATGGTCGCATTGGCTGGCCGACAACATTCCCGGTACGCGGCGGCGCGTGGAGTTCAAGGGAGCCAGGGTTTTCTTCCCGGAGGAACGCTGGGAGGAGTTCGACAAGGAACTTCGCGCGCACTGGCTGGCGGCACGACAGAAGCCGGGGTCATGACAGCCGCAGGCAGTTCGCAGTCGCCGGTCTATCGGGAGAAAAAAATGGGCGATCAGACTCACAAAGCCGAGCAGTTCGGGGCGCTGCATATTCCGGGAAAGCCGCTGGTGCTTTTCAATATTTGGGACGCTGGCAGCGCCAAAGCGGTGGCTGCAGGAGGAGCCAAGGCGATTGCGACGAGCAGTTGGTCTGTCGCTCAGGCAAATGGCTTCGACGATGGCGAGCGGATCCCGCTGGCGATGGCAATTCAGAATTTGCGTTGGATCGTGGGCGCGACGGACTTACCTGTGACGATCGATCTGGAAAGCGGCTACGGCGACACCGCCGAAATCGTCGGCGAAACGATCGGACTGGCGATCGACGCGGGTGCCGTAGGCTGTAACTTGGAAGACAGTTTTCCGGCGAGTGGAAAGCTGCGCGAGACAAGCGATCAGGCCGGCCGCATCCGGCGCGCTCGGCAGAAGGCTGATGCGACCTGCATCGGTTTTTTCATAAATGCTCGGACTGATGTCTTTTTCCAGCGGCCGCCAGAGCAGCATGACGATGCCATGGTAGTCGAGGCGATCGCTCGAGCGCGCGCCTATGCGGAAGCCGGCGCAGATGGGATTTTTGCGCCCGGGCTTGCGGACATCGCGCTGATCGCGCGCTTCGCCAAAGCGTCGCCGCTGCCGGTGAACATCATGGTCGGCGACGCGACTCCACCATTACGGGCATTGGCGGAGTGTGGCGTCGCGAGGGTGAGCCATGGCCCCCGCCCTTATCTAATTGCGATGAAAGCGCTGGAGGCCGGGGCGCGCGGCGCAGCAGCCTGAAACACTGTCAAAGCATTCGGTATTCAACCGAATGTTCTCCGGTGCTGAAACTAAAAGGAAGGATGGCTCCCCGGGCTAGATTCGAACTAGCAACCCTTCGGTTAACAGCCGAATGCTCTACCATTGAGCTACCGGGGAACGCTTCTATTTTGTGATAGTGACCGGCCATTTTCAAGCGGCGAAAACTTGGGGACATCATTTGCGGCAATCGCGGACGCTGAGGGAAGCGTACAGATTTTCAATACTTTGCGCGCCGTAGACTATTCGGTTGCGCCTCGAATGCTCTTAAATGAAGGATTGAATTTCTGAAGACGCGTCCCATGCGTGGTGGCCTGCCCTTAGTTGCCGACAATCCGGGAGCCGCCTCGCGTAGACAGAATCGCGAACGGCGGTGCAACCTCTTCTTCGCGTGGCGCTTTTGCGTTCACGCATGGGGAAGCAGAAATTAGCGCAGCGTCAGGGTTCAGAGATCGGGAAACAGAAATCGGGAACTTCAAAATCCACACTTGACATCGACGGATAATCCACTACCATATGGTTGTGGATAAGTTAGATAGAACATTTGCGGCTCTATCTGATCCAACCCGCCGGGCGATGATCGAACGACTCTCTCATGGGCCTGCCTCTGTGCATGGATTGACGGAACCGTTCGCAGTCTCGCAGCAGATGATTTCCAAACATATTGCCTACCTGGTGCGGGCGCGGATTGTGATCAAGACGAAGCGTGGAAGAGAGAGCGTGTGCACGCTTCGGCCAGAGGCGATCAAGACGGTCAGCGACTGGGCGGTTAAATATCGCCGATTCTGGGAAGAGCGTTTCGACAAGTTGGATGTGGTTTTGAATCAAATGAAGAAAGCGGAGGTCAGAAATGGAAAAAAACACGGTTAACGAGAAAGAGCGGATGGTTATCACCAGAATTTTCGATGCTCCGCGCGCATTGGTTTGGGAGGCGTGGACCAACCCGAAATATGTGATGCAGTGGTGGGGGCCGCAGGGTTTTACCGCGCCTGTTTGCAAGATTGATTTTCGCGTGGGAGGAAAATTTCTCTACTGCATGAGAATGCCGGATGGGCAGGAGGGCTGGAATGCTGGGGAATACCACGAGATTGTTCTGCACGAGAAGATCGTTTACTCCATGTACTTTTCCGACTCGAAGGGAAACAAGGTTGAGCCTGCGCAGTATGGAATAGAAGATGAAGCCATAAACGATGCGCACGACGTGGTTATTTTTGAGGATTTTGGAAACGGCCAGACGAAACTCACCTTCATTGGAAATGAACCCCTGGAAGACGCAAAAAACAGCGGCCAACTAGAGGGCTGGAATCAGCAACTCGATAAGCTTGCCGCAGTTGTTGCGGGGCTAGCGCAGGCGAAATAAGAAGTTGAAGTTTTGATGATCGTGATGCGCGAGATACAGCTAAGGCCGGCGGCGGAAGCTTAGTTAGAACGGGCTTCTCGCCGCTTGGCCGAATAGCCGCATTTCCGGCCAAGCGACCCTTGGCTCAACCGTTGCCTTCAGGCCAATGCGCCCGGCCACCAATCATGTTGAGTTCGGCAAACTGGCCGAATAGCCGGCTGTTTGCCGAGGTGATTCCCGGCGTTTCCATTCCGCGCGGTTTATTTATTCCTTTTCGTCGGGTCTCGGCTTCCTGGCGTAGATGAAATGATGAATTTTGGGGCGGCCCGATGCGTAACGGAAGACTTGTTTCTCGATTTCCTGGTCGGCGACGGTGAAGCGATTATGCTGGCGCTCGTGTTCGGCCCAGGAATCAACCACAAAAGTTTCGAGATAGACGCCGGGTGATTCCGAGTCGTAGTAAACGGCCCAGCGCGTAGCGCCATCGCGTCGGCGAACTCTCTCGTATTTATGAATCGCTTCGAGAAAATCCCGCGCGTTTTCAGCGGTCACTTTGTACTCGACGGTGACGAGCACCGGGCCTGCGTCTGGCTCGGGCACGGCAAACATGGCCGGCTTGGGCCAATGATTCCAAACATCGAGTGTGGCGCTTGGTTCCGGCAGCGGAAATGGCAACCGCAACAATAGGCACGCGGCAATTCCAATTCCCGAAGCGAGCAGCGCGACTTCCAGGCTGGTGCGCTCGGCTGTGGCGCCCCATAGCACGCTGCCAATCGTCATGCTGCCCTGGAAGACGAATAAGTAGACGGCTAAGACGCGGGCGCGGACCCAGTCGGGGGCTAGGCGTTGGATTAGCGTGTTGAAGATGGACATGAAGACAGTCCACGACATGCCGCCGAAAAAAGAAAAGATGCAGAGAATCCACAATTGCGACACCAGCGCCACCGCCGCGAGAACCGCGGCAAACACGCCGGTCGCCAATGCGATCACCACTTCCACGGGGTACGACTTGCTCAGCCGCTGCAGCGCGACTGCTCCCAGCACCGCGCCGGTTCCGAAAAATCCCAAGAGCAGGCCGTAGCCGAGTGAAGTGTGGCTTACATTTTTGGCCACGGCCGGAAGCAGCGCCCAGAAAGCGCTGGAGAAGAAAATTACGAAGGCGGCTCGGACTAGCAGCCGGCGGATCTCCGGCGAGTAGCGCACATATCGGATGGCAGCCGACGTCGCGCCACTGAAAGTCTCCGCCGGTAATTTGCTTTTTGCGACGGGACGCTTCCAGCGTGCGATTACCACGATCACGCCGAGGAAGGACACCGCGTTCACTAAAAATGCCGTGCTCACTCCGGCGATGGCGATGATTACGCCTCCAAGAGCCGGGCCTGCCGCGCGGGCGAGATTAAACTCGATGCCGTTCAGCGCTAGTGCAGGGGTTAATTCGGATTTGGGAACCAATTCCGGAAAGATCGCACGCCATGCAGGGGATTCGATCGCGTCGCCGATTGAGAGTGCAAAAGTGAGCAACAGCAATACCCAGGGATTGATTAGGCGCAGGAAGGTCATCGCCACCAGGACCGCGGACACTGCCAGCATCCACGTTTCGGTTCCGAGGATCAGCTTGCGGCGGTCGACTATGTCTCCGATTGAGCCAGCCGGTAACGCGAGTAGGAAGAAAGGTAGAGCGGAAGCGGTTTGGATCAGCGCGATTTGCAGTGGGCTGCTGCTTAGCGAGGTCATCAGCCAGGCAGCGCCAACTGCCTGCATGAATGCGCCGATGTCAGAGACTAGATCGGCGATCAGCAGATTTCGGAAGAGCGGGATGCGGAGAGGGCTCCAAGGACTGGAGGATGCGGCGGCTGATAATTTTGCGCTCTCCGGCATAGCCGCACACTATACCAAGTGAAAGCAAGTTGCCGGCGCTTTGGGTTTCGTAGCGCTGGCGTCCCGCCGGCTCTTACGACCGCGATTGCGTCACATGCTCCGGGCACGGTCGGACTACCCAGTGCGATCGGAGCTTTGATTTCGCATCACGCACCGAGCTTAATTTTGGATTCTTGTGTACTTGGGAGGTCGTAACAGCCGACGGGACGCCAGCGCTACGAAAGCTGCTACTGGAGGCGCTGGCCTGAGGAATCGTGATCTACCAGGGAATCGAAGATGGCTAGGACGTGGCGGCGATACTCTACTACGCGTTCGAGGACGGCGCGTAGTTCGGGCTCGCGGGCGGTCTCTTTGTCCCACTTGGCCAGGACTGCAGCGGGGACTTGGATATCCTGGCGCAATTGCGCGGCGGAATGGCCGCGGAGGAATAGGCCGTAGAAGAACGCGGCTTCGCGTTGCGGGAATTCGAAGTCGCCATGCGCTTCGTTGTTCGGCGTGGCTGGCAGCGAGTTTGGTTGAGTTGCCATGACAAGAAAGTGCAGTTTACGGGTTTTTCTGGCTCCGTCAAGAGTACCTGGGCCGAAAATAGTAGAATCGGCCGTACTAGGACGAACTTAAAAAGTGGCGCCTAAAGTAGACGGGGACACGGCAGAAAAACTGCTCTGTGGCTACAAAAGGACGCTGAAAACAAGTGCGCGAGGAGCCGTCGAAAGCTCCTCGCCCCCATCGAACTCTCAATAAGCTTTGAACTACTATCGTCGCGGATCCCGCTTCGTGCGGCCCCGACTAGAACCGTGAACGCGTGGCGCGCAGGAACTCGCGCAACGTCGAAACGTTCGGGCTATAGGACCCCACGCGGCCCGCATCTACCGGCAAACCAAGGGTTTCCGCCATTTCGATACTGATTCCGGCATCGTCCAATTCCGCTAGGCTATAGCCTTCCACCGGCACGAGGCGATTGAGCATGGAGCGATCCAGGGGGCGCGGCGGGCGTTGCGAGTGCCAGCGGCGCTGCACGATATGAAAGAACTCATCCCAGTCTCTTCGATTCCACATATCCCCCTCCTGCTGCCGTCTCGCATACGTCTTTGATGCACATTGGATGCCAAAAGTTCCTTCGAGGGCCGGCTCGACTGGCGCTTTTCGCGGCAGCGAGTGCTACGGATTCTAACTCTCACGCAAAGAAACGGTTGCCGTTTCCGAGCGACTGTCACGATCTGGTTAATGACCGACACGATGCAAGCTAAGGCCCGGCCGCGACAGCCGCCCCTCCGAACGTAGGGCCCGCGCTTTATGACGGGCCGCGCAGGATGCAAATTCATGCCCAGATTTAGGCCAAGCGCACCTCTCTACTAATAAGATGCTGTGCGCTCACAACCATGAGCCCAAGCCCACGAGTGGTATACTGCATCTACGAAAATTTCTACAGTGTGAAATCTACGTAAAGATGGCCAACCCGGTAATCGTCGCGCACTATCACGAATTGTGGCTGAAGGGCCGCAACCGCAGATTTTTCACGCGTAAGCTGGCGACGGCGCTGCGGCAGACCTTGCAGGGAATTCCAGTCGAGAGCATCGAGCAGCCGGGGCATCGCTTTCTCGTGCGTTTCGGCGAGGGCGCGGGGCTTGAGACCGCCATCGAGCGAATGCGGCGGGTTTTTGGGATTGTCAATTTTGCCGTGGCGCGGCCGGTGGAACGCGATATCGACGCGATCTGCGCGGCGGCTTGGGAGGAAGTGGCGCCGCTGGAATTTTCGAGTTTCGCGGTGCGCGCCAAGCGCAGCGACAAATCTTTTGCGCATGGGGTGATGGAAATTGAATCGAAGGTGGGGCGATATCTTCTGGATAAGTTGCGCGCCGAGGGCCGCAGCGTGCGCGTCTCACTCGACGAGCCGGAAATGACCTGCCGCGTGGAGATCACGCCGGGACCAGCGCTCGTCTATGCGCGAAAAATTCCCGGCGCGGGCGGGCTGCCGCCAAAAACCGGCGGACGGATGATGTGCCTGCTTTCGGGCGGCTACGATTCGGCGGTCGCGGCTTATCAGATGATGAAGCGCGGGGCCCATCTCAGCTTTGTGCATTTTTACGGGACCGGCTCGATGCCGGGAGAGTCTTCGATCCACGTGGCGCGCGAATTGGCTCGACGCCTGGCGCTTTATCAATTCACTGCCAAGCTTTACCGTGTGCCCTTTGAATCCATTCAGAGGGAAATCGTCAGCTTCGCGCCCGAGAAATTTCGAATTTTGCTTTATCGCCGCATGATGATGCGCATTGGCGAGCAACTCGCCCGCCGTAGCCACGCCCTGGCGCTAGTCACCGGCGATAGCCTGGGCCAAGTTGCATCGCAAACGCTGCAAAATATGGTGGCAGTAGGCGACGCCGTGAGAATGCCGGTCTTCCGTCCGCTCGCCGGAACCGACAAGCAGGAAATCGTTTCGCTAGCCCGGCAAATCGGCACCTACGACATTTCGTCCGAGCCCTTCCATGAGTGCTGCCCCGCGTTCATGCCCCGCATGCCCGCGCTTTACTCGAAGCCAAAGCAATTGGAGGCGGCAGAAGCCGGGCTGGATGTCGACGCGCTGGTCCACCAGGGCGTGAAGGCAGCAATCTGCGAGCGTTTCCGCTACGCGGCCGGCCAAGTGGAGGATGTTTCACCAGAAGAAGCCGTCGCCAAAGCGCCGGACGCGGATGCCAGAACGCGCGTTGCGGCGGCTTGCAGCGCCCAAAATGAAATCGACCACGATTAGCTTCAGAGCTTAAGGCCTTTTCGTCGCGAGAACCTATTAGCAGCTCCGAAAGCGTGTCATTCCCCTACCCCTATGGATATGCCACTATTTCAGCGACGACGGCTGTAGCAAAGAAGCAGAGCCCAATCTTATTAAGGAAGATTGGCGATCAAAGTGACAATCGGCAGATCTAAGGAATCGCGGCGATACAGTCCACCTCGATGTCGAAGCCGCCATACCAAGCAGGAACACTGATAAAGATTCGAGCAGGAAAATTCTCCGGGAAGTATCGCCTGTAGACCTCGTTAACAGCAGGAAACAGTTCTACTGACGTCGCGTAGACATTCAGTTTCAGGATGTTTTCCAACGACGAACCGGCCGTTTCGACGCAGAGCTTAAGCTGGTCTAAAACGATCTCGGTCTGGCGTTCAATAGGCCCTCGGAAAATCTCTCCGGTGTTCGGATCGAACGGCGGACAGCCCGAGACGTAAATTGTGTCGCCGTGTTTAGTCACCATCGAGGCGGGCGCCTTGTACTTTTCGAGGTAGGTCGCCAGTGGCTCGACCCGAATGATTTCTCGTTTCACAGATTACCTCCGTTTTGAGGACACGGTTTCGAGCAACCCAGAGCCGCGAAGATTCGATGGTAGGAGTAAACCGGAATTTCCGATTTGGAGCTCTGACTCGCGCATCGTATGCCTCTACTGCTCTCGGCACAACGAATTTTTCACCAGAACGGGCTGCAGCGAGATCAGCTGAGTTTCGAAGCGCCTATCGGCGTCAAAGCTGCGGCCCTCAAAAACTCCGCTTCAAGGGTTATTCGGCTTCGGCGCTGGCGCGGACTTCTTGCCAGCGTTTTGGGCGCTTTTTGGCGTCGAGGACTTTTTTGCGCAGGCGGATTGACTTGGGGGTGACTTCGACGAATTCATCGTCGGAGATGAATTCGATGGCTTTCTCTAACGTCAAGTCGCGCGGCGGAATCAGGCGAATCGCTTCATCGGCGGACGACGACCGCATATTCGTTTGTTTCTTTTCTTTGGTGATGTTGACGTCCATATCGGCTTCGCGGGAATTTTCGCCGAGGATCATTCCTTCGTAGACTTCCGTGCTCGGGCCGATGAAAAGTTCGCCGCGTTCCTGGACGTTCCAGATCGCGTAGGCTGTTGCGGTGCCGGGGCGATCGGCTACCAGCGCTCCCGTTAGGCGCATGGCCATGTCGCCGGTGTATTCCATCCAGCCTTCGAGAATCGAGTGGATCAGGGCGGTGCCGCGCGTGTCGGTCATGAGCTGGCCGCGCAGGCCGATCAGACCGCGCGAAGGAATTTTAAATTCCATGCGCACGCGGCCGGTGTGGTGATTCACCATCTTCGATAATTCGCCGCGGCGGCTGCCTAGCGATTCCATCACTATGCCGATGAAACTTTCCGGGCAATCGATTACCAGCAATTCGAGCGGTTCCATTTTCTTGCCGCTTACCGTGCGCACTACGATCTCCGGCTTGCCTACCATTAATTCGTAGCCTTCGCGGCGCATTGTTTCGATCAGGATCGCGAGTTGCAATTCGCCGCGGCCTAGCACTCGAAATGAATCGGTGGTGTCGGCGTCTTCGATGCGGATGGAGACATTGGTCAGCAATTCGCGTTGCAGGCGGCCGCGCAGGTCGCGGGAAGTGACGTATTGCCCTTCGCGTCCTGCAAATGGCGACGTATTCACGGTGAAGACCATGGCGAGAGTGGGCTCGTCGATGGTGAGTGGAGCAAGCGGGGCGGGATTATCGCGATCGGTGATGCCTTCGCCGATTTGAATGCCTTCGACGCCCGCGATGGCCACGATATCGCCGGCGTAGACGGCGTCGGCTTCGTCGCGTTCGAGTCCGCGGAAAGTGTAGAGCTTGGTGATTTTGGTGGATTCGATCACGCCGCTTAATTTCGTGATGCCCACTTCTGAGTCGCGCTTCAACGTGCCATTAAATACGCGGGCGATCGCGATGCGGCCGAGATAATCGCTGTAATCGAGATTAGTGACTTGAATTTGCAGCACTGCTTCCGGATCGCCGGTGGGCGCAGGAATCGAAGCGACGATGGCTTCGAAAAGCGGCTGAAGATTCGTCGAGGAATCGCCGAGTTTGCTGTGCGCTACGCCGATTTTTGCGTTGGTGTAAAGAACTGGAAAATCGAGCTGGTCCTCGGTGGCATCGAGATCGATGAAGAGATCGTAAATTTCGTCCAGCACTGCGACGGTGCGCGCGTCGCTGCGATCGATTTTGTTGAGCACCACGATCGGCGGGAGCTTGGCCTGCAGCGCTTTTTGCAACACGTAACGCGTCTGGGGCAGAGGGCCTTCGCTGGCGTCCACGAGCAAGAGCACGCCATCCACCATGCGCAAGGCGCGCTCGACTTCGCCACCGAAATCGCTGTGGCCTGGAGTGTCCACGATATTGATCTTGGTATCGTGATAAAAAAGCGCGGTATTTTTCGCGAGGATGGTGATGCCGCGTTCTTTTTCCAGATCATTCGAGTCCATCACGCGGTCAACAACTGCCTGATTGGCGCGGAAAATCCCGCTCTGCCGCAGCATGGCATCGACGAGCGTCGTCTTGCCATGGTCTACGTGCGCAATAATGGCGATATTTCGTATGGATTGCATAAGGGTCCGGTTCCGTGCGTCGGCTGGCGGGTAAACAAAAAGGGCTGCCAGTGTTCCGCAGCCCTGCTTCATCCCATTCCGAGAATGACAAGCGCAACGAACTCAAACCATTCTACCACACGCCCGCCAAACGCGCTCAGCGGTGTGCTATCCCGTGATCCCCGAGATTAATCTCGATGGAAGTCCTCTGAGCGGTCGGAGTCGCAGACGCATTTCGGTGGGAGCCCCCGTCCGCCCGAACTTCTGGCGGACGGGGGGGAGCGCTTCAGCGCTCCGAAAAAGCCTCATCTTCGACGATGCGCTTTAGCGCTGCGTCACTTGAGCTTCACTCTCAATCGTCTCGACTCCGGCCTCTCGCAGCTCAGCCAAGTACCTAATCGGATCCACCGCCTCCGCCAAATAGTGGACGCCGACCCGGACGGCATTTCCCTCCGAAATCATGTGAGCGACGGTGGCCAGCGCGACCGCGTTGATCCAATAATCGCGGCGCTCCCTGTACAAGATCCGAACTTTTAGCACTACGCTGCGCCCTTCCGAACTACCCAGCACGTCCGCAGCAACGAAGCCGTCCACCGGCAACCGGTTTCTGCGAAATACGTTTCGCAGCAAACTCACATTCCATTTTTCCGGGAGCGGAATCATGGCCATCAGGGTCGTCGCGATGGCGGTGCGATATCCGGAAAGATAATTGTAGGTGAAGACGTCGCAATCCTTGAGCCGCCGCCCGACTTCGGCCAATTCGGGGAGCGCAAACATGCCGAAACGCCGGCGGCCGATCGGCTCACCTAAATCCGCCGCTCGAAATGCCTGGGATGTTTTTGCGCGGGTCCAAACTCCCTTGCGAAAATATCCGGGACTTTTCACGCCAGTCTGGCGGATGAACCAGGCTCCATCGCGCAAAGCGTTGGTCGACCACTCGCCCGAATCGCCGCAGTAGGCCGTCAACGATTCGATCGCGTCCATCTTTTCGCGCGCGCGGGCGTGCGCATAAACCGGCAGCAGTTCGGTGATGCCGGGATTCCACCCAGCGGAAACCACGAACGACAATCCCGAATCTTCCAACTCGCGCTGGTGGGCGAGCATGCGTTCCTTCACAAAGGTCATGCCCGCGGGATCGACGTAATGGCACCGCGCGCGCAAGGCTGCTTGCGCCACGCGATCCTGCAACTCGAAAACCGGGCCGGCGCAGTTGATGATGATGGAGCAGTGGCCGCAAAAATCATCCAGCGACCGCACATCGAGAACGTCGATCTGCGCCGCGGAAACGCCGCCGCCGATTTCCGTCGCCACGCGGTTGGCCTTTTCGAAGTCGCGCCCTCCGATCAGGATCTGCGCGTCGCCGGATTTCGAGAGTTCCGACGCAACCATTTTGCCTGTCGCGCCGTATCCTCCAATGATGCCGAAAGTGGTGGTCCGAGGCGTAGTTCGACCTCACGCGAGATTCAGCCAACGACGGCCGTAGGGTATCAGTTTTGTTCGTTGGAGCGTGATTTTGCGATGGGAGGCTGGAACCGGGGTGCGGCGAGTTCGATCGTCGGAAACGGGCCTGCTGCGTGATATTCTCGCTCGCCCAAGGAGATTCCCGATGGATGTCCGCCGAAATGCCACGCTGCGAATCGTCGCGGCAATGTTTTCGTTTACCGTCATCTTTGCTCTCGCGAATTTGCGCGGAGAAGCGATCCAGGCGCAGGCGCCTGCGCCGGATTTTTCGCAATCCTTCAACAAGACAGACGTGATGATTCCCATGCGCGATGGCGTGCGGCTGCACACGGAAATTTACGCACCTAAGAATGCCGCGGAAAAATTGCCGTTGCTGCTCGAGCGCACTCCCTACGGTCTCGAAGACGACAAAAAAGGCTTCTCGCAAATGCTCTTCACCTACCGCGAGATGATTCCCGACGGCTACATATTTGTTTTTCAGGATATTCGCGGCCGCTTCGGCTCCGAGGGCCAATTCGTGATGCAGCGCGACCCGCGCGACAAATCCGATCCGCATTCCATCGACGAAGCCAGCGACACCTACGACACCATCGACTGGCTGGTGAAAAATGTCCCGAATAATAATGCCCGCGCCGGCGTGGTCGGAATTTCCTACGGCGGCTGGCTCACCGCGATGACGCTGCTCGATCCGCATCCCGCGATGAAAGCCGTTTCCGAGCAGGCCTCGCCCGCGGATATGTTTCTCGGCGACGATTTTCATCACAATGGCGCGTTCCGCCTCAGCTACGGCTTCGAATATGCCGCTCTACTCGAATCCGCCAAAACCAACTTCACATTTCAATTCGACCGTTACGATACTTTCGACTGGTATCTGCAACTCGGGGCGCTCTCGAACGCCAATGAGAAATACTTTCATGGCACGCTGCCTACCTGGAACGATTTCGTCGAGCATCCGAATTACGACGAGTTCTGGCAGAAGGAGGCGTTCCGGCGTTACTTCGAGAAATTGAAGCCGCCGGTGCCGAATTTGAATGTGGCGGGATGGTGGGATCAGGAAGATTTTGACGGGCCGATGAAAATTTACGAAATGATGGAAAAGAACGACACGGATCACAAAAATTATCTGGTGCGTCGGGCCGTGGAATCACGGCGGCTGGGCGCACGGCGAGGGCAACAAACTCGGGAATGTAGACTTCGCGAATTCCACCGCGCGCTACTTCCGCGAAAATATTCAAGCCCCGTGGTTCGCCTATTGGCTGAAGGACAAAGGAAAATTGCCGGTGGAAGAAGCGCTGACCTATCAAACCGGCACGGACGAATGGAAATCCTATAGTGCGTGGCCGCCGAAGACCGGCGTCGAATCGCGCAAACTTTATTTCCGCGAATCAGGAAAAATCAGCTTCGATCCACCGACGGCTGCGAAAGATGAATTCGATTCCTATATTTCGGATCCGGCAAATCCGGTTCCTTATCGTCATCGCCCGGTGGAAGAAACTTACAGCCCCGGCAGCCGCTGGTACACCTGGCTGCTCGAAGATCAGCGATTCGTAGAGAACCGGCCGGATACTTTGACCTGGGAAACGGAGCCACTCACGGAAGACGTAAAAGTTTCAGGCGATATCGTCGCGCATCTTTTCGCCTCCACCACCGGCAGCGATAGCGATTGGATCGTGAAGCTCATCGATGTCTACCCGGAGAAATACGAAGCCAAGCCCGCGATGGGCGGCTATGAATTAATGATCGCCGACGAAGTTTTCCGCGGGCGCTTCCGCAACAGCTTCGAAAAACCCGAGCCGATGGTTCCCGGTGAAGTGACGCCCTTCCGCATCGATTTGCATACCAACAATCACGCTTTCCTGAAGGGCCACCGCATCATGGTGCAGGTGCAGAGCACCTGGTTTCCGATCATCGATCGCAATCCGCAGAAATATGTTCCGAATATTTTCAAGGCGACGGCAGCGGACTATCAAGTGGCCACGCAGCGGATTTATCGCTCAAGCCGCTATCCATCGAACGTCGAAATTCCAGTAGCCGCGCAATGAATGGCGTTGTGCGCCGAGAATGCGAGGAAAAATGAACGTACGCGTAGAACCCAGCATGGTGACAACGCTTTTCGATATGCCCGGCTATCGCATCGTCCGCAATCTAGGCATGGTGCGGGGCATCGTGGTGCGCTCGCGCAGCATCATCGGCACGCTCGGCGCATCTCTGCAGACGATCGTCGGCGGAAATATTTCGCTGTTCACCGACATGTGCGAGCAAACTCGCGAAGAGGCCCTCGAGGTGAATGATGCAGCACGCCGCGGAACACGGCGCCAATGCGGTAGTAGGAGTCCGCTACGACGCCAACGAAGTGATGCAAGGCGTAACCGAAGTCCTGGCCTATGGCTCGGCGGTGGTGGTGGAGCGAAATGCCTGATGCTGCTGTGCTAAAATGTTTTCGTCACTAGGCCCGTAGCTCAGCTGGCTAGAGCGCTTCCTTGACACGGAAGAGGTCTGCGGTTCAAGTCCGCACGGGCCTACCATCCTTTCAATGACTTCGGGTGCCAGCGCCTCGGTCCCACGCCGTTTTGTGTCGTTGTTTGTGTCGTAACCGATGACGTGCGTCACGGCAATTTCGTGCGATTTAGGTCTGGCCGAGAGCGCTTCCACAGCCTGCCTTCTAGCCTCAGTCCGCACGTGGGAGTATCGAGCAAGCATTTTTGGGCTCACATGGCCAGCGATGGCCATGATCGTCTGATCGGATACTCTGGCCTCTGCAAGCTCTGTAATTGCGTGATGTCGTAAGTCGTGAAACCGCAGCCCGTCTAGGGGACTCTTGATTCCCTGAATCTTGGCTTTACATTTCCCGTTAGTGCAAATATCGGCCGGTGGTTGGAGCTTCTCACAAGCCGGACATTGAATCGCTTTCGTCAAATTGCGCCAGGCCGTCCTAAAGCTCTGTTGATGCCTTGTCGGGTCAACGTGGCCGTGCTCACACGCTGGGAAAACATAATGCGACGGATCAATCGCGTTGAATTCTTTCGCACGTTCCCGCAGGCCCTTCACGATCTGTAGAGCTTCGTCATTCAGCGGAATCAGTCGTTGCCCCGCCTCTGTTTTGCTGGCGCGGACCAATATCGCAGGACTTAAGAAGTCAATATCTCGCCAACGCAGCCGCTTGATTTCGCAGCCTCGCATCGTAGTGCAGAGGGCTAGTGACATCGCAGCTTCGGCTCGCCGCCACTCTTCGTTCTGTCGGGCGACGTGCAACAATCTCAACTTTTCGTCGTGGCTTAGGGCTCTCCCGATAGTCCGTGGCTCTTTCAGTGGGTGAATATCAGACGCAATGACATGCCAACGCTTTGCGCGCTTTAGGATCCGTCTAATGACGCCAACTTCCATATTGATCGTTGCCGGGCCGGCGCCGCTTTTGTTCCGCGTTTCGCGGAACCTTAGGATGTCCTCGGGCACAATTTTTGACAGACGCTTTCCCTGAAAAAACTCCCGCGGTTTGACGAGCAGTTGTCGTTCTTTCTTTCGGCTCGAATCGTTTAATTCCACCTTACGACCTTCAAAATATGTTTCGGCAGCCTGTTCAAAAGAGAGCCCCGCAAAACCTTTATGCGACGCATTCAACTTGCCTTGGGCAGCTTTCGCTATGAGGTCCTTTTCCTTCGACTGGGCCTCTCTCCAATCCCTCGTCTCAAGTGACTGCCGATAACGAACACCATCGAGGAAGAAATGCGTGTGCCAAGTCTTACCGCGCTTTACGAGTGCCATCTAATCCCCCTTTCCCTTTCCGCCGTGAGACTTTTCGCTGCTTTCGCCAGGTTTGCCCGTGTTCAGCCCACCATTGTTGCTTTAGCTCGCGCTGCACACTTTCACTACAGTCAGTCGAGCAATATTTCTGCGCCGCACGCCGCGCGATGAATTTGGTAGAGCACTTCTCGCAGACTCTAGCCCTCCAACTTTCTCGAAAGAGCAGGTACAGCGCTCTTTGAAAATCGCAGGCGCCTCGATAGCGAAAAATGCCTTCGTCCCAGTCCACAAAAAATTCAGCCGGAATCGTAGCAATGCCCGAAAGCCACATGTCTTCGGGCCATAACTCGTCCACGCGACTTGGTGCAGCTTCAATGCCGAACAGCAGCTGCACTGGCGAATCAGCACCATTCCAAAGCTGATGGAGGCAGTACGGGTAGTCGACGATACTGGGCTTAAGGCCTTCCGCTACCCGGTCATACGCCTCCTCTGGAAAAAACTTCGGCCACTGTCTTCTGAAATGAGCCCATCCCTCATTTCCAGCCCGAATATTTGCGAATTCTTCCAGCGCTCGAAAGAGTCTTGGCTTATCTCTTCGCAACTCACGCGCCAACGCACGTTCGTGCTTTCGAAACTCCCGTCTTACTTCGTTTGGTTGCATGCTAGATAGAACGACCTTTGAGCGCGCTAGTGTATTTACAACTGTTGACACTCTAGCACGCTGGGGCTCATTCTGGAAGCGGCTTTAATGAGCAGTTTTTGGAGGTCGCCAATGGCTCTCAAGAGCATCCAGGAGGCCGCCGACGCGTGGGGCGTTTCGGTGCACACTGCGCGCCGTCTGGCCGCAATAGGAGCGGTCCACACCATCACAGTCGGTCGCCGGCGCTTGGTTCCGGAGAGTGAGATCGTGCGTATTGCCACAACGGGAGTCTCGATTCCAGGAACCCCGGTACAAAAAGAGCTGCGTCAAGCCCGGCGCGGCATTCAACCCGGAAATAAGGCGATGAGCACTGTGTCGGAAGAAATTCCCCACTCTTGACTCTCTTGGCCGTTGCAAAAACCCTCTGTGTAAGTCCACACACTGTTCGAAGTTGGGTGAAGAAAAGGTAGGCTCCGTCCAATTCGGCTGTGTCGGAGATTGCTTTTCCATCCAAGTGAGATTGCGCGCTTTCTGGCGGCCGCCCAGTGAACTCGGAGCACAGTCCCGTGATGGATCTTGCTGAGAACGTTGACCACGGTCGAGCCAAGGCCGGACGTTGGGAGCGGTTTGTCTTTGATCCGGGCGAGTCCATACCGCCGATACAACCGATTTATGACGGTCTCCTCGCGCGAGGAGACCTTGCGGTTTGGCTCGGCCGGGAGAAGCATCGAAAGAGCAGCGTATTGTTGCAGTTTGCAATCTGCGCTGCCTTGGGCCGGAGTTTCCTTCACTTCACGTTTCGGCCCGAGAGGCCTCTAGAAGTCGTACTGTTGGATTATGAGAGAAAACTCAGACCCTCAATCAACGATACGACGCCATCATCAGGGCTTTACAACTCAGCGACACAGACCGAAGACTATTGCGGACGAATCTTCGAATCGTCGAGATGAGAAAAGCTTTTCGACATGGACTGAAGTTCGCCCGTTTTCCGGTACGGCCCGACAGAGGCGACGTAGAGGAATTTGGACACGCGGAAAACGAATGGCGCTCATTCGTGCGGGAATCATCCGCGGACCTGTACATCGTCGATCCTATGCGGTGCATGCATGCGCAGGCCGAGAACGATTCTGCTCTCGAAGCTTTGTTGACCCGAGTTCACCTAATTTTCGGGGATGCAACTGTCGTGATCTCGCATCACCTACGGAAGCGGGACCGACGCGGCGAGAGGAAACTCAAGGACGACATGCGAGTGTGGGCCGACGAGGCCAGGGGCAGCGGCACAATTACGGCTCATGCCGATGTGATTGTTTGCCAAGAACGCGTAGTTGAGAGCGCCATGGAAATGCTTCATCTAGGGGCGTATCTCCGCGACGGCGCCGATTTCGAGCCGATGGCCCTGCGCGAGTCGTCGAGTGAAAGCTTTCTTTGGATTGTCGCCCCCAATCTCCCCGAAGAATTGATTTTCTGTCTGGA
>CAWBWG010000018.1:0-32742 GCA_963792515.1 uncultured Acidobacteriota bacterium | reverse complement strand
TGGCCACGCGAACGCAAAAGCGCATTGGGAAACCCGCGAAGAAGGTGGTGGCCAAGAAAACGCCGGCGAAAAAGTCCAAGGCCGCAGCGTTCCGTGTCGACCTGTCCGCTTTTCCTCCAGAATCCGTTACCTGGAGTGAGCGATCGCTCTGCGTGGCCTGCGTCTGGCAGATCTTTACGCGTGCTATGAGCCTGGCGCCCAAGACTGCGCTGGCAGAGATGAAGCGTTATACGCCTACCTTTGAGGAACTGACCTCGGCCGAGGTCATGCGCCCCTACTTTGTCACGCAAGAAAAGAGCCCTCACGAGAAACATCCCTGTCCCTATTGCGGATCGCCGGCCAAGTGGCAGGCGCGCATCGAGACCCATCGCATCGAAAGCGGCAAAGCCACCGACGCTCTTCGGCGCAGCCTGGTGAAGTCGCTGCCCAAAGCGAACGATCAGTTCGTTGTGTTGGAGCAGAAGGCCACGCAGCAGCACGCGTTTTTCGAATGGCTGGAGAAGATCAGTGCGCACTTGGATCTGGACGATCCAGCCTGGCTGCGGGACGTGTCACTGCATTACTTGAGCCGCAAGGAGCCCAAGGTGAACTGGCAGGCGGAATTTGCGGGAGTTCATTCCATCCGGCGCTTGCGGCGTATCGGACCCCAGGAGGACTGGCGGTGAAATCGTGGGAAGTGCGGAACGGCCGTCTATTCCTCGCGCCCATGCTGTTCGATGAGTTGCTGCTGGTGCAATACCTGGTGAGCCGTGCGCAGCTCGCTGGAGGTTTGACGTTGGAGCGCCGCTATACATTGCCCGAATTGTGGCGCCGGTTGCGGCACTCCGGCTACTTGCGCTCCATCGGCGTCCAGGCCAACAACCCCAGCGATGCGTTGGAGCAGATGCTGGCGCATTTGAGCGGTGGCGAGGCTTCGGCGCGCTACTACTACATCGTGGACCGCCGCGAGCTCCTGGAACGAGTCAAGGCGCTCGAAACGGAGAAGCCGCGCGTCCATGCCGCCGGCCGTTAACCCATCGGCGCTCGTAACTGCCTGTAAAAGCTGACATAGTTTGACGCCCCTAGCATCGTGCGTTAGAATCTAACTGCGGGGTGGAGCAGTCTGGTAGCTCGTTGGGCTCATAACCCAAAGGTCGGTGGTTCAAATCCATCCCCCGCAACCATCCAAACGCACTCAAGGGTTTCCGGGCGGCTGTATCCACCCAACAGATTCCACGGCTCTACGCCATTAATGGGGGCAAACCCCACCTCTGATCGATCCTAAGAACACATTACCCTAACACGAAGTCTGTAGTTCTGGAAGTTGCGAAAGCCATAGGCCTGCCGCTGGAGGACTTCCATTTTGGTGTGGAAACCCTCGGTGATGCCATTGTTGCGAGTGAAGCGCCACATGGCAACGATTTCCTCAGACCAAGCCGAGAGTGTGTTGCCGAGTTGGACCAGCTGAGCCAGGCCGGCTTGGCGGAGTTGATAAATGGCCCGCAATAGCCTGGGGACCAGCAGCTCACACTGTTTGCGAGTGCGATGCTTTTTCAGCAGGAGATCGCAGAGCCGTTGTTTGAAACGATAGATCAGCTCCAGTGCTGGTCGGGAAGCCAGATAGTTGGCTAGCTTTTCGCTCTGGGCTGGACTGAGGTGATGGCGGTGGCGCCGCATCAGCGACAGCAGACCACGATGGCGCGAGCCAGTTGGATCTAGATCGCGCCAACACCCTAGAAAGTGGTGATTGATCAGGCGGATGACGTGGAATCGGTCGGCCACAATGCGTGCCTGAGGAAAGTGTTGGCGAACCAGAGCGCGGTAGCTGGACGCCAGGTCCATGCAAACGACCTTCACCAGGGGTTTGCCTTCTAAGGAAAAGAAGTAGCTTTCCAGGGATGCCGGACTACGGCCCAATACGACATCGTAGACGCTGTGATTCTTCAAGTCGCACAGAGTGGTGACATAGCCGTGGCGCCGGGAGAAGAAGTGTTCATCGATGCCAAGGATTTGCGGGCAAGGAGCATTACTGCGTTCAGCCGCCCGGAGTCTCAGGAAATCCTGGAACCAGCGTTCGACGGTGGCGCTTCCGATGTTTTCCCGTCGGCCGAGCCGGCTGCGGCTGATGCCATCGAAGTGCCGAATCGACACGCTGCGACGAAACGGTTCGGTGGCACGTTTGCGCGGCAAGACCCCGGGGAAACGCTGCCAGAAATGCCGGCCGCAGCCCAGGCAGCGCCACTTATGGGTTTGCAATTCCAGCAGCACATGTCGCAAACCCCAGCTTTCGTGCCGCAACAGCCGCACCCGTCGATCTTTCAATCGCAGTTGTTCTCCATCGCACCGCGGACATCGGTTCGGCCCGCTGTAGCAGGCTGAAATCCTCACTTGTCCGTTGCGTTCTTCGATGCCTGTAATCTGGTATCCAGGCAAGCCGATTACCACCTCTGCTTTGATCAAAACGATTCTCCTCAAGAATGTTTTATCAATCAGAGGTGGAGGTTTGCCCCCATTAATGATCTAGAGCCACTGAGCCGTCTCACGCGGCCCAAGAACCGCCTTCAACAATTTCCCCCGTACCGATCGTACGAGTGGCGCGTGAGAACGAAGCCGCTCGCACGGCAGACGCTACACGTGCGCGTTAGTCGGGGTTTTCTCTTCGACCCGTTCGCGATGTAGAAGCGGTAACGTTTTTGGACGATGCTCCACATTTGGATGCTCACAATAGAGCCCAGTAGTTGGTTACGTCCAGTGGAATATCGATTCAAATTCCGACTAATGGCCCGCGTCTGCCCTAAACGCGAGCGGCTTCCTTCTTACGACTCGGTCCGACCCGGCCCTGACCGTCACACCTTTGTTCAGCATTTTGTGCCGGGCCGCTTCCGATAGAGATCTGTCGTGATCCACTCGGAGCCGGTAAACGCTAGGCGACTTTGCGCGAGTATTCCGCGCTCAGCATGCCTTCGCCCGCACTTGTCCGAGATGACGGATCGGATCAATAAGAGATTGGAAGACGTGAAACAATCAGTTAGGGCAGGCGAACTCCCCAGGAACTCGGACAACCTACAGTGTTTTCACTCCGCGTTCATTGGGGGCCTCTAATTCTTTCACGGCTTCCTGCGTGCGAAGATCCAGTCTCGAGGAGACGGAGATCATTTACAGGAAATCTGCGCGTGGTCGGCAAGCTCTCTTGGGGCGTTGCGCCAATTTCATTTGTGGATCGTGCTTGAGCAATTTCAGGGCAGAATCGAGGCGACAACGTATGAACAGGCATCGCACTATCCACATCCTGAGAGCTGTGTGGCACCACTGGATTCGCGCTGGAAGGACTAAGATATGCGAAAAGGGTTTACAAGAAAACCGCAAGGGGACGAGCCCGCGACGCCAAGCAAGAACTACATAACGCCAGACGGCCTGCAGCGCCTCAAAGATGAGCACCGGTTTCTGCTCACCAGGGAACGCCCGGCCGTGACGGAGGTGGTGGCGTGGGCTGCGAGCAACGGCGATCGCAGTGAAAACGCCGACTATCAGTACGGCAAGCGGCGGCTGCGCCAGATCGATGGACGGATTCGCTTTCTCACGAAGCGAATCGAGTCCGCGGAAGTGGTTGACCCGGAAACTCCGAGAGCGGGGCAGGCGGCGACGAGGGCATTCTTCGGAGCGACTGTGCGCTATGCCAATGCCGCGGGAACGGAGCGAGTGGTGAGCATCGTGGGCACCGACGAGGTCGATCTCAACCGCAACCACATCAGTTGGGTGTCGCCTCTGGGGCGCGCGTTGATGAAGTCGGCAGCGGGCGATCGCGTAGTTCTCCAAGCGCCGGGCGGTACAGCATACCTGACCGTGCTGGAAGTGTGTTACGAGCGCATTTCGGTGGAACCGTTCCGTGAACCACCTGGAGCCGAGGCCTCGGCAAAGGGACTCCCTCGCGGAGCCAATCCACCTGACGAAGTTTAGCGAAGCGGCACATGAACATTCCAGGCCCCGCGCAACAACGAATTGTGAGCTGACTCTAGGGCTATTTGTTCCATTACTGTTCTAATCCCAGTCAGGAACGCTCGCGTGTAACGGCGCAGTGTTTAGCGACTGCTCCGAGCGGATCGTCGGGCACTCGGAAACTATCCCATCGGGGGCATCGCGTGTCGAAATCATGTGGTTTTAGCACGCGTGATCACGGCCGTAGAAAGTGAGTGCAGCCAGCCGGTTGCGGACGAGCGTTCGGACACCCTTTCGACCCACACTCCCTACAACCTCGTTTCCGGACCGCATGTCCGTGTTGATGATCCCGCACGTGCACCTGGGCAATCCATTCAGGATCTTCGGACCGGGGTACGGCCGAAAGGCGCTCGAGCTACGGTGCTTTATCGCGTAACGCCCACCTGGCGGAGAAGTGATGCAAATCGTGGCTCGGAGCGCAGGGTGTCGAATGCCGGTTCGATTCCGATCTCGGTCATGGCGAGCTGGCGTTCGCTAAAGGCCTGCTCCAGGAGTGGCGCGTGATACATCCAGAACACGTTCCAGGGTCAATCTGCATTCCCCCGGCCCCTGATGCCAGCGCCTCAACCCTGCCGGCTCGCGCTCCTGCGCAGGTTGCGGTGCGCACTTTAATCGTCAGGTTAATGAGTTATTGCACGAGGAAGCCTATTTCCTAAACCATGCACCCAGCTGCGATGACGCCGCTCATGGGGAAGTATAAATTAGCGCAGGTGTCAGGGTTCAGAGATCAGGGAACAGAAATCAGGAATCGCAAAATTCACACTTGACATTGACAGACAATCCACTACCATATGGTTGTGGATCAATTGGGTACAACATTTGCTGCTTTGTCTGATCCAACCCGGCGGGGGATGATCGAACGACTCTCACATGGTCCTGCCTCTGTGCATGGATTGACGGAACCGTTTGCACTCTCGCAGCAGATGATTTCAAAACATATTGCCTACCTGGTGCGGGCGCGGATTGTGATCAAGACGAAGCGTGGACGAGAGAGTGTGTGCACGCTTAGGCCAGAGGCGATAAAGACAGTCAGCGACTGGGCGGCTTATTATCGCCGATTCTGGGAAGAGAGTTTCGACAAGCTGGATGTGGTTGTGAATCAAATGAAAAAAACGGAGGTCAGAGATGACAAAAAACACGGTTAACGAGACAGAGCGGATGGTTGTCACAAGAGTTTTTGATGCCCCACGCGAATTGGTTTGGAAGGCGTGGACAGACCCGAAATATGTGATGCAGTGGTGGGGCCCGAAGGGTTTTACTGCGCCTTTTTGCAAGATGGATTTTCGCGTGGGAGGAAAATTTCTCTGCTGCATGAGAGCGCCGGATGGCCAGGAGTTCTGGAATGCTGGTGAATACCACGAGATTGTTCTGCACGAGAAGATCGTTTCCTCCATGTACTTTTCCGACCCGGAGGGAAACAAGGTTGAGCCTGCGCAATATGGAATAGAACATGAGGCCATAGACGATGCGCACGATGTGATTACCTTTGAGGATTTTGGAAACGGCCAGACGAAACTCACCTTCATTGGAAATGAAACCATGGAGAGCGCAAAAAATAGCGGTCAAGTAGAGGGCTGGAACCAGATACTCGATAAAGTTGCCGCAGTTGTTGCGGGGCTAGCGCAGGCGAAATAAGAAGTTGAAGTTTTGATGATCGTCATGCGCGAGATACTGAACGTAAAGCAAACGCAGGTCCATCCCGGAGACCCCAGCTAAGGGTGGAAGTGGAAGGCATTCTTGGACGATTTGCCGGATAGGTCGAGCGCAGCGCAACGAAGGCAGGAAGAGTCATCTTTTTCGGTAAGCTTCGCACACGCCTGTTGCTAAGACCCGAGTTACTCATTCTGGCTCGACGCAGGTGAGATTTGCGGGTTCCGGTCGGGTCGTCGGCAACTCGGACAAAGCTCAGATGCGGCTCGTTTGCAAAGCCGTTTCCGTGAAGCTATGGAAGAGTAGCGCGTGATCCGCCCGAAGCCCCCCCGACGTCTGGACACGGTCATTCCAGGGCATCGTCCGACAAATTCGCGCGCCGCCTGAGCCTCGATGCCGGAGGTAACCGGCACGCGATCACGATCATGGTCTACGATCGAGGAATGCCCGGCTCCGTCAACCTAGAGACTGTTCACCCCCGCAAGTTGGCCGCGGTGCGGCGCGAGGTCGCGCAGGGCGCGGTCGCCTCGGCGTGGGGGCCGGCCCTGGGGAAGGTCTGGGAGTTCATCCGCAGCCAGCCAGGACTGCGGTCCGATGGCCACAACATTTTCCTCTACCACCACCCGACTGAGCCGG
The DNA here is from genome assembly GCA_963792515.1 of uncultured Acidobacteriota bacterium. Lineage (GTDB taxonomy): Bacteria > Acidobacteriota > Terriglobia > Acidiferrales > UBA7541 > Palsa-147. Next base: position 26,481 of record CAWBWG010000018.1, on the reverse strand, counting down.
GCGCGCCGATACTGTGCGACTTCGGTGTCGAGGTCACGCGCACATTTGAAGCTGCGGGCGAGGTGTACGCGACCGAAACGCAAGGGGGCGAGGCTGCCGTCGCCGTCCACCGCGGCCCGTACAATCGCATGACCGAGGCGCACGACGCGATCAGAAAATGGATGGCGGCGAATCGGAGGGACCCTGCTGGGCACTCGTGGGAGATATACGGAGATCCGACGCCAAACCCGGCCGACACTGAGACGACGGTCGTGTACCTCTTAAAGTAGCGTTCGGGCGCTTCGGGCGAGTGGTCGGGCACTCGAAGAGAACTCCAATTCACGTCGGGTTACCGACCAGAGGTCGGCATCACGACTGTGATGGAAGACGAAAAGAGCGCCGGCCGGATGGGCTGTGCTATGCGCGTTTCTCGGTCCTAATCCCGGAACTTCCTCGAATGAAACGTCAGGGCAGGGACAGGGCACACGAATCTGCGACCCGTGCGATCATGCTGATATGTGCTCGAAGCTAAAGCGCCTCTTATGCCTTCTTGCGTTAGCGCTCCCGGCGTCCGCGCAATTCGACTCCGCCCAAGTACGCGTCAAGTTCGGCTCGCCGCTCAACAGGGAAATCTTCGGTATCCCGCCAGGGTTTGACTTGGTGGTGGACTACGGAGGGGGCAATCGGGTATGTAAGCTGCAAGTAATTGAAAGTCGTTCCCCAATTCGAGGCCAGTGCTGCCGGGAGCGGGGCGTGAACGCCGGAATAGACTGTGGATGAAAGGTCGGCCCGCGGCATGAACTACAAGGTGACGGTTATCGGCGCCGGACGCATGGGATCCGCTCTTGCGACGGTGCTGTTCCATAAGGGATTTGCCACGACGGTGTGGAACCGGACTGGCGCGAAAACGGAGGTCTTGTCAAGGCTCGGTCTCAGCGTAGCCCAGAGCGTCGAGGAATCGGTTCGAGAAGCGGATATCGTTGTTGTTAGCCTCAGCGATTACAGTTCAACGCGACAGTTGTTGCGACAACCTGACATTGAAACCGCCCTCCGCGGCAAGATCGTCGTGCAACTGAGCAGCGGCACGCCCAAAGAAGCCAGGGAAATGGACTCCTGGGCCCGCCGATGCGGAATATCGTATCTTGACGGCGCCATTCTGGGCAGTCCGGTAGGGATCGGAACACCAGCCTGCACGATCTTCTATTCCGGGCCGGCGGAAGTCTTCAACCGCGCGAAGCCGGTTCTGATGGCCTTTGGCGATAGGACGATGTTCGTAGGGCATGAAATCGGTCATGCCTCGGCATTCGATGTTGCTGTCCTCACCTTCGGCATAAGTGCGATGTTGGGCTTTCTCCAAGGGCAGGTTGTTTGGGAGAGTGAAAACCTGCCCGCTGGAGGATTTCTGGAGACGATCAAGGGGATGATGCCAGCCATGGAATCAATCTTCACCGACATGTCGCGGAGAGTTTCGTCCAAAAATTACAGCGGCGATCAAGCTTCGCTCGAAGCGTATTCTGTGGTCACCAAGCAGCTTGTAAGCTGGTGCCAAGATCGAGGTTCGGACCACACTATTCCTGATGCGTACGTTAACCTCATGGAGCGAGCGATCCAGGCGGGCAAAAGTCAGGCTGATTTCGCATGCCTGTTCGAGATTCTGTCCGACGCCACGAGCAAGCCAATTTGATATTTTGGTCGCTCACGCTAGACCGCCAAACGATGATGCAATAGTGCGAAGTAGTGGACGGGTTCGCCGTCATCCAGGAGTTAATGTGCTTTCTGATCAAGTACTGTCGGTGCCGGGCTTAACGCACGGGATTTCCACTGCTATCCAGCATGGGATCCAAGATCACGACAGATCCGAAGCTGTCCCGCAAATAGAAATTCACTGAGTACCCTTCTTCTGTAAGAAGCCTAAGATCTTTCCTGATGGGCAACTCGCCCACCACCGTGCCCTCGATCTTCTTGGCGCCAGGTGTCCAGTTGGCTCCATGATGCTCGTGATCTTCAGGATTCTCCTCGTAGATCTCGAGATCATACTCCGCGATATCCACAAGCTCTGTTCCCAGGAACACATTGCCGATTCCGGCAATCTTGCGGACAGGTCGGAATGACATCGGTAGAAGAGTACACCCTGCACGGCCAGGTAGCAAGCTGATTTGACTCGCGATTTCCCGTTCGGTCCCGCATCGGATGTTTGCGCTTGTTTCCTTGGCCGAGGCACTCGACGGGGGAGGGATTGTTTCCGGATGCGCCGTCACTCGGGCGCAATCAATAAGGGGACGCCGATGTGGATAGGAAAGAAATCCTTGGCGACCAGACGGGATTAGCCTGCAGGCGAGCGTGAAGAAGGGTCGGCGCTTGTTTTCCTCACGATTCGGGGCTACTCTGAGAAAAAACATGGAACGGGCGGTACCCATTCTCCCCGCCGACGACTTGGCGGTCGCGAAGGCGTTCTACGTCGATGGGCTGGGCTTTAGAGTGACATTTGAGGCGTCCGAAGACGGTCGGTCGGGACTACTCGGCCTTGAGCGCGGCACAATCCAATTGACTCTCGATAGTCCGATGAAGGGTCATGGCCGAGATGCCTGCGTATCGCTCCATGTGGATGACGCCGATGGGTATTACCGTGAGTGGAGCCCAAAGGTGCCCGTCCTTCGAGCACCGCGAGACGAGGAGTGGGGCGCACGAACGTTCGACCTGCTCGACCCGTCCGGCAACACCATCTTCGTCATGGGACCAGTCAGCGGGAACAAGCCGGCCTAAACAGTTGGTCCGCGGTTGCGGATGCCTTGAATTGCGGCGCCGCGCACCCAACTTCTGACTGACGGACAGCGAAGAGCAACCGTCCGACGCCCGGTCAGCCAACCTTCACCACTTTTTGGCGGAAGCTCCGACTCGACGCCAAACCAGATTTCAAAACGTTGTGGAGCGGGAACGGACTCTTTATCGAAACGTTCAAACCGACACTTGCTGTTTTAGCTGTTGGGCGTCGAAGCACACTCCGCTCTTCCAGACGATCAAAGTGATCGCAGCGATCTTGCGTGCCAACGTGAGGCGGGCCATCGTCGGTTTCATCCCTTGGGCGACCAAGGCAGTATAGAAATCGTGAAAGGGAGCGTTGGCACTGCCGGCTTTGGTCGCTGCACCTTTGAAGATGCTTTTTAGATCATGATTGTGATTCTGGTTGAGACCGCGGAGCGCCACCGGTCTCTTGAATCGTTGCAGTTGACCTCGCACGTAGTGGTATTCCGCACTGCTGTGCGTTTCCAGAGCCAAGCCACTATACGCCCACAGTTGCCTCTTGGTGCGAAATCGATGCGGCGTTTGCATCAGCGCGGGAGCAGATCCGTCGCCTCCCATGCTTGCGGCTTTCCGCCAATAGATCGGCTGGCACGAGCTTGGCGTTCCAAGGGCAATCTCGTGGCCGGAGGTTAACATCTAGCTGATAACTATTGTTATGGGCCGGTTAGCCCGCCGTACTCAGACGTACATTCACCTTATTTTCATCATTGAAGCTCCCATCTTTATCGTGTTACTCTTCGGCTCTGTCCCGAGTGAAACCAACTAGCTCAGTCCGGGTTTCTCGCGCCTCCCGTTAGCTCAGGCAGAACAAAATTAAGAGACAAAGCGCGGCCCGAATCACCTCCATTTCGCGCCCTTCCTGTAGCTGCCAACCGCGCCAAGAACAACGATGGCGTTGTGCCACCCAGAGCGTTGCTCTGTGCAGGCCGACTTATAAGTGTGCTTGGCGGCGTCGTCTCGTGCGGCGTCCGTTAGTAATTGACAACCTAAGGAGAGAAATGCGCCAGACCCCGGTTCAGCAGCGAACCCTGCGGATTCCCTGCACAGGCACTCATAACCTCATTGGCTCGCCGGTTCCTTTATTCATCGTGAAGTACGCGGCTCTTTTCATTCTGCTCACGCAAGTCACTTGGGCCCAGGTTTCTCTCGGCCTATCCAGTGGCGGGGTTCAGAACGGCGTCTTGTCCCTGAATATTGTGTTGAGCTCCACCACCGGAAGTGAGCCAGCAGCTCTCCAGTTCACCTTGGCCTATCCCACCGCAAGCGTGACCCAGGCAGTCGTTACGGCTGGACCGCAAGCCACTGCGGCGGCAAAGTCGGTCAGTTGCACGACTGTGTCCGGGTCTCGGACTTGCGTGCTATATGGCCTCAATCAAAGTAAGATCCTGAACGGAAATGTAGCTACGGCAACTCTGCAGCTCTCCGCCGGCACCACGGCAACACCTTCGGGCATTCAGTTGACGAATGCTTTGGCTACATCGCCGGCCGCAACAGCCGTCACGACTTCCACCAACAGTGTAATTCAGGTGGTCCCGGTCATCCGCTCGGTGCTGTGTTCACCAACCTCAATAACCGCGCCCGCATCCACCTCATGCACCCTGACGTTAAGCGCTGCCGCACCTGCTTCCGGCGCAGTCGTCTCGCTCGGCGCGGCCGCAACCGGAATCACATTCAGTGTTCCGGCTTCAGTAACGGTGGCGTCGGGACAGACCACCGCGACGTTTGCGATAAACGTGTCTGCAGCCACCACCTCCGGCACGGTCACCACCACCGCGAGTTTGAACGGGTCATCCGTTAGTTCTTCGTTTTCAGTCGTGGTCGCCAACGTGGCATCCCCATCGGGAGTGGCGATGTTTGTCAAGATCGACACGACCACGCAGGGCAACTGGAAATCGGTGTACGGCAACGACGGCTACAACGTAATTCTGAATGGGGTGACCAACCCGTCCTATGTGACTCCGGTACCGTCCGGGCAGTCGAGTTGGACCTGGATTGGTTCAACCTCCGATCCGCGCGCGCTGCAGAAGGCTACCAATCCTGCCGACCGGATAGCGGCTACCTGGTACTCGAACACGCAGTTCACGATCGACATGAACATCAGCGACACAGCCACACATCAGGTGGCGCTGTATTGTCTGGATTGGGACAGCACGGGCAGACGGCAGAAGATCGACGTGCTGAATGCGAGCGGGACGGTGTTGAACACGCAGACCTTGTCGTCGAGTTTCCATGGGGGCGTGTACCTGGTGTGGAACGTGAGCGGGCACGTGACGTTCCGAATCACGTGGACTGCGGGATACAATGCGGTGGTTTCCGGCTTGTTCTTCGAGCCGTAAGGACTCGATAAATCTTATGAGCCAAGGACTCGCCTCACAGTCCCTTCCCCGATTCCAAGCTACCGGGCGATCTGCCGGTAACTGTGGCCGTCCAACAGGCAGATCCTTCCCGAATCGGCTATGAACTTCCTTGCCCACCTTCCCAGCAGCGTATTGGCCCCGGTAGCGCTTCAGCCCAGCCATGGAACGCTCTCGAATCAATTCCCGCTCGAATTCCGCAGCGGCCATTAGGATATGCAGCAGGAACCTTGCAGTCGGATTCGATTCATCGGTATCAATGTTCTGGCGAGTTGCTATAAATCTGCACCTCGCCGTGACACAATGGCGGTTAGAGTCCTTTTCGTGACCCGACCAAACGAGACTACGAAGTTGAGGTATGCTCGGGGTTATGTGCCGCCCAGGGTGTGTGCCGATTTCCTCGATGCATTTCGGACGCGATTGCAGCAAACAGACAACAAATCTCTCGATTCGACATGCGGGAAGATTACTGCTCGCGGACCAGCAACTGCCAGGTAGTTGCCGAATCAGTTGGATGTTCGTCGTGCTCCTTGCATTAACAGCCATCGGGGCCGGTACAGCGAAGTTGCAGACCGGTGCTTCATCCGGATCGAGCGTCCCGGTCTTTCCCCTCAAGGTGAGCGCCAACCAGCCGGTATCTGGTTGACCAAAAGAACGTACCGTTTCTCATCGTCGGCGACACTCCCCAGGGACTGATGGGAAGATTGAGCGAGCAGGATGCGGAGTTTTATTTTGCCGACCGCGAGGCCAATGGGTTCAACACTGCCGGTTGGATCGACGTAACCTGTGCCGGTCATGACTATCCCGATAACGTCAATGCCACCACTCCCGACGGATTGCGGCCCTTCGTGGGATTTGTTCCCGGGGGAACAGATTTCCAGCACTACGACCTCAGCAAACCCAATGAAGCCTACTTCGCTCGTCTCGACCATATCGTGCAGATCGCGGCTCGTCACCATCAGGCCGTCTTCCTGGATCCGATGGAGACGATTGGATGGCTGCCGACTCTGCGCAACAACGGTCCCAGCGCGGCCTATGCTTATGGGCAATATCTGGGCAAACGTTACAAACGCTTTGCCAATGTTCTTTGGCTGAATGGCAACGACTTTAATAGCTGGAAGAATTCGACCGATGATGCGCTGGTGCAAGCTGTGGCCAAGGGCATCCATTCCGTCGATCCGGACCAACTGCAAACCGTCGAGCTGAACGTATTCAACAGCTCGTCATTTGACGATCCGACTTGGATCCCGCTCAGCGATCTCAATAGCACCTACGCCTATTCGCCGACCTACATGCAGATGCTCCACAGTTACAACCAGAAACCCGTTGCCCCGACCTACCTGGCGGAAGCGCATTACGACCTGGAGAACGTCGGAAAGCCGCCCGACTTCGGAACTCCCAACGTGTTACGGCGCGAGGAGTATTGGACGATGTTGACCGGCGGAACGGGGCAGTTCTACGGCAATGCTCTACACGTGGTCGTTCAAAGCCGGTTGGCAAAGCCATCTTGATACACCCGGAGTCGCGCAACTCAAACTCTGGAAGGAATTCTTTACCGCTCTTCCCTGGCAGGACCTTGTTCCGGACCAGAACCATTCGATTCTGACGGCCGGATATCGGGACCTACGGGACGTTCCAAACCCGCGTGAGCGAAAGTGATTATTCCACCGCGGCCGCAACACCGGACGGGAGCGTGCGTCGTGGTCTACATGCCGACTGCTCGAACCATCACCATCAACACGGGAGCCCTACGAGGCTCAACGCGCGCGCGATGGTTCGATCCGACAATCGGCGCCTACCAGGACATTGCTGGTAGTCCCTTCGCGAAGAGCGGCAGCTATCCATTCACACCGCCAGGAAAGAATCACGACGGCGATAGCGACTGGGTGCTGCTGCTGGATGCCCGGTAAAGTAACTTTACCTGCTTCGCATTTGGAATCCGTAGTCAGAACCAGGTGTGGCGCTTATCAATCCCGTCCGAGCATCGGGACTACGTGCCGCATTACGTGTATGCTTCTATAGTTGCTTATGAGCGTTGAAGGACCGAAGCACAAACTGGTCGTTTGGTTATCGGCGATCGCGCTGTTTCTCATCGTAGGGATCTGGCCTCGGGCAACGCGGTGCTTGAGCTTGTTGCCGGCCGCCGCTCCCGCGGGAACGCACGGGCCTTACACCACCAACTTTTCCCGCGCTGAGAATCCGATTTCGGAAGGCGGCAAATGGCTGAATGGCCAGACCGACGGCCTTGATTGGACCGACGTCCGGACGACTCCCGGCTTCGCATTTGGAACCGAAATAGGCGGGCATAGACCAGATCCACAAAAATACGACGACTCCACGGCCCTTTTGAAGGGCACTTGGGGACCGAATCAAACGGTCCAAGCCACGGTCCGCTCGGTGAACCCGAACCAGGACGGCAAGGTCTGGGAGGAAGTGGAGTTGCGCCTGCGGAGTTCCATTTCTCCCCACAATTGCACGGGATACGAAGTCATGTTTCGCTGCTCCAAAATTCCGAAGGCCTATTGCAATATCGCCAGGTGGGAGGGGCCGCTGGGAAAGTTCACCATGCTGAAAGAGACGAGCAGGTTCGGAGTACGGGGTCAAGGATGGAGATGTGGTGAAGGCCAGTATGATCGGAAAGATCCTTTCGGTCTACATCAATGGCGTGCAGATGATTCAACTCAGCGATGACAGATTTGCGAGTGGTAATCCAGGGGTCGGGTATTACCTCGAAGGGGCCACTGGCGTGATCGGCGACTTTGGGTTTTCAAGTTTTATGGCGACCGACAGATAAACCTCGGAGTTCAAATTTCAACAACTGATACGGATTAGTCTCCCGAACACGCCGCTGGCTCCGCCGATACTGAGAACACGGAACGGGCTCACATTCGAGTAGCCATACCGGCCTGCGGGGAGTAATCTTGCAGCTTCCCGGAACGCCGGTTGGAGGCCCAATGATAAAATCGCAAGAAGTTTTTTCGGAGCTGATACGTCAAGGGAGGACAATCGTGGATAACTTCGTGACAATCCGGAACCGGCACACCGGAGAGATCCTGCGGCTGAGCCGAGTGCGCGACGCCCAGGGCCAAATCGTTTTGAACCTCGATGGGTCCCTGCCGCCACGAGCGAGCGGCCCGCCTCTCCACGTGCATTTCCATCAACGGGAGGAGGGCAAGGTGAAATCCGGAACACTCGGCGCCCAAGTCGGAAAAGAGAAGATAGTAGTGCCAGCCGGGGGGCCGCAGTCTTTGCCGCCGGCACTCGTCATAACTGGTGGAACGCGGGCGACGATCTCTTGGAGTTCAGCGGACATGCAATTCCGGCGGTTGACCTGGATCGCTACCTCCAGGGAGTGTTTGCAGTTCTCAACGCCAGCCCGAACCTCGGGGGACACCTGAAAAGCGGCCAATGAGGGACAGCTCAAAACCGGCCAACGGAATCCGGCAAGACAAGGTAGTTATAACCCATGACCGCGCATTGCGGCAACGAAAAACTTGGCTGGCTCGGCAATGATCGGTTATTCTGACAGCACCTGGGCGGAGGATATGGCTCCGCAGGGATGCGACCAGAGCGCCGACTCAGCGGCCGGAATGGGCGGGGCGGTGCGAGCCGCCCCAAAGAAGCGAGCCATTCTGGCGGGAAGGCGGTAAATCCCAGGGGTGTGGGGACAGAGTCCCCACGATGCTGCAGCTGGCGCTACCTACTCAGGTTTCAGAGCGCTACAGTGTATTTGGGCGCCGCATGCGTTTGGTCTCCGTAAAACACTTCTGTCCATTGCTGATTGGAGCTTTAATTGCCGCCGGGATAGTCACCGAAGCGGCGGCTGCTAAAGCAACGCTGGTTGAAGTATGGGTTGGTGGTGATGACGGATTGACACAGCGACTCCGGGACGCCACTGAACATGCATTCCAATCGTCGCCGCGTTTTATTTTGAGCAGCGGAAAGAAGACGGGCACGCTGGTTGTGACGATTCCGACGAATGTTCGGTGGAAGCAGTTTGGTAAGCGCACTCAGGTGTTCTATAACGTAAAGTTTGCATCGACTGATCAGCAGAATCTCGGTACCGGCAAGGGGTCATGTTGGGACGACGAGTTCGCGACGTGTGCCGCTCATATCGTTAGGGCTGCTGAGGTCGCAGCCCGCAGGATTCCTCATTAGCTCCCGGCTGTGGCGCCTTTGGTTCGCCAACTGCGCGGTCCGCATTTTAGAATGTGTCCATGATGCAGCAGTCGGTCGAGCATTGCGCCCACTGCGGCGACGTCGGCCAGCAGTTTGCCCCAATCATCCACGGGACGGTTCGAAGTCAGCAGCGTGCTGGCGCGTTCGTACCGTCGCATCACGATCTCCAGCAGATCCTCGGCGGCCGTCTGCGGCAACTTACGCATGCCGAAGTCATCGATGATCAGCAACGCCACACCCGAGATCGATTCCATGTACTGCTTGCGCCTGCCCTCGATGGTTGCTTCGCCGACTTCCTCCAGCAGGATGTGGGTCTGGCGATAGAGCACCTTGTGGCCTTGCAGGATCGCGGCCTGGCCAATGGCTTGCGCCAGATGGCTTTTGCCCGTGCCGCCTGGCCCAAGAAATAGCGCATCTTCGCGGCGGTCGATAAACACGCCGGTAGCCAGATCGAAAACCATACTGCGATTCATCTTCGGATTGAAGCTGAAATCGAAGTTGTCCAGTGTCTTATTCGGATCGCGGAAGGCGGCGAGCTTGCGTCGCCGTTCCAAGAGCCGGTCCGAGCGCCGCGTAAGCTCGTCAGAGACTAGCGTGGCTAGCAGGTCGATCGGCGCCATGGGTTCGGCTTGTGCTTGTTGCAGGCGCGTCTCCAGCACCGCGGAATTCGCCGAGCAATTGCGCGAGCGCGGATTCTCGATTGTGGACGCAGCCATCGAGGCCGCGCGGATTCGTCTCCGGCCGATCTTGATGACTTCACTGGCATTCATTCTTGGGGTTCTTCCGTTGGTGCTGGCGCGAGGCGCGGGCCGCATCAGCCGCCAGTCCGTGGGCACCACGGTTTTTGGTGGGATGATTGCCGCCACTACTCTCAATCTCCTGTTCATCCCGGTGCTCTACGTGATGCTCAAAGGTATTCAGGAGCGCCTGTTTCCTCCGAAGCAAATCACACACACGCCTCCGGAAATGTAAGCTCAGCCCCACGGCTTGCCCTATGCGAATTGCGCCTAGCTGCCGGGCCCGCTCTGTCTCGCGTTTAATAAACACTGGAAGTAGTTCTTGCCAGTGCTAAGATACGCGCTCACAATTTGCGCAGCCCATTCAGGAGGTGGCATGAACCTGCCGGCGCGGCCGCTCGAGATCCAAAATTCCAGTTCAGCACGTCGCGGGGATCAAGTCGCTCATAGCTTTCATCCGAGTTTCCTGTTGGTCTGTTCCCTGCTCTGTCTCTTTGCGTTCTCGCCAGCGGCGGCCGCGCAAGATTCTTCTGGGTCGATTCTCGAACTGAAGACCGGCTGGTCACTGCAATCGTCGGCAAAAGTCACCGGCAACGGCGCGTCCTTCTCGCAGCCCGGTTCTGGCGCGCCCGGCTGGTACACAACTTCGGTTCCCACCACGGTGGTCGGCGCGCTGGTTGATTTCCGGGCCTATCCCGATCCGTATTTCAGCGACAATCTGCGGCATTACCCGGGCATGAGCTACAAAATCGGTGAAAATTTCTCGAACGAGGACATGGCGAAGGACAGCCCGTTCCGCGTTTCCTGGTGGTATCGCACAGAATTCTTCGTTCCGACCGCGTGGGCTGGCAGAAGCGTCTGGCTGAATTTTCTCGGCATCAACTATCGCGCCAATATATGGGTGAACGGCCAGCAGATCGCCAAGGCCGAGGAAGTTGCGGGCGCATTCCGCCGCTACGAATTTGAAATTGGGCGGCTCGTCTCAGCAGGAAAGACCAATGCCCTCGCTGTCGAAGTATTTCCGCCGACGCCGCACGATCTGGCAATCACCTTCGTCGATTGGAATCCGCTTCCGCCGGACAAAGATATGGGCCTGTGGGGCGGCGTTTTTCTGCGCGCCAGCGGAGCCGTATCCGTGCGCCATCCGCAAGTGGAGACAAAACTCGATCTGCCCGGCCTTGACGTCGCGCATCTCACCGTTCGCGCGCAACTCCACAATTCTGCCGCCTCGCCTGTCGAGGGAGAGCTCCGCGGCTTGGTCGGCTCCTCCGAAATTTCGCAACACGTGACGCTCGCGGCAGGCGAAACCAAAGAGGTGACGTTCGCGCCCGAACAGTTCGGCCAGCTCAATTTCGTCCATCCTCGCATCTGGTGGCCGTATTCGATGGGAGCGCAGGATTTGTATGATCTCCATCTCGAATTTGATATCGGGGGCGAGCCCTCGGACAAGGCCGGCATTAAATTCGGAATCGACCAGATCAGTTCGGAAATGACTCCAAAAGGCCATCTGCAATTCGTAGTGAACGGAAAAAAAGTTTTGATTCGCGGCGGCGGCTGGACTCCCGACATGTTCCTGCATCAGGATCCGAAGCGCTGGGAAGATGATCTTCGCTACGTTCGCGGCATGAACTTGAACACCGTGCGGCTCGAAGGCAAGCTTATGGACGACCAGTTTTTCGATCTGGCCGACCGCTACGGCATTTTGGTGATGGCCGGATGGTGCTGCTGCGATCACTGGGAAAAATGGAAATCTTGGAAATCGAATGAGCGGGAAGTAGCGACAAATTCTTTGCGCGACCAAGTGCGGCGCATGAGAAATCATCCGAGCGTCTTGGTCTGGCTGAACGGAAGTGATAATCCGCCGCCGGCGGATGTCGAGACCGCCTATCTCGGCGTTCTGAAAGAAGTCCACTGGCCCAAGCCGGTTGTCTCCTCCGCCTCTGGCACAAAAACGAGCGTCACTGGCCCTTCCGGCGTGAAGATGACCGGCCCGTACGATTACGTGCCGCCAAATTATTGGCTGCTCGATATGCAGCACGGCGGCGCGTTCGGCTTCAACACCGAAACAAGTCCCGGCGCAGCAGTTCCGCCCATCGACAGCCTGAAAGCGATGCTGCCGGAAAAAGCGCTCTGGCCAATCAACAATCTCTGGGATTATCACTCAGGCGGCGGCACTTTCCGCGACATCAAGCTCTACACCGACGCTCTTGACAAGCGATACGGCGCCCCGAACAGCCTCGCCGATTTCGAATGGAAGTCACAGGCTATGGCGTATGAAGGCGAGCGCGCCATGTTCGAGGCCTTCGCGCGCAATCGCGGCACTTCCACGGGTGTCATCCAATGGATGCTGAACAATGCTTGGCCTTCGATCATCTGGCATCTCTATGATTTTTACATGCGTCCGGCGGGAGGATATTTCGGCACCAGGAAAGCCTGCGAACCGCTCCACGTGCAATATTCCTACGACGATCAATCGATCGTGGTGGTGAACGACACGATGCAAGACGCCGCGGACCTGAAAGTCACGGCGAAGATTTACGATCTCGACGCGAAGGAAAAATATTCGAATGACGCGACGATCGCGGCGCCCGCTTTGAGCGCTGCCCGCGCGTTCAAATTGCCCGCGCCGAATGTCGCCTCCGCCGCCTATTTTCTTCGGCTGACCCTGCACGACGCCAGCGGCGCGAAGCTAAGCTCGAATTTTTACTGGCTTTCGACGAAGCCCGACGTGCTCGCCATGGATGGCCACACCTGGTACTACACTCCGGAAAAAACCTTCGCCGATTTCCGTGAGCTAGGCCGCCTCGCGAAAGTCACTCTTTCTTACAAGAGCGACTTCGAGCCGGGGCAGGATGAAGGCGTCGAACGGATTACCGTCTCGAATCCAACGGATCGGCTAGCGTTTCTCATCCATCTGCGGCTGACGCGCGGCGGGGGTGGTGAAGAAGTGCTGCCGATCCTGTGGGACGATAATTATTTCGAGCTGCTGCCCGGCGAATCTCGCGATATCACGGCAAGATTCCGCACGTCCGATCTGGGACACGCGACCCCGGACGTGGAAGTCAGCGGCTGGAACGTTTCCTCGGCGACGCCGCGCTAACCGGGCCGCGCGGCTGGGTCGGAAACGCGAAATGGCCAAGCTTGCGTGTACTTCGCCCGAATCAAGAAAATCGCCACGCCGGCAGCAAGCGTCGCCGTGCCTACAGCCACATACGACCAGCCCGACGTAAAGAAGATGTACAGCCATCCGAAGAAAGCGATTATCGCCGGAATCGGATAGAACCACATCTTGTAAGGCCGCGCCGAATCCGGGAACTTCCTCCGCAAGAGAGGAATGGCGAACACCTGGCCGATGAACTGCACCAGAATGCGCGTGGTGATCAGCCCACTCACCACCCAGGCCAGCGGGAAAAATGCGGCAACGATCGATACCCCGCCCAGCACGAACAGCGACACATGCGGATAATGTTTTGTCGGATGAACCTTGGCGAACGCCCGGAAGAAATAACCATCTTTCGCCGCAGCATAGGGGATCCGCGAGTACCCAAGCAGAAGCGCGAAAACCGATCCGAACGCGGTCCACAGAATCATTAACGTGATTACCATTGCCGCGCCGCGGCCGTAGAGCCGCTCCATGAAGTCCGAAACGATGAACGAGGAATTGATTCCCTCGCGCCACGGAACTACCCCGATGAGCGCCAGGTGAATCGCGCAATACCCCAACGCGCAAATCGCGATGGACCACAAAATCGAGCGAGGCACCACGCGCGCGGGATCTTTCACCTCGTCGCCGATGTAGCACACGTCGTAGTAGCCGAGGTAGTTGTACACGGCAATTAACGTTGCGCTACCCAGCCCTAAGAAAAATCCGCGCTGAAATGCAAACGCTCCGGGTGGAAAATCGAACGCCAGCCGCGGATTGAAATGCGGGAAGCCCGCGATCAACACCGCCGCCATCGTTAGCAGCGTGCCTATCCACAGCGTGACTGTCACCTTCCCGAGAAATTGGATTCGTCGGCTTAAAAGCACAACCGCGACGACGCCGATGCCCGCGGCGACAAGTTGCTGGCCGCGCATCGTCAGTCCGGGAAACAGATACGCCGCGTAGTTTCCGAAGCCGATCATGCCGGAAGCAATCTCAAGCGGACCGCTGAGTACGAATTGCCAGATGAAGAGGAAGGCCATGAGCCGGCCCCAGGTCTCGTGCCCGTAAGCCTCGCGGAGAAAGTGATAGCTTCCGCCCGAGCCCGGAAGCGCCGCGCCGAGCTCGCTCCAAATCAATCCGTCAGATATCACGATCAGCGCGCCGGTGGCCCAGCCCAGCATCGCCTGCGGCCCCCCCATCGTGGCCATGAGCAGAGGGATCGTGATGAAGGGGCCCACGCCGACCATGTTCGACATGTTCAGAGCGGTGGCGTGCAGCAGGCCGAAGCCGCGGGTCAGGTTCGGGCTGGAGTTCGTGGCCATTTATTAAACGCGGGCGCGCCATTGTAGCCGCGAAAAACGGGGAGAGCAACGGCAGAAATCCGGTAAGTTTTAATAAACGGGAAGGCCGCCGACAGCTTGGGCGACGCGATCAGAAGGGATTCTGCTCCGAGTGAGGCGCTGCGGCGCTGTGCTTACGTGCAAGGCGAAAAGGGCGCAGCATCGCTTGCAATCGCGACGCAAGGGCGCTGGTGTCCTCACCCGGCCACTCATCTTCGGCCGGAGCGGTTGCCAGCCGCCAGACGTAGCGCGCCGCCTCCCTGCGATTTTCCACCAGCGCAAATCGAAAGCGCAGCCGGCTCGCCGCGCTCCAGGTTTGCTTCTCGACGACCATCTTGCGCTGGATCAGCGTGGCCAATGCAGCCACCGCGGCATCGGCCTCGATCTTTTCTCTGATGGAATTCGGCAGCGAGACTTCCGTCAGCTCTTGCGCGATTGAAAGTCCGAGAAGCAGCATGCGCCGCGCTCCGAGCGAATCGGCGGTCTCGAACACCGTATCCCAATCGAGCCGCAGAGAAGTTTCCAGCAGCGCTCCAAGATCGACCAGCCATGAAAGCCGCTCCCAGAAATCTTTCGCGCCGTGGACGCACAGTACCGGCAACGCATCTTCGGCGCGGAACGTCGCCACGTTGCGGCCATCCACAGACACCTGCGCGAGCCGATTCGCAAAATGGGCGATGTTCAGTCGCACGGGAAAATGCCGCATCGTAAATTCGGTGTGCAGCTCGACGAGAGATTGCCCCGAACCGCGGTAGGTATATTCGCCCGGAATCCGCGATGTCGCAGTCTCCGCACCGCGCTTCCACGGAAACCTCGCGCGGTATTCGAGGGCCAGCATCGCTTCGTGCGCCGCGGCGAGATCGCTTTGCCGCACGATGATGTCCAGATCGTCGAATTGGCGCAATGAAGTATCTAAATATGCCTGAGCCGCAAGCACCGGGCCTTTATACGGAATCGCAGTGATTTTGCGGGATTGAAATACGTCGAGAATGCGAGCGAGTTCGTTGCCGAGAAAGAGAGCGCGAATGGCGTTCGAGCGCGCCGCCTTTTCCATGCGTTCGAGCCATAAGCTCGGCACGCGCGTCGAGAACTTGCTGAGATGCAGATGAACGAGAGGAATCAGCGCGTTCTGGTCCGCCAGCGCCATGAAGACCGCCCAATTCAAATCGGGCCGGACGAGTACCCGAATGCGCTCGATGTGCGAGGCGCCGAGACGCGTCCGCGCGCAGCACAGTAGAAGCTGCATCTCCGGCCGAATTTCTTCTGCGCGTGGTCTGGTCATTTCCGCCCCGCAGACCGCCGGCGCCGCGATTCGACGCGGCCGATTTTTCAAATCTCAGTTACCGCCGGCCTGAGAGGGCACCTCTGTGAATCTTAGACCATCGGGCCGCCCTGCAACTACAAATCTGCGGCGCGATGCGCTCAGGCAGCCAAGACCATCCGCGGGATACCGGCGATCGGTTTCGCACGGCGGATGCGGCTCAGCTTCGATTGGAAGACGCCCGGGTTCAGTCCCGCCCGATGACAGACGGCTTCAAGATCCGCCGGGCTTTGCAGCAGAAACTTCTCGGCCTCGCGTTGCGCACGGGCATTGTTCGATTGAAAGTCCAGCACGGCTTGAAGCAGCACTGCGACCCACAGGCGACGCTCGGGATCGTAATCGTGACGTTCCGGTTGGTCGTCGTCCAGCTCGTCAAATCCGTTCGGTACAGCCGCTAGCTCGAGTTTCTCGGTGATTTCCACTCTTCCCCCAGTTGGCGCCAGCTTACATCTTGCTGCGCACTCTGACTGAGAGATTGCACGCGGCACGCCGCGGAGCATTGTTTATGATTGTTTCTCGGGGGAACTTCTAAGTGCTTCCACGTCATGGGATTGGGCGCACCAGCCGCGGGCACATGGATCAACTCGGCGGCGTTCCCGATTCGGGACTATGCGCCAATGTCAAACAACCGTACCGAATGAAGGCAACAGCGACAAGCGGCGCGTGCGTGAAATTGTTTCACGTCGATCGGACTACTACTGAAGATATTTGCGGCGGTGTTACGGAGCGAATTTCTTGGCCAATGCCTCGCGCAGTTTATGAGCGAGGGCGTTGAGCGTGAATGGCTTCTGCAGTAGCACGATATCGGGCCCTAAAATGCCATGATGGACAATGGCTTGGTCGGTGTATCCCGACATGTACATGATGCGGATGCCCGGCCGGAGGGCTTCGATACGCTTGGTGAGCTCGCTGCCGCTCAAACCCGGCATCACCACGTCGGTCATGACGAGATCAATCGCGCCCTTGTGTTCCGACGCCGCCTGCACGGCCGCGGCGCCGTTCTCGGCGACGAGAACTTTATAGCCGCTGATTTCGAGGTACTCGCGCGCAAGATCGCGTACGCCCTGCTCGTCTTCGACGAGCAGAATCGTCTCTGTGCCGCGGGGAATATTCTGCGATACTTCGCGAACTTCTTGCGGCGTGAGACCTTCTTCGACGCGCGGAAGATAAACTTTGAACGTCGTTCCCTGCCCCGGCTCGCTATAGACCCAGATGTAGCCGCCGCTCTGCTTTACGATTCCATAGACCGTCGCGAGCCCGAGTCCAGTTCCCTTTCCTTTTTCCTTCGTGGTGAAAAACGGCTCGAAAATGTGGGCTTGCGTTTCCGAGTCCATGCCGCAGCCGTTATCGGTGACGGCCAGCATGACGTAACGTCCCGGAGTAAGCACTACGGGCAAGCGCGCCTGGCTGTTGTCGAACTCCACGTTCTCGGTTTCGATGGTCAGCTTTCCGCCACGAGGCATCGCGTCGCGAGCGTTCACCGCCAGATTCAAAATTACCTGTTCGATCTGGCTGCGGTCGGCTTTGATGCGCCAGAGGTCCGCGGCATTCACGGAGACCAGCTCGATATCCTCGCCGATCAGCCGCCGCAAGATTTTCTCCATGTCGGCGACGACGCCCTGAATATTCAGGACGCTTGGTGCGAGCATTTGCTTCCGGCTGAAGGCTAGCAGTTGCCGCGTCAACGAAGCGGCGCGCTGCGATGCTTCCTGAATCTGTTCCGCGTTGCGGCGGAAAGCATCGCCGGGCTTGGAGCGGTCGATGAGCAATTCCGCGTAGCCCTGAATCACCATGAGCAAATTATTGAAATCGTGCGCGATGCCGCCCGCCAGCCGGCCGACGGCCTCCATCTTCTGTGCCTGGCGAAGTTGTGCTTCAAGCTTCTTGCGATCCGAAACGTCGAGCGCCATGCAAATCGCGCCATAGGGCTGGCCGTTGGGCGCGCGCATCGCTTCCACGTGGCAGGCGTAGGATCCGCCGCGCCATTCCATATGGAAAGTGCCGGGTTCGCCGGCCACGGCCCGCCGATGTTCCGTGATGGGCAGGAAACCCAGATCGGACGTCTCGAAGAACTCGTCCATCGTCTTTCCGACGACGTCTTCAGGCCGGACGCCGACGCGCGTCAATCCCGCGCCGAGGGCGGAAGTGAAGCGCAATTTCGAATCAACGGTCCACAAGATCGCGGGCAACTGTTCGACGAGGACGCGCAGGCGGGCCTCGCTATCGCGCAGCGCGCTTTCCGATCTCTTGCGCTCGATCGCCAGAGCGATTTGACCGCCGACGGACTACAGAAACTCGAGATCGCGATCGCTGTAAGCATTCGAGTCGGTGTAGTGCTGGACGACGAGTACGCCGATGGTGGCCGAAGCACTGCGCAGTGGCACGCCCAGCCACGACGGCGAAGACGTGCCGACGAGCTCGACGTGGTCTGCAGCGACGAGCCGCTCGAACGCCGACTGCGGAATCGATGCGGCGCGGCCCGTCCGGAATACATACGCCGTGCAGCTTCGCCCGACTTTTTGCGGCGGCGGGGCGGTGTCATAGTGGTCGGCGAAGAATGGAAAGTGGAACATGCCGCTGGAGGGCTCGAACAGCGCGACGAAGCAATTCTCCGCGTACAGCACTTTCTTCAAGGCCGAGTGGATCAAGCGCAGCAGATCGTCGAGATTTTCGGTGACGTTGACGGCGTGCGTGATTTCGAGAGTCGCCTGCCGCTCGGCTTCAGCGCGCTTTCGTACGGTGATGTCTTCGACCGTGCCTTCGTAGTAGAGCAGCTTACCGTTTTCATCGCGGACGGCGTGGGCATTTTCGTTGATCCAAACGCGGGCGCCGTCCTTGCGGACGAGCTCGTATTCGAACCCTTCAACGACGTCGGTGGTCTCCATCAAGCGCTTGAATTCGTCGCGCCGCCTGGGATCGGCATAGAGCTCCGCGCCGATGTCGCTCACCGTTTCCATCATTTTCGCGGGCGATTCGTAGCCGAAAATTCGCGCCAGCGCCGGATTGGCGCTGAGATAACGGCCTTCCGGTGTGGTCTGGAAAATTCCTTCGATAGCATTTTCGAAAAGCGTGCGCAGCCGCTCTTCCGCCGAGCGCTGGGCTTTCTCGAGACTCGTGCGGCTCGAAATGTCCTGGTACATTCCGAAGCTGCCGATTCGCCGTCCGTTGACCAGCAGCGGAACGCCGAGAATCTCCACTTCGAGATGGCTGCCGTCGTTGCGGCGGCGCTTTGTCGTGAAGCGCACCACTTCGCCTCGCGCGACACGCCGGCTGATCTCGATTGCTTCTGCTTCACTGCCTTCGACTGCGACAATCCGATCGAGTCCGCGGCCGATCAACTCGGACTGCTTGTAGCGGAACAACTGCTCGAACGCGGGATTGCACATCTGCACGCGATCATCGGGGCCGAGAACTACGATCGCGAGAGGATTATTTTCGAGCAGCGCTTTCAGAATTGCGTCGTGCGTTTCAAGGTTCAGCGGAGAGGCGCCCGAATTTTCAGGCGAACGAACCACTGTGCGGCGGTTTCCTTCGTCGCCTCGCGGTGCTGCTCTCTTGCCGCGCGCGAGTTCGTCCGGAAAAAACGTCGGTCGTTTTCGGCATGAGATGGAATGTGTTCGTCCGGCTGGCGCTGAGAGAGACGGACGAACCCCGGACCTATGCTCCGCTACGGCACACGGCGGTGCAATGGTACCTTCGTACTAAAAGGGACAGAAAACACAGGGTTTATCAACACCCCACAGTCGGAGGGAATTTTCGCTGGAGTGGCAGGAATCGTGAAATCGTTATCCGCAGATTGCGCAGATTTTCTAGTGCAGTGGCGGCGGTTCCGGCATCGCTTCGCCGTCTTTGCGCGGGTCGGAGGCGCCGGAATTTACGCCGGATTTGAAATCGCGGCGCACCGCTTGTCCGCCGCCGAAAACTGAGGAATAGCCGTGCCGCACTTCGATTTTGTGGCCGCGGGATTCGAGATCTTTGCGAGCGGTTTCGGCGATGCGGTCTTCCATTTGCACGTCACAGCCATCGAAGGTGTACTTCGTGAAGCGCGGAGCTTCGAGCGCGGCCTGGATATTCATTTTGTAATCGGCGATATTGGCCACGAATTGCGCGTGCGCCTGGGCCTGATTGAAGCCGCCCATAATGCCGAAGGCGATGCGCTCATCGCCGCGCGACATGAAGCCGGGAATGATCGTGTGCAGCGGACGCTTATGCCCTGCGAGCGCGTTGGGCGAGGCGGGATCGAGCGTGAAGAGTGCGCCGCGATTCTGCAGAGCAAAGCCGGTGCCGTCTGCGACGATGCCTGAACCGAAGAGAGAGTAATTGCTCTGGATCAGCGAAACCATGTTGCCTTCAGCGTCCACCACGGAGAGATACGTCGTGTCTCCGCCGGCGGGCTGGGGATTTCCGACTTTTGCGTCGCAGTTGGCATGTGCAGAATCGATTTCGGCAGCGCGAATTCCGGCATAGCGCTTCGATAGCAGCTCGGCTACGGGAATCTGGCTGAACTTCGGATCGCCGATATAACGCAACAGATCCGCATACGCCAGCTTCTTTGCTTCGATCATGATGTGCAGCGAATCCGCCGAACCTGGCGCGGCATCCGCCAGCGGAAATCGCTCCATCAGATTCAACATCTCGAGCGCGGCGATTCCCTGCCCGTTCGGAGGAATTTCGTACACGGTCCAATCGCGATACGTGGTCGAAATTGGCTCGACCCACTCGCTCGAGTAGTCGGCAAGATCGTCGAGCGTCATCGTGCCGCCGAGCCGCTTTGACGTTTCGACGATCGCGCGCGCGATCTCGCCTTTGTAGTAGGCGTCGCGTCCGCCGGTCGCGACTTTCTCCAGTGAATTTGCCAGATCGCGATTTCGGAAGATGTTGCCTGCGGCGGGCGCGCGTCCGTTGGGAAAATATGTCTTGGCGGCGTTCGAGTCGCTCCGAACTGTCGCCGCAGCTTCGTTCCAATCGACCGCGGTGCGCTCGGAAACCGGAAAGCCATCGTTCGCATAATGAATCGCAGGCGCGAGAACATCCGAGAATTTCTTGCGCCCGAATCTTTCGAGCAGCTTGCTCCAGCCATCCACCGCGCCCGGCACGGTGACGCTGTGAATTCCGTCCCCGGGCATCTTTTCGATGCCGCGTGATTTCAAAACTTCGATAGTCAGGGAAGCGGGCGCCCATCCGCTGGCATTCAGACCGTAGAGCTTGCCGGTCTTCGCGTCGTAAACGATGGCGAAAAGATCGCCACCCATGCCGTTCATCATCGGCGCGACAACGCCCATCACGGCGTTTGTGGCGACCGCCGCATCAATGGCGTTGCCGCCGCGGCGAGAATCGCAGCGCCGGCCTGCGCCGCCAACGGGCTCTCGGCCGCAACGATTCCGCCGCGGGTCATCACGACCGAGCGCCCTTGCGTTCGATCTTGCGCGCGCGCGTCTCCCACGCTCAGACACCCCAGTGCGAGAATAAGCAGGATGCAGATGGGCACACGAATTGTCCCTTCAAATCCGAACGCTCATGCCAAACGCCAGAGCAGCCCGCACGGCGAAGGATCTGCAATCTTGCTCGAAATTGATAGACCGCAGATCCTTCGCTTCGTTCAGGATGATAGCGAAAAGACTTTTGCAGCGTCGTTATTTCTTCGGGCGCGACTCTGGCGGAACGATGCCATTATTCCGGTAATACTGAACAAGCTGGCCGTAATGCTCGCCCATGTGCTCGATGTAACCGATCCAGTAGTCCAGCGCCTTCAAAATACCCGCGTCGCCTTGCTCCTTGATAATAGTCGCCCCGTCTTCCACCGACTTCTTCACGAACGCGACAATCTGCGCTTTGGTCTTGTAAGTATCGGGCGACGGGTCATTGGCGCCATCCCCGACTTTCTTGCCCGTGACGTGATTGAGAAGATCGTAGTTGGACCCGGCAATATGCCGCAGGACGTCGGCGAACGTTCTCACCTGCGCGTTCGGGCGGTAGTTGTATTTGTCTTCTGACCAATCCTCGGCCATGGTGATAATCCGGCCGCCGACATCATTCCAACTCTCGAGCACCGCTTCCGACGGCGTCTTCGTCTTCTTCTGCGCCGAGCTTGCTTCTTGCGCGCGCGCCGCGGTCGCTCCGAGCAGCACGGCCAGCGTCGAAATTGCTACCGTCGTCAACAAACGATTCTTCATGAGTGCCTCCTCTGCCCCGCTGCATGCCCCCGGGCGCGCACAAGACTATCCATCTCCGCCGTGCAAGTCCAGCGGCTGAAAGATTTTCAGCGAGCCAAAATGGAATGTGATTGCATCAATCGCGAAGCGTGCGTGCTACGCCTTTTCAGGAGGGTCCGGCTCGATAACGGAGACCTCAATCTCCTCCGCAGTCGGCTCGCTGATCTCAGAAGCAACCTCGGCGTCACCTGGCAGCGGCAGCCTGCAATAACCGCACCGCACGCTGCCGTCGTGCACGCGGTTTCTCGCCTCATCCGTGGTTTCCGCGCGCAGGATTCTCCGGATCAGATTCGTGCTCCAGCATTTCGGGCAACGAAACTGGAACACGCAGACAAATACTTTTCTCATTCCCGTCGATCCTTCAGCCATACGCTTTCCAATCATACAACTACCCGATGTTTTCGCTGGACAGCTCTTTGCTGCTGGATGTAGCGTAGCCCCGTTCCTGCCTGTTGCTGTGCAACCTGAATACGGAAGGCGGCGTTCATAACGAGCCGCCCGTCCAGTTACGATTCCAAAGAGGATCGTATCCGGCCCGCTAAATTTGGCCGGGTGCGAGAGGAGGAGCGCGGATGGACGACCGAGGTCTGTTTGCAGGTGGTGCGTTTCTTATGTTCTTCCTGCTGTGCGCGGCGGTGGGATACATCTACATCTCGCTGGCGCTGCAAACGATCGCTCAGAAGACCAACACGGAGAACGCATGGCTGGCCTGGATTCCCATCGCCAACATCATTTTGATGCTGAACATCGCCCGAAAACCGATCTGGTGGATCATCCTGTTTCTGATCCCGATCGCGAACATCGTTGTGGCGATTCTGGTTTGGATGGCCATCGCAGAAGCGCGCGGCAAGCCAAATTGGTGGGGCATTCTGATGATCGTGCCTGTCGTTAATATCATCGTGCCCGGCTATCTCGCCTGGGCCGATTGAGCACGATATACGGGAGTTTTAACCAACCTTCCCCGCGCGGCACTTATCCGTACCGCGCCGCATCCTTATACTTCCTTCACCGGCAAGGTTGGAGGCTGCGCCGCGCTTCGCTAAAATGATGTCGTCTTTCGCCGGGCGGCCTCGCGCGCCGAGACCGGCGTCGCCAAGGAGCCTACTCTTTTGTCCGACGAGCCCAAGATCGAATTGGCAGTTGGCCCACGCGCAATCGCCCCGCAGTCGTCGGCGGCCGAGATGCACGCGATTGTTCGCGGCGAGCATTCGGATCCGTTTCACATTCTCGGCCCGCACCGCGAAGCAGCCACTGGAAAACATTTCATCATCGTGCGCGTCTTCCGCCCCGACGCTGCTTCGATCAGCGTTTTGTGGATCGGCGAGCGCGCTGTGTATCCCGCGATTCGTGTTCATCCTGACGGCTTGTTCGTGGCAACAATTCCTCAGGCGCCCGGCGGGTCTGCCGCGCATAGCGAGCAGCACGCGCTAGCCGCAACGGCTTACAAGTTACGCATTACGTTTCCCGACGGGCGCAGCACTGAAACCTACGATCCCTACGCCTTCCCGCCGGTTCTCACCGAATTCGATCTGCACTTGATGGGCGAGGGGCACGCATTATCTAAAATACGAAAAGCTCGGCGCGCACGTGCGCGAGATTGATGGCGTGCGCGGCGTGCACTTCGCGGTCTGGGCGCCAAACGCGCGGCGCGTCAGCGTCGTTGGCGATTTCAATCATTGGGATGGACGCATAAATCCGATGCGGAATTGCGGATCGTCGGGCGTGTGGGAAATTTTCCTCCCGGGGCTTGGCGAAGGCGAGCTCTACAAATTCGAGATTACTCCCGCGAAGCGGGGCGCGCCTCGAGCCTAAAGCCGATCCCTACGGATTTTGCGCGGAGGTCCGTTCCAAAATCCGGATCTGTGGTGTACGACATCGATCGCTACACGTGGCAAGACGCGGAATGGCTGTCGCAGCGAGCAAAGCGCGATTGGCTGCGCGCGCCGATCGCCGCTTACGAAGTGCATCTCGGCTCGTGGCGGCGCGCTGGGTCCGATGGAAAGCAATGGCTTTCGTATCGCGAACTGGCCGAAAAGCTGATTCCCTACGCCAAATCGCTGGGCTTCACGCATCTCGAGCTGATGCCCGTGATGGAGCCATCCCTTCGATGGCTCATGGGGCTACCAAACCGTCGGCTACTTCGCGCCCACCAGCCGTTACGGCAAGCCCGACGAGTTCATGTACTTCGTGGATCGCTGCCACGCCGCAGGACTCGGCGTGATTCTGGACTGGACGCCCGCCCACTTTCCTCGCGACGCCCACGGACTCGCCTACTTCGACGGCACGCATCTTTACGAGCACGCCGATCCGCGCAAAGGCTCGCATCCCGATTGGGGCACTCCTCGTCTTCAATTACGGCCGAAACGAGGTGTCCAGAATTTTTCTCGTTTCGAATGCGCTCTTCTGGTTCGACAAATATCACATCGACGGTTTACGCGTGGATGCCGTCGCTTCGATGCTCTACCTCGATTATTCGCGCAAACCGGGCGAGTGGACTCTGCAACCAGTACAGCGAGCGCGAAATCTCGAAGCCATCGCCTTCATCAAGCGCCATGAACGAAGACCGAGCGGCGGCGCGCTGACCATCGCCGAAGAATCTACGCTCGCCCAGTACCGCGGCCCACGTACGTCGGATTGGTCTCGGACTTCGATTTGAAGTAAATCAGCTGGATGGAACGACACGCTGAAATCTGGCGCCAAGATCCCGTCTATCGCAGATCTCGCCCGCGACTAAGCTCAGCTTTTTCGATGATGTACGCCTTCACCATTTCGTTCTGCCGCTTCGCACGATGAAGTTCGTGCACGGCGAGCGTTCGCTGCTCTCGAAAATGCCGGGCGACGATTGGCAGAATTCGCCAATCTGCGCCTGCTCGGCTACCGTGGCACCCCGGCAAGAACTTTCTGTTCATGGGCGGCGCAGCGGCCGAGCGGCACGAGTGGTACGCCGACGCGAACCTCGATCGGACGCTGAGCAATCGCCGCCGCATCAAGGCGTTCAGCGCCTCGTCGGCGACCTGAACCGTGTCTATGCCACCGAGCCTGCTCTCCACCAGGTGGTTCTTCGACTGGCAGGGCTTCGGATGGCTCGAAGTCCATGATGTGGATACAAATATGATTCATTTATCCGCCACGCGGCCAATCACGACGATTTCATAGTCATAATACGATGCACGCCGGTGGTCCGCGAAGACTATCGCATCAGCGTCCCCGTACGCGGCTTTTGCCCGCGAAATCCTGAACACCGACTCCGCCTATTACGAAGGCGGCGACGACGCCGGCGATCCAGGTGGCCTTCATTCCGACCCGCTCGGCTGGAACAACCAGCCGTTCTCCCTGAACGTGAAGCTGCCGCCGCTAGGCGCCGTCTACTTCAGGACTCGATAGCGGCGAAAGGTCCACGGACTGAGGCTTCGACCGACCCCGGAATAGCCACGATGCTGCACAGAGCCGACTTTGTGGGTCATATCCTCATTTGAGCTCGACTGGAGTTTTCTGCGCAGCAGCAGCCCGCATTTCGGTTGGAGCCCCCGAATTTGAGTCGGAGACTTTGCATTTCGGTGGCCGCCCCCGCGTTCATGTGGGGGAAGAAGCGCTTCAGCGCTCCGGAATAGCGTTAGTCTTTAACGATGCGCTTAGCGCTGGGCACTTCGGAGCTAGTCCCTCAAGCCGTTCTATACGCGAGCTTAGGCTTTCGAATCCCATCTCGAATTTCAAACGCTGCCAACTCTTGCCCATCAAAGCTCAACAAGTGGAACTTTCTACAAGGCTCTGCGTACATGAAGGCAGCAGTTCAATCAGAAGGAGTCCGAAGATGTGAAGAGTCTCTCTCCAAGCCGGGGCAGTGGTGTGTCTTCTCGGCGACGGCGGCATTTAGCACAGCACCAGAAAAATACTTGCATGTGCGGTTAACGACGATTCGACAAGGAAGTAGTTTAGCATAAATGTCACTTCTCCCCTCGCCCAAAGTCGTCCCACGATTAACCAGAAACTCAATCGCAAAGTCACGATCGACAATGCCGACATGAACGGAGTAAATATACACACAATCTTGGAAGCTGTCAAGAATTCGCCGGACGGCGAATTTTGACCATCCGGGAAAAGACACAGAACATACCGCGTAGGCGACGGGCAATCTAGTGGTGCATGCGACAAGTCCAGCAACAAGCAGAGAACAGCAGAAAGAAGACGAAAAAGTGGACATAATCATTCCAATAGCAATTAATGAATGCGCTCGTCCACGGACGGACGCATGAATGAACCTGAGTCAGACGGATTCACACGCTGACCAGTCGCGAAAAGCTCATCGTCACGGTGCACAGCGACGACGATGACGTAAAGTGGTCGACGCCGGAGAAGCAGTCGAACGGAACCGACACCACGGATGACTTGTCCCCGAAAGTTCGGAACGAGAG
>CAWBWG010000017.1:0-82956 GCA_963792515.1 uncultured Acidobacteriota bacterium | reverse complement strand
TCTCTGCCGGCTCTTTCGTGCAAAGTGTAAGCCAAGGCCGCCATCAACCGCGGACCTCGATTCAAAATGGACCGCTCTGCGAGGCCTTTGTAAACGTGCGCAAAAATTCCACGAAAATGCGCCGCTCGATTTTTCTCTCGCTCACCACAGTAATATTTCTTCTCGCCACCGCCCTCTACGCCACCGACGCCACCTACCACTCCCAAGTAGAAAAATGGCGCCACTCCTACGAATCCTCCCTAAAATCCGAAGACGGCTGGCTAACCATCACCGGCCTCTTCTGGCTTCACGAAGGCGAAAACAAATTCGGCAGCGATCCACTAAATGACATCGTCCTAAACGAGCCCAACATCCCCGCCGAACTAGGCGCCTTCAAAATGCACGATGGCAAAATCGAAGTAAGCATCAACGCCGGCGTACAAATCAAAATGAAAGGCCAACCTGTCCAAACCGCCGCCATCCTCCCCGATTCCGAAGACCGCCTAGCCATCGGCGATCTCTCCCTGCAAGTCCACAAAAGCGGCGACCGCTATGCCGTCCGCCTAAAAAATAAAAACAGCAAACTCCGCAAAAATTTCGCCGGCCTAACCTGGTTCCCCATCGACGAGCACTATCGCGTAGAAGCAAAATTCGTACCCTACGACCCGCCCCACGAACTAGAAATCCAAAATCAAGCCGGCGACACGCTAAAAATCCCCAGCCCCGGCTACGCAGAATTCACGCTGGCAGGCGAACAATATCGCCTGGAAGCCATAGCCCAACCCACCGGCCTAAATTTCATCTTCCGCGATCTAACCAGCGGCAAAGAGACTTACCCGGCCGCCCGTTTCCTGGACACGCCCACCCCAACAAACGGCCAATTAATCCTAGATTTCAACGAAGCCTACAACCCGCCATGCGCGTACAACTCCTACACAACCTGCCCGCTGCCAACGCCAGAAAACCGCCTACGCATTCGCATAGCAGCAGGCGAAATGATGTATAAAGGGAATCACCGGTAGGGGAGGGTGCTTTAGCCCTCCCGCAGTTCGGCCCCGTGGCCAAGGCCCGCGCGCGTGATTGCAATGGAACAGTTTCGAGCGCCCGTGCGTAACTTCAAGCGAGAGGAGATATTGCCATGACATTCCTAGTGCTGATGGCGCTGCTTTATTTCCTGCCCGCGATCATCGGCCGAGACAAGCGCCACGGCGGCGCAATCTTTCTAGTGAATTTCCTAGCCGGTTGGACAATCATCGGCTGGTTCGTAGCGCTAATCTGGGCCTGCATGCCAGAGGACCGCCACGTCCTAGTCTACGCAGGACAAGGCGTGCACTATTGCACCCGTTGCGGCACTCCGCAATTTACAAGCGCCAGATTTTGCGGCGGCTGCGGAAGGGTTTTGTAGCACAGCCACTCCTGGCTGTGTAGCTCGTGCCGATTGAAAAATAAGCCTTGACACAAGGCGAACAAAAAGCGAAACTCTCGCACCCTCAGTCAATATCACTTAAAGGAGCCTCACCATGCCTATGAACCAATCTTTACTCCCAGAATTCGACAATGAAATGGCCAAAACCCGCGAATGTCTAGCCCGCATTCCTGACGCCAAGTTCGACTACAAGCCCCATCCCAAATCCGGCACCATGGGCTGGCTCGGCAATCACCTCTCCAGCATGACCGGCTGGCTAGCCTCCATGCTCGACACCGATTCCTTCGACATCGCCCCCGGCGGCAAGCAAGTGGAATTCCCCACCGCAAAAACGCGCGCCGAGCTACTCGCCATGTTCGACAAAAGCTCAGCAGCCGCCCGCGCCGCGCTAGCCAAAGCCACCGACGAGCAGCTCATGAAAACCTGGACGCTCTTCAACAACGGCGAAACGATCTTCGCCCTCCCGCGCATCGGCGTCTATCGCGGCATGATCCTCAACCACATCATCCACCATCGCGGCCAGCTCACGGTCTATTTCCGCCTAACGGACATCCCGGTCCCCGCTCTCTACGGCCCGTCCGCCGACGAATCCCAAATGGCAGCCACGGCGGGATGACCGAGCAGCAATCGAACGAGCAGCTACGCGAAGAATTCAATCGCTGGGCCGACGCCGGCAAGGGCGAGTCCATGCAGCACGAGCACTGGCCAATCACCAAGCCAGTGCTCGCGCGCATGCAAATCGCCCCCACCGATAATATTCTGGATGCCGGCTGCGGTGCCGGCTGGCTCTCGCGCATCCTAGCCGGCCTCGCAAACGAAGGCCGCGTCGTCGGCATGGACATCTCCGACGAAATGGTCCGCCACGCCCGCCAAAAAAGTGCCGAGTTCGCAAATTTAGTTTTCGTAGTAGGCGGCGTAGAAGAAATCCCCTGGGAAGATCACTTCTTCGATCACGCAATCTCGGTAGAGTCGTCCTATTACTGGCCGGATCCAGCCAAAGGAATCCGCGAACTAAATCGCGTCCTACGAGAAGGCGCCCACCTCTCCATCCTAATCAATTTCTATTTCGACAACCCGTACTGCCACCAATGGGCCGAAAAGCTACAAGTCCCCACACATCTATTCTCAGCCGAAGACTGGAAGCAACTATTCCGAGATGCCGGATTCGCCGAAGTAAGCCACCACCTAATCCCAGATCCAACGCCAACCCCGCCAAAATACGAAGGCCGCTGGTTCAAAGACGCCGAAGAACTAAAAAAATTCCGCGAAATCGGCGCATTATTGATCGAAGGCAAAAAATGTAGCTCAGGTCTTTAGACCTGAGGCTTTTCGAACTAGCCGTCGCGGTTGCCGTTGCCTCCGCTCTAAGAAGTCCCCGCAGCTCCCCTACTCACCAAACCGCTTCAATCATCAAATCAAAAACTGAACCTCGCGTACCATTGACATACTCATAAATTTAATCAAACATGAACGCGCAGTTCACGAAATTCCGGCGCAAGGGCCCGCTCTCCTGAGCCCCCAGCAATCCGCGCCAAACAACAAGAATTCGAGGAGCCAAAAAATGCCCGGCAAACCAGCCGCGCGCACGGATATTTCCCGCCGTTGTAGGGGAGGGTCTTTCCTTTCAGGCCCTCCCGCCTTTCGGCCCCGCCTTCGCCGCCAGTCACCCCCGGCTGAACTCATGATCCACCCAGTACCAAGCCCCACAAATTCTAATCGGGAACCAAAACGATTAGAATCCAACGCAACTCACTCAAAACAAACAGCAGCACCTAATTCTAATCGGGAAAATACGGCATGTTTTTCACGTCACATTAAGGCCGCCTCGGATTGTCGGCCCTCCGCCCACCCCAAAAATTCTAATCGGGAACCAATACGATTAGAAACGCCCACAACTCCAACAAAACAAAGCACCGAGGCAACTTCTAATCGGGAAAATAAAGCATGTTTTTCAGATCACACTCAGACCGCGCCCGGAAGCCAACCCGCCGCCCACGCAATAAATTCTAATCGGGAATCAATACGATTAGAAAAGCCCGTAACTCCGACAAAACAAAGCACCGAGACCACTTCTAATCGGGAAAATAACGCATATTTTTCAGATCACACTCAGACCGCGGAGGGAAGCCCACCCGCCACCCACCCCAAAAATTCTAATCGGGAACCAATACGATTAGAAATCGACGTAACTCCAACAAAACAAACGCCCGGACCCAAGTCTAATCGGGAAAAACAGCTCCCCTCAGAACGACGGCTACCCCAGAAATTCAAAACAAGCTAGTAGAGAGGTCCTAGAGATAAAAATCCACGCAACCAAATAAAACGGAGAACAAGCGAATTTGTAGGGGCCGGGGTTTACAACCGGCCCGGTGTAGCACCGGGTTTTCGCCATTGATTTCACATCGCGATCTCGCATTTCCCGCTCCCTCGCTGCGCCCTCTCGCAAATCCAAACGGCCTCGGAATCGCGCCGATTTTTCGCTCATTTTGAGACGAATTTCGGAGAGAATTCGATTCTCTATTCATGGGAACTTCCTGGGCACATCTTCGATGTCATTTTGAGATGATTTGAACTTCGGGTCGGCGATAACTCGCTCTGGATTGTGGGTGTTGCGGGCTGGTGGCAATGTGTCACCTTTTTGGGTGCCTGGTTGCAATGTTATGCATACCGAGGCAACTGGCCTCCAGGGAGAATGACATGAAGATGAACAAGATGATTTTGGCGGCGATGCTAAGCGTGATGATTCTGCCGAGCGTCACGTTTGCCGCAAAGCAAGCGCGTCCGCCGAAGGACCAGCACACCGTGGTTGCGGCCAAGTCGCATCCGTTTTTTAAATTCATCTTCGGCAAGTAGCAATTCGCGAAAGATCTGACGCGAAGGTCCGATCCCTTCGGGCAGAGTAAATCGTGATTGTCGCGCGCGTGCCGGCGAGCGGCCTCACCCGAAAGCAATGACCGCTACACTGCGGCGGCGCGAGTTTCCGTGAGAATTAATTTTAGTTCGGACGCATTCTTGATTGGCGGGCGGCAGCTGGTTTCGACGCAGACTAGCGCTTGGGATGTATTGGCCGGGAGATTGGGAATTGTTTCGGCCAAAGCTGGCGGCAACTTTGCGTCTCTAATTTTTTCAGGAGTGACGCGCAGGACAGCTTTCGCATAACGGTAGATTTTATTCGCGGTTTGCTCGAGCGCCATAGCCGCCGGATCGTTCGCGGGGCCAGTCACGACGACTTGCAGGACGTGACGCGGAATGCAGCAGCGCAGCGAGTGCATACGACGCCGCGAAGAGGCCGAACTGCGGCGCGATTTTTGCGAAGGCCTCGAGCGTCTTCTCTGCCCACTCGTGATAGAGCTTGTTGCCTGTGAGGCTGTACATCCGGTCGCAGAGAATTGCGGCCATCGAATTTGTGCCTGGCGTGGGGGAATCCTGAAATGGTTTGCGAGCTAGATCTAGGCCCCCCATTGCCGCTGCATCGCGCGAGCGGTCGAAGAAACCGCCGCCTTCTGTGTCTGCGAATTTTTCGATGGCGAGTTTCAAGGAACGCTCGGCTGCTTCGAAGTAGCGAATTTCCAGGGTTGCATTCGTAGGCATCCAGTAACGACAACCCCATGAAGATTTGATCGTCCAGCGAACCTTCCAGTTTTGGCCCGCCTAGTCGGTGTTGGAAGCCTCGCGTTTCATCCCACGCTTCGCCAAGAATTCTGTCGATGGTTTTCAGCGCGAAATCTTTGCAGTCCGCGCGATCGAGAACTCTCGCAGCTTCGAGGTACGCTGAGGCGTACATGGCGTTCCAGCTGATGTAGCTGGTCGTATCGATCGCTGGCGTCTGTCGTTTGCGGCGGGCTTCGAGCAGCTTGCCTTTTGCGCGGGCTAGCGTCAGACGCGCATCGGTTTCACTTACTTTTAGCTCGCGCGCGACCTCTTCGATCGGGTGCGCTATCCAGAGTACATTTTTGGCTGGGTTGTGATGCATTTCGCCGTGCGGTTCTACGTCGTAATAGATTTCTATGGCGCGGGATTCTTCCGGGGTTAGCTCTGCGCGGACTTCGTCGACTGTCCAGGTGAAATAGTCGCCGTCATCGTCGAGGGTTTGGTCGGCGTCCTGGCTGCCGTAGAAGCCGCCTTTTTTTTGATCGGAGAGGACTTCGTTGGTCCAGGTAATGATTCCTTCGGCGGTCTCGCGGAATAGCGGGCGGTCCGTTACCTGAAAGCCGTGGAGATAATTCTTCAGCAGTTCGGAATTATCGTAGGACATTTTTTCGAAATGCGGGACCAGCCAGCGCTCATCCACCGAATAGCGATGAAAGCCGCCGGCTAATTGATCGTAGACGCCGCCTTGGGCCATTTTCTCGAGCGTTTTCTCCACCACCGTAAGCAGCGCCGGTTCTTTCGTAGATTGATAGCGCTCCAACAGCAGATCGATAGCCGCGGCGTGGGGAAATTTTGGCGATTGGCCGAAGCCGCCGTTGCGCAGATCGAACATGCGGACTATGGCGCCTACCATGGCGTCCACTGCGGTGGGATCGAAATCGGCGCGCGCACCTTGAAAGGCTTCGGCTTGGCTCACGGCTTCTTCGATGGCTTTCGCGGTTTTGTCTACTTCGTCGCGCTTGGTGCGGAACGCTTCGGCTACTCCTAGCAGGATGCGGCGGAAACCTGGGCGGCCCATAGCGTCTTCGGGCGGAAAATAGGTGCCGCCGAAAAACGGCTTCCCCTCCGGCGTCAGAAACGCGGTTAGCGGCCAGCCGCCTTGTCCGGTCATGGCGCTTACTGCGGCTTGGTAACGCGAGTCGACATCCGGGCGCTCATCGCGATCTACTTTGACCGGGATGTAGTGCTCGTTGATGATGGCGGCGAGAGCGGGATTTTCGTAGCTCTCGCGATCGATTACGTGGCACCAGTGGCACCAGACTGCGCCTACATCCAGCAGGATCGGCTTTCCTTCGGCGCGGGCTTTGGCGAAGGCTGGCTCGCCCCATTCTTGCCACTCGATTGGTTGATGCGCGGCGCTGCGTAGATAGGGGCTTGCGGAGTCTTTTAGATTATTCAAATTTTGGCCGCCGGAATCTTTTGAGTGATCGCTCACTGGATGGGACTTTTGTAGCCGGAATCGCTGCGGGTCGATGGGCTTGCGGCCGGAGAAGCCTTCATCCTGACGGTGATAAAAACGAATGCGATCTTCGCCCAGGCGCCAGCAGAGATAAACGGCTTCGCCGTGGATGCGCGAGGGAAAATCCAGCAGGCCTACATCCAGATCTTTTACTACGCAGCCCGTGGAATGGATGCGCTCGAGCGACGCTTGCAGCGTGGCAGCTACTTTGTCGCGTTCCATGCGCGTGTTGGCGGCGCGCTCGTAGGGGATGATTACGCCGCCTTGGCGGACGATGCGTTCCGTCAGCGCCATGATTTCCATTTCCAGATCGGCCATTTTTTTGCGCGTTTCCATGGCTTCGATCAGCAACGGCTCTAGTTCGGCGCGGGTGCGCTCGGCTTCGCCTAAGGAGAATAGTTTTTGGCGTTCTTCGTTTTCGTTTTCGCTCATGGGCTTATTTTAGCTTAGCCGCCGATAAAAACCATGGTTCTCGACGGGGGGTGAAAATCGGGCTCGTTGATGCGATGCCCATTTTCTTTTTCGTACACGGCGGCGCGGATGTCTTCAGCGATTTGTTCGTCGGTCGCGCCGTTGCGCAGCAGCGATTTCAGATCGTGATCTTCGGTGCTGAAAAGGCAGGTGCGCAGTTTGCCGTCGGCGGTAATGCGGATGCGCGAACAAGCGCCGCAGAATGGTTGCGAAACGGGCGCGACCAGGCCGATTTCACCGGGCCCGTCGGCGAAACGGTATTTGCGCGCGGTTTCGCTGCGCTCGTGGGCGATGGGGATTAGCGGCCAACGCGCTTCTATGCGCTTTTTGATTTCGGCTGCCGTAACTACAAGCTCGCGGGACCAGTGGCGATCAGCGTCCAGCGGCATGTATTCGATGAAGCGCATGATCAGATCGCGGTCGCGCGCAAATTCGGCGAAGGCTTCCACTTCGTTGTCGTTAATGCCGCGGACCAGCACAGCGTTCACTTTGATGGGCTTCAAGCGCGTCGATTGGGCGGCGTCTATACCTGCCATCACTTTGCTGAACGATTTGGTGCGCGTGATTTCCTCGAATTTTTGCCGATCGAGCGAATCCAGGCTGATATTGATGCGATTTAGTCCGGCGGCAAGTAATTTTTCCAGGCGATCGGCTAATAGATGGCCGTTTGTGGTAATCGCAAGATCGCTTGCGCCCATTTTCTTCAGCGCGCTGATGAAATCTTCCACGCCTTCGCGGACGAGCGGCTCACCGCCCGTTACGCGGACTTTGCGAATGCCTTCGGCGATCAAGATGCGCGCCAGCCGCTCGAGTTCGTCCCAGCGAAGCAGTTCGTGGCCGGGCATGTGATTTTCCGGGTCGGCGGAGCGGCAATAAACGCAGCGGAAATTGCAGCGGTCAGTAACCGAGATGCGCAGGTCGGTGATGGCGCGTCCGAATTTGTCGGTGAGAGGCATTTTGTAGCACAGCCACTCCTGCGCTGTGGCTTTCCGTCACTAGGCTTCCCTCGCCGCACCTCGCCATTGCCTAACGCGAACACAGCCAAGAGTGGCTGTGCTACATGGCTCCGCTAGATGGCATCCCGAAAATAAAAGCGCCCGATCCTGGTTTGGAATCGGGCGACGGCGACACCGCTACCGCAGCGATGGCGCGAGGTCTCCTTTCCAAACACGGGTGGCCTGGGCGTTTCCGCCTGGACCGTCATCCCGCGGTCGCGGGATTCGCCTCTTGCAGCTTGGGTTGGCTCTCCGTTAGCGGCAAGAGGTCGGAGCAAGATCATTCTATATCGGGCGGAGTTGCGGGGCAAATTACGGGAAGGAAGGATCGGGTCAGATGCGGGATCGTTAGGGCGTTTTCCTAAATTCCTTGGCCATCTTTACGATCGGTAGAGTTTCTCCGTTATTTAACGGGACTTCTAGATTCTCTACGGCTACGTAGCCTTTTGCTTTGTAGAACGGGACGCCGCTTAGGGTGGCGCCCATCTCGAGGCGCTGGAAGCCCGCGGATTTTGCGGCTTCTTCGCAGGCATTTAGGATGGCTGCGCCGATGCCTTTTCTGGCATGCGTTGGATGTACGAAGAAGGCGCGGATTTTTGCTGCATCCTTTGCTGGATTTAGAAGCGTGTCTTCGCGGGATTGGAATTGATCGCCGCCGTAGAGGGTTTTTCGTTTGCTCCAGCCGCCGCAGGCTACGATTTCTGTTTCGGTTTCTGCTACCCAGTACGTTTCGTCTTCGATTAGTTGCGTGTCGACGCCGTAAACGGAGTTTAGGGCGGCTTCGATTTGAGTTGGGGAATAATCATTGGCTTGCAGGCCTCTTACTGAGGCTTCGATTATTTGTTTTAGGCGCGGGATGTCGGATTTGGTGGCTTTTCTTAGATGGAACGTCATGGCAGTGATCGAGCGATATTTTAGCTGGAATTTTGTTTTTTTGGCGCTGCTTGATGAAGGACGCGGAGCCCGGCGCTAAAACGCATCTTTTAGTGCGGCACTTTTTTTCGGAGTGCTCACCAAAAGGCTCGAGCTTCCGTGAGTGTGATTCGTCGACGATTTGAGTTTTGGGTTACGTATCGGGCAAAAGAGCCGGCAGGGACGCCGGCGGTACGAAATTCCAGCTCTCGCTTTTTTTGCTATAGGACGAACGGGATCAGGCGTTTGGTGCGGGTCATGTATTGCTTGTATGGGGCGCCTATGGCTGTCGTCAGGGCGGCCTCTTCGATTTTTATTCGGTAGGCGTAGCCTATGGCGCCGCACGCTAGCAATGCTAGTAGGCCTGCCCAATTTCCTAGAGCGAGCCCGAAGCCGAACAGCGTGATCAGCGCGCCGGTGTAGGAGGGATGACGGACGTAACGGTAGGGGCCGGCTTCGATCACCGTTTGGTTGGTGTGGACGGCTACGTCGAAGGTGAAATAGCGGCCCAGGACGCGCATGGCGTAATAGCGGAAGGCTATGCCTAGCCACAAGATTATGATGCCCGCGAAGAAAAATTCTGTGCGTCGCGAGGGGATGGCGGCTTTTCGTGCGCCGAAGACGAATGCGAAGTCGAGACTCACTCCGATCCAGATCATCGCTACCAGGAAAAAGAACGAGCCGCGATCGCGGGCTTTTTGTGGATCGCTGGATTTTCTTGTGCTGCCGGCCAGGATTTCGAAGAGTATCCACGAGGCGTAGGAGATGATGAAGATTGCGTTATAGAGGCGCGGGCCAACGAAGGGGACTGGGAGCATGGAGTTTGGGGAGTGGCGCTCGGGCCTTTCATTTTGATTGTGGTTACTTCTGACGATCATTGTACGATGGTTCGAGCGCGCCGAGATTGACTTACGAGGTCCGGGGTTGAGTTGGGATGTTGGCGAATTTTAGCTTCGTCGGAGCCGGCGGGACGCCAGCGCCACCGGGACGCGGCTCGATCTGGGAAAACATGAAAATTTTTCGGCTATTTCTAAAAATGTCGACTGCTGCTGGGGTGCTGCTCGGGTCTTTGTTTGTGCCACGGGTTGGGGCGCAAGCTACTAAGCCGACGCCTGCCGTTGAGGCTTCGAAGATCGTGGATTCGGAGCAGTTTTTGGGGACGTTTGCGATTGGGTCGCAGCATAAATATACGGTGATCGCGCATGAGAAGGGGTTGACGCGGGCTAGCGATCCTAAGTTTGCGGCTACGCTTGGAGAGGTTGAGATTCGCGGGACGAATGGCGGGACTGTTTACCGCAAAAGTTTTTCGGCGGATTTGTTGGATGGACATTTTGCGAAGGCGATCACGGCTTCGGGCGCGGTGTTTCAAGGTGAGGCCGGGGCGGCGTTGGTGATTCGTTATGTGGAGGAGCCTGCTGCGCCGGGTGAGGATGAATCTTGGCAGGTGTTTGCGCTGGTGAATAATAAATTGAGTTTGATTGGTGCGCCTTTGCCGCCGGGTGGAAGCGAGGGGTTGGCTGTGGGCGGAGTGCTGACTGGAGTGATGGTGGGCGGCGGAGTGAACGTGATGCCGCTGGCTTCAAAGGCTGAAGCGCTGGAGTTTCGGGCGTGGACCGGGAATTTTTTTGTTTACGTGCCGGTGCGGGTGGATTGGGCGGCGGGGATTTGGGGCGAGGGCGAGCAGTGTTTTGCGAACAAGACCGGGACTTTGAATAAGACTGGTTGCAATATGCGAATTTTGGCGAACGCGCGGCCGCAGGCTCAGGGGTTGGTGATTTCGCTTTATGCCGAGCCGGTGGAGGATCGTTATCATGCGGAGCAGGTCGCGGTGGTGGCTGGCTCGCAATTTGAATTGTTGGCGGCGCGGGCGATTGTGAATTGGGGACAGAACGGGGATCGGGTTACTTGTTCGTTTGAAGATATGTGGTTGCGTGTGCGGGTGAAGGATGGGAAGGAAGGTTGGGTGCATGCGGGAGCGGATTTTGTGGCTTTGGGGTTGCCGGCGGGGCCGCCACCGCAGTAGGTGACGCCGGCGGTGCGCGCGACGCGGCGGGCCGCTGGTTGTGATATTGTTTTCGGCCGATGCGCATTTTTGTTTTGGGGGTTGGCGGAACTGGCTCGCTTTTGGCTCGGTTGTTGGTGCGCCAGGGGCATACGGTGTGGTGCGGGGACCGCGATGTGGAGCGGGCGCGGAAATTCTTAGGCAAGAAGAGCGAGATTGAAGTATTTGAAGTAAACGCGCGGAATATTTGGTCCATCGTTCGCGCGGGCCGCGGTTGTCATCTGCTGGTGAATGCTTCTCCTGCGATTTTCAATGAAATTATTCTTCGGGCGGCGCTGCGTTTGCGGGCGCATTATTTGGATTTGAATTCGCGATTGACGCGCCATCACTTTAAGGCCGAGCAGCTTCGATATCACAAGCGGTTTGTCGCTAAGAACCGGATTGCAGTGATTAACGCCGGCGTCGCGCCGGGATTGACGAACTTGCTGGTGAAGCGCGGGTCTGAGCTGCTCGATACCACCGAGGCGGTGCACATACGTCTTTACGAGAGTACTGAGAGCGCGACGCCGGTTTCTACCTGGTCGCCGGAAGTGGCTTTCGATGAGGCGGTTTCGCATCCGATTTATTACCGCGGGGCGCGATTTCATAAGGGCAAGAAATTCGGGGAGCCGGAGAAATTTCGATTTCCTGCGCCGATTGGGGAGGCGACCGTTTATTTGGCGGCGCAGGATGAAGTGGCGACTTTGCCTTACTTTGTCGCGATGAAGGAATTTGACGCGAAGATTGGCGGGAATGATTTTGACCGGTTGCGGCGGTGGTGGCGGCAGGGGAAGCTCACGAAATCTCGTGGATTGGTTTTGAAGCGATTTCCTAAGACGCTTTCACCAAAGTCAGTGCAGAAATTATTTAAGAAGAAGATTTTGGAGAATGCGCGATTTGCGGCGGCGGTTTTGGTGCGCGGGGTGAAGGCTGGGCAGCCGATGATGATTCGTTGGGATGCTGGATTTCCCAGCTTGATTCAGATTTTGCGGCGAGGGCTGCACTCTACGCCGATTTCTTATGCGACCGCGCATCTAGCGGCGCTTTTTGTGCGGCATATGCCCCGGGATGCGGGGGTTTATCCGCCGGAAATGCTGCCGGCGGAGGTGCGGCGGGCGATTATTGCGGATGCGCGGGCGCGGGATATTCGGATTTCGTTGAAGATGATTCCGCTGAAACACCACGAAGACGACGAATAGACCTCGCGGCATCCAACAGTTGAGGAGTGCATTTCTATGCTCAGGCGAATTTTGAAAGTGGCGGTGGTGATCGTGGTCGTGCTGGTGGTTGCGTTTATTCTGGCGGCGCAGATCGATCTTAGCGCGCTGCCTGAGCCGGGGCCTCGCGAGACTTCATTGGCTACTTCGGCCAAGAGATGGTTGATTGGGCGGGCGGCGCGTAGCTCGGTTACCGCGGTGCCCGCTGCGGATGCTTCTAGTGCGGATAATGGAAGCATGACGTATGGGATGGATTGCGACACTTGTCACGGGAAAGACGGACGGCATCCTACGGAGAATGGAAAGTGGATGTATCCGCGTGTGCCAGATCTGGGATCTCCCGGGGTGCAGGGATGGTCGGATGCGGAATTATTTTGGATTATTAAGAATGGAGTGAGATTTTCTGGGATGCCGGGATTTGGGAAGACGCAGAGTGATAAGGAAATTTGGGATTTGGTGCATTATGTTCGGTTGCTGGGAGCGCCCGCTCCCGCCAGTAAGTAAGCCTTACTGTGATTTTGGCGATAGGCCTCGAGTGCTGGCCTGAACGTAGCGCTGGCGTCCCGCCGGCTCTTGCGACTTCAACGCAAAGCCAAAGCCGCAATCACGAGCGGACTACCGAAATCAAAAACATCTCTCCGATCGAAGTAATCGCGCCGCCCGTGAATGTCGTTTCTGGTGGAATCGCAATCGTAAGAGCCGGCGGGACGCCAGCGCTACAACTGCGACTGCCGATCTAGCCTGTGGGTAAATCTGGGGTTTGTTCTGAACTTGGGGTTGGAGTTTCGGCTAATTCGGCGGCGGCGTCTATCGATTCGTCGGCGCCTGCTGTGCGGATGGCTGCTATTGGCAGCAACAGATTTGTGATTAGGATTACGGCGAAAGACATTGGCAGTAGGAATTCGAATTTTTCTTTGTGGGCGCCTACTACTTCCAAGGCCAGGACTGCGGTGATTAGGCCTCTGGGGATTAGTAACGTGGCGGCTTCTCTTTCGCGAGGGGAGATGCCTCGCCAGACTGCGCGGCTTATTTGTACCGAGGCTACTCGGGCCAGGAAGAGGGCGGCTACTACGCCGGTGGCGTAGAGCGCGTTGGCGCGCAGGCTGTGGAAGTCGATGATGGCGCCCAGTAGGACGAAGAAAAATGTACGAACCAGGAATGCTAATTCGGAATGGAAGGTTAGCAGTTGTAGCTGGTGATCGAAGAGTTTGGTGAAGGCGGCGAATGGCGAGGCATTTTCTGCGCGGGCTTTTCCCGGGAAATTTGCCAGCGTGGCGCCGAAGGCTACTACGGTGAAGAGATTGCTGCCGCCGATCGCGTCGGATCCTGCATAGACCAGCAGGACCGCGGCGAAGGTTAGCACTTGCCAGAAACGCTGCTCGGAAAGATGCGGTAGCAGGCGCGACCATAGAACTCCCGCGGCGCCTGCCAGTAGCAGCGAGATTGCCACCTTCACCGCGAAACTGGCTGCTACGCCGCCGAGAATTGAACCTTTGCCGCCCGCTGAGATTCCCGCTTTTAGCAGCAGGCTTGGAAAAGTTGTCGCTGTTGATGAGCCTGCGCCTCCCGCTAGATCTAGAAACATTCCTACTGCCAGTACTCCTAACGCGTCGCTCAGCGAGGCTTCTACGATTAGCGTTACTTTCATTGGACGGCGGAGATCGAGTTGTTGCAGGACTGGCAGCAGGACTGAGCTGCTGATGCAGGCGGTGACTGAGCCGACTAGAAGCGCGTCGGCACGAGTCAGGCCCATGGCTTGGTGGACGTAGAGAGCGACGGCCACGAGGCTTAGGCCGAAACTTAGGAAGGCGAGAACGATGCCTCCTGGGAAATGTCGTAGCGTGTCGCGGATGTCCAGCTCTAGGCCTGCTTCGAAGAGAATTAGGATTAGGGCCAACGTGCCGAAGCCGTGCGTGGCGCCTTGGAATTTTGTGGCGTCGACCCAGTGGAGAACTGGTCCGATTACTACGCCGGTTGCCAGCAGCACGAGTACATCTGGAACTCGCGTGCGCTTGGCCAGACGGTTTGCTACGAAGGCCAGGACGAGTAGGCCGCCGAGTAGGGCGAAGAATGTTGTGAGGTTCATCGCGTGGGCCGGCTTTTTTGCGTGATCCGAGAAACGCCGGGATTGAGGATACCGTAGTTTTGCATTGAAATTCGCTCGCAAATGCCGGGATTAGCGGCATTTCCGGGTGCTCCGATTTTCTACAACTTCCGGAAATTCGGCGGCATCTAATGGAGGGTAATCGGCAATGGCTGCAGAAAATGCAGACACAAAAAAGGAGAAAAAATGATTAGGGGAACGAGCACAGTTGGCCGGTTTTTTCTTGCTGGCGTTCTGGCGGTCGTTCTTGGTTTGGCCGCAGCGCCTTATGCCAGCGCTTCTATAGTGCCTTCTAATAACCGCAATCCTACGTTGTCATCCAATGACACTAAGAATTACGAAGGCTGGTTGAAGGAGAAAGTGCGGCACGAACTGGTGATGCTGCCTTACTTGTCGGTGTTTGACAATTTGCAGTATCGCGTGGACGGGACGACTGTCACTTTGTCAGGTCAGGTGAGCAACGCTACGCTGCGGCCTGATGCGGAGAATGTGGTGAAGAGGATCGAGGGCGTTACGAAAGTGGTGAATAATATTGAAGTTTTGCCGCTTTCGAATTTTGACGATTCGATCCGGCGGCAGACTTATCGCGCCGTTTATGGATTTGCGTCGCTGCAACGCTACTCGATTGCGCCGATTCCTTCGATTCACATTATTGTGAAGAATGGGAACGTTACGCTCGAGGGCGTGGTGGCGAACGAGGCGGATAAGAACACTGCTTACCTTCGTGCGAACGGCGTGGCGAATGTTTTTTCGGTGACTAACAATCTGGTGGTGGGTAGGAGCTAACACCAGGGCGTTGTTGCGGTGATTGAGCGGGGAGGCTTCGGCCTCCCCATTTTTTTGTGGGTGCGGGTTCGGAACGACAGCGTCAGAAACAGCGCGGCCGAAAGACGAAAGATAAATGCGGGGCCGAAAAGCGGGCGGGACTTAACGGCAAGGCCCGCCCCTACTTGGTTTCGCCTGCCTTGAATTGGGTCCAGGGGCCTGCGTCCATATCGCGCAGTGATGGTGCTTCCCAGGAATATTCTGGATGGGCTTTTAGGAATGGGGCGGCTTTGAAATCGCCGCCGCAGGGGTGGCCGGCTCTGGCGATGAGCGTCATGTTGGCGGCCATGTTGCTGTCGGCTACTTTGCCTTGGACTGCGCCCATGGGATCGAATGGGGCGGTTTCCCAGGCTTTCGAACCTGCGGGGTCGGCGTCCATGTGGCCGCAGAGAGTGCGGCCGCTGGGGCCATCCTTTCCGGTGAACGTGTCGTGATGATCGCTCAGCATTTTTTCTGCCAGCTCTACGTCCAGCTTCCCTTTTGATTGATCCATCAATTCATTCCAGCGCTTGTGGCGGGCGTTTGGTGAGGCATCCGCGTCGTTGTTGTCCCAGACCGTGTCTTTCTTTTGGACTTCTGGGTCGCTTACGAAATTGGAGCTTACGAAGACGCCGTCTTTTGTGCGGTAGACTTTGTGTGCTTTCAGGCCTAGTTCGAATTGTGCGATCTCGCCGGTTTTGCGATCGCCTAGCAGCCAATCGTTGGCGTAACCGCCGTTGTTTCCGTCCAGCATGATTTTCATGTAGTCGTCGATGTTGTCGGCGTATTGCAGGGCTTTTCTTGCGCGTACGAATTCTGGCTTGCCATCCGGATCCCAGCCTTTGAAGCCGGAGATGGTGGTTTCTGTGACCATCAGGCCGCCGGAATTTTCGCCGAAGTCATCGTCGCTTACGATTACGCCTGGATAGCCATCCATGATCATGTGGAAACCTTGCGCCGGAGCGATATCGAAAATTACTCGCCAGCGCTCGCCCTGCAGATAGCTGGTCCAATTATTGTGGGCCATCACGATTTGGCCATGGGTGGTCCAGGTTCCAGTGGCTACGAAGGCGCTGCAATTGCCGGGGCTTTGAAGATGCGGAGCGTCGGCTACTTTTTCTTTTTCGTTGAACCACGGGACGTAATAGCCGGGGAGTTCCATGAAAGCGTTCATGGCTACTAAATCATCGATATCGATTTTTACTCCGTTGGCTTGGGCGCCGGCTACGATTCCGTTCAGTTCTTGCTGGTATTCGGCGTCGATGTGCGGCCAGAGCATATCGTGGGAGGCTTTGCGGAAGAAAGCCCAGTCGCGGCGGGTCATGTGCGTATCTTCTAATTTAATCGCGGCGAAGGCGTCGGCGATTTCTGCGGACAGTAGGTAGCCGTGTTGATAGCCGATTTGATCTGACGTGCCTTGAAGATGGACGTAGGTCCATTTGTTTCTTTCGAAGCGATAGGCGCCGGCTAGGCGCGGATCATTTTGTGCGGTGCGGCCGGAGGCTGCTACTGAGGCGGAGATTTGCTGGTTGTTGCGCTTTACCAAGTAGAGAGCGATTAGACAGAGGCAGATGGTTACTGCTATTGCTGCGGGCAGATTACTGCGCTTGGAGTTCATTCGCGCCTCCGGATAATCGTGCGTGATTCGCTGCAATATTAGGTAGGGAGAATCGGCAAGTCAATTGGGCCAGTAGCGCCGGCGTCTCTGTCGGCATCTTACGAGCGCAGTTGATGGCGAGGGCTGAAATTTCGGGCGGCGCGCAGAATTGAATGATCGATGACGGTTTTATTTTGTAGTCCGAACGTGAGGATCGCTCGTGGCGGAATCGGGGTCGTCGGATGCCGGCAGGGACGCTGGCGCTACTTTTCTTCTGGGACGCCTAGGACTTGGATTTGGACGCTGCGTTCGCGGGGGCCATCTAGTTCGGCCAGGATAACCGACTGCCAGTAGCCGAGGGCTACTTCGCCATTTTTTACTGGTAGCGAGAGGGTGTGGCCCAGGACCATGGCGCGCAGATGCGAGTCGGCGTTTTTGCGATTGCACTCGGAGAGCTTGGGGTCGTTGTGGCGCCAGTAATCGATCCGGCCTACCAGGCGCTCCAGGAACGACTTTATGTCGTCCAGCAACGCTTGCTGGAATTCGTTTATGAAGACGGCTGTTGTGGTGTGCAGGGATTGGATCATTACGAAGCCGGCTTTCAGGCCGTACTTTTTGACTACTTCGTTTACGTCGCGGGTGATGTTGATTAGTTCTAGGCGCTCGCGGGTTTTATAGGAGATGGTTTCTAGATAGAGCTGTAACGCGGCTGCCGGGCGCGCTTTTGATTCTTCGGGAGGTGCATCGTTCGCAGGATTCGTCAACTTGAGCGCAGTTGTTTTCATTCGAATTGTCCTTGAACTGCTCCATAACTTCCCGTTTCACAGTTAGATGCACGATTGGTTCAGCGCGAAACATTTATTATAGGTTTGATTTGTGGGGGCGTCTATCGGGGTCTGTTGGTGTGGTGTTGCGGTTCAGGCGGCGGGTGGCTGGGGTTTATGCGGCCGAACGGGCGGCAAAACCCAGTGCCAACCCGGGAGCGAGGTAAACCCGCTCCCCTACTAGCAGCAGCGATTTATTGTGGAATATTTTCTTTTTAGGGATTCGGAATAGAATTCGGCGCGGGACATCGTTGCTGGTGCGGCGGGGTTAGAGTTGGAATTATTTGCCGCGCAATATTTTGCGTAATTTTCGTAGGCTGTGTCGCCGGTTACTTCGCGTACGTAGCGCCAAGCTTTTTTTAGGGCGCTTATCAGTTTCATCGCTAGCTTTGATTGCTTTGGCATTAGTCTCCTTCCGCCCAGCGCGTGGCCACGTACGGCGTTTCGTGGAGAGTGGTTTCTTTCCCTGCGAATAAAATTCCGGACCAGACGGTTAGGGCTTCGACTAGTAGCGCGAAGACCATCGCAGCTAGGACGCCTGTCACTGCTGCGTCCAAGCGATTATTGAAAATCAGGCGCTCGGCTGCGGCTACTTTGTCTGGCGTGATCGAGCCGCTGGCAATTTGCGCGGCGATGGCGCGGGCTTGCGAGAGGAAACCGAT
This sequence comes from uncultured Acidobacteriota bacterium, assembly GCA_963792515.1. Lineage (GTDB taxonomy): Bacteria > Acidobacteriota > Terriglobia > Acidiferrales > UBA7541 > Palsa-147. The sequence goes on along the minus strand of CAWBWG010000017.1, from coordinate 64,814 downwards.
GCGCGGATTGGCGTCGAAGATTTTTTGGTAGCTGGCGGTCATGGTGACGGCTACTAGCATGGCCATGGGGGCGAGGGTTACCCAGATCCATTTGAGCTTGCCCATTTTTAAGAGGATCGTGGTGCCAACTACCAGCGCGACTGTGGCCAACAATTGATTCGCTATGCCGAAGAGCGGCCAAACGGAATTAATGCCGCCGAGTGGATCTTGCACTCCTTGCCAGAGAAAAAATCCCCAGGCGCCGCAGATTAACGCGCTGGAAATTAGGATTCCCGGCATCCATCCGCGCTGGCCTAGCGGCTTCCAGATGTGGCTGCCTAGTTCTTGGACCATGAAGCGGCCTACGCGGGTGCCGGCATCCAGCACCGTGAGAATGAAGAGCGCTTCGAACATTATGGCGAAGTGATACCAGATGCTGAGCAGGCGATCGCCGCCGATGGTACCGCTGAAAATTTGCGCCATGCCTACTGCTAGCGACGGAGCGCCGCCGGTGCGATCTAGGAGAGTGCGTTCGCCGACTCTTTGGGCGAGCGTGACGATTGCTTGCGGATCGAGCTGAAAACCCCAGGACTGAATTACTTTTGCGGCGGCTTCGGGAGTTTTGCCTACGATTCCGGCTGGAGCGTTAATGGCGAAATATACTCCCGGCGAGAGAACGCAGGCGGCGATCATGGCCATTACGCCTACGAATGATTCCATCAGCATGGCGCCGTAGCCGATCATGCGGGCGTTCGATTCGCGCCGGATCATTTTCGGAGTGGTGCCCGAGGAGATTAGCGCGTGGAAGCCGCTGATGGCGCCGCAGGCTATAGTGATGAAGCAGAAAGGGAAAATTTTTCCGGCGAAGACGGGGCCGGAGCCGTCGATGAAGCGGGTGAGCGCAGGCATTTGCAGCGTGGGGCGGACGAAGAGGATGCCGCCGGCGAGTGCGGCGATGGCGCCGACTTTGATGAAGGCGCTGAGATAATCGCGCGGGGCGAGGAGCAGCCAGACGGGTAGGGCTGACGCTGCGAAGCCGTAGATGATGATCGCGATCGCGAGCGCTGAACCTGAAAGAGTGAAGGCGCTGGACCATGTGGGCGAGGAATTGACCCCTTGGCCTGCTACGACTGCGAACATTACTAGCGTGACGCCGATTATGGAGGCTTCGAGGACGCGGCCTGGGCGCAGGAAGCGCAGATAAATTCCCATGAGGATGGCGATCGGGATGGTCATCGTCAGCGTGAAGGTGCCCCATGGGGAATCTTTCAGGGCTTTCACCACGATCAGGCCGATGGCTGCTAGCAGAATTACCATGATGGCTAGCACTGCGAGTAACGCCAGCATGCCGCCGCGCTTGCCTACTTCTTCGCGGGCCATTTGACCTAGGGATTTTCCGTTGCGGCGCATGGAGAAAAATAGAGTGGTGAAATCCTGGACGCAGCCGCCGAGGACTGCGCCGAGAATTAGCCAGAGAGTGCCGGGCATGTAGCCGAATTGCGCGGCTAATGTTGGGCCTACTAGCGGGCCTGGGCCGGCGATGGCCGCGAAGTGGTGGCCGATCAGGACCCACTTATTTGTGGGGACGAAATCTTTGCCGTCTTCTAGGCGCTCGGCTGGGGTGGCGCGGGTGTCGTCCAGGCCAAGAACTTTTGCGGCTATGAATTTGGAATAGAAACGGTAAGCGACCATATAGGTGGCTACCGCGGCTACGATGAACCAGACGGCGTTGAGCGGTTCTTTTCGTTCGAAGGCTATGACGGAGAGGGCGGTGGCGCCGGCGATCGAGATGGCGATCCAGAGAATGGCTTTGGCGATCTTGTTCATGCTGGGCTGGCGATTCGTTGAATCATGGCTTCCATTTTGGGGAGCTTGTGAATTGATAGAGCGGGTGGATTTCACGGAATATTTTTGCGGCTTCGGTGGCGAAATTTGGGCGCGTAGCGCTGCCTTTCGGAAACTTACGGCGGACGATCCAGGCTTTTAGCTTTTTCCATTCTTCGGGCTTCGTCGGCCAGCCTTCGTGTTTGGTCCAACTATTTTTTTCGCTCGAATACCAATAGCTGTCGTATTTGCGGGCTAAGCGCTTTTTTTGTTTTTCCAGCCAGGGGCCGTGTTGTTTGCCGCGGGGGATTCCGAATTGTGCCAGGCCGCTTTCTTTGCCTTCGAAATAATCTTTCATGCCTACCGTGGCGCCGCCGTTTTCGCGGGATTGCGGGCTGCGGAACAGAATGTACATGTGGGTTTTGTACGGAGTTTTGTCGCGGGCGAAACGGATGTCGCGATTGATGCGGGAGAAATTATCGCCGGACCGTCCGGTGATTAGGATTTCGGAGTCGAGCTTCGTTACCGCGGGCGACAGTTGTTCTAGCAGGTCGCGAAGTGGTTGAACGATTTGCGCGCGATATCTCTCGCGATTCGTTTCCATCCAGGCCGTATTGTTGTTGCGGCTGAGCTCGCGGAAGAATTTGAATGTCTCGGCGGTCAGGCCTGTTATTTTCGCTGCCATTTGAAATCCCCGAAATCGATGTGGCGTCGCACTTACCGAAGCGCGATTGTACTCGAATCGGGGTTGCAGTGAATGTTGCTTTGCGGAGTTTCCGCCGGCGGCATGCCGCTTGCGAATCGCGGGGTGTGTGATAGTTTCTTTCGGCGAATCTGCTGGCGGCCTCCCTGGGGCGAGTGAGCGTCGCGCGATTCTGTGAGTGCGCCGGGCCCCGGCGCTCGATTCAATTTATTTTGGAGGCGCTTGATGCGGATGAAATTCGGCGGTGCGCGGGTTTGGTGCGCTGCAATTGTGTTCTTGGCGATTTGCGCGGGAGTTGGCGCGGCGGACAAGCACCCTTTCGGGATTGACGATGATTCAGCCCTGCGTCGGGCGCGTGCCATCGCGGTTTCGCCAGACGGCAAGACGATTCTTCTCGATGTTTCATGGGCTGGCGTAAAAGGGCCGCGCGCGCACGAATGGCGCTTGATCGACGTTTCGGGTGAGAATTCCCGCAAGCTTGATCTTCCTGAGCATTTCACCCCGTCTGGATTTACGAAAGAGGGCGACGCGCTTTTTGGGATCGAAGAAATCGAAAAGAAGGGTCAGCTCTCGATCGTGCCCCTGGTTGCGGGAAAGCTGAAGCAGAATCTGGCGCTAGCTTCTGGAATTCGCTCCGCGTTTATTTCACCGGATGGGACGCGCTTCGCCTTGCTTGCAAATCCCCGGCCGAAGGATCCGTTGGCAGATGTGCGGCATGTCGTGGAGAACGATCAGACATCGATCTATGTGGTTGGCGCGCATGGAGAGAACGGAGCATGGTGGTGCCCGGCGCTCGATAACATTAGCGATATCTCCTGGTCGAGTGACGGACAGCAGATCGCGGTGGTGTCTGCGTTGCCGAAAATTGGGCATCACGATGTGCATTCGTACATTGATATTTGCAGCTCGGCGGGGGCGCGGCGCGTGGCGGATATTGCGAACTCGACGGCGGGGCTGGCTTGGGCCGATGGCGGGCGCGAAATTGCTGTAACGAGCACCACGACCGACGTGCTTACGCCGGATCATGTCTACACGGTGGCGGCGAGGGGCGGGAAATTGACGGATCGAACGCCGGATCTTGTGGGCTCTGTGGAGACGCTTACTTCGGATATTCATGGCAACGTTTGGGTACTGACGCATCGCGGGGTGATTACGGATTGCGATGCGTTTCGCGATGGGAAGCTCGTGCCGGCGTTTCGCTGGGCGGACGGCGTCATTTTGAGCGCGCCGGTGAATACTTCGTTTTCTGGTTCGCCGGATGTTCCGGCATTTAATGTGGGTGATCCTTTGCATGCACCGAATGTTGCGGTGGTGCGCGACAGGAAGTTGGTGAAGGTGACTTCGGAGGGCGACGATACGCTTGCTGCGGTGTCGCTGGGCGAAGTGCGCGTGGTGCATTGGACCGCGAAAGATGGCACAAAGCTCGACGGCATCGTTACATTTCCGTCTGGATACGATGCGGCAAAGAAATATCCGTTCTTGAATTTGCCGCATGGCGGGCCTGAGGCGAATGATGCCTTGGAATTCGATTTCTTTTCGCGATTGGTGGCGGGGCTTGGCTATGTAGTCATACAGCCGCAATATCGCGGGTCGACCGGTTATGGTTCGGAGTTTCTCGAGGCGATTTATCAACATTTTGGCGACCGGGCTTATAGCGACGTGGATTCCGCAACGGATTTTGCGATTGCGCAGGGCTGGGCGGACCCAAATCGTTTGGCCATGTTTGGATGGAGCGCTGGCGGATTTATGACTTCTTGGACGGTGACGCAGACGCATCGTTATAAGGCGGCGATCGAGGGGGCGGGCATTACCGATTGGCTGAGCTTTATTCCTACTAGCGATATTTCACAGGTGGATTATGACGCGCGTTGGCAGGAGAAAGATCCTTCGCCATTTCTGAAATTTTCGGCGGTGATGTTTGCGGATGCGGTTACTACGCCGCTTTTGATTTTGCATGGTGAAGCGGATATTCGCGTGCCTACTTTTCAGGGACGGGAATATTTTGTTTTGCTGGCGGAGCGCGGGAAGACGGTCCGGATGGTTACTTATCCTGGGTCGCCGCATTTTCCGAATTTGGGAGAGCAGCGGCGGGATGTTTTTAAGGAAGTGGCGGATTGGTTGGGAAGATATAACCCTTGAGGCGGCGGCAAAGGCAAATTCGAGTGCAAATTCAAGGGCAAATGCAGATCCCTCACCCCTAAAGCGGGTTCGGGATGACAGCTGCGAGCGTTTTTTTGGGAGGACTTTGTTACATGGCTAATCGATTTTGTCTGGCTTGTGCAGCGGGTGTGTTTTTCTTTGCGTCGCTCGCAGCGCCTGGCGCGTTTGCGCAAGCGGGTGATGCGAAGAGCGCGGCTGCTCCTGCTAAGAAAACTTCTTGGAAACCTGAGGACGTGATTTTTACGGACTCGGCTAGCGGATTTCGGATTTCGCCTGACGGCAAATGGGTGGTTTGGGTGAAGGGCACGGCGGATAAAGATAAGGATGCGCGCGTCAGCAATCTTTTTCTTTCTAGCCTAACCGAGAAGAAAGAGATTCAGCTTACGCGCGGGAGCGATACCGTTTCGGGGGCTCGTTGGTCGCCTTCGGGGGAGATGATTGCGTTTTTAAGTACGCGGGCGCTGCCGAAACCGAAGCCTGATTTTGCGCCGCTGCAACTTTGGCTGATTAACTCGCGCGGGGGCGAGGCTTGGTCGATTACGGAATTTGAGAAAGGGATCAAATCGTTTGAGTGGATTGATAACGACACGATTCTTTTTAGCGCGGAAGAGGATGCTTCACTATTCGAGCGGAACACGAAGGAACGCAAGGACGATACTACGGTGGTCGATGATTCGGCGCACGAATCGCCAGTGCGGCTTTACAAATTTTCGATTAAGGACAAGAAAGTTGCGCGGGTTACCGACAATACCGACTGGATTGGCGATTTCGATGTTTCGCGCGATGGGAAATGGGCCGTGGCAGTGGCTTCGCGCGAATTGAGCTATGCCTGGGATCAGAAAGTTGCCCCGACTACGTACCTTGTCGATTTAGCGAGCGGGAAACGGACGGAAATTTATCCGGATGGGAAGATCCGCCCTTATCAAGTGCGCTGGGCGCGCGACAATTCGGGATTTTATGCGCTGGCGCCCTATTCGAGCGATCCGCGGTTCTTCACCGCTACGATTACGAAGATTTATTTTTACGATGTGGCTGCCGGAACGAATACCGAAGTGAATTTGGATTGGGAACGCTCGATGGGTTTTGATTTTGAAGTTACCAGCGATGGATTCATCGCGTTTTTGGCGGACGGAGTTTATTCGAAGCCGGCGCGCTATACGCGCCATGGAACCTCGTGGTCACGCGAATGGATCGGCGGCGAACAGGCGCGGAATTGGTTTAGCTTCGCGATAGGGGATGACGATCATTCTTTTGTCTACGACTACAGCACGGCCAGCACGCCGTCGCAGTGGTTCCGCGCGCGGCTCGACGGGGCGAAAGTTAGCGGCGGAGTGCAATTCACTGAACTAAATCCGCATTTAAAGGAACGAACGATTGCCAAGACTGAGGTGCTGCACTGGAAGGGCGCGAATGATGATGACGTCGAGGGAATTCTTTACTACCCGCTGAATTATGAGCCGGGGAAGAAATATCCGTTGATTACAGCAACGCATGGCGGCCCCTCGGGTGCGGACCACGATGAATGGAGCGAATCGTGGGCTTATTCGAATAATTTATTGAATCAGCGCGGGGCTTTTATTTTGAAGACGAACTATCACGGCAGTAACAGTTACGGATTGAAATGGGTGGAATCAATTTGCTGCGGAAAATATTACGAGTTGGAAATTCCGGATATTGAAAAGGGCGTGGACGCGCTGATTGCCAAGGGCCTGGTCGATCCGGATCGCATCGGGGCGCTGGGTTGGTCGAATGGATCGATTCTTTCGATTCAATTGATGATTGTTGATCCGGATCGATATAAAGCTGCGTCCGTGGGCGCAGGGGATGTGGAATGGATCAGCGACTGGGCTAACGTGGATTTCGGCGAGGCCTTTGACGATTATTATTTCGGGAAGTCCCCGCTGCAGGATCCGGAACTGTATCTCCGCAAATCTCCGATTTTCAAAATGGACAAGGTGAAGACACCCACCTTGATTTTTTTTGGGACCGTGGATCGACAGGTGCCGACTGAAGAAGGCTGGACGCATTACAGGACGCTCTACTCGCTGGGCAAAGTGCCGGTGCGGTTTTTGCTTTTTCCGGGTGAGCCGCATGGTCCACGCAAACTTTCGCACCAAATGCGAAAGGTGACCGAGGAGATGGCGTGGTTCGACAAATATCTTTTCAATGCGAATCCGCCGGAGAATGAGGCGTTCAAGAAAGATTCGCCGCTGGCTACTGCGTTGCGCCGCCGATTCGTGGCCAAGACCGGAACGATTTATGGCGTGGAGTTGACTGTCGCGAAGACGACTTCGAACACTCCGGCGCCGCCTACGGTAATTCCTGAAGTGGTGAAGCGCGGCGAGATTGAAATTGGACGATTTGAAGTTACTCGCGCGCAGTACGCTGCTTTTGACACCAACTACAAATTTGAACCTGGCACGGAAAATTATCCGGCGAATGGAATTACGTTCGATCGTGCCAAAGCTTACTGCTTGTGGCTCAGCGGCGTTTCGAATCAGACGTATCGCTTGCCGAATGAATCTGAAGTCACAGAACTCTACAAAGACCGGCCGGGCGAGAACACTCTCGATTACTGGGCTGGATACACGATCAATCCTGAGGATGCGCAGCGGCTGGAAGACAAAATCAAGCAGCTTGCCGGAAATGCACCGCTCTTGAAGGAAGTCGGCAGTTTCTCCGGGCAAGGCGATGAAACCGAGGAATTGATTTTTGATCTGGGCGGCAATGTGGCCGAGTGGGTGATTGCTGCGGATGGATCGGGCAAGACGCTGGGCGGCAGCGCGGATCGTCCCGCGGATTCGAAAGCGCGCTACCGCGGCGCCGAGGGCGACTACACCGGATTTCGCGTCATTCGCGGCGCGGCGAAATCCAAGTAACCGATCGGGATCGAACCAGATTGGCTCTTGTGTGCTGAGCTGTCCGCTCTTAGGCTGGGCGCATGAGCGAATACACGCCTACACCGCGCACGCAGGTGCGCCGCCTGCCCGATCGCGGGCATTACGATTCCGAAACTGTTCATCGCATTCTTGACGAGGGATTTTTGTGCCACGTCGGATTTGTTGTGGATGGGCAGCCTTTCGTGATTCCTACGGGTTATGCGCGCGTTGATGACGCGGTTTATCTGCATGGGTCGGCCGCTAGCCGCATGTTGCGGACTTTGGCTGGCGGGGTGCAGGTTTGCGTTACGGTGACGCTTGTTGATGGGCTTGTTTTGGCGCGCTCAGCTTTTCATCATTCTATGAATTACCGGTCGGTGGTGATTCTTGGGCGGGCTCATGCGGTGGAAGATCGCGAGGAGAAGATTCTCGCGCTTTCGGCGTTTACGAATCATGTTGTGCCGGGGCGTTGGGATGCGGTGCGGGCGGTGCGCGATTCGGAGATTAAGGCTACTTCGGTTTTGAAGATTTTGTTGCGGGAGGTCTCGGCGAAAGTTCGTGTTGGGCCGCCCAAGGACGAAGCTGAGGATTATGAGTTGCCGATTTGGGCGGGGGTTTTGCCTCTTAAATTGACGGCTGGGATGCCGACTGCGGATCCGAAATTGCCGGAAGGGATTGGCGTGCCGGAAAGTTTGAAGAATTATTCGCGAGTGCGGACATAAGCTGCAACGGTGACGGAGATCTCAAATTTCAGATTTGAGATTTCAGATTTAGAAAACAGCAAAGGCAGAGGCGACGACTAAGGCAAATGCAGATCCCTCACCCCTAAAGGGGATTCGGGATGACAGCGATTAGACGATTTTCGATCGGAGCTTAATTTAGTGGCAGCCGCAGGTGCGTGGAGTGCAGCCGCAGGAGCTGCCTGACGCGGCCGAGGCGCTCGAACTGCCGGCGCCGTTGCTGTTGGGCGCGGCGAAGACTGAGAATTGTATGGTTTGTTTCTTGCTGCGGCATTTCGGGCATTCCACTTTTGCACCGTTGGACATGACGATGCGCTCGTGGCGCGTCTGGCAATCTTCGCAAACGTATTCGTAGATGGGCATGGCTTTGAAAATCCTGCTTCGATAACTTTAAACGCCGGCTGCTCTTGATTCGAAGGCTTCGGCGATTTCGGCTTTGGCTTCCTCTCGGGCCAGCCACTCTTCGGCCAGGATCGCGTAGAGATGCGAGTCGCGCCACTCGCCCTTCTGCAGGACATCTTTGTGAAATGTGGCTTCGCGGCGCATGCCTAGTTTTTCCATCACCCGATAGGAGGCGATGTTGCGCGTGTCGCAGGTGGCCCAGATGCGGCGCAGGCCGATGCGGCGGACGGCTGCGTCGATCAGCGCGTGGGCGGCTTCGGTGGTGTAGCCCTGATTCCAGTAGCGGCGATTTAGGGAATAGCCGAAGTCGGCGGTGCGCGTGCGCTCGTCTTTTACTTCGATTCGGATCGTGCCGATCAGGCGCTTTTCGATTTTTAGTTCGATGGCTAGCGTTACGGAATGTTCCAGGCCGTGTTCCTGCTCTTTCAGCCAGCGGCGTAGGACCGTTTGCGTGATGTCGCGCGTGTTCGGGCCCCAATCGGTGAAACGGGTTACTTCGGGATCGCAAGCGTATTCGTGAATGTCCGGCTCGTCGCTGATGCGGAATTCGCGGAGGAGCAGCCGATCCGTTTCGATTGGAAACCAAGGGTCCATGTGTTTATGTTACTTGGATGCACGTTTCGCGACAAGGCGTTCTGCAGCGGTTGGAGCGGAAAGTTCAGCACTGGATGCGGGGAATATGTAGCCTGACGGGCCGCAGCTTCGACGTATTTACACGAGTCACAGGCAAGAGCGCCTGTGCTACTAAAAACAACAGCCCCGTTTCTTGAACGGGGCTGTTGTCATGCATAAATTTTATTTGTGAACTAGTCGCCGGCTACGGCGGCTTCGGGCTTTTCGGCTGCTGCCGTTGACGTCGTGCCATTGCCGTTTCCGTTCGAGTGGCCGTTGCCGTTCGAATGGCCGTTGCCGTTTGCTGGTTGGATCGACGTTAGGCCCACCTGTACGGCGGGCGTGGCTGCTTTGATGGCTGCTACGCTGCCGATTTGCACTACCGTCTCCGGAGCCTTCTTCAGCACCAGCTCTTCGTAAATTTTGCGGACCTTGGCGGCTTCTTCCATGGCTTGACGGCGCCGGATGCGGTCTTCTTCGGCCGCAGTCTGCGGAATGTCGTGTTCGAGATGGCGGATGCGGGCTGCGTCGTCGCCGTCGATCCTCAACGAGTGTTCGTAGCTATTGAGATCGACCTTTTTGCCCTTGGCGTAGATTTCGTGCTTGCCGTGGGTCTTGTACCACTGCGCGACGGTCGCGTTCTTGTACATGTTCTCGATAATTTTGCGCCAGCCTATGCCGGTGTTGTAAGCGCAGAAGGAAATTTCACCTTGCTGCGTGGCATAAGGAATGATGCACATTTCTGTGCGGCGGAAATCGTAATTGAAAAGATCCTGGAACCACATTCCGGCGATGAACAGGAAGTTCCATGGATCGCTTTGGCGGCGCTTCATGGCGTCTTCGTAGGTGCGTTCCGGACTGGTACGGCCGTATTTCGTGTCCGCGCCCTTGGTGAGCGCCCAGGTCTTGTCGAACTTCTTGAACAGATCGTAGAGCGCCAGGCTCGGCGGCGCTTGGAACGGCTTGTAGTTCTTAAGCAGTGCCATGGCCATCATGAAATTGGAGAAGCCTCTTGCCGCGGGCGGCGTCGGTTACGGCGGTGACGTCGCTCACGAGCTGGGGCGTATCGAGGAAACGCGGGACCGGAGCCCATTCCTTCGTTTCCTTGTTGATCATGATCGCGGTGCCGACGCCGCAATTCGGGTGGCAGCCGCAGCTTAGCGAGCCCCATTGCGAATCGGGGCCGTGGGCTAGATCAGAGAAGCCGGCGAACACGCTGACCAGCGAAATCGGGAACCAATCGCGGGTGGGCTCGATTTTGCCTACCTGATTGCTCACGTCTTGCGCGAGATGCGAGAGCGTGTAGCGCTGGCGCATGCGGCGTTCCGGAGTGATTTCCTCGTCGCGGCCGGTGAAAGAGACCGGCTGGAAGGAGACGAACGCGATTTTCTTGGGATTCTCCATGGCGAACTTGACGATCGGGCCGACTTGATCGTTGTTCACGTTATTGACGATGGTGGTGACCAGCACGATTTCGATGCCGGCCTCGTGCATGTTCTCGATGGCGCGCAGCTTCACGTCAAACAGATTGCCGACTTGGCGGTGGCTGTTCGCGTCGTTGCCGATGCCGTCAAATTGCAGGTAGGCATAGCGCAGACCCGCTTCGAAGGCCTTCTTGCTGAAATCCTTACTCTTGGCGAATTCGATGCCGTTCGTCGCGGCTTGCACGCTGTTATAGCCGACTTTGCGGGCATAGCGGACCGCATCCAGGAAGTAAGGATGCATGGTCGGTTCGCCGCCGGAGAATTGCACCGACATCTGCCGGCGCGGCTTGATCATCAAGGCGTTATCCAGGATTTCCTGGATTTCTTCCCAGCTCAGCTCGTGGACGTAACCGACCTGGTTGGCGTCCATGAAGCAGGGATCGCACATCATGTTGCAGCGGTTCGTCAGATCGACGGTGAGAACCGAGCCGCGGCCGTATCGCACGGTGCTCGAGCCATGGCGATGCAACTTTTCGTCATTGTGGGCCGGGATATCGCGGCCGGGGAAATTCTTCTCGATCCACGAGAGGAACTTGGAGTCGATGGCCATCAAATCTTCGCAGCGGCCATGGATCGGGCATTCCTTAACCATCCAGACTTGGCCATCGCGCTCGATGATTTGAGCCTTTACCTCGCCGACTTTCTCATGGACCAGGTCCGTGAAGTCCTTACTGCCGGAGAATATCGCCTCGCGCGCGTCATGGACGCAGCCGGGGCAGAGCGAATCAGTAGTACGCGGCCAGCCGAGTGTCGGCTTGCTCTTCTCCCAGGACTTTAGCAGCGGCTTATCGGACCATTTCGGCGTGAAAGACGGATTGGGATTGCGCTTATTGAAGAACTGAATGGTGTCAAAGGTGACCGCTGCCGCCTTGCAGAGCACCCAATCAAATGACTTTGCGATCCTTCTAGTTGCGGGCATAACTCCAGCCCTCCTCAGATAAATCTAGCAAACCATAAATTACCGACTTGGCCCCCCAAGTCATGAAGCGCCTATGCGGAACAACAACGCCCAGTCAATAGCGACACTGCGCCCTAAAGTCTTACCGTACCAGAGTTTGCCGGTTTCGGGTACCTACGTCCAGCCGGAAACGCCCAAAGGGGCGGATTCGGGGTTAAACGGTAACTAGGGGCAGCCTACGGGGTTGAGGGAACGTGCCCGAAATGCCCCTGATTTCCCATAACGGCTCCGTTCTGGCCCGGGCAAATACGGCTCCCTAATCTATTCGATGTGGCGGAGCAGGATTTGGCGACAAGCTACCGCGCCGCCAGATCGGCGAGTGACCGGCCATTTTGTCGTCTGCGAGGCGCCGGTTCCGTGTCGCGCCAACGACGTTCATCCGGCTTTCACAATCGCCTAATCAGCGATTCATTGTCCGCCGGTAATTTTCGGAAAGCGGAGATTTGGAGCAGGGGCGATCCGCGCCGGCGATTTCCACAGGTAGTAGCCTTGACACGCCGGGGCAGGCGGGATATTTACTGACCAGTTTCGCAGTGCAATGGGTCTTGGGGTCGTTGCGTATTTCGTGGCGCAGAAAAATTAAAAAATCTAAAACCGCGGGGGAAGGGGTGTTTCCGATGAATCGAACGATTCTTCGTTTCGTCGTGCTGACGATTGTCTTCATATTCCCGTTCGCCATTCACGTTCAAGCTCAAGCCACTCTTGGCGCAATCAACGGCACAGTCACGGATAAAAGCGGCGCAGTGGTGCAAGGCGCGTCGGTAAAAGTGCGCAACACAGGCACGAACCTGGAGCAAACGTTATCCACGAGGAACGACGGATCGTTTAGCGACGTTGATCTTCCCATTGGAACCTACAGCGTCACGGTTTCGAAGGACGGATTCAAGACCGAGGTATTTACGCAAATTCTCGTGCGTGGCGGATTGACAACCACGGTAAACGCGTCGCTCGAAGTCGGGCAAGTCTCTGCCACGGTAACGGTGGAAGCCACGCCGCTGATGAACCAGACGGACACGTCGAACGGCTATACGCTGGGTTCGGAGTTGGTGGAGAACATTCCATTGGGGACGGGCAGCTTTACGCAGCTCGCGACGCTCGCCCCAGGAGTCAGCGCCGATCTGCTGTCTGGACAAGGAGCCGGCGCCGGATTAGGAAATCAGGCGATCTGGGCGAACGGCCAACGCGACACGAGCAACAGTTTCAGCATCAATTCGGTGAACGCCAACAATCTGTTCAATGGAAAATCGACGAGTTACGACAATACGAATCGATTTATCCTGAACACTGGCGAGTCTTTCTCGACACTCGGGCAATCACAGACGAGCACGTCGGTATACAACGCGATTGGGCAAGCATTGCCCTCCCCTCCGCAGGAAACCATCGAAGAACTGCACGTGACAACTTCGATGTATGACGCTTCGCAGGGACAGAACAGCGGAGCACATATCGAATTGACCACGAAATCGGGCACCAACGATTTTCATGGCGGGTTGTACGAATATCACGGCACCAACGGTTGGGACGCTGCACCGTTTTTCCTGAAAGCCACAGGCCTGGTGGCGGACGCCCCAGGATTGAAGCGGAATGTATTCGGCGGGGACATTGGCGGCCCGATCATCAAGGATAAGCTGTTTTTCTTCGGGTCGTATCAAGGAATCAGAGTGCGGGACGCATTCAACGGCGCCGTGAGCAGCACGGTCGTGCCTCCCGGTCTGACCGACACTCGCGATGCGGCCACGCTAGCGGCGCTCGCAAACGCGAATTTCGGAACGAGTCTCACTGCTGCAGATGTGGATCCGGTCTCACTGAACATATTGAATGCAAAAACACCGGCTGGAAAATTTCTGGTTCCGTCTCAGAACATCACGGATCCCAACCTGATCAATCAGCTGGGCGCTGAAGCGCTGATTCAAGGCCCCTCGAGTACGTTTGATGCCGACCAGGTGAACGGAAACTTGGACTTCGTGGTGAGCGCAAGCGATCGTCTGTCGGGAAAGTATTACTACCAGCGGAACCCGAGTCAGGCGGAGTTCGCTATCGCGTCGACCCTGGGATTTCCGCAAAGGCTGAATGCTGGAAGCCAGACGTTTTCCCTCGAGAACACGAAGACGTTGGCTCCAAATTTGACCTGGGAGCAGCGTTTCGGGTTTATCCGCGAAGTGGGGAACGCCACGACCGGACAACAATTAACGACCAGCGAAGCGGGAATCACGCTTCCCGGAGCGGCCGGCGCTAATTTTCCTGGCATCACCATCGAGAACGCGGATGACTTTACGTTTGGAAAGCTGTTTATTGGGCCGTCGAGCAATTTTGCGAACGCTGGTGTAGCGCAGAACGAATTCGAGGGTTCCACAAACTTGAATTGGGTCGTTGGCCGCCACAGCCTCTCCTTCGGATTCAACTTCTCCTACACGCAGCTCAACGTTTTGAACCGCGAGAATAATGTCGCAAACCTCAACTTCAAGAATTTTGCCACCTTCCTTGAAGGCGAGTTCGGGGGACGCAACGGCGGCGGGGTTTTGCTCTCCGGCGAGACGAACCGCTACTTCCGCGCGAATCAGGCTGGGTCGTTCGTGCAGGACAACTTCAAGCTTCGTCCAAATCTCACAATAAATCTCGGAGTGCGATGGGATTGGGATGGCCCGCTCTGGGAGAAATATGGCTTGCTGACGAACTTCTATCCGTCGGACTACTCGTATGACCTGCCGAGCGACACCATCACCAAGTTCGGGCTGGTAGTCGCGGGAAATAACAAGACGTTCGGAACCAAGGGAGTAAGCAACTCGACGTTGACGGGACGGCAGTGGGGTTTCGCTCCGCGCATTGGCGTAGTGTGGGCGCCGGGCTTTTTGAAGAACATCACGATTCGCGCAGGATTTGGGATGTACTACGATCGCGGAGAGTTTTTCTCCGAGCTCTCCCCCAGTGCCGGCCTTGGCATCAGCGGCCCATTCGGCGTAACCACCGAGGAACCGTTCGCGATTCCCGTCAATACTTCCTGCACGGGACCAGGATGTTTCGGCGCGCCTTTCGGAACCGGGCCGCTACCCACTCCGCCGACAGATCTGAACGGGGTTCAGGCATTGATTCACAATCAGTCCGAACTGAGTGGCTGCCCGAAACCGGTGACACCGACATGCACTCCAACGGGCTTCGCGAATCTCGCGTTCCTATTCGGCGGCTACGACCCGAGAAACAAACTGCCGTACTCGGAAAACTGGAATCTCGACCTACAGTGGCAGCCAACAAACACACTACTGGTATCGCTGGCCTATTTGGGAAATCACGGCGTCCACCAAGTAATGCCAATCCCATTCAACCAGCCGGGAATCGCCACACCATCAAACCCGATAAACGGTCAAACGTTCTCGTACGGATATCAAGCGCAGGATGCAAACTTCAACCCGCTCGCCACGGAACAAGTGCAAACGACGATTGGCGAGTTCTCGTTTTCGGACGGGAATACGGCGCTGCGTGTTCCGTTCATCGGCTACAACCCAAACTCAGACTTCTGGGAGGCTGAGGGAATTTCGCACTACAACGCGCTCCAGGCGCAAGTGACCAAGAGGCTCAGCCACGGTCTGCAGATCAACGGGTCATACACTTGGTCCCATGCTCTTGATGAGCAGAGCGGCCTCGGCCTCTTCTACAATGGGAACAATCCACTGGATCCGAAATCGAGCTATTCCTCCGCTGATTTTGATCGCACGCACGTGATTTCGATCAGCTATATCTATCAATTCCCGAAGGCCGGTTGGGCGAAGGGATTCACGGACTACCTCGTGAACGGTTGGGCGCTTTCCGGCGTAACGATTCTAGAAAGCGGGCAGCCGTTTACCGTTTACGATTTCTCGGGATCCGTGGCGGGTATCTTCTACAGCGCGGACGATTTTGTGACGAACCCGGTGCTTCCTCTGACGCCTGGAGTAACGCCGAAACAAGCGCAGACGCAAGGAACGACCGGGGTCAACGCCGGGAAGCAATACTTCAATCCGGGAGACTTCACAATTCCTTTGCTGACGCCGGGACAAATGGGTGTTCCGCCTTGCGGTCCGACCGTGCTGGTGCCCGGGAACGGCCCGGCCACGACCGCGTGCGACAATTTCGAAACGGGCTACGGAACGAACGGGCGGAACCTTTTCCGCGCGCCGTTCCAGAACCGCTTCGATTTCTCGGTCCAGAAAAACTTCAAACTCACGGAGCGCTTCCAATTGAAATACGAGGCTGACTTCTTCAACCTGTTCAATCATCCCAGCTTCGACGCTCCTCAAAACAACGTCACGCTGAATCCTTGCTTTAATCCCGTGCCGTGTTACGGGCCGCCTGCCGCGAATATCGGCTTCATCACCGACACTTTGGGCAGCGCCCGATTCATTCAAATGGCACTGCATTTGAATTTCTGAGCGCATTTGTAGGGGAGGGTCTGGTGTGTAGACCCTCCCGCTTTTCGGCCATGTTTTTGTAAGTGTTGGCAATGTTGCGGGGCAGAGCCGAAGACAAGGTTCTGCCCCGATTTTTTTGCCCGGAATTTATTGGGGAGCGAGACGCGCGGCGGCCGGAAAAATGCCGCGGTACGAGCTTATTCGTCGTTCAAAGGCGTGCGCAGGACGCCGATTACGAAATGCGCGAAGTGCGTGGCTTCATCGTCGAGCTGGATCCAGCGGACGACGCAGTGCTTCTTCAAATAATCGCCCACTTTGGCTTCGCTGATTTCCAGATGCTCGGCGAGCTTGGACTTGAAGGACGGGCCGGAATTGTCGCGACGGCCGCCGCGGCCACCGCGCACCAATTGGCCTAGGGCGATTCGCAGGGTCTTGCAGGGTTCCGCGTAGTACGAAGTCACCAAATCGGAATCGGCGATTAGGAACACGCCCGGGCCGGCGGGGGCGTCATCGGATTCTTCCACGCTGTGGAGCTGGCTGCCGAGCAAGCGGCGCAGCATCGATTCGAAGTGGGCGAGCCTTGACGCGATGGCTGGATCGCCGCCGCGCCCGTGAGCGACGCGCTCCGACGGCAGCATGGGAGCTTCTGAAACTGTGTCGGCGACACGATTGCGCGCGGCGAAACTCGGGCGCTCAATTGGCGCGCTATCCGCTGGCGGATATTCGTCGGCGGCCTCGGCTGGGCGCGCGGGCATGCGCGAAGGAATTCGCGGCGGAGCGGCCGGCACTCTTGGTGGAGCTGGCGTGCGTTGCGAAGTTCGTTGCGCGGCGCCGCCGCTTGCGCTGGCTGGCGCGAATCTTTCTGACGGTAGAGCCGGCGCTGCCGGACCGCGACGGCGGCCGCGTCCACCGCGACGTCCGCGACGGCGGCGCTTTTTCCCGGCTTCGATAGCTTCCGCAGAAGTTTCGGTCGCGCCGCGTGCCGCTGGTTGTTCTTCGTCGTTTTCGGCTTCTTCGGATTCGTTGGCGACATTGCCGGAGGGAAGATCTTCGTCGCTCGGTTCCTGGATCTCGCCGAGCACGGAAATTTGAACGGAGCCGTCGGCGCTTTGGTCGTGTTCATCCGCGTGCCCATGCGTGGTATCGCGATCGCCACCAGGCCGCGATTCGGGCAATGGCGCGCCCAGACGCGTGAGCGCTTCTTCGACGCGCTTCTTCCAATCTTGACGGCGGAATCTTTGGTGCGCGGTGGTGTACCACTTGATGGCTTCGTCGTTGTGCGCGGCGCGCTCTTCCACGGCGGCGAGTTCGAACGCGACCATCGCGTCGCGGGTCTTGGCGTAAAGCTCGCCGAGTTTGGTCGCAGCCTCGGGAGTGTCCTTCACCTTGCGGATGCGGGCTTGGATCTGCCGCCAGTTAGCCATGTCGCGGGATTGTATCAGTGTGGATGGCCGCTGCGCTAGCAAAGGCCAGTAGCGCCGGCGTCCCTGCCGGCCTCTTACCAGCAACCAAGCCGGCTGGGACTCTAAACCTGCTCGGACCGAGATGCAAATAAATAGCAGCGGTTAAGGATTTTCATTCCGAGCGTGTTGGGCTGCCCGTAGTGGGGTTGTCTTCGTATGAGCCGGCAGAGACGCCCGCGCTACTTGAATGCGAATTCGCGCGCTCGACTGGGCGCAATCGTGCATGATGTTGGCGTGAACGCTGCGGAGCGAACATCTTGGATTCTCGATCGGGCTCGCGGCCTGGGCTTTGATCTTTGCGGCGTCGCGCCAGCTGAAGCTTTCGAAGAATTGTCACGCTTGCCGGAATGGTTGGAACGCGGACATGCCGGCGAGATGAATTATCTGCGCGATGCGCGCCGCAGCGATCCGGGGCTCGTTGTCGACGGCGCGCGCAGCATTATCGTTGCAGGACTCAATTACCGCACGCGGAATGCCTACTCGACTGAAGTCCCGGCGTCGCAAGCGGACGAGACGCCGCGTGGCTGGATCTCGCGTTACGCCTGGGGCGACGACTATCACGATGTGCTGCGAGGGAAACTAAATGCTCTCGTGGCCGCGATGCACGAAACATTTCGCGAACCATTCGAAGCGCGCGCCTACGTGGACACTGGACCGATCGTTGAGCGCGTTGCCGCTCATCATGCGGGGCTTGGCTGGCTGGCGAAGAACACGATGCTCATCAACGAAGAGTTGGGCTCCTGGCTTTTCTTGGCGTGATCATCACCACGCTTGAGTTCGAGCCATCGGTGCGGCGGCACGAAGAACTGCCCGCCGATTTATGCGGCCACTGCCGCCTATGCATCGATGCGTGCCCCACGGACGCGATCGCCGAGCCTTATTTGCTCGATGCGCGGCGCTGCATCTCCTACCTCACCATCGAGCTGCGCGGCGCGATCCCCGACGAGCTGCGCCCCGCCATCGGCCGCATGGTGTTCGGCTGCGATATTTGCCAGGACGTTTGCCCGTGGAATCGCAATGCGCCGACCACTCCGCTCGCCGAATTCTTGCCGCGCGCGCTCATCGCCAAACAAAATGGCGCCGCAAACGCCGGGCCGCAAGCCTTCGCCGCAAAAAACGAATCGCTCTTCTCGCCGCCACTGGAAGCTCTTGCTTCATTGACTCAAGAAGAATTCAGCGAACAATTCCGCGCCAGTGCGGTGAAGCGCGCGAAATGGCGCGGCTTGGTCCGCAATGCTTGCGTCGCGCTTGGTAATTCCGCTGTCGCGCCCAGCTCGCCGCAGAGCGCGAAAGTCTCGGCGGTACTCGAGCGGCTCGCCGCGTCTGCTGATACGGTTGTCGCCGAGCACGCACGATGGGCTCTTGCGGCCCAACGAAAAATGACCGCTGGGAAGGAATGACGCGGACGCTGAGCCGCCTAAGGACTATGATGCTTTGCTAGGGCATGGCTTCAGTTCCGCTGTCATCCCGAACTCACTTTAGGGTTGAGGGATCTGCATTTCGCCTCGTAGGGGCCCGGGTTCACCACCGGCCCGGCGTAGCACGGGGTTTGCGTCTTTGACTTTTCGGTCGCGACTCCTCGCACAGGCTCTGTAGCATCCGTTCCACCGTTCAAACTATTTATGAGATGAATTCATTTCAAATTCTCGCGCGATGCCTCACGCGTTTGCCGGTGGGACCGGCAGCCTGCTCGCCGGGCTATTGTTTTGCAGGTTGACTGATGTTTTTGGTAGCAGCCCCCTGCTTCAGCAGGGGGAGGAGCGCTTAAGCGCTCCGAAAAAGCGTCGCTATAAACGCGATGCGCTTTAGCGCTGGGCTCGAGCAGCGGCGCTTGCGCCGCGATCGATAACGCATTTTTCGTCCGCCAGGAAATTCACCGCACCTTGCCCGTTTGTCACTGCGTTGAATCTTCCGATTTCAGCGCCAGCCGAGCACGCTTCATCCGCACTTCCGCGGTTCGTTCCATCGCATTCGGCGCCAACCGCGTGTATCCTCCCGTGGGAAACTGAAGATGATCTCCGCCACTAGAATCAAAAGCCTCGCCGTCTCACACATCCAGCCGCCAAACAATTCTAATCGATACATGAAAATGAATAGAAATCTCGGTAACCCACTGAAAACAAACCACGGAGTCAATTTCTACCCGATACAAAACGGCACCTTTGCAGCAGTGTTTTGACCGCATCGGATGAAGCCCCCGGTACAACAGCTTGGCTCCGATTGACAGTTTTGCCAGGGCTCGCTAGCGTAGCGCCGAGGCGTTCTCGATGATTGCGACTTTTATAACGTTTTTCGCTCACATTCTGCAGCAGCCGCATTTCAGCTTTCCCTCGGGAGGCACCGCGAACGAAGAGATCGCGCTGCGCTGGCTGCATATCGTTTTCGGAATTATATGGATTGGCTTGCTCTACTTTTTTAACTTAGTCGGCGTGCCTTTGTTCGGCGCGCTTGATCCCGCAGTGCGCACGAAAATTTACGCGCCGCTGATGTCGCGGGCGATGTCGTGGTTTCGCTGGTCGGCGATGATTACCGTGCTCGTCGGACTGCGGTACTTCACGATTATTTTGAAGCAGGACGCGGTGAATGCCGGCCGGCCTGGGCTGCTGGGGATCTGGTTTGGCGAGTGGTTTGGAATTTGGATGGTGGCGTATGTGTTGATCTATGCGCTCCAAATGCCGTGGGGCGGCGCAATCAATCAACGGGCGCTGCGTGGAGTGCTGATCGCGATTGTGGTGATTGCGGCATCGTATGTGGCGCTGGTTGCGAATGGCGGGCCGAACTCTTCAAATAGTCATCTTTCGATCAGCGTTGGAGGCGGGCTTGGATTGATTATGTTGATGAACGCGTGGGGAGTAGTCTGGCGCGTGCAGAAAAAACTCATTCAGTGGAACCGCGCTGCCGCAGAAAATGGCACACCGATGCCGCCCAAAGCGGATCGGCTGCGTCAGTGGTCGCTATTCGCGGCGAGAGTAGCTTTCTGGCTGTCATTCCCGATGCTATTTTTTATGGGAGCGGCGGATCATTATCCGTTTTTGAGCAGCATCACAAACTAGACGCATTGCCTTCGTAGCGGCGGGCTTCAGCCCGGCATCTTACGACCGCCATCGCAGCGTAACCGGTCCATCCATCGGATGCACCAAGGGTGCGCCCGTTCGCCGCGATTCCACGTAAGCCGCCTTCAACGCGAAATACCATTTCGCCGGGCGATCGGCATCGTCGATCAGCATCAACTTCGGCCGATGCTTCAATCCGATCGATTGCTTGGCCATCGTCTCCGTATCCTGATGAATAAAACGCGGGCCGAAGACGCGCAATCCCGCGCCGATGAAAGCTCCCCAAGGCGCAACATTCCACGCGGCGCAAAAATCGAGGCGGCAAAGATCGCGGCGTACCGGCGTGACGGTGGCGCGACTTGAAAACCAGGCGCGGCCGCAGCGCGTTTGCTCGAAGCGCATATTCGGCAGCACGAAATCGATGGTTGTTGTGACTGGCGCGCCGTAAAGCGCTTTCAACAATTTGTAAGGCGCGCTGTTCGATGAAGGCGTGTGCGTGCTCATGCGAAAACCGTTGGTGATTGGCTCAAATGCTTTCTGCTTATCGTGGATGCTGCGGCGGCTGCGCCACCACCAGGCTTGATGCACGAACGGTCCGTGCGCCGGATCCATCAAGCCGATGATTCCGTGATCGACGCTTACGGGCATCTCGGCAGACAGATGCGCAATGTGAAAGTCGTCGCTGAATTTCGGCAACTCAGGCGCGCACAACGGTGCCGTTGATGCCGCTTGAGATTGCGTGCGCGCGTCGGGCTCCGGAACGAACACCCAGATGTAACCGTCGCGCTCTTCGCACGGAAACGCATCCGCAAAAATTCGATCGCATTTTAATTTCGAATCAGCGGTCAGCGATGGGACGACGGCGCATTGCCCGCTGTGTACATCGAATTGCCAGCCGTGATAGCTGCACTCGACATTGTTCGCTTCGAGGCGGCCGAACGATAGTGGCATGCCGCGATGCGGGCACGCATCGCGCATGGCGAATGGCCGGCCTTTGCCATCGCGCCCGAGGACCAGCGGAATTTCGAGAAGCAGCGCCGTGGTCATCTGATTTCGCCGCACCATGGCCGCGCGCGCGGCTGGATACCAGAAGCCGAAGAGCATGCCGGCTTCAGCGCGCGCGGGTTGTGCGACTTGCGTGACGGTTTCGCTCATAATCGCGAACGTATCGTATTACACGACGCAAGACACAGCAACGCGAGGTGGGACGCGAATTTGACACGCCCCAATCTTGCGCCTATCCTTATTTTAGGCCGTTGGCATGACTACCACTTTTTATTAGCCGAATCCCTCGCGCCGCACTGACGGCGTCTGCAATACCGGCAAGTCTTCCCGTTTTTGATTTCTCCATTTTCATTTTGCGTCGTCGCGAGGCACGGCCATGTCAAAAGACAAGCTGTACGACAAGCTGATTCAGATTGAATCGAAGTATGAGGAGCTGACGCAGCAACTCTCATCGCCTGAAGTCCATTCAGACTCGGCGCGTTACCAGAAGCTCGCGAAGACGCATGCGGAGCTCTCCGCAGTGGTCAATAAATATCGCGAATGGAAGGAAATCGAAAAGGGACTCACCGGTGTAAAGCAATTGCTTGCCGAAACTGACGACGCTGAGATGAAGCAGATGGGCCACGACGAGCAGCGCGTGCTGGAGGAGCGGCTGCAGAATGCCGAGCGCGAATTGAAGCTTTTGTTGCTGCCGCGCGATCCGAATGATGAGAAAAACGTGATCGTCGAAATTCGCGCAGGAACGGGCGGCGACGAGGCCTCGCTTTTCGCCGGGGAGCTTTTTCGTATGTACTCGCGCTATGCGGAAACGCAGGGCTGGCGAGTGGAAGTGCTGGAAAGTTCGCCGTCATCGATTGGCGGCATGAAGGAAGTTGTCGCGGCGATTCAGGGCAATAAAGTTTATTCGAAGCTGAAGTACGAGAGCGGCGTGCATCGCGTGCAGCGCGTGCCGGCTACCGAGCAGCAGGGGCGCATTCATACTTCCGCGGCGACGGTCGCGGTGCTTCCGGAAGCGGATGATATCGACATCAAGATCGAAGCCAAGGATCTGCGCATTGATACGTTCTGTTCTTCCGGTCCAGGCGGGCAATCGGTGAACACGACTTATTCGGCGGTGCGCATCACGCATATTCCGTCTGGCCTGGTTGTCTCGCAGCAGGATGAGAAATCGCAGATCAAGAATCGGGCGAAGGCGATGCGCGTGTTGCGCGCACGCCTTTACGAGCAGGAGCAGGAAAAGCAGCACGCGCTGATCGCCGCCGAGCGTCGCGGGCAGATTAAGACTGGCGACCGCTCGGAAAAAATCCGCACTTATAATTTTCCGCAGAATCGCGTCAGCGATCACCGCATAGGATTGACGCTGCACCAGCTCGACCTAGTGATGGAAGGCAAGCTGGCGCCGATCGTGGATGCATTGGTGACGCACTATGAATCCGAGCGGCTGAACGAAGAACTCGGCGACGCCTGATTTACTCGCGCGCGCGGTGTGCGTACGTAATGCAGCCACAGAAATGAACATCCGCAACGCATTGCGGGAAGCGATGACCCGTCTCGAATCCGCCGGTGTGCCTTCTTACGCGCTTGCCGCTGAATTGCTCTTGATGCACGCCCTCGACCGCGATCGCGCTTCACTTTATGCACATTCCGAATATGAAATACCGCCGGCGATGCTCGAGAAGTTTCAATCGCTCTTAGCTCAACGCGCGAGCGGTGCGCCGACGCAATATCTAACCGGCAAGCAGGAATTTTGGGGACTGGATTTCGAAGTGACTCCTGCTGTCTTGATTCCCCGCCCCGAGACCGAGCACGTAATCGAAGTGACTCTTGAGCGCCTCGAGACCGAACGCAAAAATGCACCGCTGCACCTCGCCGACATCGGCACCGGTTCTGGCTGCTTGGCGATCGCTTTGGCGCACGAGCTTCCGCATGCGGAGATAATTGCCACGGATATTTCGCGCGAGGCTCTTGAGGTGGCTAGACGGAATGCCGCGCGGCACAATGTCGCCGATCGCATCAAGTTTGTTGAGAGCGATCTGTTTGAATTATTCCGCAGCGACGAAAGTCTCTCGCCGCAGAATCCAGAACACACGCGTGATCTTACCGATCCGCACAAAAACGCCGGCTGGCAGCCGGCGCTACGGGAACGAGTGCCGCGATTTGACGTTATTGTCAGCAATCCGCCTTACATTCCGCTTGGCGAAGCTGCGGGACTGCAACGCGAAGTTCGCGGGCACGAACCGGCGATCGCCCTTTTTGCCGGCGATGATGGCCTGGCGATCTATGCTCCGCTCATTCGCGAGGCCTCCACCTTTCTCAAATCGGGCGGACTGTTGCTTCTTGAACTCGGCCACAATTCCCTTCCCGGCGTGCGCTCGATGCTGGAGCAAACCCGCGCTTGGAGCGATATCCGCGTCACTAACGACTTAGCCGGATTTCCGCGCGTGATCTCCGCGCTCGCAGCGGCTGGCTGGAAACCTTTCGTCCATGGATTTCGTCCATAGCTGTGAACGCAATTCAATCCACCTTTGAATCGGATCAAAAATATGAACGTTCTTCGAACCATTGCAGGGTCAATGATTCTCGCGTTGGTGTTCGCGGCGAGCGTATCGGCGCAAGTGCGCGTCACTGTGCCTGGGAAAAGTTTCGTGGTCAGCGAAAAAATCACGGCGACGGTCGAGAATGAAAGCGGCGAAGTGGTCACCATCTGCGTCATGTCCGGGCAAATTTCGAAATCCGGGCCGACTGCGGTGAGCACGCCGGTTCCGTTCAGCATTGAAGGGCGCGAGCTCGGAAAATGGAAAGTTTTGATGGTCAGCCCGGAGGGAGCAGCGAGCGAAGCGGTGGTTCTCGAGCCGCGGAAGCCGCTCGAGTATCCGTTCTGGCCTCCGACGAAGGGCGAGCTCCGTCTGCAGATGCATTACTGGCAGGGCGCGCACCCGAATTTCGATTGCGCGCATCCACCGCCCGATTCGCACAACGCCAAGGACACGACGTTTTCGGTTCACGCAGCGCCCAAGTAATGTTCGAGTGTTGTTTGCCTCGATCCCGCGCATTTATTCGACTTCGCGGCTCATCGATACAACTGAGTTTTGTCGGTGTATATTCTTCACTCCACTGGGCCATGCCGAAGCTTGCTCGATTCCGCGCCAAACATACGCCACCTGCGAGTGGTGCGCCGCCAGGCGCTACGTTTGAATTCACCTCGGCTTCAGCGAGCACGCTTACCCCGATCATGCATATCGATATGGACGCGTTCTTCGTGTCCGTCGAGCTGCTCTCGCGCCCCGAGCTGCGCGGCTTGCCGGTCATCGTCGGCGGGCAAAAAGATCAGCGCGGCGTGGTCACTTCGGCCAGCTATGAAGCGCGGCGATTCGGCGTGCATTCGGCGATGCCCTTGCGGACAGCCGGAAAGCTTTGCCCGCACGGAATTTTTCTAAACAATAGCCATGGACTTTATTCGCAGTGGAGCGATCGCATCGCGGCGATTCTCGCGCGGCACGCGCCGCGCGTGGAAATGGCTTCGGTGGACGAAGCTTATCTCGATTTTAGCGGCACCGAGCGATTGCATGGGCCACCGCTGGTTGCCGCCGATAAACTTTTGCGCGAAATTCGCAAATCCACCGGCCTTCCCTGCTCGGCTGGCCTGGCATCGACGCGGCTCGTTGCGAAAGTCGGATCGGATCAGGCCAAGCCGCAAGGCCTCGTGTGGATTCCCACGGGCATGGAGGCGGATTTTCTCGCGCCGCTCGACGTGCGCAAGATTCCCGGCATCGGACGCGCCACTGAAGCGGCGCTGAATGCGATCGGAATCCGCACCGTGGGTCAACTTGCAGCTATTCCGCTCGAAAAACTGGAAGATTCTTTTGGCCGCTGGGGTACAGCGCTTTATCGCAAAGCGCTGGGGCAGGACTCCTACGAATTTTTCGTGGATGCGGAACCGAAATCGATTTCGCACAATGAAACTTTCGGCGTCGATACGAACGATCGCGCGCATCTGGAGTCAACGCTCAGCTATCTCGCCCAAAAAGCGGCCAAGCGTCTGCGCGAATCCGGGCTTTACGTGCGCACGGTAAGCGTGACCATTCGTTTCACCGATTTCCGCACGATCACTCGCAGCAAGACTCTAGCCGAACCTTCAGATCTGGATGGCGCAATCACCGCGACCGCGAAATACCTCTTCGCGCACAATTGGGACGGGCGCGCGAAACTGCGGCTGGTAGGCGTCTCGCTGGAGTCGCTCACGGGTGCGACGACGCAACTCGCGTTACTCGGCGCCGAGCAGAAAGAAAAACTTGAGCGCCTGGCCCGCGCTGCCGACAAACTGCGTGATCGCTTCGGCTTCAACAAAATCCAATTAGGCGGCTCGTTGAACAGCCCGAATAAAAGCTAAGTAGCGCCGGCGTCTCTGCCGGCATCTTTCGAGCGCAACTTTTGCCAAGTGCGACAATCACGATCGGACTACACAACTAAATAAACCGGCGTCAATGAGCATCAAGCGCCGCCGTCGATGGCGCTTTCTGTTTCAGGTTTGCTCGTAAAATGCCGGCGGGGACGCCAGCGCTACTCACTTGGCCTATAATCCTCTCGATGTCTTCCGAACCATCTTCGTCTGACGCAGCTGCGAAAAAACCATTTGGCGCCCGTATCTCTGGCGCTGCTGGCGATGTCGGCGATTTCTGGACGCGCGTTACCAACGGCATGGCCCTCGATCAGCTCTGGCGGCAATTTCGCAGTGATGCGAGCGCGAGCTACGGGCTCTATTCGCGCGACGTGGATTGGGGCGCGCTGCCGCAAAAGAGAGGCATCAAGCGATTCTTCCGCTCAGCCTGGGCGCTTTTTCAAGTGATGTTGATGAAACTTTCGCCCGCCCGGCGAATTTTGATGCTGATCGCGGTCGGATTATTCTTCTTCCCGGTGATCGAGATTTTCATGCCGCACGCAAAAGGCGAAGATGCCGGCAATTTCTACGAATTCGCCGCGATCGCGCTTTTTATTTTGGTGGCACTGGAACTTGCCGATCGCGTGATCATGAAACGCGATTTGGAAATCGCGCGCGAAATTCAAAGTTGGCTCGTGCCGCACTCACCGCCCGCGATTCCGGGCGTCGATATTGCTTTTGCCACGCGTCCAGCAAACACGGTGGCCGGCGATTACTACGACGCATTCGAGCGGCCCGCGGCGCCCGGCAGCAGCGAGCCGGGCCCATTGCTTCTCGTCGTCGCCGACGTCGCCGGCAAAAGCGTGCCGGCTGCGTTGCTCATGGCTACATTTCAGGCCAGCCTGCATACGCTGGCCGCAGCACCTGGCCCGCTCGACGAACTTGTTCGCGCGCTCAATCGCTATTCCTGCGCGCATAGTCTCGATGGGCTGCGCTTCACCACCGCGTTCTTCGCCGAACTCGACGCCGCGCATCGCACACTCACCTACGTAGGCGCCGGGCACAACGCTCCAGTGCTGCGCCGCGCCGATGGCCGCATCGATCGGCTGACCGAAGGCGGCCCGCCGTTGGGAATTGTGGCGCCGGGATTGGCAACAGGCTATGACTGCACAAAAATCGCGGTCGCTCCCGGCGACGCGCTGGTAATTTTCACCGACGGCGTCGTCGAAGCCCGCGATCACACCGACTCGGAATACGGCGAAACCCGCATGATTGCCTGCATTCAGGCGGACGGCCATTCGGATGCCGCGTCAATCTTGCAGCAGCTAATGAGTGACGTGGACCGCTTCGTCGGCGCCACGCGCCAGCACGACGACGTGACGTGTCTGGTCCTGAAGTTAAAGTAGGGGGGCGGGTTCACGACGCCCCCGCTGTAGCATTGGGTGTTCGGCGTCCCAGTTTGATTCCCACCGGAAAAAAATCAAAAACATGCGGGTGGTAAACCCAGGCGCTACAAAAGCGGATTGCTGAGCACCAGCTCGCCATCTGAAATCACCATCCCCTCAATAGACGGCCTGGCGACATCGTATTTGAACACGCACGGCTTGTAATGCAGCAAATCCCACCGCATTTTGTGAAATAACTGGATCAATCCGCCCTCCATGCGCGGGCTGTGCGTGCCGATGAAAAGCGTTTTCACGCGCGCACTCAGCAGTTCGTGGCAACTGAATGCCACATCCAGCTCCGCGCCCTGAATATCCCAATGCATGTAATCGATTTTGTCGAGCGGCTCGCAAATCGTTTCAAGCTTGAGGCCATTAACGGCGCGATGCGGAATGACTACGCCACGATAATCGGTGGCGCTCGTTTCCGCGGTGGCGGCTCCGCCATGATCGCGGCTCGGATCGATCACCGGAAAAAATAGCTTGGTATTTTCGGTCCACACCGCGGCGCAAAGTGTGCGGCAAACGATTTCCGGGTTTTTCCGCTTCGGAATACTTCCCAAGATTGTGCTCCAGATGCTGGCGCATGAACTCGAAGCGATAAGGATCTGCTTCCACGCCGAGTAGCTCAATGCGGCGGAAACCGAGACGCGCGCAAACTACTCCTGCAGCCGCAATCCACGGTCCCCAACCGGCGCCAATTTCGACGGCAGTAATCTCACCGGCATCGCGCCGGCGCTCCACCGCCTCCAGCAACGAAATATATTCATGCGCACCGCCGTACAAACCATCCGTCGGAATCGGCAACTCGCCGAAGATGCGTCCGCCGCGCGGCTGCACATCCGGGAAAACAACGAAGCTGGTCTCCACGCCAATGAAATTCGTGAAATAACCAGGCACCTTTGGCAATTGCTCCGCCGGCACGCGAAACCGCTCCAGGATTTCCCGTTCACCGTCACAAATTTCAACAGCGCTCACAGTATTCTCCCCCATAGAGCGAGAGCAATCTGCCATCCATTCTTCGGATAACCTATCGTCGCTAACCTTAGAGCACTTTAATGTGCCCTGGCCAACGGCGCTTTCCAAGTAGCGCTGGCGTCCCCGCCGGCATCTTACGACCGCGATCCCGCCACACGCACCACTCGACGACGGACTCCACAAGCCCACCAAGACGAATTAATTGTCTGTGCGCCCCGCCTGTGATTCCGGTTTCTGCCAGCATTTGCGCTCGCAAGATGCCGGCGGGGACGCCAGCGCTACTTTTGATGCCGAGAATTTTGCGCGAGCGATTTCGCGATAGAATGAGCGCCACGAATTCCGCAGCAGGCACGCGAACGAGGAGGCCGGAATGCTTGGCGCAGGAAAACTAGTTGGCTTCGTTCCGACAAAGGACTACGACAAAGCGCGCGGCTTCTACGTCGACAAACTCGGCTGCGATTTCGTCAGCCTCGATCAATTCGCGCTGGTCGTCAGTATCGGCGGCCACAAAATTCGCATCGCCAAAGTGGCAAATTTCACGCCGCTGCAAGGCACCATCCTCGGCTGGGAAGTAGAAAACATCGAGCAAGTAGTGAAATGGCTGGCCGATCGCGGTGTGGCCACAGAAAAATATCCGTTCGTGCAGGATCAGCAATCCGGCATCTGGTCGACCCCCAACGGCGACAAAGTAGCCTGGTTCAAAGATCCCGACGGCAACGTCCTCTCGGTAAGCCAACACAAGAAATAACAGCCGGGCCGCGAAGTACGTAGCGGTGGGCTTCAGCCCAGCAGCCTTTTGGCGTATAGCCGCGATCTGCCTCGTTGCTTGCCGGAAATGAAATTGCTCGCAGCATATCGATATATAGGATTGGTGGGGGACACTTCTTTTCTCCAATACAATCAGGCGGGCGGCGAGTATGGTCGCGCGGCCCTATTGGCTTACCTGCGAGTACTCCAGAAGGTTCAGGACGAGAAGATTCCATATCCTCAGCGTATGCTCGCTCGCGAGACGGCTTTGACGCACCTTCGTCTCTACCGGTTGGACCTCGAAGAGGACAAATCTGCTGAAGCCAACGCTGATCTCGCAATCGCCCAAAAGGAGCTGGTGAGCGCAGAATTCAAGGGTGACGCATCACCCGAGTCTCTGGCAAAGAGCATTGCAACGCGCGAGGCGTCGGACGCCAAACTATATAACTAAGACTCGGAAGCAGGTGTTCAATCATCCGCCGATCGTCGCGGCGATGGCAGGTCCAGATGAAGAGAGCGATCGCATTGTCCGTATGCGCGCTACTAGGAGCGTTCGCGGGTTACGCCGCTGCGCCTACCAGCCTGTATGCGCGTTTCTCCGACCCGCGACCTAGCACGCATCGCAAAATCCCGCATAATCGGCGCATGAACGCGCGCGAACTGGCCGACAAAATCGCCAGCACGCTCCTCGAGGCGGGCCATCAGGCCTACCTCGTCGGCGGCTGCGTGCGCGATTTGGAATTGGGCCGCGAGCCGGCGGATTACGATATTTCCACGGATGCACGGCCTGAGCGCGTCCAGGAACTATTTCCCGGATTCGCTGGCGATTGGGGCGCAGTTCGGCGTGATTCTCGTGATGGAAGATGGCGCCCAAGTCGAGGTCGCCACTTTCCGCTCGGATGTCGGCTATTCCGACGGGCGGCATCCCGACAGCGTCGTTTTCACGCCATCGGCGAAGGAAGATGTGCTGCGGCGCGATTTCACCATCAACGGATTGTTGCTCGATCCGCGCACCAACGAAGTGCTGGACTATCGTTGACGGCCGGGCGGATCTGCGCGCGCGGATTATTCGCGCGATCGGCGACCCTGAGCGGCGCTTCGAAGAAGATAAATTGCGGCTGGTGCGCGCGGTGCGATTCGCGGCGCGCTTTAATTTCACGATTGAGCCGCAGACCGCCGCGGCCATTCGCCGGCTGGCGCCCGAGATTCTGGTTGTTTCGGCGGAACGGCTGCGCGACGAACTCACCAAAATTCTGACCGAAGGCGCTGCACGGCGCGGATTCGAATTGCTCGACGAACTTGGGCTGCTGCAGCACGTGCTTCCAGAAATCGCGCGCATGAAAGGCGTCGAGCAGCCGCCGCAATTTCATCCTGAAGGCGACGTGTGGATTCACACGTTGCTGATGCTCGAAATGTTGCCGGCTGGCGTGTCGCCCACGCTGGCCTGGGGCGTTTTGCTCCACGATGTGGGCAAGCCGCCAACTTTCACGCCGTCGCCCGGACCCGAGGGCCGCATTCGCTTCGACAATCATGTGGACGTGGGCACGAAAATGGCGGAAGTGATTTGCCGGCGTCTGCGATTTTCGAATGAGGAGACCGAGCAGATCGCGCTGCTGGTGGCCAATCATCTGCGCTTCAAGGATGTGCCGCAGATGCGGCAATCGACGCTGAAGCGCTTCGTGCGGTTGCCGCGCTTCGAAGAGCATCTGGAATTGCATCGCCTGGATTGCCTTTCGAGCCATCGCAACCTCGAAAACTACGAGTTCGTCCGGCGCTTCCTGGCCGAAACGCCCCCCACTGAGGTGCGTCCCGCTCGGCTTGTCAGCGGCGATGACCTGATTGCCCTCGGACTGAAGCCCGGACCCGAATTTAAAGAAATGCTCCGCGGGATCGAAGATGCCCAACTTGAGGGTGCCATCAAATCCAGGGACGAGGCGCTAGCCAGAGTTCGCCAGACCATCGCGGATAAATCGAAAGGCGCGACGAAGTAGTCACGGTCGATTCGAGCTCTCTACCCCGTCTGAAGACATGCCACAGCAAAGTCTAAGCTTATTTGTATCAATGGCTTAGACTATTTACACCGATACCTTAGCGTGATACACTCACTTCGCTTTATAATGCTAATGAATCCGAATGCCACCTTTTCCCATCAATTGCATCTAATTCCTCGAACGCCGATATGTGATAGTGGTACCCAAGGGGGACTCAGTGACACCCAACCCGAAATCTGGTTCACAAGATCTACCGATCCTCCCCGTCCGTGACACCGTTCTGTTTCCCGGCGCAGTAATGCCGTTGACGGTAGGACGCGAGAGTTCGTTGGCCCTGCTCGATTCACTCGAGGGCAACGATAAGATCCTGGGCGTAGTAGCCCAACTCGATCCGCGCACCGAAGATCCATCGGGCACGGATCTGCATATGGTCGGCACCGCCGCCAAAGTTCATAAAATGGTGCGCATGCCGAACGGGAATGTAGTCGCGTTTCTGGAAGGCTTGAATCGAATTCGCATTACCGAGGTTCTGGGCGTTAAGCCGTTCTTGCGCGCGCAGGTTGAAGCACAGCCGGATGTCGATACCGAGCGTGATTCCGGTCTGACTGCACTCGAGCGCAACGCGCAGGAACTTTTCCGCGACGTGGTGGCTCGTTCACCGCAACTTTCCGACGATCTGCAGAGCGCGATCAATACGATTGAATCTCCGGCGCGTCTGACTGATTTCATCGCCGGGACTCTGCCATCGCTCACCACCATGCTGCGCCAGGAGCTGCTTGAAACGGCCAGCGTGCGCGTGCGCCTCGAAATTCTGGTCCGCGAACTTGCCAAGGAACGCGAAGTTCTGGATTTGCGCAATCGCATCCAGGAGCAAGTGCAGGAGCAAGTCAATCAAGGCCAGAAAGAATTCCTGTTGCGCGAGCAGATGAAGGCCATTCAGAAAGAGCTGGGCGATTCTGACGACACGCAGGCAGAAGTAGATGAGCTGCGCAAGAAAGTCGAAGAGTCCGGCATGTCCGCCGAGGGCAAGAAGGAATGTGATCGCGAATTGAAGCGTCTCGCGCGCATGACTCCGGCCTCAGCGGAATACATGGTGGCGCGCACGTATCTCGAGTGGATGACTTCGTTGCCGTGGAACAAGACTTCCGGCACCGACGACATCAACATTCACAACGCGCAGACCATTCTGGACGAAGATCACTACGATCTCGAGAAGGTAAAAGAGCGCATTCTCGATTATCTCGCGGTGAAAAAGCTGCAGCCCGGCATGAAGGGACCGATCCTGTGCTTCCTCGGGCCCCCAGGCGTGGGCAAAACTTCGCTCGGCAAATCCATCGCGCGAGCCATGGGACGCAAATTCGTGCGCGTCTCACTCGGCGGCATGCATGACGAAGCTGAAATTCGCGGCCATCGGCGCACCTACATCGGCGCGCTGCCCGGCCAGATTATTCAGCACATTCGCCGTGCCGAAACGATGGACCCTGTGGTGATGCTCGACGAAGTGGACAAGCTCGGCCGCGATTTCCGCGGCGATCCGGCAGCGGCGTTAATGGAAGTGCTCGATCCGGAGCAGAACGCCAACTTCCGCGATCATTATCTCGATGTGCCGTTCGATCTCTCGAAGGTCATCTTCATCGCCACGGCCAACTGGATGGATCCCATCCCCGAGCCGCTGCGCGATCGCATGGAGATCCTCGAGTTGCCCGGCTACACCGAGGAAGAAAAAGTCCATATCGCCAAGCGTTTTCTGATTCCGCGCCAGACCACAGAGCACGGCATCAAGCTTGGCGAGCAAATCGAATTCACCGACGAAGCGATTCACGAAATCATTCACAGCTACACGCGCGAAGCCGGTGTCCGCAACCTGGAGCGCGAGATCGCCAATCTCGTGCGCAAGCAGGCGCGGCGCATGGCCGAAGGCAAGACCGAAAAGCACATCGTTACGCCGGAAGTAGTTCATGAAACTCTCGGCGTCCCGAAGGTGCGCCTCGAAAAAGAAGTCGAGGAGCGCGTGAAGCAACCAGGCGTTTCTGTCGGCTTGGTTTGGACACCCGCTGGCGGAGACATCGTGTTCATCGAAGCCTCTGCGATGCGCGGCGGCAAACAATTCACGATGACCGGCCATCTCGGCGAAGTAATGCAGGAATCGATGCGCGCCGCGTTGACTTGGGTCCGCGCTCACGCTGAGGAATTCGGAATCGATCCCGACTTCTTCCGCAAGCAGGACTTGCACGTGCACGTTCCCTCGGGTGCTATTCCGAAGGACGGGCCGTCAGCCGGCGTGGCAATGGTAACTGCGCTGGTCAGCTTGCTAAGCGGGCGCCCGGTGCGACCGCGCGTAGCGATGACCGGCGAAATCTCACTCTCCGGCATAGTGCTGCCGGTCGGCGGAATTAAAGAGAAGGTGCTCGGCGCAAAACGCGCCGGCATCCGCGAAGTAATTCTGCCAAGCGAGAACGAAGCCAACGTAAAAGAAGATCTACCGCCCGAGCTAACCGAGGGACTGCAGATCCACTTCGTAAGAACAGCGGATCAAGCCCTGGAGCTGGCGCTAGGCAAACTGGAAAAGCCGCTACGCCCGGTAAGTGGCGGCGGCCGTCGCGGCGAAGATCGCCCAACGACTGTTCCAGTCCACTAATCGCGGCACGAACGTAGGGGAGAGTCTTCAGACCCTCCCGCTTTTCGGCCCCGATCAATTAATCAAGGCCCGTCACATCGACGGGCCTTTCTTATTTACGACGGAATTCGTACTGTCGTCCATCATCCAGCATCAAAGCGCTCAAGGCTTTCTGCCAGCAATGTTATTACGGATAACGCTGAGATACTCCCGCGCCGACTCCAGAGCCTGCTCTGCGTCATACCGAGATACAAATCCTGAATCGTCGTACAAGGCCAAGTTGCGCATTCTCCGAAGGCGGTCGAA
The DNA here is from genome assembly GCA_963792515.1 of uncultured Acidobacteriota bacterium. Lineage (GTDB taxonomy): Bacteria > Acidobacteriota > Terriglobia > Acidiferrales > UBA7541 > Palsa-147. The sequence goes on along the minus strand of CAWBWG010000017.1, from coordinate 30,711 downwards.
CACGGTGATCAGTGCCGCATGCTGCTTGTCAACACGCGCGCGAACGAAATCGATGATCGCAATATGATGCCCCGGCTGACTCCTCGCTCGCACCGCGTGGCTAAACATGAAGCCCAGCGAGGCCTTGAGCATTGATTCGTACGCTTGCTGGAGGCAAGCTTCTTCATCAAACGCGAGAATCTTGCGGGCAGAGGCCAGCTTCTTCTCTGCGCTCGCGAGAAAGCGGTCGATCTGCGCCCAATCAACGCGATGCGGTTTGAATTTCTTCATGCGGCGCTACCAGCGAAACTCGTTTATCGTGCCAGACGTTTTCCAGGAACACATCCTTCCGCACCTGCCGGGCTTTGAATTCCTTCCGCGTCAGGACCGTATAGTTGATTTCTCGCCCAAGCTGCCGTTCGAGTTTCGAAACGGCGACGGCGAGCGAATCGCCGCGCGGCGCGCCGATTACGAGCACGTCGATGTCGCTCGCGGCATCCTGTTGGTCGCGAGCGAACGATCCGTATAGCCATGCTTCGTCAATCCCCTTGATACTTTTTAGCGAACGCGCCATCAACGGAATTGCGCCGATTGTCTTCGCGACGATGCTACGGACTTCTTGGAAAAGCGGATACTCCCGGTTCAACTGAAAATACTTTTGCCGTCCGCTGATGTCGGATCGAAATAAACCAGCGCGCTCGAGCTTTACGAGCTCCTTAGACAGATTTGAGGGATCAATGCGCAATCGGGCGGCTAGATCTCGGAGATGTACCCGCGACGTCGGGTTTATGAAATAAAACGCCAAAAGCTTCTGACGCGACTTTGAGCGTAGATCGAACATGTGGTGCTACTGTACCATATTCGTGGTATATTGTAACCACATGACTCTTGCGCAATTCCAGTTGCGCGTTGCGCCGCGCTCGCGTACGACTAGCAATTCGTTTTGGAGAGACAAGTCGCGCAGAATCGATCGGGGCCAAATTTTCAGATGCGATATACGCCACGACAAATTGCGGTGCGAGGGCGTGAGGCGGCGGGCCTGATGGTGGCTACGCTCGACCGCGACGCCTATGTCATCCGCTTTTTGCGGGCTTACGCTAACGATCACGACCGGCCGGGGATTATTACGCAGCCGATTTTGCACCGCGATTTGATGGGTACGGTGCGGCGCGAAGCTTTGCTGGCTATGGCCACGCATGTGGACGAATTGGCACCACAGTTTTTCGGATTGGGCGAGGTTGGAGGAAGTAAATCGGCGGTGCAGAGAGCCAAATCGGGGAAAAAGGGTCGGGGCGGAGCGGCGAAAGCTAAGAAACGAGGGTCTGAGCAAAGGCGCGCGGCGTTTCCTCTGCGCGGAACTGAAATCGCGCGGCAGAGCGCGGCCGAAGTTGCGGCGCTGAATTTATTTCGCGAAGAATTTTTCTCGGCGTTGGGGCAGGCTTTGCGTTGGACGCAGGCGGAGTTCGAGGAGTTTGCGCGCGATTACGATCTTTATGAATCAGCGGGACGGGGCCGGAGCGTGTCGGCGCGCGGCGCTAAGGCGGCCGTGTCGGGCCCGTTTGTAGATCGATGCGGTTTGCTAATTGATCCTTCGATGCTCGAACAAGCGCGGCGCGCCGCGAGTAAATTTGAATCACAATTGCGCGGGGCGACACTACAGGCGCTGAAGCGCGTCTTCGCCGCGCGCCGGGAGAATTAAGTAGCGCCGGCGTCCCCGCCGGCATCTTACGATCACAACTTTCGGCAGATTTCAAAAACTGGGGCGGTGCGATATCTACACAACAGCCCAGCTCCTGCTGTTGTCGCCCGGGCTCGATTGTGGCCCTGGCGAACCCTTTTGCCCGCAAGATGCCCGGCAGGGACGCCGGCGCTACTTACGGCCTCGCTTCCAGGATGATATTGAACGGCGTTTGCGTCGCCCGGCGGACGCGCGTGAATCCAGCGTCCTTGATCACCTTCGTCAACCGCGCCTCGCCAGCTTGCGCGCCGAGCGCCAAACCCACTTCTTGCGAAAGTGATGCCGGCGTGCACAAAGTCGTCGACGCGGAATAAAAAATGCGCCCGATAGGATTGAGATTGTCTTCGAGCCGATCGTTGGCGAATGGCTCGACGATCATCCAGGTGCCATCGCGATCGAGCGACTTCAGCACATGCTCCGCTGCGCCGACTGGATCGCCCATGTCATGCAAGCAATCGAAGAAAGCAACGAAATCGTAGCCGCTCCCTGGATAATTTTTCGCTGCAGCCACTTCGAATTTCACGCGGTCAGCTACGCTCGCTCCCGTCGCAGCCGCCCGTGCCAGCTCGATCGAACGATCGTGATAATCCGAGCCCACGAAAGTTGATTTTGGATACGCCTGCGCCATCAAGACCGTCGAAGTCCCCAGGCCGCAGCCCACATCCGCCACTTTCGCGCCCGCTTTCAATTTTGCCTCGACGCCCTCGAGCGCCGGAATCCACTCACTCACCAAATGTGCACGGTAATTCGGCCTGAAAAATTTCTCCGTCCCATGAAAAAGTTCGTGATCGTGTTCGTGCCAGCCGACGCCCTTGCCGGTGCGAAATCCTTCCTCGATTTTGGGCACGTCTTTCATTACCGAAGACACGACCAAGAAAAACCCCGGCAGATAGACCGGGCTATCCTCCATCGCCAGCGCAAATGCCTGCTCCGGCGGCAACGTGAAAGTTTTCGCCGCCGGATCGTAGGTCAAAAATCCGCCAGCCGCCTGCGCCGAAAGCCATTCGCGCACGTATCGTTCGTTCAAGTTGGTTTTCTTCGCCACTTCTTCGGATGTCATCGGCCCGGCGCCGTTCATCGCTTTGTACAGCCCCAATCTATCGCCGAGCACAATCAATGCGGCATTCATCGCCGCTCCCATTTCGGAAATCGCCTGCCCGAGGAAATTATTCAGCTTGGAAGGGTCGATCTGTTGCGCGGGAGTAGCCATCGTTCGTCCTCCTGTCGAGTTAGACTAAATCCCTGAGAGGGTTGGAAAATTCTAAGCACACCCTAGTCCGGTGTCAACGCGCGCGGGCGGCGGCAATTTGCACGGGAACTTACTGCACCTTCGATTCGAAGAGAGGGTAGGAATCCCGCTCATTTGCTGGCGACGACCGGTGCACCTTTCATCTCCACCAGCACTCCTTCGATAGGCTTATCTCCGATATTCCTCACCGAGTGCTGCAGTGCCGGCCGCCAAATCACTTGCCCGGCTTTCGCTTCCACCGTCGTCGTTTTGCCGTCCGGTGTCGTGACCTCGGACTTAGTGTCCGTCAGCACAATTTGCACACTATCGGGATGGCCATGCATCTCATCCTTCTGCCCGGGCTCGAAACGGTAATGCACCACGCGCACTTTCTCATTTTCAAATACCACCTTCGCGAGTTTGCCGCCGATCGGGAGCGTCGTTACGTCTGCAGAACCCGCGGGCCTCGCGGAATGTGGCTGCTTCGGCTCCACGAGAATTCCCTCGAGAGGCGCGTCACCGATGTTCTCCGTCACGTGCGTCAGCGCGGGCCGCCAAGCCGCGGTTCCTGCCTTAGCCTGTAGTTCTGTGGTCTTCCCGTCAGCGGCGATATTTTTGTAATGCGCGTCGGTGAGGAAAACATTCACGCCATCGGGATGGCTGTGCTTGGCCGTTTTCTCACCAACGGGCACCAAGTAATGCACCACGCGTACCTGATCGTTTTCAATCACCACGTTGTGATGCTGCGGATCCGCCTTGGTGGAGTCCAGTTCCTGCGGTGATTGCGCCGCAGCAGGCAAGGAAACCGTAAGAGCGATCGCAACGAAAACAAGACCTCGAGCGAAAACTCTGAGCGGCTTGATATCTGCGTTTAGGCTTGTGCGTTCGAATCATTGCGATCCTCGCGAATAAAGAACGGCGATTGAGCGTCGCGAAACTCTACCACGTCCGCGAGCCGGAACTCGAACGAGTCGCCGCCTTCGACGCGCGCAGGCCCGGACGTAACGCTGACGCCACACCTGTACTCGCCCGCGCCGCTGCGCCCCGCACAATCTGTTACTCTCGCTTAACGTGCTGATCCTTTTCTACATATTGGCGATCCAACAGCTGCTACAGGGCATCTACTCGGCCGTGCAGGGGTTTATGTGGCTGCGCTTCGTGCGGCGGCGGCTCGCTACTCACGCGGGATTCTACAGTCCGCGCGTCGCAGTGATTTGCCCGTGCAAGGGCGCTGATCCTGGGCTTGAGTCGAATTTGCAGGCGCTCACGCACTTCGATTATCCCAACTACGAATTGGTTTTCGTGGTCGCGAAAGCCACCGATGGCGCGGTGAAAGTTATCGAGCGCATCAAATCGCTCAGCCAACGCAAAATTCATTTGGTGATTGCCGGACCTCCGGAAGATGTCGGCGAGAAGGTCAGCAACCTCACCAAAGCCGTGGAAGGGCTGAACGAGGCCTACGATGTCTTCGTGTTCACCGATTCGGATATTGCGCCGAGCCGCGGCTGGTTGACGAAGCTGGTGACCCCGCTGAACAACGCGCGCGTCGGCGCCACCACCACATATCGCTGGCTGATCCCGGTGAAGCGCAATGGCAAGAGCGGCCTGGCCAGTGCGGTCGGCTCGGTGTGGAACGCGAGCATCGCGACCATGCTCGGCGAACACTCCCGCAATTTCTGCTGGGGCGGCGGCACGGCCATTCGCCGACAAGTTTTCCAGGAAATCGGCGGGCTAGCTTACTGGCAAGGTGCGGTCAGCGACGACCTGGCGCTTACGAACGCCTTGCGCAACGACGGCCGCGGAATCGAATTCGTGCCGGAATGTTTGGCGCCTACGCCTTACGCCACTACGTGGGACGAGTTGCTCGAATTCACCAACCGCCAGATTATTTTGACGCGCGTGTATTCGCCGACGATGTGGACGGTGGCGGCGGTTACGAATGCGAGTTACGTGCTTACGTCGGTGGTGGCGTTCATCGTAATCCTGAAACAAATGATGGCCGGCGACGTGTGGGGCGAGACGCTAATGCTCTCATTCGCGATTCCGCTTTTCGCTGCGATTAAAGGTGCTCTGCGCACCGTCGCGGTGGCAGATCTGCTGCCCGAGTGGAAAACGCAGATGCGCGAGTGGTCGTGGACTTGGACGGTGCTGGCCCCGGTGATCCCGTTCCTATTCTTCATAAATTTCTGCGCGTCGCTGGCTACCAACAAAATTCGCTGGCGCGGAATCCGCTACCGGTTGATTTCGATTAATCAGACGCAAGTTATTTCCCGATAGCGGAATAGCGCCGGCGTCCCTGCCGGCATCTTACGACCCCGATTTCCATTAAAAAGAAAATCACCAGCGGAAAATTTATTTCAATACTTCGATGAATTGAGCCGCTAGGTCCGTCCATGCTCGCGCCAATGGTTACATCGAGGTCGTAAGATGCCGGCAGAGACGCCCGCGCTACTTAACACCGATCGCCGCCATTAGGCGGCCAGTGATCTTTCTCGCGGCGATAGCTGAACAGAAGATCGGTGCGGCAAGACGTGCATAGATCGCTCACGGCAGATATTTTTCGGGGCGACGCCCGGCATTTTCGAGGATGCTGCGATTGGCGGCGTGCAGATCGAGTTGCACGCTCGGCGGAGGCGGCTGGTGCCCGGGCGGCATCATCGTGAGCCACGGTAAAGGAATCGGGATCTTCGCCGGACGCGAGCGCGTCGTAGGGTCCATCGAACCAGTCCCGGGCATTTTCGAACTGGCTGCCAAATTCCTTCGCGACTTCAGCGCCAACCTCATAGCAGCAGCGGCCGATTCCTGGCCCGATGGCGGCGATTATTTTTTCGGGGCGCGTGCCGAAAAGCATGCGCATGCGGCCGACGGTTTTTTCGGCGATGCGCTTGAGCGTCCCGCGCCAGCCGGCGTGAATCGCGGCGACCACGCGATGCTCGGGATCAGCCAGCAAAATCGGAATGCAATCGGCGGTTTGCACGGCGATCAGCAAGCCCGGCATGGCCGTCACCACCGCGTCGCCTTGTAATGGCTGCGCCGGCGCGGCCTCTATCACGTGAATTACATCGGAATGAATTTGGCTCAGTGCCACGAGCGTCATGCCTTCAGCGCCCAGCGCTTTTTGAAAGCGCCGCCGGTTTTGTTCCACGCGGGAGCGCTCATCCCATTCGCTGAAGCCGAGATTCAGCACCGGTTCGCCAGGCTGCGATGGCTCGTAGGGATCTGCCAGGCGACTTGCTCCGCCAGTGCGCGTGCTAAATCCATGCGTCAGCCATTTCTGGCGAGCCATTGGCGACGCTTCAACAATAATGATTCCATTCACCCGGCGCTGCGACCATCGCTTCGCTCCGTTAACCGATGTCGGTTTCTTCGCGACGGCGGAGTTCTTCGCGTCCCCGCGTCCGGGAGTTATACGAATCGAGCTGCGCGTCTTCACCTCCCAATTATAGGTATAATTCGCCGGGAAAGTAGAACGCGGTTGACTGATTCGATTGGAGCGCGCGTGATCGTCGGCTTGGGTTTGGACATCGCAGAAATTGACCGCATTCAGTCGGCGATCGAGCGTCACGGAAAACCTTTCCTAGAGCGCCTCTTCACGCCGGCGGAAATCGCCTATTGCGAGCGGCACAAAAATAAGTTTGAGCGCTACGCAGGGCGCTTCGCGGTGAAGGAAGCCACGATGAAAGCGCTAGGCACCGGCTGGCGTTACGGTGTGCGCTGGCGCGACATTGAAGTGACCAACCAGCCCGGAGGCAAGCCGGTCCTGCGCCTGAGTGGCGTCGCCCAAGAATTCGCCGCCAAGCTCGGCGCCAAGAATATTTCTCTCACCATCACGCACAGTGGAAATTTCGCGCTAGCCCAAGTCATCTTCGAAAATTGATTTTGACTCCGTAGGGGAGGGTTCTTTAGACCCTCCCGTTTTTCGGTCCTCTTCGATTGCGCTGTGAGACAAACGCCGCGCTGATTGAATCTCCTGGATGAAGCATTCACGCGGCATTAATCGGCTTGGTCAAAACATGGCCGAACTGCGGGAGGGTCTAAAGAGCCCTCCCCTATGAGCGCAAAACCTGTTCGATTCCGCAACGCGGGCGTCCCGTAATCGCGCTTTGCGCGCCCCCGCCCGAAAGTTAAATCTCTGTAATCTTCACTGAATCAGTGTGATACATGGGATGAGTCCTTGGCCAGCTTCGTGCGTATTCTATCTCGGCGACAAGAATCGGTTTGACGGGGTGTGACGATGAGATCGATTTGGCAGGATGTACGTTACGGCCTGCGGGTGCTGCGGATTTCACCTGGATTGACCTTGGTGGTGGTTCTGACCTTGGCCCTCGGTATCGGCGCGAACACCGCGATCTTCAGCATCGTTAATCAATTCCTCTTCAAGCCGCTCCCGGTGCACGATGCCAGCCAGCTCGTCGTCATCGCCTCGCATCCGAAAGAAACCCCGCTCGTTTTCCAGATGTCGTATCCCGCGGTCCAGGATCTGCGCAAGCAGACCAACGAATTCTCCGACATTTTCGCATATCAAATCGGCGTCGGCGGGCTGAGCGTCGACGGACAGGCCGATCAATTCGTCTACAGCTTCGTGAGCAGCAATTATTTCTCGGCGCTGGGGATCAAGCCGGCGGCGGGCCGCCTGTTCCTGACAACCGAAGGCGAGACGCCGGGCGAAGCTCCTCTGGTGGTACTCGGCTATTCCTACTGGCAGCGGCGATTCGGCGGCGACGCGAGCGTGATCGGCGAGCAAGTGCTATTGAACGGCAAACCGGCGACGGTCATCGGCGTAACCCCGAAGGAATTCCAAGGCACCGCCTTCATTTTCGATATGCAGGGCTACGTGCCGCTCAGCACCGTGACGGCGCAGGATGGCAACGCAAACTTCTGGACGGATCGCAGCTCGCACGGCCTTCGCGTGATGGGGCGGCTGAAACCGGGCGTGAGCGTCTCGCAAGCGCAGAGTTCCGTGAATCTGGTGGCGGCGCGCCTCGCCGAGCAATATCCGGAAACGGATCGCGGCTACAACATGCAGGTGATGCGCGAAACGTTCGCGAGGCCGCAACCCTATCCCACGAATATCGTGCCGGTGATCGCGGGCGTGTTCCTGATACTGGCGGGGCTGGTGATGCTGCTGGCGTGCATGAACGTGGCGAATATTTTGCTGTCGCGCGCGATGGCACGGCAGCGCGAAATGGCCGTGCGCGCGGCGCTGGGAGCGGGCCGCGCCCGACTGATTCGCCAAGCGCTTACCGAGACGACGCTGCTTTCCTTCCTAGGCGGCGCCGTCGGGATCGTGTTGGGGATTTGGGTAAGCTCGCTGAATTCGATCCACGTGGTCGCCGGCATTCCGATCAACCTCGATTTCAGTTTCGACGGGCGGGTCTTCGCGTATGCGCTGATGGCCGCCCTGTTCACGGGGATCGTAGCGGGAGTCTGGCCGGCGTGGCGAGCGAGCCGCGCCGACGTCAGCAAAGTGCTGCACGACGGCGGCCGCACCGGCTCGGGCGGAGTGGCGCGGCAGCGAATTCGCAGCGTGCTCGTCGTGGCGGAAGTGGCTGGCTCGCTGATGCTACTGATCGTTACCGGCCTGTTCGTGCGCAATCTTCAGAATGTGCAGGGGATGGATCTAGGCTTCGATCCGGAAGGCTTGATTAACGTGACCATGGATCCGCATGAGATTGGCTATGACCAGACTCGCGCGAAGGATTTCTACCGCCAACTGGAAGAGCGTGCCCGGGCGCTCCCCGGCGTGGAATCAGTGGCTGTGGCGTATAGCGTCCCCATGGGGACCTACATGGACGGCAACTCGGTTTACGTCGAAGGGCATCCCGTGCCGCCGGGCAGCCAAGCGCCGCAGATGGCGTTCAACCGCGTCAGCCCGACTTATTTCGGGACCATGAAGACTCCCATAATCCGCGGTCGCGCTTTTACTCGCTCGGACGACGAAAACGCTCCGGCCGTCGCCATCGTGAACGAAACCATGGCAAAGAAGTTCTGGCCCAACGAAGATCCGATCGGCAAGCGCTTCAGCACCAAAGGCGATGGCGGGCCGTTCATCCAGGTGGTAGGACAAACCGGCAGAGGTAAATATATATTCATCGGAGAATCGCCGATGCCGGCGTACTACGTGCCGATGGCGCAGGATCCCACGACGATTCGCGTGCTCGAGATTCGCACCTCCGGAAATCCGGAATTGCTGATTCCCGCCGTGCAACAGGAAATCCACAATCTGGCCCCCGATCTGCCGATATTCAGCGCGCTCACCATGAAAGACGCACTCGGCGGCGCGAATGGATTCTTCATCTTCCGGCGCGGCGCAGAGCTGGGTGCCATGATGGGCATCCTCGGCACGATTTTGGCCGTGGTGGGCGTCTACGGCGTAATTTCTTACGCAGCGTCGCAGCGCACCCGCGAGATTGGCATTCGCATGGCCTTGGGCGCAAGCCGCAAGCAAATCCTGGGGATGATGGTAAAGCAAGGCCTGGGGCTGGTCGTTGGCGGGGTGGCGTTCGGGCTCTTGGCGGCATGTCTGCTCACGCGCGGCATGGGCAACCTGCTGGTAGGCGTAAGTGCCAGCGATCCTCTGACATTCGCCGGCAGCACGATCCTGCTGGCGCTTGTAGCGCTGCTGGCCTGCTGGATTCCCGCCCGGCGCGCCGCAGCCCTCGATCCACTCGATGCGCTCAGATACGAATAATGACAGACTACCGGTCCATTCCGCCGCGGATGCTAACCTCGTGCCATTGGTTTGACGGATGATGGCCCGGGATTCTTACCTTTAGATAGTTTCCTGTCAAAGATTCGGTCCAGTTTTCGCCTTGGCGATTTAGGGTTAGCGCTTGGTGTGTTCGTTTAGATTGCGTCGCGCGGAATTCGGCGGCTTTTTGGGCGCTTAGGGCGCGTAACTCTCTGGCGCGGTTGCGGATTTCCGCGGCCGGGACCGGATTAGCCAGATTCGCCGCGGCGGTGCCCGGCCGTGGGGAGAACGAGAAGATATGCAGGTACGCGAAGGGTAGGCGCTCGATGAAGGCCCTAGTCTCCTCATAGTCTCCCTTAGTTTCGCCGGGGAAACCTACAATCACGTCAGCCCCTATGGCGGCGTCGGGCAGGAACTCGCGGATTAGGTCGATGCGGCGCAAGTAGTGTTCCGCACGGTACCACCGGTGCATGGCGTGCAAAATCCGGTTGGAGCCGGATTGCAGAGGCATGTGCAGATGCTGAGCGACGCGCGGCTCGGCGGCGGCTATGAACCTCAAAAGATCTTCGGTGACGTCCACCGGCTCGATCGAACTGAGGCGCATGCGCTCGAGCGGAGTCTCGTCGAGAATGCGGCGCAGCACCGAAAGAAGCGAGACTTTCGCGGTCAGATCGCGTCCGTAAGTGCCTAGATTTATGCCGCTTAGCACGATTTCCCGCGCGCCGGCGGCAACCAGCGAGCGGACTTCTTTGAGGATGCGATCCGGCTCGAGGCTGCGGCTGTTGCCACGCACAAATGGAATCACGCAATAGGCGCAGCGATGATTGCAGCCGTCCTGGATTTTGAGTGTCGGGCGAGTATGCTCGCCATCTTCGGCGGAGGCAGGCCCCGTCAGCACAGCGGATTGCGCAAAAATGTCCGAGGTGAGAATTTTGGCGGCGCCGCGCGCGAGCGACATCTCTCCGGCCGCGAGTGCCGAGATCGGAATGACTTGCGAAGACTCGGCGCCGGCCGAATTCGGCGGCTCTTGAATCGAGCGGCTCAGCAGGCCGGAAATTTCGGCGAGGTGAGAATTGCCGACTACCCAGGCAACGCCGGGCAGCGCAGCCAGCTCTTCGGGCGCGCGCTGGGCGTAACATCCGGAAACGAGAATGCGTGCGGCCGGATTTGCGGCGTGGACATGGCGAATCGCGTCGCGTGCCTGCACGTCAGCCGCGGCGGTTACCGTGCAGGTGTTGAGCACCACGATTTCCGCGCCGGAGTGTTCGCGCACGCGTGCAAGACCGCGGGCGCGCAGCTCGCGCTCAATCGCCGCGGCATCTGCTTGCGTCGCGCGGCATCCAAAATTCTCGATCGAGAAGGTTGCCAATTTTTTATTCTTACGGATACCGTAACTTCTGTGTAATAAAAATACAAAAAATCAGAGCCAGCCGTCAAAAAATGTATTTGCGAACGCGCGGATTTTTCCGCGGCGAGCTCTGGCACGGCCGTCAGTCGATAACCGCACAGTCGCGACCCGTCTCATTTTGGGAAAATTAGGAACCGAAATTCCACGGAAGCCCACCCCGTTTCCTAATTCCCGCCAAGTACCAAACTTAATATAGCGCAAGTGCCTCAAAATGGGGACTTTGCAAACACAGCCCTTTGGTACGGTACTTGCGGTGCTCTAGTACGTGCATGCAATCATAACATCACTCACCGCTCTTCCTGAGACCCATACGCTGGTTATCGTTGGTGCTGGATTAATCGTAGTTTCGCTGTTTCTGCGACGGATCCTGTCCCCCAACGGGCCGGCCACGGGCGCGAGTGTGAAGTCCGGAGACGTCGCGAAGCAAGCTTCCCAGAAATAAGGCGCAGCAAGGTATCTTGCGGCACGCCGACGAAGTTCTATCCGTGTGTGCTTGCCATGAATTCCGCCCGGACCGATTCCTTTGCAGGCTCGTACTCACCACGTATCCAACCTCCGCATTTGTAACCTGCTTTTTGCTTGGGATTCCGAATAATCGGCTAATTTGGGCTATTCTTACGCGAATTCGTTCGAGATTTGAGCGTTTTGACCGGTTTGGCGCGGTGTGCGATTTTGGTGTCGTCTTGCCTCCAGCTGTTTTCCCAAAGCGTGAGCGTCGGTCTGACGGAAACGCACCGCTGTCCTACGAAGGGAAATGGCTGAAAAGTTGGGATTCGAGGATTGAACGGGGCCGAACTGCGGGAGGGTCTGAAGAACCCTCCCCTACGCAGAGCGGCTATGCAGCGGGTTGCGGTGCTTCCATTTTCTTTTGCTTGATGGCCTTCACCTTCTCTACCAGGTCGTCGGCGGTCTTGATGTCTTCGTCGCGAGTCTTCGCGTCGGTTTCCATGTCGGCCTTTTGGCGGTAGAGCAGGTTCAGGTAGGCCATGGCGTCGTCATAATCAGGCTTGAGTTGAATGGCCTTCTGTAGGTTCTGAATGCCCTCGTCGACGATGGCGCCTTGCTTCGCCCGGAAGTCCGTCGCCAGTGCCGGAGGCATTGGATCGGTGTCTTTCACCGGCTTCTTGCCCTTGTTGTTGTAGTCGGCGCGCATGTCCTTGTTGCCGCGGTACGCGAGCGACCAATCAATTACACCGATCCAATAATAGGACTCGGGATCCTCGGGCTTAATCTGAATGTGTTTCAGATGGTATTGCTTGGATTCCTCGAACTTCTTGGCATCGAACGGCGTGCCGCCCATGTTGTAAAGAATGGCGCCGATTCCGTCGATGGCCGAAAGGTTATTGGGATCGGTGGCCAGGACTTCCTTATATTCGTTAATGGCCTGCTCTCCCATGCGGACGTTCTCTTCGGAGGGCGCGCCGGGAATGTATTGCGCGGAATACGCGGTCGCCAGATAGAGGCGCGCGTTCGTTAGACTTGGGTCCAAAGCCTTGGACTGCTTGAAGTCCTCAATCGCGGCGTCGTATTGACCGCCCTTATAGGCCTGAACGCCCTTGTTCAGGAGGTCGCGGGCCTTCAGCTTGTCACAGCCTGGCACAACCGCCAAGCACGCAAGTAGCACGATGAGCAGGAAGTGACTGCGAGGCTTGCGCTCCATTCCAGTTTCTCCTTGGTTGTTCTCGCCCGGAATCTTGATGCCCCCGTTCCGGCGAGCGGCCTGATCGCCCAGATCAGGCTGTGACGTGACGTGTGGAACCGCGTAGGACAAAGGAAACGCTAATCTACTGACCGGCTTCGACTTTGGCGGTGATCAGGCCGACTTTGTCGATGCCGTTGGCGCGCATGATATCGATGGCGCGGGCTACTTCTGCGAAGTCCACGCTATCATCGCCCTTCACGAAAGCCACCTTCTCTGCGCGCTGCTTGAAAATATCCTCGAGACGCGGGCCAAGCTGATCCCAGGTAGTTTCATCCTGATTGATCATCACTTTGCCGTTCGCTCCCACCACCACAACAATCGTCTTGGCGAGCAGCGCGGGATCCTGCTTCGCATCGGGAGGAGACGGCTGCGGAACGAGGGCGTCCAGACCGTGTGGCGTTGTGGGCGTGATCACCATGAAAATAATGATCAGCACCAGCAAAATATCGATCAACGGCACGACGTTCATTTCCGATACAGCACCACCGCGGGGACCAACTGCCATTCCCATGATCGAACTCCTTGCGTAAACGCTAGACGCTATTGGCCGGGAGGCGGAGGAGGAGCCTTCCGGGTTGTCTCCAGCTTCTCGGTAAGCAAGCCGAGATTGTCGACGCCAGCCGAGCGTACCTCGTCTACAGCCTTGACCACCGTGCCATATTTCGCGCGGGCATCGCTCTTGACGAAGACAGTCTTGTCGAGGCGATTGGAGAGCAGATCTTTTACTTTGCCCGTGATGTCATCGAGGCTGACTTGAGTGGTGCCGAGGAAGTAGCGGCCGTCGCGGGTGACCGCAATCAAAATCGCGTCGTCCCGATCCGCTGCCTGCATCTCTTCCGGATTCTCTACCTTGGCCATTTCCACGGAAAAACCATGCTGCAACATGGGCGTGACCACCATGAAGATGATCAACAGCACCAGCATGATATCCGCCATGGGGATGACGTTCGGTTCCGCCATTACCGGAGGTGCTTTGGGCTTGTATCCCATGGCTTACTTCTTTGAGCCCCGGCGCGTGATGAAGTAGTTGATCAGCTCCATGGAGGAGTTGTCCATCTCGACGTCGAAGGCTTCCACTTTGTTGGTGAAATAATTGTAGGTCCACACCGCGGGCACGGCCACGAGCAAGCCGAGAGCGGTGGTGACCAGGGCTTCGGAAATACCGCCGGCGACGGCCGATAGACCGGTCGCTTTGCTATTGGCGATGCCCTTGAAAGCGTTGATGATGCCGACCACCGTGCCGAAGAGGCCGACGAAAGGAGCGGTCGAGCCGATGGTGGCGAGACCGGAAAGGCCGCGCTTCATTTCGGCGTGGACGATGGCGACGGAGCGCTCGAGGCCACGTCGCGCGGCTTCGATGACTTCCTCATCGCTTACCTGCGCGGAAGCCGCCTGGAACTCGGAAAGCCCGGTGGCGACAACCTTGGCGATGTGGCTCTTCTTGTTGCGCTCGGCGATGGAGATGGCTTCGTCGAGCTTGTTGTCCTTGAGCGCGCCCGCGACCTGCTGGACGAAAACGCGCGACTGCTTGCGGGCGGCGCTGAACATGAGCGCGCGGTCAATCATGATGCCGACCGACCAGGCGGACATGACGAAAAGCAAAATGACGACGCTCTTCGCCGGAATGCCCATGTTATGCCACATCGTGACGAGGTCCCAGCCGACGTCGCTGTTGGCGCCTTGCAACATCAGAAAGCTGGCCCATAGACTATTCACGAACATAAGATTTACCCCTCCTCGATTTCGTTCGGAGTCAGATTTTGCCAGCGAAAATCTGCCGGCTTCCCAAGCCCTGCCATGCCCTGCTTGCCCTGTCACGATCTCCGGCAAGCCGGAGCCGTACCGCCGGTCCTAACTAACCACTGAGAGTAAAGACCACGGAAATCGTCGTGTCCACTTCCACCGGCTCGCCGTTCAACAGCGTCGGCTGATATTTCCACTGGCGGACGGCATCCATCGCCGAGCGCATCAGCAGGGCCGGGCCGGAGATGTACTGCAGTTCCTGAACGGAACCGTCTTTGGCAATGATCGCGTGGAGCATCACCGTGCCCTGAACGTGCGCCGTCTTGGCAATCTGTGGGTACAGAGGCTGAATCTGGCGGATCATCTTGGCCGCTTGCACGTTACCGCCGATGCGGACGCGGCTTTGCGTCGGCTTCGGTGGAGGCGGCATGCCGCCGCCGGTCCCGCCGATAATTCCACCCAGAACGCCGCCCGCGGATCCGCCGGCGATTCCGCCCGGCACTCCACCCACGACGCCGACTGCTCCGACGTCTGGCGGCATCTCTTCTTCCTTAATCATTTCCACTTTTTTCGGGATGACGGTGGGAGCCATCATCTTGCCGGCCTGAATTAGGCGCGCCACGGGTTTCACGATGCGCGGCGCCGCCGCAGCAGGCGGAGGCGGTGGCGGCGGTGGTGCCGGTGCCACAAGGAAAGTTGTCAGCAATTGTTTCGGCAACGCTTCGGTGTAGATCAGCGGAATCAGGACGAAGACGACCACGATGATGCCCTGAACGATCGCTGACAGCACGACCGACCACGGCTTGTTCGTCTTTTTCCTTACGACGCTTGACTCGACCAAATCGTCAAACATGGTTTGTACCTCCCAAGCAACCGCGTTCGCCTAGGCTGCGGATCCAGCGCGAACAACGGCTTTCTGACCCCTGAACTTGTTCCATACCACTACGATGGGGGCGGCAATGCCGAAACTGGAGTATGTTCCTATCACAACTCCCACCACCATAGCAAAAGAGAAGCTGCGGAGAACTTCGCCGCCCATCAAATAAAGGACCAGGACGGTAAGAAAAGTCAGGCCGCTCGTCAAGATGGTGCGCGAAAGTGTTTGATTGATCGAGCGATTGACAATGTCGGGAAGCGGCTCGCGGCGCATCAGGCGCGTGTTCTCGCGCACGCGGTCGAAGATTACGATCGTGTCGTTCATCGAATATCCGACCAGTGTCAGCAACGCCGCAATCACCGTCAGCGAAATTTCGTAATGAAACAAGGAGAACAAACCCAGCGTGATCAGCACGTCGTGAAACACCGCGATCACCGCCGCCGCCCCGTACACCCACTCAAATCGGAAGGCAATATATATCAACATGCCCGCCAACGCATAGAGGGTTGCGAAGATCGCCTGGCGCCGCAATTGCGCTCCGACTTTCGGTCCCACGATCTCAACATTGCGAATCGCGAAATTGCCGAGCGAGAAAAAATCTTTCAGATCGGAAATGGTCGCCGGATTCGCGCCCGAAACATTTTTGAGATCGTCGAGATTGGTGACGATGCCGCCGTGCTCTTTGTCGCGTGAGTCGGCGAGAGCTTGCGCAAGTTTGGTGTAGCGATCGCCGGCCGTGGTGCCGAGATTGAGTGGATCCTTCTGCGTCAGGAAACTTGTCAGCGCCGCCGGCGTTTGCGAATTGAAATCCGGCTTGGTGTCTTGCTGGCCGTACATTTTTTGCAGCACGCCGATGATCGCCGTCTTGCCCGCGTCGAGCGATTCCGCATCGCCCTGACCTTTCTGTTCGAGACCGATCACCACGTCGTGACTGGCGTTGGCGTTTCCAATTTCGCCGCTAATCTGTTGCAGCGTGTTGTTCGTCAGCCCTGCGGCATCAAGCGCCTTGCGAAGCTGATCGATCGGCGGCGGCCCGGCAAACCGAACGTAAACCAATGTCCCGCCGCGGAAATCGATTCCGTAGCGCAGGCCTCCTTGCCGGATGATCGACACTGCACCGATAGCCAGAAGGGTGAGTGACAAAGCGACGAAGTACTTCGCCTTCCCCATCCAGTCGATGTTCACGCCACGAAAAAATTCCATTGATCGAATCCAGTCCCGCTCAGTTAGACACCATCAGGCTCAGAAAGGTTCCGAGACGAAAGCCCAAGCCCGACCGCGTCCAGCGAATTAAGTGCCAAGGCCTCAGCAGCTTGCGAGGCCTCCCCCGCGTTAAATGCTCAATTCTGCTTGCTGGTTCATGCGCGACAAATGCCAGTCGAAAATCGCCCGCGACACATAGATCGACGTGAACAGGTTGGCAAGGAGACCGATGACCAAGGTAACCGCGAATCCCTTAACCGGGCCGGTTCCGAATAGGAACAGAAACGCCGCGGAAACCAGTGTAGTGATGTGCGTATCGATGATGGTCAGGAAAGCCCGATCGAATCCCACCGAAACCGCAGAGGCGTTGGCCTTACCGCTACGTAATTCCTCACGGATGCGCTCAAAGACAAGGACGTTAGAGTCCACGCCCATACCTATAGTTAAGACCACACCAGCAATGCCCGGCAAAGTGAGCACCGCCCCCGAGTAAGCCATGAAGGCAATCAGAATCAGCAAGTTCAAGACGAGAGCCACGATGGCATTGAAGCCGCTCTCGCGGTAATAGATGACCAGGAAAATCATCACCACCACCAGGCTGCCAATCGACGCGCGCACGCCTTCGCGAATCGAATCAGCGCCAAGAGACGGGCCGACCGTTCGCTCTTCCTCATATTTAATAGACGCCGGCAGCGCGCCAGCCCGCAGCACCAGCGACAAATCCTTTGCCGAATCCTGCGAGAAATTCCCTTCGATCAATCCAGAATCTTCGATGCGTCCTTTGATCACCGGCGCGGATTGCACTTGATGATCGAGAACGATGGCCATGCGCTTGCCGATATGCGATTCAGTGAAAGGCCCGAAGCGCGACGCAGCCGCCGTCGAGATCGAGAAATTAACCTGATACTGCCCGGGATATTCGGTGCTAGGCGTTGGGCTCGCATTGCGCAAATCCTGGCCAGTGACGATCGGCAACCGATCGACCAAATACCAGACTTGCGCACCCGCTTGGTCCTTCGCGTCCGACTTGCCCGGGAGCAATTCCGTGCCGGGAGGAAGAACGCCGCCGTGCCCAGCGAGCGCTGCGGCTTCGGACGGATAGGTTTGATCGTCGTCCACGCCGCGAAGTTCGAGTTGCCCGCCCGCTTGAATCACGGCTTTAGCGCGCGTCGGGTCGCCTTCGCCCGGCAGCTGCACGAGAATTTCATCATCGGAGCGGCCGGTGAAAGCGATCGTCGGCTCGGTCAGTCCGAGTGCATTGATGCGGCGCTCGATGGTTTCGAGCGACTGGTCCATCACGCTCTTGCGCATGTCCGAAACTACGGACGGCTTCATGGTCAGCAGATAGCCGGACGCTTCTCCCGCTGCCGGCGTCAGATTCCACTCTTGAAATTGATTGCTGATGAGATCTTTGAAAGAGTTGACCGATGCGGGCGCGACATCACGGGCGAGAATGTGCTGATTGTCGACGCGGCGGAGTTCCCCAACCACGATATTCTTATCGCGAGTTTGTTTGCTTAACTGATCGACAGCTTGATCGCAACGAAATCCGATAGCCTCATCAATTTGAACTTGCAGAACGAGGTGGCTGCCGCCCTTCAAATCCAAGCCGAGCTTGATACGGTCGGCAAAATTATTTTTCACGGCGGCGCCGGAAGTCGGGAAATCAGGCAGACCGACCAGCCCATAGATGCAGGCAAGTATTACGAGAGCGATGAAAATGAATTTCCACTTGAGCTGGGAATTCATGCGCGGAGCTTAACTCTCCTTTGGTGTATCGGGCTGCAGTCCCACAATAGCGCTGCGCGACAGCTTAATCTTCACCTGATCGGCGATGCGCAGTTGGACCGCTTCGTCTTCCAGGCCCACTACCGTCCCGTAAATGCCGCCGTTGGTGATCACCTTGTCGCCGTTCTTCAGCGCCTGCAGCATTTGCGTAGTCTTCTTCTGCCGCCGCTGCGCCGGAAGAATCAGCAGAAAATAAAAAATCACCATGATCAACACGAGCGGCACGAAAGTCATCAAGCCGCCCGCCTGACCCTGCGCGAAAAGAGCAAATGCGTTGCTGGATTCTGGCATCACTTGAGATTCACGATCCTATCTTGTAGCAAATGGTTGCCCGAAGTGGCCCAGCTAAATACCGGGCCCGGCGAAAACCTCTAACCACACGAGATTTTTCAGTTTTATTTGCGAGTCTTGCTACTCCGCGTTTCCTGGCACGTTCCCGCCTCTATACGCCCAACTCGGAATGCCTATGCTCGAGGCGTGCCTGGAGGTCAGCGCGGAATCCAGCGAGATTCCCAAACTCGATAGCCTCCCGAATTTTGCGCATGGTGTCAAGGTAAAAGTGGACATTGTGGTGGGTGTTCAAGATCGACGCCAGCAGCTCATTCGCAAGATAGAGATGCCGCAAGTAAGCCCGCGAATATCTCCGGCAAACTGCGCATGTGCAAGTCTCATCGAGCGGCCGCGAATCTTTGGCATATTGCGCGTTCTTTATGAGCACGCGCCCTTGCGTCGTGAACAGGCAACCATGCCGCGCGCTGCGCGTGGGCAACACGCAATCCATCATGTCGACGCCGAGAGCGACGTAATCGGGAATTTGTTCCGGCTTGCCCACGCCCATCAAATAACGCGGGCGATCCTGCGGAAGTTTTGCGGCAACCTCGCCGGTCATATCGCACGTGACGCTGTGAGGCTCACCGACAGCAAGCCCGCCAATCGCATAACCAGGAAAATCGAGTTGCAAAAGCGCATCGGCATTTTCGCGGCGCAAGTCGGCATGCGTCCCGCCTTGCACGATCCCAAAAAGCATCTGCCGCGCGGCATCACCCTGCGATGCAAAATGGATCTGCGACCGGCGCGCCCAACCCAGCGTGCGCAACGAAGCCTCTGCAGCCCGCGCGCGATCCGCCGGCGCTTCGATACATTCATCAAGCACCATGATGATGTCCGAACCAAGCGCCATTTGAATATCAAGCGCCAGCTCGGGCGAAAGAAAATGTTCGGAGCCATCCAGATGCGAGCGGAAGCGCACACCCTCATCGGTCACTTTGCGCAGATCGGAAAGGCTGAAAACCTGAAAGCCGCCGGAATCGGTAAGAATCGGATGCGGCCATGCCATGAACTTATGCAGGCCGCCAAGTTGGCGGATTAGTTCGTGTCCGGGACGAAGATATAAATGGTAAGTGTTGGCGAGAATGATTTCAGCGCCGAGCTCTTCAAGCGCTCGCTGCGTGAGGCCCTTCACCGTCGCCGCAGTCCCGACGGGCATAAAAGCCGGCGTATGAATCACGCCATGCGGCGTAGTCAGACGGCCAAGACGCGCGCCGGTCGGATCGGTCTTCAGCACTTCGAAGCGAAATCCCATCCACCAAATTGTATCAGGAGCTCGAAAGGATCAGGAGAACGCGCCGGCGATCGCGACCTTGGCGCCGACGTACAGCGCCCAGGTGATCGCGACAATGGCGATTCCCTTTCCGATCGATACTTTCTTCGGATTCACTGCGGAAAACCCAATGCCCATCAGCACAATCGTCCAGAACTGAAAGAGATCGATGGAAGTGCCCAGTGAGATGAGCCACTTGGGAGAATCGCCTGCAAGGAATGCAGCCAGATTGGCTGCGACGAGATTATTTATATTTATGGTGTCGGGCGATTTGACGAATAACATGATCAACCCGATGGCCCCGCCGATAATTCCCGGCACATACGAATGCGTGACGATGCCGAACGATTGGAGGAAATTTACACGAGCGCCAGCGACAAGGTTGAACGCCGCCAAGAGCACCGCGGCAGAAATGAGAGCGGCTACGGGCGCCGCGAGGAAGACGATCACATAACTGACGACGGGCGCGAATTTTTCACCGCGTTCGATCGCCTGTTCCCTCTGGTCGGCCGGCAGGTCCGCGGTGCGCGGGTTCGAGGCGAGCTGCTTCTCGATCGTGCCGCGCCAGCCCACTCGCTGTCCAAAGACGGCGACAATGACGACGGACAAAACAACAATCACGACGAGCGGGAGAAGAAAACTGGGCTTCGCGGCGATGTCTTCGAATGTCGCTTTGGGATTGAAGAGCACTCCGGTCAGGCGGCCGAAGGCGCTGATGCGGGCCGGCTGCGGTGCGCGGCTTTCGATCGCGCTAGGAGGCGTGGTCATGGTCGTCAAGCTCCTTCAGAAAAAGATGGATTTCGCACCGCCGTCTACTACGCACGGCCTATCCGGAAATTTCAGCGCGGAGTGTATCGCAAGCTTGGCGCAAATTGAAAGAATGTAGGGGCGGGGGTTCACCTCCGGCCCGTTTTAGTTTTGGGTTTGGGTTTGGGTGTTCGGTTTGCTTCAGCTTTGGGTCTTCGATTTTCGCGGCTTCGCCCGGACCCTACTCGTCCATCACACAGCCAGAACTATTTTTCCACGGTTATGCGGCGCCCCAGCCAGCATTTCGTGCGCTTCGCGCGCCTGCTCCAGCGGCAGCACCGTGCCCACCTCCAGGCGCAGTTCCCCGCTATCAAATAGCTTGGTGAGAATATCCAGCCGCTCCGTCGTCACTTCCGCGTAAAAGAAAACTGCCTTCACTCCGTAGCGCTCGGCAGCACCTTCCGGAATCGGCCTCACGACGGAAACTAGAATTCCACCGCGACGCAGGACGCGGAAGGAACGGTCTTGCGTTTCCCCGCCAACGAGATCAAGGACGATATCTACAGGCTCGAGAACTTCCTCGAAACGCACGCTGCGATAATCGAGAATTTTCTCGGCACCGAGGCTGCGAACATATTCGGCATCGCGCGAGGACGCTGTGGCGATGATGTGCAGCCCGGCCAGCTTGGCTAATTGCACGGCGCAGGCGCCCACGCTTCCGGCGGCGCCATGGATGAGCACAGTTTGCCCAGCCCTCGCCTGCGCGTAATCGTGCAGCATCTGCCACGCGGTCACGGCAACTACCGGTGCCGCGGCGGCTTCTGTGAAGCTGAGCATTTTCGGCTTGCGGGCAATCATTTTGGCCGAGCACAGCGCGAACTCGGCGTAAGCGTTGATGAAATTTTCGTTCGTCGATCCGTAGACTTCGTCGCCCGGCTTGAAATTGGTGACGCCTTCGCCTGTGGAATCGATTGTGCCGGCTAGATCGGAGCCGAGAACCAGCGGCGGATGGACAGGCAGCGCGGTTTTTCCTTCACGGATCAGGGCGTCCCACGGGCCTACGCCGGCGGCTTGCACTTGAACTACGACCTCGCCGGGTTTGGCGATCGGTTTGGGAAGATCGGCGAGTTCGATTACTTCCGGCGAACCGGTTTTTAGAATTTGCTCGGCTTTCATTTTGTTTCCCTGGTTCACAAAATCCTGATGCGCGGATGGGGTGCGCGGTGGGCGGTGCGAAAACCCAAGGCCAAACCGGGCGGGAGAGTGAGCCCCCGCCCCTACACGCGATCAGCGGTCGATCGTTTTCATGGCTCCTGCGGCGTATCTTTCGCCTGCTACTGCGCTGGTGGGTACGGCTGCTTCTATTTCTTTTACTTCGGTTGGAGTCAGATGGATGTCTGCGGCTGCGGCGTTTTCTTCCAGATATTTTCTTCGCTTGGTTCCTGGGATCGGAATCATGTCTTCGCCTTTTGCCATTACCCAGGCGAGGGCTAGTTGGCCGGGCGTTATTTTTTTGCGATCGGCGAAGGCTTTCACGCGCTCGACCAGCGCTTTATTTTTTTCGAAGTTTTCCGCTTCGAAGCGTGGATAGCGGTTGAAGCGCGTGTCCGATTGCGTGAGGTCGCTTCTCGTGTTGATCGTGCCGGTGAGGAAGCCGCGGCCCAGCGGGCTGTAGGGGACGAAGCCGATGCCCAACTCGCGTATGGTCGGAATGATCTCGGATTCCGGATCGCGCACCCACAGCGAATACTCCGTTTGCAGCGCGGTGATGGGATGAACTTTGTGCGCGCGGCGGATCGTGGCGGGCGACGCTTCGGATAGGCCGAGATATTTTACTTTGCCGGCTATCACCAGATCGGCCATCGCGCCTACCGTGTCTTCAATCGGGGTGTTGGGATCGACGCGATGTTGGTAATAGAGATCAATGTGGTCGATGCCGAGTCGCTTCAGCGAAGCTTCGCACGCCGATTTCACGTACTCGGGTTTGCCGTTGATGCCAAAGAACGATGGGTCATCCTTCTTTCGCACGAATGTAAATTTCGTGGCGAGAAAAACCTCGTCGCGATGTCCGCGAATGGTTTTGCCCACTAGTTCTTCGTTGTCACCGATGCCGTAAGCGTCCGCGGTGTCGAGGAAATTCATTCCGAGCTCAAGCGCGCGGAGAATGGTCGCCGAGGATTCGGCGTCATTGCGGTCGCCATAAAATTCACTCATGCCCATGCAACCAAGCCCCATGCGGGAAACGACAGCGCCCTGCGATCCGAGTTTTACTTTTTTCATAGTCATAGGCCGGTTAGATGGGCGGCTGGGTGCGGCGGATTCATGCTTGGTTTTGTGGAGCAAAAGTGGGGGTAAAAAACCGGTTCTTTTTCCCGATTAGAACGGGGGCCGGGGCTTTGTTTTGTTTGGGTTACGTGGATTTCTAATCGTTTTGGTTCCCGATTAGAAATTCTGGCTTTGGGTGAAGAGTGGGCTCGGCTACGGCGGACACAGCCAGGAGTGGCTGTGCTACTGGGACGTGCCGTGAGTGCTGCTCTACCCGAAACATGGGTATAGGTAGAATTTCTCGTAAGTCTATCAAAGTAAAGGATCGGGCCGGCTGCTACCCGAAACAAAAATGAGGGGGGCTTTGTTGTTTTTTTTGCGTGCGCCGGGCGGTTTCGGGGACAGGCGGGCTTTTGGCCGCCGCCGTTGAGCGGGCTCGATCCTAGTCCGGAATGTTTGACCTGGTTCATGATTGTCACTTTGCGCGGACGGCGCGTCTGTGGGTACCCGGGTAGTGTCCCGATTGTTTTTGTGCCTGTCCTTTGAATTCAATGACTTACGCCCGGCAACAATATTTTGGTGTCCCGATTGTTTGCGCTGGCTCCTTTGCTCGCGGGGCGCTTGGTGGTGTGCGGGCCGGCCACGTTGGGCGCCCGCCGAGTACCCCGGAAGTGTCCCGATTGTTTGAGGTGCCCGTCCTTTGAAATCAATGACTTAGGCCCTGCAACAATATTTTAGTGTCCCGATTGTTTGTGCCTTGGCTCCTTTATTCGCGGGGCACTTGATGGTGCATGGGCCGGCCGCGCGCGGCGTGGACGCAGGAGTTTGTGGTGCTCCTGCGGAGCGGGCCGCGCAGTTATTGTGAGGGTAGGTTGAAGGTTAGGCAATGGTACGGTTGGGCTAGGACTAAATGCGGAGCAGCGAACCCCCAAAGCTAAACCGGGCGGGTAGTAAACCCCCGCCCCTACGACTGCGAGCGCTAAAGCGCGTCCATAATCGTAGGCGTTTTCGGGGCACTAAAGTGCTCCTCCCCCTGCTGAAGCAGGAGGCCGCTACCTGAAGAACAACATCTCACGGCTGAACGCGGAGCATCAAAACTTCGACGAAGCATTTATGAGATGGATTCATTTGAGATTGCGGAGGAAAGGGCGAGTTTGCGTTGGGGGAAACGTAACGGTCTGGTATAAACGTGGCGTGTTTGGACTGAGCAAACCGACACTGCCGGTTTCCGAGGAGCAGAGACGATGGATTGACGGCTCGTTTCTACGGCTTGCCGGACTTCTCGGTTCAGAGCGCCTTTTGGAAGCTACCGTCGTCCTTCCGACTCCGGAGTACTTTCCCGATCGCTACGATCGGTCCGAGGTTGCGCTGCAGTCAATGTTCGAGCGGGTTGCTGCGCAGATGCGGCTGAATCCGACCGACATTGACGTAAAGCTTTTCGCGTCGGCGGATGAAGTTACACGCGATCTGGCTCCTTTTCGCTCGGGTGAGACGTCGGGACCGGCAGGCCTCTACCATCACGATCCCGCGGAAAGGCCGCACATTTCGATCAACGAATCTCAGCTGGAAGATCCTATGGCGCTGGTGGCGGTGCTCGCGCACGAACTTGGTCACATCATTCTGCTCCGTCCGGGTCTGGTGGACCGCGATGAGGCGGATATGGAACCTCTGAACGACCTGCTCACGGTCTTCGTCGGCTTCGGGATCTTCACGGCAAACTCTGCATTTCGATTCGAGCAGCATCAGGACTACTCAAAACAGGGCTGGTCTGCGCGGCGAGCGGGGTATCTCTCGGAAGAACAATTGGGATATGCCTTGGCGCGGTTCGCCTTCGAACGTAGAGAACAAAAGCCTCCGTGGAGATCTTTCTTAAGCAGCAACGTCTCTGCTTACCTGAAACGTTCCGCCGCGTGGTTGGTTCGAAATTCTGAGCCGCGCCTTTTCGTGGCAGGTTAGAGTCCGCGAGCGCAGATGGCGCCTTCGGGGCGATACCGCATTATTAGCCGAATCATTTCGTATTCGCTGGATATATCTATACGATTCGCCGGAACCTTGCCGATGAATTATTCTATCGAACGAAATTACGGGCCGTTTGGGATTTATTTGCGCGGTGGGGGAGAGGCTTATGACTAGCTTTTTTGTGAATGGGAAGCGCGTGGAGGTGGACGTTGATCCTTCTACGCCTTTGCTTTGGGTGTTGCGCGATTCTTTGGGGATGACTGGGACGAAATTTGGGTGCGGGATGGCGCTTTGCGGGGCTTGTACTGTGCATCTTGACGGTAAGGCGATTCGATCTTGCGTGGCGCCGGTTTCGCGGGCGGACGGCAAGCACGTTACTACCATCGAGGGGCTTTCGGAGAATCTTACGCATCCTTTGCAGCGGGCTTGGATTGAAATGGATGTGCCGCAGTGCGGGTATTGCCAGTCGGGGCAGATTATGAGCGCGGCGGTGCTTTTGGCGGCGACTTTGAAGCCTACCGATACGGAAATTGATGAGGCTATGGGCGGGAATATTTGCCGCTGCGGGACTTATCCGCGGATACGCAAGGCGATACATCGCGCGGCGGAAATTGCCGGTGAGCGGAGGCCGAAATGAGCGCGCCGCTGATGTTTAAGAAAACGAAAGTGGCTGGGCGCTCGAACGCGGCAGAACGATCGCAGCCTGCAGAGCGAAAAAATGCAGTGATGGTTGGGCGACGGGCATTCTTGCAGACTGGGGCGGCGCTGGGCGGCGGATTGTTGGTGAGTATGTATGTGCCGTTGGCTGCGAGGGCTGGGAAGGCGCTGGCTGCGGCGGAGAAAAACGAATTTGCGGTGAATGCGTTTGTGCACATTGGGGCGGACGAAAGCGTTACCGTAATTGCGGCGCACTCGGAGATGGGCCAGGGAATTTATACTTCGCTGCCGATGCTTTTGAACGAGGAGTTAGAAGCGGATTGGGCGCGGGTGCGCGTGGAAGCGGCGCCGGTGGATGCGGTTT
The DNA here is from genome assembly GCA_963792515.1 of uncultured Acidobacteriota bacterium. Classification (GTDB taxonomy): domain Bacteria; phylum Acidobacteriota; class Terriglobia; order Acidiferrales; family UBA7541; genus Palsa-147. The sequence continues at coordinate 4,762 of CAWBWG010000017.1, read as the reverse complement.
ACAACCATCCTGTGTATGGAATGCAGATGACCGGGGGGAGCACTACTTCGCCTTCGGAGTGGGTGCGCTATCGAAAGATGGGGGCGCTGGCGCGGACGATGTTGGTGCAGGCGGCGGCGCAGCGATGGAATGTGGCGGTGAGTGAATGTAGCGTCGAAAAAGGCGTGGTGTTTCACGATGCTTCGCACCGGCGGGCCAGTTATGGATCGTTGGCGGATGCGGCTTCGAAATTGACGGCGCCGGCGGACGTGCCGCTGAAGGTGGCGAAAGATTTTACTTTGATCGGGAAGCCTACGCTGCGGTTGGACACTCCTTCGAAAGTGAATGGGACGGCGGAATTTGGATTGGATGTGCATTTGCCGGGGATGTTGACGGCGGTGGTGGCGCGGCCGCCGGTGTTTGGCGGGAAAGTGGTGAAGATTGATGCGAGCGAGACGCTGAAAATTCGCGGCGTGAAAGCGGTGGAGCAGATTCCTTCCGGCGTGGCGGTGATTGCCGAGGGATTCTGGCCGGCGAAATTGGGGCGCGACAAATTGAAAGTGGATTGGGATTTGGGACCGAATGCGAATCTTTCGAGCGAGCAGATGTTCCGCGAGTTTGCTGAGACGGCGATGAAGCCGGGTTTGGTGGCGCGGAAAGTGGGCGATCCGGTTGCGGCTCTTGGTGGCGCGGCGAAAACGATTACGGCGGAATACGATGTGCCATATCTGGCGCACTGCATGATGGAGCCGCTTAATTGCGTGGTGGATTTGCGGGCGGATAGTTGCGAAATCTGGACGGGGACGCAATTTCAGACTGGAGATTGCGCGGCTGCGGCGAAAACCGCGGGATTGCCTTTCAACAAAGTGCAGATTCATACGACTTTGCTTGGCGGAGGATTTGGGCGGCGGGCGAATCCGGCTTCGGATTTTGTGGTGGAAGCGGTGGAAGTTGCGAAGGTGGCTAAGGCGCCGGTGAAAACGGTTTGGACGCGCGAGGATGATTTGAAGGGCGGTTGGTACCGGCCAATGTGGCATGACCGCTTCGTGGCCGGAATCGATGCTGGCGGAAATCCGGTGGCTTGGACGCATACGATTGTGGGGCAATCGATTTTTGAGGGGACTGGATTTGCTTCGTTTGGGATCAAGGATGGAATTGACGCGGCATCGGTGGAAGGAGCGGCGGACATTCTTTACGGGATCCCGAATCTGCAGGTGGATTTGCATACGCCGAAGATTGGAGTGCCGGTGCAGTGGTGGCGTTCGGTGGGGCATTCGCATACGGGATTTTCGGTGGAGGCGTTTTTGGATGAAGTGGCGTTTGCCGGGGGGAAAGATCCTTATGAATTGAGGCGGACGCTGCTGGCCGGGCAGCCGCGGATGTTGGCGACGCTGGAGCTCGCGGCGCAGAAGGCCAACTGGGGCTCGAAATTGCCGGCTGGGGTGGGGCGCGGGATTGCTACGCATTTTTCGTTTGATAGTTACGTTGCGCAGGTGGTGGAAGCTTCGGTGGGTAAAGATGGAGCGGTGCGTGTGCATCGCGTGGTGTGCGCGGTGGATTGCGGATTGGTGATTAATCCCGATACGGTGGTGGCGCAGATGGAAGGCGGAATTATTTTTGGGCTTACGGCGGCTTTGAAATCGGAGATTACTTTGAAGGATGGGCGCGTGGAGCAATCTAATTTCTACGATTATCCGATGCTGCGGATTTTTGAGTCGCCGGTGATTGAAGTGCATATTGTGAAGAGTGCGGCGAATCCTACGGGTGTGGGCGAGCCTGGCGTGCCGCCGGTGGCGCCGGCTTTGGCGAATGCGATTTTTGCGGCTTGCGGGAAACGAGTGAGGAGATTGCCGATTCGGGCTGGGGATTTGGTGGGAGATGCGGGGGCGAAATCATGAGAACGATGGCGAATGATTTTGCGGACGGTGGGCGAAAGAATCGCGGACGATCGATTCGCCGATGGATTGTGGCGAGCGTCTGTGCGGCGGCCGTGCTGATCGCGCTCGCAGCGTCAGTGCGGGTGCGCGCTGGGGTTGCGTCAAATGCTGCGCCAGACGCCAAGCCCGACGCCGAAGCGTCGCGCGCCGCGTTCCTACAAGTCTATCGAGTGCTAACTTCGCCGCGCTGCCAGAATTGCCATCCGGCGGGCGATGCGCCGTTGCAGGGCGATGATAGTCACGTGCATACGCAGAATGTGAAGCGCGGGCCCGCCGGGCATGGGGTTTACGGGATGCAGTGCGATACTTGCCATCAGGCGGCGAATTTGCCTGGAGCGCATATGCCGCCCGGAAATCCGAAGTGGTCGCTGCCGCCGGAAAAAATGAAGATGGTATTTGTGGGGCGTCCGGCTGGGGAACTTTGCCGGCAGATTAAGGATCCGAAAGAGAATGGCGGGCGATCGCTTGAGGCGTTGAGGGATCACATCGCGAATGATGAGCTGGTGGGATGGGGCTGGAATCCGGGCGAGGGACGGACGCTGCCGCCGTTGACGCGAGCGGAAACGGTAGCGCAATTGAAAATCTGGATCGACGGCGGCGCGGTTTGTCCGAAATAACGTAGCATGCCTAACGCGATTTTAACGAGCTCGCTCTCGGCCAGTTCTGGGCCGCCGTAGATTGAGTGATCGTTCGTTTGGCGGCGCGGTCCAGGGCGAAAACCAAAGAGTTCGCGGCTAAAGCCGAGATTACTGGCGGGCGTTTTTCCGCTGGACTAACGTCCAGCTCCCCCTGCTGAAGACAGGGGGCTGCCACCGTAAAAGAAAAAGGCCCGCTCGGAATGATCCGAGCGGGCCTTTTCTGCGTTTGTTTGCGCTGTGACTGCCAGGCACTGCTTGTGCTTGGCTTATCGAGTGAGACTTGCCAGAACCCGTGGTGAGTGACCTTCGCGGCTTGCGCTGCGGAGGTTAAACCGGAACGACTCTGGCCCGTGAGAGCCAGATGGACAGCCGACGCCTGCGAGTTAAGCAGGCCGAACTGCCTTTTCTTTTAGAAAGGAGGTGATCCAGCCGCAGGTTCTCCTACGGCTACCTTGTTACGACTTCACCCCAATCATGAGTCATACCTTGGGCGTCTGCCTCCTTGCGGTTGGCTTGACGACTTCTAGTACAACCCACTTTCGTGATGTGACGGGCGGTGTGTACAAGGCCCGGGAACGTATTCACGGCGCCGATCTGATGCGCCATTACTAGCGATTCCAGCTTCATGCAGTCGAGTTGCAGACTGCAATCCGAACTGAGCGCGCTTTTTTGCGATTAGCTCCCCCTCGCGGGTTCGCGACGCTTTGTGGCGCGCATTGTAACACGTGTGTAGCCCTGGACATAAAGGCCATGCTGACTTGACCTCATCCCCACCTTCCTCTCCGTTATCCGGAGCAGTCCTCGTAGAGTTCCCCCTTGCGGGTGGCAACTACGAGTAAGGGTTGCGCTCGTTGCGGGACTTAACCCAACACCTCACGGCACGAGCTGACGACAGCCATGCAGCACCTCTACACAGGTCCCTTGCGGGAAGTCCCGATTTCTCGAGATGGTCCTGTGCGGTTCAAGCCCAGGTAAGGTTCTTCGCGTTGCGTCGAATTGAACCACATGTTCCACCGCTTGTGCGGGCCCCCGTCAATTCCTTTGAGTTTCAGCCTTGCGACCGTACTCCCCAGGCGCATGACTTAACGCGTTAGCTCCGGCACGAGCCCCGTACAGGGCCCACGCCCAGTCATGATCGTTTAGGGCTAGGACTACCAGGGTATCTAATCCTGTTTGCTCCCCTAGCTTTCGTCTCTCAGCGTCAGTTGCGATCCAGCGAGCCGCTTTCGCCTCGGATGTTCCTGCAGATATCTACGCATTTCACCGCTACACCTGCAATTCCACTCGCCTCTCTCGCACTCGAGCACAGCAGTTTCGGGAGCAGCCTCAGGGTTAAGCCCTGAGATTTCACTTCCGACTTGCCGCACCGCCTACAGACCCTTTACGCCCAGTAATTCCGAGCAACGCTGGCCCCCTACGTTTTACCGCGGCTGCTGGCACGTAGTTAGCCGGGGCTTCTTATACCCGTACTGTCAATCCCTTGCGGGGATTCATCCGGGTCGAAAGGGGTTTACACTCCGAAAAGCTTCATCCCCCACGCGGCGTTGCTGCGTCAGGCTTTCGCCCATTGCGCAAGATTCCCCACTGCTGCCTCCCGTAGGAGTCTGGACCGTGTCTCAGTTCCAGTGTGGCCGGCCATCCTCTCAGACCGGCTACCGATCATAGCCTTGGTGAGCCGTTACCTCACCAACAAGCTAATCGGGCGCGGGCCCCACCTCCAGCGGTCTTGCGACCTTTGATTCCAACAGCAGCAGCCATCGGAATGTTATGCGGTATTAGCCCAACTTTCGCTGGGTTATTCCCCACTTGAGGGTAAGTTGCCCACGTGTTACGCACCCGTTCGCCACGCGCCCGCCTCCTGTATTGCTACAGAAAACTGCGCGTTCGACTTGCATGTGTTAAGCACGCCGCCAGCGTTCGCTCTGAGCCAGGATCAAACTCTCATTTGAAACTGGTGTCTTGCGAAGCGACTCATCGTTGGCGGATTGCTCCGTTCACAACTTATCGATTCGTAAGAACGAACTTATTAAATCGCTCGGTTTTCACTCAATAATTATCCCTGCGTGCGCTTACGCGAACGCAAGGCAAACCAAACGGGTTCTGGCATGTCTCACTTCGATTGTCAAAGAGCTGGATACTTCCTGGCCTGCAGGAAGGAGTACAGACGAGCGGACATAGTACCGAAGCGTGGGCAAAGAGTCAAGCTAA
>CAWBWG010000016.1:0-291732 GCA_963792515.1 uncultured Acidobacteriota bacterium | reverse complement strand
CCGCCGATTGGTTGGATGTCTCCCTGTTGATTCACCGAACCTGTCACCGCGAATTCCTGCGAGATCGGCAAATCCGCCAACGCGCTAAGCAACGCGTAAACTTCCGTCGAGCTCGCGCTATCGCCATCTACGCCGGAATAGGATTGCTCGAAGCAAAGACTGGCGGCCAGAGAAAGAGGCTTATCGTGCGCGAAGGTGCGGCGGATGTAGCCGCTGATGATTTGCATGCCTTTGTCGTGGAAGCGGCCGCTCAAATTGGATTCGCGCTCGATATTGATCAGCCCGGCTTTGCCGATCGAGACCGACGCGGTAATTCTGGTGGGCTTGCCGAAGGCGTAGCCGCCGATTTCGAGAACCGCCAGGCCATTTACCTGGCCCACCCGCTCGCCTTCCGTATCGATGAAGATCAGCTTTTGATCGATCATCTCGCGGATCTTGGTTTCGGTTAGATTGTGGCGCTCGATTTTTGCGTCGAGCGCTTTGCGGACATGTTCGCCAGTGACCATTTCGTTGCCGTTCTCATGCTTGGCTACGTAGGAAGCTTCGCGGGCCACGTCGGCGATCTCGAAAAATTTGGCGGTGACTTTGCCGCGGCGCCCAGCGCAACGGACGCCATGCTCCATCAGTGCGGCAATGGCCGAGCGATCGAATGGGCTGAGCCCTTCATCTTCCGAAAGCTTGCGCAAGCGGCCGCTAAAATGCCGGATTACTTCATCATTCCAGGGCATTTCTTCATCGAATTCCACGCGCACTTTGAAAATCTTGCGGAAATCCTCTTCGTAGGTGTAGAGCAACTCATACATGTCGCGATCGCCGATCAGCAAAATCTTCACATTCACGGCAATCGGCTCGGGCTTCATCGCCGCGGTACTGAACGGAAAGAAAACATCCACCGGTTGAATTTCGAGCTTGCCGTGATTCAGCGTGCGCTTGAGCGTGCGCCACACTCCGGTTTCAGTCAGCGCGTCCAGCGAATACATGATCAAGTAGCCGCCATCGGCGCGCAGCAAAGAACCGCCGCGCAGATCCATAAAATCGGAACTCCATCCAGCGCGATTGTCGTAGCTGCGATGGATCGTGCCGAAAACATTCGCGTACGTCGGAATCGTCTCGAAAATCACCGGGCAAGTTTCCTGCTCGCCGTGAGCCAAAATCACATTCACGCCGTAAACCCGGAACGGATCGCGTTCCCCACGATCGAGTTTCGGCACGCCGCTAATGCTGTCCGGCGGCGGCGTTTCTTCCTCGCCCTCGCGTTCTTTAAAAGGTTCGAGATTATCCAGAATGTGGTGGCGGACTTCCTCGAGATATTCGGCGATATGCTCGTTCGGATATTTTTCCTTGAGCTCTTCGATCACGCCATCAACCAGCACCGACGCAGCTTCCTGCTCCAGATAACTCATCTCGCTGGCCAACTCGCGCGATAAAGAAAGCGTCTTGCGGTAAACCACCGTGAATTCCTGCCGAAATTGATCGTACTTGCGCTCGATTTCCTCGGCCGCTGGCGTTTCCAGTTTGCCGTCCTGCACCAGCTTGGGAATTTCCTCGATCGGCACCATCTGGCCTTCGAGCACAGGGAAAATTTCCGGCAGCGCGACTGCGCCCACCTGCATCCGCCCGAGCGCGAATTGATCGCGCGCAATCCGCCGCGTGAAATCGTCCATCAATTCTTTTTCGCGCACCGTAAATCGCTCCACGATCCGCGCTTTCTGTCGCTGGAACGGCTCGCCTTCGAATACTTGCGGAATGCGGCGCCGCAAAAACTCGATTCCCGATTCCATTTCTTTTTTGAAGGCATTGGCCTGCCCGCGCGGAAGTGTCAGCAGCCGCGGGCGATCGGCATTTTTGAAATTATTTACGTAGCAACGATCGGGAGCAGGCTCGCGTCGCGGATTCAGCCCTTCAACCATCCGCGTAACCATGCCGCCGCGGCTCGTCCCGGAAAGTCCGCAGATAAAGAGATTGTATCCGGGCGCAGTCAGCTCCACGCCCATTTGCAACGCTCGCAGCGCGCGCTCTTGCCCAAGTTCGCCTTCCACCACCGGCGCCTCTTTCGTCGAAGCAAAAGGCACACTCGCAGGATCGCAGCGCCAGCGAAGTTTTTCCGGAGGCAGTCCTGTCGGATTTTGCGCAGTTTTCGTGCTCATGCTCTTTTCCGAGGGCCGTACTCTAGCACGTGCGTCAGTCAGGGCCTAACCGCTTTGCCGCGCACGTGTCTTGATAGTTCTGGGTGGGTGTAAAGCGCGAGCACGCTGGAAGTGGTAGCCACGATGATGGGACCGAGCACGATGCCCAACACGCCGAACGCGCCGATGCCGCCGAGCACGCTGATGAAAATCACTAAGCCGCTGAGCTGCACGCGTCCGCCGATGAGCCACGGCCGCATCACATTTTCCACAATAGCGATAATTCCCGCGCAAACTCCAATCAATACGATGCCCCGCGCGGTGTGACCGGACACAATCAATCCAATCGCCGCCGGCAGCCAGATGATCGACGAGCCAACCACCGGCAGCATCGAGAAAAACGCCATCATCACGCCCCAAAAAAGCGCGGCGTGGATGCCGACGATGGCAAACATCGCGCCACCCACAAAACCGTGCACGGCCGCGGTAGCCAAGCTCGAGAGCACGCTGGCGAAAATCAGTTCGTGCGCGTCGTTGATTACCCTGGTGCGATGCTCTTCTTCGAAGGGTAGAGTGCGGCGGACGCGATCCATGATGTCGTCGCCATCGCGGAAGAGATAGAACATGGCGAGAACCATTACGACCAATGCGAAAAGGAAACGGGCGACGTGTTTCAAGACCACGCCGATTTCTCCGGCTAGATAGCCGGCGGCGATTTCGGCATAGCGATGGAGCAGGTCGTTGAGATCTTCGGCGACTTTCTCCGGGAATCCTGGATTGAATCGATTCCCATGCTTTATTGGCCCAGGCGAAGTGGCCTGCCGCGAGTTGCTGTTGGACGGAGCCTGCCATTTCGATGGCCTGCCGCACGAACGCGGCGCCGACCAAGATCAACGGGACGACAATGATCAAGGTGACCGCTAAAGTACTGAGAATTGCGGCGCAGCGTGGGGCCGATGCGCCTCGCGACGCGCTTCTGCAATCCGAAAAAGAAAACGACGAGAATGCCGGCCCAGGCGAGCGGGGCCAGGAATGGCTCGAAGATCAGGAAGACGTAATAGCCGAGGAAGGCCAGGACGCAATAAAAGAGGACGTCGCCTACTCTTTTTTCGGATGTGGCTTCGTGGCTTGTGGGCAAGTCGGTTCGCTTCCTTGTTGATTGGCGGCTCGGGCGGTGAATCTTCGGCGCGCGAGGGCACTGTGAGAGATAGATTTATTTGTGAGGTTTGTCAATGGCGGGACGCGATTATTGCGGGGTGATAGAATTTCGTTGCCATGACGGAATTGGGCAAAAGTGATCCCGTGGCTTGCAAGCACGCTCGTACGCAGGTGATTGCTGAGGATGCGGATGCGAAGTATGTGGAATGTTTGGATTGCGGGGCCATTCTGGAGGCTGGGGAGATTAAGGAGGGCGGGGGATTTGATGAATCGCTTTCGGATGCTTGACGGATGGGGCGATTCGGGGCGCGTTTGCGTGCGGCCCTAGCGAAAAGTTTGGCTCCCTACTATCGCGACATGACAACTCAGACAATTGGGCGCACTCACTCATCGCCGCACAAAAGCGCCGGCAGGGACGCCGCGGTACGGGGGCTTGCTCGATACGGGCTGGACGAACGTTTGGCGGATTACCGGATGGCTAGTTTTTCTATTAGGCGGGTTACGTCTTGGGCGGAGACGTCGTAGAGGGAGTGTTCGTCTTCTTGTTCCAGGCGCTCGCTTAGGTATTTGGCTGCTATGTAGCTGGCTTCGCGATCGCTTAGGTCGCGGCCTATTGATTCGCGGAAGTTTACAAAGGCTGGGTGGGCCAGGCCAAGCACTACCGCTTTGCCGTCTACAAAGAATTTGCAATCCATGGTGTCGGCGTGGCGGGTGGCTACGCCATTCCAACAGTGGGAGAAGCGGCAGCGGTAGGTGTAGTCGGTTACTTTGGATGGGACGTCGAAGGCGCCTACGAAATCGCTCATGGCACCAACGTTGGGGATGGGGTTTGGGGTTTTGGATTCAGTGGTCGTCATGGGATGTGCCGATGCTTGCGGGTCACTGCGTTCTGCGCATACCACCGGATCTCGTTAATGAAAATCTCCGCCGAGCCGCAATCGCGAATTGAACTTACACTTCGCCCGGCCCGCCATAAAGCGCGGGCCCTACGTTCGGAAGACGCTTCGCGTTGTGAGCTGCGAATGATTCGCAGGCTTGATGGCGCGAACCTATTTCCCTACGTTTACTTCTTCGCGCTGCGGTTGGCGGTAGGACTGAACCGCGGCGCCTACTCCTGCAGCTGATGGGACTCTGAAACCCTGATCCAGCAGCACTTTTTCGAATGCGGCCAGGAACAGAAGAATATTCTGGCGCTGGCTGGAATAGCCCATCAGGCCGACGCGCCAGATTTTTCCCTTTACTGGTCCAAGGCCGCCGGCGATTTCGATATTGAATTCGTCGAGTAGCTGCGTGCGAACTTTGTGATCGTCGATGCCTTCTGGAATGCGCACGCCAGTAACCGTTGGCAGACGATCGGCCGGATTTTGGACGAAGAGTTCGAGGCCCATGGCTTCGACGCCGGCGATTAGTGCTTGTTGATTGATCGCGTGACGTTCCCAACGGGCTTCCAGGCCTTCTTCGAGGACGCATCGGAGCGCTTCGCGCAGTGCGTAGATGAGAGGGATTGGCGGAGTGTGATGGTAGAGGCGCTCTTTGCCCCAATAGTTCATGGCTGGTTGCATATCGAAATACCAGCTTTGCACTTTTGTTTTGCGGGCGCGGATGATTTCTTCGGCTTTGGCGTTCACCGTCATTGGGGACATGCCTGGCGGGGCGCTAATGGCTTTTTGTGAGCCGCTGAAACAGATGTCTACTCGATCGCGGTCTACGCCGAAGGGGACGCCTGCTAGCGTGGCTACCGTGTCGACGACCAGGAGGGCGCCGAATTCATCGGCTACCTTGCGATAGTCGGCGAGACGCTGGATCACGGAAGTGGAAGTTTCACCGTGCGCCAGGCCGATCAGCTTTAGCTTTTTGCCTTTTGCGGCGCGACGGACATCTTCGGGATCTACCGTGCGGCCCATCGGGGCTTCCACACGAATTATGTTGGCGGGCGTGCGTTCGGCGATTACGGCCATGCGCTCGGAGAAGACACCATTTACGCAGACGATCGCGTCGTCACCCGCTTCGAGCGGGTTCAGTACCGCTGCTTCGATTCCGCCGGAGCCTGAGGCGGAGAGAGGGTAGGTGACACGATTATCGGTTTGGAAGACGCGGCGCAGCAGAATCTGCACGTCGGTCATCATCTCCATAAACCACGGATCGAGATGCCCCACCATCGGCGCCATCATGGCGCGATAGACGCGCGGGTCGATGCACGACGGGCCCGGCGTTAGCATTAGTCTGGCTGGCGGGAGTAGTTCGCCGATTGGTTCGTCTCTCATGGTTGCTTACCTCGCCTGCTGGACGGAGATTTTTGCGGCGCCCGGTGGTGCGTGCTGAATTTCCGTCGGAGCAGGAAATGGATTTATGAGCCGGCCTGCGACACTAGTTTCTCGAATCGTCGCGCGCCGGTCAACTGGTAAGCCGGAGTCGGGCGCGGCCAAATTGTCTGCGTCCCCGTAGGGCCCGCGCTTTATGGCGGGCCTCTTCAAGCTAGATTTTGGAGAAATCGGAATCTGCGCGCACCAACAATCTAACTAATGAGAGTCTGCGCCGAGCCGGAATTGAGCCTTGAAATTGCATCCCGCCCGGCCCGGCATAAAGCGCGGGCCCTACGTTCGGAGGGCGCCTTTCAGGCGTATCTTCGGAGGGACCCTTGCGCGTCTTAGTCTCGCGTGCGGCCGCGTTCTTCGTCTTCCACGAATAGTACGCCTATGCCGGTTTTGTATTTTTCTGGGGCGGCTTCGCTGTAGACCACTGTGCCGCGTAGCGACAACAGGCTTGGGTGATTGTCGGCGGCGTTGGCTTCAATTACTAAATTTAATTCTGATTGTAATGCTGGGCGATTGGATAGCGAGAGATAGGCGCCATACAGCGTGATGTCGCGCACTACCGCTTTTTCTTCGAAGGCCTTTCCGTCTTCGCCGATTCCGGCTACTGTGGCGGCAAAACGTAGGCGGCGGCGCGGGCCTACGCGGGATTCGCGCATCGTCACATCGACGCCTTTTTCGTTGAGTTGGATGTTCATGCCTTCCATAGCGGCCCAGGTGCCCGCGAATTCCTGGCGCGCGGCAAATAAAAATCCGTCCACCGTTTTATCGTTGGAATCCGGATCGTGGTGGAAGAGGAATAGATTGCTGGCTTTTACTTGGCGGGCTAGCTTCACACATTCTAGCCAGCTGGAGTGGCCCCAGCCTTTGCGCGTGGTGGCTAGTTGCTCGGGAGAGCATTGCGCGTCGCAGATTAGTACGTCGGCACCTGCTGCTAGCTGGCGTAGATTTTCATCGAACTCGGGGACGCCTGGCTCGTTGTCCGTGGCGTATACGACCGAGCCTCCCGGTGTATCCAGCCTATAGCCGAGGCAGCCTTGCGGATGATTCAGCCAGCGCGTGGTTACGCGGGTGCCGTTGATTTCGAATTGTTCGCCGCCGCCTACTTCGCGGAATTCGCGGCCTGCGGTGAGCATGCTTAGATCAACCGGAAAATAGGGGCTGGCTAATTGCGCTTCGAGGACTTTGCGCAGGCTGTTGGGGCCTAGATATTTTGATTCGAAACTGTAGAAGTGGAAGCGATTTTGCTGCTGAAAAAATGGATGGAAGAACGGGATGCCTTGAATGTGGTCCCAGTGGTAGTGGGTGACCAGGATGTGGGCTTCGATGGCGCGGTGGCCGGCTTCTTCTTCCCAGCGATTGCCGAGGAGGCGCATGCCCGTGCCGCAATCTAGGATGAAGCGGGTGCCGTCGCCGGTGACTACTTCTACGCAGGCGGTGTTGCCGCCGTAGCGCCAGGTGCCGCGGTCGGGAGTGGGCGTCGAGCCGCGCACGCCCCAGAAAGTTACTTTAGTGGTGGTGTTCGCCATTGTGGGTCGAGTTGCTGTTGCAGGACTCGCGCTGTCCCGCTGGAACTGGAAATATCCGCGCGATGATGACCCCAATGGAATGTTAGAAGCCCGTGGAGATGGAAGTCAATCGCATTTGCTGGGGGCGTGCGTTGGGTTAACGGCTTTGTGCTGCACCTTGCTGTCGTAGGCAACTGCGGCGTTCTGTGGTTACAATCGGGGAATGCACGTGCATGCTCATGATGGAGTGCATGACCATCACGGACACTCCCATTCGCACGCGCATGCGTTTTCTTCTTCGCGGATGACTGCGTTTTTAGGCGCTTCTGTTGCGGCTACCTTGGTGCTCGTCGCGGCGGAATTCGTTGCCGGATATTTTGGGCACTCGATTTCGCTGGTTAGCGACGCGGTGCATAACCTTACTGACGTTCCTGCGATGTTTATTTCCTGGTTAGCGGGGCGTTGGGCTTTGCGGCCTCCTACCAAGGAACACACTTACGGATTTCATCGGGCGGGGATTTTAGCGGCGTTTACGAATTCGCTTTTGCTGGCGGCTGTGGCGGTGGTGATTCTTTTTGAGGCTATTGAACGGCTGCGAAAACCCGTCGAAGTTCACACTGGGTTGATGTTGGGAGTGGCGCTGCTGGCTTTGCTGGTGAACGGCGGGATTACTTTGGCGCTCGTTTCCGGGCGGCGGGATTTGAATGTGCGCAGTATTTTGCTGCACTCGTTTGGCGATGCGCTTTCGAATGTGGCGATTATTGCCGGGGCTTTGATGATTCGCTGGACTGGCATTTATCTGGGTGGATCCGGCAATCGGCATCGTGATTGGCGCGATGGTTTTGTGGTCGGGCTGGGGAATTTTACGCGAGAGTAGCCACATTTTGCTGGAGGGATTGCCCCGGCAGATTCATCTGGAGGACGTCGCGCATACGATTTTCGGCGTCGCGCGCGTGCAGGAAGTTCACGACATTCACATTTGGACGATTGGGACAGAGTTGAACGCGCTTTCCTGCCATATTTCGATCCCCGACATGCACATGGAAGAAAGCGCGAGAATCCTCGATGAAATCCGCAAGAATCTGGCCCGCGATTTTCAAATCAGCCACACCACAATTCAATTCGAGCGCGCCGGATCTACCATCGGAATCCCAGCTCTACATGCCTGAGCCGCCGGCAAAGTAGCGCCGGCGTCCCTGCCGGCGCATCTTACGAGCAAAAACGTACGCTATGGCCGAGATCGCGGGCGGGCCAATCTATCGAGTAAATAGAGGAAGTTATTCAGTTCCGCGCGTGATTGTTGCCCGTGGCTGAATCGCGCTCGCAAGATGCCGGCAGGGACGCCGGCGCCCTTAAATCGACAGCTTGAGTGGGGTGCCGCGGGCTGCGTTGATTTTCGAAGTGGCGTCGGAATCGATTGTGGCCACGGCCATGGTGCGGCGATTGCCTTCTTTCGTCACGTAGATTAGTTGATCGCCCTGGCGCGTGAACGCCACCGCGGAAATCATCGCGCCGTTCTTCAGGACCAACAGGAAATCTGACGCTTCTGGCAGATGGGACTGGCCGCCGCCTGCGCGCTTCTGCGGCGTGGCCGTTCCGCCGTAATTCGAGACGTCGGGCTGTCCGCCGGCCGCCGGTTGCTGCAGGATAATGATCTGCGGAGCGGGCTGAGGCGCGGGATCGGCTCGCTTGCGCATCCTGCGCATCGCCATTGTCCACCGGCACATCTCCGCCGCCGTAGCCGTAGCCGTAGCCTCCGAGGATGTATGCCGATGAGCCCACGCCGCCGCGATTGAATCTTTCGGCCAGCGCTAGTTCTTCCATTGTGGCTGGATCAATCAGGGCTTTTTCAGCGAGATTGCCGCTGATGGCTGCCAGGTGTTCGTAATCGAAGCCGAGGCCTGGGGCTTGGTTCGTCAAATCCTGTAGCGTGATGCCGGAATCTGCCGGGACTACCACTACGTTGGGCGTTGCGTTTTGCGGGGCGGCGGTTTCGGTGGTGCTGTTTGCGGTTCCCGCTATGCGATGCGTGGTTCCTGTGGCGCGGCCGCCTGACGGTGCTACGTGAAGCGAGTGGGCGGAAACTTGGCCTGTCGTTGGGGCTGGATGAGAGACTCTGGCGGTTGGCGCGGCGGCTGGGGCTGCTGCCGGAGCTGCGGCGCCGGTTACGGCTGCGCCTCGCTGCTGCGCTGCGGCAGTTATTGAAAGTGCTGCTGATGCCGCCAGCAGAAACGCGAATTTAGTGATTTTACTCATGGGCCTGTCCCTCTATGTTATCTGACGCTCTAGCTATGTATGCGGTTGCAGCGGATTCTACTCTCTCGCAGGCGGGAAGAGGTGCGCTATTTTTGGGCACCTTTGGGGAGTGATTGGTGTCTGTTGTGGTGGGTGAGAGTGTGTGCGTAGTAAGAAGCCGGCACGCCGCCAACGTAGTTGGCTTGCTTTGCCGTTTGTCGTGAATATGTTATAAACGTCGCGCTGCGGGGCGGCTGGGATGGAACCTTCGAAACGGGCATCGGACGGCAGCGGGGAGGTTCCTCGGGGATCGGCTGCGCCACGGGTTGAGGAAGCGTCCGAGTATTGCCCGCGCTGCTCGTCGAAATTGACGGCGCGAAGCTGCAAGATGATTTGCGCGAATTGCGGCTACTACATGTCGTGTTCGGACTTCTACTGAAGCCCGCTTCTGCATAAATAGCGATTAGGTATCTTAGACGTGTCGGATTTCCAGGAGGCGAAAACGTGGCACTGCGAATAACCGATCATGATGTGAATGGCGTTACTGTTCTCGATATCGACGGGCGCATTGTGCTCGGCGAGGAGAGTAACGCGTTCCGCGAGCGCGTGAAGGCGCTGATGGCGGCGGGGAAGAAGAAGATTGTGCTGAATTTGGCGAATGTCACTTATATCGATAGCGCCGGCCTCGGGACGCTGGTGGCGACATTCCATAGCGCGCGCTCGCAAGGCGCCACGCTAAAGCTCGCCAATTTGGGATCGAAGTTCAAGGAAGTGCTGCAAGTCACGAAGCTGATGACGGTGTTCGACGTGTTCGACAGCGATACCGCGGCCGTCGCCAGCTTCTCCGCCACTGCGTAAATTCGTCGCTGCTAGGGCGTCCGCCTCGGCGGACGCCAAGTAGCGCCGGCGTCTCTGCCGGCATCTTACGACCTCATCGTACGTTCCAGCATACCCATTCGTTCGGCGCGCAAAACACCATTCGTCCGAGTAGCGCTGGCGTCCCGCCGGCATCTTACGACCTCATCGTACGCTACATCTCACCCACTTGTTCGGCGCGCAAAACACACATTCGTCCAAGTGCGTGGCGTCCCCGACGGCATCTTGAACTTATCGTACGTTACATCCCACCCATACGTTCGGCGCCCGAAACACAATTCGTTCCTGTAAGTGTTCGGTGAGTCCGGGCGTGACTATTGACTCGCTATTTTTTTGCTCGTAAGAGCCGGCGGGACGCCAGCGCTACTTTCCGCCGACGCTACTTTTCGTCTAACCGATAAATCACTAATCCGCTCAACAGCTTCGGATAAAAATCCGTGGATTTCTGCGGCATCACGTCGCCGCCCAGCGCAATATCCACCACTTCCTGCACGCGAACCGGATTTAGCAGACACGCCATTTGTGCCTCCTTGCGATCCACCGCCGCCAGCGCTTCATTCATATCGCGAACATAGGAAATGTTCTGCTCCGTCGAAACGGCCTCAGCCGTAATCTTCAGGCACTTCTCCAGCAGCAATTTATGCAGCAACACCACATCAAACTCGCGCTGCGCTGGAGAGACTTTTGGTAACGTCTGTTCGAGATCCAGGCCTCTTTTCAGAGCAAACAAGTAGAATGCGCCGCCGCCGGCGTAGATGCCGACGGCGTGGCGCGGGCGCTGCCGCTCCATTTCGTGCGTGAATTCTTTCAGGCTTTCCTGGCGTTCTTCATCGGAGTAATACGGATAGCCGTACCAATCGAAATATTTTGAAGCTTGCGAGCGGAATTTATCGAAATCGAAATCTGGAAGGTTGCGGATCAAGCGATGCGTGGGAAGGATGGTCAGGCCGCTGGCGCGGGTGTTGAACAGAGCCATCATGGCGAATTCGTAGGGCGCGTCGGGATTTTTTGATGTGGCGCGCTCGCGAGACTCGTTGCGATAGGCCAGAGCCGTTTCGTAGCGATGATGGCCATCGGCGATGACGAGCTTTTGCCCGGCCATGGCGTTTTGGATGCGTTCGATCGCGGTTGCGTCAGTGATGGCCCACAAGCGGTGCGTCACGCTGTTTTCGTCTTTCAGTTCCACTGCCGGCGGCGTGTTGCCGATCTTGTCCAGCATCGTGTCGATTTTCTTTTGCGGATCGTCATAGAGCATGAAGAGCAGGCCCGTTTGCACGTGGCTGTGGCGCAGCAGTTCAAGGCGGTCGGCTTTCGGGCCTGAGAGTGTGTGCTCATGGCGGAAGACCACGCCGGCTTCGTAATCTTCAAGGCGGCCGAGTCCGATGAAGCCGCGACGGGTGCGATGCGTGTTCGTGCCGGGGACCGAATATTCCTGGAAATAGGCGTAGATCGCGGGGGCTGCGTCGCGAACCAGAATGTCCACTGCGATTAGTTCGCGCAGCTTGGCTGCCGCTCGCGTGTAGACATTATTCTCGGGTGAGTCATCAGGTGACGCGCGACCCTTTTCGATCGGGATCAGATTGTGCGCGCTGGCGGCGTAGTAACGCTCTTGCATGGCTGGGGTGATTTTGTCGTAGGGTTGCGTTAATACTTCGGCCGCGGCTACTTTTTCTGGATTGTAGCGATAAGCTCGAAATGCGCGGATTTCCGCCATGGACTCCCTCAGAGAATTCCCGTCTGCGCGAAAAAGAAAATCATTCTAGCAGCGGCGTGATTTGGCGCAATGCCCCGTACCGCTGGCGTCTCTGCCGGCTCTTTTGGGCGCGAGGGTTCGCTAGGGCAATGATCGTGGGCGGGCGATACGTTACGTCACGGAGTTGGCTGAGTTTTGTGGTCCGGTCGTGAGCGTTGCTTGTGGCGGAATTCTCGCTCGTAAGAGCCGGCAGGGACGCCAGCGGTACAACTGCAACGTCCGGCTTTAATGACAAAATTCTTCGTCGCTCATAGAATGGAATTGCTTTTGATTGGACCTGCGACCCTTGACTGAGACTCCTCGAAAATTTGACGACGTTCGCGTTTTGATCTTCGATCTGGACGGTACTTTGATCGATTCGAAGCTCGACCTGGCTCTGTCCGTGAACGCAATGCTTGAGTACAGCGGGCGGCCGGCTTCTTCGCATGAGGAAATTTACAGTCTGGTGGGCAATGGGGCGCCTACCTTGGTTCGACGGGCGCTTGGCGAGGGGGCTACGGACGCTGAAGCGGAGGCTGGGCTGGCTTACTTCCTTAGCTACTACCGCGAACATATGCTCGATAACACTGTGCTTTATCCGGGGGTGAGAGAGTGCCTGGCGGCTGTCGAAAAATATTCGTTGGCTGTTCTTACGAATAAGCCGGTGCGATTTAGCGTAGCAATTATTGAGGGGCTGGGGATTGCGCGTTACTTTCGATATGTCTATGGCGGGAATAGTTTTGAGAGGAAAAAGCCCGATCCGATCGGGGTAGAAACTTTGTTGCGGGATTTTGCGGCAACGCCGAGAGAGGCGATGATTGTTGGGGATTCAGAGGTGGATATACAGACGGCGCGGAATGCGGGGACTTGGGCTTGCGGGGTTACGTATGGATTAGGGAGTGAGCGATTGCCGCAGAGTGGGCCGGATTTGCTGCTCGATAGTCTGAGGGAATTGCCTGGGGTTCTTCGTAGCGGCGCGCTTTAGCGTGGCATCTTTGGGATTGGCGCGCGTTAGTAAGATGCTGCCTTGAAGGGCACCGCTACGAAACCCTTCCGCCTTGGTCTCGATTGCCGGCTTACTTCTTCGCGTACGTTTGCTTGTACCAATCCCAGGTGCGCTTTAGGCCTGTTTCAAAATCTACGCTGGGTTTGTAGCCTAAGATCTTTCCCGCTTGTTGGATATCGGCTTGGGAATGGAGGATGTCGCCGGTGCGTGGAGCATCGTATTTTGCGCTTACCGAGCTCCCGGAAATTTTTTCTAGCAGCTTGAGGACTTCGTTTAGCGTAATTCTTGCGCTGGTGCCGCCGTTGAAAACTTTCCCGGACGCGCCTGGGGCTTCGCAGGCTTTCAGGGTTAGATCGACTACGTTCTCGATGTAAGTGAAATCGCGGGATTGCTCGCCGTCGCCGAAGACCACCGGCTGCTTGCCATCCAGCAGCGCGAAAATGAATCGCGAGAGCACGCCGGAATATTGCGATGTGGGATCCTGACGCGGGCCGAACACGTTGAAATAACGTAGCGAGACATTTTCCAAGCCATAGACGCGTCCGAAAACCTGACCATAAATTTCGCCTACAAATTTTGTTACGCCGTAGGGCGAAATCGGCTCAGGAACCATGGTTTCGACTTTGGGCAAAGTGGGCGTCTCGCCATAAGCCGAAGAAGACGCCGCGAAAACCACGCGCTTGGCTTTGGCGTCGCGAGCGGCAACCAAAACATTCAGCGTGCCATCGATATTGACGCGATTCGTTTCGATCGGATCGACCACCGAGCGCGGCACTGAAGTGCGCGCTGCGAGATGGATCACGTAGTCTACGCCTTTGGCCGCGGCCTGGACGTCGGCCAGTTCGGTAATGGTGCCGCGGCGGAATTCGATTTTGCCGCTGGCGCTGCGGAGATTTTCTTCCTTGCCTGACGAGAGATCGTCCAGGACTACTACGCCGTGTCCGCGGCGCAACAGTTCGTCCACAATGTTCGAGCCGATAAATCCGGCGCCGCCCGTCACCAGGTAGCGCATGTTGTCACCGTCCATGAAGCGGAGATTCGCGGCGTGTTGCGAGAGTTCGAGAAGCTCTAGCCCGCGTTAGGCAATTCGAGTACGCTCGAATATAGCCCGTCCTGGAAGGAGCGGGCAACATGCTCGGCGAAAGCGATTTCAATTCCGTCAACCCGAATAGGATGAAGCTCGGGCGCGATTGGTCTGCGGCGGATTGCCACCTGCTATGAGTTCGCGGCGATTTCCTTACCTGATTATTCTCATTCCCATTGCGTTTGCGGCGACGCTGCTCCTCGCGCGGCCACGTTCCCATTCGAGCGCGAAATCTGCGGCGCGCGGTGCTTCGGCACTCCCTGCCGCGCCGTCGCAACCGGCCGGAGCAGCTAGCAGCGACACCGATCAAAAGCAAAAGAAGAATTCGAAGGATGCGACGGCTGCGAAAGAAGCCGCCAAAGCCGCAGCAGTTCCCTTCTCCGCCGGAGAAATTCTCGATTACAACGTCTCCTGGGCTGCGTTCCCGAGCGCGGCAACCTTGCATCTCAGCGTGATCGAGCGGCGCAATCTTTATGGCTGGGATAGCTGGCACATGAAGGCTACGGGGAGCACGGAAAATCCTGTGCGGCGGATTTTTGAGATTGATGATGAATTTGATTCTTATATGGATGCTGCAACGCTGGCCAGCCATCAGTATGAGATGTATTTGAACGAGATGGGCAAGTCCGAGAAGAGCATGATGGAATTGACGCCGCAAGGCTCCGTGCCGCGCGGTGGGATTGCTTCGGTGATTGTTCCGGCGGGGACGCGCGATCCGATCGCGTTGCTGCAATCGATGCGGGCTTGGGATTGGGATCGGACGGCCGAGATGCGCGTGCCGGTATTTGATGGGCACAATCTTTATGATGTGCATGCGAATCGCGACGCGGCGGATGAGGAAGTGGCTGTGCCTGCTGGGAATTTTCGGGCAGCGAAAATTGCGGTGCACATCTATAAAGGCGCTACGGAAATGCAGCAGATTCGCTTTACGCTTTGGGTGGCTCGTAACGGCGCGCGAGTGCCTGTGGCTATGGAGGCGGAGCTGCCGTTTGGAACTTTTCGGTTGGAGCTTTCGCAGATTACGGCGGGTAAGTGAAGTTCAGCGGTGCGGAATTCTTGGTATTTGAAAACCGAACACCCACGGCCAAAACGGGCGGGAGGTGAACCCCCGCCCCTACACGTGCAAAAATTACGATTCGGGGACGACCCAGTCTTCTGGCGGGAAATCGATTTGCCAGAAGCCTGCGGCGGCTTTTACGAATTCGATTCCTACCTGGGCTTTACCGCCTTGGGGATTTCCTACGTAGACTACGCGGCATTCGATGTCGCCGCGCGTCAGCTTGTGCGTCAGCACCAGAGCTTGGCCTGCGCGCAATGGTGAATTCAGGGAGAGTAAGGCGCCGTGGGCATTTACAACCAGCGTGCGGGCCTCTTCTTCGAAGGCTTTGCCGTCGGCTAGAGTGCCCTTCACGATTACTGGGACGCTTAGCAAAACGCGCGCGCTCCGCCGCTTCTTTTGCTCGGCGACCAGGCTGCCTGTCTGTGTGTGCTGCGCCATTGTCTAATGATAGGGGGTAACGGGTGAATTTTCGGTGCGATATCTGGTACAGCAAACGCCTTTCAGTAAACAGGCTGCGTGCGGGAAAAACACGGGGGCTGCGCAGGCATGCTGTGGTGCGGTTATTGCGACGAGGGTGCGAGTACCAAGTGCCAAACCGGGCGGGTGGTGAAGAGTCTGTGTGAGTACCCGAAAAAAACCGGACCTCAGCGGCTAAAGCCGTACTGGTTTTGCGGCGCTTGCGGCATGACTGAAGTCATGCCCGGACAAAACATTGCAGTCGTCACACAGACTCTGCCCTGGGCCGTTTCTAGCAAAGGACGATTTTTTCGCGATTCTTGGTTACTCGCCGGGTGGCGTTGCGCGTGTCTACTACCAGCTTGGATGAGTCGACGATCGACTGGTAGTCGTACGCGGTGTGATCGGTGGCTATTAGCACGCAATCGTACGAGCCCAGGACCGCCGGCGTTAGATCTACCGAGCGCATTTGCGAGAAATCGTAATGGCGCATTTTGTGCAATGCGGGGAAATAGGGATCGTTGTAATCGAGCTTGGCGCCCCGCGCGGTGAGCAGCTCGAGTAATTTCAGCGATGGCGATTCGCGCAGGTCGTCGACATCTTTTTTGTAAGCCACGCCCAGCAGCAAAATCTTTGAGCCTTTCAGACTTTTTTGGCGCTCGTTTAGCGCATCGGCTACAGCGCTCACCACGTGATATGGCATCGAAGTATTGATTTCGCCTGCCAGCTCGATAAAGCGCGTGGCGAAATCGAATTCGCGGGCTTTCCACGAAAGATAGTAAGGATCAACCGGGATGCAATGTCCGCCCAGGCCTGGGCCGGGATAAAACGGCATGAAGCCGAACGGCTTCGTTGCGGCGCTATCGATTACTTCCCAGATGTCGATATCCATGCGCAGGCCAAGGAGTTTTAGCTCATTCACCAGCGCGATATTCACGCAGCGGAAAATATTTTCGAGCAGCTTGACCATTTCAGCCGCGCGCGTCGAGCTTACCGGCACTACGCGCGAGACGATCTGGCCATAGAGATTCGCTGCGGCGCGGGCGCTGGGCGGATTCGTGCCGCCCACTACTTTAGGAATTTGCGCCAAACCGTATTGCTTGTTTCCGGGATCCTCGCGCTCAGGTGAAAACGCCAGGTAATAATCCGTCGCGACATTTTCGGACCCGGCATCGCGCGTGACCGGGCACTTCAGGCCGCCGCGCTCAAGAATCGGCTGTACCAATTCTTCGGTAGTACCTGGATAGGTGGTGCTTTCGAGCACAATCAGTTGGCCGCGCTGGAGATTGGGGCCAATCGAGAGTGCAGTTTTCTCCACGTAGCTCAGATCAGGCTCGCGGCGCTCATCGAGCGGCGTCGGCACGCAGATCAGCACGGCATCCATCTCGCGCAGCTTGGTGAAATCGGTGGTGGCGCCGAAACGGCCGGCTTTCACGTGCTCGGCAATTTTGGCTTCGGGAATGTGCTGAATGTAGCTTTTCCCGGCGTTCAGCTTCTCGATTTTCGATGGATCGGTGTCGAAGCCCGTCACTCGGTGCCCTGTTTCGGCAAAACGCAAGGCCAGCGGCAGTCCCACATAGCCGCACCCGATAATTCCGATGCGAATGTCTTTCCCAGCGAAAAATTCCGGCTTCCGATCCGCGCCCATCAGCTCTACGCTCCTAAATTTCCTGTGGATTTTTCATCAGACGATCAACCATTCGACTATAGCAAGATTCGCAGGCAAGCCGCAGCACACAGGGTGCGGTGCGTGCAGCAAACGCCAACGCCAT
Organism: uncultured Acidobacteriota bacterium; assembly: GCA_963792515.1. Classification (GTDB taxonomy): domain Bacteria; phylum Acidobacteriota; class Terriglobia; order Acidiferrales; family UBA7541; genus Palsa-147. Next base: position 274,407 of record CAWBWG010000016.1, on the reverse strand, counting down.
TGGCCGCGATTAAAGTAGCGCCGGCGTCTCTGCCGGCATCTTACGACCGCGAATTTCGCCAATGGCGCTACCGCTGGGCGGCGCGATCCGTAAACAATAGACCGATTGAACTGTGCGATCCGTCCACGGCGAATGGCTTTGGTGAGATCACGCTCGTAAGATGCCGGCAGAGACGCCGGCGCTACCTGGCTCGACGGCTTTCCCTTGCTCATGTATCCTGCCGCGAATGGACATTGATTGGATACGCGACCTGTGCCTTTCGTTGCCGGCAGCTACCGAGCAAATCCTGTGGGGCAACGATCTGGTGTTCAAAGTCGGAGGAAAAATGTTTGCAGCCGCGGCGCTGGAGCCTGGGCCGGTGTGCCTCGCATTTAAGTGCAGCGACGAGGATTTCGCCGAACTGATTGAGCGACCGGGTATCATCCCGGCTCCGTATGCCGCTCGGGCGCACTGGGTGGCGCTTGAATCCGATACTGCACTGCGCCGGCCCGAACTGGATCAGCTTCTCCGCAATGCCCACTCTCTAATCATCGGCAAACTCTCGAAGAAACTTCAGAGCGAAATTTTGCAGGCTCGGAAGCAAAAAACTTCGAGGCGAGTTCGAAAACGAAAGAAATCTCGGTAGCCAAATTGTCAGATATGCGCTGGATTTCGCGGAACATCTGGGAAAAGGCTACTGGGCTGAAGCCCAGCGCTACGAAATCTTTGCTAGCGGCGTTTTAGGGCTTCTAGTTCCTCTAGCGTGCGCGGCCAGTCGGATTTTAGTAGGCGGGAGAGGCTGCGATCGGCTAGGACTTTTCCGTTGGTTTGGCAGCGGGCGCAATAGTTGGTTTCGTTGTCGGCGTAGCGGATGCGCTGAATTTTTTCGCCGCAGGTTGGGCAGGGCTTGCCGTAGCGGCCGTGTGCGGCCATGCCTTCGCGGAAGGCGGTCACTTTTTCGGGGAATTCGCCGGCTGCTTGTTTGCGCACGCGATCGGTCCAGAGATTTAGGGTTTCACGAGTGGCGGCGTACAGCCTTTCCCATTCGTCGGGTTTTAGTTTGTGGGTGAGCGCGATGGGCGAGAGTTGCGCCGCGTGCAGAATTTCGTCGGAATAGGCGTTGCCGATGCCGCTCAATACGCGGGAATCGGTGAGGGCGCGCTTGAGTGTGCGGTTCTCAGCGGTGAGTGCGGCGCGAAATTCGGCGAGATTGCTGGAGAAGATTTCGATTCCGCCGGGATCGATGGAGCGCAAGCCTTCCTCGCCGGCGACTACGTGTAGCGATGCGCGGCGCTTTGCGCCTGCTTCGGTGAGAACGAGCGAGCCACCAGGAAAATCGAACGCCGCTAAATTTTGCCGGCCCGCCAATTTTGCCCCAGGCGGACGCCAGTGCAATCGCCCGGCAATCATTAAGTGCAGCACCAGCCATATGTCGCCATCGACGCCGATCGCGATTCGCTTGCCGATTCGCCGCACCTCGCGGACGATGCGGCCGTCCACACTGGAAAGCGGCGGTTCCACGGTTCGCAGCAGAAACGCGCTGGCTAGTCTCACGCGCTCGAGCGGTTGGCCGATGATGCGCGGTTCGAGGGCGCTGATATAGGCGGTGATGTCCGGCAGTTCCGGCATATTTATAAGATTGCAGTGCGCGACGGCTCTTTTGCAATGAATTCATCGCGCAAATTATTTGGATGGTGGATCGAAGTGTTCCGATCACAAAATCAAAGACGCAAACCCCACGCTACACCGGGCCGGTGGTGAACCCCGGCCCCTACGCATCAAGCGCGTCTTGATTTTGGCCTCGCGAAAATTCCTTTTAGAGCTTTTTTCCTTTGTGCTTCCGGTAGGCGCTCGATGGCGTAACGGAGTGCAGTGCGCGGCATTCGCGAATAATTGCGCTTCAGAAACGCAGTCATTCTTGCCTGCGATTGCTTTCCTGCTTCGCGCAGCATCCAGCCGATTGCTTTGTGGATAAGATCATGTTTGTCGGCGAGAAGTTGAGCGGCAATGCCGAAAGTGTCCTTGAGATCGCCTGTACGGATAAAAGCTCCCGTCGCAACCATCGCGATGCGGCGTTCCCACAGATCCTGTGATTTTGCCAAGCGATACAGCACGCTGCGAGGCTGCGTTAGTAGATGTTTTCCCACGATATATGGGGCTGAGCCATCGACCAAATCCCAGTTGTTGATGCGGCGGGTGTGTTGCAGATAAAAATCGAAGACTTTTTGCTTGGTGGCGGCATCCCCGGCTTCGTACTGGGCGACCAGAATCGTCAGACCCGTCGAGCGGTGCTCGTGGATGCGAGAGTTCAGGAGTTTTTGAATATCGCGCAGCTCGAGATGGCGGAACTTCTTCGCGATGGCTCGCTGTGCCGGCACGGTGATGCCGATGAACTTGTCGCCTTCTCCGTATTCCCCTTTGCCGGTTTTGAAGAACCGCGCCAGTCCGCGCGCGCGTTTTGGATTGGCGGCGCGCCAGAATTCGCGCTTTAAAGCCGCAAACTTCGCAGGACGATTCATCATGCTGTGGCCACTCGCTCTCTCACACCGGTGGATGCACGACAGAACATTCAAACATTACCGCGGATATTCTGCAGCGGATACTTTTGCGAGATCCGAAACTTCGGCGAGCTCGGCACAATTCATATAAAATCAGGCCATTGCACGCGTGGGGCCCGTAGCTCAGTTGGTCAGAGCGATGGACTCATAATCCGTTGGTCCCAGGTTCGAATCCTGGCGGGCCCACCAACCCGTTTCCCGCGCTTAAGAGTTTCGCGTGAACCTCCGCATAGTTGAACATCGTATTCGCGTCGCTCGTGAACTGCCGATCGCTGGCGCCGCCGGACGCATATATTCGCGCGTGCGTTCGTGAGAGAATCTAGCGGGATTTTGAAACTTGCTAAATCGCAGAGGTCATTTTCGAGAGGCGCAGATGAGAATTGGCCAGTGCCGTTTGGCAAATCTTTTGCTTCTGGGCATCGTGGCATTTGGATTGAGCGGGCTATCGTCGATCGCAGCGCCTGCTGGAAAGCCGTTGGATGTTTATTTTGTTGATGTGGAAGGCGGGCAGGCCACGCTTTTTGTTACGCCGGATGGTCACTCGCTGCTGATTGATACTGGATGGCCGGGATTTGCGGGGCGCGACGCGGACCGCATCGTCGCGGCGGCAACGAAAGCTGGCATATCGAAAATCGATTTCGTTTTGCTGACGCACTACCACATGGATCATGCCGGCGGGGTGGCGCAACTCGCGGAGCGAATTCCGATTGGGGCGTTCATCGATCACGGGGCGAATCGCGAGCCGAACGAAAGTGCGACGGGGCAGGCGTGGAGGGACTATCAGAAGGTTCTTGAGGATAAAGGCATCAAACGGATTATCGCGAAGGTCGGAGAAATTTTGCCGGTGGAAGGAATTCGCGCGGAGGTCGTGAGTTCGGATGGCGCGTTGCTTGCGAGGCCTTTGCCCGGGGCTGGGTCGCCGAATGCCGCTTGCTCGTCGGCCGCCCTTCATCCCGGAGACCGGACCGAAAATGCGCGTTCGCTGGGAACGATGCTTACATTTGGCAAGGTTCGAATTCTTGATCTGGGCGATCTTACTTGGGCGAGGGAAATCGGGCTGGTGTGCCCGGTGAATAAGCTGGGGACTGTGGATGTTTTCGTTGTGTCGCATCACGGCTCGCCGGAGAGCAACAGCCCGGCGCTGCTTGCTGCGATTTCGCCGCGGGTTGCGATCATGGATAACGGCGCGGCGAAGGGTGGGGCGCCCGCGTCGTGGGACGCTGTGAAAAATTCTCCGAAGTTGGAGGATCTCTGGCAACTTCATTATTCGAGCGATGGCGGTGCGGCGCATAATTCCGCGGATGCGTTGATCGCCAACCCTGCGGGACCGGATGCGGGAAATTATCTGAAAGTTTCGGTTTGGGCGGATGGAAATCTCGAGGTTTTCAATTCGCGGACGCAGGCGGCGAAGCATTATTCGCCGGTGCGTTAGACACTCATTTCACAAAAGCCACGCAGAATCGAAATTCAGGAGGCAAGTAATGCCATACGATTCGCATCAAAGAGCTGCGGAATTCCACGAACAGGCCGCGCATGCACACCGCGTAGCCGCCACGCAGCACGGCAAGGGCGATCATCTCACCGCGCACGAGCAATCGCGCATGGCCATGGAACATTCCGCCAAGGCTTATCAGCTCTCGCAGGAAGCCTTTAAGAAATCGGCGGCGGCTGCCGGAAAAAAAGAATAATTCCCGCAGGGGGCATGACGATCGCGCTGCGGTTGACTGGTGCCCGTACGACCGGAAAGTCAAAGGCGAAAACCCACGGCCAGAGCGGGCCGGTGGTGAACCCCGGCCCCTACGACGGGATCTACGCGTCCGAGAAAACTTGGCCGCGTGGTTGACCTTTTGCTAGCGGGGCCGGTTCGGTCGGATCGCTGAAATCTTTCGTCCAACTCCAATTGCGGATTTCCGGCATATCTTCAAAGTACTGGCGGATGTAGGCGTGATGCTCGTAGAGCTTGCGATTGAACATGTCGATGGCGTCGGAAGCTTGCGAACGCAGTCGCGGGACGTGTTTTAGGGCGTCAATGGCCAGATGATAGCGGCTCATTTTATTCAGTCACGACCATGTCGAACGGAGTGGTCGTGCTGCCCTCGTCGTTGAAGCCGCGGACGTGAAAGCGGGCTTCATTCGCGCGGCCGTGAACCATGCTGTGAATGATCCAGCGATAGCCGTGGAAGGCGAAGACCACGTCGACGTCGCGCGTGAATAGCTCGTTGAAAGAAATATTGTCCATGCCGTGCGGATGATCGTCGGGGCTCATCAGCGAATTTAGATCGACGACATTTACGACGCGCACTTTTATGCCGGGCACGTGCTTTTGCAGCAGCCAGGAAGTCGCGCAGGCTTCCATCGTGGGAACATCGCCGGCGCAGGCGAGTACGATATCCGGATCGGTGCCGCCATCGTTGGTGGCGAATTTCCAGATGGATGCTCCTTGCGAGCAATGCGCCAGGGCTTCTTCGAATGAAAGCCATTGCAGCGCGGGTTGCTTTCCGCAAGTGACCACGTTGACGTAATTCCTGCTGCGCACGCAGTGATCGAAGACATTCAACAAGCAATTGGAATCCGGCGGGTAATAGACGCGGACCACTTCGCTGCGGCGTTGCAGGACGTTGTCGACGAATCCCGGGGCTTGATGGCTGAAGCCGTTGTGATCGTTGCGCCAGGCGTGGCTGGTGATCAGCACGTTGAGAGAGGCGATCGGCCGGCGCCAGGGAATTTCGATTGCTTGCTCCATCCATTTGGCGTGCTGCGTCACCATCGAATCGACAACTTGTGCGAACGCTTCGTACGACGACCACATGCCGTGCCTGCCGGTGAGCAAATAGCCCTCGAGCCAGCCTTCGCAACAATGCTCGCTCAGCACTTCCATCACGCGGCCGTCGGGCGCGAGATGATCGTCGATCGAAACGATGGGCTCCATGGTGCAGCGATTGGCGTAATCGAAAACGGCGTTTAGGCGGTTCGAGTTGGTCTCATCGGGACAAAACGTGCGGAAATTGTTGGGGTTCATTTTCATCACGTCGCGCAAATATTCGCCTAACTTGCGCGGCGCTTCGGCGACGACTTCGCCGGGTCCAGGGATTCCCAACGCATATTGCGCGAAATCCGGAAGATCGAGCGCCTTCAGCAAACGCCCGCCGTTCACGCTGGGATTTGCGCCCATGCGGCGGTTTCCATCCGGCGCTAGAGCCGCGATTTCGGCGATGAGTTGGCCTTCCTTATCGAATAATTTATCGGGCTCATATTCGCGCATCCAGGCTTCCAGCATTTTCAGGTGCGCGGGATTTTCGCAGACGGTGGAGAGCGGAACCTGATGCGCGCGAAACGTGCCTTCAATCGGCACGCCATCCACTTCCTTCGGGCACGTCCAGCCTTTCGGCGTGCGCAGAACGATCATCGGCCAGGGTCGCAATAACGATGTTCCGTTCGATGGCGGATTGTTGGTGCGTGCCGCATTTTGGATTTCGCGGATGCCCGCGTAGCAGCGATTGAGGGCATCGGCGAATTGTTGGTGAACAAGCTCGGGATCGTCGCCTTCCACGAAATACGGCGTATAACCTTGTCCTTTGTAAAACGCTGCAAGTTCTTCGTCACTCGTGCGCGCCTGCACCGTCGGCCCGGAAATTTTGTAGCCGTTCAGGTGCAAAATCGGCAGCACCGCGCCATCCCGCGCCGGATTCAGAAACTTGATTCCCTTCCAGCTTCCTTCGAGCGGACAAGTCTCCGCCTCGCCATCGCCGACGATGCAAGCCACGATCAAATCCGGATTATCGAAAGCCGCGCCAAATGCGTGCACCAGCGAATAGCCGAGTTCCCCGCCCTCATGCATCGAGTTCGGCGTGTGCGGGCCGCAGTGACTCGGAATTCCTCCCGGCGTAGAAAAAGATCGAAACAGCGCGCGCATTCCGTGAATGTCCTGCGTAATTTCCGGATGCACTTCCGTGTAAGTTCCTTCGAGATACGCGCAGGCATTCATGGTCGGCCCGCCGTGTCCGGGGCCCGAAATGTAAATCACGTTCGCGTCGGTTTCGCGGATCAGCCGATTCAGATGAACATAAATGAAATTCTGCCCGGCCGAGGTGCCCCAGTGGCCGAGCAGGCGCGGCTTGATATCTTTCTTCGAGAGCGGCTCGTGCAGCAGCGGATTCTCCTGCAGATAAATCTGCCCCACGACGAGATAATTCGCGGCGCACCAGTAGCGCTGCATTTTGTCGAGCAGCTCCGCGGAGAGCGGCCCTTTCGCTCTAGCTAGGGTGGAGGCCGCGGGCTTTTCGGCCGCACCGGATTTTCCATTCACTGCTATCGCCGTTGATAAAACTGCATCGAACTCAAACATATTCGCTCCTGCGTTCTCGGCTGCGGATCGTTGAGGAAATCCGTGCCTTAAAATGCGGACCGTCAGGCATTCGACCATCCAAGTAGAGAGACGACATGCCGCACGATCATCAAATCCTCGTTCGTCTCGATGACGCGCACGCGCGCGCGGCTGTCCGCGGTGGAAATCACCGCGGCGTTGGCGTCATTCGCGGCGCCGTCCAGATGAATCCCCAGAAAATCGAGGTTATCGCAAATGCGTTTGCGAACCGCGGGAGCGTGCTCGCCGATTCCGCCGGTGAAAATGAGCAGATCGAGCCCGCCGAGCGCTGCGGCGTACGCGCCGATATATTTTTTCGCCCGGTAGCAGAATAGTTCGACAGCGTCGGCGGCGCGCGCGTCTTCGCCGCTGTTCTCGAGCAAAACGCGCATGTCGCCAGAAGTTTCCGAAACTCCCAACAATCCGGATTTCTTATTCAGCATGGCGCTCAATTCGCGCGCGGGCATTTTTTCTTGCTCGAGGAGATAGAGCAACACGCCGGGATCCACATCGCCAGAACGCGTGGCCATCACCAGCCCTTCGAGAGGAACGAAGCCCATGGAAGTATCGATGCTCTTTCCATCTTTTACGGCGGCCATGCTCGCGCCGCTGCCGAGATGCGCGATGATTACGCGCCCGTCCGCCAGCATTCCTTCGAACCGGGCGAGCTCGCTCATAATGTATTCGTACGAGAGTCCGTGAAATCCGTAGCGGACGATGCCCTGCTCGTAGAGGTTGCGCGGCAGTGCGTACATGCGGGCCACTTGCGGTAGGGTGCGATGAAATGCCGTATCGAAGCAGGCCACTTGCGGGACGTGCGGCAATTTCGCGCTGACGAATTGAATTCCACGAATCGCAGCGGGCAAATGATCCGGATCGAGCGGCGCAATTTTTTCGATCTCCGTCATAAATTCGGCGGTCACCCGTTGCGGCTCGCGATATTTGGAGCCGCCGTGGACCAGGCGGTGACCGACGGCGGCCAATCCATTGAGATAGCCGTGCGCGCCGAGCCAATCGAGCATCGCCTCCACTGCTGCATTGGATTCGCCTGAAGCCAGAAAGGTATCCAGTAAAATGCGCCCTTTTGAATCGGCAATCTTTAATCGGCTGCCCGAAGCGATCGCTTGATCGACAGAGATCGCCAGCAACGGTTCAATTTGGCCGGCGGTTTCGTAGAGGGTGGACTTGAGGGTGGAAGAGCCGCGATTCATGGTCAGAACGCGGCGTTGAGCGGACATGGTCACAAGCTCATCCTACCGGAATAATCGGCCGGGAAATGTTTAAAGTCAGTCAAACTATGGGCAGTTCGCCGCGGAAAATTCAGTAGATTCCACCCCATGAAATTTCCGCGAATCCATGCTACGGTCGATGCGGAGTTTCTGAATGAATAGCCGCCCCCGATTCGATGCGATCCGGAACAGTCTCCTAGTGGCCATCGCGCTACTGGCCGTGATTCCTGCCACTTCGCGCAGCGAATTCGCGCAAGACGCGCAGCAAAAAACCGCCACGTCCGGCCTCAGCGGCGTAGGCCCGGTCGTTCAAGGCACGCCCGACGATCCCCTACGCGATACCCATGAGACCCATCTGCGCCACGTGAAGCAACTCACTTTCGGCGGCCAAAACGCCGAAGCCTACTTCAGCTACGACGGCAAGCGACTCATCTTCATGTCCACGCGCGAGCCCTACCAATGCGATCAGATTTTCATCATGAATACCGACGGCTCAAATGTTCATCTGCTCTCGACCGGCCGCGGCCGCACCACCTGCGGATATTTTTATGCGGACGGCCAGCATGTACTCTATTCCTCCACGCATCGCTCTGGCGACGATTGCCCGCCGCGCCCCGATTATTCGCACGGCTATGTCTGGGCGGTCTATTCGTCGTATCAAATCTATTACGCCACCGATGACGGCAAAATCGACCGGCCGCTGACCAGCGGCCCCGGCTATAACGCGGAAGCGACGCTCTCCGCCAACGGCCGGAAGATAGTCTTCACCTCCTCGCGCGATGGAGATCTAGACATCTATACAATGGACGCGGACGGCAGCAACGTGCGCCGTCTCACTCAGACGCTAGGCTACGATGGCGGCCCATTCTTTTCACCGGACAGCCGCTGGATCGTTTACCGCGCGCATCATCCCACTGGCGATGCCGAAGTCGCCCGCTACAAAGCGCTATTGAAGCAGGATCTCGTCGAGCCAAATGAAATGGATTTGTGGCTGATGCATGCCGATGGCACGCAGCAAAAACAGCTGACCAACCTCGGCGGCGCCAGTTTTGCCCCGGCGTTCTTCACCAATAGCCAGCGAATTATTTTCTCGTCAAATTATGAACACCTCGGCACCAGCCAGTTCGAGCTTTATGCCATCGATCGCGACGGCACGCACATCGAGCGCATCACCGCCGCCGGCGGCTTCAGCGCCTTCCCGCAATTTTCACCCGACGGCAAAAAGCTAGTCTTCATCTCCAACCGCAACGCCAAGTCCCCACACGAAATCAACGTCTTCATAGCCGACTGGGTTCCATAAATCCCACGAACAGCGGAAGCCCTCTGAGGGCACGACTTTTTAGCCTGAGCGAAGTCGAAGGGCAGTCGTGCCGCAAGCGCCGGAACGCGCTCCGGCTTTACAGGCCGCGGAAAAAAGAAAAGCGCCGTCATCCCGAACACCTTGAGGGGTGTGAGATTTGCATTTGTATTCGCATTGGCACTAGCGTTTGCATTGGCATTTGCCTTTTCTTCCATTTGAAATTTCAAATCTGAAATTTGAAATCTCCCAAGCCTTTGCTTTTCTGAGTGCGCCGGTTTGCACGCCTTTTTCCGCATCCTCTTTGGCCGCTGAGATTTTTCGTCTCGACCTATCCCGCGGTCGCTCGTTCCGTGATTCGACAGCCTCTGCCACTGTACCCATATTGGCCATCCGGCCAGTAGAAGCCGCCCTCCAGACCGTTCATAATTTCAGAACCCCGCCATTCTAATTTTTGCGAGCCATGAATATCCGCAGGCGGAGCAAAAGTTGCGGCCCGAAATGAAAAACGAATCCACAAATCGCCCGAAAACGCGCACATCCAGATTGGCCCGCGCGCTGCTTGTTCTATGCGCGTCGGCCGCCATCATCGTTTCCGCCGGGTGCGGCGCAACAAGCAGCGGCAAGAGCGGCTCATCGGGCGGCTCGGGCGGCGGTTCAGGTGGCGGCTCAAATTCCAGCGTGGCGATTTCGCCCAACGGCGCCAATGTCCGCATCGGCGGCACGCAATCATTCTCCGCAACAGTGACCGGCGCGCCAAATAATGATGTCAGCTGGTCCGTCAACAGCACCGCGGGCAGCAACGCAACAACTGGCACGATCACCAGTTCCGGCGTTTATTCCGCACCCGCCGCGCTTCCCAATCCAAATTCGGTGACGGTCACGGCGGTCAGCACGAGCGATTCCTCAATCACTGGCAGCGTGATCGTCGATGTGCTCAATCCGATTCCGTCGCTCAGCGGCATCCAGCCATCGACGATTAATACCGGCGCGTTTTCGCTTACGATCAGCGGAAGCAATTTCGTCAACGGATCGCAGGTGATGCTCGCGGGCAACGCGCTCACGACATCGTTCGTTTCGACAACGCAACTAACCGCCACGGGCACCGCGCCCACCGCCGGAACTTTCGCCATCAGCGTGACGAATCCCGATCCCGGCAGCGCCTCGTCCGGCACATTGAATTTAGTGGTGAACGGCGCGGTGAATTCGAGCGCATGCAGCGGCATCAGCACCGGCCAAGGCGCGAGCCTGAATGGTTTTCTGCCATTCCCGGCCGGCAATGCCTGGAACACCGACATTTCCGACGCCGCAGTCGATCCAAATTCGAATGCCATCATTAATTTCATCGGGCCGAGCATCACCATGCATCCCGATTTCGGCGCGGGCGAATATCAAGGCAGCACCATCGGCATTCCGTACGTCGTCGTGAGCAGCGGCCAATCGTTGGTGCCGATCGATTTCACTGCATATGGCGATGAAAGCGATCCGGGGCCGATGCCGGTGCCGGCGAGCGCTCCGATTGAAGGCTATCCGAATCCGGGCAGCGGCGATCGCCACGTGCTGGTGCTCGACAATTCCAATTGCTGGCTCTACGAACTTTACAGCTCGTATCCGAATAATGATGGAAGCTGGAACGCGGCGTCCGCCGCCGTTTGGGATCTGCTGAATTACAATCAGCGCCCTTACACGTGGACTTCGGCCGACGCTGCGGGGCTTTCAATTTTCGCAGGACTCGTGCGCTATGACGAAGTGGCCGCCGGCGAAATCAAACACGCGATTCGCGTAACTTTCGCGCAAAGCCAAGCCGCCTTCGTGCTGCCGGCCACGCACTGGGCCGCGAATTCTACCAACGCAAACGCGCCGCCGATGGGCATGCGACCGCGGCTGAAATCGAGCTTTAACATTTCAGGGTTTTCGCCAGCCAATCAGGTGATTCTAACCGCGCTGAAAAAATACGGCATGATCAACGCCGACAACGGCAGCTCGATGTACATCAGCGGCGCGCCCGACGATCGCTGGGACAATGACGATTTGCACTCGCTCGACGGCGTTTCCACTTCGGATTTCGAAGTGGTGAACATGGACACGATTTATACCGCGTCGAACGTGCCGCAAGGCTCGGCGCCGACGATCGGCAGCTTCACCGCCAGCTCGATGAATGTCTCCGCCGGAACGCAAGTGACGCTGAATTGGAGCACCTCGTCCGCTTCGTATTTGATCGTCTCGCCGGGTGCCGGCGCCGTGCGCGGAACGAGCGTCACTGTCACTCCGTCGCAGACCACCACGTATACGCTTTTCGCCACGAACGCTTTCGGCCGCAGCAGCGCCACCGTTACAATCACGGTCCACTAGTTCTCGGCCGCCGCGGTACTGCCCTAGAAATTCTGGCAACACACGTGCTTTAACGAATCAAGAAGCTTGGCGATACTGGGGATCTGCGCCCACGAGAATCGGGCCGCCGCTCGCGAACACTCCATGAGCCTGAAAACCCGAATACGAATCGCATCTGGAACTATCGCGATTGTTGCGCTGATCGCCGCAACCGCCGCCGGCCAGCGCGGACAGTCGCGCTTTGCCGGTGGGCTCCCCGTGGATCGCGCACTCGCGGCCGAACTACAGCACGCCATCGAACATGAATCGCCTTCGCCAGCTGCGCTCGTCGTCGTAGATGTCGAATCGGGGAAAATTATCGCGTCGCGCGGGATGGATCTGGCCGCGCACCGGCTGGAGACACCCGGCTCCTCGGTGAAGCCGTTCGTCTTGATGGCGCTGCTGGAATCCGGGCGGCTCGATCCGCAGAAAAAACTTTTGTGCCATCGTCCGCTTTATATCGGCGGCGTGCGCATGGATTGCCTGCATCCGGAAGACGTGACGCAGCTCGATGCGAGCGAGGCCATCGCCTATTCCTGCAATTCTTATGTGGCGCAAGCCGCAGTGCGCTTCGATGCGGATGAAGTCGTGCAGCTTTATCGCAGGCTCGGCTTTGATTCGCCCACAGGCCTCGTCGATGGCGAAGCGACTGGCCGAATCGAGCGCTCGTCGACGCGCGATGAAATGGAACTCGAAGCGCTCGGCCATCGGGGCGTTGAAGTAACGCCGCTCGAGCTACTGGAAGCCTATCGCAAGCTGGCGCTGCGCGTGCGCCGCGGCGAAATGGTGGCGGCCGATGCGCCGGTGCTGGCGGGACTCGAGGGCTCGACCGACTTTGGCATGGCACATGCAGCACATGTGGACGGAATGAAAATCGCCGGCAAAACTGGAACGTCGGAAGCCCCCGGTGTGCCGCGCACGCATGGATTCTTCGACGGCTACGCGCCGGCGGAAAAGCCCGTGATCGCGGTGATGGCTTACGTCGAGCGAGGCAGCGGCGGAGACGCAGCCGCTGCAGCTCAGCCGCTGCTGGCAGCCTTCGCCAAGCATCCGAGATCACCTTGAACATTTCGCCATCGTCCGCAGCCCGAAGCAAGATCAGCCGGGTGCCTCCGCACAGGCGGACGCCGGCTTTGCGCGTGGGAATTTTGGCCGCATGCATCGCCATTTTTGCGGCTTCGCCCGCTACGCTCAGTGCCCAGGATGTGCGCGTCGGAATTTTCACGCTGCATCCGCCCGCGGCGGCCACCATCAGCGCGATGAGCGGCGAATTGCACTGGCGCACCTGCGCATCGTGCAAAGAAAAAACCGGCGCTAGCGTTTCAATCCGAGCCACCGGCGATCGACTCGCGATTGCCGGAGCCAATGATTTAGGCGAGCTGCAACTCACCGGCAATTACCGCATCGAAGCCGGCGATCTTCCTCCCATCAATCTACATTTTCCGCTGCGCATTGGCGCGCGCGAGGATCATCTGCGTCTTTCCGTCACCGTGCCCCAAGAAGAATATGTCGCGGAGGTGACTGCAGCCGAGGCCAGCGATTCGTGGAAGGATGAGGCGCTCAAAGCCATGGCCGTCGCGGTGCGCACGTACGCCACGCGGTTTCGCGGCGCGCACGAAAAAGACGGCTTCGATTTCTGCGATACCACGCACTGTCAGGTAGTGCGCTGGAACGCGAAGAACCCGCATGCGCGCGCAGCAGCCGAGGCCACATGGGGCGAAATTCTGCAGTCCGACGGAGCGCCTGCACGCACTTATTACCATCAAAATTGCGGCGGCATGGTCGCTTCATCGAATGAAATGTGGCCCGACATTTACGCCACCTACTTGCGCGGGCACACCGATCCGTATTGCGGCGTTTCCGGCGACTTGAAATGGGAGAGCGCGATTGCGCTGGCGGACTTGGATGCATCGCTGCGGGCGGCCGGGCTGGCGCCTCCGCGCGGCTGGAACGAAATTGAAATCGCCGGCCGCTCGGCCAGCGGCCGCGCGCAAAAATTGCGGCTCGCAGGCGGGTTTGGCGATGATTTTCTCATTTCGGCGTCGTCTTTCCGCTACGCCGTGTCGCGCTCGCTCGGCTGGAACAAAATTCGCAGCGAACTTTTCGAAGTGCGCACGGAAGGCGATCGCGCCGTCTTCTTCGGGCGCGGCGCCGGCCATGGCGTCGGCATGTGCCAAACCGGCGCGGAAGAAATGGCCATCGAAGGAAAAGACTATCGCCAGATTCTGGAATTTTATTATCCCGGAACTCAACTCGCTAAACCGGGCATAGCAACGGAACAGTGGCAGAAACGTTCGAGCGAGCACTTCGAACTGGAATCGACAGCCCCGGAGCAAGACATCGCGATTTTGCCAACCGCTGAAAAACTCCTGGCCGACGAAGAAAACAACCTCGGCTGGAATGTACCGTACCGTGTGCAACTGAAACTTTTCCCCACCATGGACGCCTATCGCGATCAAGCCGGCCAGCCAGGCTGGGTCGCCGCGAGCACGCGCGGGCACGTGATCCGCCTGCAACCGCTCGCGATGCTAAAAAGCAAAGGCGTTCTCGAATCCACGCTGCGCCACGAATTGCTCCATCTGCTCATCGAAGAAAAAGCCCGCGCAGGCACGCCGATCTGGTTTCGCGAAGGACTCGTCCTCTATCTTTCGAGCTCGGCAAATGGAACACAAGCCGCCACAGATGCAATGACGACCGAAGAAATCGAAACGATTCTGGAGCATTCGCAGAAGCGCGATGAAGTCGAGCGAGCCTACGCCGCGTCCCGCGCGCGCATCGCCAGTCTCGTAAGAGAGCACAACAAGGACACAGTGTTAGGCTGGCTAAGCCGCGGAATTCCCCGCAGCGTCACCGCCGGCGATGGCGGCCGCACGGCTGAAGCGCCCCACGATTGAGCACACCAGCAGCCACGAAGCCACCGCAAGAATATATGCTGCCGAAAATCGCGCGATCAGGCTGACAGCTTCCAAATGCAGCGTCGGATTCTTGAATTCCGGCGTCCAATCCAAAAGCGAAACCGGTGCGACGCAACCTGCGACCGCCGCAAGCAGCAGCACGACCCAATAGCCAGCGCGCTTCACCGAATTCCCCAGTGCCGCGAAGCCCGACTTCCCAAATGCCCGAAATCCCGAATTAGCCGCCCCAACAACCAGCGGCAAGATCAATCCAGGAATCACAATCCAACGAATTGCAAAGACAATTCCCTCCACCGCGATCTGAAACCACCACACGGCAAGATGCACGCGAATAAAATCCGGCAGCAACGATCGCAAATAAAACGGCAGCGCGAGCTGTCGAGATTTGCTCAAGTCGAGCAGCGCCCACAGCGCGAACAGCAACCCCACGCATGCGGCGATCGCGAAAATGTTCTTCACCGCGCGGTCAAATGCAGGTCGGACCAAGGGACGCTCGCTCAAACTTTGTTCCGAATAAAAATTCAGCGTACCAGCGTGGAGAATCAGCCCAGCCGCCACGAGGGCCACGATCGCCAGCGCATTCAGCAGCACATGCAGCTCCGTCGCCACGGGCAACAGCAACCATCCGGCAAACAGCGCGAACAGCAGCGCATTGCCAACCAACTGAATCAGCCAAACGCGCTTCCTGTGCAGCAAACTCGACCCCGCATCTCGAGCAATTTCAAATCGCGCCATCATTTCACCTCGATCGTGGCCGCGTCGGTAGTCGCCTGAATCGACGGCTGATACATCGGCTGCACCATCGCGGGGCTAACATTAAATTTTCCAGGATTCACAATCTTCAAAAGGTAGACATACTCGTGATGGCGTCCGAAGAAATCCGTTTGAAAGAAAGCCGCCCGGTCGTCGTGCAATTCACGGCTGACGTACCAGCGTTCCCACCACGCCGGCTTCGTCGCAAATTCGTAGAGATCGTCGCGGGAAATCGATTCCGCACCCGCCGGAATCGGATCTTCGATCAGCAAATAATGCCAATCGCCGCCAGCCACCGTAACGCGCACCGCCACCACGTCGCCAACATGCAGCTCGCCCGCGAGCGGATCGAGCCGGTAAACAATGCGATCCTTCTGCTGCTCCGGCGAGAGGCGATAATAATCGCGAGTAATGTTCAGCGAGAGCTTGTTCTGCTGAATCACGCGCTTCTCGTTCGAATAATAATGACCGCTCGCTGACCAATAGAGCCGCCCGGTCCCGGATTTGTGAATGTGAATGGTGTTCGCGCCGGGATGCAGCTCCCCAGCAGATAGATGAACACTCGGCTGCGTGACGCCGAAAGAATCGGCCGAAGTAAATTGATGCGAGAGCGCTGCTTTGCCATTGATTGAAAGCTCGGCCTTGAAATTGGCATCGAGCTCATGGCTGGCCTTCACGTAATCGGTCAATCCGAAAATCACCATCGCGGTTTCCTTGGTGCTCACCCAGAAATATCCGCCGTCGCGATGATTCACCAACCAGAACGCCGCTTTCGGCAGCAGCGAACTTGCCGGGTTGACGCGGCTCAGCAATTGCACGGCGTACGCGGTGGTTTCGGCGTTGTCATTAAATTCAAATCCCATGAAGTAGTCGTAGTTCGATGGCCAGTACGCCTCGAGTTCGCTTTCATTCACTTGCGACGCGATCACACCGGCAACTTCTTTCGCCCGCGCCGCATCGCCCCCGATTTGCAGCGCCAGACCCAGCATCGCCAGCCCTTGCGCATTCATCGCATCGCGTTTTTCCCAAGTGGCCTGCGTGAATTCACGCGTCCCGGCATTATTGAGCGCTAGCGCGTAAATCACGTAAGCCTGCAAATTCGGCTCCATGTTCGGAGACCGATCGAGCGACGTGAGCAAATATTTTTCCGCGCGCGCCATCACGTCGGGGTCGACCTGATAGCCCGCGGCCTGCGCCTGCCCTAATCCGTTCACCACGTACGCAGTCATGAAAACTTGGCTTTCATCATCTTTCCACCAACCCCAGCCGCCATCCTCATGCTGAAATCCTTTCAAGCGTTCCGTTCCCGCAGCAATTTTCTTTTCAAGCTCAGGCGTATCGACAGTCGATTGCAGATGCAAATCCTTCATCGCTTTCGCCACTACGATATCCGGCAAAAAGCTCGACATCGTTTGTTCGGTGCAGCCGTAGGGATAGCTGGTCAGGTAATCGAGCGCATTGAAGAGGCTGCCGGCCACCGACGAGCTGAGCGTCACATCGAGCGTCGGCGCGGATTGATCGGGATTGCCCGGAAGAGTGATAGTGACGTCGTCGCCGCCGTCCGCTGCCTGAATGCTTCCGGATTTCGCGTCGTTCATTTTCACGCCAAACGGAATCACAGGCAGCGTGAACTCCAGCGCATCTGATTCTTCATTCGTAAGCGCTTTCGCCTGTAGATCGGCTTCGGCGACAGACTGCGCTCGCACACGCCAATCGAGTTTGGTTTCGCCGCGGCTGGGCACTTCAATTTCGCGCGTCTGCCCATCGAGAATATCGAGCCCCTTCAGAGCCAGCGACACGCGCACGGTTTTCGACGTAGCCAGATAATTGTGGACGATTGTCGACACCACCACTTCATCGCCCTGCCGGAAAAATCGCGGCACCGCCAGCCGCACCATCAAATTCTTCCGCACGATCACGCGGTCCGAAGCGCTGCCAACTTTCGTATCCGCGGTAACGCCGCGAACCGTGGTGCGCCAAGTCGTGAGCGAATCAGGGAAATTCAATTCGACGTGCGCGCGGCCATTGGCGCCCGTTCGTACATCGGCCAGCCAGAGCGCGGTATCCGGAAAATCCTTCCGCACTTTCGGCTCAACCATCGCGTCGGATGGCTTAAGCTGCGCCAGGGCCGTGCGGCTTTTTGATTGCCACGCAAGAAACATCTGCTTTTTGCCCGCCTCGCCATTGAAGTAATAGCTCAACGAAGCGTCGGTCGAAACGCGGTCGTACACCGTCGCATAAAAGAAATCATGAATATCGCCCGAAGCCTCGGGAGCGATGGCGTAAATCGCTTCATCGACGATTCCAATCGAAAACTCGCCAGCTACCGGCTTGTTGTTCGCGTCGCGCGCAATGATCGTGTAACCGGCCTTCTGCCCCGGCTGAAACTGTTCCTTGGTCCGCTCGATTTCGATGTGCAGTCTGGTTTGGATCGCGGGAACTTTCAGATTTCGCGTTGACTCGTAGAGTTTGTTGTCGTTCAGAAATGCCGCGGCCACAAAAATATTCGGCTGATCGGCGCTGCGCAGCGGAATATCCACGGTGATCGTCTGCGATTTCGCGTGCACCACTTGCTTTGAGTGAATACCGCGCCCTTCGGTAGTCACCAGAACGTGCGCGTCGGGCACCCCAGTCATGATCAAAACGTGCGCCGTCTCGCCGACCTTGTACGATTTTTTGTCCGCGATCAAACGGATCTGCCGGCGGCCTTCGCCCCACCAGCCTCCTCCTAAATCGAAGCCTGGAATCCAAAGCCAGGCGCTCTGCTCGATTTCGCGATTTTCGATCGTCTTGGCCGAGGCTTTCAGGGTGAAGCTGCCCGCCTCGCTGGTGGTGAAAGTCAGGCGCGCGGTTCCATCATCGCCGGTCTCGCCATCCTGCGAAGCCACGGCGATTTCATTCATCTTCGGATAATTCCAGCGATTGCAGACCAGTTCGACGTGCACCGGCGTGCGTACCGGACGTCCGTCATAATCGCGCGCCGCTACAATTGCGACGATTTTGTCGCCGGGCTTGTAGATATAGCTTTCTGTCGAAACGCCCAGCGCGAACTTGCCATATGTGGCCACGACGAAATTGACGCCGGAAATTTCGCGGTTGGCGTCGTCGGTGACCCGCGCTTCGAGGCGATAGCGCAAATCGCGGCGCCGTTCGTCTGGCTTCGTGGGAATATGAACGGTAAGTTTGCCGTCGGCGTCAAGCTTGCCGGTTTGCTCAGCGGTCTCGCGGCGATCGTAATCGTAGTAGTAGTCGCCCTGAGAATCATCGTTGCCCTCGGCGCCTTCCTGATCGCCGCCTTCCTCGTCATCGCGCTCGATAAACGGCGACCAGAACGACGAAGTGTGCACGACGTATTTCACATTTGCGCCAGCCACCGGCTCGCCGAAATAATATTTCGCCTCAATCGTCGCAGTAATTTCTTCGCCTTGCAGCACGCGGGGCTGCGCCGGCGTCACCTTCACCTCATATTCCGGCTTCTTATATTCCTCTACATGGAATCCGCCATTCGCCGAGCGCGCATTCCCATCGCCCGCAGTCACGAAAATCGAGTAGTAGCCAAGCGCCGCATTGGCAGCCACGGTGAATTCCCCATGCACCGTGCCAAATTGCGAGAGCGTCAATTTCGTCTGCAGCACGCTCTTGCCGCTCGGATCTTGTATCTCCACTTGCACCGGCTTATTCGCCGGCAGTTGATAAGCATCGCCGCCATGCGCGCGCAGAATCACTTTGAAATGGACGGTGTGGCCCGGCCGGTAAATCGGCCGGTCGGTGTAAATGTAGCCGGTAATGTCCTCCGCCGGATTACTGCTCAAATTCCACGCATAAGGCGTAAGAATCGCCACATCCTCGCCATGCACCGCGACGATGCGCACGTCCTGATACTGTCCCTGCGCCAGCGAAGTTTCCGCCAGCCCATTCGCGTCAGTACTCAACTTCGACTGCTCTTTGGTATCCGGCCACACGCGAACATCAGCACCGGAAACAGGCGCGCCCGTCCTTCGATCAGCGGCAAAAGCAAGAATTTGCCCCGGCGCCATTTTCGTGATGATGCCCAGTTCGCTGACGATTACCACGGTATACGCACGCAATTCCCCGTTCGTCGCTTCCACCAGATACACACCTTTGCCCAGCGAATTGATCGGCACCGTTTCGCGCTCGTAATAAAAGTGCGAAGGCACTTCCTGCCGCCATCGCAAAACAAGCTGCGAGCTATTCAGCAACGGCACTTGCGCGAAAAGATCTGCCGACGGAGGCTTCGCCCCCGGCTTTCCGCCGCTCGCCGCGCCACCGGCATTCGCTTTGCGTTCCTGCGCCTCGCGGATTTTCTCGCGCGAATCATTCGAGAATTGCTCGCGGAAGAAATTGCGGATGCTCACCCAGATGTGGTGCTTCCAATCGTGAAAGCGTTCAAGTGGCATGGGCGCGGCCACATTTTCCTTTGGCGTCATGTGCCCGAAATTGTGCGCGTCCCCCAACCGTTCGAAAAAAGCCGCGGGATCGTTCACCTTGTAAACGCGAAATTCGAGCGCACTCACTCCACTCGACGACAGCCGAATACTTACTTTGTCGCCGGGCAAAAACGTCTCCGTAGTCGAAAGCGAGAAATAAGCCTCCGAGCGGCGCCCAGCAGTAGGCACAGCGCAAATCAACGGCAAGGCGAGCAGGAAAGCCAATCGGCGGCGCAGCATCTCAGTCGCCCTCCCTCAAAATGTTCCAGCGGTAAACGCCCAGAAAATTCGAATTGCCCGCAACAGGCCGCCAGCGCGGCAAGGGATGATTTAGCAGCTCGGCCAATGTCACGCGCCGCATCTCACCCGGCGCTTTGCCGATCGGCCCCGTGTGATAGACGACGATCGCCCCGCGCCAATCCGAAATCAGCTCCGGCATCCACGAGCTCTGCCCCACATAGATCATTGAGTGATAAGGCTCGTCCGTTTCCAGCTGCCGGTAAAAGAGCAGATCGCCAGGCCGCGCATCGCGCAGATCGCGTGAGACGAAATGCGTGTTCAGGGATTTGAGCGCCTTAGCGTCAGCGAATTCCGCGAAAGCCCCGCCGCGCGCATCGGATTCCGCAGCCGGCCCAGGCTGCACGCGAAAAAGCGCCGCCCCAATCGGTGTAAATGGATAGTGGAATTGAGAAATCGTCCCAGGATCACCAGGCGGCCTAATTCCAGTCTCTCGAGTCCAAGCCGAATCGTGCGCCCGCAACGCGTTGCGATACGAATAACGCAGCAACGCCGCGCAATCGCCAATCTCCGCAGGCATTTCCCCAGGCTGCCGAAACGCCTGATACTCCGCGATCAAACTAAACCACCGGCGAAACGCCTCGCGATCAGCGGCCAAATCCAATCGCAGAAAATCCGGCGTCCCATCTCCGTACCGGTCGGCCCAAGAAACGTAGGGGCGGGCCTTTAGCCCCGCCCGCACTTCGGTCCCGCTATGAGCTCCGCGTGCCGCCAATTTCAATTCGCTGGGAGAGCCGGCATCCGACCGTATAGACGAAAGTTCCCCCGACACCCCACGAGGCAAGTGCTGCACCGGCGAGGATAAATAGAGAAATGCGGCGGCGGCAGCCACGACCCCAGCGTTTGCCGCAACAAGTAAGAGCAGCTTTGCGACGCGAGTGATTTTCGTTCGCAGCGCTAGTGGCGAGGGTGCTCGGAGCATTAGAACTTCGGTTCGTGTCTGCATGGGCACCCTCCTCGCACTTCGGCTGAGCCGACGGGACGGAAATGAGCAAGAGCAGGGCCAGCGGAAATCGCAGCAAAATCGAGGTTTTTGGGATATTCCGCGAGCAGTTGCGTGTCAGCCGGATGACGGGCGTATGTGGCGGGACACGGCTCGGGGCGACGAGAAGGGGCCGAAAGGCGGGAGGGCTAAAGCACCCTCCCCTACTGGGGATTGCGAATGAAGAATCGCTTTTTGTCTACTGTTGCTGGGACTGCTACGTCGAAGAAACCTACCATCATTTCGTCTGTGGTTTGATCGCCCCAGGTTACTGAGAGGCTCGGGTCCGGGTTGTGCGGATTTTTTGCCGAATTGTCGTACCACGCTACGGCTTGCAGCGTTGTTCCGGCTTTTAGCGGCAGGGGGTTGGCGAGGCGATAGCTCATTTGCCAGTGAAAGTGGTAATTCACGCGCAGCAGCGGGTCGAGATGGCCATTTTTTTCGACGATGTTGTACTCAAAACGTTTGCCGCGTAGATGCATGTGCGGGAACAGGCTCAGCAGCGTGCAATCATTCGGCAGCGTCCCATGCACCTCGACGCGAAAATCATCCGCGCCCGGCGGGATCACGAATTTGTCGTTGGTGAGCTGCAGCGTCAGCACGCGCTGCGGCGGAGGCGATTTTGCGAAGACCATTCCGACGCTCGTTTGATCCTCCGCAGCGTGCCCGTTCGTCGTGTAATGAATCTGAAACACCAAATCCGATCCCGCGGGAATAAATTTTGCCATGTTCGCAGGCCACTCGTCTGGCGAGCTACCGGGCGCGTAAACTAGCAACACATCGCTATCCGTCCAGCGAGCATCGCGCTTCAATTTCTCATCGGCAAACGCAGCGGCTGTAAACGGAACGCCGACCGGCGCACCGCGCAGCCATTTCGAATCCGGTGGCCGAAGATAAACTACCGCGTGATGGACATGCTCCGGACTTGACGGGAGCACTTCGACGGATTGCACCCATCTGTCTTCGGTGAAACCGGTGGGCACGATTTCGTAGGTGTATTCGACTTGGCCCTGCGCGGGGAGTTTTACCGGCGTGGGCATCTGAATAATTTTGTCGGGATGCGCGATATTCCAGCCTCCGTTCCAATGGCCCGGCGGCGGCGCATCGCGAGGATCGCCAGCGGCCGCGCCTGTTTCGGGCCATGCAGCGAGCGCGGCGATTTCTTTGTCCGTGAGCGAAGGATCGTTTGAAAAGTGGCCAATCTTTGGATCGGCGAACCACGGCGGCATCATGCGGCTCGTGGCGGCTTCGGCGATCGCAGCGGCTTTGCGCTGCGCCTGCTCGAAAGTTTCGAATGGCAAAGTGGAAATTCCGCCGGCGCGATGGCAGCTCTGACAATGCGATTGAAGGATCGGCAGAATGTCACGGTAAAACGTGGGGGCGGATTTCGTAGAGGCTGGCATCTGCAAGCCCGCTACGGCAGCCACCGGCTGCGGCCCCGCGATCGCCATCGCGCAGAAAAATGCCGCCAGAATGATTGCGGCGAACTGAAACTGTCTCGAGATCCGCCTCGTCATATCAATTTGATTCTACGGCAATCGGCGCAATTAGCAGCCGCAGCTCCACTCGGATGCCGCGCCCGCCGCGCGAGATGCGTCTGATTCACGCCGCGCGTTTGATACACTCATCCGGCTTACTCGGGAGGAGAAAGAATGAATCGTAAGACGGTGAAGACTCTGGCGGCGCTTTTCGGATTTGCGGCAGCATTCGCATTAGCCATCGCCGGCGGACATGCTCAATCCGCACCGGCACAGGCCCCTGGCGCATCGGGCAAGCCGAAGCTGACCCAGGAGCAATTCAAGAATATTCAAGTGCTGAAGGATTTGCCGGCCGATCAGCTCATTCCCGCCATGCAATTTATTTCCGCATCGCTCGGCGTGGAATGTGAATTCTGCCATGTACAGGGCGCCTTCGATAAAGACGATAAGCAGACGAAGAAGACCGCGCGAGAAATGATGACCATGATGATGGCCATCAATAAGGAAAATTTCAAAGGCCAGCGCGAAGTCACTTGCTTCACCTGCCATCGCGGCGCGAATGATCCAGTCGGCACGCCGATCATTTCCGATGAAGCACCGAAACCGGAAGCTGAGAATGCGGCGGCCTCCGCGAACCCGCTACCAGCCGCTGACGCAATTCTCGATAAGTACTTGCAATCCGTGGGCGGGCGCGCGGCCGTCGAAAAAATTACCAGCCGCGTGGAAAAAGCCTCGCTCTCCGTTCTCGGCGGTCCGGAAGTTGCGATCGATATTTACGCCAAGGCGCCCGACAAGCGCATTTCGATGATGCACATGAAAGACGGCGACAGCATCACGGCATTCGACGGACATCAGGGCTGGCTCAGCAATCCGGGACGCCCCACACGCCCAATGTCCGAGCAGGATAATAATGTCGCGAAACTCGATGCTGATTTGCACTTCGCCGCCGACGTGAAACAGTTGTTCTCCAATTTCCGCGTGCGCGATTCCGAAAAAATCGGCGACCGCGAAGTGTACCTGCTGATCGGGATGAATGAAGGCAAGCCGCCGCTCCGCCTTTATTTCGACGCCGAGACCGGACTGCTGCTGCGCATGATTCGCTACACTGAAACTCCGCTCGGCAGAAATCCCTCGCAGGTCGATTTCGCGGATTATCGCGACGCGGACGGCGTCAAAATTCCCTATCGCTGGACTTTGGCGCGCCCAGGGCAAAGATTTACAATCCAAGTGACCGAGGTGAAGCAGAATGTGCCGGTGGACGATGCGAAATTCGCGATGCCGGCACCGCCTCCGCCGAAAGCGAATTAACACCCAACATGCAGCGTCCGGCATCCATGTATTGAATTCAGTTCGATGGAAGGGAGAAAGCCATGGCAGAGAAAGTTCCCGAGAAATATAGCGATTTGTTCCAGAAGAAAGCCTTCGCAAATCTGGCCACGCTAATGCCCGATGGCAGCGCGCAAGTCACCCCCGTCTGGGTCGATTACGATGGCCAATACGTCCGCATAAATACCGCGCGCGGACGGCAGAAAGATAAGAACATGAAGCGCGATCCGCGCGTAGCGCTTTCCATCGCCGATCCGGAAAATCCCTACCGCTATATCGAAGTGCGCGGCCGCGTAGCCGAAGCCACAGAAAAGGGCGCCGACGACCACATCAATTCGCTCTCGAAAAAATATCTAGACAAAGACGTCTACCCGTACCGCCAACCCGGCGAAGTTCGCGTAATCTTCAAAATCGCGCCGGAACATTTCAACGCAATGGGCTAATTCCGATTTCGAGGCTCGAACGACAATCATCGCCTCTCAACACGTGGCAAAAAAAGTAAATACTGTCATCCCGAACCCCCTTTAGGGGTGAGGGATCTGCATTTGCTATTGCTGTGGCCGTTTCCCCAATCTCAAATCTGAAATTTGAAATTTCCGACGCCCTTGCCGCTCGCATTCACGACCCCAAAAACTCCCGCAATCGCGCATAACCATTCCTGCTCACAGGAATTTTCGCCCCATTGCTCAAAACCGCCACGTGCGTATCCTTCCCATAAGGCTCAATCCGCGCCACTCGCTCCAAATTCAAAATAAATGAGCGATGCACGCGCAGGAACAGCGCCGGATCCAGAATTTTTTCCAGGCTCGAGATGGTTTGCTGCTTCAGGTGCTTTTTCCCTTCGGCGCAAAGCGACACGTAGTCATCCTGCGCTTCCGCATAATCCAATTTGCCCACCGGAATAATCTGCACGCGAGTGCCGTCCTTCACCACAATCCGCTCGGCAAATTGCGCGGGTGGACGGGCTTCGGCAGCAAGC
The DNA here is from genome assembly GCA_963792515.1 of uncultured Acidobacteriota bacterium. Lineage (GTDB taxonomy): Bacteria > Acidobacteriota > Terriglobia > Acidiferrales > UBA7541 > Palsa-147. The sequence goes on along the minus strand of CAWBWG010000016.1, from coordinate 249,433 downwards.
TCGGCCGGCGCGGCAATTTTTCCGCTCAGGCGATCGAGAACGCGAGTAAGCGCGGCTTCGAGGCGATCGGCGCCGAACGGCTTCAGCAAATAATCGACGGCGTGCGCCTCGAAGGCGCGAATCGCATATTGATCGTAGGCCGTCGTGAAAATAATCGCCATGTCCGTGCCCGTCAATTCGAGAACTTCGAAGCCATCGAGCTTCGGCATTTGAACATCGAGGAACAGGAGATCGGGCTTTAGCTCGGCGGCCGCTTTGACCGCCTCGAAGCCATTGGCACATTCCGCGGCAATCTCGATTTCCGGATGAGCGCGCAAAAGTTCCCGCAACATCTGCCGCGCAAGTTCTTCATCATCCACGATCACCGCACGAATTTTCTTTTGCGCGTCGGCGGTCATGCCACTCCCACCTTTCTTTCCGCCGGGATCGACATGGCCACGCGGAATGTATCGCCAGTGCTGGTCACGTCCAAGCTCGCGCGGCCCCCGAAGGCCGTGGCCAGCCGCCGGCGCACATTTTCAAGCCCCAGCCCCGTTCGGCGTTTCTTCGGCGCTTCCGAATCCCACTGATTCTCGACCACCACCGCCAAGCCGCGTTCTTCGGGCTGGATCGTAAGCCGCACCCATCCACCATCCACAAGATTCGAAATTCCGTGAACGACGGCATTTTCCACCAGCGGCTGCAACAGCAGCGGCGGCACCTGGCAATCGAGCGATCGAGCGTCCACTTGCTCCTGCATATTCAGGCGCGCTCCAAAGCGCACTTTCTCCACGCTCAAGAAGGATCGTACGAGAGCAAGTTCTTCTTCGAGCGGGATCAAATCTTTTTCACCGAGGCCCAACGTGCGCCGAAGAAAATCTCCAAGCAAAATGCACATCTCACGGGCCTTAGCCGGATCCGAACTGGTGAGCGCGCTGATCGAATGCAGGCTATTGAAAATGAAATGCGGATTCACTTGCGCCTTCAGCGCCCGCAATTCCGCGTCGCGTGCCAGCACTCGCGCTTCCAGCGCGCGTTGCTCGGCCTGCCGCGAAACCTCGATGGCGATGAGCACGTAAAAAAGCCCCACGGCCAGCAAATAAAAAAGCACGCCGAGCGCGAAAATGAGCGCCGCGCTCTTGGTAACTTTTGGTTCGAGCGCACCGAATCCATTGACGCGCGACAAAACCGCCCCCAACGCGCGCGCCACGAGAACCCAAAAGCCGCTGGCAATCACCGCAGCGATTCCGTGTGCCACGATTAACGAAGCGATGCCCGAACGCTCCAGCGGATTTCCGCGGCAGGTGTACCAAGCCGAAAGACAAACAAAAGCGTAGACCAGGCAAAGCGGCGCTACGATCGCAGCGGCCTCACCCAAGCGAAATCCGGCGCTGGCCTCAAACAAGTAAATGACCAAGCCCGCGAGGGGAATCCACGCGAGAAGATAAAGCGCCAATCGCCGTCGATCGCCAAGAATGGGATGCAATGGATGAGGCCTGCCGCGCTAGTTCTTGATGCTCACGCCGCCAAACACCGCGACGCCTTTCAAAATCAAGGTCTTGGGATTGGGCGCCGCCGGATTCGCAACGGGCGCGCGCGTCTCATCACCATAACCGCCGAAAATTCCCGCGCCGGAAACTACCAGGTGCCACGTCTCGGGAATCTTGATCTCGCCGCCGCCAAATAGCGCGTTCACTTCGATCACCGCTTCTGCGCCTTCGATGTCCGCGTCGCGGAGATCCAATTCGAAGCCGCCGAAGATTGCCAGAATCCGTCCACCACGGAAATTTTTCGCGCCAATCCGATACTGCCCACCACCAAAGACGTTCACGCTATCGAGTTGCGCGTCCGATGATACCGTGCCCGGCTGGCTTTCTTGAATCGTCGACCACACCACGTAAATGCCCAAGGCGATCAACGCAAAGGGCCAAATCCGGAAGAATCGAAATTGCGGATGGCCTAACTCGCCGAACAACAAAATGGCGCCGAACAAAATCAGCAGAGTGCCCCAGATGCGTTCCTTGGTTTCGTCGCGGTCGTAAGAGCTGAATAATTTTGTGAGGCCGACGATCACGAGTATTAGCGGCCAAAGATGAACGAGCAGATCGGAGGGAACAAGGCCCTGGCGTTCAAGCAGAAAGATGGCGCCGAGAGCGACGAGCACGATACCGACGACCAGGCTGCCGCTGCGCGAATGGCGGCCTTTCACGGTCACGCCTACGACGCTGTTATCGCGCGCTCTATCTTCAGACATGCTCTCCTCCATCCGCGCCGCTCATCATCGCGCGGTCAATTCTTGGCGCTGTCAATTTTTGGAATCGCCGCCAACGGCTTTGGCGAGAATCAATGTCGCCAGCGCGACGGGAAACAGCAAAATTCCGGCGTGCACCAGCGAGACCGCGAATTGCCCCGCCGCCACGCGCCAAATGGAAGATAGCGCCACTTGAAAAACCCACAGGACGCTCTCCAAATGGAGGTGAGCATACCCTAATCCGCCGATTGCCAGCAGTGCCGCCAGTGTTGCAAAACCTGCCGATGCTTCAAAATTCTTCATGCCGTCTTCTCCTACAGTGAAATCTTTGCCGCGCATTGAATCGCTGCTCACAATGCCAATGTAGTTGTGGGAACCACATACGTCGCGGAGAAATCGGTGAATGGCGTCCAGATACCGGCGAACGGGGGATGGCGAAGGTTTTGTACCGCCAGCGTCTCTGCCGGCTCTTTACAGGCCGCGCGCGAGCTAGATCCAAAAACGAAACGAGGCGGGCAATTTTCGTCAGCGGGGGAAGTCAGTCCACAGCCGGCACTGCAGGCCGGCGCAGGCTCTTGATAAACGCAAAGAGCAAAGAAACCAAAACAGCGACCGCGCTGCCCACCAGCACCCAAACCGTGCGCATCAACGCGATAGGAGTGCCGGCAGTCCGCGAACCCATCAACAATCCAGGCATCATCACGATGGCGACAGTCACTGGCGCGATTCGCCAAGCCGGCACCGTCAACACAAAATTACTTGAGACCAGCACGGCTACCGACATCGCCACCAGAATCGACCAACTCTGCGGCCCCATGGCATACAGCGCGAGAAGTCCGATCGCGCAGCCGGTCACGGTGTTCAGCACGCGCCCGCGAAACGCCGTCAGCGCGGCGTTCAACTCCGTATCCGAAACAATGACCACTGAAATCATGCCCCACAGAGGATCGTGGTGCGCGAAACGATCCGCAATCAGCCAGACGATCGCCGCGCCGATCAATATGCGCAGACTTAATTCCAATCCGGCAATGCGCATGAATTTTGTCGGCCATTCGCGGATCATTGCGGCGCTGCTCATGGAGCGATACCTCGATATATCGGCCATTCATTCAGGGAGTTGACGCACTACATTCTGCACGTTCTGCAGCAGAATTTTCTACCGAATCACTTTTGGCCGGCAGATGGAGGGATCGCAAGGCTGAAACCGGGCACGGGCAAGCGAGATGCGGACGCGTATGCGCGCGAGGCACGGCCAGGCGCGATAAATTGCAGGTGCTGGTGGCGCAGCCGGCGAAATTACTTAGCCGGCAGCTTTGAGCCGGGCTATTTGCGCGTCCAAATCTTCTAGAGCACGCAAAAGCAGGCTGCGGTAGCGTGGGTCCTGATTTTTCTCGAGGTCGCTGGTAACGCGCACGCGGGATAACTCGAGAACTTTTCTTTGCCTGACAGCGTCGATCTGTTGCGGTGAAAGGTTTCTTGGGTTTCCGTTTTTCCTGGTCTCGTTCGCGTCTTGAATCTGGTCGTCTACGGCTTTACTTTCCCATCCTCTGGCCATGCGCTCATTATACATTGGGAGTCCAAATGGCCGAATGAATATCGCAAAGCGATGCCCTACGAAGTAAGCGCACGCCAACACCAAAAATCGTTCCAGTCTGAAACGCGACGCGAGTAGTCTTATGCTTTTCGGTGGGAGCACCCTGCGTCAGCAGGGAGAGGAGCGCTTTAGTGCTCCGAATAAGCCCTCGCTTCTCGATGCTCTTTAGCGCGGGCCAATCTCCGATCATCGCCAAATTCGCCCAGTCTCTAATGCGCTTCGCCACCACCTCGCGCATTGGAATTTTCAGCGAAACACCAGTGCACAAATTTCGGCGTAAATCGCTCTGCAACTGCAGCGGGAATGTCAGCCTCCTCCAGCTTGCGAAATTCGAAGTCAAGTTCTCCGTCAGCGTGAAGCGCCGCTCGGAGATAGCCGTAGACATTGGTCATCGCTGCCCCCGCCCCCGAGCGCTCCGCCGGCAACGGATAGCGAACCGCTCCCGCCGTCCCCACGATCCAGCCGGGCAAAACGCCCCCGTGCAGGCGCCAGCGCTCAGTATTGTAAATATTTTCCATGTAGTAGTGCGAATGACTGGCCAGAACGTAGATCTTCTTATGAGCGTGATTCTGTGCGCGAAGTAAACCTTCGTAAACGCGGCGCCCGCTTTCCGCGCCAATCAGTGACGCATTCATACTGTGTCCGTAGGAAATGCTTTCGGGCAGCGCCTGATGCATGCCGACAACGATCGTCTTGATGCCGGCGTTCTCGGCATCGCGCGCGAGAATGCCTTCGAACCATTCGAGCTGCGTTTTATCGAATTGGTCCTCGGAGGCATTGTCCATATTGATGAAATCCGCGCCGGCCATGATCCAGTGGTAATAAGTTTTGAGACGAAAATCGAGGGGATCATCGCGCAGGCGCTGTTCGCGGAGCAAGGGAGTATCGAGCCAGTCGGCAATCTGCGCGATTAATTCGTCGCGGGTTTTCGGCGCAATCGTCTCGTGGTTTCCGATCCCCAAAAAAACCGGCACCGAACCGAACGGCACGATTTGATTTTCGAGAAAGTCGGGCCACGCCATGCGCTGGTATTCGGCGAGCGTCATAGACTTGCCGGCGTGCTCGGGCTGATGCTGGATGTCCTCGTCAATCGCGTAAATGGCGCGAAAATCCCCCAGATGCCAATAAAATGCGGAATGATCGGCGAGCACTTGCGCGGTGATCCCGGGCATCACCACATCGCCGCAATTCCGTGAATCGCCCGAAACCGCGAAGCGCAAAACGACCGGGTTGTCTGTCTTCGCGCCGGCGACGGATTCTGTCTGGCCGCGCGCGATCCAAGTGCCTGCGCCGGCGTTTAGCAAAAGCGCCGCCACGCAGGCGACGCAGAGTCTAAATTTCATGATTGCTCCCAGTTGCCGGCGCCATTCTCTCGCTCGAAGGGTTCGCGAGGCAATCCTGAAACTCCGCATCCATCGCGGCGGAGCCGCGGTATTGTGGAGGCAGCCCCCGAATTTATTCGGGGGAGGAGCGCTTTAGCGCTCCGAAGAAGCGCCCTCCATAACCATGCGCTTTAGCGCTGGGCACTTCTTAGCCCGCTCGTCAGCCGGCTTCCGATACTGGTGTCGGAATCCTATCGCGAAACAAAGACCTAAACGAAAATCCCTTTCACTTTGCGAAACATTGCGGTTTAATCGCCGTCTCGCTGAATCCGGCAAATATTTGCTGAATCGAGAGGCCCCCGATGAAAATCGCACCGTTTGAACTCGAGCGCTGGCAATCAGTCTGGGAAAATCGTGTCGAGCTGAATATTTCCGAGAGTGGAGTCGAGCCGCTGGTGGTGCGCGATTTGCTGGACGATCCGGCGGCCGCCGAAATGCTGCTGGGCTTGCGCCTTGGCTATCCTCAGACGAACGGCACCGAGGAATTGCGCGGACGGATTGCCGCGCTTTATCCGGGGGCGCGCGCGGAAAATGCGATTTTGACGGCGGGTTGCGCGGAAGCGAATTTTCTGGTGAGTTGGCTGCTGCTCGAGCCTGGCGATGAAGTGGTCTTCATGCTGCCGAATTACGTGCAGATTCAAGGTCTGGCGGAAAGTTTTGGCGCCACAGTAAAGCCGCTCTGGCTGCGTGAAAAATTGCGCTGGGCTCCCGACCTCGACGAGCTTCCGCGCTTGATTACCAACAAAACGAAACTCGTGGCGCTTTGCAATCCGAATAATCCGACGGGCGCGACGCTGAGTGCTGAGGCGATCAAAGCGATCTGCGCGGCAGCGGCAAAAGTGGGCGCTTATGTTCTCGCCGATGAAGTGTATCGCGGCGCGGAACTCGAGGGCGAAACGACACCCAGCCTTTGGGGCAGCTACGATCGGCTCTTTTGTACCGGAGGACTCTCAAAAGCGTACGGATTGCCCGGTTTGCATACTGGATGGATCATCGGGCCGCCCGCGATGATCGACAAACTCTGGACCTATCACGATTACGCCAGCATGGCGCCCACCATGCCCACCGAGAAGCTGGCGTTCCTCGCGCTCGAGCCGGCGCGCAATGCGCGCATCATCGCGCGCACTCGCGGGATCGTCCGCAAGCACTATCCGATCATGCGCGATTGGGCCGCAAAGCATACCGGCTTGCTCACGCACATTCCTCCGCGCGCCGGCGCGATCGCCTGGTACGGCTACAACACCGGATGGAACTCCGCAGAAATGGGCGAAGAACTGCGCACGCAGAAGGGCGTGCTGATCGTGCCCGGAGACCAGCTCGGGATGGATGGCTATTTTCGCATCGGATTCGGCGGCGATGCCGCGGTTCTGCAAAAAGCGCTCGGACGCATCGACGAATGGATGGCGGAAAAATCGAGCCGCGCGAAAGCGAAGCAAGCTCCCTCCGCATGAACGCGCTGCAGATCGACGCGAGGAAATGCGAGTGAATGGGATGAGGGCCGCGCGCTCTTTCCCACTGCGGCGGATTCGTCCGCAGGCGCTGGCCATTCATCGCGTTGCTCGTCGCAGCACTCGTCGCTGGAAATCCTTCGCAGCTCTTCGAGCCAGGATCGCGACGACGATCGTCGCGCCGGAACAAAAACTTCCGACCGGCAAGAAACTTGCCGCTGCGATTCCGGGACGGCCGCAACAATTGAACAGTTTTCCTGCGAATCTGGTTCTCAGCCCGGACGGAAAATATGCCGTCGCGCTGAATGGCGGCTACGGCACGGCCGAATCCGGATATCAAGCAATCGCTCGCGGTGCTCGATCTCGAATCGAAAACGATCGCGGATTTTCCGGACGATCGGCTCGACCTCGACGCTCATCAATCCTACTTTCTTGGCCTTGCGTTCAGCTCCGATGGCCGGCATCTCTACGCGTCAGTCGGCTCGCTGACCGACCCGACCGTCACGGAAAAAGCCAGCCTCGGAAATGGGATCGCTGTCTATTCCTTCAATGCCGGTCGCATCGCCCCGGAAAAATTCCTCAAATTGCCGCTCGAAGCTGTCGCCGGCCAGAAAATCGCCGCGCCGCTGAACAGCAAACTCAGATCGGATCAGGTAATTCCCTACCCCGCCGGAATTGCGATCGTGAAGCGGCCCGAGGGAGATCAACTTCTGATTGCCGCGAATTTATCCGACGAAGCGATCTCTGCTCGATGCCGCGTCCGGCAAAATCCTGCATCGGTTCGATCTCAGCACCGAGCGCGTGGTGCCCGGATCGTATCCTTATGCGGTGGCGGTCACGCGCGATGCCACCCACGCCTACGTGAGTTTGTGGAATTCCTCGCGCGTCGCCGATCTCGACCTCGTTCACAACACGGTGCTGCGCATGATTCCGCTGCATCGGCCAGTTTCGCACACCGCATCCAGGGTCGCATCCGACCGCGCTTCTGCTGAATGCGGACAATTCGCGGCTGTATGTAGCGCTGGCGAATTCCGACGACGTGGCAGTGATTGACACCAAATCCGGCGGCGTAAAAGCGTACATGTCGACGAAGCTGCCGGGACAGGCTCTACTCGGCGTCGAGCCAGTGGCGCTGGCGCTCAACCGTGACGAGACGCGCCTCTACGTCGCCGATGCCGGCGCAAATGCGATCGCGGTACTGGACGCGACCGAAGACCGCAGCGCCAGCAGCGCCGCGCGATCGGCGCGAATTCCGGCGAAGCTGGCGCCGCGCGACCCTCTCGGATTTTTTCCCACCGATTGGTATCCGCAAGCGCTCGCATTCCACGGAGATGATTTGATGATCTCCTGCGGGAAAGCACACGGCAGCGGCGCTGCCGATGGAGCCGTCCGCACGGACGAAAACGGCAACAACGGAAAGTACGCATATGTTTTCGAATTGCTGCACGGCTCGCTCGCCATCGTGAACGTGAAGGACGCCGATCGCCAATTGGCGGAAAGCACGAAAGCCGTGGTAGCCACGAATACCGGCTTCGAAAAATAGTTGAGGTCGTTCAGATTTTCGATTTTAAGGGAGGTGAACGATGATTCGACTTAAATGGACAGGACGAATGGCGATGGTGTCCGCGTTGATCGTCATCGCGGCGACAGCGAGCTTCGCGCAAAATTCCGCGCCGGCGGCGAAGAAAACCATCGCCATCCGCGCCGGAAAATTGATCGATGGCAAAAGCGACTCGGCCATAGCAAACGCACTGATCTTGATCGAAGACGGCAAGATCGTAAGCGTCACGCCCGGCGGATCGCCGCCCCCAGGCGCTGAAGTGCTCGATCTATCGAACTCCACCGTGTTACCCGGGCTGATCGACGCACACACGCACATTCTTCTTCAAGGCGACGTTACCGCGGAGGATTACGACGTTCAGCTTTTGAAGCAATCGATTCCCTATCGCGCCATCCTCGCCGCGCGCAATGCGAAAATCGCGCTCGATCACGGATTCACCGCCCTCCGCGATCTCGAAACCGAAGGCGCGATGTACGCCGATGTCGACGTAAAGACCGCCATCGATCGCGGCGAAATTCCCGGCCCGCATCTTTTCGTTTCCACTCGCGCCATGGCACCCACCGGCATGTATCCGCTTCTCGGATATTCCTGGGAACTCGAATTGCCGCATGGCGTGCAACCTGTCGACGGTGTCGAAGGCGCACGCCTGGCTGTGCGCGAGCAACTTTCGCACGGCGCCGACTGGATCAAATATTATTCCGATCATGGCTATCACTACGAAGCCGACGGCATCCTCCACAGCCAAGTAAATTTCACTGACGAAGAAGCCCGCGCCATCGTCGATGAAGCTCACCGCCTCGGCCACCACGTCGCGGCACACGCCATCGGCTCCGACGGCATCGCCGCAGCCCTGCGCGCCGGCGTAGATTCCGTAGAACACGGCGACGGCCTAACCGACGCCGAAATCGACGAAATCGCCCGCCGCGGAATTTATTGGGTCCCCACAGTAATGGTAGGCGCCGCGGTAGCCCCAGGCCGCGGCGGCAACTGGCTCAAAATGGTGAACACCGAACGCGATGCCTTCGGCCGCGCACTGAAGAAAAATGTAAAAATTGTTTTCGGCACGGATGTAGGCGGTTTTGCCTGGACCGGCATGAATGAGACGCAGGAATTTCACTACTACGTGGAGTACGGCATGACGCCGATGCAGGCTATTCGCACCGCAACAACCAGCGCCGCAGAATTACTAGGCTGGAGCGACAAAATCGGCAGCATCGAACCAGGAAAACTAGCCGACATAATCGCCGTGAACGGCGATCCGCTAAAAGACATCACGGTGCTAGATAACGTAACCTTCGTAATGAAAGAAGGCGCGGTCTACAAAAACGTAACGAAATAAAACCGTAGCGCCGGCTGCCAGCCGGCGTTTTTGTGCGGAAATATCGGGCGGGAGTGGTCAGCTTGACTGCGGCTGACGAGACGATTTTGCTGTTTCTGCGGGCAATTTTCTGCGGTGAAGGCAGGATCGGACGAATGGTATGGCTGGAGTAAATCGGAGGTTTATGGCGCGAGTGTGATTGGAGAGAGCGGCCCGGCGTAATGCACGGCCCTAAAACAACGCTAGTCGGGTGCAGCCTTGGTTGTGGCTCCGATCAGTAGCATCGCCGCACAAAAACGCCGGCTGGCAGCCGGCGCTACGTTGCGAGCGCGGCACGCCCCGGGAATTTCGCGGCAGCGCCCAGTTCCTCTTCGATTCGCAAAAGCTGATTGTATTTCGCGACGCGATCGGTGCGCGAGGCTGAGCCTGTCTTGATTTGACCAGTGCCAAGGCCCACCGAAAGATCCGCGATGAAAGTATCCTCAGTCTCGCCCGACCGGTGCGAAGCAATCGAAGCATACCCGGCCTTCCGCGCCATCTCGATCGCCTCGATCGTCTCGGTAACCGTGCCGATCTGATTCAGCTTGATCAGAATAGCGTTGCCGATTTTTTCCTTAATGCCGCGCGCAAAGATTTCGGGATTCGTCACAAAAATATCATCCCCCACAAGCTGCAATTTCTTTCCCAAATCGCGCGTCAAAGCCTGCCAGCCGGACCAATCTTCTTCCGAAAGCCCATCCTCTATCGATTCGATCGGAAATTGCCGCACCCAATTCTCCCAGAACGCAATCATCTCTTCCGACGAGCGCTCCGACTTATCCGATTTCTTGAAAACATATTTCTTCTTAGCCTTGTCATAAAATTCGCTAGCCGCAGGATCAAGCGCAATGGCAATCTGCTCACCGGGCTTATATCCTGCCGCGGTAATCGCCTCCAGCACGCGCTCAATCGCCTCATCATTCGATTTCAAATTCGGCGCGAAGCCGCCTTCATCGCCCACCGCCGTCGAATAACCATTCTTGTGCAGCACCGCCTTCAAAGCGTGAAAGACTTCCACGCCCCATCGCAACGCCTCATGGAAGCTAGGCGCGCCTACGGGCATCACCATAAATTCCTGCACGTCCACCGAATTATCCGCATGCGCCCCGCCATTCAAAATATTCATCATCGGGACGGGGAGTTTGTTAGCCGACGAATCGCTCGAATAACACGCCAGATATTTGTAAAGCGGCAATCCGACGGCCGCCGCAGCAGCGCGCGCCGCTGCCATCGAAACCGCCAGGATTGCATTCGCTCCCAACTTGCCCTTCGTCGGCGTGCCATCCAGTTCAATCATTTTCGAGTCGAGCGCCTTCTGATCGCTCGCGTCCGATCCCGCAACCGCCTTGGCAATCGCGCCATTGATATTCGCAACAGCCTTCAGCACCCCCTTGCCGCCATACCGCGACTTATCTCCATCGCGCAATTCCAGCGCCTCGTGCTCACCCGTCGAAGCCCCCGACGGAACCGCCGCCCGTCCGCGAATCCCACCTTCGAGCACCACATCAGCTTCGACGGTAGGATTCCCACGCGAATCCAAAATCTCGCGCCCATGCACAGACTGAATTTTCGTAGACATCCGTAAGCTCCTGAAATTTGAGCGGCAAACTGCGAAGGGGATTGACCCACTCGATCGATACGAACAAACCGGCTACTCCGGCTCCTCCAACATCGATTCCTCGCGGACCACCACCACCACTCCCTCATCGGTAATCTGATATTTCTTGCGATCCGCCTCCGCGTCATACCCAATCACGGTTCCCTCCGGCAAACTTACGTGCCGGTCAATAATCGCCTTGCGAATCCGCGAATGCCGCCCGATATTCACGTGATTGAAAATAATCGAATCCTCCACGTCGCAATAACTGTTCACGCGCACGTCGTAGCCCAGCACCGAGCCTTTCACGCGCCCGCCGGAAACAATCGAGCCGCCAGCCACTATCGAATCGAGCGCGATGCCCATGCGGTCCGGATCGGCAAACACAAATTTCGCGGGAGGATACTGCTGCTGCCAGGTATGCAGCGGCCAAGTCTTGTCATACAAATTGAAAATGGGCGACACCGCCACCAAATCCATATTCGCTTCATAGTAGGCATCGATAGTCCCCACATCGCGCCAATACGAAGTCTCTTTTTTATTTTCGTCGCGAAAGTTGTAAGCAAAAACGCGATTCTTCCCCAAAATCTTAGGAATAATATCCTTCCCAAAATCATGCGAAGACGAAGGGTCCTCCGCATCCGCAATCAAAATCGGCACCAAAAGCTGCGTATTAAAAATGTAAACGCCCATCGAAGCATTGCATTTCCCAGGATGAATCCGCGAAGCCTTCGGCTCGGCAGGCTTCTCTTCAAATCCGATAATCCGCCAATTCTGGTCCGTCTCAATCACGCCAAATTTCCGCGCCGCATCGGCCACATCCACTTCCAAAGTCGCGACAGTCACCTCGGCCCCAGAATCGCGATGCTGATCCAGCATCTTGCGGTAATTCATTTTGTAAATGTGGTCGCCGGAAAGAATGAAGACGTAATTCGAAGCCTCGCTGCCGATCGAATAAATATTCTGATACACCGCATCAGCCGTTCCCTGATACCAGTGCGTAGAAACGCGCATTTGCGGCGGCAGCACTTCCATAAAATCCCCATGCCCCATCAAAGAAGACCACCCACGCCGCACATGCCGGTTCAAACTAAGCGCTTTATATTGGGTCAACACAAAAACGCGCCGCAAATCGCTATTCAAGCAATTCGAAAGCGTCACATCAATGATGCGATACACCGCGCCGAACGGCACCGCCGGTTTCGCACGGTCGCGCGTCAAAGGCCACAGCCTCTCGCCTTGTCCGCCTGCGAGCAGCACTCCCAACACTTCCCGCATCTCCGGCATAAGCCACCCACCCCGCAGTTTTCACGCGCGTACTGGGAAGATTATTCTAGTTAAGTTCCGCCAGGATTGTGCAAATCTTTATCAAATTTGGTCCTGATGCCGATTTCCCCTAGGTTTTGCGTTTGGCCGCGCACTTGCTCCAATTTCCCACAGGTCGGCCGAAATTACCCGTTGCTGGATTGGCTCTTACTTGAGTAGCATATTCGCGACCATTTGAGCGGGCACGCTGGCACTTCTCTGCCCGTAAGTTTGATGTCAGACCCAGTGGTCAAGGACAAGTTTTGCCCCCTTCTGAACCAGAGCGAGCTCTTTCTTCCGAGCCTACCCGGCCACCGGAGACCTCCTCGTCCGAGCGCCGCCGCACTCCGCGCGCCAAGCCCGCCGGCCTGAGCTACGTCAAGCTCGAACCCGACAACGGCGGCAGGCTCCTCGATGTCTGCGAATCGGGCATCGGATTCCAGGTCGTCGCACCCATCGAAGAAACCAAGCGAATTCAGCTCTGGTTCGTTCTCGATTCCGCAAATCACATCGAAGTTTCCGGCGAACTAGCGTGGATCGACGACACCAAGCGCTCCGGCGGATTGAAATTCACGCGCCCATCGAAGCAAGCCCGCCAGCAGCTCCGCGCGTGGCTCTCGCACCAGCGAACTGAATCCGCAAATGATCAGCCGCCTGAGCCCACGCGGCCGGCATCTGCGGCGCAATCTCAGCACCTCTCGCACGAAAGCGAATTCGAACGCGAGCTTCACAGCCTGCCGCACACCGATCCCGCTCCGCTCGAAAGTTTGCTCGACACCATCCTCACCTCGATTCAGACCTCGCCTCCGGAGGATCTCTTCGCCCGGCCCGCGCTGAACGAAATTCAGGCCCAGGAAGCTGCAACCGAAATCGAAGCCGGCGGCCTAGTCGAAAAAATGGCGCAGGAACATGCCGCGCCGGCGCCGCCGATTGCGCCTCTTCCCATTCAAAATTCCGCTCCAGCTCGCGCGCCGAAACGCATCTCCGCGTCACCCGCGGTCCCGCCGCCTGCCGCTCGCCCACGCACACCGCGGCGAAATTTAGTCCCGCGCTCGAAGCCTGCCTCGCAGACTTCCGACGCGATTGCCCGCGCCGTAGGTTTTACTTCCGGCAACGCGGAACGCTCCGAAAAATCCTCAGACGTCAAATACGCGCAGTTCCGAATGGCCGTCGATCGCGTAAGCGGCATGCTAACCACACTGCGCCACGCCATCGCCGCAGACGATTCCGATTGGCCCCTGACCGCAATCGCCGATTACGAGCCACTGGTCGCCACCGCACCCGCAGAAACGCAGAAGGCAGCCGCTCCGATTGCAATGTCCGCGTCGTCAGTGGCCGTGCCCATCGCACTGCCAGTGGCGGCGCCAGTCACAGTGCCCGTCGCAGCAAATGTCGAGCCCGCAAAAACGCCTGCCGTCGAGCCCATCGAAGCCCCAGCGCCGATCACGTTCGTCGCTCCGATAAACGTCGCCGCGCGTGTCGAAGCCACCGCCCCGATTCTTCCAACACCAAAAATCGCAGAGGTTGCACCCACGCCCGCAGCCGCGCCGGAACCTCCGTCTGTAGTCGACGTGCGCCCCTGGTCAGCGGGCGCCCCGTGGAAAGCAGCCGAACCGGCGGCTCCGTCAACAAGCTGGATGACGACGCTTCCCTCTCGCTTGAGCGATTTCACCGAAGCTGCTTTCAAGAGCACCGCGTCGCGAATCTTGCGAGCCAGCGATGCGTTCGGCGCAGCGTGGAGCAAAATCGCGCGCAACGCCCGCGTAACCGGCGTCGGAATTTTCACCAAGACCGCATCATTAGCAAGCGCCGCAAAAACCAGCATCGCTCCCATGCTCGCGCGCACCGGCTCCGCAACAGTGGCCGCAGCGATCAGGTCAGCGAGAACGATCCGCACCGCAACCGCCGCTTCGTTCGCAAAATTGAAGCCGGTAGTGCGCAGCGCTAACACCTGGGCACAAAAACCGATCGCATCCAAGCCTCGCGCAGCGCAACCCGTAACTGCAAAGCCTCCGCTCGCAATAGCACCGGCAGCCATTGCGCCAGCCGCACGCGCGACGCAGCCAGCGGCTCCGATAGCTCCTCCGGCAGTCCCGGCCGCAATCGCGCCCGTTCCACGCCCGGCGCATCCAGCAATTCCGCCGACGCCAGTCGCGCAATCAACGCCCGCATTCACAGTCTTGCAGCCCGTCACCGCGCTCGACGTTTCGCGTGAAAAGCTCGCCACCGCCTCCAAGGAAATCAAGCGCGCCTCCTCGAAAGCCCTATTCAAAATGATTCCCCGCGAGCCCACGCTCGGCGAAATGGCCGCAATGCTCGCAATCACCGCAGTGCTGATCGTAGGTCTCGTAACATTCAACTATCGCGACAAACTCAGCGCATGGATGGACTCCTTCGGCGACGACAGCGCACTCGCTCGCCCCACCACCTCGCCAGAACCCGCGGCCACCACGAAAAAATCCAAGGGACGCGTTCTAAAGACCAGGCGCAACGGCGCAACTGAAGCCGGCATCGGCGCCGATGCAGCCCCCGAAGCAATGCCAAAGCCAACCACGCGCGAAATGTCCACCGCCCTAGCCTATCTGCAAAATAATCGCGGACAACGCGACGCCACCACCGCCGCCCAATGGCTCTGGGCCGCCTCCCGCAAAGGCGACACCGGCGCAAGTATCGTCCTAGCCGACCTCTACATCCGAGGCGACGGCGTGCAGCAAAACTGCGCGCAAGCCCGAGTCCTCCTCCTAGCCGCCTCAAAAAAAGGCAACGAAAAAGCCACGCAAAAGCTCCAGCAACTAGACGCAACCGGCTGCGGAAACCCAACTCCGTAAAGCCGCAAAGCGCCCCTCCGAACGTGGGGCCCGGCTTTCTTTTCAGCCGGGCCTCTTAGGCAAGGCGTCACGCCAAGCCAAAATCCCCGCACACCCAAATCTCAATAACAACCGTCCGCACCACACAGCGACGGGTGAAGTCGTAGCACGACGGGTGAAGTCATTGCGCTGCGGCTCCAGCCGCAGCATCGCGGTGGGAGCCTCCGCATTCATGCGGGGGAAGGAGCGCTTTAGCGCTCCGGAAAAAAGCAGCCCAAAATCAATGCGCTTTAGCGCTGGGCAGTAAGAGCGGCGTTTCCGCCGCGACCAACACGCAGCCGTGCCTGATTCCAAATCTCAGCAAGCCCCCCAACTACCGCCCATGCTTCACCAAGCTACGAGTACTAAACTGGTAATCTGCCAACCCTCAAATTCCCCCAAACCCCCTGTCGCCTCATTTATCACTTGACTTCCCCCGCAGGCAAGGATAGAACCACCACGCATTACCGGTTTTGGGGAAAACCGGGTATACTTAGTAGCTTACAAAGAACAATTTAAAATACTCGATCCGGGATGGGGGTGAATACGCGTGGCTGAAGTTGTCATTCAGGAGGGTGAGTCTCTCGAGAACGCTCTCCGTCGCTTCAAGAGGAAAGTGCAATCCGAAGACATCATCAAGGAAATAAAAAAGCACAGTTACTTCATGAAGCCCGGGGAACGTCGTCGTGCCAAGGCTGCCCTTTCGCGTAAACGCCTCCGCAAGAAGCAGCGGCGTGAGCAGGATTAGGCAATCCGGTTTTTTGGGTTTCCTCAGACAATATCGTGCCAACCGGCCAACGGGAACCGCATCCTTCCCCATGTTCCAGTTTCGGATGACATGGCCTGTCGCGCCGCCTGACCTGTCCTAGCCAGGCCACGGAGCGGCCCATGGAATATCATGACAAGGTCCTGAAGTGCGCGGACTGTGGGGCGGAGTTCGTCTTCACCGCCGGCGAGCAAATGTTCTTCGCCGATAAAGGGTTCAAGAATGAGCCCAAGCGGTGCAAGGCCTGCAAAGCCACGCGCGCGCAAGGCGGAACTACGTCTTCGAACGGCGTTCAGCGCGTCGAGACCAAAACCGTCTGCTCGCAGTGCGGGAAGGAAACCACGGTACCGTTCAAGCCCACGCAAGGGCGCCCAGTCTACTGCCGCGAGTGTTTCCAGCAGCGGCGGACGATGACCGCCGCAAGCGGTAGCGGTGGCGGCGCAACCGGCGCATCTGCGTAGCTGCAGCGGCTTCGCAGATTCATCGGCACGGGCAAGGGCGTAGCCACAATCTCGCGCGAAGCCCATCGCTTTCGTAGCAGTGGGCTTCAGCCCAGCATCTTCGCAATGTCACGGTAGAGTAGCTCGCCCAATTGCGCCCGCACCGTCATTTCCGGATGCCAGCCTAAAGCGCGCCGCTACGAAATCGTACTCATGCACGCGATCTCCGTGTCACCCAATTACGCCACCGCCCCGCAATAATTCCCCCCGCAATAAATCTCCCGAAACGCCTTCATAAACGCCGCCGTCTCCTCCTGCGTCCCAATCGTCACGCGCAACCAAGTCGCCATCGAAGGAAATTTCCGCCCCACCAAAATCCCCCGCTTGCGAAACTCCGCGATAATCGGCCCCACATCGCTACCCATATCCACCATCAAAAAATTAGCCTGCGAATCTGTGACCTTGCATCCCAATCGCTTCATCTCTTTCGTCAACCAAGCCCGCGTTCCGTTGATCCGCGACCTGCACTCGGCCACGTGCCCCTGATCCGCCAAAGCGGCCCGCGCAGCGGCAATCCCGGCGGAGCTATTGTTGTCCTGAAGCAATTGCTCGCGCATAGCCGCAATCACGTCCTTATCTCCGATGCCGTATCCAATCCGCATTCCAGCCAGCCCATACACTTTCGAGAAAGTCCGCGCCACCACGAGATTCGGCAGTTTGTCCAGCCACTCGGTAGCGCTGGCGTAATTCGGCGAATCCACAAAATGATGGTAAGCCTCATCCATCAAGATCATCGTGGTCTTCGGCACCTGATCGAAAAACTGCTGCATCTCCTTGCGCGTAACAATCGTCCCGGTAGGATTATTCGGATTGCAGACATAAACAACGCCAGTCTTCGAAGTACACTGCGCCGCCATCACCGGCAAATCATGCCGCGCATCCAGCGTCAACGGCACGCGCACCGCCGGCGCCCGCATCACCCGCGCATAATCCAGCACCGCCTCAAAAGTAGGCGCCGCAGCGACAACATTTTTATCTCCGCCAAGAAAAGCCATATCCGCCGCACGCAAAACCTCTGTCGAGCCAAATCCCACCACGACGCGTTCCGGCGCGATTTTGTGCAGCGCAGCAATGTCCTTTTGCAATTCCGAGTAAGCCTCGTCGGGATAACGCATAGCCTCCGATTCCGTACGCGTCATAGCCGCCGCGACTTTGGCCCCCGGCCCATAAGGATTCTCATTGAAATTCAAGCGAATCAGCCCGGCCCGCTTAGCCCGCGCCGCAGTCTGCCCCTCGGAACTCCAACCAAAAGCCGCAGGCGCTCGAGTAGCCGCCAAAGCCGCTCCAAGTCCCAGCGCAAATTCCCGACGCGTTAACCCAAGTAATCTCATCCAATAACCTCCAGGAAAAGTCGCCAGGATTATGCGCCGCACAAACCAACCTGGCAACGCACCTGTAGCACAGCCACTCCTGGCTGTGCAGCCTTTAAGGAAATGCCGAGCTGTGCTTTGTCAGGGCGCGACTTTAGTCGTGCCGAAAAGGCCGCAAAATAATCCCGGCTTCAGCCGCTGAGGTATTGTTTCTCGGATCGCGAATCAAAGCCAAGGAGGCAATCATGGCCAAGACTAAAAAAATATCCCGCACAAAAGACGCAAAGACACCCACAAAATCTACGCGCGCAAATTCAACCCCCGCCGCCGAAATCCAAACCCTCCGCCAACAACTAGCCAAATATCTAGAAACCAGCGAAGCCCACGCCTCCTGGCGCGACGCCTTCGCCGAAATGCCCCCAGAACTCCGCGGCGCAAAAGTCCCAGGCTCCCCACACACCCCCTGGCAAATGCTAGAGCATCTACGCATAGCCCAATGGGACATCCTAGGCTTCAGCCAAAATCCAAAACACGTCTCCCCAGATTTCCCAGCAGGCTACTGGTCGCAAACCGCAGCCCCGCCAGACGAAAACGCCTGGGACGCCAGCGTCCGCAATTTCCACAACGACGCCGAATCCATGCGCAAACTAATCCTAGATCCCAAAACCGATCTCTTCGCCAAAATCCCCAACAGCAACGGCAAAACCATCCTACGCGAAGCCCTACTTATCATCGATCACAACGCCTATCACCTAGGGCAACTAGTCCTACTACGCCGCCTGCTAGACGCCTGGCCAACCCAGTAGCACAGGCACTCTTGCCTGTGACCGCCCAAACGATTCGCGAAGAATGATCGTCAGCACGACGTTGTTAAAAACCGCCACAGGCAAGAGTGCCTGTGCTACTCGAGCGCGCCTCCAATCCCGTCCGTATTTTTCCGAATAGACGAACCTCCACCCACCACCTATATTAATTATCCCGATGTCCACCGAACTAAACCTACTCGACCCCCTCCGCCAATACTGGGGCTACGACACCTTCCGCCCCATGCAAGAGCGCATAGTCCGCAGCCTGATGGCCGGCAAAGACACCTGCGTAATCATGCCCACCGGCGGCGGCAAATCCCTCTGCTACCAACTGCCGGCAGCGCTCAACACAAAAACCACCGCGATCGTAATCTCCCCGCTGATCGCCCTGATGCAAGACCAAACCGCCCAACTAGCCCAAATGGGAATCGAAGCCGCAGTCCTAAACAGCTTCGTAACAAGAAAATCCACCGACGAAATCATGGCAGCCGCAACCGAAGGCAAATTCCGCCTACTCTATCTATCGCCCGAGCGCATTTCTCAAAGCTCCACCATAGAATGGCTACGCAAAGTTCCCATCTCCTATTTCGTAATCGACGAAGCCCACTGCATCTCCGAATGGGGCCACGAGTTCCGCCCCGAATATCGCCAACTCAACAATCTGCGCACGCATTTCCCCGATCGCCCCATAGCCGCCTTCACCGCCAGCGCCACAAAACACGTTCGCCACGACATCATCGAGCAACTCCAGCTCCGCGAGCCCGACAAATACATAGCCAGCTTCCATCGCCCCAATCTAAATTACGTAGTCAAGCGCTGCGACTCCGACACGCTAATGCCGCAACTCGTCGACGCCATCCGCGCTCATCCCGACGGCAGCATAATCGTCTATTCGCCTACAATCGCCCGAGTAAAAGAAACGATCGACGACCTGCGCGCAAATGGCATCGACGCCATCGGCTATCACGGCAAAATGGAAGCTCCCTCTCGCAAACGAAATCAGGAAATCTGGATGTCCGGCGATGTCCGCGTAATCGTAGGCACGATCGCTTTCGGCCTGGGCATAAATAAAGCCGACGTCCGCGCCGTAATCCATCTCACCATGCCCAAATCCATCGAGCAGTATTACCAAGAAGCCGGCCGCGGCGGACGCGACGGTCAACCCACCGATTGCCTGCTACTCTGGCAACCGCGCGACGCAGGCCTGCTCGCTCATTTCATCTATCAAATCCAGGATTCCGCCGAACAGGAACGAGGCTGGCAGCGTTACTACACCATCCGCAATTTCGTGGAATCCACCACCTGCCGCCACAGCCAGATCTGCAATCATTTCGGCGAAAACACAAAATGGGAATCCTGCGGCGCCTGCGACGTCTGCGGCTACAATCCCGACTGGCTGCTAACCCCGCTGCCCCCACGCCAACCGAAAAGATCATCGAAGTCCCGCCCGCAACCATCGGCAAGTTCTCAATCGCAATCCTCGCGCTCGCCGATGCAAGCGCCCGCTCCGCGCCCGGTCACGGTAAGAGTGCAGCCGGCAGCGCTCTCTAGCCCCGATCTAGCCGAGCTCCGCGCCTACCTCCGCGAATGGCGCCGCCAAGCCGCTCAACGCCAAGGCGTAGCCGCTTTCGTAGTAATGCACGATACCTCGCTAGACGCCCTATGCGAGCGCCGCCCAAAAAATCTATCGGAACTGCGCCAAGTCTTCGGCTTCGGCGCAAAAAAAACCGAACTCTACGGCCCAGAAATCCTAGAAGCCTTCCAACAATTCGCAAAAGGTGCCCGCGCCACCCCCGATCAACCCAGCCTAAACTCTCGCGCGGTAGGCGTGGGCCAAAAGTAGCGCCGGCGTCCCTGCCGGCATCTTACGACCGCAAATCCCGTCAAAGCCCAACCCGTTCGACGGACCTCCCCCAACGGAAAGTGCGTGAATCCTTTCCCTGTGTCGGCAGTTCTACAGGTCTGCACGTTAGCCACGGAAGTTGGCCCTATGTCATCATACGGCCCCATGCAGTCTGGAAACGACAATCCTCGCTGGACGCCAACCCGGCGAAGCGTGCTACTCAGCGCGTTGCCGCTGTTCCTAGGCTCGGCGCATTGGCTCAGCTCCACGGAGAATAGTTCCATGACCCAACTCCCAGAAGATTTCGGCAAGCTAAATCCAAAAGCCCCCGCCGCGCTGGCAAGATTCGCCTTTCTCGTAGGCAAATGGCGCTGCGAAGCAAAACTAAAATCCCCCGACGGCTCCTGGCAAAAATTCGAAGCCGCCTGGCAAGGCCGCTACATCCTCGACGGCTACGCCATCGCCGACGAATACAGAATGATGAGCCCCGCCGGAGAGCTGCTAGTCCTCGGCATGAACTTTCGCGTCTACGATCCCGCCAAGAAACTCTGGAATATAAAATGGCTGAACGCGCTAGCGGGAAACTGGATGGATCTAGTATCCGAAGAGATGGGCGGAATCCAGTTCGACGCCGAATCCATCACCTACGCCTTCAAAGAAACCGTAGGCGGCCACAACTACACACGCGCCACGTACACGAATCACTCCGCGTCACATTTCACCTGGCGCGGCGAAGCATCGAACGATGCGAAAACGTGGAGCGACTACATGATCATCGAAGCCCATCGCGTCAATCCCTGATGACCCGCGCCACCGGCCGTCACCGAGGAACCCTTCATGACAAAAGCCCGCTACGAAAATTTCGAAGCCCTAGATCCCTTCTTCGCAATCGTAATGGAAGGCCTGCGCGGACTCGTCGATGGCGATCATTACTTCGATACGATTGCCGACGGCGCAGCCTTCGAGTTCCGCTATCACTTTCCCGGCTGGCCCCATGCGATTCGAGGCCGCACCAATCTAATCGACAGCTACTCCGGCTACGGCAAGACCATCAAGCTGCACTCCGGCGAAGCGCTCGTCGTGCATCGCTCGCAAGACCCACATGTGGTAATCCTCGAATACGAAGTACACGGCACGATTCTTTCCACTGGCGGGCCCTACGACAACAGGTTCATCTCGGTCATCACGATTGAGAATAGAAAAATCGTGCACTGGAGAGACTACATGGATTCTCTAGCAGCCTGGAACGCGCTAAACAGCCCCAAGTAGCGCCGGCGTCCCCGCCGGCATCCGACGTAGAAAAAACCCGCCAAAGGCAAAATCCAAGGACGGAGCAAAATCGTACGGGAGGTCCACTAATTACCGTCCGCCGAAGCCGTCACAGTTGTCCTCAACATCGTCGCGGTTCAGCGTCAGCCCGGTGGAAAAGTTCCGCGGTTTTCTACTTTTGTGATCTCACTGAAGAACGGTCTGATGAGCTCGACAATGGAAGCCACATCCCACAAGATTTTTCATTTTCTTTCATCATCCACTTAACCCCGGGGAAACAACACAATCGCCGCTTTCCAGACGCCAGCATGTCGCATGCTTTCGCAATCCGCCGCCGCCGCGTTTCCGGCTGCTTCGCCGAGCTGATCGAAAAAATCCAGTCCCGCCGCGCCAACGGTGTAATGTCCTCCCATCCCGCCAGCGCCACCGGCGACGCTGCAAGTGCTTTGCGAAAGTCCATCGGGACTCGGAGCTCGGGTTCTTCTCCGGCCCGAGTAATCTCCACCATTACCGTGTCCACAGCATCTGCGCCTGCGGCAGTGCGCATGTTTTTGTTAACCGTAAGCGCGTGACTTCCCTTGCCGTCTGGTTCAAGAGCGGCGCGAAACGGGAAGGCGTTGATCATCCCCTCGACCATCGCCATGCCGCGCGATGGCAGTTTCGCACTCGCGCCCTTGGGCAAGGTAATGGTCCACGATTCGAGTTTTTCGTTTGACTTGAGCGGAGACAACTTTGCGCTGAAGCAAATTGTCGGCTTGGTCTCTTGCCGTTTCCCCAGTTTCATAACACCAGAAATCTACAACGAAACGCAAGAACTTCACAGTCTTGCTGGTCGTCGCGTCGAGCCTTAGAAAAACGCAGCAGGAGAAATGCGGAATCGTTTGCTCAGTTTGGCGATGTGAGTTTTATTCAGCTCGCGCTTCTTGTGCAAGACTTCAGAGACGATACTTTCCGAGCCGAATATAGGGATCAGGTCTTTTTGGCGAAGATTGTTGGCGTCCATCAGCCCGCGAAGCACATTTAAAGGAGATGCTTCGGGAATCGCATGGTGCTCTTCCTCGTAGGCTTCGATCAAGGTCATCAAAACTTCGGCGTACTTCTCCTCGTCGCTTGTGGGATTCTCTTTGCTCGCCAATTTGTCGAGCACCGCCAGGTAATCCTCATGCTGCCGCTCGGACGTGATCGGCGTCGGCGAATTGATCTGAAGCGTGTATTTGCCAGGTATTGCGAACATCACTTTGGCCACTCTTTTTTATCGGCGGGAGGCCAGCCTCCTTGAGGAGGCTGCACCTCTCGCCATTATTCGCGGCGAAGCCGCGTTGAATTACCGGCGCTCGACCTCACTAGTCGTTGAGGTTCAACGTCACGCCGGCATTCTCCACCACTTTCACCCACCGCGGATCCGGTCCGGCGCCCGCCGCATATTCATCATGCCAATTCCACCATTTATAAGGCGCCGTCTGCGGATAACCCTCCGGCGAATCTTCCCACTCCTCCTGCCGCCCAAGCGCCGTCATGTCCAAATAGCTCCAAGTGCTACCCATCGCCTCGTCGCCGCGGTTGTTGATGAAGTAAGTCCGATACACGCGTTCCCCGTCGCGGATAAATACATTGTGGCCGTGCCATTCGTCGACGCCGAAGTCCTTGTCGAAGCTATCCGTGATCGTATACCACGGCATCTCCCACTCCATCCGCGCCTTCAAACGCGCGATGTCCCCCTGCGGCGCCCGTGAAGCAAACGCCAGCGTAGTGTCGCGCGCATTCAAATGCGACAAATGCGCCACCTGATCCGCCCCCAAAGAGCACCCGCGGCAAGCATGATCCGGCCAGCCGAAAACTCCCGGCTCAAAAAACGCGCGATACAAAATCAACTGCCGCCGCCCCTCAAACAAATCCAGCAAGCTAACCTTCCCCTTCGGCCCTTCGAACTCATACCTCTTCTCCACCGCCGTCCACGGCATCCGCCGCCGTTCCGCAGCCAGCGCATCACGCGAGCGGGTAAATGCCTTCTCCTTCACCAGCATTTGTTGCCGCGCCGCCTCCCATTCCTGCGCCGACACCACCGCCGGCGTTTTCATTGCAACTTGCTCTTTCCCTAGTTCTTTAGCGCTCTGTTTGCTCGTAGCCATTTTATTTCTCCTTAATTTTCTGATTCAAACCGCGACCACCCGCCCCAAAAAATCTTCGGAATTTTCCGATGCACACCGCCAAAATTCCGCCCATCGATCCCGCTCCAGCGGCCACCACCGCCGCGCCTTCAAAACATGCCGGACACATATTCGCCTCCCGTGAACGACCAAGCCTTCGCCGCCTCAGCTGGGCCGCCGCGCTTCCGCCCGCTGCCGCACCAGCTCGTGCAAATGACCCCATCCGCTTTTAACGTTTCTATATTCCTCCAACACCAACCCAAACGACTGGTGACGAAACGTGATCACAGTCAAGCCGCCCGTTTCTTTCAACCGGTACTGAAGATTCGTCATAACGGGATTGGACATAAACAGCGGCCCGCAAATTTCCAGCAAGGTAGGCTTCTTGATCGCCTGCACCGTCCCCCAGTAATGTCCGTTGTCGTGTCCCAGATCGCGATACCATCGCCCGCCAGGCCAAGCTTCGAGCTTCATGGGCATGGGCGTGCCGGGTTGCGTCTCGTTGTAAGGCCCAAGCTGCTCCAGCAACGCCGCAAAGGTAGCCTCAATCGAAGCCCGCACCTCAATCTCCTGCGCAACATGAATAGTAGTCGCGTCCAAAGTAAGCACCGCTGAACTCATAATCCCCTCCTAATTTGATATTCCACAAAGCAACTTCGGTTTCCGTAGCGCCCGTCGAATTTCTCCCCGACTCACAATTGCGCGCGATGGCACCAAGTGAATTTTCCCGTAGGGGCGCCGGCCTGCTGCGCCCGCCCGTTTAACAACTGCGAAATCGTGGCCCATATATCTCCGCGTAACCCGGTCCGCATTTGCCTTTGCCGTGTCTGCCTTTGCCGTTTCCCCAAATCTGAAATTTCAAATTTGAAATTTCCGCTGCCGTCGCCTTTTTCCGCGCGCCCGGCCACCAAATCCACGCGCCTGCCCACTATTTCCGCCCATCCCCACCCTCAGCCCGTTCCTTAATCCGCAACAACTGGTGCTTCCAAAGCCTCTCAAAAGTACTAGTCCATTCATGCAAAGGCCGGATCGCCATGGCATTCACCCCATAAACCATCTGCCGGCCCTCCCGACGCCCGTCCACCAACCCAACTCCCCTCAAAACTTTGAGATGCTTCGAAACCGAAGGCTGTTCCATCTCCAGAGCGTCCACGATCTCGCCAACGGACCGTTCCTGCATTGCCAAATAATTCAAAATGTCCCGCCGCCGCGGTTCCGCCACAGCATTAAACGCATCCGAGGTCGTAGCCGCTCGTGCCATACCGCCAATATATTCCCATATAGGAATATGTCAAGCTATTTTTTCTCCCGAAATCTCTTCAGCCGCCAAGCGTTTGAACTGGTATCTGAATTTGTAGGGGAGGGCCGGGTTAGCCCTCCCGCGACGCCCGGTTTTGGGGCGTCCCCGCGGCCGCTGTTTGGCCGTCCGTTATACTGTCCAATTCATAGTGTCCGTAGACGCGTGCGAGGACGAGGATGTTCGTTGCCGGAACTATGTTTTGACTGTGTAGCCGCAGACGACGAGGGGCGCAAAAGCGGCGCCCGCTGGAGGCCTAACCCGGCCCTCGCGACATCTTCGGCTCGGAAGCGTTTATAATAGAAGTTCAACCAAGGGGAACCAGAATGGCTCGCGGACAAGCCACTGCCGACATCGAAACCACGCCAACCAAGCGCGAATTAATCTTCGACGCCTTCCGCCGCTGGGGCTATCTCCAAGCCGACCTAGATCCGCTAGGCGATCTCCCACAAGTAGCAATGCCCGATCTAGATCTAGATGGCAAAGATGCCTCCGCAGCCCGCGCATTCTATTGCAGCACCATCGGCGCAGAATTCATGCACATCCCCGACGCCGAGCGCCGCCGCTGGATCGCCGAGCGCATGGAAACGGAAGCCCCAGCCCCCGATCGCACGCGTATTCTCGAGCGCATAGTCCGCGCCGAAATCTTCGAGCAAGTCCTGCAAACGCGCTATCTAGGCACCAAGCGTTATTCGCTAGAAGGCGATGCCGCCCTAATCCCGCTACTAGATTCGATCCTAGATGCCGCCAGCACTCTCGGCGCCGAACAAGGCGTAGTAGCCATGAGCCATCGCGGCCGCCTCAACGTAATGGTCCACACCATCGGCCGCGCCGCCGCCGATGTTTTCGCCCGCTTCGAAGATGTCGATCCCCGCAGCGTCCTCGGCGGCGGCGACGTGAAATATCATCTCGGCGCCACCGGCGATTTCGTCACCCCCGAAGGCAGCAAAATCGCCATGCATCTAGTTTCAAATCCCAGCCACCTGGAAGCCGTGGATCCAGTAGCCATGGGCCGCGCCCGCGCCAAGCAAACCCGCATCGGCACGACTGGCCAAGAGCGCGTTCTGCCAATCATTCTGCATGGCGACGCCGCTTTCGCCGGACAAGGCATCTGGGCCGAAACGCTGAACTACGCCGGCCTAGAAGGCTTCTCGGTGGGCGGCTCCGTCCACATCATCGTGAATAATCTGATCGGCTTCACCACGGTCCCGAGCGAATCTCACTCCTCGCGCTTCTCCTCCGACTTGGCCAAGCGCCTCCCAATTCCAATCTTCCACGTGAACGCCGAAGATCCCGACGCGGTGGTCCGCGTGGGCCGCATCGCCGCCGAATACCGCTACAAATTCGCAAGCCCGGTAGTGATCGATCTGATCGGCTACCGCAAACATGGCCACAGCGAAGTCGACGATCCCACGATCACGCAACCGCTGCGCTACCGCAAAATCCAGGCCCACCCGCCGCTCTGGCAAATTTATTCTGAAAAAATCGGCGTAGATGCCGCGCCCATGGCCGAAAAAGTTCGCGAAGAATTGGGCGCCGCGCAAAAAGCCGCAGAAGAGCTCGAGAAAAATCCGGTAATGCGCCAGCTTCCACCCTACTGGAATGCCTATCACGGCGGGCGCTACAAGCCGGCAGACGAAGTGGAGACAGCGGTAGACGCAAACGAGCTGGCAGCGGTAACCGGCGTCCTAACCAGTTACCCGGACGGATTCCACATCCATCCAAAAGTGAAAAAACTTCTCGAACAGCGCGCCGAAATGGGCAACGGCAAGCGCCCAGTGGATTTCGGCATGGCCGAAGCCCTAGCCTTCGGCACGCTCCTCCGCCAGGGCACGCCAGTCCGCCTAAGCGGCCAGGATTCCCGCCGCGGCACATTCAATCAACGCCACGCGGCCCTCATCGATATCGAGAACGAAAAAATCTATTTGCCGCTAGCCCAACTCCCGAGCGGCGACGCCTTCTTCGAAATTTACAATTCCACTCTCTCCGAAGCCGGCATCCTTGGCTTCGAATACGGCTTCAGCCGCGATTTCCCCGAAGCGTTGGTCTTGTGGGAAGCCCAATTCGGCGATTTCGCCAACGGCGCCCAAATCGTAATCGATCAATTCATCGCCGCCGCCGAAACAAAATGGAATCTATTATCTGGAATCGTTCTTCTGCTGCCGCATGGCTATGAAGGCCAGGGCCCCGAACATTCCAGCGCGCGTATCGAACGCTTTCTGCAGCTCGCCGCCAGCCACAATATACAAATCTGCCAACCGTCGAACGCCGCTCAATATTTCCACTTGCTCCGCCGCCAAGCCCTGCGAAGCTGGCGCAAACCCCTGGTAGTTTTCACGCCAAAAAGCATGCTACGCAATCCAGTAGCGTCATCGCCCGTAATCGATCTAGCCACCGGAAAATTCCAGACGGTAATTCCCGACCACGAAACACAAAACGCCACAAGAATCCTAATTTGCACCGGAAAAATCGGCCACGAACTAATAGCCGAAAGAAAGAAAAGGCAGGACACCACAACCGCAATCGTATTCCTAGAACAACTCTACCCGTTCCCAGAATCCGAAGTAACAACAGCGTTAGCCCGCCACGAATCAGCAAGAGATATCGTCTGGGTCCAAGAAGAACCAGCCAACATGGGCGCCCTAGCGTTTATGCTCCCACGCCTGGAAAGAGTAGCCCGCGGCAAACCAGTCCGCAGCGTAAAACGCAGCGCCAGCGCCAGCCCGGCCACAGGCAGCGGCGGCGCCCACGAAGTCGAGCAGCGCACGCTAATCAACCTAGCCTTCGCCACCACAACTCCGCGCGCCTGACCTACCTCTCCGCGACGATCAAACTTTCCGGCGACGGTGGCAACGGCTGAATTTTCGCACCCGAAAATCCACCGCCGCGGCACATCTGTTCCAATTCCCGGAATGTAAACGCGTCGCCTTCCGGCGTCGAGCTCAGCATCGTCAGCGCGAAACTGGCTGCTTCCGGCGGCGTCACGCGGTCGTCATTCGGCACAAACTCGACAATCGCCGCATGACCGCCCGGCGCCAGCGACGCGTGGACTTTTTTCAGCAGCTCAACATTTACTTCCGCACGAAAATGATGCAAAAAATTCGGCAACAGGATGAGATCGTAGCCGGACCCAAAATCCACATCGAACGCACTGCCTTCAATCGTCGAGTAACGATCCCCCACGCCCGCCTTCTGTGCGTTGCGTTTCGCCACCGCAAGCACCGGCGCCCAATCGAGTCCCATCATCTTCATCTGCGGATTGCGATGCGCCAACGTAATTCCGAACATGCCGTGACCTGCGGCGATATCCAGCACCTTGCGCGCGCGCCCCGCGATCTCGCCCAGCGACGACGCCAATGCCCCCGCCGTCATCGACATCATCGGCGCCATCGATTCCGCAAACTGCACCCAAATCTCATTCTCCGGCGTAGTAGTCCCGCCATCTGGCATCGCCGTCCCTCCCTTACGCACCGCCTCGGTAAGCGAGTCCACCATCCCCGTCAATCGCGAATCGCAAAGAAAATTCGCCGCCGCGGCAATACACATCGGCGATCGCGGATCCAGAAACGCCGCCGAATCCGCAGTCAACGCATATTTCCCGCCGTCCTTTGTGAGAAATCCCAGAATCACCAGAAAATCGCAAAGGATCCGCATCCCCCGCTCCGAAGCACCGCATCGCCGCCCAATTTCCCCGGCAGTCGCAGCCCCTTCTCCAATCGCCCGAAATAAATCCAACCCAATCGCCGCCTTAATCGCAGCCGTCCCCTGATAAGCCCGCGCGGTCTGAAAAAACAAATCCGGCGAAGGCATGCGCATTTCTCCGGTAGCTGGCATTTTAGAATTTCCTCCATTTGATTTCGCGATCCGCGCAAGCCGGGCTTCTGCGGCCAACTCGTTCCGTGTATTCTACAAGCGAACATGCGCCGACCAAAACCGGTAGTTCTCACCGTCCTGGATGGCTGGGGCTATTCCGCAGAAACAAAAGGCAACGCCATCGCCCTAGCCCGCAAGCCCAATTACGATCACCTTCTAAAAACTTTCCCGAACACGCTCATTCACACCTCCGGCCCATTCGTCGGCCTGCCCGAAGGCCAAATGGGCAACAGCGAAGTGGGCCACATGAACATGGGCGCGGGCCGCATCGTGCAAATGGACGTAACCCGCATCGACGCGCTAATCGCCAGCGGCGAATTCTACCGCCAACCGCTTCTGCTCGAAGCCATGCAAAAAGCCCGCACCCACCAACTCCATCTGCTCGGCCTGGTCAGCGACGGCGGCGTCCACTCCCACATCCAGCATCTCTTCGCGCTCCTGCGCATGGCCCGCGAAAATAAAGTCGAGCGCGTCTTCGTCCACTGCTTCACCGATGGACGCGACACTCCCCCCGAAAGCGGCCTAGCCTTCCTCCAGCAACTCGAGCAAAAAATGCGCGAGCTAAGCATAGGCCGCATCGCCTCAGTAAGCGGGCGTTACTACGCCATGGATCGCGACAATCGCTGGGAGCGCATCGAAAAAGCCTATCGCGCGGCCGTTCACGGCCAATCCGAAATCACTTTCACCGATCCCATCGCCGCCATCCGCGCCTCCTACGAAAAAGGCGTCACCGACGAATTCATCATCCCCGCAGCGATCACCGGGCCCGCATCCCCAGGCCATCCAGCCGCGCAACGCGCCACAATCCGCGACGATGATTCCGTAATCTTCTTCAATTTCCGCGCCGACCGAGCCCGCCAAATGACCCGCGCCATAGCCGAACCCGGATTCAAAGAATTTGCAGATCCGAATCGCCCGAAAAATCTTTTCTACGTGGGCATGACCCAATACGAAAAAGTCTGGCCCTGGCTCCGTTACGTCCAAGGCCCCGAAAAACTAGAGCACATCCTCGCGCAAGTTTTCGGCGAGCTGCAGTACAAAAATCTGCGCGTAGCCGAAACCGAAAAATACGCGCACGTAACCTATTTCTTCAACGGCGGCGTAGAAAAACCCTACCCAGGCGAAGAACGCCTGCTAATCCCCTCGCCCAAAGTAGCCACCTACGATCTAAAACCAGAAATGTCCGCAGCAGGTATCACCGACGCAGTAGTAAAAGCCATCGACAAAGGCGATTTCGACGCCATCATCATGAATTACGCCAACGCCGACATGGTAGGCCACTCCGGCAAACTAGAAGCCACAATCAAAGCAGTAGAAACGGTAGACGAGTGCCTAGGCCGTCTCTATCAATCCCTAAAACCAAAAGGCGGCGCCTGGATCATCACCGCCGACCACGGCAACGCCGAAACCATGATCGACCCCAAAACCGGCGGCCCGCACACCTATCACACCACAAATCCAGTCCCGTTCATCCTAGCCACCGAAGATTCCACCACGCGCCTAATTCCAAATGGCTCGCTACGAGACATCGCCCCAACATTACTCGGCATAATCAACCAACCCGAGCCAACAGAAATGACCGGCCGCGATCTCCGCGCCCCCGCGCCGAAATGAATCGCCCCACTCCCGCGGAAACAAAACTAGTAATCTGCGTCTGGCATCCCTTCGATCTCTGGCGCCCGCCTCCGTCAATGGCCGAAGCCGTACGCAAACAATGGCCCGCAATGCGCGTACTGCATTTACCGAATTACGATCGCCTCGAAGCCGAACTCCCCGACGCGCAAATTTTCGTTGGCTACTCGATCCGCCCACACCAACTCCCCTGGGCCCGCCAATTAAAATGGATTCACTCCACAGCCGCCGGCGTAGCGCAACTCACCTATCCAACCCTGCGCGAAAGCGGCATCGTAGTCACCAACGCCAGCGGCGTACACAGCATCCCGATAGCCGAGCACACAATCGGCATGCTCCTAAGCCTAAGCCGCAAATTTCCAGAATCCTTCCGCCACCAACAAAATCACAAATGGGCGCAACAAGAAATCTGGGACACCAATCCGCGCCCAAGCGAACTCCACAACACGACTCTTCTACTAATCGGCCTAGGCGCCATAGGAAAAGAAATCGCCCACCGAGCCAAAGTCTTCGGAATGAAAATCGAAGCAGTAACCAGAAGTGGCCAAGGCGACACCACGTTAGCCGAAAAAATTTATCCCGCAACGCACCTGGAAGCCGCCCTAGCCCAAGCCGACTACATAGTGGTAGCCGCCCCCGAAACCCCAGCAACAAACAATCTGCTAGGCCCAAAACAATTCGCCGCCATGAAGCCCACAGCCTTCGTGATCAACGTAGCCAGAGGCTCCCTAATCGACGAACCCGCCCTAATCGCAGCCCTAGAAAAAAATAAAATCGCTGGCGCCGCGCTGGACGTAGCCGCAGAAGAACCGTTACCGCCAGAAAGCCCCCTCTGGCGCCAAAAAAATATAATGATCACCCCGCACCTAGCCGCAGCTAGCGAAAATCTATGGCCGCGCCAAACCGATTTGTTGCTAAAAAATCTGGATCTCTGGTTCGCGGGAAAAGAACTACTCAACAGAGTAGATTTCGAACGAGGCTACTAAAGGTTTAGCTCTGCGCTGTCATCCCGAACCCGTTTTTCAGGGTGAGGGATCTGCTTTTGCTTTTGCTTTTGTTTTTGCTTTTGCTTTTGCTTTTGAAGTCGCCGTCGCCTTTTCCCTAAATCTGAAATTTCAAATTTGAAATTTCCGAATCCGTCGCCGTTACTCTCCGCCCACGCAATCTCAATCCCCTACCGCCCCAGAAATCGCCGTATACCCTTCCCGCGCATAAACCACAATCTTTCGCGGCTTCCCCTTCTTATCCGTCACCGTCAACGGCCCGCCCTTATCATCCAAAACTTCCACCTTCAACTTATGATACTTCCCGTCATGCGTGGTATTCGAAGGCACAAATCCAATCGTATATTGATTCCGCAAAAAAGCCGTAACCGAATTAAAAATCCCCGGCAACTCTCCATCAAATCGCGGAAACCAGGCAAATCCGCCAGTCAATCGCGCAAAAGTACTCAACTGATTTTTCGCCTGCAAATATCCAACCCCGCCGTCGCGATTCGTCCGCACCAACAGATCCTCAGCCGTCCCCACGCAAAAAATCGTCACATCGGTATTCTTCAAGCGTTTCAAAGTCTGATCCAAAGTATGCTTGCTGAAAGTGTCCGTCCCGGTAGCCAGCAGCAAAATCGCTTTCTTTCCCTTCACGTCCTGCAAACGGTCCACCGTATCCAGCACCGCATCAAACGTATTCGATTCGCTGAATCCAGGAAAAAACAGGCTGGCAATCGCTTCCTGCACTTCTTCCTTGTTCTGGGTGAAGTCCACCTCAATATGCTGATTCAAATCGTAAGTAATCAAAGCCACCCAATCATTTTTATTCAAATGCCCCAAAAATCCGTAAGTCCAATATTTCGCATACTGCGCGAACCATCCGCCGCCTACGTTGCTGAACTCCATCAAAAGCACAATCGTAATCGGCGCATCGGTAGGCGCAAAATTCGTAATCTGCTGCGGCTCGCCGTTATCCGTCACCCGAAAATTCTGGCGCTTCAATCCAGTAATAATATTTCCGTCTTGATCGGTAACCACCGCATCCACGTTCACCAAATTCGATGTAATCGATAGTTGATATTCCGGTTTCTTGTCATCCTGTTGCGGCGCAGGCGGATTCGTCGGCTGAGCCGGCGCGGTAGGCGCGGCCCCGGGCTGCTGCGGCGGCTTGATCGGCCCGTTGTCCTGCTGCTGCGCCCATGCAACCCAGGCATCGGGCGGCACCGCCATCCCCATCGTAAGAATGGCCAGCGCGGCCGCACGTATCCAATTTTGCCTTTTCATGACTTCCTCTCTGGGCGCCAAAGTCGCCTGGGAACCTTTGATGCTGCCACGCGCCCTAACGGATGGTCAATTGCTTCGCTGAGCACGCGCCGTCACGATGCCCAACGCCCCGCAATTCCGCATGTTACGATGAACGTGGTCGCAAGCACGCAATCTGCTCGGCATTCCATTTCTCGGGGGGTGTGGATGTTCCGAAATTTTCTGAAGGCCGCAGTAGCGTGCCTATTCGCCGCAATGCTCGCCGCGACAGCAACCCACGCGCAATCTCGCCAACAAACTCCTCCGCCAGCTCAAGCGCAATCAACCGCGCAGCAAGCCCCGCCATCCACCGACATCACCCACGTCACCGACGAAGCCATCGTCTGGCTGCAAGATCTCGTCCGCATCAACACCACCAATCCGCCCGGCAACGAACTCGTCGCCGCAAAATATCTCGGCACGGTTCTGCAAAAAGAAAATATCCCCTTCGAAATTTTCGAAAGCACGCCAGGCCGCGGCTTTCTAGTAGCGCGCCTAAATGCCGGCCCATTCCCCGATCCCTCGCGCGCCCTAATCCTGATGGCGCATCTCGATGTAGTCGGCGTCGATACAACGAAGTGGACCGTCGATCCCTTCGCCGGCGTAATCAAAGACAATTACATCTACGGCCGCGGCGTAATCGACGACAAAGGCATGCTAGCCGCAAATCTAGCCGTCTTCATCATGCTCAAACGCACCAACGCGCACCTCAATCGCGACGTGATTCTGCTTGCAGAAGGCGACGAAGAAGCCGGCGGCAATGACGGCATGATTTTCGCCGTCCAGAAGCACTGGGACAAGATCGCCGCAGCCTACGCCATCAATGAAGAAGGCCGCGTAATCGTCTCTAACGGCAAAGTTCAATATGTGGGCATCCAAGCCGCAGAAAAAGTACCGGTGAACGTGAACGTAATCGCCACCGGCACATCCGGCCACGGCTCCATCCCGCGTCCCGACAACGCTGTAGTCCATCTCTCCGCCGCCGTAGAAAAAATCGGCACCTACGAAGCCCCCATCCAACTAAACACGATTACCCGCGCCTATTTCGAAGGCCTGGCCAAAATCGAAGACGAAGAAACCAGCAAATGGATGCGCGCTCTAGAAACAACCGATCGCCAAGAACACGCCGCCAGAATTCTCTCCCAAAGCCCCATCTGGAATTCCATGATGCGCGACACGATCGCGCCGACCATGTTGCAAGCCGGCATCCGCGCCAACGTAGTCCCATCAATGGCCCGCGCCACGCTAAACATCCGCCTGCTACCAGGCAATTTGCTAGAGCCACTGCTCGGCAAACTAACGCAACTAGTAAACGATCCCCAAGTTCGCTTCGAGCCGCAAACATCCATAGGCCAACCAGCCCCGTCGTCCCCGGTAGATTCCGATTTCTTCAAAGAAATCGAAGTAATCGCCGCCAAAGAATTTCCCGGCGTAACGGTTATCCCCATGATGTCCACCGGCGCCACGGATTCCCAGCAACTACGCCTACGCAGCGTAAAAGCCTACGGCCTACTACCGTTCCCGCTACCGGAAGCCGAAGTAATGCGCATGCATGCCGACGACGAGCGCCTACCAATCGACAGCTTCCGCAAAGGCGTCCAATTCCTAGATCACATAGTCACCGGGTTCGCAGTTTCCCAGTAGGGGAGGGTGCTTTAGCCCTCCCGCCGTTCGGCCCCGCATTTGTCTCTAAAAGTCGTCAACACAATCCATATAAACTAAAATTCAGACCAAACCCGAGAGGAATTAGATGTCCCCAAAAAACCGCCGAGCAAAAATCGTCTGCACCATAGGCCCAGCCACCTCCAAACCCGAAATGGTCGACCGCCTGGTCCGTGCAGGCATGGACGTAGCCCGCCTAAACTTCTCCCACGGCACCGCATCCGAACATTCCCAAAGAGTAGCCGCCATCCGCCGAGCCTCAGGCATAAACGAAAAACCAATCGCCATCCTGGGCGACCTGCAAGGCCCCAAAATCCGCACAGGCAAACTAGCCGGCGGCGGCAAAATCAATTTAAGCGTAGGCCAAAAATTCGTAATCACCACGGAAAGCACTTTGGGGAACACAGAAGGCGTAAGCACCACGTTCCAAGAACTCCCCCACGCGGTAAAAAAAGGCGATCGCATTCTCCTGAGCGACGGCGAAATTGCCCTACGCGTAGAATCCGTCCAAGGCCGCAAAGTAATCACGCGAGTAGAAGATGGCGGCGAACTAGGCGAACACCAAGGCATCAATCTCCCCGGCGTAAAACTAAATATCCCGTCGCTAACTCCCAAAGACCGCAAAGATCTAGTCTTCGCGCTAAGCCTAGGCGTCGATTATCTAGCCCTAAGCTTCGTCCGCTCCGCACGCGACGTAAAAGCCGCCAAAGCCGCCGTAGCCCGAGCCGGGAAGACGACTCCAGTAATCGCGAAACTAGAAAAACCCGAAGCCATAGAAAATCTAGATGAAATCCTAAGCGTAGCCGACGGCGTAATGGTCGCCCGCGGCGATCTAGGCGTAGAAATGAATCCCGAGCAAGTCCCGGTAGTGCAAAAACAAATCATCTCCCGCGCCCGCAACACGTTGGTCCCGGTAATCACCGCCACGCAAATGCTCGACTCGATGACGCAAAATCCGCGCCCCACCCGCGCCGAAGCTTCCGACGTAGCCAATGCGATTTTTGATGGCAGCGACGCCCTAATGCTTTCCGGCGAAACCGCCGTAGGCCGCTATCCAATCGAGTCCGTAGAAATGATGGACCGCATAATCCGCGTAGCCGAAGCCAGCATCACCGAGCCCCCACGCCCAGCCCGCTTCACCGAACTTCACATCAACGAAACCATCGCCGAAGCCATCTGCCACGCCGCCGAAGAACTTCACATGAAAGCAATCGCGGTATTCACAGAGTCAGGTTCGTCCGCAAGGCTCGTGTCAAAATATCGCCCCCGCGCCCCAATCATAGCCTTCAGCCCCAATCAAGAAACGCGCCGCCGCATAAGCCTCTACTGGGGCGTCCGCCCGCGTTCCATAAGCCATCTGAAAAATATAGACGCGTTGGTAGCAGCAGCAGAAAAACGCCTGCTAGAAGAAAAAGCAGTTCAGAAGGGGGACGTAATCGGAATAATCTCAGGCACGCCGTTAGGCACCACAGGCAGCACCAACATGATGCGCCTACACCGCGTAGGCGAAAAGTAACGTACCGCCGGCGTCTCTGCCGGCTCTTTCGACCGCAGAATCACGATCAGGGCAAAAGTGCCCCAATCAATTCACCCAATTATCCGGCCGCGAAGGCGGCTTATCCTGATGCTCCCGCGTATAAACTTCAAATTTCTTCCGCAATCTCTGCCGCTGCCAATCCGAATATTTATTCCGGAACCCATAAAAATAAGACCCGCGCCGCAAATAAAGAAATCCCACCAGCATCCCGCCCAAATGGCAAATATGGCTAACGTTATCGCCAACTCCCGAACGCAAACTGGCGTAAAATTCCAGCCCGC
The DNA here is from genome assembly GCA_963792515.1 of uncultured Acidobacteriota bacterium. Lineage (GTDB taxonomy): Bacteria > Acidobacteriota > Terriglobia > Acidiferrales > UBA7541 > Palsa-147. The sequence continues at coordinate 212,899 of CAWBWG010000016.1, read as the reverse complement.
CCATGATCAACACATAAATTTTCATCGGCAAGGTAACCGGGAACGGAATAATCCAAACCTGCTGATCCGGAAACACAATCGCCGCCGCCAACAAAACCCCGTAAATTGCCCCAGAAGCCCCAATAGTAGGAATCGTAGAAGTCCCGACCCCATGCGGATCGAGAATCGTCTTCACGATCACCTCGACGACTCCCGCGCCGACTCCGCACACAAAGTAATACGTGTAAAACTTCCGCGCCCCCCAAGCCAGCTCCAAATCTTTTCCAAACATCCACAAGAACAGCATGTTGATCAACAAGTGCCATATGCCACCGTGCAGAAACAAATACGTAAAAAGCTGCCACACGAACGCAAAATGAGTGACCGCCGCCGGCATCAACCCCAGATAATTGATAACTTTCTGGTCGGCCACCGGCCCGCCGAACATTCCCACCAGCGTCTGCCCCAGAAACACCACCACACACGCAATAATCAGCGTCTTTATCGCCCGGGGAAACATCCCACGCAGATTAAATCGAGGTCCGTAATTGCGGAAACCACCCATCGCGCAACAAGTCTAGCCACACACTAGAGCAGCTGTCAAAGCACGCAACGTACCGCCTACGTCTCTGCCGGCTCTTTTCGAGCGCAAGAGCAGGCTAGGGCCACAATCTTGGACGAGGCGAAACTTGAGCAAATGGCAAAGGTTTGAAATTTTTTAGTCTGCCGCCTCTGGCAAGCAGTAACGCAATCCTGCTCGAGAAGAGCCGGCAGAGACGCCGGCGGTACGAAACATCCTTAATTCAATTTCTTCCGCGCACTAATAAACAAAGAAAGCGCCAGCAACAAAAACATAATGATTCCCACCAAAGAAGATCCAGCAATCCGCGGAAAAAAGTTAGGCCCAATCGAAAGCAAAGTAGGCGACCAAGGCAAATGCAGCGAAGCCACCAACCAATGCGGCACGTGCGAACTCAAATCCGGATCCTGAAAAAGGTTAATCACAATAGCCAACAGTCCAAAAACCCCTCCAGCCGCAATCAATCCGCTAGCATAAAGCGCCCCAGGACTAGCCTCGCTCTCCTCAGTTTTTTCTTTAGCGCGAGCCTCAATCGCCCAACGCACCAACCCCCCAGCAAACATAGCCGCGGTAGTTCCAATCGAAAGATAAGATCCCACCGCAAACGCCAGCGACCTCACCCCCAAAATCTCAATCGCCACCACCAAAGCCACTCCCATAAAAACCAATCGCCAAGGCAATCGCTGATTCAAAATTCCATTAATCACGGTAGCCATCAAACGAGCCTGCGGCGCCGGCGCTTTATCGCTCCCAATTCCCTGCGCCCACTGCACTTCAATCTGCTTCGAATCGCGGTCATAAAGATATTCGCCGTCAGGAATTTCATGCGACCCCAGCGAATTAATCAAAATATAATTCTTACCCTGATAAGAAAACGAATTCCGCTCGATCTGCACTCCCTGCGGCAAAGCCGAAATCTCCACCGGAATCCGCGTCGGCAAATAACGCTCCAACCCGGTATTCATCAAATTCAAAGTTCCGCCAATCGCAATCGTCGACACCGTCACTCCAATCAACAACCCAAGCTGCTGCTTCCACGGCGTCGATCCCACCAAATATCCAGTCTTCAAATCCTGCGAAGTAGCCCCAGCAATCGCCGCCGCAATACAAACCACCCCGCCGATCGTCAAAGCCAACACCGCATAATTCGGCGCCGTCCACCCCGCAGCAAAAAAAATCCCGCAAGTAGCCATCAAGGTAGCGATACTCATCCCGCTAACCGGATTCGACGAATTCCCCAAAAGCCCGCTAATCCGCGAAGCCACAGTCACAAACAAAAATCCAAACACCACCACGAAAACCCCAGCAAATAAATTCTGATACCAGGTAGTGTCCGCCCCCTGCATCGGATGAAACGTAAGCAAAACCCACATCATCGCAATAATCACAATCGACCCAATCACCACCGTCCGCATCGACATATCATCTTCTATGCGGCTAGGCGCCACCGCCTCCGCCCCACTCTGCGATCGAATATCTTTCAACCCCGCGTGCAACGCAGAAATAATCGTAGGCAACGTTCGCATCAAAGTAATCAACCCAGCCGCCGCCACCGCTCCAGCCCCCATAGGCCGGATGTAGCTCCGCCATAAATCATCCGGCGTCATCTGCGGAATCGGAATCGTGGCGGGATAAATCGCATGATTCCCGGAAAGCTGCCCGAAAAATTTAATCGCCGGCATAATCAAAAGCCAGGAAACCACTCCGCCGGCAAATAAAATCCCAGAAACTTTAGGCCCGATGATGTAACCCACGCCCAAATATTCGCTGGTAATCGCCATCCGGAACGAAGCCCCCGGCAACCACCCCGGCCGGTTCTCCGGCTGCGAATTCCACATCTGAAATGTATTCATGCAAAACGTATAAACCCCGCCCAATCCCAATCCCCAAAACACGCGCCCAGCAAACGACCCGCCGCGTTCCCCAGCCACCAAAACATCCGCGCAAGCCGTCCCTTCAGGAAAAGTAAGATTCCCGTGCTCCTTAACAATCAATTGCCGCCGCAGCGGAATCATAAACAGCACGCCCAACCATCCGCCCAAAAGCGCCAAAGGAAAAATCCGCCAAAAAGTAAATTCCGATCCAAATCCCAAAAAAATCAAAGCCGGCAAAGTAAACATCACTCCAGCAGCCAGCGACTCCCCAGCCGACCCAGTCGTCTGCACAATATTATTTTCAAGAATGGTAGCCCGGCCAAACGCCCGCAAAATACTAACGGACAACACCGCAATAGGAATCGAAGCAGAAACGGTCAACCCAGCCCGCAACCCCACGTAAACCGAAACCGCCCCAAACACAATCCCGAAAAACGCCCCCAACAAAACAGCCCGAATCGTAAACTCAGCCAAACTTTCCGAAGAGTCCACATAAGGCCGAAACTCCCCAGGCGGCGCAGTAGAACTCCAAACCTTATTAGCCAATCCACCCTCCCCACGGGCAAAAAGTCCCACAACCAACGCCAATTTGGCTCACAAACCCCGGCACGTTAGCACCACCCCAACCCCGAAACAAGCCCAAGTACCGCCGACCCCGTACCGCCGGCGTCCCTGTCGGCTCCTTACCAAGTAGCAGTGACCCACATCTCAAAACAAACGCACCGTAATCACGGGCCAACTCGGTACCGCTGGCGTCCCTGCCGGCTCCGACGAACCACCACTAGCCACATCTCCAAACAAACGCCGGCCCCACCGCCGCGCCAACCCCTAAGTATTTCTTCCCCACCACTAAATATTCCCCACCCACCAATTGGCCCCCAAATTGCCCCAAACCCCCGCCCCGTCTCAAATATCTCCATTGACAACAAAGCCATCCCAATATAGCGTTACCGTCACTTTCCCGCTCGGAGACTTTACCCTGTAACAAACAGGGCAATTCCCAAAACGGGCAGCACCAGCAGGAGCTCTCAAACCCGAATCAAGCTCGACGAATCACCCAGGACGGAGTCCCGATGAAACCCAGCCACAAGACCCCTATCCTTCTAGCCGCCACCATACTCGTCGCGGCACTATCTCTCTCCGGCGGCTCGCCAGCAAAAGACGACTGGCTACCCATCCCACCAGAAGACCTAGCCCTTAAGGACAATCCTCTCAACCCCGGCGCCCACGCCATGATCCTCTACCGCGAAGATTTCATCGACGCCGAGCATCGCACCGTCGACGAATATTGGCGCACTAAAATCTTCACCGAAGAAGGCAAGACCAACGGCGACGTTCAACTCGAATTTACTAAGGGCCGCGAAGAAATCACCAATATCCGCGCACGCACCTTTCACGCCGACGGTAGCATCGTGAACTTCCAAGGCCAAATTTTCGAAAAGGAAATCTCCAAAGCCGGAGGCCGAAAATTCCTCGCCAAGACTTTCAGCCTTCCCGACGTGCAACCCGGCTGCGTCATCGAATACAAGTTCCACATACAATTTAACACCGACTATTATTGGAACCTCGAGTGGCCGGTCCAAGAAGATCTCTTCACTCGCTACGCTAAATTCTCGATTTTGCCTCCTACCTCCTCCCGCGCTCCGGTCCTTTACTGGCGGCAATACCGCCTTCCCCCGGACTCAAAACCCGATCGCCAAAAAGACGGCTCCATCATGATGGAGATCCACAATCTCGCCGGCATCGAAGAGGAACCCTTCATGCCCCCGCTTACCTACCTGCGCGCTCGCGTGGCTTTTTTCTATCGCAGCCAGGACGATCCCCAGAACGAAACGCCCGATCAGTTCTGGAAGCGCATCGGCAAATCTTGGAACGACAGGATGGAGCACTTCATCGACAAAAAGAGCGCACTGCAAGCCATCGTCGCGCAAACCGTCTCTCCCAGCGACTCTCCCGACGTCAAGCTTCGCAAGCTCTACGCGCGCGCCCAGCAAGTCCGCAACACCTCCTACGATTTGCGCGAAACTCGCCAGGAGGAGAAACGCGACAAACAAAAAGAAATCAATAATGTTGAAGACGCTCTGAAGCGCGGCTATGCCGACGGCACAGAAATCAACGAACTATTCGTCGGCTTGGCTCGCGCCGCTGGCTTCGAGTCCTCTCTGGCTTACGTCGCCCCCCGCAACGTCAATGCCTTCTATTTCTCCATGGAAGACACCACCCAACTCGCCGCGAATATCGTCTGGGTCCACGTCGGCAACCAGGACGTCTATCTCGACCCTGCTTCAAAGTATTACTCCTATCCCCTGCTTCCCTGGTATGAGACCGCCACGCAAGGCCTGCGCCTGGATAAGCAAGGTGCCGTCGCTATCAACGTGCCTATAACGCAGCCCTCCGACGCCGTCCGCGAACGCCACGCCGACGTCCACCTCACCGACGACGGGACTCTCGAAGGCAAGCTCGAAATTGTTTACTCCGGTCAATGGGCGTGCGCCAAACGCGAGGGTGAACACGTAGAAGACGAAGCCGATAGGAAAAAATCAATCACCGATGAAGTGAAACGCTGGCTCCCGGCCGGCGCCACGTTCGAAGATGTGAGCATAACTGGATGGGATAAACTCGACGATCCGCTCCGTTTCGAGGGCAGGTTGCGCATCCCAGGCTTCGCATCGGCGGCTGGACGCCGCGCCCTCGTTCGCCTCACCATCTTCGAATCTGACTACGCCTCTTCCTTTCAGGCGCAGAAGCGCACCAATCCCATCTATTTTCATTACCCCGCCACCGAGAAAGACACATTGACTCTCCATCTTCCCGGTACTTTCAAAGTGGAGACGCTTCCGGCTGCGGAAAATTCCAAGCCGGGCGCCGGCTTCGAGTATTCCGTGGCCTCCAATCAAGACGGAGATGTTGTAACGGTTGAGCGCCACCTGATTATCGGCGGAATGTTGTTCCCGGTCGGGAACTATTCCGCTATTCGAACTTTTTTCAACACGGTGAAAACCGATGACGACGGTCAAATCATTCTTCAGCCCGCCCAGACGGCCAAGGGGAATTAGCTCCGCCGCTTTCGGCGTTATTCTTATCCTCGTTTCCGCCGCGACGCTTCCCGGCGCCGACTCAGTCCCCGACTGGGTTCGCGCCGCCGCTCGCGAACCTCTTCCCGCCTCCCTGCCTAAAGACGCAAAGTCCGTCATCCTCTACGACGAACAAGTCGTCACCGTCCACGATTCCGGTCAGACCGAATTTCTCGCTCGCCGCGTCTCGAAAATCCTTCGCCATGAAGGCTACGATACCTATAGCCACGTCAGCGTCCCGTTCGACAACGACACCAAAATCCTCTCCCTGAAGGCCTGGACGCTTCCAGCCGATGGCAAAGAATTCGAAGTCAGGGAAAAAGATTCCATCGAGAGCAGTCCTTACACCGGCAACCTCTACGACGATCTGCACTTGAAAACGCTCCAGATTCCAGCCGCCATTCCTGGCAACGTTATCGCCTACGAATATTCCCAAAAACAGCGTCCTTACATTTTCGACGACACCTGGGATTTTCAAGATACCGTGCCCGTGCACCGCGCACGCTTTACCGTCAATCTTCCGCCTGGCTGGGAATTCAAAACTCAGTGGGCCAATCATCCTGAGGTCAGGGAGCAAAAAACCGGAGACTCCTACACCTGGGAACTCCAGGATGTCCCGGCGATCGAAATTGAGCCGCACATGCCGCCCTGGCCCGCCATCGCCGGACGCATGGGCGTAAAGTATTTCCCCTCCGGCACCAGCGCCGTCAGAACCAGCAGTAGCGGTTCCTGGAAAGATATCGCTCTGTGGTACGCCGGCCTCACCACCACCAGCCGCCAGGCCTCTCCGGAGATCAAACAGGAAGTCGCCGAACTTACCGCGAACGCCCCGACAACCTACGACAAGATCAAGGCTCTCACTAATTTCATGCAGCGGCAGATCCGTTACGTTGCCATCGAAATCGGAATCGGCGGATTTCAGCCCCATCCTGCTTCTAGCGTCTTTCAGTACAAGTACGGCGACTGCAAAGATAAAGCCACACTCCTCAGCTCTATGCTCCACGAGATCGGCGTCGATTCTTATTACGTCGTAGCTCAGGTCCGTCGCGGTGTCGTCCGTCCGGATTTCCCGTCGCCGAGCTCGTTTGATCACATGATTCTTGCCATCCACCTTCCCGACGACGTGAACGTAGGCAACCTCTACGCCATCGTCAATCATCCGCAATTGGGCCGCCTGCTGATCTTCGATCCGACCAGCGAATACACCCCTCTCGGATATATCCCATGGTTCGAGCAGGAAAACTTCGGCCTCCTGGTTACCCCGCAGGGCGGAGAATTAATTCCCCTGCCGTTGCTGCCGGCCTCCACAAACCGCGTAATGCGCACCGGCAAGCTCTCGATTTCTCCACAGGGCGATTTGATCGGCGAAGTCAACGAAGTTCGCTGGGGCGCACCCGCCGTCTCCTTGCGCCAAGAGCTTCTCGAGGTCACTCCGGCCAACCGCTCCAAAGTCATCGAGAATTTCCTGGGAAACTTTCTCAATAATTTTCATCTCAGCTCCGCCACCGTCGGGAATCTCGAGTTGATGGACGATAGCCTCGTCCTCCATTATAAATTCACCGTCGATCGCTACGCACAATCGGCCGGCAATCTTCTTCTCCTCAAGCCACGCATCATCGGCAGCAAAGAAGGAGCCTGGGATCTCAGCAAGGACCGCAAGTACCCTCTGGAATTCCGGGAAGCCACGGTACAAACCGACGACTTCGAAATTTCCGTTCCGCCAGGCTACGTCGCCGACGACCTACCTTCGCCCACCGACCTGAAATCCGTCTATGGCAATTACCGCAGCAAGATCGACCTGACTGACAACTCCCTGCACTACCAGCGTTTCTACGAACTGAAAAAGGTGTATGTCCCCACAACAGAATTTCCAGCAGCCCGCGACTTCTTCCAGGTAGTATCCACAGACGAACACGCCAGCGCCGTCCTAAGAAAATCCCCATAACGCCAGCGCCCCCAGTAGCACAGGCACTCCTGCCTGTGTACGTACCGCCCTCCACCGCCAATCCCAAAACCACAGTACTATTGACTTACGTTAATAAAACGATAAAGATAAAATAGCGGCCCGTGTATAAAAACCGCAAAGTAGGAGCAAGAGCAGATGTACAAGCAGGCAGAAAACCGCGCCCCCGATCAAATCCACCCCAAAATTTCTAATCGGGAATCAAAACGATTAGAATTCCGCGTAACTCCAACAAAACAAACGACGGACCCCAATTCTAATCGGGAAAAAGAAACACTTTTTCAAGCTACCCACCCGACAATTTCTAATCGGGAGACAAATTTATTAGAAACACCCGTAAACCCAACAAAACAAAGAGTAGAGGTACTTTCTAATCGGGAGAAAAACGGCCTTTTCACATAATCTTTCAACCCCGAGGCACCACAAACAAAACGCGCCCCACCTCCGGCAAAATCCGCAGCTGCGCCCGCAACCCACGCGCAGCCCGCCGCTCAATTTCCGCCGCCAAACGCCCCGCGTCCTCGCGCCCAAGCTCGAGCAAATAAACGTCTGCCCGTCGCGCATAAGAATATTGAACGTAAGCCGGCCCCCGCTCTTTCGCCAGCTCCATCAAGACGCCCCAAAAGCTACGCCACCGCAAAAAACGCCGCCGCCCGCCAGCCTCGCGCGAAACTTCCACCAAGCGTCGAGGAGGCGCCCCGCCAGATTCAAAAATCACCACCGAGCAAGCCGCCGCATCAAAAGCCCGCGAAGGCTCAGCCGCAGGATAACCGGACAACGCCGCATCCAGATCGGAGCCCAAAGCTTCAAACCCGTTCCACCAATAACGATAGCCGTGATAAACAACCGCCCCCGATCGCAAAATCTGCGCCACGCGCACGCGATCGAGGCCGGTAACAGACACAATCATGTCCACCAGCTCAGCGATGCGGAACGTCTGCCGCACCACCGGCCGCAAACTCAAATATTCAGCTTCATCTTCGGTGTAACGCACCGCGACATTTTCAGGAAGGGCCATCAGCAGGTTGCAAAAAGAAAGAAGCGCAGTTGCTACGAAAAACTCAACCCATCTTAGCCAACCGCTCGCGCACGCGGTCGCTCAATACTTTCCCATCCACGGTCTTACCCTCAAGCTTAGCCTTGGCAGCTTTGATCACCGCCCCCATCTGCTTCGGCGAATTCGCGCCCGTCTCCGCAATCGCAGCCTCGATCGCGCCAGCCATATCAGCGTCACTAGCCCCGGCCGGCAGATATTCCTCAATGATGGCGATCTCTTTAGTCTCTTTGTCTGCCAATTCCTGCCGACCGCCCTTGGTAAACTGCTCCACAGACTCGCGCCGCTGCTTCAAAAGCGTCTGCAAAATCTGCAAAGACTCCGCATCTTCAAGCGGCCGCATCTTCTCCACCGACTTCAAATGCAGCGCCGACTTCACCATGCGCAACACGCTCAAGCGCAATTCCGCCTTCTCCCGCATAGCCGCAACAATATCTTTCTGAATCTGATCAACAAGCGGCATTCCGCCGTCCTCCGTAGCAAGTTATTTGAAAATTCAGAATACCACACGCCAGGGTCGAGCCCGCCAAGTGAGCGTAGGGGGGCGGGTTCACCTCGCCCCCGGTGCGGCATTGGGTTTTGGACGTTTCTCCGCGTACGCACGGAAGGCGAATTGACAGAACTCACCGTCGCCCGTACGCTTTTCGCCATGAAAATTGTCGTCGCAGATAAAATCAGCGAGCGAGGAATCGAGTTACTCCGCAAACTCGGCTGGGACGTCGTAACACCCGCTGCCACAGCGTTGACCGCGGAACTAGCCAATGCCGAAGGCCTGATCGTACGCAGCGCCACGCGCGTAACCGCCGGCCTTCTCGAAAAAGCCCCCGATCTAAAAGTAGTAGGCCGCGCCGGCGTAGGCATCGACAACGTCGACGTCGAAGAAGCCACGCGCCGCGGCGTCCTCGTAATGAACACTCCCGGCGGCAACGCGGTGAGCGTCGCCGAGCATACTTTCGCGCTGCTGCTGGCGCTGGCGCGCTCCGTCCCGCAATTCAATTCCGCCATCCACGCCGGCCGCTGGGAAAAATCCAGCGCCATGGGCACCGAAGTCCGCGGCAAGACGCTCGGTCTCGTAGGTCTCGGCCGCGTAGGCACCGAAGTAGCCCGCCGCGCGCAAGCCCTGGAAATGACAGTCGTAGCCCACGATCCCTACGTAAGCAAGCAAGTCGCCGAGGAACTCGAAGTCGAGCTCCTGCCGCTAGCCGATCTTTTCGCGCGCTCCGATTATGTCTCGCTGCACACCGCGCTCAGCCCTAGCACCGAAAAGATGATCAACGCCGCCAGCATCGCGCAAATGAAGCACGGCGCACGCCTGATCAATTGCGCCCGCGGCGAATTGGTCGACGAAGCCGCTCTCGCCGAAGCCCTACGTTCCGGCCAAATAGCAGGCGCCGGTCTCGACACGTTCGCGCAAGAGCCGCCGAAGAATTCGCCGTTAATCGGCATGCCGAATGTTATCGCCACGCCGCACATCGCCGGCTCCACAGCCGAAGCACAAGAAGAAGTAGGAATTCAAATCGCTTTGCAGGTGAAGGATTATCTGTCCGAAGGAATCATCCGCAACGCAGTGAATCTCCCGTCGCTCTCCGGCGAGCAATATCGCCGCCTCCGCCCCTATCTCGAACTCGCCGAGCGCCTCGGCTCGCTCGTAGCGCAAGCCGTCGACGGCCGCTCGGATCGCGTGCGCATCCGCTATGCCGGTGAAACCGCCGAACTAGGCTCGCACGTCCTGCGCAGCGCCGTGCTCGCCGGAATCCTAAATCGCGTCCTGGATGAAAAAGTGAATCTCGTAAACGCCGGCGCCGCAGCAGCCGCCCGTGGCATCGTAGTCGAAGAAACCACCCGCCGTCGCGAGCGCGGTTTCCCCAACACGCTGGAAGTCGGACTCGTGGGGGCCAAAGAAATTACGGCAGAAGGCACCGTGCTACAAAATGCCGCCCCGAGAATTCTGCGCTTCGATGGCATCGAACTAGAAGCCCCGCTCGAAGGCACGCTACTTCTCACCCGCAATCTCGACGTCCCCGGCGTAATCGGCGCCATCGGTTCCGCTCTCGGAAAACTCGGCGTCAACATCGCCACCTTCGCTCTAGGCCGCAGCGCACCCACGCAAGGCGCCCAAGCCGTAGCCATCGTGCGCCTAGACGGCGACGTCGACGATTCCGTAGCCGCCCGCATCCGCGAAATTCCCGCGATCACCGAAGCCCGCCTACTGCGCCTACCACTATGGTCGCCAAAATCCTGATGGCCACATGGACGGAACAAAATCTATGACGGGCGCGGTCGTAAAATTCGTGGTAGTGCTAGTCCGACGCCCTGATTTCACCAAAGAAAAATTCCGCGAGTTCTTCCGCAAAATTCATCGTCCGTTGGCACTGGAAATTCCCGGCCTGTTGCGGCATATCGTAAATTTTCCAGCCGCGGATCCCACGCGGAAGCCGCCGCAATGGGATGCTGTAGTCGAGCTTTATTTCGAGGGCCGCGAAGCGATGGAAGCAGCGTGGCGCTCGCCAGAAGGGATCGCCGCAACACGGGACTTGGAAGAGTTTGCCGATTTGTCGCGATCGAGCTGGTCGGTCGTGGAAGCCGAAGAAACTCGGCTGTAAAAAGCGAGAACGAATGAGGTGCTTTCGTAGCGGCGGGCTTTAGCCTGGCATCTTGCGACCGTAAATGCGGGCCGAAGCCGCAGTAGCGGACGGATCGCGAAATAAATAAAGCGCGTTGATTGAACTAAGTGCCCCGCGCGTGAGTGTTGCCTGTTGTGGGCTCGGAGATCGTAAGATGCCGGGCTAAACCCCCGCCGCTACGAAGGCAGGATCCGCTCGAGGGGCCACGCGCCGGTACAACTAGGGGCCGGGGTTCACCACCGGCCCGGGTTGGATTTGGGTTTTGAATTGTGTTTCAGGATAGAGAAAAACCCAAACCAAAACGGTGGCGTAGTAAACCGGCCACCCTACGAGATCAGCGCATATCGTCGAATCGATTCTTCGGTCTCGGCCAGGACGCCATCGACCAGCGTCACAGTCTTCCCCGAAGCAGAGGACACACGTTCGCCGGGAATAATAATGCCGACAAGGTTTAGCGGATCGGCGGCGGCAAGCGTCACCGATTCGCCGGAAGCCGGCGACCTCGCCCCAGCACGCAGCGATTCAACCGCGACCGGCAATCCAAATTGCTCGCCCAGAAATCCACTCACAAATCGCCCTCCGCGAATCTGCCCCTGATCTTCCAGCCGCCGAAACGCAATCAGCAATTCGCGCCATCGCGGCACAATCGTCTCGCGCGCAATCATTTCGCGAAACACCACGCCATACCGCCGCAGCAACATCCAGCAAGTAGCTTCCGCAACGCGCGCGCGCTCCGCCGGCTCGCTGCCATATAACAACGACCAGCGCCCCACGCTATCCCGAGGCCGCGAACTGTGCCCGCGCCCCTGCCCCGAACGCCTCTTCGGATCGATCAACGCGCGAATATTATCGAAGCCATCGGCGGTGATCATGCCAGCCGTCACGAGTTCCCACAGCGCCGTTTCCACTTCCGCTTTTAATTTTCCAGTAGCGCGCACAATATCTGCGAAAAACGAAGCCCCGCGCTGCCGTAAATGCGCCAGCACCGCTCGCGCTGCCGGGCTGAGCGCAATCGAATCCCTAGCGTCGCCTTCCGCATGTCGCGAAATCATCCACTCCGAATCCTCGCGAATGAAAAATGTCAGCGGCGCAACGCTGGTCGGAATCACGCGGCGAATCGCATCGTTCGCTTCGCCAAGCGTCGAAGGGTGCGGCGAAAGCCGCCCCCAACCAACCGCGCCGGTAAGGCAAAGATTATCGAGAACTTTCGGATCGTAATCAGCAATGCGCCGCGCGAGGATCTGCGATTCCCACGCATTCGCCGGCGCTTCAAATCCTTGAAGCTGTTGCAGCACTTCCAGCGTGCCATGTTCGCCGAGCAATCGCGTATTCGGTGCCACATGCTGCCAGCGCAGCAGCCACCGCATGAATTGCGCTGCGTTCACCGGCTCGATCTGCTTGCGCAGCGTCCCCAACGTCAATTTGTGAATCCGCGCCAACACCCGCCGGTTGCACCATTCGATTTCCCCACGCGCCTCGCCGGTAAACGAGCCACGCAAAACCGCGCCGCTAGCTTCCATGCGCAAAACCGTCTTTTCGATTTCGTTCGCAGCGATGCCGAGAAATTCGCTCAGTGCGGCGCCCGTGGCGGGCCCCAGGTGCGCCATCCAGCCGGTCAGACACGCGTGCAGGGCATCTTCGCGCGACGGCGCCGTGCTCTCGACACCAAAAGAATCGGAATCAAACTTTGCAGCGGGAAAAAGTGCAGCGAACGTGGCGGCTTTTTCGGCAGCGACCCAATAAGTCTTGCCGGCAACGTGAGCGCGGCTGGCGCGTCGCGTCTCAACGAGCTGCGAAAGACACTCCGTCCACGCCGCGGAGCCGTTCGCGGCCGATGGAAGCGACGTCGAGCTACTCGATTCCGGCAGCACGATGAGATCGAGCAGCACGTCGTGCAACTCATCGGCATCCCGCACGTCGGGCCAGACCTCTGCGCGTACCTCGGCGATGGCTGCTGGGTCGAGACGGCCGATTTCAGAAAGCACGGACTCGGGCAACGAGCGGCGCATCTCCACGGCGCGGGCACGGCGCTCTTCGAGCGGGGCGTCGTCAAGATAGGCGTACGGATTCGCATTCAGAATCTCGTGCGAAAACTGCGACGGAACCGGCGTATCAACCGCAAGGCAATTGATTTCGCCAGAAGCAATGCCGCCGAGAACCTGCTTGAGACCATCCACATCCATCGCCTCGCGGAGCGCGTCTTTCATCGTCTCGCGCGCCAGCGGATGCTCCGGAATTTTGATATCTCCCTCAATGTTTCCCTGGCAAGCCGCAGCTTCCGGAAAAACCGCGGCGAGCAAATCATCCGAACGCATGCGCTGAATTTGCGGCGGCACTTTTTTGCCGCCCATGAAGCGCAGGAGCGCCAGAGATCGTCCCGCAGTCCAGCGCCAACGCGTATTGAAAATCGGCGAAGCGATTACGGCTTGCTCGAGCAGCTCTTCGACGCTTTCGCGATGCAGAAAATGGAAAACGTCCGCAAGCGGAAAACTATGCTGCTCGCCGAGTGAAATATTGATTCCATTTTCGGTGGCCGCGGCCTGCAATTCGAAATTGAATGAGCGGCAGAAACGTTTCCGCAGCGCAAGGCCCCAGGCCTTATTGATGCGTCCGCCGAAGGGGGCGTGAATCACCAGCTGCATCCCGCCGCTTTCATCGAAGAAACGCTCGGCGATGATGGTTTGCTGCGTCGGGACAGCGCGAAGCACAGCACGTCCGGCAATAATATATTCTACAGTCTGCTCGGCGCCGCCTTCATCCATGCCGCATTCTTCGCGCAACCAGTCGATCGCTTTCGATTGTCCGGAGTCTTGGGCCGCCGGATCGTGCTTGGTCGACAACTGAGAAAAAGTTGAACGTTCTTCCGGCGTCGACGAGAGTTGTTGTTGCGTCGGTGGTCGTGGGATGCCGGCCGAGGCGCCGGCGCTACTTTCGGAGCGCGGCACCGCGCTCGCTGTTAGTTGACTCACTCGCTCGCGGATTTCGGCTACCTGTTGGGAGAGTTCCGTGGTGCGCGCCGGAGCTTCGCCCAGCCAGAAGGGGATATTTGGCGGAGCGCCTTTCGCGTCTTCCACCAGCACCGAGCCGGATTGCACCCGGCGAATTCGCCAGGAACTATTTCCGAGAAGAATGATGTCGCCGCGCAGGCTTTCGACGGCGAAGTCTTCATCGACCGTGCCGATCACGACGCCTTCCGGTTCGGCAACCACGGTGTAAAGCGCGTTATCTGGAATCGCGCCACCGCTGGTAATCGCCGCCAGACGCGCCCCGCGCCGTCCATGCAAGCGATGATTCACCTGATCGCGATGCAGATACGCGCCATAGCGTCCGCGACGCGCAGCGATACCTTCGGAAAGCATCACGACGATTTCATCGAATTCCCCGCGCTGCAAATTCCGATACGGATACGCTCGCCGCATCAGCGCAAACAAATCATTTTCCAGCCAATCATCCGCAGCACAAGCAGCGACGATCTGCTGCGCGAGCACGTCGAGCGGCACTTCGGGAATTTGTAGCCGATCCAATTCGCCCCGGCGCATTCCGCGCACCAATGCGCCACATTCGATCAATTCATCGCGAGTGGTGGCGAAAAAGCGGCATTTCGGCACAGCCCCGCGCCAGTGCCCCGATCGCCCCGCCCGTTGCAACGAGACCGCAATCGAGCGCGGCGAGCCTATCTGGCAAACCAGATCGACGGTGCCGATATCGATTCCCAGTTCAAGCGATGCGGTGGCGACGAGTGCCCGAATTTCGCCGGCTTTCAGTTTTGCTTCCACGGCGAGCCGCCGCTGCCGCGAAAGACTGCCATGATGCGAAGCGACAGCATCTTCACCGAGCAACGCCGCGAGATTGTGGCCAACGCGTTCCGCCAGCCGCCGCGTATTCACGAAAATCAATGTCGAGCGATGATCCTGCACCAACTTCGCAATGCGCGCATAAATCTCATCCCACATTTCATTTGAAGCGACCGGCCCGAGTTCACTCGAAGGCACTTCCACTGCTAGATCGATATGCCGTCGCTGCGCAACTTCGGCAATCACCGGTGCCGGCCGATCGCTGCCAACCAAAAATTGCCCCACCAATTCGATCGGCTTCTGCGTAGCAGAAAGCCCGATGCGCACAGGAGGCCGCGCCGTCAGCGCTTCGAGCCGTTCGAGCGAGAGCGCAAGATGCGTGCCGCGCTTGTCGTCGGCAACCGCGTGAATTTCGTCCACGATTACGGTGCCGATCGTGCGCAGAATCTCGCGGCTCTTCGCGGCCGTAAGCAAAATGTAGAACGATTCAGGGGTGGTGACCAGAATGTGCGGCGGCCGATCGATCATCGCGCGCCGCTGGTGCATCAACGTATCGCCGGTACGCACGGCGGTACGGATTTCGGGCATCAGGTAACCGCGTTCACGCGCCAGTTGCAGAATTTCGCCCAGTGGCGCGTCCAGATTTTTCTGAATGTCGTTGCTAAGCGCCTTGAGCGGCGAGACGTAAAGCACTTCCGTCTGATCCAGCAGATCGCCGGCAATCGCTTTGCGCACAAGCCCATCAATGCAGGCCAAAAACGCAGCCAAAGTCTTTCCCGAGCCGGTAGGCGCGCAAATTAATGTGCTCCGCCGCGCAAGAATCTCCGGCCAACCCAACTCCTGCGGCTCGGTGGGCGTTCCAAATTTATTGACGAACCATTCGCGAACGAGCGGATGCGCCCATTCGAGCGAGGGAACGTCGAGAAGAGGTGAAACCGGCGGCTGGCCCATTTCCATTATCCAATCCACGCGCTGCGAAGCAAATATGCGGCGGGAAGTTCAATAATAACATCGAGCAGCAGACGGAAGCGAATCGTCACGCCGCAACAAACCGGCTGCTCCGAGGCAACCGTTGCGACCCGCTGCAATCCATCGTAAACTCGCTTTACGTCTGGCAACAACCGTCGGGGCGTGGCTCAGCCTGGCTAGAGCGCCTGGTTCGGGACCAGGAGGTCGGTGGTTCAAATCCACTCGCCCCGACCACTTCCGAAATTTTCCCGCAGCTTGCAGCTTTCCGCCTCACTGTCCACGCTTCACGCGCCCGAAATGCAGCGACAATTGCAGGCCCGTCAGTAATCCGCCGGCCGCCAGAGCAACCACGCTCCATGTTTGGCGCACTCCGAACTCTCCCACGCGAAAAATCAGCATATAAGCGACCGCCAGATTAAATGCGCCCCAGAACATGTTCACCGTAGGCGAAGAGTTTCCTTTTCCGGGCGGCGAAGCAAACGGCGACGGAAACGACCGCCCGCAAACGCCCTCCACAAAATGCGGTACCGCATTCACAAGAAACACCCCGCCGAAGAAATAAGACAAATACGCATACCAGGGCATGATTTCCCTCCGCCAGTAGCACAGGAACTCCTGCTTGTGTCCGCATTCAGACTCGCCAAGTGTGACAATAAAGCCTCCCAGGCGAGCGGATCATAGCACGCACAGAAACAGCACCAACAATTCCAACGGCGCTCCAATCCAAATCACATCGCAAGACGTAGCTAATTATTGAGAGGGTATAATGCCGCCATGATGGGTTCCTCCACTCAACACATGCAATGCATGGAAGTCTGGGGCGGCAGCCAACTCACGTCCAGCGGCGTCGAACTAGGCGGCCTAGATGTGTGGGTCTACAGCAAGCCCTACGGCGAAGCCCAACGCGGCGGCGATGTCTATTACGTTTCGAGTTGCGCCACCGGCCGCATCGCCCGCCTGCTTCTAGCCGATGTTTCCGGCCACGGCCAATCTGTAGCCGCCACCGCAGCCGATTTACGCACGCTAATGCGCCGCTTCGTAAATCGCCTCGATCAAAAAGAATTCGTCCGCCTGCTCAACGAGCAATTCACCGCGCTCTCCCGTCACGGCAGTTTCGCCACCGCGGTCGTCGCCACTTTTTTCGCGCCCACCGGCCGCCTTTCGCTTTGCAATGCCCGTCATCCGCGTTCTTTTCTCTATCGCGCCGCAGATCGCAGTTGGTCGTTTCTGGGCCACCACGACCCGCCAGAAACATCCGGGCCAAGCAATATTCCGCTCGGACTTTTTCAAATCGCCGATTACGAGCAAATGGATGTGGAACTCAATCCCGGCGATTGCATCATTAGCTACACCGATGCTCTCACCGAATCCTGCGATGCCGATGGGCAAATGCTGGGCGAAGAAGGTCTGCTGCGAATCGTGAAATTATTAGGCGAAGTTCCTGCAGAAAATCTAATTGCAGCTCTACTCCAAGAAATCTCGGAGCGCTATCCTAAAAATCTCTCAGCCGACGACGTCACATTGCTGGTAGTTCGCGCCAATGGCGGCAGTCTGCACTTCAGCCTCGCCGATAAACTCCAAGCGTTCGGCCGCTTCCTGAAAACCTTTGCACGCTCGCTAAATCCGAAAGCAGATCGCGCCCCATTCCCCGATGCAAATCTGGCAAATTTAGGCGGCGCCATAATCCCCGCGTTAGCGCGAAGATGGCGCGCTCCCCGCCCAACGCCAAGGTAACTGCAGCTAGTTTTTTGACGCTGTCATCCCGAATCCCCTTCAGGGGTGAGGGATCTGTTTTCGCCGTAGGGTGCCCCACGCGCCGTGCCTGCGCGTGGGGTTCTTTCGCGCAAACGCGCCACTCTGTCATCCCGAACCCGTTTTAGGGGTGAGGGATCTGCTTCTGCTTCTGCTTCTGCTTCTGCTTCTGCTTCTGCTTCTGCTTCTGCTTCTGCTTCTGCTTCTGCTTCTGCTTCTGCTTCTGCTTCTGCTTCTGCTTCTGCTTCTGCTTCTGCTTCTGCTCCCTTTGCTTTTGCTTTTGCCGTTTCTTCAATCTGAAATTTCAAATCTGAAATTTGAAATCTCTTCTACCGCCCCGGTTTCTTCCAAATCTTCCTCTTATGCATCAACGCAATCTGCTTCTTAGTCACCTTCTCAAAATATTCCGCATGTTTCATCGGCTCCCGCTTCAAATAAAGATTCTTCGGATAAATCGGCGTCTCATAAGGAATGCTGTAAATCTCCGTCCGCAAATCCTTCATCCAGTTGTCCCATTTCGCCCGCGCCCGATGATCGCGCAGCGCCTCAACATCGATCACGCCAGCTACATAACTCGATCCGCCGCTATATTCCAGCTTCCCAACTTTCTGCCCGCGATAATTGAAAATGTAAGACCGCCCGCCAAACGTATCAATCGGCGTCTGATCCTCAGGAAAAAGAAAATAAGTCCCCACGTTCGGCGCCACAATATACATATTGTTATCCAGCGCCCGCGCCGCCGACTGAATCTCAAAGTAATCGTTGCCGGTCCCCGGATGCGGGTACGACGCCCGGTAAACAATCTCCGCCCCATTCATCGCCAGCGCCCGCGCATTCTCCGGATACGATCCCTCATTCGCCATCATGATGCCCATGCGCCCAATTTCCGTATCCACCACCGGCCAAAAAGCCTGCAAATTGCGCCCGTATATTTTCACCCACCAATCATAAATATCGTGCGGGCAAACGGAATGTTCCACCGGCCAAAGCGGCACAACTTTGTAATGCTTCAGAATCACTTTCCCTTTGGGATCAATGATGAAGCCAACATTAAAGAATCGATCCTTCCAATCCGGATGCCGCGCCTTGGCCTGCGCCATGATGTAGCAATCCCATTCACGCGCCAGCTTCCCAATCTCCTCGGTTTCTTCGCCAGGAATATCGATGGCGCATTCGCGCGCAAATTTCACGTGATCCATATCCAGCACTTCATCATTAAAAGCCTGCAACGCGCCCTCAGGAATCGCAATCAAGCGCACCGGAATGCTCAATCCCGAAAGCCAACTCGCCGCTTTCACAAGATGCTTCAGGTGCTCCAGATTATTTTTGATGTCTTTCCGCGAACGAATTCCGCGAATGGTAGGAACCAATCCAACGGCGGTGAACGGTTTAATCATGGGTCTTATCCTGACCTGCGGGTGTGGGCACAAAACACTACGCCCGGCGCTGCGGAGCATTAAATGTCACTCCGCAAGCCGGGCGCCTGCATTCTTCGAACGTATTAGAAATTCAAACGGAACGAAAGCTGCAACTGCCGCGCCGGCGCCACATATTTCGGATCGCCGAACGTCGGATTCCCGGGGCTGCCGATGCCATCCTTATAATGTTGCGGGATCGGCCCGGCAAACACCGGCTCGCCATAAACGTGATCAATCTCTTCCACGTTCGGGCGATTGAAAATATTGAACGCCTCCAGGCTAATCTCGCCCTTGAACCGTTCACCGAATGGAATCACGCGCTGCAAGCGCATATCGGTGGTGTAATTCGGATCACCCTGATAAGTATTGCGCCCCACATTCCCAACGCGGTCCGAGAATGGATAAATGTCCCCGTTCACATCAAAGCCAGCCAGAATCGTATAAGCCAGCGAACTCTGCAGTGTGCTCAACACCGAAAACTTAAAGTCGCGCGCCGCCACGTTCCACGTGTGCGGTGTCTCCGTCAAAAACGCCAGCGTAAGCCGGTGCCGGATGTCATTATCGCCGCGCGCCCGATCCAACCCCGGCCGCAGATAATTCTGCGGCGTATTCGCGAGCTGCACGTCGGTCGCGAGATCGATCGACTTCGAATACGTGTAATTCGCCAGCAAGCTGAAATGCTGCGTGAAATTCTTCCGCACGCTCAGCGTCCCGCCGTTGTAAACCGAGAACGCGATCGGCCAGACGATCAGCGAAAAACCAAAATTCGGATCAGCCGGCGTAAACGCCTGCGACCCCCCAGGCGTCATTCCGCTCGGAATTCCGTTGATGCTCGAGTACAGCGGCAGATGTTCGCCATGCGTGTACTGATAACCGACGGAAACGAACCAGTCCTTCGCGACTTGATTCTGAACTTCAAGACTGCCCTGCTCGGCAAACGCGTTATCGAATTTCTTCACGGAATATCCGAGCGGAAATTGCAGCACCGGCCCGGTAGCCGGGTCAGGATAAATTCCATTGTGCGTGAAATTGCTGAACGCGGGCCCGGCCAGCGCAGGGCTAGGAACACCAACCGCTCCAGAAGGCCCGGTACCGATCAGGAATTTCGAAGGATCAGCAAACTGCGGAAGCAACGGCTGATTCATGTAAGTGAATTCCGACGCGCCCACCCAGCTCACCAGCACATCGCTGTAATCGAACGGGCCGGTAAACAATCCAAATCCGCCGCGCACCACCGTTTTTCCTCCGCGCAGTGAATACGCAAATCCAACTCGCGGTTGCACGTTGCCATAATTCGTCGGGCTAGCTCCGCCCTTCAATCGCAGTTGCTGCGCCGAAGGCATAATATCCACGTCATAGCGCAAGCCCAGCGTCAGCGTGAGATTCTGCCGCACGTGCCATTCATCCTGTCCGTAAAGCGACCACATTTCATGATGGAAACCGAGCGCCGTGCTATCGAGAAACGTAGCTTCCGAAGGGCCGGCATAAAGCCCCGTCTCGAAGGGCAATGTGCGCGTGGGAATCTGCGTGCCAAAAAGCTGGCTGGGCTCGAGGAAAATAAAAACCTGCGGCGTGCCAATCGGCGTGCCCAATCCGAAAAAGCTCGCGGGAGAAAACACGCCAAGTCCGGGACTGAACAGCGTCACGTTCGCATTGATCCACACCGGCTCGATGTTTCCGCCAAATTTAAATGTGTGATTCCCGTGGACGTGCGTCAGATTCTCGGCCACCTGGAAATGTTTTTCCTGATAGTAATGCACGCTTCCGACGAACCCGCCCGAAGAAAGCAGGTCGGGAATATTCAAGGCTGGCTCAAAGCCCGCGCCCACCGGATTCAAATTGAAAGTCCGCCACCCAAAATCGACCACCGTCTCGGAAGTCCAGGTATTGCTGAAAAGATGCGCGAGGTTGGCATATCCGGTTTGATCGCGCACCGGATTATCGCGAAACGCCGACGGCAATCCTTCGCCCGGCGCCGCGCCAGGAGCGTTCTGCTTGCGGTCATCCGTAAAAAGGTAAGCAACATTGAGAGTGGTCTTGTCGGTCAAAAGATTCGTGCTCTTGATGAAAAATTTATCGTAATTGTCGATCTGCAAAATCGATCCCAGATTTTCCGGCGCCAATCCCAAGCTTTCCTTCACCTCATTGATGCTCGGCGTTCCAGGCCCCAGGCATCCCTCCGCATCGATGCAATGCTGGATGAACGAAGAATAGAGTGGCGATTCCGCCCGCCGCTGCCCTTCATAACCGGCAAAAAAGAAACTCTTGGCCTTCACCACCGGCCCGCCGATATTCGCTCCATACTGATTGAATCGCAGAGTATTAAATCCCGGCGCGGACAGAAGATTGTTGGCGTCCAGCTTGTTGTTCCGGAAAAATTCGTAAAGCGAGCCGTGGAAATCCTTACCGCCCGACTTCGTGATGGTATTCACCACCGATCCAAGATTTTGCCCGTTGTCCGCGGTGTAAGCGCCAGTCACCACGCGAAATTCCTGCACCCAATCCTGCGAAGGGCTGGCATGTTGCACGCCGGAAATGCTCGTCGAGTAATCGATGCCATCGAGCGCAAAGAGCGTGCTGTGCGTTTCGCGCAAGCCGCCGAAGCTAAGTTGCAGCACTGTTTCCGTGAACGGCGACTGCGCGCCAACGGCTGTGCTCCGGCCGACATTCGCAGTCGGCGTGAGCAATACGAAGTCGATAAAATCTCGGCCCGAGATCGGCAGATCATTAATGTCCTGCCGCTGAATCACTTGGCTCACGTCAGATGTTTCCGTATCGATCGCTTGTGTGGTGCCGGTCACTTCGACCTTTTGCGTAACGGACAGCAGCATCGTCACCGTCAGCGCGGAGATTTGTCCGACGCTGAGCGTGACCGAAGATTTGTAGGGATTGAACTGGCCGGACTCCACCGTCAATTCATAATTGCCGGCGGGCAGCGCGGTAATCACCGCAACGCCCGTATCCGCGGACAGCTCAGTGCGCTTCGCATCCGTCTCGAGACTGCGCACGGTAACGCGCGCCTGCGGAATCACGCCACCGGATTGATCCGTGACCGTGACACGCAACGTCGCCAACTGCTGCGCCGATGCAGCCCCTGCGAACGCCAGCACGACTACCGCCAAGCAAATCGCAACGCGCACAATCGCACGCAACTTCATCCCCATGATCACCCTCCCCTGTTGAACTTGCCCCGAACCCAGTCCGTCACATCGCCGGACCGCGTGCTCCGTTCCATCCCGCGGCCCAACAAAATTCAAACTCGATTTTGCGCCATCCGCTCGACAGTGGACTCCACATCCTGCCGGCTCACCCCATGACGCTCGGCGTTTTTCTCAATCACATCAGGTGCGCTTTTCTCAAACGTCTCAACGGCCAGATCGGCGAATCCCTGCTCCCCGTTCTTCATGAATTGCAAACGAACAATATCCGGCCTCGCGTAATGCCCCATCGTATCAACCAGCGCTTTCCAAACTTTGATCATGTCGGCCTGGCATTCGGCATAAATAATCGTGTCCCCGGAAGTCGGCGGCACCAGAGGAATGCCGATAGGCGCCACAATCTGGCTGCCACCGTGCGCGTAATCCAAATTTACCGTCTCGCGCAGAGGAAAATCTGCGGGCAGATCTTTGGCCGTAAAATATCCGCAAGCAGAAAGTACAAATGCGCCTGCTTCCAACGCGTGCGCGCGCGTGGAAGTGTGCCCCCAGAAAAAGCGCCCCTCCACATCCGGCTCCTCGAGCTTCGGCCCGCAATGAATCGAAAACGCGCCAGGAAAAACCGCGACATGAAAATCCTCGCCCTGATCAATCAGGCGCGCTCGGATCAAGGTCATCAAATGCTCGCCGCATATCAATCCGCCAATCCGGCCAATGTCCGTTTCGTAAGTCACTAAATCGCTGCCATCGCCATTGCCCCACACCGCGCGTTCCACAAACGTAGGCACCGTCTTCCGATGCCGCCCCAAAATCCGTCCCGAGCGATCGATAAACAGCAGCGTGTTATAAATCGTATGCACGCCGCGCCGCGAATCCATCTCATTGCAACCGATCACCACGTGCGCGTTGGCCTTCGCAGCTGCATCGCAGAGCCGCTCGGTATCTTCGCTGGGAATCAAAATCGCGTTGTCATAAAACCGCACGCGCACCGGCAGCCAATCCTGCAGCCGCGATTCCCATCCCTCGCCCCAATAGGGATAGCCAGCAAGCCAAGTCTCGGTGAACGCGATAAGCTCAGCGCCCTGCCCGGCCGCCTCCGCAATTTTCGCGCAAGCACGATCCACACTCTTCTCGCGGTCAAGATAGACAGGCGCAGTCTGAACCACCCCAACTTTCACGCTGCGCCGTCCGCCAAGCACTTTTTGTTCAGGTTTCATCTATGTTCCCTGCAATCGAGCAGACCAAACGCACAACCGTGCGGCGTTCGTCCGTCGATGCATCGTGTAGTGCAGAGTTTGGTGTGAGCGCCACGGTGGAGAAAAAGTGAGCTCCGAAGTTCCACCGTCCGCAAGCGGACGTATTCAATACCGCGCACTATAATTTGTCAAGGAAGCGAAGTAGCGCCGGCGTCCCTGCCGGCATCCGACGAGCAATAAAGTAACCGAGATCCATGATCATCGGCGGACTCCAATTTCAATTCCACGCGACGAACGTATCGGCCATCAACCCTTAGGCGTCAACGATCCAATCAATTTTCCAGCCTCATTCGCATCAAACCACCAAGGATTGTAATCCGGCGGATTATTAAATCCATTCGCAATGCGCCCAGCCAAAGGCGGAATCTGCGAAGCCGCTCCCATCAATTGCAAAATATGCGGCGGAGGCGGCGTAAGCAGCGAATTCGTCCACTTCACGACCCACTGTCCGTATTTCCAGAAGATATCAAAAGTTTCCTGCATCCAAGCCGCATCAAACGGCTGGTCTCCGCGTTCCGCAATCCGCGTCATATAAACTTTCGCCGCTTTGCTGGCCGTGTTCGATCCCTGCCCGGTAATCGGATCGTTCAACACCACCACATCGCCCATGCCCATCGCCAACCGTCCCGAAGGCAGCTTGCAAACTGGCTTGCGAACCCCAGGCGCAAACCGTCCGGCAAGAATTCCCATCTCGTCAGTAAGCTCAATGTTTTTGCAGCGGTCCGCCTCCCAAGGCAAAAACTTCTGCAAAATTTCCTTAGAGCGCTGCAAATGCTGCGCGGGCGTCTTCACGTCGGCCCAACAATCCATCGGCCCGCCGGGCACACCCTCAAAAACCATGATCTCGCAAGCCCCGTTCAAAGTAAGCGCCGGAAAAACGAAATATTCGCCCACGCCGGGAATCAAATTAAAAGCCACCGCGGTAAAAGTTTTTCGCGGCACCATGTTCTTCACATAGGTCAGCGCCAGCGCGCGCATCGGCGTCGTGTAAGGAGTGTTCGCCGCGTCGGTCTCAAACAAGCGCGCGATCTCGCCTTTACCCGAAGCCACGATCACCAGATCATTGTTCTTCGCATACTCCTCGACTTCCGCCACCCCGGCATCCTGAATCACCAACTTCCTGCCGCGCTTCGCAAACTCCTCCGTCCACCCCGCAAACTTCAAGCGCTGATCTACCGATTGCCCCGGATGATCAAGTTTCGTTTCCCAAAAAAGCGCCGGAGTGCCGTCCGGCCCAGGCACCGCAAATGCAATCCCATCCGTATTGGGACATTCCTTCTCCCAAAAATTAATTCCGAGGTCGCGCTCATTCTGCAGCGAATCGTGAAACATAAACTGGCTGGAAGTAACGCGCCCCTTGCGAATCTGCTCCGGCGTGCGATTCGAAACCACAGTCACGTCGTACCCGTTCTTCTGCAATCCCAGCGCCAGCTGCAATCCCGACTGTCCGCCGCCAATAATCGCAATCTTCCGCATGAGCTCACCTCGCAATAGGTCTCAGAAGGCGGCCTATTTTGCGCGTTCCCTTTCCGCCAGTCCACATTTTTCTACCGCGCAGCGACGCCATCGCGGCACGATGCCATCGCGATCCCGCGTCTATCCCACGCTGTCATCCCGAACCCGCCGTTTGGGTGAGGGATCTGCTTTTGCTTTCGCCGTCGGGTGCCCCGCGCGCCGTCTTTGCGCGTGGGGTTCTTTAGCTCAACGACACAAAACTGTCATCCCGAATCCCCTTTAGGGGTGAGGGATCTGCTTTTGCTTTTGCTTTTGCTTTTGCTTTTGCTTTTGCTTTTGCTTTTGCTTTTGCTTTTGCTTTTGCTTTTGCTTTTGCTTTTGCTTTTGCTTTTGCTTTTGCGGTTGCCGTTTCCCTAATCTGAAATTTCAAATTTGAAATTTGAAATCTCTTATGCCTTTTCGACCGCCCAATCAAACTTCACAATCCGCAAATATTTTGCCTCCCCCCACGCGCATGATAAGGTTACGCAAATCGAAATCACACAAGCCAAGAATCGAGGCCCATCCATGGAAGGACTCAAAGACAAAGTAGCAATCATCACCGGCGGCGCCACATTAATCGGCGCCAGCGTAGTCCGCGCCTTCCACCGCGCCGGCACCAAGGTAGTAATCGCCGACATAAACGACAAAGACGGCCAAGCCATAGCCACAGAACTCAGCCCAAACGTCCGCTTCATAAACACCGATCTGGCCAACGACGCACAAATCGCCGCGTGCGTAACCGAAACCGCAAAAACTTTCGGCGGCATAGATTTCCTGGTGAATCTAGCCTGCGTCTATATCGACAACGCCTTGGCATCCACCCGCCAGGAATGGCTAGACAGCTACAACGTAAACGTGGTCGGCGGCGTCCTGATGCTGCAAGCCGTCCGCCCGCACATGGCAAAACGCGGCGGCGGCGCAGTAGTAAATTTCGGCAGCATCAGCGCAAAAGTAGCCCAGACCGGCCGCTGGCTCTATCCCACAACCAAAGCCGCCATCCTGCAAGTGACCCGCAACGAAGCCCTAGATCTAGCCGCCGATAAAATTCGCGTAAATTCCATCTCCCCAGGCTGGACCTGGTGCCGCCTGATGGACGAACTAACTCACGGCGACAAACCAAAAACCAACAAAGTAGGCGGCGCATTCCACATGCTAGGCCGAGTAGGCGAGCCCGACGAGGTAGCCCAAGGCGTGCTATTCCTATGCTCGTCGCACGCATCCTTTATTACAGGCACCGACCTGGCCGTAGACGGCGGCTATTCCGCCATGGGTCCAGAAATGGCCGAGCCCGCAATTCCAAAATTAATGCAGTAGCAGTCGGCGTACTCCAGGCACACCAGATGAAACGCATCGCCATAATCGGCGCAGGACAATCCGGCCTCCAACTAGCCCTCGGCCTGCAAGATTCCGGCTACGAAGTCACAGTCCTCTCCGACCGCACCCCCGAACAAATCCGCACCGGCCGAGTAATGTCCAGCCAATGCATGTTCGGCTGGGCGCTGCAAACCGAACGTGATCTAGGCCTAAATTTCTGGGAACAAGAATGTCCCAACGTAGAAGGCATGAGCTTCGCCGTTCCCAATCCGCACGGCGGCAAAGCCATCGATTGGGCCGCTCGTCTCGATAACCCCGCGCAAGCCGTAGACCAGCGCGTAAAAATGCCGCGATGGATGGAAGAATTCGAGCGCAAAGGCGGCGAGCTAGTAGTAAAGGAAGCGCAAATCGCAGATCTCGAATCCTACGCCCGCAGCCACGATCTAGTAATCGTAGCAGTCGGCAAAGGCGCGCTCGGCACTCTCTTCGAGCCAGACGCCACGCGCTCGCCCTATCGCACTCCGCAACGCATCCTCGCACTAACGTACGTAACTGGAATGCGCCCGCGCACGCCGTACGCAGCAGTCTCTTTCAATTTAATCCCCGGCGTCGGCGAATATTTCGTATTCCCAGCCCTCACCACGTCGGGCCCGTGCGAAATCATGGTCTTCGAAGGAATCCCCGGCGGCACAATGGATTGCTGGAGCGACGTAAAAACCCCGCAACAACATTTAGCCAAATCAAAATGGATTCTAGAAACGTATCTCCCCTGGGAAGCAGAACGCTGCACAAAAATTGCGCTCACCGATGACAACGGCATCCTCACCGGCTCTCTAACTCCGGTAGTCCGCAAGCCAGTCGCCACTTTGCCATCAGGAAAGCAAATTCTAGGAATGGCCGACGCCACCGTCCTAAACGATCCCATCACCGGCCAAGGCTCAAACAACGCCGCCAAGTGCGCCGACATTTATCTCCGCAGCATAATCGAACACGGCCAGCGACCAGCCAATCGCGAATGGATGGAGCAAACTTTCGATCGTTACTGGAGCGGCTACGCCCGCTGGGTCACCGAATGGACCAACACGTTGCTAAATCCGCCACCGCACGTAGTAAAAATTCTGGATGCCGCCGGAAAACTCCCCGAAGTAGCCGAAGCCATAGCCAACGGCTTCGATGATCCGCGCTCGTTCTTCCCCTGGTTCATCGACGCCGCAGAAGCAGAAACCTATCTCCAACAAGCCAAGCAAGCCGCCGCCGAAAAATTCGATCGCCGCGATTTCCGCCGCGCCCTCGGCCAATTCGCCACCGGCGTCACAGTAGTAAGCACCCGCGCCAAAGACGGCCGCCGCATCGGCCTAACAGTAAATTCTTTTTCGTCCGTCTCGCTAGATCCCCCGCTAGTACTCTGGAGCCTCTCGCGCAATTCCTCATCACTAGAAGATTTCACCAGCGCCAGCCACTTCGCGGTAAGCGTCCTGGCCGCCAACCAACATCATCTCTCGCGCCAATTCGCCACCTCGCTCGAAGATCGCTTCGGCGACGTCGAATGCCTAGAAGGCCGCGCCGGTTGCCCGCTACTAAAAGGCGCCACCGCCCATTTCATCTGCCGCAACGTCCGCCAATACGACGGCGGCGATCACATAATTTTCATAGGCGAAGTAGAAGACTACAAATGGAACGAAGGCGAGCCCCTAATTTTCCATTCCGGCCGATATCACGTCCGCACGCGCCACCCAGATCTCCCGGAGTGAAAAGAGCCACCCATGCTGCAAGCCCCAAGTTTTAGGATTATGATGACGGCCGTCGGATTTCGGTGGCAGCTCTTGGTGGCAGCCCCCTGCTTTAGCAGGGGGAGCTGGACTTCAGTCCAGCGAAAAAGGACGCGCAAACAAAACCGGCTTTAGCCGCGGGACTTTACTCACGATCGAAAGGGAAAACTCATGAACCAATTCGCAAAACTAAACCAACAATACATAGGCGGCAAGTGGAGAGACGGCGCCGCCAACAAAGTCCTAATCGACAAAAATCCCTACAATCAATCTACAATCTGCGAATTCAAACTAGGCAATCTAGCCGACCTAGACGAAGCCTACCGCTCCGCATCCGCAGCCCAGAAAATCTGGGCCGACGTAAACGCCTACGAAAAGCGCTCCATCCTAGAAAAAGCCCACGCCTTCGTAGAAAAACACGAACCCGAAATCACCGACATCATCATCGAAGAGCTAGGCGGCACCGGCCTAAAAGCCTTCTTCGAAATCGCCATAGTAAAAAATATCATCAAAGAAGCCTCCACCTATCCACTGCGAATGACCGGCGAAATAATCCCCTCAGCAGTAGAAGGAAAAGAAAATCGCCTCTATCGCGTACCCGTAGGCGTAGTAGGCGTAATCAGCCCGTTCAATTTTCCGTTCTTCCTAAGCATGCGCTCCGTAGCCACAGCCATCGGCGCAGGCAATGGCGTAGTCCTAAAGCCGCACGACGACACTCCGATCACCGGCGGCACCCTGCTAGCAAGAGTCTTCGAAGAATCCGGAATCCCCAAAGGCCTGCTCAACGTAATCGTCGCTGACATCCGCGATCTAGGCGATAAATTCATCGATCATCCAATCCCGCGCGTAATTTCCTTCACAGGCTCCGAAGCCGTAGGCCGCAAAATCGGCGAAACCGCCGGCCGCTGCCTGAAAAAAGCAATCCTCGAGCTGGGCGGAAATAGCGCGCTCATCGTCCTACAAGATGCCGATCTAGAACTAGCCCTAAACGCCGCAGTCTTCAGCCGCTTCACCCACCAAGGACAAATCTGCATGTCCGCCAATCGCATCCTCGTCCATCGCTCGCTCTACGATCAATTCCTCGAAAAATATGTAAAGCGAGTAGCAGGCCTAAAAATAGGTGACCCGCGTGATCCTAAAACCGACATCGGCCCGCTGATGAACAAAGCGCAAGCCGACACGTTAGAGAAACAAATTCAGAAAGGCGTCAACGAAGGAGCCCGCGCAGTTCTACGAGGAAAAGCAGATGGAAATGTTTTTTCGCCAACAGTTTTCGCCGACGTAAAAAACAACATGTCGATCGCGCAAGATGAAATGTTCGGCCCAGCCGTCTGCGTAATCCCCTTCGACACACAAGAAGAAGCCGTCCGCATCGCCAACGACAGCAACTTCGGCCTAAGCGGCGCCATCCACACAAAAAATGTAGAAGCCGGCGCCCAACTAGCCAAGCAAATCGATTCCGGCGCCATCCACGTAAACGACGGCACCATCAACGACGACCCCCTAGTAGCCTTCGGCGGCGAAAAAGCCTCCGGCGTTGGCCGCCTAAACGGCCGCTGGGCCCTAGAAGAATTCACCACGCTAAAATGGGTCTCGGTGCAGCACAGCACCAGACATTTTCCATTCGAGCCAGCCCTGCCAGCCGCAGACTGAAAAAAAATCGTGCTGTCATCCCGAACCCGCCGTTCAGGGTGAGGGATCTGCGTCTGCGTTTGCGTTTGCTTTCGCGTTTGCGTTTGCGCTTGCTTCTGCTTCTGCTTTTGCTTTTGCTTTTGCTTTTGCTTTTGCTTTTGCTGTCGCTTTTGCTTCTGGGTGCCCCACGCGCCGCCGTCGCGCGTGGGGATCTTTCGCCCAACTCCACCAAGCTGTCATCCCGAACCCGCTTTAGGGGTGAGGGATCTGCATTTGCGTTTGCATTTGCGTTTGCATTTGCTTTTGCTTTTGCTTTTCCAAATCTGAAATTTCAAATCTGAAATTTGAAATCTCTTACGCCGTTGCCGTTACGCATCGTCCGAAGCCCGCACCAAAACCGAAGGCCGCAACTGCCTCACACGTCCGTAAACCCACTCAAAGCAAACGCCAAATCAAAATCCCCAAGAAAATTCTGCAAAACCTCCCGCACCCCATCCTCCCCAGCAATCGCCAACCCCCAAATATAAGGTCTCCCCAAAAGAATCGCCTCCGCCCCAAGCGCCAAAGCCTTAAAAGCATCCGCTCCCCAACGTATCCCGCTATCAAAAAGCACCGGCACCCGCCCGCGAACTTTCTTCACCACGCCAGGCAAAGCATCAAGCGCCGCAATCGACCCGTCCACCTGCCGCCCGCCATGATTCGAAACAATAATTCCATCCACTCCAGCAGCGAGTGCCTTAGCGGCATCATCCGCGTCCAGAATCCCCTTCAACAAAATCGGCAAACGCGTCCGCTTCCGCAAAAATGCAAGATCCCGCCACGTAAGCGAAGGATTCGAGAAAATACTCCCCACAAACGCACCACATCCATCGGACTAGCCTCAGGCGGCTGCCCCAATTTCGACCGAAACACCGGATCGCTCACATAATTAGCCAATCCCTCGCCCAGCAAAAATGGCAAATACCCATTCTGCAAATCCCGCTCGCGCCATCCAAGAAATCGCGTATCAAGCGTAACGACGACCGCCGAATACCCAGCCCGCTCGGCCCGCTGCACCATGCTCGCAGCCAATTCGTGATCCTTGCCCCAATAAAGCTGAAACCACCGCACCGCATCGCCCATAGCCTCAGCAACTTTTTCAATCGAATGGCTAGATACCGTGCTAAGCACAAACGGCAACTTCAACGAAGCCGCCGCCCGCGCGCTAGCCAAATCCGCCTCAGGACGAATGATCCCCTGCACCCCAATCGGCGCAAGAATCACAGGATAAGGAATCTTCGTCCCAAGAATTTTCACGCTCAAATCCCGAGAAGAAACATCGCCCAGCACCCGAGGCACAATCCGCCACCGGTAAAACGCCTCAAGATTCGCCCGCATAGTCCGCTCGCCAGCAGCCCCGCCCGCCACATAGTCATAAGCCGCCTGCGAAAGACATTCCTTAGCCTTCTGCTCCAGCAAACCCAGCGGCACCGGCACAGCCAGCTTTTCCCCCGGCAAGACTCTGCTGGTAAATCTGCAATTCCCGCTCAGGTCCAAACGAAATGGGCGCAGCCGATAATTTTTTAGCCATAGGTAGAGCCGGATTATACGCCGAGCAAGCGCATGAAAAAACCGCGCCATAAGAATCTTCGACGCCAAATCGCATCTCGCCATACACTGTAAGGTCGAAATCGCGACCATGTAGCACAGCCACTCCTGGCTGTGTCCCAAGTAAGGAGCTAGAAAGTGCAGTCCGCAAGCCTATAAATTCACGGTCACGAGCGATGTTCTAAAAATCACGAGCCATCATCCCAAATTCCCCCAAACACCATGAACGCTAACTCAAAACCAATGAAATCCTCCCTATGCGTAATGAAATTCGGCGGCACCTCCGTAGGCGATGCCACCTGCATCCGCCGCGCCGCCGAAATCGTAAAAAAAGCCGCGTCAGCCCAACCGGTAGCAGTAGTAGTCTCCGCGATGAGCGGCGTCACCAACCGCCTTATCGAAGCCGCCCGCCACGCAGAAGCCGGCGAAGAAAAAAATCTCCAATCCCTAATCGAAGCCCTGCGCGACCAACATGAAACCGCAGCCAAAGGCCTCATCGATGATCCAGCGAAGCGAAAAGCGATCGTGGCCACATGCGCCGCAACTCTCGAAGAACTAACCCGCCTACTCCAAGGAACCGCCCTACTCCGCGAATTAACCCCGCGCGCCCTCGACGCCATCTCCGGAATCGGCGAACGTCTCTCCGCCCCGCTAGTAGCCGCCGCCATCACCGCTCTCGGCCTGCAAAGCGAGCCGATCTCGGCGACTGAAATCATAGTCACCGACGCACACCACGGCCGCGCCGAGCCCTTGATGCCAGAAACCCGCAAGCGCGCAGAATCACGCCTCCGCCCCATGCTAAAAAATGGAATCGTCCCGGTAGTAACCGGCTTCATCGGCGCCACCGCAGACGGCGTGCCCACCACTCTCGGACGCGGCGGCTCCGATTATTCCGCAACAATCCTAGGCGCCGCTCTCGGCGCCGACGAAACCATCATCTGGACCGACGTAGACGGAGTAAAAACCGCCGACCCCCGCCTAGTTCCCGAAGCTCGCATGCTCCCAGAAATTTCCTACAACGAAGCCGCCGAGCTAGCCTACTTCGGCGCAAAAGTCCTGCACCCAAATACTCTGCGCCCAGTAACAGCCGCCGGCGTACCCGTCTGGATTCGCAACAGTTTCGAGCCAGAAAAACCAGGAACAAAGATCTCGGCAGCCGGAAAATCCGCCCGCAACGGAGTAAAAGCACTAACCGCAATCCGCGACGTAACGTTAGTAACGGTAGGCGGCCCCGGAATCGTAGGCCTAACCGACGTTCTAGCAAGATCGTTCGCAGCCACGTCAGCCACGCGCGCAAACGTTCTCTTCGTAACGCAATCCTCCTCGCAAAACGACATCTGCTTCGTTATCGAGCGCTCCGACGAAAAGCGCACAGTAGCCGCATTACGAGAAGCCTTCGCCCCAGAAATCGCCGAGCACACAGTAGAGCACATCCTCGCAGACAGAAACGTAGCGATCGTAGCAGCAGTAGGAGAAAACATGCGTGGCACCCCCGGAGTAGCAGGCCGCATGTTCGGCGCCCTGGGCCGCGAAGGCATCAGCATAATCGCCATAGCCCAAGGCTCATCAGAGTACAACATCTCCTGCGTAGTCGAAGCCTCAGCGATGCAAAAAGCAGTCCGCGCCCTACACGCAGAGTTCGCCCTAGCCTAAGCCGAAGAAGGAATCCACGTTAGCCGGCGAGTGAACGATGTGGATTGGTCGTCAGGTGCCCCACGCGCCGTACTTGCGCGTAGGGTTCTTTCGCTAAACTGCGCCACGCTGTCATCCCGAACCCGCTTTAGGGGTGAGGGATCTGCTTTTGCTTTTGCTTTTGCTTTTGCTTTTGCTTTTGCTTTTGCTTTTGCTTTTGCTTTTGCCGTTTCCCTAATTTCAAATCTGAAATCGCTTTGCCGTCGCCCTTTGCCCATCACTCTCGCACCCTCATCTCACGCCCCACCCGCCAACCCCCGCGGAAAAATATCCACAATCGTAATCACCGCCCCATCAATCTTATTATCCTGCGTGCGATAAGACAGTATCCGCAACTGATACCGCGAGCCGCTGCGATCCGTCAATTCGCTCTCCATCGACTCGCTGCTCTCCATCACCTGCTGCACCATCTGCTGCATCCGCGGCATCTCAATCGACGGATTAATATTCTGCATCGGCCGCCCAACATCCCCCTGAATCAATCCAAATATTTTCTGCGCCTTGGGCGTAAAACGCCGGATCGTTAGATCGCTCCCAACAATCACCATCGCGATGTCCACGCTCCCAAGCAAATTGGTCAAGTCATTGTTGATGCGATTCACGTCAAGATTCCGGCTGCGCAATTCGTCGTTAACAGTACTAAGTTCCTCGTTGGTAGACTGCAGCTCTTCCTTAGCAGTCTCCAATTCCTCATTAGTGCTCTGCAGTTCTTCATTGCTCGAAAGAATTTCCTCATTCGCCGATTGCAACGCCTCGTGGGTAGCTTCCTGCGCCTCCACCACCGACTGCAAATATTCCTGCGCCGCAGTGAGCTCCTGCTCCAGCTTCGCAACGCGCCGCTTCGCCGATTCCGATCCGCGCGCAGCACGCGGCGATTCTTTCTTGGCGGCCGGCTCCGGCGGCGCGTCCTGAAACACCACAATAAAGTACATTTCCTGAAGCTTGCCCATGCTGAAGGGAATCACTTCGAATTTCACCAGCAAGCCCGCGCCGCCGCCGTGTTCGTCTCCATTGCCACTCTTGATGCGTACTCCCTTCCTGCTGACCGGCGCGTTCTCTTTTCTCGCCCGGGTGATGGCCGTGCGCAGATCGAGCAGCAATCCATCGCGCGCCATCTTCAAAATGCTCAAGCTCGGGCGCCCGGGCGCCAATTTCAAATAGCGGCTCAAGTTGCCGCGCGAATGCACGATCTCCAAATCTTCATTGATGAACGCCGTGGCCGGCACGAATTGCGCCAGCAAACGCCGGTCAAATTCTCTCTGCGCCTCGACATAGTTTGAGCTGATATCCGAAAGGTGGCTCTGCACGGGCCGGCCTCCCGGCGCGTCGCGATCCACATCGCGATCCACTGCAAACGAAACCACCTGCCGCCCCGCCGCCGCTTTCCTCGAGAAAGTCTTAAGTGCCCGATCCTCCGGCGCGAACAGGCTGGTCAGATGCCCCACGCCCTCCGAAGTGCCCAGCACCAGATACCCGCTCCCGCGAATCGCATAGTGAAACAGCGAGACCACCTTGTTCTGCAGCACCGGCTCCACGTAAATCAGCAGATTGCGGCAACAAATCAGATCCATCTGCGAAAACGGCGGATCGCTCAATAGATTGTGCTGCGCGAAAATGCACATGTCGCGAATGCTCTTGCTGATGCGATAGCCGCCCTCCGTCTGCGAAAAATACTGCCGCAGCCTCTCCGCCGAAACGTCCCCGCGTATATTTTCCGGATAAATTCCCGCCCGCGCCTTGCTGATGCTGGTTTCGCTGACGTCCGTGCCGAACAGCTGCACCGGCACAAACCCCGCTTTATCGCCCAGAAACTCCAGCAGCAGAATCGCCAGCGAATACGTTTCCTCGCCCGACGCGCAGCCGGGCGTCCAGATGCGAATCGTGGAATCCGGCGCGTGATTCCTGAGAATGTTCGGAAAAATGTGCGATTTCAAAGCATCGAAAACGCGCGGATTGCGGAAAAAAACTGGTCACGTTGATCAACATGTCCTGGTAAAGCGCCTTGAGTTCCGCAGGATTCGCGCGCAGG
Organism: uncultured Acidobacteriota bacterium; assembly: GCA_963792515.1. Classification (GTDB taxonomy): domain Bacteria; phylum Acidobacteriota; class Terriglobia; order Acidiferrales; family UBA7541; genus Palsa-147. Next base: position 177,887 of record CAWBWG010000016.1, on the reverse strand, counting down.
TACTTGATGTACTCCTCGAGCTTCTCGATCTTATGAATCACCATGCGCCGGTGAATCCTGCGCACAATCGTCGTTTGCCGGTAATGCGTGAAATCCAGCCCGGTAGCCCGTCGCAACATTCCGAAGATGGAGCTCAGCCCGCTACTGCCTGCTGCAACAATCTCGGCGCTCTCCGCCCCACGGTCGCGAAAAACATATGGATGCCGCGCGATCCGCGCCAATTCATGCGCGATATCCCTTGGCGGCAATACATAATCCACGCATCCCGCGGCGATCGCGCTTCGCGGCATGCCGTCGTACTTCGCCGTAGATTCATCCTGCGCAAACGTGATTCCCCCGTGCGCCTGAATTTCCACCATCCCCAGCGTGCCGTCGCTGCCCGTCCCGGAAAGAATCACTCCCACCGCACGATTGCCCTGATCTTCCGCCAGCGAGCGCATGAAGTGGTCGGCAGTCATGTGCCCGCCTGGCGATTCATTGCGCGAGCTTAAATGCAGCGTGTGATCCCGGATGGTCATCGAGGCGTTCGGCGGTATCACGTACACATGATTCGGCTGCACTTTCATCAGCCCGCTAACTTCCGCGACTTTCATGATCGTTTCTTTGGCCAGCAATTCCGCCAGGATGCTGTGGTGCTTCGGATCAAGATGCTGAATCAACACAAACGCCATGCCGGTATTTGCGGGCAGCGCGTGCACCAATTCGGCAAACGCCTGCATCCCTCCGGCCGAAGCCCCGATGGCTGCAATCAGAAAATCATTTTTGGCGAGTTGTTTCGAAGCGTCCTGAAGTTTGGCAGGGGCGGTCCGCTTTTTGCGGGCGGGAGTTTTTGCCTTCATCGCTAGTACCTCAGCAGTGGCGGTCTAAAATGATTGGCCTCCGTCCCCAAGCCCAAGTGGTACAACCGAAATCCATGAATTCAGTTGGCTCCGTTGACATGTTCCGCGGCATTTGAAGTTTTCCACGTAGGGGCGACGGCTTGCCTCGCCCGCGCGTGTAACGCCCGCGAAAATGTGGCCTATTTGCGTTGGCGTAGCGCGATCCGGCATTCTCCGCGTTCCATCGACGTCCTAAATACAGACGATGTCAACATAGCCAGATGAGTTCATTCCAACACTGCGCACGCCAGCATCGCGATTCTAAGAGTTCCCGCGAGACGCCCCAACGCTCTGCATACTCCCCGCGCCACTAATCGAAACCGGCGCGACATACCGCGGAATCTCCACCCGCACCTTCGTTCCCCGCCCGTTCGACCGAATCTGAAACTTCCCCTTCAACTCGTTCACGCGTTCCCGCATCCCAAGCAATCCGATTCCGCTTTCCGATTTCCCATGCTCCAAGTTCTCGATCAAATCCACCGCCATTCCCACTCCCTGATCCTGCACTTCCAGCACAATCACCCGCGGATTGCACGCCAGCGACAGCCGCGCCGAGCTAGCATGCGAGTGCCGTTGCACATTAGTCAGGCACTCCTGCGCAATGCGGAACAATGCCATCTCGTAGCCGGCGTCAAAACGCACCTCGCCATCCGGAAAATCCAACTCCACGCGAATTCCCGTCCGCCGGCTGAACCCCTCCGCATAAGACCGCAAGGTAGGAGCCAGCCCAAGCAAATCAAGAATAGGAGGATGCAGCATCTGCGAAATCGAGCGCGTCTCGTCCATGCACACGCGCAGCGATTCCAAGCAATCCCGCAGTTTTTCGCGCAACGGAGCACCGCACGCCTCATCGCGCAGTATCGCCCCGAGCGAGCATTTCAATCCGGTCAGATGCTGCCCGATGCTATCGTGCAAATCGCGGCTAATGCGCCGCCGTTCGTCTTCCTGCGCCCGAATCACCCGCGCCGAAAGATATCTGGCCGCATCTTCCACGCGCTTGCGATCCGTAATATCCACCATCACTCCGGCCAGCTCGTCGCGCCCCGAAGCCAGCGTGATTTTCTTCACATAAAAGTGAAACCAGCGCTCATTCCCATCCGCCTGAATCATGCGCGCATCAAACTGCTGCTTGCCGCCATCCCCAGCCGCCTGCGCGCAACTCTGCCGCACCGATTCCCAATCATCCGGATGCGCATGCTTCCGGAAAAAGTCCGTCTCGCTCTGCCACCGCTCGATCCAATAACCAAGAATGTCGCGCGCCTCTTTGGTCACCCGCGTAAATTCCAAAGTCACCGGATCAGCCCGCCAAAGAATCGCCTGCGTCGAATCGCACATTTGATCCAGCAGCGATTCGGCATCGAGCAGCCGCCGCGTGGCCTGGTTCAGCTCGGAAACATCCTCGAAAATCACAGCGATGCAATCCGACTCCAGCGGATGCGCCGAAACCGCGAGCATAGCCGTAGTCCCCGATTTCGACTCTTCCCGAATATGCCCCAGAATCCGCGAGCGCCGCCCGGCCAGCGCCTCGCGATATATTTCCCCGATGCGTTCAGGATTTTCGCGCGCGTAATGCTCCGAAATCCGCAGATTCAAGTAACCGTCCACGGAATCCCCAGCCAACCGCGCAGCCCGCGAATTGCTGGCCACAAGCTGCCATTCCGCAGACCCCCGCGTCCCGTTCAGACGCAAAACAGCCATACCCAGAGGCAAATCCTTGAGGAACTGCCTGTAGAAGTTTACGAGAGATGCACCAAATCGTTGCGCCATTTCGCGAAGCTGCCGCACGCCTATCGCAGGCCCGCTCGGTAGAAATGATTACCTCAGAGGAATAATCTCTCTAATGATAAGACCTGTCAACACATACAGTAGGCCAGTAAAGGAAGCAGAGCAAGCCCGAGTCCGCGCGCCCACCCCCGCGTGCCGGGTGCCGCACTCGCGCGTGGGCTTCTTCAACTCAGCATCAAAACGCTGTCATCCCGAATCCCCTTTAGGGGTGAGGGATCTGCTCCTGCTGCTGCTCTTGCTGCTGCTCCTGCTGCGGCTCCTGCCTTTGTCGTTTCATTAATCTGAAATCTCAAATTTGAAATTTCCGTCGCCGTCGCTTTCACTCCCAACCGATCTAAAAAATAAACTTCGCCCCCAACTGGATATGCCGCGATCCCCCCGAGCCAATCACCGGATTCGAAGCCCAAACATCCGGCGTCCCGCGCGCCACGCCGAGATTACTGCCTCCCATGTTCGCTCGCACCGAGCCATTCGAGAAATTCGGATGATTGAAGATATTGAAAAATTCCCCGCGCAGTTGCAAATTCAGACGCTCCGTAAGCTTCCAGGTTTTCCCAACCGAAGCGTCCACATCGTTAAATCCCGGCCCGCGGAAAATGTTGCGCCCCATATTCCCAAATGTGCCGAACGCATTCGGATAAAGGATGGTGCCATTCTCGGCATAACAACCCGTCACATAGTTCAAAGCGTCTTGCAGCGCCTGCGTGGTAGCCACCGACTGGCACACCGGATCCGACGCGTCGAGGAACGGAACCTGGTGCGCGGAATCGCGGCCCCAATGAATCTTGTGCGGGTCGCCCTGAATATTCCATCGATCGTTCCCGGCGTTGTTGAATCCCTCGCCGGTCTCCGTCAGATCGTCCGAACTGTCGTAGAAATTAATCGGCTCGCCTGTCTGAAACATGGCGATGGCCGTGAACTGCCAGCCTTTCAGCATTTGCAGCGGCGCCTTGAGCGCCGGCAGCTCGTAGGTCACCGCAAACGTCAAGCGATGCCGAATATCATAGTCGCCGCTGGCCTTCTCCGCGTTGAAGTCCAGGCTGTTCTGCGGAACGTCCGCGAGGTTGGTCGTTTCCCCTGCGGTGTCGATCGCGTGGCCGTAGGTATAGCCCACCAGTCCATACAAGCCATGCGAATAGCGCTTGGTCAACGTGGCCTGCAACGCGTTGTAGCTCGAAGTGGATTTATTCGAAAGGTAATTCAAAAAGCTGATGTACGGAAAACACGGCATCGCCGGGCAATTCTGCACCAACGGCCGCCCGAGTTGCTCGCCGCCATCATCCAGCGCCGGATTCACCTGATTCAGATCGATGGTGCTGTAGAGGTGCACGCCGCGATTCGCGACGTATGCAACCTGTAGAACAGTATCGCGCGCGACTTGCTGTTGGATATTCACATTCCAGTTCATGACGTAAGGCGTTTTCAGATGTTGGTCCACGCCAAATATCGTGCACGGGAAATCAAAGCTGCAACTGTTACTCGAGGTGTTGCCTACGGGAAAGATGGGGCCCGCCAGAGACCAGTTAATGAACGAGGGATCTTCACTTTCCACCTCGAACGCCGTGATCGTCCCGGTTCCGGGCGTTACTCCCGCAATGCCGCTCGGATTCAGATTCAGACCTCCGCCGCTGAACATAAAAGTGCGGATCGAGGGCTGCACGTAAATCATGCCAAATCCGGATCGCAGCACCGTCTTGCCGGTCCCGAAGATATCCCAGGCCACCCCGACGCGCGGCGACACATTATTGTAGTTCGTCTGATAAGGCGCGCTGATTCCATCGCCCACCTGCACGATCCCAGCCGTAGGAACGTAGTTCGCCAGAAGGTTGTGCGCATCCTTGATCGGATAAGTCACATCGTAACGAAGCCCGGCATTAATGGTCACCCGCGGCGAAATGCGGAAGTCGTCCTGCGCGAAAAGCCCCCAGGAATTTAGCCGGACGTTCCGCGCCGGATCGCCGTACAGCAAATCCCAAAATTCAACATTGCCGGCAAGAAAATCCGAAAGGCCATCGAAATTTACGCGCCCGCGCCCAAACGACGCGCGATAGTAGTTCACGTCCCCGTGCATAAAAACGCCGCCGAATCGAAGGTTGTGGCGCCCATGCGTGAACGAGACGGTGTCCGAATAATTCTCAGTCGCGCTCGGCGAGGTCGAGAGCGGCCAGCTCGAGTTTCCCCCCATGTAATCGAATCCCGCGTTTGTGTCGTCCGGATTAAACCGCGGAAAACCGAAAAGCCGCGGATCGGTGATCCCAGTATTCAGTCCGTACTTCGCCGGCGGCACGTTTCCGTCCACGGGATCGATGAATTCGCTGAATCGGTTGTAGCTGATCCGTGCGTCGTTCACCCAACGCGAATTGGGCGTCCACGTCCAGTCTCCGCCGAAAACCTGCGTGATCGGCTTCGCCTGAGAAAGCCACTGCGGCGCCAGCGGCGTAGTGTCTTCTTCGATCTCATGACTGTTGGCGTAAATAAAGCGCACCGAAAGCGAATTCCGGTCGTTCGGATGATAATCCGTCTTCACCACTACGTTATCTTCGCGGTTCACGTTATTGAAATCGAAATTGATTGCTCCGGGGTCATTCGGATCGGCCGTGAAGCCGGGATTCGGCGTCAGAAAACTGAGCACTTTCAAGCTCAGCGGATTGCAAGTGGTGGGCAGCGGCATCAACCCGCAACCGGCCGCTGCTTCGGCGTCCACTGTGCTGTAAACCGTCGTCAGGCTCGGATCGATCCGGCCCACCAGCGAAACCGTCACCGGACTTTCCGCGTTGAAAGGATTTCCAACCTTATCGCGCACCCCTTCGTAATTCGCGAAGTAAAACCATTTATTCTGGATGATCGGTCCGCCCACCGAAGCCCCGAACTGATGCAGCAACAGCGCCGATATCGGTTGCGGGGTAGGGTTGTAATAATTTCGCGCATCAAAAGCGCTATTCCGGTGAAAGTAATAGGCGCTGCCGTGCACTTGATTGGTCCCAGATTTAATTCCGATGTTTACCACCACGCCGGGCTTGCTGCCGTAGTCGGCGCCAGGCTGCTCCTGCGTATTAAATTCCTGGATGGCATCAAGTGGCAGCGTGCTCGCGGGCGTCCCGGAAATTCCGGCATCGTTCACCACCGTTTCGCCGTAATAAACATCGTTATCGTTCGCCCCATCGATAATGAAATTATTGTCGTCCGGCCGCAATCCGTTCGAGGTCACCGTATGAAATCCCCCGCCCGGCTCGCGTTCCACGCCGGGATGCAATGGAAGCAAGTTCTGAAAGTCGCGCCCTTGCAGCGGAAGCTCGTTAATGGCCTTGTTCGAGAGCACGCCATTCAACACCGCGTCGTTGGTCTCCGTTAGCGGCAAGTCCTCCGTCACTTCGATCGATTGCGTCACCGCCCCCGGCTTTAGCTTGAAATCGATCTTCAGATCATTCCCGACTTCGATCTGCACCCGCTCGCGCACTATTTTTTCAAAGCCGGCATTTTCCACGGTGACGGAATACAGCCCTGGCTCAAGATCGGGCGCCACGTAATCACCCGCAGCGTTAGTCTCCAACACTCGCGCCACTCCCGACGCGGTATTCTCAATCGTCACCTTGGCGCCCACAATCGCGCCCCCACTCGCGTCGGTAACTTGCCCAGAAATTCGCCCCTGCGCAGTTTGCGCGTGACTCCCCGGAGCAAAAATCACAGCACAAATCGAAAGGATCAATGTGAAACAAGCGTGTCGGGATTTCATAGGACCCCCTAAGGAACTTCTACCGCTCGCCAATTCGCACTAAAACGCGACCAGTTGCGACTGAAGCGGTAAATTCGGTTGAAATGAAAAATCTAGACAGGATCGGGAAGTTCGCAGTGGATTCGAATTATAAGCCGGATTCCAGCGTCCCGACGCTAACCAAAGCGTCCATCTGCTCCAGCGGCGCAATCAAAAACGAATTCAGAGACATAAGGTTAACCCGCCACACCCAGGCAGGCTCGATGCACCCAATATGGAGAACCGCAGCGAAGCTGTCAAGCAATACTGCCCAAAATCCCAGTAGCACAGCCACTCCTGGCTGTGTCCGCCGCAAATAAAAGTGAACTCAAAAATAACCGAAGGCAGGCCCACGAGTAGCGCACCGACTCCCGCCCTGTCCGCCGCACTCGAATTTCTCCCGTAGTGGCGCCACTCGCTGCGCCCGCCCGAGTAACGCGAGCCAAATCGCGGCCGACGCATCTCCATCCGTCCCGATCCCACGTTTTCCGAATTCCGCTAGTTCATTCAACAAAACATTGTCACCAAAAATTATCTCAAATTCGAAATTGCCGTTTCCCCAAATCTGAAATTTCAAATTTGAAATCTCCTAAGCCTCCGCCTTTTGCCCAATCCCCCGCTTGACCCCCACCTCAAAAAAAGCTATCAACTTTCGCCTGCTCTTTTCTGAAAGACCCAGGAGCCAAAATGCAATTCGCCCCACAAAAAAAACCATCCTGCCTAATCCTATTTTTCCTATTCCTATCCGCAGCCCCATCCACCCAAGCCAAATGGCACTATTACCGCATCGGCCACTCCAACGACATCCGCACCACCCCGCAACCAGGCTTCGCCCTAATGGGCGGCGGCACCAAGCAAGACGAAGCCTTCCTCTTCCTCTGCCAGCGCGCCAACGGCGGCGACTTCCTAATCCTCCGCGCCAATTCCGACGCCGCGACTGCGAAGCAACTCAATTCCAAAATCAGCCGCATGTGCCCGCTAAACTCAGTTAGCACCATCGTCTTCAACGATCGCGATGATTCCGACAACCCCCGCATCATCCAAATCATCGACCAAGCCGAATCCATCTTCATAGCCGGCGGCGATCAATCCAACTATCTAAGATTCTGGCAAGACACCCCCATCCAAGACGCCCTAAATCGCCACATAGCAGCCGCAAAACCAATCGGCGGCAGCAGCGCAGGCCTGGCCATCCTTGGCGAATTCTCTTTCGCCTCCATAATCGACACCATCCATTCCCCTGAAGCCCTAGCCGATCCCTACGGCAACAAAGTAACCATCTCCCGCGATTTCCTCTGCGTTCCAATTCTCCAAGGAATCATCACCGACACCCATTTCGTAAAGCGCGACCGCATGGGCCGCCTACTAGTTTTCATGGCAAGAATTCTGCAGGATGGCTGGGCGCAAAAAATCCGCGCCATAGCCGTAGAAGAGGATGCCGCAGTGTTAGTAGAGCCCGACGGTTCAGCAACAGTAGCAGGCGCCGGTCCAGCCTATTTCCTAGAAGCAAAAAACGCGCCCACAATCTGCAAACGCAAAACCCCGCTAACAATAAGCGGAATAACGGTCCATCGCGCCCCCAAAGGCGCCCAATTCAACATTCAAACCTGGAGCAGCACAACGGGAAAAGACTACACGCTAGAAGTAAACCAAGGCCAAGTAGTCTCAAGCAACTCAGTATATTAGTAGGGGCGGGGGTTCACCCTCCCGCCCGGTGTAGCAGTGGGTTTTCGGATCGCTTTTGTCTTCCGCTCTTCGTAGGGCCCGCGCTCTATGCCGGGCCCCTTTCAACCGTGATCGCGCAATCTTCCCGATTCTAACTCAGTGAGGCTTTTCCTCAGGCTTAGCTTCAGACTTAGGCGCCGGTTTCGACTGAGGCGCAGGCCGGCTCTGCGGTGCCGGCCGGCTCTGCGTCTGCGGTTTCGGCTGCGGTGCCGGACGACTCTGAGGCTGCGGCCGCGGCTGAGGTGCAGGCTTTGGCTGCGGCGCCGGTCGAGGCGTTGGTGCAGGCCGGCTCTCCGGCTTAGGCGTAGGCGCCGGTCGAGTGGCAGGCTTCTCCGCAGGCGCAGGTCGCGTCGAAGGCTTCGGCTGCGGCGCCGGCTTGCTCTCCGGCCGCTCACTCGGTTTCGTCGCCGGCGTCGGACGCGTCGGACGCGTCGTACTCGGCCGCTCCCCACCAGCAGGCTTGCCCTCAGCCCCCGGCGCAGGCCGCGTCGCCCCCGGACGCGTCGCTCCTGTCGCAGGCTTCCGCTCGGAATTCGGCGCTGTTGATGGCCGTGCACCCGCCCCGGGCCGCGCTTCCGGCGCAGGCTTCGCACCCGGTCGAGTAGCAGGCGACCGTTCGCCACCGCCAGCAGCAGGCTTCGCCTCCGGTTTCTCCACCGCCCCCTTATAAGTTCCACCCGCCGCTTTCGCCTTCACAACTCCAGCTTTAAAATCCCCAGGCTTAGCCGTAGCAGCAATCGCCGGCCGTCCTCGGTTCACCGAAGCTCGCAAATCGCGGTCCTCAGCCGCCGCCCGCACCTGCTGCGTCTGCATCTCGGTTGCCGGCCGTCGCTGGTCGCGCGGAACCTCTCGCCGCGGATCAGGCCGCGCCGTAATTCCTCCACGCCCGCCGTTGTAACTCACATGCGTGTTATTCCGCACCACCACATTCTTCACGTACACGTTATGAATCACAGTAACGTTGATGTTCGTCACGCTGCGGTTGTAGAAAAAATTCCCCCCGCGCCATTCCCCGCCAGCAAATCCCACGCCGTCATACCCAAATCCGTAAACGACGCCGCCATAGAACCCAACAGTCGGTCCCCAATAACCATCGTTGAACACATAAACCCCATTGTTCCAACCCCAATAACCCGGCGTCCACAAAAACCCAGGCTGCGGCGCCATCACCCAAGTCCCAGGCACCCAGTAATAACCCTCCGGCCCATAAGCCCAATAACCAGGCGTCCACAAATAACCAGGTCCCGGGCAAATCGGCTGCGCATAAACCGGCAAAGCCGGCGGCGCAATCGTGATCGACACCGCCACTTGCGCATGCGATCCCGGTGCCATCCCCAAAATCAAAGCCGCAAAAATCAGAAAACTCAGAATCCGTGCAGTACGCATCGTCGTCTCATCCTCCCAGTCGAACTTGAACAAAATCGCAAAATGAAGTTGTCGCCAGCGCAGGCCTAACCGCAGCATCTCCAATTAAATATCACGAATCGCGTCACAACGAACGGGTTTTAATATAGCGCACAATGTCGGGAGCCAGCGCTAAGGCAGCGTAGCGTCAACCCATCATTCAAAGAATACAGCACTCCCTGTATTCCGCAGCAGTAAGTAGCGCTGGCGTCCCGCCGGCTCTTACGACCGAACTCTCAAAATCCCCGCGTCACACTCTTCGCTCCCGCCACCCCACAACCCTGCCCAGCAAGCGAAGCAATCCACTCCCGAATCAACTCCACGCCCTCCTCATGCACCACATCGCGCCCGATCTGCGGCATCATCACCTTAGGCGCGACAGATTCCATTCTAAAAAGCAAAATCGATTGCCCAGGCTCCCCAGGCACCAAATCAAATTCCAAATCCCCCATCACCCCAGCAGAATTCGGCCGCTTGCAAATCCCCACATGCCCCATATCAAAATGCCCATATCGAAAATCAACGCCAGTATAACCACCCGTCCCCCCAGGCTGGTGGCAATGCGCGCAATTATTATCAAGATAAGCCTTCGCCCGATCCCCAAGCGACCCATCCGCAGCATCATCCCACTTAGGCACGCGCGGAGTGGAATCCAACGCAGGCGCCCCGCGCAAATAACCAACGCTCGTCAAATGCGCGATCTGATTTTCCGCTCCCTCGTCATAAGCAAAACTCTTATTCAAATTCCGCGCCTTAGGCCCAATCGGCAAAAGCACTTTATTGTTGTCATGGCACTCATGACATTCATTCGTATTCGGAATCTGATAAGTAAAATCCCGCCGCCGCCCAGCCGCATCCGTCGAGTGAATCTCCACCGGGTCAGGCACCAACCGCAAAAAAGCCTCATCCTCCTCGCGATTCCAAATATATGGAAGCGGCACCCAACCGCCAGCCGTACGCACCAGCAAACGAGTCTCGATCAAACGTTCCCCGCCCCGCGCACCCTCCCGCGGAAACGCAAACGTCTTCGAAAAAATTGTCCCCACCGGAAACTCGAACGGCCCATCATCGCGGTAATCAGCCGCAGCCCCCGCGGGCATCCAAACAAATCGATGCTTGCTGGCATAATCAGAAAAAAGCGGAGTATTCAGATCGTAAGGAACCACGCCAACATTAGGCCGCAAGCCGTCGCGGGTACTTTTGAAAAGATGCCACTCCGAAAGTTTTTTCGGATAAGGCTCAGCCAGCACCGCCCGCACATCTTTCTGCCGTCCCAATCCGCAACCGCCAAACGCGCCAACCGCACACGCCGCCGCAAAAAGTACGATCCACGTGCGGCGCGCGAGCAGCAAAGAAAAAAACCGCCTCATCAATGCCTCATCACGGAGTTCCGCGAGCCCCGCCGGTCTTCGGATTGTAAATCTGCGGAATCACCACAGCATCCAGCGCCGGCAGCATGCACCCATATTTTTTGACATCCGTAATCGGGTGCTTCATCTTCCCCGACGCATCAAAATTCAAAAATGTAGCCGCCCCATTATTCATCAAGCAAATTTGCCCAGGATTATCGCCCGTCTTAGGCCAAGCCGGATCGACCACCCCGTCATACTGAATATCCGGCAACGTGCCACCGAGCGCCGTAGCCATAGCCTTGATCACATCAATTCGCGAGTCCGGCGTTTTCCCTCCGCCAGAAATATCATTGTCATGAAAATAAATCTGCTGCGCATAAGGATAAAACCGCGTATCGCCAGGCTTGAACACAGTCTGCGTAATAGGCGATTCCGCCGTCTTAGCCAACCCCTCAGGCGACACTCCAGTGTTGTAATTGATCAGGAACACGCTGACGGTCCCATTCCCCTGAATTTTATTCCCAAAAGCCTCCACGTCCTTAATCGCCATCACATAAATCCCAGTCCCGGTAGGCAAATCGTGAATCGGCCCCAAACTCTTCGGCGCAAAATTCGGCAGTATTATTGTCCATAATCTGATTATTGAAAACGCGCACCTTCCGCCCACCCTGCCGCGGCAAATTCGGCAAATTAAAAACGCCCATCCCCCCCGTATTATGCGTAGCCACATTCTCGTAAGCGTCCACATTCTCCGAATTCTCAATCTCATACCCATCCACGTTATATTCCGACCGGTTCCGCCGAATCACCACATTCTCCGACTGCCCCACATAAATCCCCGCGTCCGCAGCATCCCGCGCGATATTGTCCTCCACCAAAAGATTCTTGCACTCGACGGGATAAATCCCATAAGGCCCATTCCCCGAATTAGGCCCCCGCGTCCATTCCACCCGCACCCGCCGAATCGTAATATTATTCCCACCCTGCACCGTCAAAGCATCCCCAGCCGGATCCTCCACAGCAAAATCCTCCGCCGTAAAATCATTAGCCTTAACCAAAACCCCCTGCGCCCCCTCCTTCTGCCCCGAAAACGAAAGAATAGTCTTGTCCATCCCCTTCCCGCGCAAAGTAACTTTGTCCACCGTCAAAGATAGCGTCCGCTCAAAATGAAATTTCCCCTCCGGCAGCTCAATCACGTCCCCAGGCTTGGCGCTGATCAAGCGCTCCTGCAAATTCTTCTGCACGGATTCAGCCGACTGCCGGCACCCAGCCAACAACATCAAAAAAGCCAATCCCCCCGCAAAAACAAACCCACCAACCCTCGTCATGAACAATGTCCTCCGTAAAAATCAATCGCCAACGGTGCTGTAACGTAGTCCCGCAACAAACGTTTGTCAAAGCGCTTTTGTAGCACAGCCACTCCTGGCTGTGTCCCCCGTAACGAGATCCAACCCCCAACCAAAAAAGCAATTCGCCCAATCTTCGCAAAACCAGGTAGCACAGCCACTCCTGGCTGTGCCCGCCGTAACGAGATCCAACTCCCAACCAAAAAAGCAATTCGCCCAATCCTACAAAATCATGTACCACAGCCACTCCCGGCTGTGTCCGCAATAAGCCACAACCACCCAACCCTAGCCTTCGCGAACCGCTCAGCCAAACACAGCCAAGAGTGGCTGTGCTACTGGGTACTCCGATAAGCACTCGACCATCTCCATTCCTCCGGACTCACCACCAAACCAGCCTTCACCGGGTTCCGCTCAATATACTTGCGCACCCGTTCAAACTGCACTTCATTGCGAATCCAATGATCAAAAGATTCGTCCTGCCAAAAGTGCTTCCCCGTACGATTGAGAATCGCATTTGCCTCGTGCGCAGAAACTCCCTTAACGCCGTTCGTGATGCGAGGCAGCGGCACAAGCGGAAGAATAAGGACGTGGACGTGATTCGACATCACTACATAGGCTCGTAGATGATAGTGCCGGAGTTCGGCTCCGCGCCTTAGCGTAGCGACAACATGATCGGCGATCATCGGATCGTTAAGCCAATGGGGACCCGTCGAGCCGGCGTCTAACATTTGATCGACCGCAAGAAATTGCTTCGCCGGATCTCCCTTCAGCTTTTCCATCTCCTGCAGAAAAACCTGTGGCAATGAGCCCCACAACCGCCAAGTCAAAAAAATATCCCGCCCCTCCGGATGCCAATGCGGCAAGTTCCGCTCGTAGTAAGTCATCACAAGTCCCCGTAGCACAACCACTCCCAGCTATGTAGGCCGTAGCAATTGCCCGGTCCGCACACACTCGCACGACCATCAAACCAAAGCGAGAACGGAAAATACGGAGACCCAGTAGCACAGCCACTCCTGGCTGTGACCCAGCAACCCAATCCCACCCACCAACCAGAAAACAGAAAACCGCCCGAAACCACTCCCGCCCATCTCCCAAATAACCCATCTCCGATCGCCAACCGCAGCAAAACAAACACAGCCAAGAGTGGCTGTGCTACTAAACGTCCCCGCCAATCTGGCAAGCGTCGACGGTGGCAACACCGCGAATTATTACTACAACGCCGACGGCCGGCGCGTGCAGAAAAACGCGAATGGCTCAGTTACGAATTACATCTACAATCTTGAAGGCGAGCAGATTGCAGAATTCGACGTCTCCGGCAACTGGATCCGCGGCGAAATGTTTGTCGGCCACAATCACGTCGCGACCTACTACCTCGGCGCGACCTACTTCAATCATTCCGACTGGCTCGGCACCGAGCGCGCACGGACTCTCGCCGCAGGCGGTTCCCCCTGCGAGACCACCGCCAGCCTTCCGTTCGGTGACGGTCAAGTCGAGATCGGCTCCTGCAGCGCTGCCAGCAATCGCCACTTCACCGGCAAAGAACGAGATAGCGAAAGCGTCCTAGACAACTTCGGCGCTAGGTACGATGCTAGCAGCATGGGCAGGTTCATGACGCCTGATTCGTTGCCCTGGATCGATTGGCAGCGCGGCGACGAGGAGGATCAGAAAAAGTTCGATGACTTCGTGTCGAATCCTCAGAACTTCAACATGTACAGCTACGTGAACAACGATCCCCTGAATAAGACAGATCCAACGGGCATGCAGGGATGTAAGGCAGGAGACAGGACGTTTACCACTTGCACGATCACTATCGTCTACGACCCCAAAACTTCAAAGGGGACAATTACCGTGACCGGGCAAAATAAAGGCGACAAAGACCCGACTGTCCTGCTAACAGGCAGCGTCGTAGTGGGGGGTGACGGGCACGTGACGCCCACCGGCACGTTCACTGCTAAATCCTGGGAAAAAGATCACGTTTCCACGAAGTATGGTAGCTGGGCGAGTACAAAGTGGAGCGACTCATCGTGGGGCAAGAACGTCTTCGGTCCTTTCCAGCTCCACATTCAGGAACTGGACAAACAAGGCATATACATTCACGGGACGCTAGGGCCTTCCTGGAGTCCGACCACGTGGGGGAACACGGTTGTTGGCAGTACTTCCCACGGCTGTATTCGCCTGTGCAACCAGGACGATATCGCCCTACACAACCTGATGCCCAATCCGCAAGGGAACCAGATCATCATCAGAACAACTCCAAAGTCAGCGACGGACGAAGATCAATGAGCCGCAGAGGATGGCTAATTTTCCTTGCAGCGCAGATCGTTGGCGAGGTCTGCGCGTGGACAGCAAGGCATTTCCTTTCGGCACTTGGTCCGGCTCTCTGGCTCATCGGCTCAGTGCTGTTGCTGCCAGGCGATCTGGCGGGTGCATTCATCGTGGAGAAGCTGTTGTGGAACAGTGGGCTCACCGCTACCCAGTTGACCATCTTGCAGGTGCCCGTAGGACTGGCGATCAACGCTGTTGTCTGGCTGCTCTGCGCCACGCTCTACAGGTTCCTTCGTGGGCGGCAGTCTTCGCTTCCCAGTTCGCCTAACACAGCACGCTCAAATCTGCCGCATCGTTCACCATAGACCTGGACTATGAGCAGCGTCAGAAAATCGCGTGCGGCGCACCTTACACTGTTCCTCTTGTTGTTCTGCTTACCCTGTTGGAGCAATGACAAAACCTCCGCGCCATCGGAGAAAGTGGACCGCATCGTCGTCGAGAAGTCGGCGCGGACCATGACGTTAATGCGCGACGGCAAGGTTCTGAAAACGTACAAGGTGGCGCTAAGTCGTGAACCTGTAGGAGCGAAGGAGCGGACGGGAGACCACAAAGTGCCCGAGGGCGAGTACATCGTTGACTCGAAGAATCCGCACAGCCGGTTCCATCTCGCCCTTCACATCTCTTACCCCAACGCCGCAGACCGGGAACGAGCACGCAAGTTGGGTGTGAAACCTGGGGGCAATATCGAAATCCATGGCCTCGACAGCAAGTACGCCTGGGTCGGCAGCCTACAACGTCAGGTGGACTGGACCGACGGTTGCGTCGCCGTGACCAACTCGGAGATCGAGGAAATCTGGCCGCTGGTCCGGGTTGGGACAACCGTTGACATACGTCCCTAATGCGTGCTGGCCGGTCTCATAGCGGCCGGTAGCCGGTGACTGGCCAGCCTTTTCCGAGGGTGGCTGCAGTCGCTCACGGTAGGACCAACCGGAAGCGCCTCTTATGATTTCAATATCACCTCGTTCGCGCCCGACGGCGACATTCTGGCGGCCACGGACTCGGCAAACGGCAGCTGGACTTACGCGTACGACGACTTCAATCGCCTAATCAACGCCACCGCGACAGGCCAAGCCTATACCTACGATTACGACCGTTTCGGCAATCGCTGGCATCAGAACGGCCCACAGTCGATGATGATCAGTTTCACCGGCAACAACAATCGCATGGACACTTACGGCTACGATGCCGCCGGCAACCTGCTGAACGACGGCGTACACGCCTACGCCTACGATGGCTACGGCAATCTGGCAAGCGTCGACGCTGGCAGTACCGCGAATTATTACTACAACGCCGACGGCCGGCGCGTGCAGAAAAACGCGAATGGCTCAGTTACGAATTACATCTACAATCTTGAAGGCGAGCAGATTGCAGAATTCGACGTCTCCGGCAACTGGATCCGCGGCGAAATGTTTGTCGGCCACAATCACGTCGCGACCTACTACCTCGGCGCGACCTACTTCAATCATTCCGACTGGCTCGGCACCGAGCGCGCACGGACTCTCGCCGCAGGCGGTTCCCCCTGCGAGACCACCGCCAGCCTTCCGTTCGGCGACGGCCAAGTCGAGGTCGGCTCGTGCGGCGCTCCCAGCAATCGCCACTTCACCGGCAAGGAGCGTGACCTCGAATCCGGCCTCGACGACTTCGGTGCCCGCTACTATTCGTCAAGGGTCGGAAGGTTCGTAGCCTCCGACTGGTCAGCGATTCCCGCCCCTATTCCATACGCAAAATATTCGAATCCGCAGACACTCAATTTGTATACGATAGTCGCCGAAAATCCCGAGACGTTCGCCGACCTCGACGGGCATCAACACGAGGAGGACGCCGAAGAAGAAGCAAACGCGGACCCGGAGGGCGAGAAGGACATTGAACGAGCAGAAGCGAGCCTGGCGGCCAAACAAGAGGCGGAACAGGAAGCTAGCCGCGCCGCGTTTGCCGCCAGGAATCCCAATGGGTACGACGATCCGGTCACCGGTATCTGTTACGCACCGAAATCCCAAGAACCACCTCAGCTATCGGCTGGAAGAGAGGCGCACCGGAACGAAGAAGTTCGTGAGGGTGAGACTCCCGAAGTCCGGACTCCGTCGGGAACCGCGAGAACGGACCGTTATGATGAGACGAAATCCCATATCAGAGAAATTAAGCCCGACAGCGCGCGGGGGAGGAAGGCAGGGGAAAAACAATTAGCACGCTACAAGAAGGAAATGGAAGATGCCACCGGAAAACCCCACACGACAGAACTCACTCCCTATGTGCCCAAACCGAACAAGCCCGCACCAGAACCGAATCCTAGGATACGCCCGGAGATTAAATGACAAAGCTCGGCGGGCGTGACAGAATCTAATGAACGTCGCGCTCTAAAAGCCAACGTCCCGCCGACAAAACTGGAAATCTCGAAGACCAAAAATGATAGAAACGCCAAAAAAGCGCATTCGGTCATCCAAAAGTTATGAAATCGAATTGCCCCACGATATACAGGAGAAGCATGACGGCAGAGTATCCAGCTATTGGATCAACGAAAAACCTCTCCTGTTACAGTTCTCAAGCTACCTCCGAGACCACGGTGCCCAGATAAGAGCCCAGGAGCGCCTTCGCGAGCGGATTGCGAAAACCTCGCAGAAATGGACAGTTTGGAGTCGGCCACTGAGCCCCGATCCTCACGTGGACCAAGCGGTGGCGGAGTTCGTCGATGAGAGCGGCTTGCTCTGGGTGCACGCCTATCTTGTCTGGCCCCATCTAGCAGTGTATGCCATGATTTCTGGCCCTCCTAAAGTGGTCCGCGCGGACGACAACTGGGCCATCTCGAGTTTGAGGACCCTCAGGCTGCTCCTGCAGTGAGTTTGATTCGGACGCCCATCCGCCCATTTCCCGTCATCCCCGCCACATCGTTCCAAACCACCCCGAAGTACCATTGACTTAACATTAATTCAACGGTACAAATACCCCAGAAGTGCGCGGTCCCTAAGCGCGGGGCTGGCTCTCCTGAGCCCGCTAGAAGCTTGCCCTGAGAGAATCGAAGGGTGCGCGCAAAAACTGAATATGCAGGAGCCAGTTCAAAATGAGTGGCATCCGCCCTTGTAGCGGCGGGCCTCCCGTGCCTTCAACGGGAGCCCCGCCCGGTTTTCGGCCATCCGTTCGGCCCTCTTCACTCCCATCCCCACCGGCCCCGCTCCCCCGCACGAAAATTTCTAATCGGGAACCGTTACGATTAGAAATCCACGCAACTCAAACAAAACAAACGACCGACCACCATTCTAATCGGGAAAATAACGCACTTTTTTCGGATCGGGTCCGGGCTGTCAATCGTCTCTGCGATTGCGGAGCAGTTAATTCAGCCCGGCGAAATATTGACCGACCCGCCCGCCGCCTCAAGCTGATAATTTCTAATCGGGAACCATTACGATTAGAAATCCACGCAACTCACACAAAACAAACGACCGACCACAGTTCTAATCGGGAAAATATCGAATGTTTTTCAAGTCACCATCAGTCAACTCCCTACCCGATCCCAAAAATTTCTAATCGGGAACCGTTACGATTAGAAACGCGCCTAACTAACAGAAAACAAACGACCGACCACAGTTCTAATCGGGAAAAATACGCTGTTTTTCAGCGCGAAAAACGTCGCAAATCGATTCCTTTCGCTCCCCAGGCTTCC
Organism: uncultured Acidobacteriota bacterium; assembly: GCA_963792515.1. Taxonomy (GTDB): domain Bacteria; phylum Acidobacteriota; class Terriglobia; order Acidiferrales; family UBA7541; genus Palsa-147. The sequence goes on along the minus strand of CAWBWG010000016.1, from coordinate 159,666 downwards.
AACCTCCAACCGCAAACTTCCAACATCCGCCCTTCGGCCCCCTCATTTTTGTTTCGGGTAGAAACAACCTCGACCGATTGTTTTCTTAAGCTTACAGACAATTCTACCTATACCCATGTTTCGGGTAGAAACGCGGTGCGGCGAACAAAACTCGAATCCCCCAAACCCAGAAAATCCGCGGCGAGGAGAAAAAAAATCATCACGCACCCCCCATTTTTGTTTCGATTAAAATCAACCCCCATCGTTTGTTTTCTTAAATTTACAAACGTTTTTAATCGCACCACGTTTCGATTAAAGCGAAAACCTAGCGAACAGCCCCCATCTGCACTCGCCCTGCCACCGCGGTCACTGTCCCTGCGTACTATTTTCGCCGTCGACGGCGCACGCTACCCTGTCCACCTGATGCCACAACGCAGCGCCCTAAAGCGTCGCAGCAAGAGGCTCGGTCTCCGCGTTCCGGTTCGCATCTATGGCCGAACTGCGGATGACCGCCCTTTTCGCGACATGACGGAAACTTTGCACGTGAACGCCTTCGGCGCGCGGATCGAGCTGGGCAAGCTGCTTACGCCGGGGCAAACCATTCTTCTGGTCCACGGAATAACCGAGGAGGAGAAGGAATGCCGTGTGGTGGATGTCCGGCCGAACCGCACGGGGAAATGGAAAGTGGGCCTCGCGTTCGTGAAACCGGAAGGAAACTTCTGGCACATCTTTCAGCCGCTCGCACGAGTGGGCAACAGGGGGAACGACCATGTGGAATAACGCACCAGGAAATCAACCGCCGGCGCCGAAAAGCAATTACACCGCGTACGACGATTTCAAACCCGCGCAGGCGCCTTCGACGCAGCAGCACGCGCCGAACGGCTCCGCCAGCCTCGGACCGGGATTGACGTTGCGCGGCGAGCTGAGCGGACAGGAAGATGTCTATCTCGATTGCAAAGTGGAAGGCCCGATAAATTTCGGCGGCAATCGCGTGACGGTGGGGAAAAATTCTGTGGTGACTGGCGACATCGTCGCGCGCGAAGCTGTGCTGCACGGCAAGCTCAGCGGCGATCTGCGGGCGCACGATCGCGTTGAGGTGAAGAATGGCGGCGCGCTCGTCGGCGATCTGGTGACGGGACGTATCTCGATTGAAGAAGGCGCCTATTTCAAGGGCCACATAGAAGTCGATCCATCGAGCAAACCGATCCGGGGCGACCTCGGCACGATTTTGAAGAGCGGCTCGCAGTCCTAAGCGCGCACCGAGGCTGGCGGAACAGGGCCAAACGGCGGGGCCGAACGGCGGGGCCGAAAAGCGGGAGGGCTAAAGCACCCTCCCCTACAGGGGCCGCTCGAAATTTTTAGCGTGCGGAATTTGCCGCGCGCTGGACGCGATGCCGGCCCGCGTAGAAAAGTGCGACGCCGATTCCGATCATCGCGGCCGTCGCGATCCCAATTTTCAGCACCGCCGCTAACTTGTGCGGCTCTTCGGACGGCGGCACGAGCGAGAGAACAATCGTGACGACGGAGGTAACAAATCCCAGCGCGCCGATGAAATACGCAACGGGCTTTCCGCCCGGCACGCGAATAATTTCCGGCCCGGCCGGCTCGCGCTGCAATTTGATCAGCGAAGCAAAAAGATAAAGATACGGAATGAAGTAGCTGATAATTCCGATGCTCACCAGGATTTCGTAGGCGCTGTAAACGCTCGCGCCGGCCTGCCCCAGAAAAATAAATATGATCGCGCATCCCGCCTGCACCAGCAGCGCGACGTAGGGACTTTGCCAGCGCGGATGCAGCTCGCCGAACGCCGGCGGAAGATAGCGATCGATCCCCGCAACGAACGGCAGGCGTCCGACTGCCGCGAACCAGGCGCCGAGAGCGCCTAGATTGCTGATGGTGATGAGCAAGGCGGTGATCGGCGTCAGGGCGCCCAGGCCGATTTTGTGCGCGGCATGCGAGATGGCTTGCATCAGGCCTTCGAGGCCGCTTAGTTCGCTCGCCGGCAACGCGACGAGCATCGCTACGCTGCCTAGAATGTAGCCGGTGGTTACGATTACGCCCGCGATGATCAGGGCGCGGGGCATGTTGCGGCGCGGATTTTTGATTTCATCGCCGAGGAAGGAGGCGGATTCGCTGCCGCCTAGCGCGAAGACGATCGTCGCCCAGAAAAGGACGTCTTGAAAATGCGCGTGTGGGACTAGCTGCGCGGGCGCGAAGGATGTGGCTGAGCCGAATTTCCACCAGCAGGCTATGCCGATGAAATAGAGGATGCCGATGGGCAACCAGGTGCCGATGGCGCCGGCGTTGTGCAGCCATTTGCCTACCGACAGACCGAGGACATTGGTGATCGTGCCTAGCAGGATTCCGAAGAGCGCGAAGAGGATGAAATAGAGTTTGCTGCTTTGTAGATGATTCCAGCTTGCCGGGCCGATGAAGAGTGCATTGCTCGCGGCGAAATAGAGAAGCGACGGGAAGTAGGGGATGTTGCTGGTCCAATACATCCAGCCGGACATGAAGCCGCCGAAATCACCGAAGGCTTTTTTGCTCCAGACGTAGAGGCCGCCTTCTTGCGGGTAACGCGAGGTGAGTTCGATTACCGAGAGCGCGAGCGGGAGATAGAAGGCGCACCAGGCCATCAGCCAGATTACGACTGCGCTGGCGCCTGCTGTCGCGGCGGTGGCGATCCAGCGGAGGCTGATGCCGGTGACGATGTAAAAGAGAAGGAGGTCTCGAAAGCCCATCACGCGGCGCGGACGGTTCGGGGCCTCGTTTTCCGGCATGATTCCTCGGGGCGCGAAATAAAATTGCGGCGCCATGATGCAACGGGTTGGGTGGAAATGCGAGAGATTCGGTTGAGGGAATGGGACACGCGCTGGCATTACGCCGGCACGAAGAGGCCCGGCATAAAGCGCGGACCCTACGGGAAGAGTGCGCGCTTATTTTTTATCGTGGCCGTAGTATTCGTAGGCGGACATTGCTTTTTCGCCGCCTTTTTTCCAGAGACGCGTTTCTTCGGGCAACTTTCCAAGTACGCGGGCCATTTCTCGGATGTGCGAGGCTACTGCGCCGCAGCAGGCGCCGATGTAATTTATGCCTGCGTCGCGGGCTGCTCTGGCGTACTCGGCCATTTCGCCTCGGCTTAATTGATAGGGATCTAGCTCCGTCGGGAATGCCGGGAGGCTGGTGAAGTCTGGATTTTTATCCGTGGTGCGATAGGCTACCGGTTGGCAGGCTAGATAGGCGCTTACGGCTTTGCGCATTTCTGCCATTAGCGGGAGCGTGTGTTGCGGGCTGCGTAGGCAATTGATGCCGGTGATGTCGGCGCCGGCGTCGACCAACTCGCGGGCACATTCTGCTGGGGTTTTTCCTTCCGGGGTTTTTGCTTCCATTTCGAAGCACATGGTGACCATTACCGGGAGGCCGGTTTTTTTGGCGCGTTCTACGCAGAGTAATGCTTCCCCGAGATACGAGAATGTTTCGCCGATTACAAAATCGATTCCTTCGCTGGCTTGCACTTCGAGTTGCTCGTCGAAAAGTTTGCGGACTCGATCGTGGGAGGATTTGTCGTTGGGCTCGTACATCCAGGTTAGGCTTAGATTGCCGGCTACTACGCAGCGGTCGCCGGCTACATCCTTCGCGATTCTGACGGCGGCGCGATTTAGATCGGCTAGGCGATTTTCTAGGCCTACTGTGGCCAGTTTGTCGCGGCTGGCGTAGAAGGTGAGGGCTTGCAGGACGTCGGCGCCAGCTTCGCGGAATTCTATGTGGAGTTCGCGGAGGGCTTGGGGATTGGTTAGGGCTACTTCTGGAGTGAACGGGCCTGCGCGGACCCAGCCGCGTTTTTCGAGTTCGAGTAAATAGCCGCCGTCGCCTAGGACGACGCCTTCTTTTAGTCTTTCGAGGATTCCTTTTTTCATCGTGTCTCTCCTAAGAAATTATGCTGCTCCACGCTTTAAATCTTTCAGGACTTGCCGGGCTGCGTTGCAGCCTGGGGCGCCGGTTACGCCGCCGCCGGGATGTGCTCCTGCGCCGCATAAATATAATCCGGCGACAGGGGCACGGTAACGGGCCCAGCCTGGGACTGGACGCATGAAGAACAATTGCTCTAGTGAGAGATCGCCGTGAAAAATATTGCCTTCGGTTAGGCCGTAGGTGCGCTCTAGATCGAGCGGGGTTAGAACTTGGCGGGCTTCGATCGTGCCGGGGACATTCGGGGCGTATTGGGCGATCATTTTCACTACGCGATCGCCTAGCAGTTCGCGTTTTTCGTCCCAACTTCCTTCGCGTAGCTTGTACGGTACGTATTGCACGAAGCAGGTCATGATGTGTTTACCTGCGGGAGCTAGCGTGTTGTCTACATTCGACGCTACTACGCAATCTACCCACAAATCTTCTGGTAGATCGCCGAACTTGGCGATGTCGTAGCAGCGCTGTGCGAATTCTAGGGATGGAACTAGCGTGAAGAAGGAACGCTGGCTGATGGGCCACTCGCGCGGCATGCCTTTTACGCGGGGCTCTTCGCTCAGAACGAAATTTACTTTCGCGCAAGGGCCGGCCATTTTGATGTTGCTCACCGCTTGTCGGAAATCTTCGGGTAGTTCGCTCGCTTCCACCAATCCTAGGAATGTGCGCTTGGGATCGGCATTGGAGAGGACCAGCTTTGAGCGGATTTCTGTGCCGTCTTCTAGAATTACGCCGCGGGCGCGGCCGTTGCGCGCGTCGATGCGCGCTACTGGCGACGAGACGCGGATTGTGGCGCCGAGTTTCTGCGCTGCGGATGCTAGCGCTTGGGTGATCGAGCCCATTCCGCCGATCACGTGGCCGTAGAAGCCTTGAATTTCGCCCTCGCCGCCGCTCAAGAGATGAAAAAGTAATCCCAACGCTGAGCCATTGTCGTACGGGCCGCCGTGCTTGCCGTAGACATTGTTAGCGAGGATCAGCGTTTTCATTTTTTCGGATTCGTAATGGCGATCGAGGAATTCGCCGAGGCTGCCGGTGAAGAAGGCTACGAATTGCGCTACTTCTTCGCCGCTGATTCCGCGAAATCTTTTGCCGGCACGCAGCAGTTCCATCCAGCCGGAAATTCCGTTTGCGCCTACATCGGGCGGCGGCTCCAGAAAAAAAGGCTGGAGGTAACGAGCCAATTTTTTTAGCTGATCATCGATGCGCGCGAATGTAGCCGCGTCGCGCTCCGAAATTTTGCGAAATTCCTGCAGGGCGCGCTCGCGTTCGGCCCACCAGGGCAAGACTGTGTCGTCCTGGAACGCTACCAAAATTGCGGGATCGCAGGGGACCATGCGCAGGCCGTGCGCGCCGAGATTCAAATCGCGAATCACCGTGGGGCGCAACATGCTGGCGATGTACGAAGTAGTGGAAGCGCGGCAACCTGGTGCGATTTCTTCGGTGACGCAGCAGCCGCCGACGATTTCGCGGCACTCGAGGACTAGAGTGGAAAGGCCGGCGCGGGCGAGATAGGCGGCGGCGGTGAGGCCATTGTGCCCTGCGCCGACGACGATTGCGTCGTAGATTTCCGTGCTCACCCCGGCTCCGTGACCCCAGGTCAGAATCTCGTTGCTAATGTGGGCATATCATATTACATTGCGTGTTTCACGCATCCTTTATGATTTGACTTCAGGTCATCTATGGCCCAAAAGATACAGCCTGCTGTTTTTAGTCCTGCGCCGCGCCCCGAGGCGCCGGCTGCGCATACGCGCTTGGAGGCTAAGCGGGCGCGTATTGTCGAGACGGCGATGCGCCATTTTGCGGAGCAGGGTTACCACAATGCGCGCATCGAGGATCTTGCATCGGAGTTGGATGTCGCGAAGGGTTCCATCTTTCAGTATTTCGGGAGCAAGGCTCGGCTTTTTTTGGAAGTTTATAAACGGGCGGCGCGCTCGTTTGCGAAATATCTCGATTGTCCTTTAGCGGTGCGGGAAAAGGGATTTTTCGAGGTGTTGCGTTATTGGCTGGTGCGCACCGAGCACATGTTGCATGAGGATTGGATTCCTTACCGCGTGGTGTTGGTGGGAAATTATGGCGTGGATTTGGCGCTCAAACGTGAGATTAATCGCTTTTTGATTGCTGAAGATCCTTATGGGGCCGCGGCGGCCGTGCGTTTTGCACTGGCGCGCGGGGAAGTTCGCACTGATGTTGATCCGGCGCTGATTGCTTCGATTTTGGAATGGACGGTGGAGCGGTTTCAGGATGCGCTTTTGACCGAGGAACTTGATCCGGGGCTTTTTCCGCATCCTGGGGATCAGGAGAAGAATAAAGTTCGCATACAGCAGTTTTTGGCGGTTTTGCGCGGGGCGATTGGGGCGCGATCGGCGAAGGGGCAGCATTTGGATTGAGTTTGTATTCGAGTTATACGAGGTTTGATATGGAACAGACGGTTCAGGAAATTTTGGCGATTTATGATGACAAGGCTGCGCTGGCTGATGCGCATACGATTCCGGCGCCTTGGTATTTTGATGAGCGCGTTGCGGAACTCGAGCGGCGGCTCGTGTTCGGCAAGACTTGGCAGGGGGTGGCGCGCACCGATCAGCTTGCTCAGCCCGGGCAATTCGTTACTGCGCAGATTGCGGGCGAGCCGATTGTGATTGTGCGCGGGAATGACAATGTGCTGCGGGCGTTTTTTAACGTTTGCCGGCATCATGCCGCGGCGGTGATGACTGAGGCTTCAGGTTGCGCGCAGCATCTGCGCTGTCCTTATCATGGTTGGACTTATGGACTTGATGGGGCGCTGAAAGGCATGACGGAATTTGAGGGCGTTTGCGAATTTGAGCGGGCGCAGAATGGGTTGGTGCCGATTCGGGTGGAGACTTGGGAAAATTTCGTTTTCATAAATTTGGATCCGAAAGCGGAATCGCTCGAGAGTTTTTTGGGCGGATTGGTGCGACGCGTGAAGCCGCTAGAGCTTGGCAAACTGCAATTTTTTGAGCGGCGCAGCTACGAATTGAAATGCAATTGGAAGGTTTATATCGATAACTTTCTCGACGGCGGCTATCACGTGCCGCATTTGCATAAGGGATTGAATAGCGTGCTGGAGTATGTGAATTACACCATCGAGAATGAGGATCGCTTTTGCGTGCAGGCTAGCCCTTTGAAGGATTCGCAGCAGGATGCTGACGCTTCGGCTACCCGCAAGGGGACTATGGCTTACTATTTTTGGCAGTATCCGAATTTCATGGTGAATTGGTATGAAGGTTATTTGGATACGAATTTGGTTTTGCCTTTGGCGCAGGATCGCTGTCTGGTGATTTTTGATTTTTATTTTGCGGGGACGGACGATGAGGCTGCGGATTACAACCGGCAGAGTATTGCCGTCAGTCATCGCGTGCAGGAAGAGGATGTGGATATTTGCGAAGCGGTGCAGCGCGGATTGAATTCGCAGGCTTATTTGGCTGGGCGGTTGAGTGTGCGGCGGGAGGCTGGAGAGCATCTTTTTCATCGGTTGTTGGCGGCGGATTTGAAGGGGACTCGGGCCGTCGCGGCACCGTAGAAATTTGCATTTTCTGCCGGCGTTGATTTGGGATTTGAAGTTACTGCGTCGTCGTAAGATGCTGCCCTGAAGGGCACCGCTACGACGGCTTGGCTGTATTGTAATTTGGAGGTGTTTCGTGGCTACTTCTGCTGTTCGTGGCGGAAATCTTCCAGGGCCGCCGCAGTTTGCAAACGTCGCCGATGAACGCCGGCATCGCAAAGAACGATTGACTGCTGCGTTCCGGCTCTTTTCTAAATTTGGATTCGATGAGGGCGTTACTGGGCACATTACCGCGCGGGATCCGGAACATGCCGATCATTTTTGGGTGAATCCGTTTGGGGTGCACTATAGCGAGATTCGTGTTTCGAATTTGATGTTGGTGAATGACAAGGGTGAAATTGTTGAGGGGAAACATCCTTTGAATGGGGCGGCGTTTGCGATTCATTCGCAGATTCATAAGGCGCGGCCCGACGTGATTGCTGCGGCTCATGCGCACTCGCTTTATGGCAAGACTTGGGCTTCGTTGGGGCGGCCGCTGGATCCGATTACGCAGGATTCCTGTGCTTTTTTTGAGGATCATGTTGTGTTTGCGGATTTTAAGGGCGTGGTTTACGAGGCTTCTGAGGGCGAGCGGATCGCGAAGACTTTGGGCGATAAGAAAGCGGCGATTTTGCAGAATCATGGGAATTTGACTGTGGGGCGTAGCGTCGATGAAGCTGTGTGGTGGTTCATTACCATGGAACGCACTTGCCAGGCGCAATTGCTCGCTGAGGCTGCGGGGAAACCGATTTCGATTGATCGCGAGAATGCGTTACTTACGCGCGCGCAAGTCGGGAGCCCCATGGCCGGTTGGTTCCAGTTTCAGCCTTTGTGGCAGATGATTACAAAGTTGCAGCCGGATTTGTTTGATTAAGTAGTGCCGGCGTCCCTGCCGTCATCTGACGAACCCAAATTTTGTTATTGGCAACCTTCACTGGCGGACTACAAAACCAAATTAGTGGATGTTGCTGAGGTTGGAGTCCGCCCTGAATCGCGGATCTAGCTTGCAGATTTGCTCGTAAGATGCCGGCAGGGACGCCGGCGCTACTTGGAGCGTCCTAATCGAAAATTACAGTCTTATTTCCATACAGCAGGATTCGACTCTCGATATGCCAGCGTACTGCTCTGGAGAGGACTATCTTTTCTAAGTCGCGGCCTTTTTGGATTAGGTCTTCTCGCGTGTCGCGATGCGAGATTCTCACTACATCCTGCTCTATGATCGGGCCATCGTCTAAGACTTCTGTTACGTAGTGGCTTGTGGCTCCTACCAGTTTTACTCCGCGTTGATAGGCTTGATGATGCGGCTTGCCTCCTACGAAGGCGGGTAGGAAAGAATGATGGATATTGATTATGCGATGGGGGTATTGGCGGATGAAATCGGGGGAGAGCACCTGCATGTAACGCGCTAGGACGATTAGATCGATTTTCAGCGGGGCTAGCAATTCGAGTTGGCGTTTTTCTGCTGCGGATTTATTTTCCTTGGTTACCGGCACTACTTCTAGCGGGATGCGATAAAAATCCACCAGGGATTGCACGTCTGGGTGATTGCTGATGATTAGCGGAATTTCGCAGGCTAGTTCGCCGCTGCGGTGGCGGTAGAGCAGGTCGGCCAGGCAGTGATCGTATTTGGAGACGAAGAGGGCTACGTTGGGGCGTCGGGCGGAATCGGAGAGACTCCACTCCATGCCGAATTTTTTCGCGATCGGTGCAAAATGTTGCGCGAAATCGCTCATGGGGATGGCGAAATCGGTTAGGTCCCATTCGACTCGCATTAGGAATAGGCCGAGGTCTTCGTCTTGATGCTCGTCGGCGTGGAGGATGTTGCCGTTGTTGCGGAAGATGAAATCGGCGATGGCGGCGTTTAGGCCTTTTTGATCGGGGCAGCTGATTAGCAGGATGGCGCTGTTTTTATTTCGCGACAATATTTGTTCCTTTTTCTCTCAGGCGATTTGCCCCGGAAACAGGCCGTCAGCGGCTAAAGCCGTATTTATTTTGAGCATTTTCGGCACGACTGAAGTCGTGCCCTGACAAAGCTTCCGGCTTGCGGTATGAGTGCAGTCACGTCCTGAGAATGCTTCCGGAGGATTCATCATTGGAAGTCGCGCGGGATTTGCTCGCGCCAGACTTTTTGGCGGACTACTTTTCCGTTATCGCGAGCTACGCGTTGATATTGATATTTGAACGTCTTTGCGTCGCTCGAAAGATCGAGCACCGATTGAAAGAGAATGGTGCGATTTTGCAGCGAAATTCTTGTATAGGCTACGCCGTGCACCGAGCTTAGCTCCGGATGATCGTCGGAGGCGTTGTAGTAGATCTCTTCGCTGAATTCCTCGGTGCCCCACGGGAATTTTGCGCTGGCGGTGCCGTGCCAGTGGATGCGCTCGTTGCGATGGACTTCGTCGCGCGTGACTTCGAAAGTTCCGGGCCAGGCGCTGCCGCTGTGCTTGAATCCCGGCAATGTGGGATCTGGAACCGAAGATGGAAAATGTGGGATCGAGGCGGCCGAGACCGGAACGATCGGCAGCACTAGACGCGAAGCGTCCTCGCCGCCCAAGTTGAGCATCGAAGTCAACGGATACGGCGTGGGCCAGAGCATGGGCCAGGCGCCGTTTGAAATTGCCAGACGAATTCGATGGCCGGCTGGAAATACCCACGAGGTGACGTGCAGATCGAAGGCGATGCGGTACGGGTTTTTTGGATCGAGAGATTGCGGCTCGTCCGCCGAACGACGCTGCGCGCCGTTCATTGCTGCGCCGGTGATCAGCGTCGTCGTTCCGTCGGGCGCAACATCTGAAAGGCGCGCGACCCAATCGGCTAGGGGCGCACCGGCCAGTGCGTTTAGCTCCACGTGCGGAAAACCGAGAATGGCGGTTTGGTTTTCGAGCGGGGGCGAATCGTAGACCAGGCTGAACGCGTCGGCTGGGCGCTGGTCGTTGGTTAGCTCGCCCCACCAGAATCCGGCTTCTGCGCCGGCTGAGGGAATGTAGCGGAGCTTGTCGGCGCTACTTTTCGGTGCGGCGTCTGCCAATTGATGATTCGTGCCGAGATAAAAAGTCTGCTCTTTCATTCCGGCGGGGGGCCAGCCGTTTTCATTGCGCCATTCGCCGGGAATTTCGTTCAGCTCTAGGCCGGGCGGATACCAGTGGCGTTGATAGACGGCTAGCTTGGGCTCATTCTCGATTCCGTTTTGCTTGTCTTTCAACCAGCGATCCCACCAACGTACCGCCATTTCGCGCCATTCGAATTCGGGGCCTGGGTCGGCGCCGTTTGGATATGTGTGATTCCACGGGCCGAGTAACGCCTTTACTGGCGTTTTCATTTTTTCGAGCATGCGCGGAATCGTGTCGCGATAGCCGTCGTAGTAGCCGCCGATCAAAAATACTGGAATTTGGATCGACTCATAGACCGGCTGCTTGAGAGGCTGGCGCCAGAAATCTCCATCGCGCTGATGCTTAAGATAGGTTAGGAACCAGGGCGTGGAATCGAAGCGCGGGACGAGATGCGCTTCGTCCATCGGGAAATCGGGCGTCGCCGACATCATTAATTCCTGGTCCATGCCCAATTCGTATTCATCGGCGTGCAAAATTCCATCGATGTAATGAATGTCATCGTGGAAGAGTTGCTCGGTGGCGTGTGCGGCGATGATGGTCTTGAGAGCGGGCGGACGGCGCGAGGCGAGTTGCAGCGCATTGAATCCGCCCCAGGAAATTCCCATCATGCCCACGCTGCCGCTCGACCATGGTTGCGCGGCGAGCCAGGCGATCACTTCCATGCCATCTTTTTGTTCCTGCTCGGAATATTCGCGATCGGGTGGAGCGCCTTCGCTGGTGCCGGTGCCGCGGATATCTACGCGCGCGCTTACGTAGCTGTGCAGAACAAAATAGGAATGCAGCTCATAATCCCATTGCTCTTGCCAATCGTCTTTGCGGTAGGGGATGTATTCGAGGATGGCGGGGAATTTATCGGTGGGCTTAGCATCGCCCGGCGAATAGAGAGTGACCGCCAACTTCACGCCGTCCGTCATCGGGATCCAGGTTTTTTCGATGCGGATGCCGTCTTTGGTGACGTAGGGTTTGGGATTGATTTCGATTGGAGCGAGCGCGGGCGGAGCCGGCGGTTTGGCATTTTGCGTTGGGGCGGCGGACGCGGCTTGCGACGGTTTTGCGTCCTGTTCGGTGGGAGGAGTTTGCGGCGAAGTTTGTGCAGGGTGTTGCTCTTGGGTCTGCGTTTCTGCACTCTTGGGGCTGCGTGGGCCGCCGAGAGCGATCATTGCTGCTAATGCGATCGAGAACGATGTTGCGCTCGCGACGCGAAGTACTCGGCTGCTCAAAAAACTCTTCATGAAATCCTCTGCCTGGATTTGGCTGGTGCGCGTGATTCGCGGCGCCGGATGCTAGGTGCCTGTGCTTTAACGAATGTTCAAATAGCCGGCATTGGATCGGATGCTGGGCTGAAGCCCACCGCTACGAAAGCGCGCGAATGGCAGCCTATCATAATGCGCGGCTTACCTCGCCGTTCACATTGGGCGTCCCTGTACCAAAGTTCCATTGCAACCTCGGGACGCCCAACGGTATCATTATGTTGAGCTAGCTTTTGGAGGATCCATCCATGGACTGGACGACACCGAGCTTCGAAGAAATCAACCTCAACTGCGAAATTAGCTCCTACGCCAACGCGGAACTCTAGTCTCACCCGATGCAGGTAAAAATCCTCGGCTCGGCCGCCGGGGGAGGCTTCCCACAGTGGAATTGTGCTTGCTCGAATTGTGCGCGTTTGCGCGCCGGCACTTTTCGCGGCAGCGCGCGCACGCAGGGCCAGCTTGCGATTCGTGAAACTGGCAAGCCCTGGAGCTTGATCAACGCCTCGCCGGACCTTCGCTCTCAGGTTCTCGCTGATCCTGATCTTGCGCCGCAATCCGCTCCCCGACATTCTCCCATCGCCGCGGTAATTCTCACTGGCGCCGATGTGGATCAGGTGATCGGTCTCCTTCATCTCCGCGAATTTCAGCCTTTTCAAATTTACTCGACGCCTGCGGTTGAAACTTTGCTGCGCGGCGAGAATTCGCTTTTCAATGCGCTGCAGCAAACGCAGCCGCAAGTGGATTGGAAATCGATTGCGCCCGGAAAAGCGGCGAGTATCAAATCATCGGAGGGAGCGGAGCTGGGCCTCACTGTCAACGCTTCGACGATTGCTACAAAATTGCCTGGCTATTCCGAGCGCCGATCGACTGCCGACACTTCGTCGACCGACACCGTCATCGCTCTCCAAATCGAATCCAGCAGTGGCGCGAAATTATTCTGCGCGCCTGCGCTCCCGCACCTCGACGAATCTTGGATCGCCGATTGGAATCAATGCGACGCGATCCTCATCGACGGCACATTCTGGTCCGACGACGAACTGGTGCGCACGCGCGGCGGTGGAAAATTTGCGCGCGGCATGGGACATATTCCGATTTCCGGACCCGGCGGGACGCTCGAGCGCCTGGCAAAAATCACGCACCCGCGGAAAATCTACTATCACATCAACAATACCAATCCCATCCTTGATGAAGAGAGCGCCGAACACCGCGCCGTGCGTGAAGCGGGGTGGGAAATCGCGTACGATGGAATGGCTATCGATCTGTAAATGGAATCGCACACGAACCAATGAACGCGCCTTCATCATCCTCTGCCGGTAAAATCGATCTCGCCGCGCGCCTCCGCCAAATCGGCGAAGAACGCTATCACCATAGGCATCCATTTCACCTGCGCATGCACGAAGGCCAGCTCACGCGCGGGCAACTGCAGGCCTGGGCGCTCAATCGCCACTACTATCAAAGCCGCATCCCGATTAAAGATGCTGCCATCCTCGCGCGCTGCGAAGATGCTGACCTGCGTCGCGCCTGGCGCAAGAGAATTATCGATCACGATGGCGATGGCGACGCCGCAAAACCCGGCGGCATCGAAAAATGGCTGCGCCTGGTGGAAGCTACGGGGGTGAAGCGCGAGCAAGCGCTGAGTGGCGAAGGCGTTCTGCCGGCCACACGTTATGCCGTCGATGCTTATGTGCACCTAGTCAGAGAAAAATCGTTGCTCGAAGCCATTGCCTCCTCGCTCACCGAAATGTTTTCCGGCTCACTGATCACTCTGCGCATGGATCGTCTGCGGCAACATTATCCCTGGCTCAGCGGCGGGCTGGTCTATTTCGAAGGACGGCTCACGCAAGCTCCTGAAGACGCAAATTTCGCTCTCGATTGGGTGACGCAACACGCGCACACGCCCGCCGAGCAAGATCTAGCCTGCAATGCGCTGCGAGCGAAGTGCGACATTTTGTGGGCGCAGCTCGACGCGCTTTATTTTGCGTACGTCGAGCCGGGCTGGCCGCCTCCCGGCGCGTTTCGCCCCACCGATCACGGGAAAAGCTAGCTATGCCGCGCCCTTCGCTCGAGTCGAAACCGCGTTTGGCCCCCGGTTGCCGCTTGAGCGATGCCGCCGGGCAGGAAGCCACTTTGCTGATGCCCGAAGGCGCGCTGAAACTTCGCGGGCCAGGACTGCAAATCATCCGTAGTTGCGATGGCCAACACACGCTCGCCGAAATCGTGGCCGCGCTGCAAAAGGAATTTCGCAAGGCCGACCCAAAAAAAGTAGAAAGCGACACCGCCGAATTCCTCGAACAATTAAAAAACCGCCGCGCGGTAGATTTCGAATGAGCAGCAAAGTACGGCCGGTTTATCCTGAGACGCCGCGAAGGGCGTCCGTGTCGGCGCCCTTCGAGCAACCGAGAAACCCAGAGCCAGAACCCGACCCCGGGGCACAAAACTCTGCATGCATAATCGGCCCGCTAGCCCTAATCGCCGAAATCACCTACCGCTGCCCGCTACACTGCGTCTATTGCTCCAATCCTCTAGAAATGAAATCGCGCGCCGCGGAACTTCCCACCGCGCAATGGATCAACGTATTCGAGCAAGCCGCCAAGCTAGGCACGATGCAGGTCGATCTAACCGGCGGCGAACCGTTGGCTCGAGTAGATTTAACCGAACTGATTGCCGCAGCCCGCACCGCCAAGCTCTATACAAATTTAATTACGTCGGGCATCGGCCTGACGCAAGATCGCCTGAACGCACTAGCTCACTCGGGACTCGATCACATCCAATTAAGTTTCCAAGATTCGCAAGCCGCGCCAGCCGATGAATTCGCGGGCACTAACGCTCACGAGAAAAAGCTGGCGCTGGCGGCAACCATCGCCAAACATCACATCGGATTCACGCTGAATTTCGTAGTCCATCGCGGCAATCTCGCGCGCCTGGAAGAAATGATCGCGCTAGCCGAAAAGCTGGGCGCGCAACGCGTGGAAATCGCGCATGTCCAATACTATGGATGGGCCGCAGAAAATCGCGCCGCACTTCTGCCTACCCGCGCGCAACTCGATCGCTCGCTCGAAATCATCCAAGCCGCCGAAGCTCGCCTGCGCGGCCGCCTGCGCGTGGAATATGTCGTCCCGGATTACTACGCGCGTTATCCCAAGGCCTGTATGGGCGGCTGGGGCCGCAAGCTAATGCTCATCGATCCATCCGGCGAAGCACTTCCCTGTCACGCCGCCCGCACGATTCCGAATCTGCATTTCGAAAATGTAAAAACGCAGCCACTCGAATGGATCTGGCGCGAATCGCCCAGCTTTCAAAAATTCCGCGGCGAAGGCTGGATGGAAGAACCCTGCCGCTCCTGCGACCGCCGCGCAATCGACTTCGGCGGCTGCCGCTGCCAAGCACTAATGCTAGCCGGCGACGCCGCCGCCACCGATCCAGTCTGCTCGCTATCTCCCAAGCACGAGCTAATCACGACAATAGTAGATCGCGCCAACCCGGCATCCATTCTAGTTACCCCAGTTTGGATTTATCGCCCTAACCCATCGTAAATACTTACGGGATTGAGACCCGGCGAGCCGCGATGTGCTCTGGTAGCACAGCCACTCCTGGCTGTGTCGGCATCTCGAGATACGGGGAATTATGACTCGACGTCGAAAGCCTAAACAGCCAGGTATGGCCGTGCTACAAAAGCCACTCGCGCCGTGAACGACGCACTGGCACTCGATCGAGGAGAATGTCGTGTTTGAAAATCCTGAGACGGCAAAGTACGTGCTTAAGGTGTTCCTCAGCACTAACGATCAAATGGAGGAATCGGCCTACACCATCTCGAACAACTGTTCGCCGCAGGAGTCCAAAGAATTCAAAAACGCGGTTGGCCACTTACTTTCTGAAATCTTCGACCGGATCATCGTGCCAATTTCCAAGCGCCATCCTTCCTTAAAACCCCCGGGGCATGGAAATCTAGAAATCACAACGGCCCGCCGCTCCGCACTTATACGAGGTGCGGCCTCGCAACGACTTTGCTAATCTCTACCACCACGTGGAAAAAGACGAGAAATTTTCCGGCCTCCCTCTCGATCCGGCTTTGAACGCCCCCGAACTTCCCGCCAACGCGCCGACCACTCCGCCCGAAGTTCTTTCCGTCGCTTCGGGCCCGAACGTGGGCTTCAAAGTATTCCAAAACACTCTCGCGCAACTCGGCGGCAAGGGTGGGAGCATTTTGCTGTCAGCAGCCACGAGCGTGCTCCTGGCGCGTTATCTCGGCCGCGAGCGGCTCGGCGAATACGGCGCGATTTTCGCCTATCTCTCGATTTATTCCTGGCTGGTCACCTTCTCGCTCGATCAAATCCTGGCGCGCGACGTCTCGCAGCGCCGCGGCGAAGCTTCCGCGCTGCTGCATACCGGCAGCGTGGTAGCGTGCGGCTTCGCCTTTGCCGCGGGAATTATCGCGCCACTGGCCGCGCCACTCTTCGGGTATAGCGGGCCGCTGCGTTGGCTGATCGCTATCGCCGCCGTCGATTTGCTGATCACGCCGCCCTTCAAAATGCCCGGCATCATTTTTCAAGTGGACATGCGGCAGTGGTACGCCGTGGGCATCGGCGTCTTCCGGCAAATCCTGTGGCTGATTGCGGTGGCGCTGCTGGCCTTCAGCAACGCCGCATTCTACAAAGTAATCATAGCGCGCACGTTGTGCGGCTTGATCGAAACTGCGATCACCCTATATTTCATCTACCGCCCCGGTCTTCTCGACGGCCCGCGCACTTTCCTCAAGAACGACGCCGTCCGCATGATGCGTGACGCTTTTCCGCTGGTCCTCGTCAATCTCGCCGTCAACATCTATCACCGCATCGATCAGGTCATGCTGCATAAAATGTCGGGCGACAAAGTGCTGGGCCCCTACGTGATCGCGGTGCAACTTACCGAATTATTCAGCGCCTTGCCGGTTGCGCTGATGTCGTCTCTCTTTCCGGTGCTGGCGGTATCGGCGCACGACGACGTGAGATTTCGGCGTTATCTGTCGGAAAGCTATCGGTTTCTGCTGGTCGTGGCGTTCGCCGCGTGCGCGCTGGTCACGCCAGTGGCGCATCCTTTTATCGAACTGGTTTATGGCAAGCAATACAGCGCCACGGCTGATCTACTGATCGTCCTGATCTGGTCCGAAGTGCCGATCTTTTTCGGAGTCGCGCTGGGAAATGCTCTCGTCTCGAAAGGCCTGCAGAA
Source organism: uncultured Acidobacteriota bacterium (assembly GCA_963792515.1). Taxonomy (GTDB): domain Bacteria; phylum Acidobacteriota; class Terriglobia; order Acidiferrales; family UBA7541; genus Palsa-147. The sequence goes on along the minus strand of CAWBWG010000016.1, from coordinate 142,600 downwards.
ATATCTGCCGGCCTCCGCCGCAGTCGGCGCCATCTCCAACGTAGCCATCAATCTCGCCGTGATCCCTCGCTACGGCGCGCTCGGGGCATCTTGGGCGACGGTGTTCAGCTATTGCCTTGCCAGCGTTTTCTTCTTGTTGGTGTTTTCGGAGGTGCGGCCTCTCGTCCTCATGGGTCTGCGGATTTCCATCGTTCCGTTTCTGCTGGCCCTGGGAATCACCTTTGCGCTGGGCGCGTTACCGTGGGCCTTCTGGTGGAAGCTGCTGGCTGCGTCGATTGCCTATGTCGCGGGTGCGTGGCTACTCGGCGCGGTGCGCAATCAAGACATAGCCTACGCGCGGCAAATTCTCGAGACGAACGTGACTTACTTCCGTTCCTCTCGTCCTCGCTCGTGACGTTTTGAGCTTTCTCAATTTAGACGCTTTCGGACGTACGCCGCCGGCCACGCTCTTAAATTTCGCGCTCAATATCTCGCCAATTTGCTGTGCGGAGTCCGGGCGGCGCGTCATGCTAGACTGCCAGATGATGCGGGAAGAATCGGACGACCGAAGACATCTCTGTCCAAACTGCGGCAGCCCATTGGTCCGGCGATCCGCGCGCATCGGCATCGTCGAGAACTTCTTCTACCGGATCGTTGCGTTGCGCCCGTATCGCTGTCGTGCCTGCGGAAACCGCTTTTTCGATCGCGGCGGAGGCAGAGGCCGCGTGGATACTTCCGAGGAAGAATAGCTCTCGCCGACAAAACCACGAGCGCGCCATTCGTGCTGACGCGCGCTTACGAAGTTTCCGGGCCGAGGCTGATTCTTGCTCTTCCTTCTGCGCCGTACACGCGCTGCGAGGCTCGCTCCTTCTCGAAGACCAGCAGAATCGTGCTGCCCGCGTGACGGTACGCAGGCATCTTCATGAGCGACAACTTCCCGAGTCGCACTAGCGGATTCTCTCCCAGTAACGGCGTGTCTGCCTCTCCGCAAATCAACCGGCAGCCCCATTCTTTCATCTGCCGGATCACTTCGTAGCTCCAAACCACGTAAACTGCGTCTGAATCGTAGATGTAAGGATGCGTCAATGCATCGGGCTCATCGATGATCGCGAATGGCGACGCACCGCCCAGCATGGCACGAATCTGTCCGCCGGCGCGACGCGCGGTATAGCCCAGGAGCCAGGGAAGGCTCTTCGATTTCGAGCGCAGCGCGTTTGGATACCAAAAAGGAAAGTCCCAGGCTGGACCCAACAAAATAATTCGCCCGCCGCGCCGCGCCACTCGCCACATCTCGTGCAATATTCGCACCGGTTCCACACAATGCTCCAGCGCATAAGTCGAAATCACCGCGTCGAATGTTTCCGCGGCGAACGGCAGCGCTTCACCGTCCGAGCAAGCCAGTCGCAAATCCTTGCCTGCCGGATGCCGCAGGAATTTCAACGAGACGTCCGTCCCGAAGTATTTCCCGCGCGATTCCAGGCACGCCGCATTCGTGCTCAATCCACAAGCCACGTCTAAGATGCGGCTTCCCGCGGGCACGAAGGAGGCCGCTTGCAAACGCAGCGATCTCTCGACGCAGGCTTCCTGTGTTGGGTTCTCGAGGTAGCCGTCACAATTGCTCCAAAATTCACGAAGGCGGCTTTTCAATTGGCCGATGCGGTCTGATCGGGATGAGCCTCCATCCGGAATCACGCTCGATGAATGCAACCTCAAGTGTTTGCCCCTCGCGAGCGGCGATACCGGTGCGAATCGCAGAGGGGATGCGCATTGGAACATGGAGGATCGGCGAGCGCTACAACGGGTAGTGCGGATAGTAGAACCACGCGGAGTGCGCTTTTACGGAGAGATTGCCGGTACTATCGCGTACGTAGTTTTGCTGGACTTCGACTATCGCGCCGGCGCGAGTGACTTCGGAGCCTTCCGGCGCGGAAGAAAATGCCGGGCCCGCAACGCGGGGTCACCGTTACGGACGCCGCGCGAGACTTCTACCTCGTATGATAATCTTCCTGCTCTCGCGCTGTTTTTTGCGGCGCTAATCAGCCTTGAGCGCACCTCTTAACAACGTGCCCAATCTCACCGCCGAACCGCTCCGGCTTCTGAGCGTGATCATTCCGGCGCGCGATGAAGCCGGCTGCATCTCTTCCACTGTCGAACACTTGCACGTCGAGCTTCGCCTCCGCGGCGTCCCGCATGAAATCATCGTCGTTGACGACGGCAGCAGCGATGCCACTTGGGAAAAATTGCTGGAATCGCGCGAGCGCGTACCCACCCTCAAGCCGTTGCAAAATACCGGGCAAAATGGATTTGGCCGCGCAATTGTTTTTGGTCTGGATCGCATGACCGGCGATGCCGCAGTCATCATGATGGCCGATGAATCGGATGATTGCCGCGATGTCGTCCGCTATTGGGAGTTGCTAAATCAGGGATGGGACGCCGTTTTCGGCTCGCGCTTCATGAAGGGCGGCGGGGTGATCGACTATCCGTGGATCAAGCTGCGCATGAACCGCCTCGCGAATTTATTTATCCGCATGATGTTTGGCACGCGGCTGAATGATACGACGAACGCGTTCAAGGCCTACCGCGCGACGGTGATCGAAGGATGCCGGCCGATTCTTTCGCCGCACTTTAATTTGACGGTGGAGTTGCCGCTGAAAACGATCGTGCGCGGCTATTCCTGGACGGTAATTCCCATCACCTGGAGAAATCGCCGCACCGGCAAAGCCAAGCTAGCACTGCGCGAAATGGGCAGCCGCTACCTGTTTATCTGCCTGTATGTCTGGCTGGAGAAATTCTTCAGCCGCGGCGATTACCGCAAAAAGTAGAGCCGGCGTCCCTGCCGGCATCTTACGAGCGCAACTCCCAGCTAGATTCCTAATCACCGACGGCCTACGAAACTCCAATTCAATCCGCCGTCCTCTCCGCAACAATCAAAAACTGCTTCCCAAAAAATCGCCACGCGAATGGCAGCGCCAGATACGTCCGCAAAATCCAAATCGGATACTCGCCCCCATTCGACATCGTATAAGGCAAAAATCGCGGATAGCAAACGTGAATTTGAAATCCGCTATTCCTCAGAACCTCGCACAGCGATTTCTCCGTCAGCGCCAAATAATGATCGAAAAAATCCCAATAGGCCCCGGACAAGTATTTAATATTCGGTCCCAGAGCAATCAAACGCCCGCCGGGCCGCAGCGCCCGATGCGCCTCCAAAAGTGTTTTCTGCAGCAAGGCCTTCGAAGGCAGATGCTCGAAGAAATTGCTGGTGAACACCACGTCCAAGCTGCCTTCCGCCAAATTCCACGGTTCCGAGCAATCCTGCTCCAGCACCGTCACATCCGCGCCGGCATGCTGCCGCGCATCCGGATTCATATCCATCGCAAATTTGCGCCCGCAACGCGCCGCATTGATGAATTCGCACCAGCCACAGCCCAAATCGAGCACCGCCGACCGCGCCGGAATCCAACGCGAAAAAAATGAAATCAGCACGGCCCAAACGCGTTGCCGGTATTCCGACCGCTCGGCGAAACGAGTGCGATACAGTTCCTGAAGCTCCGCAGGCGAATGGGCCCGATCGTTCGTCAAGTTTCTTTTGCCTCTCGCAGGGCCCGCGCTTTATGCCGGGCCGCAATTCAAAATTGCGCGACGACCAACGTTTCGGATCAACTTACCGTTCGGCATCGCGGCTTCGCAGTCCGAGTCGATGCCGCACAGAACGTGTCGCATTGAGGAAGCCAAACCAAATTCGATACACACCGGCTACAGCGGATCGCCTCATTCGGACAAATGGCGCCGTGTAATTTCGCTTCAATCGACCGGAGCGCAGTACGTAGGTGGCGACTGCAAGAGTTCCGAATTTTCCCTCATGCAGCCGGTAGTTCTCCTGAGCTTCTTCGCCGTGCCACACTCCCTTTTCACCATCTGCATGGTAGCTATAATCATGGTTTTGGTGCACCGCACAAACATCAGCCGATGCATCGACAACCGGAATATTCATCGAAAGGGGATACCAGATCAGCCAGTTGTCCCAACCGGGCCGGCCAATTACGAATGGCGGAATTTTTTTATAGTAGACGCCCTTCGGAAATAAGAAATAATCGATCCATTGCGCCGGGCGGTGATTATTGGTGGTCCGCGCTAGCTGGCGGATTTTGTCTTCCCAGGCTGGCTCGTCAAAATCCAAAGGGCTTTTTTGTTCCACGTCCCAGCGGCGTCCGGCCATTAAGAAACGATTCATGCGCGCGACAACCGAACGAGCTGCACGCAAAAAATCGGACATCAGTAGAATGTCGCAATTCGCATGACAAAGAATCTCGTGCCGCGCAACTTCCTGCACTTTGTCATAGATGCCGGCCAGATATTTTGTGCCATATCGATTCCGATCAACCTCTTTGATATGCCCTATGCCGAATTCCTTGCAGACTTCCTCCGCCCCCGCATCATCACCGACAAGAATTATCTCGATATCAGGATGCAATCGTTGCCAACTCCGCAAGGCATTGCGCTGGATGATGTCGATATGGCCAACAAAAGGCTTAGGCGTGGAAAAAATGGTTAACATAACTGTCTGCGTCGATTCTATCCTTCTTTCGATCGATCACAAGTAGCGCTAGCGTCCCGCCGGCATGTTTTTGACATTTCGAAGATCCGATGCCGCTAATAGAGTGACAGGATTTGAGGTGATCTCCCGGGTTTACATCCACAGACGCAAGAGTGCCTGTGTTACTCAGAAACCACCTCTGCAACCTATGATTTGCCCGCCCCCTCCGAATAGCCCATAATCGAATACTTGCATCTAAGCTAATTTCGACGCCACAGACGTCCAGGAATCCTGATGAATAATCGCAATCGTTCGCTGCATCGAGTTTTTCTTCCTGCCATTCTTACCTGCGCACTGGCCGCCAGCGCCGCCGGGCCGGCTGCCTCGAATTCCGACACGCTGCTGGCCACCATGCAAAAAGAATTGGCGCGCGCGAAAGCCGATCTGGCCAAGAGCGATCCGGCTCCTTATTTCATCAGCTACACTGCCTACGATCAGAATGAAGTGCAAATTGTCGCGAGTTATGGCGCGATGATCGCATCGGCCGGCGGGCATCATCGCACCGCCGACGTGGTCATGCACGTCGGCACCGCCGCGCTTGACAATACTCACACCGAAGGCCGCGCCTCGGGCATTACTTCCGGTTCGTTGCCGCTCGATAATGATTCCGCTGCCATTTCCCGCGTCTTGTGGGAACTCACCGATCGAGAGTACAAAAAAGCTTCGCCCGCATTTCTGAAGACCAAAACCAACACCGCGGTCCGCTCCGAAGAGGAAGATAAATCGCCCGATTTTTCTACTGAGAAGCCGCAGGATCACGTGGACACGAACGTACCGAAATTTGATCTCAATGAAAAAACGTGGACCGATCGCGTTCGCCGCCTTTCCGCCGAATTCCGCAAATATCCACAAATTTATTCATCGGTGGTCGTTTTCTCAGTCTCGAAATCCGAAGCTACGTACGTTTCCACCGAAGGCAGCGGCTTGGTCACGCCCGCATCGTCAGTCCGCCTGGTAATTCAAGCGGAAACGCGCGCGGATGACGGCATGGATTTGCTGCGGGTGGAAACTTTCCAGGCTCTCGCGCCCGATCAACTTCCTTCTGAAGCCGAAATTGCCGCGCGCATTCCGAAAATGGCCGAGGATCTAGCCGCGCTGCGCAAAGCGCCGGTCGCTGAGCCTTTCGATGGTCCCGCACTGCTCTCTGGCCGCGCCGCCGCGGTTTTCTTCCACGAAGTTCTCGGCCATCGGCTCGAAGGCCATCGCCAGCGCGGCGAAAACGAAGGCCAGACTTTTACAAAAAAAGTAGATCAGCTCGTATTGCCGGAATTTTTGAGCGTCTCCGACGATCCGACCAAGCGCGAATTAAACGGGACCGCGCTCGCCGGCTTCTATCAGTACGACAACGAAGGCCAACCTGCCGAGCGCGCCGACGTAATTCAAAATGGCATCTTGAAAAATTTCCTGATGTCTCGCGCCCCATTCAAAGATTTCGGCCAGTCGAATGGCCACGGCCGCGGCCAGCCCGGCCTGATGCCCACGGGACGCCAAGGCAACTTGATCGTCACCTCGACGAAAACGGTCCCCGACGCCGAAATGCGCCAAAAGCTGATCGACGCGGTGAAAAAAGAAGGCAAGCCCTACGGACTTTATTTCGAAGACATCGAAGGCGGCTTCACTTTGACGATGCGCAATTTGCCACAAGCATTTCAAGTGCTGCCCGTGATGGTCTATCGCGTGTATCCCGACGGCCGCCCCGATGAGCTCGTTCGCGGCGTCGACATCGTCGGCACTCCACTCGCCGCACTCACGCACATCACAATCACTGGCGACAAGCAGGATGTATTTAACGGCGTCTGCGGCGCCGAATCCGGATGGGTGCCCGTTTCCGCTGTCGCGCCGTCGATGCTCTTCTCCGAAATGGAAGTGCAAAAGCGTGCAAAGTCGCACACACGCCCGCCTATCCTCGCGCCGCCGGGATTTGAATCGACGGCTACGGCTCCTGCGAAGCCAGAGCCCGCGAACGGGGTGAAACCGTGATTAAAACATTCGGCGCGCTCTGCTCGATCAAAAATAATTCGCGCATCGCAATGCAATTCGGTCTCGGCATCGCGCTTCTCGGCGTCGCGTCGTTCGCTCCGCATGCTCACGGCCAAACCACGTCCGGCGGTGCGGCCGCATCAGCGCCGCCGCAACGTCCGGGCCGGCGAGCATCTGCGCAACGACAGCTACGCCGAACGCCGCGCCAATCTTCTCGCCCGAAGCACGCGCAGCAGCCGATTCCGATCTCGTCCTGCAAGCCATGCTCGCGGAAATCGAGCGCTCCAAAGAGCATTTAAAAATGGACGGAGTGCAAGCCCCCTATTTCATCGAGTATCGGGTAGTCGATATCGGCGGCGAAGCCGCCAACGCGGTTTTTGGCGCGCTGGAATCCGATCAAAAATCGCGCGCCCGAATTTTGCGCGTCACCGTCCGCATCGGCGATTACAAACAGGACAGCTACTTCCGCAACGGAGTAGGCGTCGCCGATTTCGCCCCCTACGAAAACGACATTCTCGCCCTGCGCCAGCAACTCTGGAACGCCACCGACCGGGCCTACAAAGCCGCCGGCGAAGCCTACGCCGCAAAACTTTCGCTCGCGAAACAAATCACCCTGGAGCACAGCACAAATGATTTCGCAGCTGCCACTCCGCTGATTTCCATCGAGCCGACCGCTAAAATCGACGTCGACACCGCAAAATGGAAAAAAGCCATCGCCGATGCCTCCGCTCTCTACGTCAAATTTCCCGACGTGCAATCCGTCTCGTCGCAAATGCGCTTCGCTTCCGAAAATGTTTACCTGGTGAACACCGAAGGCACGGTCGCGCGCCGCGGCTGGACGCAATATTTCCTGACCACCTTCGCATCCACGCAAGCCGAAGACGGTATGCGCCTATCCCGTTCGCCCTTCGTAATGGTCAGCGACGCCAATGAATTGCCCGCGCCCGAAAAATTCGTAGCCGATGCCGCGGCCTCGCTCGAATCGCTAAAGCAACTTCGCCTAGCCCCAATCGTGGACGAAGAATATCGCGGCCCAGTGCTCTTCGATTCCGACGCCGCCGACGACGTCTTCGCCGATCTGGTAGGAAATAACGTCGACGGCCCGAAGCCCGAACCCGGCGCCAGCGCCCGCACCACCGGCGATTTCGCCTCCAGCTACAAAAGCCGCGTGCTCCCCGATTTCATTACGGTAGTCGACGATCCCACGCAGAAATCATTTCAAGGCCACAGTCTTCTAGGAAGTTACGCGTTCGATGACGAAGGCGTGAAAGCCGCTGCGGTAACGGTAGTAGCAAACGGCACGCTAACAAATTATCTGATCGGCCGCGCCCCGATCCGCGATTTCCCCACCTCGAATGGCCACGGCCGCGCCGCACCGGGCGGACCGGCAGCCCCAAATATCGGCAGTCTCTTTCTGCAAGTCCACAAAGACCATGCCGCTCGCAGATCTAAAAAAGAAATTGATCGCCATGTGCCAGGATGAAGGAAAACCCTACGGCTATTACGTCCAAACGCTGGGCGAAGAACTAAGTCCGCGCCTGCTCTATCGCGTCTCCGTAAAAGACGGCAAGGAAGAATTGGTAAGAGGCGCAGTCTTCAACGAACTAGACACCCGCGAACTACGCAACGACCTAATCGCAACTGGCGACAACCCGCAAGTCCGCAACCGCGAAGGCAACATCCCCACAACAGTAATAGCCCCCGCTTTACTCTTCGACGAACTAGAAGTAAAGCGCGCCGACGCCACGAAAGACACGCTACCGGACTATCCTCCGCCACCGATAACCGGCGGATCCAAGTAGCGCCGGCGTCCCCGCCGGCATCCTACGAAGAAAAAGAACGCCTCGGGCTCGATCTCCGACGGCGCGCACCGTTAAATTCATTGCACTAGATTACAGTACAACTCCGCCAGTGAGCACGGTGCTGATCGACAATTGCGCTCGTAAGATGCCCGCGGGGCGCCGGCGCTACTTGCGACCCCCTCACTACTAAATCTGCCCGTAGATCTACGGACAAGCGCACTCCTAAGTATTCTCCGTTCTCACGAAACAGTCAGATGGCACGCGATCTGCTCTTGGAGTCCCGCGGTTTGCAGTCGCCGTAACGTCTGAATTCAGTTCGGACAGGGAGGATGACAAAATGTCGGAGAATATTGCACACCAAAACATTCCAAGAAACGTAGGCACGCCGTTGCCGTTCCTGCCGACCCCGCCATCGAAAAGTCGGAGTTCAGGGCTTCGCAGCTTCGTGAAGTTAGCTCTCTCCTTGCTCGGTTTGGCGCTAACGTTATCAATCGCCCTGGCCCAATTCTGGCCGCAGATGACTGCGACGCCCCAAGACCCCATCGCAAAATCGCAGCCGTTCACATCGCCATTTCGGATCGAGAACACCAGTTACTTTTCACTTTGGGTTGAACACGTTTACTGCTATGTCGGCGATGCGCAGTGGAACTTCGTAACCATGAAGCGCGTCCTGGAGCGTTCTCACGATTGGGAGCATTTCCTGCTGCAGCGCAACGAAAGCAAGACCATCCTTTGCAACGTGCTCGACGCGCCCACTCCTCCGCAGCAGACTGATATCGTCATCGCTGTCGACTATCGCCCGTTGCCGTTTCTCCCCTGGACGCTCCGCAAGCTCTTTCGATTCACGGGCGCTCACGTGGACCAATGGCAGTGGCTGAGGCAGCCCATTGGCCCGATCGAAGCCGAGACGAACCGCGCGATTGATCGGCTGGCCGACACCGGACGAAGCCGTTATCAATTCGAGCGCGGCGGTATTCAGTAGCGCTGGCGTCCCCGCCGGCGTCCGGCGAGCAACACATCAGATCGAAGCCAAAATCCCGGACGGAATCAGTCTTACGTTAGATCCGTCCTGGTTTTGGCTCCCTGGCTCACTCGTAATCGTGAGAAGCTGGCGGGACGGCGGCGACTAAGTAGCGCTGGCGTCCTCCCGGCATCTTACGAAGCCAAAAGCAAACTAATGGCAAGATCTCGGACGGCCCATACCGTTAAATTCATTACGCCACTTCAGCAATCTCAGCCCGCGCACGACGGTCGCCGAAATCAACATTCGCGCTCGTAAGATGCCGGCGAGACGCCGGCGCTACTTGGAAAGCATCTCCGCCCAATGCGAAAGATGATTCAAGGTCGGCGCGTGGGTATGATCCAGCTTCAGCGGCGTAATCGAAATCGCTCCGGCAAAAATCGCGGCATAATCCGTATCCGGCTCGATTCCTTCTTTTATCGTCTGCTCGTGCAGCCAGAAATAGGTGCGGCCGCGCGGATCCGTTCCCGGCTGCAGCAAATTGCGCGAAATTTTTGAGGATTGGCGCGTGAACCGAACGCCGCCGGTCCAGACTTGCGGAACGTTCACGTTCAGCAAAACGCCTTTCGGCAATCCTTCTTTCAAAATTAGCGGCGCGAGTTCGCGGGCGAAGCGGGCAGCAGGCCCGAAATCCAAATTATTCTTATCGCGATATGACAACGAAATCGCAAACGAAGGAATATGATTGATGGACGCTTCCATCGCCGCGCCCACGGTCCCCGAATAATAAATATTCTCTCCCAAATTCCCGCCGCGATTAATCCCGGATACCACGAGATCCGGCGGCTCAGGAAAAAGCGTATGCAACGCGATAATCACCGCGTCAGCCGGCGTGCCCTCCACCGCCCACTCGCGCGGCGCCACTTCATCGCAATAGATCGGCTGCCGCAAAGTCAGCGATTGCGCTGCCGCGCTGCGCTCAGCACTCGGCGCCACAATACTCACCGAGCCCACAGCCTCGAGCTCCTTCGCCAACGCGCGAAGTCCCGGCGCGGAAATCCCATCATCATTAGTTACGACAATATGTGGCATGGAGTCTGAAATGGCCCGACCCGGCGGCGCGTGCGCAAAAACCGATTCCGCCGCGGAAGCACGGAGAGAAATATGGTCGGGACGACTGGATTTGAACCAGCGACCTCACGCACCCCAAGCGTGCGCGCTACCAGGCTGCGCCACGTCCCGACAGGAACTGCCCACAATTCAGGTTATCACTCGGATTTAAGAAGGGTCAAGATGGCGCCAAGTTCTTCGCGCAGATCGAGCAGCACTTTGCGATGCGCCCGCGCCGCCGACGAAGATTGCGGCGGCCCGCTCAGCGCCACGCGCGCAGGCGCAGGCCCCTGAGCGGATGGTGTCCCAGAGGATTCCATTCTCAGAGCCGCGCCACCGCCGGAAGCGGCCAAATCCGCAAGATGCTTGCGCGCGCCGGCAATCGTGAAGCCCTCATCGTAGAGCAGCCGCTTAATTTCAAAAACCGTTTCAATATCTTCGCGCCGGTACAAGCGATGCCCGCTCGGACTCTTCACCGGCTGCAAAGTAGGAAATTCCGATTCCCAATAACGCAACACGAAAGCTTTAGTCGCAGTAATGCGGCTGACTTCGCCGATGCGGAACAAACTCTTCGGCGGCAAAGCATTCAAAATGGGAGCAACAGCAGCCATGTCTATTCGTATCGTAAGCTCATTCCCGCCAGTGTCAATACTCTGATCGAACCGAGCTGTGGGAAAAGCGGACGCTGCCGCACTCCCGTAGCGCAGGCTGCCAGCCGGCGTTTTTGTCTGGCGTCACTCGGCACGCAAATGCGGGCACCGTTCGCCGCGAGAATCGGGATTGGTTGAGGGACGAAAATCGGCCGTCCCAAGATGGAGGGATGCACGTCGTTAGGTCTGAGGTCACGCCTCACAAGAAACGCCGGCTGGCAGCCTGCGCTACGGCCGGAACGTGCGCCGCTTGCCTACCTTGCGCAAGCGTTGGATAAACCGAATCGGCGCCCCAATAAATTCAAACCGTTCGCGCAATTGATTCTCCAAAAAGCGCTCGAAACTGAAATGAATCGGCTTATTCTGATTCGTAAAAAGAATAAACGTAGGCGGCGAAGAAGAAGCCTGCGTAATGTAATAAATCTTCATCTTGCGACTAGCCGGGGAAGTCCCCCGCTCCAGATCCACTTCCGAAAGCCAGCGATTCAATTCCCCGGTAGAAATCCGGCGCCGCCGCGCCGCCGCCACCTTATCAATCAAAGGAAAAAGCTTCTCCGCCCGATCGCCAGTTTTCGCCGAAAGAAACACAATCGGCGCATAAGAAAGAAATTTCAATTTCGCGCGAACGATAGTCTCGTAATCCTTCGCAAGGCTCGCAGGATTCACAGAGCTCGACAACCGCAGCGACTGCGCCCGTCCCGAATCCGCCGTAAGCACGGCCTGATTGAATTTATCCGCCACCGCCGCCTGCCGCCCGCCAGCCAATTTCGGCCGCGGCGCCTCGCGCTTCGATCGAAAACGATCTTTCCCCGCCGCGCTCCGAATCACGCGTTCGCGCGACGACTTCGGATCGCGCTTCGGCGGCGTCCCCGCTTTCTCTCGCGCCAGTTCCAACGCCAAATCCCACTTATTCATCACAATGATCACCGAGCGCCCAGATTCCTCCGCATAACCGGCTATGGTAGCGTCATGAGCCGTAACGCCAAGCGAAGCATCCACGACAAGCAACGCCACATCCGCCCGCTCCAAATGCCGCCGCGCCATAATCACGCTCAATTTTTCGGCCACCAGCGTAGTCTTGCCCTTGCGCCGAATCCCCGCCGTATCCAGAAACCGGTAAGCCACGCCATCCCGAATCGTCACCGTATCCACAGCGTCGCGCGTAGTCCCCGGCTCCGGCGAAACAATCGCCCGCTCGCTTTCCACCAAGCGATTCAGCAAAGTGGACTTGCCAACATTCGGCCGACCAATGATCGCCACATTAATTTCCGGCAAGGCCTCAGGCGCGGCGCCTTTCGCAAACGAAGCGGTAATTCCATCGAGCATGTCGTCCAGACCGAAACCATGCTCCGCGGAAATCGGATAGACGGAATCGCCCATTTCATAAAACGGCGCGGCAAGATAAGCCTGCTGCGGCGTATCCACTTTATTCGCCGCAATAATCGGCGGCTTGCCAGCGCGACGCAGCAATTCCGCAAGTTCCAAATCAAGCGGCACAGGCCCAGTGCGCGCATCCACAATCTGCACGACGGTAGTCGCCGCATCGATGGCCTTGCGCGCCTGCCGCAAAATTTCCCGCGGAATCGCCGCTTGCGAATCCGGCACAATCCCGCCGGTATCCACCAACTCGAACGGCTTTCCGTCCCAAGTAACCGCCCCATAGATGCGATCGCGCGTAATTCCCGGCTCATTCGTCACGATCGATCGCCGCGTCCCGGTCAAGCGATTAAATAGCGTAGATTTGCCGACATTAGGCCGGCCAACAATCACAATCGATGGCAATTTTTCAGTCATAATTATTTCTGCGGTGCCAACAATAATTTTTCGTAAGCCACAGCCCACTCGCGCTGCTCAGGCGTCTCCGGAACAGTAAATCCCCGCGCGGAAGAAAGCTGCCGAAACGCGGAATGAACGTTACATTTCGTCGAAAGCATCAAGCAAGCCGCAATCATAGGCGAACGCCCAATCCCCGCCCGGCAATGCACCACAATCGACTTTCCGCCGGCATGAAGCTTGCGCAATTTGGCCAGAAATTCAAAACTCGCATCATCCAGCGCAGGCACCCGCAAATCCGGAATCGGCAAGCGCTCAAAAACCATTTCCATCTCATTGCAAATCCGCGCTTCCTCTACCAATTTCAGCTCGCGTTCTTCCGCATCAGTAAGCAACGAGACCATCACCGAAAATCCCTGCTCGCGAAGCGAGCAAATATCCGCCCGAAGCAATCCGCCCCCGCTCGGCCGCGCCATAACACCAATCTTCGTGTCGCCGTCGCAGGCGACGCTGTAAGTCGTGCAAATCATGTCTGGTGGTCTGAAAACGACCGGGAATGCTGATCCGAGCGATGCGAATCCAAATGCAGAGTCTGCTCAATCGGCAGAGCTAGCTTACTACTTCTTGGCCTCCGTGCTATCGTAGAGTTTTGGGCGACTCCCTGCCAAAAATTCCGTGAGTCCAGTGACCAAGCGCGCGAAAGATTCCGAAGCCAAAGAAATCTCCATGGCCGATATTTTCGGCGATGGCGGCCTGCTGGCGAAGCGTCACCAGACTTTCGAATTCCGCCGCGGCCAACTCGAAATGGCGGAAATCGTCGAAGAAGCCTTCGCCAAGCATCAACACGCATTAATCGAAGCAGGCACCGGCACCGGCAAGACGCTCGCCTATCTTCTGCCGGCAATCCGCAGCGGACGCCGCGTAGTAATTTCCACCGCCACGAAATCTCTCCAAGAGCAGCTCTATCACAAAGATATTCCCTTTCTCCAAAAACATTTCGCCCCCGACCTAAAAGTCGCGCTCATGAAAGGCCGCAATAATTTCCTCTGCCGCCACAAAGTGCACTTGATGGCCGGGCAACCAGTCCTAAAAGGCATCGATGAAGTCGACTGGTTCGCCCAAATTCGCGATTGGGAAAAATTAACGGAAACCGGCGATCGCGCCGAGCTGAATTTCCTCCCCGATGACGCCGATCTCTGGCATCGCCTCGACGCCCGCAGCGACACCTGCACAGGCCAAAAGTGCGACGAATTCCAAAATTGCTTCATCACCTCGATGCACCAGCGCGCCCAGGACGCCGACGTAATCATCGTAAATCATCATCTATTTTTCGCCGACCTGGCCATCCGCCAGGATGATTTCGGCGCGATCCTGCCCGAATACAGCGCCGTAATTTTCGACGAAGCCCACGAAATCGAAGACGTAGCCAGCGATTATTTCGGCCGCGGCGTCTCCAGCTACAAATTCGACGAGCTCTCCCGCGACGCCGAACAAACTCTAAAGCTGCTAAGCATCGATGCCCCCACGCTGCGCAAAGCCATCACCCGCATGCGCGAGCGCGCCCATAGCTTCTTCGAATTTTTCGGCTCCCGCGAAGGCCGCCACCCCTTCGAGCCAGCCGAGCGCGCCACCTTCGTCGAGCAGCATCGCGAGCCTTACGAAGATTTCACCACCGCCCTAAAACGCGTAGAAGCCGAAATGGCCGCCCTCCCCGCCAAGCCCGAAGAAATCGTAGGCCTAGCCCGCCGCACCATGGAAGCCCGCCGCGAACTAACGTTCCTCCTCGAAAGCGACGAAAAGAATTACGTCTACTGGTTCGAGCGCCGCGGCCGGGGCGTTTTCCTGGCCGCCACTCCCATCGACGTCAGCACCATCCTCCGCGAAAAATTATTCGATCAATTCGACACGGTAGTGCTCACCTCCGCCACGCTAGCCGTAGCCGGCCATTTCGATTATCTAAAACACCGCCTCGGCCTCGACATGGTCCGCGAGCGAGTCCTCCCCCAAGAATTCGATTTCCGCGAGCAAGCCATCCTTTATATTCCCGAGCGCCTCCCCGATGTGCGCGACGCGTCGTTCCCCGCCCGCGCCGCGGAAGAAATCGTCGAGCTACTCGAAATCACTGAAGGCCGTGCCTTCTGCCTCTTCACCAGCTACGTGCAAATGCGCGACGCCTTCGAGCGCGTAAAGACAAAAGTAGATTTCCCGCTGCTCCTACAAGGCACCGCCCCGCGCTCCGTATTACTCGACCGATTCAAAACCACGCCGAATGCGGTGCTTTTTGCCACCGCAAGTTTTTGGCAGGGTGTTGACGTGCCTGGGGCACAACTTTCTTGCGTCATCATCGACCGGTTGCCGTTTGCGGTGCCTAGCGATCCGATTGTGGCGGCGCGGGTGCGTGCGTTGAAAGAAGATGGACGCGATGCGTTCGCGGAATATCAAGTGCCGGAAGCTGTGCTCGCGTTGAAGCAAGGTTTCGGGCGATTGATTCGCTCGCGCAGCGATCGCGGCGTGCTCGCGATTCTCGACAACCGCATTCGGCGAACGCGGTATGGTAGGATTTTCTTTGAGTCGCTTCCGGATTACACGACTACCGGCGACCTCGCGGACGTTGAGCGCTTCATGCAAAATTCCTGACGCGCCGCTACGCAATCGTCGTTTCGCGATTTCTGCGGCTCGCAATCGGCATTTTCACAATTGAGGACAGGGCTCATGTTTGAAGTCAGCGTTGACGAAACATTTTCATCTGGGCACGCGCTGCGTGGGTACAAGGGCAAATGCGAAAACGTTCACGGCCACAATTACAAAGTGCGCGTTACGCTTGCCGGACCGAAACTTGATTCCATTGGCCTGCTTTACGATTTCGTGCATTTGAAGCAGGTGATTCAGAGTGTGATTCGCACGCTTGATCACCGGCACCTGAATGATTTCGCGCCGTTCGACACCGTGAATCCTTCGGCGGAAAATATCGCGCGGCATATTTTCGAGGAAATCAGCAAGCAGATGAAAGCCGTCGAAAACGGCGCGGCGATTTCGCAAGTCACCGTCTGGGAAACGGACGTCACCTCCGCGACTTATCGCCCGTAACGGGCGCTCGAAAAGCCCATGAACAAAGCCTTTCTCGTCATTTGGATTCCGGCGTTCGCTACCTGTTTTTACTGGCTGTATGAAGGCTACAGCTTGCGTGCTGCGATTTTCGGAACGGCCGCGATGATCGCGGTCGCCGCCGGAGTTATTTATTATATGCGCCGGCGCGAGAAGCTCGCGCCGCTGCGCGGGCAGAAGCAATAACCGTCGAATTTTTTTCGTCATGGTCATCACCGAAATTTTCAAATCCATTCAGGGCGAAGGGACGCGCGCCGGTTTGCCGTGCGTTTTTGTGCGGCTTACCGGCTGCAATCTTCGTTGCACCTGGTGCGACACCGCTTATGCGTTCTATGGCGGCGCGAAAATGGAGCTCGCCGAAATTGTTTCGCGCGTGCGCGGGCTGGCCGGGGCGGCTGGCGATTCCGGCGACGACGCTGCTCGCCAAATTTCGCTGGTCGAAATCACCGGCGGCGAGCCGTTGCTGCAGCCTGAAGCGCCGGAACTGATGCGCCAACTGCTCGAGCTCGGGTTCACCGTGATGGTCGAGACCAGCGGCGAGCGGTCGTTGGCTGGCTTGCCTCGCGAGGTGATCAAGATCGTCGACGTCAAGTGCCCCGATTCCGGCGAGGCTGATACGTTTCGCGCGGAAAATCTCGAGGCGCTTACGCCTGACGATGAGATCAAGTTCGTGATCGCGTCGCGGCGCGATTACGAATTCGCCCGCGAATTTACTGCGCGGCATCGACTGCTTGAGCGCGTCCGCGATGTGCTGTTTTCGCCTGTCTTCGCCGATCCTGCCGGTGCTTGGCCTGGGCTAAATCCGCGTCAGCTTGCTGAGTGGATTCTTGCCGATGGGCTGGCGGTCCGATTGGGCTTGCAGCTTCACAAGTTCATCTGGGATCCGGCCACAAAAGGCGTTTAGCATTGGCGGTTTGGCCTTGGGCCTGTCGATTTTGTTTACGGCGAAAGGCCTCGGGTCTAAAGACCCAAGCTACATTTTTGATGCCTCCCGATCGGTGGTCGCGTTCGGCCCCTTCGCCTCACTTTGCGCTCCGTAAAAATTCCCTTCGCACCGGCATTCGCAGAAGATAAATCAGCAGCGCGCCCGCAATCACGAATCCGAATGCCCCTTCCGCGATACGGCCTATCGCAACATTCACCGCGTTGGCGATTACCTGCGTGCCGATAATCGCGACCGCCAACCACCAACCCCACTCCCGCCGCCGCAACCAACCGACACCCGCCGCCGCAAGCACACAAGCAAGCACCACGAATCCAGTTCCAGCCAGCGTCGCGTGAGGCGCCAGCTCGCGAAAGGCCCGAGGATTCAACCGCCACATGCCGTCAAGCGGCGTCCCCCGCCAAAGCAAAGACGAGCCCGCCAAAAAAGCCATCGTCGCCCCAAAAAACAAAAAGACGCCCAAGGCGAGAAGCCCGCGAGGCCGTCCGCCCGCCTTCGTACCGCTGGCGTCCCCGCCGGCTATTACGACCCCGATCGCCCCAAAAACCGCGACCATCGCCGCACCGATACTCTCCCTCACGGTGCCGCAGGTGCAGCCGGCACCACCGACCAATGCGCATCCCGAAATTCCCAACGTCCCTGCCGAAATTGCGCCACCCCCGTAAAATAACCGTTCTCCTCCGTACGCTTTCCCGCCGGATCAAAGCGCGACTCGTGATAACTGCTACCCACCACCGCCAAATCCGGTGTCAGCGGATCCACGCGCAAATCATCACCCCAACGCAACTCAAGCTTTGCAATGAACTTCGGCAACTGCGCAATCCCAGCCGTAGCCGCCGCGCTATCCGCAAACGCCAAGCGTCCCTCCGAAGCCATAAAAAACGCCGGCGTATCTGCAAATTCCCGCCGCCAAGCCGTAGGCCCATCGCGCGTAATGTCCTGCGCCACGGTCGACATGAACCCACGCACATCAGCAGTAACCGCCGCAGCTCGCGCCGCAGACAACCCGTCCGCATCGCCATTGAGTGAATGGTGATGCCCGCACCCACTAACCAACAGAATCGCAATCAACGGCAAGGTAAATCGGCGCTCCATAATGCCCCCTCGTGAAACGGCCGGATTGTATCTCGGATTAGGAAGCCGCATGCCGTTGACTTCCTAGGAGCGGGCCTAGCCTTCAAGTCCCGCCCGGTTTTCGGCCCCGTCGTTGAATTCGCCTTTGCATCCGGCCAGGCGAAAATAAAGCACCAATTCCAACGCAAAGTCAGCCCCCGGGGCGGACCGAATTCTAATCGGGAACCAATACGATTAGAAATCCAGCCAACTCCAACAAAACAAAGCCCCGAACGCAATTCTAATCGGGAAAATAAAGCCACCTCCGGGCTAATGATTCAGGCCGACAAGATATCGTTTTCAGGCGTCACCCGGATGGTAGTCGATGTCGAGATCTGAAGAACGCTGATCGGAAAATGATGCCAGCGCGGGGCCGAAAGGCGGGCGGGGCTTAACCCCAAGGCCCGCCCCTACTCATGCTAGTATGCGTGGCATGGCTGGGTGGCCCGACCTGCTTGGCCGATATCTGCTTCCACTTGAACGCTAACGCGTCACGGGCAGGAGTGCCTGTGCTACCTGAGGAGACTACTGATGACTTCGCGATATCGATTGTTGGGGATTATGGCTTTGCTGGGGATATGGGCTTCTTTGCCGGGGCGGGTGGCGGCGCAGGGGACGATTAACTGCGAATCGCATCATGGGCGGCGGGAATATTGTGCGGTGGTGGCGCCGGGCGGGGTGGAGATGGTGCGGCAGCTTTCGCCGGCGGCCTGCGAGCGGGGGCGTTCATGGGGATTTGACGGACATGGGATTTGGGTGGATCACGGATGCAAGGCAGAATTCCGGTTGGCGGCGTATAGCGGGCACGGGCCGGTTTGGTGGAATTCGGGCGGGCAGAAGCCGCGGGATTTCAGCTCCGGGGCTTGCTTCTATAGCGACGCTAATTTTGGCGGAGAATATTTTTGCATGAGGCGCGGGGAAAGTTATGACGCTTTGCCGGCGGGATTCAATGACCGGATATCGTCGATACAGATCTATGGGAGGGTGCGGGTGACGGTGTTCAATGATGACGGATTTCGCGGGATTAATCTGGCGCTAAACCGGAGTGCGGATAATTTGAAGAGGTTTCCGAAGCAGGATAATCCGGGGAAGAGTTGGAATGACCGGATCTCTTCGATTCGGGTGGAGTGATTTTTACGGGGCGCGTTTAGGTGAACGTTGCGTCGTGAACGCGGCTGCGGGAGGGCTGAACCGGCCCTCCCCTACGGGAAGAGGTACATCAACGGCGCATTTCATTGACTTCGACTTGGGCGCTGTGCTACCTGTACTGCGGCTTTTTTTGAGGATGGAATCGGGCTTGAATGGCGGCTGCTACCCATCGGATTGAAGTTACGCTCGAGAGCATGATTGAGAGCGTGGATTTGGCTGAGGGGATTGTTATGCGGATTTGCGAGGCGGCGGGATTTTCGGAGGAGGACTCGCATAAGATTGGGATGTCGGTGCGCGAGGCGGTGATTAACGCATACCACTACGGTAACCGCGAGGACCGGGCTAAGAAAATACTTTTTACCGTGGAGCTGAACGCTGAGAAAATGACTGTGCGGGTGTTGGACCAGGGGCCGGGATTTGAAGTGGAGGAAGTGCCTGACCCGCTTTCTGAGGAGAATTTGCTGCGGACTTCGGGGCGGGGGATTTTTTTGATGCGGGCGTTTATGGATGAGTTTGTGGTGAATAATCCGCCGACGGGTGGGGCGGAATTGGTGATGGCTAAGCGGCTGCCGGTGGGCGGGAACGGGAATTTGAGCGGCGGCGGGCGGGATAAGGAGTCGTAATCCGGTGACTTTACATGGGACTTGCCGCGAAAGTGGCGGCGTGGCGATCGTGGATTTTAGCGGGAAGATTACCTTGGGCGAAGCTTCCGCTATGGTGCGGAATATGATCAAAG
The DNA here is from genome assembly GCA_963792515.1 of uncultured Acidobacteriota bacterium. Lineage (GTDB taxonomy): Bacteria > Acidobacteriota > Terriglobia > Acidiferrales > UBA7541 > Palsa-147. Next base: position 122,702 of record CAWBWG010000016.1, on the reverse strand, counting down.
AGCTTTCTGCCGGCGGGCAGAAGAAGATTCTGCTGAATCTTGGCGACGTGGATTATATCGATAGTGCTGGGATTGGGGAGTTGGTTTCCGCGTTTACTACGGTGCGGAATGGTGGCGGGGAATTGAAGCTTTTGAATTTGACGAAGCGGGTCGTGGATCTTTTGCAGATTACGCGGCTTTATACCGTGTTTGACGTGCAGACGGAGGAGTGGACGGCGATACATAGTTTTAAGCCGTAGGAATGTCGTAGGAATAAGAAAAAAGCAAAGGCAACGGCGGGCCGAAAAGCGGGCGGGGCTTAACCCCAAGACCCGCCCCTACGAGAACAGCTGCAAGAAAAACCGCAGAGTTGGTCATGCTGGACACTCAAACTTGTTTGTGAAAGAATCTGGCCGCTTTTTCGGCTTGTTGGCTTGTGGGTGGGCAGCCCGCGTTTGAGGTTGCGGGCAGGAGAGCTGCCGGCTGGCTTGGCAGGCTGATTGGGCGACATCACCGGAAGAGGAGCAAAGAATTGGCACGAGAACAAGGAGTGGTGAAGTGGTTTAATGCGTCGAAAGGTTTCGGATTCATCCAGAGGCAATCGGGCGAGGATGTGTTCGTACACTTTTCGGCGATTCAGATGGATGGATACAAGGCGTTGAATGAAGGTCAGCTTGTGGAGTTCGAGGTTCGCCAGGGACCGAAGGGCTTTCAAGCTGAAAACGTAAGTAAGGTCTAGCCTGTCCCCTGAATTCGGAAATGGCTCTGTTTGCTTTGGCGGACAGAGCCATTTTTGTGCACGTGGCGGGATTGGCGGGATTGATTGTGATACGATGAGAAATTGGATTGGGCGCTTTGGCGCTGCTAGGAGTGCGATTTGCCTGAGCATATTTCCCGGAAAGAACTGAAGACTGACGAGTTTCGCGACACTTTGGCGAGTGGCGCCGAGGCGGTGCTTTCGCATCAGCAGCTGACGCTCTACTTGGTGGGCGCGGTGGCGGTGATTTTGCTGGCGGTGTTTGGGTGGCGATTTTATGCCGAGCGGCAGACGGTGAAGGCTGCTGCGGCTTATGACGATGCGATGAAGATTTTTAAGGCGCGGATTCGGACTGCGGGCGAGCCTGCTGGGGATCCTACCGACATTACTTATTCGGAAGACAAGAATAAGTATGATGATGCGGAGAAGAAATTTGAGGCGGTGGCGAAGACTTATCCACGGACCCGGCCTGGGCAGATTTCGGCTTATTATGCGGCGCTTTGTTTGGAGCATTTGAATCGCGATGCGGAGGCTGCGAAGTGGCTGGATCAGGTGATTGGTAGCGGCGAGGCGGATTTTGCTTCATTGGCGCGTTTGGAATTGGCGCAGCTGAATGATCGCGGCGGGAAGACTGCGGATGCGGAGAAAATTTATCAGGATTTAGTGGCGCATCCTTCGGTGTTTGTTTCTAAGCCGGTGGCTTTGATGGCTTTTGCGGATCATTACCGGCAGGCGAAGAATTTTACCGAGGCGGCTAAGCTTTATACCGAGATTAAGACGGAATTTCCGGATAGTAATTTGGCGCAGCAGGCTGGGCAGCAGTTGGAACTGATTGCGCCGAAGTCTTAAGTAGCGCCGGCGTCTCTGCCGGCATCTTGCGAGCACAATTTCGCCACTTGCAATCCTCACGGGCGGATTACAAATTTTAAATCGAGAGTTGAATTTGAGTTTTGCGCGCCGGGGTCGTTTTGCGGCCTTGGTTTGGTTTTGTGGTCGTAGGAGCCGGCGGGACGCCAGCGCTACGGGGAAGCATTTTTCATCGCGGCCCGTCGATGATCTCGGCTTTGGTTTACGGTTGTGCTCGTAAGATGCCGGCAGGGACGCCGGCGCTACTTTGCTATAGAATGCCGCCATGGTTACGGCGGCTTATGCCATGGATGTGCGGCATACTCGGGGGCGGCGGTTTCCTGAGGCTCCACATCCTTATCGGAATGAATACGCGCGGGACCGGGATCGCGTGGTGCATTCGCGGGCTTTTCGGCGGCTTGAGGCTAAGACGCAGGTTTTTACTACTCGATTTTCTGATCATTTCCGCAACCGTCTGACTCACACCTTGGAAGTGGCGCAGATTGCGCGGACTGTGGCGCATGCGCTTGGATTGAACGAGGATTTGGCTGAGGCTTTGGCTTTGGTGCATGACATTGGGCATCCGCCGTTTGGTCATGCTGGCGAGAAGAAATTGGATGAGCGGATGCGGGTGCATGGGGAACGCTTCGATCATAATTTGCATGCTTTGCGGATTGTGGAGAAATTCGAGCAACGCTACTTGGATTTTCCTGGGCTCAATTTAACTTATGAAGTTCGCGAGGGGATTATCAAGCACTCGCGGGATTATACGGCGGCGGAGTTTCCTGAGCTTTCGGAATATTTGTTGGAGCGGCGGCCTACGCTTGAGGCGCAATTGATCGATTTTGTGGACGAGATTGCTTACAACACGGCGGATCTTGATGATGGATTTGAGGCGCATCTTGTGGATGTGGCGGAATTGCGGGAGCAGGTGCCTTTGGTCGGGACTCGCTATGCGGAGATCGAGCGGGGTCATCCCGGTGGCCGGCCTAAATTGATTTTCAATGAGACGCTGAAGCAGGTGCTCAACTATCTTGTTACCGATTTGATTGAGAATACGCGGCGGAAAGTGGCGGCTGCTGGGGCTGATTCGGTGGAGGATGTGCGACGGCATCCTATGAGGTTGGCTGGATTTTCTAAGGTTGCTGCGGAGCAGAATGCTGGATTGAAGAAGTTTCTTTTTTCGCGGCTTTATTCTTTGCAGGTTATTGATGAGGATCGGGAGCGGTCGGTTCTGGCGCTGGACGAATTATTTCAATTTTATTTGGAGCATCCGGAGGCTATGCCGGAATCTTATGGGGAGCAGGCTAAGGTTGAGCCGCTTTATCGGGTGGTTTGCGATTATATTGCTGGGATGACGGATCAATATTTGTTGCGGATGCATGCGGAGCAGTTGCGACCGGAGGGTGCGGGGAAACCGGCTACGTGAATGATGCAGGATAAGGATTTAATCTCCGATTGAGACGTTGAGTACCAGGACTATAACGACTCGACGTATTTTGTCCGTTACTTAATTGGTGTCACGTGCGATGCTGTCGGGCGCGCGTTTCTTGACAGGTTTGTTGCTGGCTTTATAATTGAATTTCGCGCTGCATTTTGCGGATTGAATCATGTTTCTTGACGTTCACGAACTCGCGCTTCATAAGGCCCGCATACGGAAAACGTATGCTCCTGGGACTATCGATCTGCATTCTGCGGACTTCCGGCAGATCGAGCCGCTTGAGGTGCGGGCTACTGCGGAATTGCTGGACGGGCAGATTCGCATTACAGGGAATTTGCATACCAAGCTGGAGCTGATTTGTGCTCGCTGCTTGGATACCGTTACTGAAGAAATCAGCAAGGATTTTGATCTCTTCTACCGCTCTATGACCTCGATTGCGGAAGAGGATGAGGCGCAGTTGAATTTGGATGAGACAGACATTGGGTTCTTTGAAGGCGATGGGATGTTTCTTGCCGACATCCTTGCTGAGCAAGTGAATTTGGCTTTGCCTATGAAGGTGATTTGCCGGAGTGATTGCCGCGGGCTTTGTCCTCATTGTGGAGTGAACCTCAATAACGAAGAGTGCCGGTGTGAGAAGCATCCTTCGGATGCGCGGATGGCGCCTTTGGCACGCCTCAAGCAGGACTGGTCTAAAAAGCAATAGACAGCTAAACTAGTGGTCTTGTTAGGGTAGTCGTGTGTTTGGGCGCGGGTGTTTGGAATTTAGGTCGATCGCGCCCAGTGTCCAACGCTAAAGCGCATCGATAATCAAAAGTTTTTTTCGGAGCGCTGAAGCGCTCCTCCCCCTGCTGAAGCAGGGGGCTGCCACCTGAGACAAAACTTAAGAGGAGTACTGAAATGCCGAATCCAAAGCGTCGCCATTCGAAGGCGCGGAAGAATAAACGGCGGGCGCATGATTTTCTTGTTTCCCCTTCACTGTCGGAATGTCCGAATTGCCATGAGCGGAAGTTGCCGCATCAGGCTTGCCTGAAGTGCGGCTACTACAAGGGCCGCGAAGTGATTGACACGACCACCTGAAACAGCCTAAGTTCTCCACGCCTTCCGAATCGGTGCCCAGATGACCACCATTGCCCTTGATGCTATGGGGGGAGATAGCGCTCCGCGCGCGGAAGTTGAAGGTGCGATACTTGCGGCGCGGGAGCTGGACGTGCGCGTGTTGCTCGTCGGGATTGAAGCGACGGTGCGGCAGGAGCTTGCGCGGCAGAAGGCTCGCGGGTTGCCGATTGATGTGGTGAATGCTACCGAAGTTGTGACCATGAAGGATTCGCCCTCCCAGGCTTTTCGCAGGAAAAAAGATAGTTCGGTGCATGTGGCGGCGAAGCTTGTTCGTAGCGGGCAGGCGGACGGGATGGTTAGTGCCGGGAATACCGGCGCGGTGATGACCATCGCGCGATTTATTTTGGGGACGCTGCCTTCGGTGGATCGTCCGGCGCTCGCTGCGGCTATGCCCACGGCTAAGGGCACACCTGTCGTGCTTCTCGATGTGGGCGCTAATGTGGATTCTAAGCCGGAGCAGATTGAGCAGTTTGCGGTGATGGGGGAGATTTATTACCGCGCGATTTTTGGGACGAAGCGGCCGCGCGTGGGGCTCCTTTCTATTGGCGAAGAAGAAATGAAGGGCAACGAATTGACGCGCGAGGCTTCCAACCTTATTAAGCAGACTTCTTTGAATTTTATTGGGAATGTTGAGGGGCGGGATGTTTATGCTGGCGTGGTGGACGTGATTGTTTGCGATGGGTTTATTGGGAATATTGCTTTGAAAATCAGTGAAGGCCTGGTGGAGCATGTCGGGGGGATGTTGAAGAAGGCGATTAAGAGCCGATTGAGTTCGCAGCTTGGGTATGTGCTGGCGAAGAGCGCGTTCGATGATTTTCGCAAGAAGACGGATTATGCGGAGTATGGCGGGGCACCCTTGCTTGGAGTGAGAGGAACGGCGGTAATTGGGCACGGGCGTTCGAATGGGAATGCGATTAAGAATGCGATTCGGGTGGCGGCGGGGCTTTGCCGCTCGAAGGCGAATGAGACGATTGATCGGGAATTGTCGGCGGTGGCTGCGGCGGGGGCGAAGGGTTAGGACAGACACGGGCGGCGCCGCTCGTCCCGGCGTGCTCTCCACGTAAATTCCAAACTTAAAACGGAAAAATAGTTTATGGCTAATTTGGCATTTTTGTTTCCTGGGCAGGCTTCGCAGTATTGCGGGATGGGACGCGATTTGGCGGAGAAGTTTGCGGAGGCTCGGGCGGTTTTTGAGGAGGCGGATGCGGCGCTGGGGACTTCTATTTCGAAAATTTGCTTTGACGGGTCTGAGGATGATTTGAAATTGACGGAGAACACGCAGCCGGCGATTTTGACTGTGTCGGTGGCGGCTTTTCGGGTTTTGGAATCGAAAGGCGTTGTGCCGGATTGTGTGGCTGGGCATTCTCTTGGCGAATATTCGGCGCTGGTAGCTGCTGGCGGCATTGAGTTTGCTGATGCGGTGAAATTGGTGCGGAAGCGTGGGCGCTATATGCAGGAGGCTGTGCCTGCCGGCGAGGGGGCTATGGCTGCGATTTTGGGGATGGCGCCGCTTGAGGTGGCTGAGATTACTAAGAAGGCGGCGCAGGGGGACGTGGTTTCTGCGGCGAATATGAATTCGCCGGAGCAGACGGTGATTTCGGGTTCGGCGGCGGCGGTGCGGCGGGCTGTGGAGATTGCTTCGCAGGAGGGGGCTAAGCGGGCGGTGATTTTGCCGGTTTCGGCGCCGTTTCATTGTGCTTTGATGGCGCCGGCGCAGGCTCGGCTTGAGGCGGATTTGCGAGCTACTAAATTTCATGCGCTGCGATTTCCGCTTTATACGAATGTGGATGCGGATGCTACTACCGATGGGGATGAGGCTCGGGAGGCTTTGATACGGCAGGTTTGTTTGCCGGTGCGTTGGTTGGATTCTGTGCACGAGATGATTGATTCTGGGGTGCATATGTTTGTGGAAGTTGGGCCGGGGAAAGTTTTGGGTGGGTTGATGCGGCAGATTGACCGGGCAGTACGGGTGGTCGGCGTGGAGGATGCGGCTAGTTTGCAGGCGGCGTTGGATAAGATTCAGCAATCGCGGGCGGAGACGGCGGAGGCTTGAGGATCGGGACGGTTCGGCGCGATTTGTGCGGAGTTTGCAACGAGGTCGGCACATTGTACATCGTCGGGCGCAGCAAGCGGCGCCCCTACGGGGAAAAACCTGAGACATGTTTTCTTTGAAAGATAAAGTCGCGATTGTTACTGGTGCGTCGCAGGGGATTGGGCGGGCTACTTCGTTGGCGCTTGCTGCTGCTGGGGCGAAAGTTGCTGTGGCGGCGCGGAATGCGGAGAAGCTCGCTTCGCTTGTGGGCGAGATCGCGGGTGCGGGCGGCGAGGGGCTGGCTGTGACTATGGATGTTGGGGATGCGGCTTCGGTGAAGGCTGGATTTCAATCCGTGCTCGGGAAATTTGGGCGGCTCGATATTTTGGTGAACAACGCTGGGATTACGCGCGATGGCTTGGCTTTGCGGATGAAGATGGAGGATTGGGATGCGGTTCTGCGGACTAATTTGACTGGGGCGCATCTTTGTTCGCAGCAGGCTATGGGGACGATGCTGAAGCAGAGGGCTGGGCGGATTATTAATGTGACTTCGGTGGTGGCGGAGACTGGGAATGCCGGGCAGGCTAATTACGTGGCGGCCAAGGCTGGGTTGATTGGGTTGACGCGGGCGCTGGCGATTGAGATCGCTTCGCGGGGGATTACTGTGAATGCTGTGGCGCCTGGGTTTATTGCTACCGGGATGACTGACGGGTTGCCGCAGAATGTTAAGGATGGGATGTTGGGGCGCGTTCCTTTGGGGCGGATGGGGACGGATTTGGATTGCGCGGCGGCGATTGTTTTTTTGGCTAGTGATGAGGCTGGGTATATTACTGGGCATGTGCTGGATGTGAATGGCGGGATGTATATGGGGTAAGTAGCGCCGGCGTCTCTGCCGGCATCTGACGAGCGGCGGATTTGATCAGGGCGGTAATGGTGGGCGGACTCGCAGTGCTGGACTGAGATGATTTTTGGATTTCGCGCCGGCCTGGATTTTTGGAATGCGGCGCGAGTTTGGGTCGTCGGAGCCGGCGGGACGCCAGCGCTACGAAAGAGAAATGCTACGGCTCGATGAAACTTTGATTTTTGGTCCGGCCTGGATTTTTGGAATGTGGCGCGAGTGTTGGTCGTAAGATGCCGGCAGGGACGCCGGCGCTACTTGGGGTGCATCGTGTCGATCACTTCTGAAGAGGAATTGCGCGGGTTGCGGGCGGCTGGACGGATTGTTGGGCGGGCGCTGCGGGAATTGGCGAAGCTTGTGCGTCCGGGCACTACTACTGGCGAGATCGATATCGCCGCTGCTGGGATTTTGTTGCGTGAGGGGGCGCGGTCGGCCCCGGCGCTGGTTTATGGATTTCCTGGGGCGATTTGTATCAGTTTGAATGATGAGATCGTGCATGGGGTGCCTGGGGCGCGGGTGATTCGCGAGGGCGACCTTGTGAAGCTTGACCTCACGATCGAGAAAGATGGATTTATGGCTGACGCGGCGATTACTGTTTGTGTGCCGCCGGTTTCGGATGATGCGCGGCGATTGGTGCGTTGCGCGGAGCGGGCTTTTCGGAAGGCGATTGGCGTGGCGCGGGCTGGGCGGCGGGTGAATGAGATTGGGCGGGCTGTGGAGGATGAAGTACGGAGGAGTGGATTTTCTGTGGTGCGGGAACTTTGCGGGCATGGGATTGGGCGGACGATTCATGAGCCGCCTACTGTGCCTAATTTTTTTGACGCGGAGATGGATCAGCGGTTGACTGAGGGATTGGTGATTACGATCGAGCCTTTGATTGCTGTTGGGTCGGGTCAGGAATTTACGGCGCGGGATGGTTGGACTGTGAAGACTCGCGATCGTTCGCTTGCGGCGCATTTTGAACATACTTTGGTGATTACTCGGGATGCGCCGATATTGTTGACTGCGGCTTAGGCGACATTGTCGGGGCCGAAAAGCGGGAGGGCTAGAGCACCCTCCCCTACAACGGCCGCGTGCGAACAGAGTTTCGCGAATGGTTGACCCTTTACTTTGCGGCGCTTAGAATGGGTGGGCTTCGACGGATTCAGTGGTGGCGGATGCTGTTGCCGAGAGCGGAGGAATAGAGAATGGCTAGCGTTGATGAACGCGTGAAACAGATTATTGTGGAGCAGCTCGGCGTGGACGAAGGTGAAGTTACGCCTACGGCATCGTTTGTGGACGATTTGGGAGCGGACTCCCTGGATACCGTGGAGCTGGTGATGGCCTTTGAAGAGGCGTTCGGCATCGAGATTCCCGATGAGGACGCCGAAAAAATCACTACCGTGAAAGACGCGGTTTCGTACATCGAGAAACACGCCTCGGCGAAAAAGTAGCTACCCCACTCAAGCAGGAGAAATGTCGCGTTGAATCGCCGCGTGGTGGTAACGGGCGTCGGACTCGTCTGCGGATGCGGGATCGGTACCGACGAAGTTTGGAAAAATCTCCTTGCCGGAAAAAGCGGCATTGGACCTATTACTCATTTTGACGCCTCGAAGTTTGATTGCCGCATTGCGGGGGAAGTAAGAAATTTCGACCCGCTCCTCTGGATTGAGAAAAAAGAAATAAAGAAGATGGGGCGGTTTATTCAGCTGGCCTTGGCCGCTACGGATTTTGCTGTGCGGATGGCTGGGCTGGAGGTTACGCCGGAGACTGCTGAGTCTGCCGGGGTTTTTATTTCTTCGGGCATCGGCGGATTTGATGTGATTGAGCGGGAGCACTCAAAATTTTTGGCTGGCGGGCCCGGGCGGATTTCTCCTTTTTTATTCCTGCTTCGATTGTGAATTTGGCGTCGGGATTTGTGTCGATTCGGTATGGGGCGAAGGGACCGAACTCTGCTACGGCTACGGCTTGTTCGGCTTCGGCGCATGCGATCGGCGATGCGATGAAGATTATTCAGCGTTGCGATGCTGAGGTAATGATCGCTGGCGGGGCTGAGGCGGCGATTACGGCTATGGGAGTGGGCGGATTTGCGGCGATGAAGGCGCTTTCTACTCGGAATGACGAACCGGAGAGGGCTAGCCGGCCGTTTGATGCGGATCGGGATGGATTTGTAGTGGGCGAGGGATCGGGCGTTTTGATTTTGGAATCTTTGGAATTCGCGCAGCGGCGCGGAGCTCGGATTATAGCTGAGCTTGTGGGTTATGGGATGTCGGGCGATGCCTTTCATATTACGCAGCCGGCGGAGAATGGGGACGGGGCTTATCGCGTTTCGATGGCTACTTTAAAGGATGCGAAGATTTCTGCCGAGCAGGTGGATTACGTTAATGCTCATGGGACTTCTACTCCGATTGGCGACGTGATTGAGACTACTGCTTTGAAGAGGGTGTTTGGCGAGCGGGCTAAGAAGGTGCCGATTAGTTCTACGAAATCTATGACTGGGCATTTGTTGGGCGGGGCGGGCGGGTTGGAAGCGGGGATTTCGGTTTTGGCGATACGCGATCAGATTTTGCCGCCGACCATTAATTATGAGACGCCGGATCCGGATTGTGATTTGGATTACGTGCCGAATCACGCGCGTCGGGCGGAATTGAGATATGCTCTGTCGAATTCGTTTGGATTTGGCGGGACGAATGCGTCGTTGTTGTTTAAGCGCTGGGAAGAGTAGCGCGGCTTGCGGAGGATGAATTGAAGATTGGAGTCTGCGTTAAGCAGGTGCCGGCTAAGGATGCGCCTTTGGCGATATCTGAGGGCGGGGCTTGGATTCGCGAGTCGGATATTGGGTTTGAGACGAATGAACCTGACAGCTACGCGCTCGAAGAGGCTTTGCGTTTGAAGGAGAAGCACGGCGGCGAGGTTGTGGCCATTTCTATGGGGCCCGATCGCGTGAAGCAGACTATTAAAGAGGCTTTGGCTAAGGGGGCGGAGCGCGGGATTCATGTTGTGGACAATGAATTTTATAAATTGGACCCGCTTAGCTCGGCGCGATCTTTGGCTGCTGCTGTTGAGAAAGAGAAATTTGATCTGATTCTTACTGGGTTGCAGAGTGAGGATCAGGGATTTGGGCAGACTGGGGTTTTGTTGGCGGAATTGCTGGGGTTGCCGCACGCTACGATTATTATGCAGATTGAGGTGACCGATTCGCGGATGAAATTGAAGCGGGAGTTGGAGGCTGGGTGGTTTCAGTGGGTGGAATTGCCTTTGCCTGCGGTGCTTTCGATTCAGTCGGGGATTAATAAGCCTCGGTATGCGACTTTGAAGGGGATTATGGCGGCAAAGAAAAAAGAGATTGCTGCGGTGCCGCGGGCTTCTTTGGGCGTGCCGGATACGCTGACGCAGAAGGTGCAGAAGATTTATGTGCCGACGAAATCGAAGAAGACGGAATTCCTGACGGGTTCGCCGAAAGAAGTTGCGGCGAAATTAGTCGAGAAATTGAGATTTGAAGCGCGGGTTTTGTAAGGTCGTCCGCGAAATACGCCGATGAAAATCTTACTGATTACTGAACAGCGCGGCGGGGCCTGGAACAAGGCTAGCTTTGAGACTTTGTCTGCGGCGCAGCAGATTGCCAAGCAGACTGGTGGATCGCTCTCGGGGCTGGTGATCGGCAAAGGCGTGGCTTCGCTCGCTGATGAGCTTGCGGCGTTTCAGCTTGAGGAAGTGCTGCTTGTTGAGCATGACTTGCTTGAGACTTATACGCCCGACGGATACTCGTTGGCCTTGAAGCAGGTTTTGGCTTCCAGCGGGCCCGAGCTGGTTTTACTGCCGCACACGTATCAAGTGCGGGATTTCGCGCCTAAGCTCGCGGCTTCGATCGGCAAGGGGATGATCGGGGATTGCATCGCTTACCGCTATGAAGGCGGCAAGCTGGTTTTCGTGCGGCAGATGTTCCAGGGACGCACGGCGGCGGACGTGGTTTTCGAGGGCGCCGCGCCGTGGATCGCATCGTTTCAGGCTGGGGCGTTTCGGGCGGATCAAGTTACCAAGCGCGACGGCGGCAAAGCGCCAGTGAAATCCGTCAGCGTGGATTTGAAGCCTGAACAAATTCGCACCAAGCCGCTGGAGCTTTTCCGGGAGGCTAAGCAGGCTGTGGATTTGACGCAGGCGCCGCTTTTGGTTTCAATTGGGCGCGGGATTAAGGCGCCTGAGAATATTCCTATGGCGGAGAAGCTGGCTCATGCGCTAGGCGCTGAGTTGGCGGCTTCTCGGCCGATTTGCGATGAGGGTTGGTTGCCTATGGAACGGCAGATTGGCAGCTCGGGGCAGACTGTGGCGCCGAAACTTTATTTGGCGCTGGGAATTAGCGGGGCGATCCAGCATGTGGTGGGGATGAAGGGATCGCGGACTATCGTGGCGATTAATAAAGATGCTAACGCTCCGATTTTTGAAGTGGCTGACTATGGCATCGTTGGCGACCTCTTTGAAATTGTTCCGGCACTTACCGAAGAACTCGAGAAAACAAAACAGTCCTGACGCGCCGCTGTGATAGAGTCCGCTTTCGTCTGCGGGCGAAGGCGACAGGTGTGTGAAAAATTGCTTTGCCGGCGCGCGGTTCGATTCCCTTAGCGGGCGCAGGAGCCTTTTCTGGGAATCAAAATTGGGATCGCGATCGAACTAGTGCCAGTTCGAACCAACTTCTGCGGCGCAAAATCTTTCGCCCACACGTTTGGATGGCGGATCGGACTGTGCTCAGCGGCTGAAAGCCCTGGATTCTAAATGCAAATTAATGTCGGAGCCGAAGCTCCGTCCCCCCAACGAGCACTTAAGAGATGAGTTCCTGTCACTTCCATGCAGAGGTTTACATCTGATAGGGCGACATAGACATGGCGCAGCCTCTAAATGCCTGGGAGCGAGCACAAATTGTCCAGAGTGGGCCTGCAGGTTGACCAGAAATGCACCATGGCGGCGGGAATCGAGGTTGGAATCGCCGCGGTGAGATTAAGCTTGAATGTCGAGAAGTGTAGCGGCACGGAACGTGCAGGATCGAGTTCCGGGGAGCTTCGGGTGATGTGCATGCCTGTGGAAAACGAGAGCCGGACTAGGGATTTTTGTGAGTACCGGTACTCTTTGCGAAAGTTGACTGGGCATATAAGATATGCGCGTCTCGTAGTCCCCGCAGGGCAAGGCGCTTCAGGTAGGGACAGTGTAAACAACTGTTCGAATTCTGGCCTGGGGTACAGGTGTTGAGGGCCGGTTCGGAGCGCCAAACTTCAGTAATAAGCTTGGGGCAAGTTTGTAGTCTAGCCTCTCATAGAAAATCTAAATGCAAGGCAGTCGGGCAGTTTCCAAGTAGAAGTGTCAGTCGCGGAATTCTCAGTGGGGGAATCTGGATGCGGGCCCGAGTTACTAACGTAGCGTGCGCCGCGGTTGTCGCTGCGATGTTGTTTGTCGTAAGCGGCTGCGCGGGAATGGTTTCGTCCGCTCCGGTTACTCCTCCGGCTGGTACGGCACCGCAGATTACGTCCCAACCACAGAATCAAGCGGTCCTCGCCGGCGCGACTGCGACTTTTTCGATCGCAGCGACGGGTTCGGCGCCGATGACTTTCCAGTGGCAGCAGAATGGCGCGCCGATTTCTGGGGCGAATGCGGCTACCTATACGACTCCTCCGACCAGCACGTCCGACAATAATTCGATGTACCAAGCGGTGGTGACGAACGCCGCAGGAAGCGCCACGAGCAGCGCGGGAATGTTGACGGTGACGGCCGATCCGGTGGCGCCGAGTATTGTTACGCAGCCTTCCAATCAATCAGTGATGGCGGGACAGCCCGCTACATTTTCGGTGGCCGCTTCCGGAACGCAGCCGTTTAGCTACCAGTGGGCGAAGAATGGGGCGCCGATCAGCGGAGCGATTTCGCCGAATTACACAACGCCGGCGACGACTAGCGCGGATGACGGTTCGACATTTGCAGTTACAGTGACGAATTCCGCAGGCTCGATGACGAGCAATCCGGCAACGCTTTCGGTGAATCCGGATCCGGTCGCGCCTTCGATCACTTCGCAGCCTGCGAACCAGTCGGTGACGGCGGGACAGAGCGCGACATTTACAGTGGCGGCGAGCGGGACCGCGCCTTTGAGCTATCAGTGGCAAAAGAATGGAGCGGCGATCGGCGGGGCGACTGCGACGAGTTATACGACGCCGGCTACGACCGCGAATGATAACGGATCGAATTTCCAGGTGGTGGTCAGCAATTTGGTGAGTTCGATTACCAGCGGTGCCGCGACTTTGACGGTGAATGCGGCGCCGGTGCCGCCCGGGATCACGGCGCAGCCTGTGGGCGCGACGGTGACGGCTGGGCAGACGGCTACGTTTAGTGTGGCAGCTAGCGGCTCGGCGCCTTTGAGCTATCAGTGGGAAAAGAATGGCGGAGCGATCAGCGGGGCGACGGGCGCGAGTTATACGACGCCGGCTACATCGACGAGCGATAATGGTTCGGCGTTCCAGGTGGTGATTAGCAATACTGCGGGAACGATTACGAGTAGTGCGGCAATTTTGACGGTGAACGCGGCGACCGTGGCGCCTACCTTCACTTCGCAGCCGGCGAGCACGACGGTTACGGCGGGACAGACGGCTACTTTCGCGGTGGCGGCTTCGGGAACGCAGCCGTTTACTTACCAGTGGCAGAAAAATGGAGCGGCGATCAGCGGGGCGACGGCATCGAGTTACACCACGCCGGCTACTACTACCGCGGATAACGGTTCGAAATTTACGGTGGTGGTGAGCAATTCGGCTGGATCGAGCACCAGCGCGGCCGCGGTTCTTACGGTGAATGCGGCGCCGGTGGCGCCTTCGATTACTGCGCAGCCTGCGAGTGTTACGGTTACGGCTGGACAGACGGCTACGTTTACGGTGGCGGCTAGTGGGACAGCGCCTTTGAGCTATCAGTGGTCGAAGAACGGGGCGGCGATTGGCGGGGCGACTTCGACGAGTTACACCACTCCCGCTACGGCTACCACGGACAGTGGATCGATTTTTGCGGTGGTGGTGACGAACTCCACGGGTAGTGCGACGAGCTCGGGTGCGACGCTTACCGTGAATCCAGCGCCGGTGGCGCCTTCGATTACCACGCAGCCTGCCAGTGTTACGGTGACGGCTGGACAGACGGCCACGTTTAGCGTGGTGGCTAGCGGCACTGCGCCTTTGAGTTATCAGTGGCAGAAGAACGGGGCGACGATCAGCGGGGCGACTTCGTCAAGTTACACGACGCCGGCTACCGCTACTACGGACAGTGGATCCAAATTTTTGGTGGTGGTGACGAATTCTACCGGCAACGCTCAGAGCGCCGCGGCTACGCTCACCGTGAATCCGGCGCCGGTGGCGCCCTCGATTACTACGCAGCCTGCCAGCGTTACGGTGACGGCCGGCCAGACGGCTACGTTTACGGTAGTGGCGAGCGGTACGGCACCGTTGAGCTATCAGTGGCAGAAGAATGGGGCGGCGATCAGCGGCGCGACTTCGACGAGTTATACGACGCCGGCTACCGCTACCGCGGACAGTGGATCCAAATTTTTGGTGGTGGTGACGAACTCGACGGGCAGCGCTACGAGTTCGCCTGCTACGCTGACCGTGAATCCGGCGGTGACCGCGCCGAGCATTACTACGCAGCCGGCGAGCCGTTCGGCGACGGCTGGGTTGACGGCTACATTTACCGTGGCGGCGAGCGGGACCGCGCCTCTGACTTATCAGTGGCAGAAGAATGGGACGGCGATCGGCGGCGGGACGGTGGCGAGCTATACGACGCCCGCTACTACGCTTGCGGACAACGGATCGACGTTCGCGGTGGTGGTGACCAATTCAGCGGGGAGTGCGACGAGCAGCGCGGCTACTTTGACGGTGACGGCTGACACCACGCCGCCGACCGTTTCGATTACTTCGCCGTCTTCGGGGGCTTCGGAATCCGGGTCGATTACCGTGACTGCTTCGGCTGCTGACAATGTGGCCGTGGCGAACGTTCAATTGCAAGTCGACGGAACGAACGTGGGTGGAGCGGATACCAGTTCGCCTTACAACTTCTCGCTCAATACCACCACGCTTTCGAATGGGTCGCATAGTTTGACGGCTGTAGCTACCGATACTTCCGGGAACTCGACTACTTCGGCGGCTGTTGCGATTACGGTTTCGAATCAGCAAACCGGCGGGGCTACGCCTGGCTATGCGAATAATGGATCCGCGTGCCCGATCAATCAGGTGGCTACCAATCTTACGGATACGGTTACCAGTTATTCTTGCCCGTTGCCGAACCCTACGGGCGATGGGAACTTGCTGGTGGTGGTGCTGCGTTATCAGTCACCGGCGCAGACGCCTAGCTTCGCGGACAACGTTGGCGGGAATACTTACAGCCAGGCGATTTCTTGTACCGATAGCTCGAATGGGCATGTTTCCGCGATTTACTATGCGGCGAACGTTTCGGCGGGCGTGAATAAGATCACTGTGTCGTTTGGCAGCGGGACGCATTACGTGCAGATGTCGCCTTACGAGTTTTACAACGTGGCTACTTCTGCGGCGCTGGACCAAGCGAGCTGCAATGTGGGGAGCGGGAGTTCGGTTACGGCTGGGGCGCTGGGAACTTTGAGCGCAGCAGGGGATTTGGTGGTGCAGTCTGGGATCGTGGATAACACTACGGCGATCCGGTCTTGCACGCCGCAATCGCAGAGTGGAATTAGCTGGGTGCAGCGCGAGACGATGGTCGCGGATAATTATCCTTCTTGCATGCAGTATGGCGTTTATAACTCGACTACGTCGTTCAGTCCCACGTTTAACATGTCGACGAGCGCGGGCTACATTTCGGCTGCGGCGGCTTTCCGATCGGCTGCGGCTGGGACGGCGCCGCCCACTTCGGGGATTCGCGTGGTTTACGTGCAGCATGACAATACGCAGAATGAAACCGCTACTTCGATTCCGTTGCAGTATCCGGTCAGCGGGAATGCGATCGCGGTGCTCTTTACTTCTGGATGCGCTAGCACAAGCAATACGGATTGCGCTTATCCTACTGGGCTTTCGGATGGGACGAATAATTACTCGCAGGTTGGTGGGACAATCATTTCGAATTTCGGCAATGATGGCGGGAATTCTTCGGGATCGATCTGGTTGGCAGGCGGTGTTTCTGCGGGGGTTTATTCGCCGACGTACTCGATGCATATTCGGTCTTCGGGCGGGAATGGGAATTCGTTCTTCATGTACGACATTATGGGAGCGGCCGCGAATCCTTTGGACACTGGATTTGGCAGCGGCGGATTGGCTTCTTCGACCTACGATCAAACTTCGAGTGGTTCTGGCGGGCCTTTGACGGCTTTCACGGCGACTCCTTCGGGACAGAATGAATTGATTCTGGCTACGGTGGGAGCGGCGTTCGACAGCTTTAACGGGATTTCTTCGCCTGCGGGCGCGCAATTCCTTTCTTGCAATTATGCAGTGGAGTCGAATTCCGCGCATTGCGATTTGAATGGCGGGTGGGGGCTGTTCTACAACGGGCCTTCTACCGCGGCGGAAACTTGGATTTGGACTCATGATACGAGTCAGGATCCTGGAGTGGCTTCTGGCGTGGCGTTGGGAATTGCTTTGTTGCCCGCAAACTAGTTTTGGCGCGCAGCAGATAGGGGCGGGGGTTCACTACCGGCCCGGTTTGGCTTTGGGTTTTCGCATTCAACTTTTCGCTAGTAGGTGCACCTGCTAGCTGCCCCTCCCACGTTTACTTACTTAGCGGGAATTCCCATGGAATTTAGAGCCGTGCGGACTGCTGCTTGAATCTCGAAGCGGGTTTGTGCGGTTTTCCTAGCTTGCGCGACTAGTTTGGTTTTTTCTTCCTTACTTACCTGCAAAGCTTTCCTTAGTCCTATTAACACTCCTTCGTCGGTTGGGGATACCAGAATTCCGTTTTCGCCATCGATTAGAATTTCTGCGGGGCCTTGGCAGTTTGTTGCTATACAGAGTAGGCCTGTGGACATGGCTTCTACCAGGGCGATGCCGAAGCCTTCGCGATCGCTGGCTAGGATATAGATGTCGGCTGATTTTAGAAGATTGCTCGAGTCTTGCTGGAAACCGAGGAGCTTTACTTGGCGATAGGCGTTGCTGCTGACTACCGCTCGCTCGATTTCTTCTTTTAGGGGTCCGTAGTTGGTCAGGAGCAGCCAGAGATTGGGATTTTCGGGGGCGAGGGTGGCGAAGGCTTTTAGGATTCGATCTACTCGCTTGATTGGAGCCGTGCGGCCGTGGCTGGTGATTACGACGGCGTCTTCGGGGATGGCTTGGGCGCTCCGAAATTCTTTGCGGATGGCGGGGCTTGGTTGGAAGCGGGCGGTGTCTACCCCGTGATAGAGAACTGTGGTTTTATCGGCAGGGTAGCCCAGGTTGGTTACCACGTTGTCTTTTAGGGATTGGCTGGGGACGAAGTTTCGCTCGAGGAGGATGCCACGAAATTTTTGTTTGAGGGCTTGCTTTAGGCGATAGAGGCCGAGGGGTGGTTTTTTTTTGGCGCTCGAGAGATTTGCTGGATCGATGGTGCTTCCGCCGCCGCCGGCGAAGAGATAGGTGTTACTGGTGGAGAGGCGAGCGGCTAGGATCGGGGCTAGGCTTAAATCTCCTACGTTGCCTTCCATTAGGATGATTTTGTTGGGCCGGGCTTCGCTGAAAACGCGGCGCCAGTTCTGGAATTCTTTTCTGGTGGATTCGTTTGTGGGGAAGGTGAGTTTGATCGTTTCTGCCGGCAGGCCCAACGCGGTTAGCTTTTGCTTCAGAACTTCGGAACGATAGGCTACTGCTACTGAGATTTTGGAATAATCGATGCCTGAGAGCCAGTCTAATAGAACTACTTCGAGTCCGCCGAATTCTTGTGCATTTACTGCGAATAGAACTCGATCCATTCTTTGGTTTGGCCTCAGGAGAAGGATAGCAGTAGCTAGGGTTATTTCCAGCTTGCCCCGGTTTGTTTTATTCGTGGCGCTACTTAACCGGACACAGCCAGGAGTGGCGGTGCTACTGGGCTAGCGGCGCGAGTGATAGCATACTTTCGGGAGCTACGAAAATTGATCGAGAGCTTTGGCGACTAGCGGAATGATTCGCAAATTCTTTTTGGCGATATTTTTAATTCTGCTGGTGGTTGCGGCTGCGATTTATGCGATTGGGCCGCTGCGTTGGCGGGCCACTATTTTATTTGATCAAGTTGCCGGACGAATTGGTGGCGTGAATTGGTCCGATGTGCGCTGGATGATGGGCCGCGGAACGGGCGTGGACCTCGAGCATCTGGCTGTTACGCGGAATCCTTATGAATCGATTGAGAGCCCGCGGCATTCGGCGGCTGATCTGGAGGCTGGGACGTTTTTGTTCCGGCAGCAGTGCAGCCCTTGCCATGGGGAAGCTGGGTTTGGCGGGCCGGGCGGGCCTTCGTTGCAGGATCGCGTTTTTCGGAATGGGCGCAGCGATTGGGCGCTGTTTCGCACGATTACTGTTGGGCTTCCGGGAACGGCCATGGCTGGCCGGACTTTGCCGCGCGATGATACCTGGCGATTAGTTACTTACCTGAAGCAAATTTTGGCTGGGACTGCTGCGAGGTCCGGTGCGCCTGCGCTGCCTGCTGTGTCGATTGTGCCGGTTACTTCCGCGGAGTTGCGCGAGAGCGAGGGGCATCCGGCGGAGTGGCTTACTTATTCGGGATCTTACTCGGCGCACCGGCATAGTGCGTTGGCGCAAATCGATCGCGGGAATATCGCGGAGCTGCGCGTGGAGTGGCAGCGGCAACTTTCCACGCCGGCGGAGAAAGTGGAAACCACGCCGCTGGTGCGCGGCGCGACGATGTTTGTGACGCAGCCGCCGAATCAAGTTTTGGCGCTCGACGCCGCCACCGGCAAAGTTCTGTGGACTTTTTCGCACGATCTTCCTGCACAGCTGCACGTGTGCTGCGGACCTGTAAATCGCGGCGTGGCGTTGCTCGGTGATCGCGTGTTTGTGGGTACGCTCGATGCTCATTTGATTTCGCTCGATGCGAGCAGCGGCAAGGTGATTTGGGATGTCGCGGTGGGAGATGCTTCGAAGGGATACAGCATTACGGCGGCGCCGTTGGCGATTGACGATATGGTGGTGACCGGAGTAGCCGGCGGTGAATTCGGCGTGCGCGGATTCATCGATGCTTATGATGCGCAGTCTGGGGCGCGGCGGTGGCGCTCTTACACCGTCCCTGAGCCGGGGCAGCCTGGGGCGGATACTTGGGCGGATGATTCCTTGCGTCGAGGCGGCGGGCCCACGTGGCTTACCGGGGCGTTTGATCCTGAGTCGCGATTGATTTACTGGGGCGTTGGGAATCCTTCGCCGAATTTTTATGGGCAGAATCGCAGCGGCGATAATTTATATACGAATTCGGTTTTGGCGATCGACGCGGATTCCGGAAAGATGCGCTGGTATTTTCAGTTCACGCCGCACGATTTGCATGATTGGGATTCGGTGCAGGTGCCGGTGTTGGTGGACGCGGTGGTCGATGGGGCGAAACAGAAACTGCTGGCCTGGGCGAATCGCAATGGATTTTTTTACTTGTTGAATCGGACTACTGGGAAATTTTTGCTGGCGAACCCCTATGTGAAGCAGACTTGGGCGGACGGGCTGGATGCGAACGGCAAGCCGCACGTGCGTCCGGAATCGGTGCCGAGCTTGCAGGGATCTGAGGTTTATCCGGGGATTGCCGGGGGGACGAATTGGTGGTCGCCTTCCTACGATCCTGAATCGGGATTGATGTTTGTTCCTACCGTGGATAAGGGCGCGATTTTTTATGGTTCGGCGCAGGAACCTTTGGATGAGACGGGCGAGGACCTGGGCGGGATGAGCATGCCGATTCCGAATGAAGACGCGATTGTGGCGGTTAAGGCGATCGAGGTCACTACGGGGAGAATTCGCTGGCAGCGTGGCGGGCCGCCGCGGAAGACGATGATGGAGATGAGCGGGTTGATGAGTACGGCGGGGAAAATTGTGTTTGGCGGCGATGGCGAGCGGTTTTTTGGGCTCGACGCGGAGACTGGGAATGAGCTTTGGCATTTTGCGGCTGGGGCGCAGATTTGGGCTGCGCCTATGACTTATGAGTCGGGGGGACGGCAGTTTGTGGTTGTGGCGGCGGGGCGAAGCATTATTGCATTTAGTTTGCCGGAAGCGCGGAAGAATTTGCAGAAGTGAGGGGATTTGAAGGGACACGGGAAACTTCGGATTTCAGATTTGGGATTTCGGATGAAGCGCTTCATCAGCCAGAAATCGGGTGGTCTGGCAGATTTTTGGACCAGGTTTGCGGGATTTAGAATTCATTGTTGAATCAGGCATCCGCCGCGTCGCAAACGCCGCCGCAGGGGCCCGGCGCTAAAGCGCATCGATACTTGCGGCCTTTTTCGGGGCGCTGAAGCGCTCCTCCCCCGGACAAATCTAGGAGCTCCCGCCGAAAAACAAAAATGCTGGCGGAACACGGAGTCACATGGCCGACGTTTTCGCTGGCGTTACACGGGAAGGCGCAGTCCACCTAGCCGGACGCCCCTACGGGAAATATTCAAGTGCGGCCTAGAAGGTCAACAGGGTTTTTCGCGGGCGCTTAGCTTACTTTTGAACTTCTACTTTTTCGCGTGCGGATTCACTTTGTTGTGTCGCGTTTGCGGGGCCTACTCGCTTTAGCCAGATTTCGCGCCAGAATGGGTAGATGCCTCGGGGACAGAATAGGCGGCGCTCGCTGTATTTTGCGGCGCAGACGGCGCCTTCCAGGATCAGGCATTCGCCGGGGAGAATGCGCATTTTGCCGGTGCGCTCGTCGATGATGCGTTCGACGCGTGCGCGGACGCGGCGGGTGCTGCCGCAGTAGGGGACCATTTCGGCGTCGAAGAAGAGGCCGCGGTTGCGATTGGCCTTGTTAAGCGTGCTCATAATTTCTTCGTAGGATTTTATCTGTACTAAATCTCCCGGCTTGAGATCGAGAGTTTCTTTGGGCGTCTTGTCGAGAGTGCCACGGCGGTAGGGATAGGGAGTGCCGCCGAATACGGAATGCAGGAAATCATAGGCCCAAAGATGCGCGCGATATCCGGTGATGCGCATCGTTTTCTGGAAAAGCCGCAGGCAGAAAGCTCTTACGAGTGCCATGACTCCAATATTTCCCGAAGTCACGTCCCGGACGTACTGGCTCAGCTCACCGTCGGGAATCGGCTCGGAGGCTTTCAGAATGTCCGTGGCCTGGCAGCGGTAATAAATTTCTGAGTTATCGGGCGGATCGGGACGCAGCGAGAGTTCGGTGAGGCGGGCCCGGTCGAAGCGCGGCGCAGTTATAATCGCGGGCTCTCTTGGCGAACCATGGGAATTTGTGCTCCCGGGCTCGACGCGCTTTAGCCAGGCTTCCTTCCAATAAATCAGGCATTCGGCTTGGCAGCCGCCGTGTGCCGCGCCGGTGCAGCGGACATTTTCGAGATGGACAGTGTCGAAGAGGCGCCGCGATTCCATTACCGTGATGGTATTGCAGGTTTTGTCGGCGCGCTTTCCGACGCGGAATTGTTTGCCGCAGTACTCGAGCATCTCGGGCATAAACGGCAAGCCATTTACGCCGCCGTACTCATCGAGAGTGGCGAGAATTTCTTCGTCGCTGCGGACTTCGACGAGATCGCCGACGCGAAGATTCAAGGGATGAGGTTGGCCTTCGCTCATCGTTTTATTGCTTCTTTCGTCGGCTCACCCGGCCGCACCAGTTCGAAAGCAGTGACCCTGGGATGGGGATTCACCACGCCGCGGACTTCGGTGAGAGTATTTACGAAAATGGTTTGGGCCGGGTAGAGCACGTGCAGTAATTCTTCGTTGTTGAAGCGGAAAAGCTCGACGCCTAGATAGAAAGTGCCGCCGGCGAGATTCAAGTCGAGTTCGAAAGTGCAGGAGAAACGGTCGCCGGGCTTCATGGAGATCGGTTGGCAGCCGAGATATTCCGTCGAAGTGTGGAACGCTTCGTACTGCTTTTCGTCGTTTAGGAAAAGAACGACGGAGAACGGATCGCACGGACCTTTGCAGTCGACGTCGACGTCGACCCAGATTTTTTCGCCGGACTCGTATGCCACGCTGTCGGCACTGGAGCGGCGGACTTTTACGCGAGAGATGCCGACTTCTTTGGCGGTGTTTTGACGGCTTTCGGCTCCGGCATGTTCGAGATACGTGTCCATCACCAGTTGGCTGGGGCCTGCGGCGGTGACTTTGCCGTGTTCGAGGAGAATACTGCGCGGACAGAGCTCGGCGATGGCGCGGAGATTGTGGGAGACGAAAATAACCGTGGCGCCGCTGCGAAGAATGGTGTTCATGCGCTCGAGGCAGCGATTTTGGAAGACTACGTCGCCTACGCTTAGGACTTCGTCGACGATGAGGATGTCGGGGTCGACGTGGGCGGCCACCGAGAAGCCCAGGCGGGCGTACATGCCGGTGGAATATCTTTTCACCGGGGTATCGATGAAGTCGGCTAGGCCGGAAAATTCGACGATGGCGTCGAATTTGCGATCGATTTCGGCCTTCTTCATGCCAAGGATGGTGCCGTTCAAATAAATATTTTCGCGGCCGGTGAGATCGGGGTGGAAACCGGCACCCACTTCGATGAGAGCGGAGAGTTTTCCCTTTACGGTGATGTGCCCGGAGGTGGGCCTCATGATGCCGGTGATGAGCTTGAGGATGGTGCTTTTGCCGGCGCCGTTCGAGCCGATGATGCCGAAGGCTTCGCCGCGCGTGAGGTCGAAACTCACATTTTGCAGCGCCCAGAAATCTTTTTTGGTGTTCGAGACGCGGCTGCGGCCGGTGAGGCGCGCGGCCATGGCCGGAATTAAGTCCCGGAGGGAGTCGTGGATTTCGCCGCGGACGAATCTTTTGGAGACATTGTCGACCTTCAGAACGATGTCGGCAGCCACTAGATGCTCTCCGCGAAAGCTGGTTCCCAGCGCTTGAAAAGATAGAAACCGAGCACCAAGCTGACGAAGGCGATGATGGTGCTGTAGGCGAGCCACGGCAGATCGGGCGGGCGGCCGTAGACGATGGTGCTGTTGAACCCTTCGATGAGCGGGGCGAGCGGGTTGAGCATGAGTAGATCGGCCCATTTTTTGAACATTTCCACATCATAAAACACTGGAGTGATGAAAATCGCAAAAGTAATGATGACTTCCACAAGATACTTAACATCGCGGAAGAACAGGCAGGCGGCAGAAAGAATGAGAGCCCATCCAGTGGCGAGGGCGATGGTGATAAACAGAAGAACCGGAACCCAGAGAAGCTGCCAACTGGCGCCGAGGCGGGTGACGACGAAAACGATGAGCACGATTCCGGCAGCCACACCGAAATCAAGAAGTTGCGAGAGGATGGAGGCAAGTGGAAAAATTTCGCGCGGCATGTAGATCTTAGTGACTAGATTTGGATTTCCGATCAAGCTGGTGGATGAAAAACGGAGCGAACCGGCGAAGAACGCCCAGATCAGGCCTTTTACCGTGATGCCGGCGATTTCCTGCCCGGAGATGGGCTTGCCGGACATTACCGACATGCCGTAACGCACGATGATGCCGGCGCTGACGATTACGGCGGGGAGAAGAATGGCCCACATGAAGCCCATGACGGACTGTTTGTAGCGGATGCGAATCTCGCGCCAGGCGATCATGTAAAGCAAATCGCGGCGGGCGATCAATTCTTGAAGCGATTGAACCATTGTGGGCGACTCCGTCATGGGCTTATGGATTGCTCCTTCGTTGCGGATGGAGCTGGTGTTGATGATTCTTTGGACTTCGGCTGCTGTCGCTGCTGCTGCGAATTTCTGAAAAGGCGGAGGATGCGGCCGATTGTTTTCTTGGGATTGAAGATGATGTCGGCGAGTTCGTAGAGGACGTATTTGGAAAGACCGATGCTTGAGAAATCGGCGCCGATGGTTTTCAGGCCCTTGCGATGAAAATCCCAGAACTCTTTTTTTCTGAATTGGAAAACGCTGGCAGCCAGGAATTCGCCGTAGAAATCGGTTTCTCGTTTCAGATATTGACCGTATTCGTCGGGGCTGAAAAATTTTGGGCCGTATTGCACGGCGAACAAGTATTTGCGAATGGGGCCGGGACCGAAACGGGAGGCTTCGGAGGTGATGGAGTCGTCGTCTTTGCGCGAAAATGTGAGTACCTGATGGATGAAGCCCAGATCGTATTCCTCGAGGACGCGAAAGCAGGCTTCGGTGTCGTCATGGAGCCATCCTTCGGGATAGAAGGGATGAGTTTTTCTGACGATGTCGGCGCGCAAAAGAACCGAGGATGGCGAGCCCGTCAGGTAAAGGCTCTCGCGAAGCATATGCTGCGCGGCTGCGCGGCCTGAAATTATTTTGTTGGAATAGGGCAAGCCGCCGCCGGTGAGTTCGTCGCCGAAGAGTCGGTAGGAGCTGATGATGCCCGCGGAGGGATTGGCTTCGGCCAGGGCTACCATGCGCTCGAGGCACTCGGGGAAAAGCCAATCGTCGGCGAGAACTACTTTGCAATAGCGACTTTCTGGAGACATGTAGCGCAGGGCTTCATTGAAATTTTCTACCTGGCTCAGGAATTTCGGGGTATCGAGCAGGCGGATGCGATTGTCTTCGCGGGCGTAACGCTCGGCGACGCTGCGCGAGGAATCCGTGCTCTGGTTATTCACGAGAATGTATTCCCAGTGCGAATAGGTTTGCGCGAGGACGCTTTCGATGCACTCGGCGATGTATTGGCCGGTGTTGTAGAAAGGCGTGATTACGCTTACCAGCGGCGGGCGAGCGGTCGAATTGAGTTCGGTTCCTGACATGTGATCACCGCGCCGCCGCTAGACCAACGCCTTCCGGCAGTAAAAGGCTTCCGCGTATCTTCCTTCCGCGTTCGATTCGATCCCGCGGATTCTCAGTAGGGCCCGAAATGTGTCTTCGGTGAACCAGGGCTTGCTGGATTGCGAATGGAAGGACTCGAGAATGTGGCGAATTTTCGTTTTGCAGAGAGATTCATCGAGTCCCACGAAAACATTGGGAGCGCCGAGATCGCCGTCGTATTTCGGAATTTCGTATTCGAGGATCAGGTGATTGCGGAAGGCGTTCCAGGTTAGCTCGCAGAGCAGGCGGTGATCTTGATGCAAATCGTTTCGCGTGTGGGTAAAGATCAGGTCGGGTTGGAAAGATTTTTGGATGGACGCGACGAATTGCTTGATGGCCTTTCCTTCGTAGGGGAAATAGCTGTCGCGAAAATTTTTGATCACCACTCTGGAGCGGCTGGAATTTTTTAGGAACGCGCCGGCGGCCGTGCGGGCTTCGCGCTTTCGGACTGGATTCGAGCTGAAGACTACCCAACGGAATTCGATCTTGGGATTCTCCTGAATGAGCCGCAGGATCGTGCCCCCACATCCGATTTCGATGTCGTCGCAATGCGCGCCGAGACAAAGGATTCTGCGAATTCCGTTCGCGGCGGCGACTAGAGGTAGCTTATGCATGCCGCTTGCCGACTGAGGTGCGCGCGCGTGCCCGGGAGCTGCGCCCGTTGTTCGCTTCCGAGGGGGTGTCCGCGCCTTGCTGGGTTCTCCAAACTTCCCAGGGGGCGTGACCGGAGGCCTGCATGCCTTCGAGAATTTGGCGATCTTTGAATGTGTCCATGGCCTGGAAGAAGCCGTCGTATTCGTAGGCGACCAGGCGCTTTTCTTTGATCAGGCGCTGGAATGGCTCGCGGACCAGCTCTTCGCCTTCGTGGATATAATCGAAAATATTTTTGCGGAAAACAAAATAGCCGGAATTGATGCGCAGATTGGCGCGAGTCATTTCTTCGATTTTTTCCACGTGGCCGTCTTTTGATGACTGGACGATATGGAAGCTGAGATTGGGGCGGGCGCTCAGGAACGTCGCTACGGCATTATTTTTTTCGAAGTGGTCGATTACTGACGGAAGGTGAAGGTCGGTGAGGCCGTCCGTGTAATTTCCAAGGAAGACTTCCTCTTGTCCGACATATTTTTGCACGGCTTTGAGGCGCTGGCCGATATTGGAATCGACTCCGGTGTCGGCGAAAGTGATATTCCAATCATGAATGTCGCTATTGGAGAGTAGAACTTTTTTTCCGCCCTCGGAGAAGACGAAATCGTTGGAAAGGCACTCTTCGTAATTCAGGAAAAATCTTTTTATAGCTTCCCCTTGATGGCCGAGGCAGAGGATAAAATCCTTGTGGCCGTAGTGCGAATAGTATTTCATCACGTGCCAGAGCATGGGGCGCTGGCCGATGGGCACGAGGGGCTTGGGGATGCTCTCGGAATAGTCGCGGATGCGCAGGCCTAGTCCTCCGCAGAAAAGCACTACTTTCACGACTTGGCCTCCTGTTGGGTGCTGCGATTTGTTTGCGCGCCGCGGTGCTTGGATTTCACGGGTACACCTTGACTATTGGAATCGGAACTACGAATTGGCCGCCCCAGTCGCGGATGAAAGAATTTTGCTGGATGATCTCGTCCTTCAGGTTCCACGGCAGGATAAAAAGATAATCCGGTTTGGTTTCCTTGATGCGCTCCGGCTTGTAGATCGGAATGTGCGTGCCGGGAAGGAATCGGCCGTGTTTGTAGGGATTGCGGTCTACGGTGTAGTCGATGAAATCAGTGCGAATGCCGCAGTAATTCAGCAGCGTGTTTCCTTTTCCGGGGGCGCCATAGCCCGCGATGGTTTTTCCTTTGCTCTTTGCTTCGATCAGAAACGCTAGCAACGCGCGCTTCGTGGCTCTTACTTGCTCAGCGAAGGATTGGTAGCAATCCATTTTCTTGAATCCGTGCGATTCTTCGCGGGCGCGCAGCTCGTTTAAACGGGCGCCGGTCGGCTTCGTCGCGTCCTCGGCGTGGCAGCCGTAGATGCGCAGCGAGCCGCCGTGCGTCGAGAGCTCTTCGACGTCGAAAATTCTCAGGCCATGCGCGGACAGAATCGCCTCCGAGGTGATCAACGAGAAATAAGAAAAGTGCTCATGGTAAATGGTATCAAACTGATTTTCCTGCATCAGACGCAGCAGGTGCGGGAATTCCAAAGTGATTACTCCCCGATCGGCTAGCAGGATTTTCATGCCGGCGACGAAGCTGTTGATATCGGGGACTTGGGCGAGAACATTGTTGCCGAGGAGCAAATCGGCGCGTTTACCCTGGGCGGCTAGTTCGGTGGCGAGTTCGCGGCCGAAAAATTTGACGAGCGTGGGGACTTTGCGCTTGACCGCGGCTTCGGCGACATTGGCGGCCGGCTCGACGCCCAGGACCGGAACGCCTCGGGCTACGAAATATTGCAGCAAGTAGCCGTCGTTGCTGGCGAGTTCGACTACGTGGCTGCGGTTGTTCAGGCCGAAGCGCTCGATCATTTGTTCGGTATATTTTTTCGCGTGAGCGAGCCAGCTATCGGAAAACGAGGAGAAATAGGCGTATTCGGTGAAGATGGATTCGACGCTGACGTATTCCTGTAACTGCACGAGGAAGCATTTTTCGCAGACATAGACATGGAGTGGATAGAAAACTTCGCCCTGATTGAGTTGATCGGCGGCGAGAAAGCTTTCGCAGAGCGGCGACATGCCTAGATCGACGAAGGATTGCTTCAGCGGCGTGCCGCAGAAGCGGCAGACGCTTTGCTCGACCGGCGAGGCGCGTTCGGCTTTCTGATCCGGCTTTTCTTGTTGGTGTGTGATCATGATCCCTTGCCCGTCAGCGTGGCGCGCGACGACTGCGGCGCGCTTCGCTTAATTAAATTTTCTGAAAACCGGTTTGACTGGACGGCCGACCAGATATTTCTCTACGCCGTCTTCGAGCGCCTTTTTGTAGACTTGCAACACTTCGCCGACTCCCTCGATGGTGCGAGCAATATCCGCATCGCTGTGGGAATAGCTGACGACTAGCGATGGCGTCAGGAATCCTTGCTGGATCATTTCTTGAAGGAAAAGCGCGCGGAACGATTGCGAGGGCTGCTTTTGCTGGTCGCGCGTGGAGTAAACCAGGTTGGGGGCCTTCCCGACCACTTGAAAGTAATCCTGCACGCCGACCTCTTGAGCTACGCGGGTGAGTCCTTCGCGCAGGCGCTCGCCCTGGCGGTACAAATGCTCGATGACCTTTTCGCGCTTGTAAATGTGCATCGTTTCGATA
Source organism: uncultured Acidobacteriota bacterium (assembly GCA_963792515.1). Taxonomy (GTDB): domain Bacteria; phylum Acidobacteriota; class Terriglobia; order Acidiferrales; family UBA7541; genus Palsa-147. The sequence continues at coordinate 94,517 of CAWBWG010000016.1, read as the reverse complement.
GCGGCCGCTAAAGCGTGATTTTCGGCGCCATGAGTGGTGGACAGCAGGAAGACTCGCTCTTTGTCATGCTGTATGCCGCCCAATTTCATGATTTCTTTTTTGCCGACCAGCGCGGAGAGTGAGAAACCGTTGGCCATGGCTTTTCCGAACGTGGAGAGGTCGGGCTCGATGTTGTAATGCGTTTGCGCGCCGCCGAGGTCCCAGCGGAAGCCGGTGATCATTTCATCGAGAATGAAGACAGTTCCCTGCTCGCGGCACAACTTTTGCAACTGTGGAAAAAAATTGGGTTCCGGCTCGACGGCGGTGGCGGCTTCCAATATTACGCAGGCAATTTTTCCAGGATGCTGGGCGAAAAGAGATTTCAGGCTTTCGATATTGTTGTAACGGAACTGCACGGTGAGATCGCGAATGCCCCGGGGAATTCCGGCGGACATGGGGGTATCGCCGATGAACCAGTCATCCACGGAAAAAAATGGTTGATCGGCGCAGCGGGCGACGAGATCGCGGCCCGTGTAGGCGCGCGCCAGGCGGACTGCGCCGCTGGTGGCGTCCGAGCCGTCCTTGGAAAACTTGGCCATCTCCGCGTTCGGAAGCAGGCTCAGCAATTCCTCCGCACAGTTGAGCTCGATCGTGGCGGGCCGTGTGTAATTGTTTCCGAGAAGCATTTGCTTGTGGGCGGCTTCGACGACTGACGGGTAGGCGTGGCCCAGCGTTACGGAGCGCAAGCCCATTCCGTATTCGATGAATTCGTTGCCGTCGGCGTCCCACACATGGCAGCCTTCGCCGCGGGCGATAAATCCGGGAGAGATTAACGGGTATTGATCGTCGCCTTTAGCGTAAGTGTGCGCGCCGCCCGGAATCAGTGCGTGCGCTTTTTCGCGAAGAACCGCCGAGCGTTCAAAATTTAATTTTGCGCGCTGCTTGATTCCTGATCCCAAGACTCCCCTCTCGCTTACCCGCTGGATTCTACTAACTAGCCTTTGACCGCCGGCTGTTCCATGTACGACGCGATCACTTCGTCCGGCACGTGCGCCAGATCGGTTCCGCGCAGATAGTCGCCCATCGTGGTGCCCGTACAATCCGAGTCGATATTCGCGGCACCGTGGCGATTCTTCGCGTCATCGAGATGAATGGTGCGGAAATCAATGCTGAAGCGCGTGCGTCCGGAATTATTTGGGACGGTGGAATGCATTTGCGCGGCGGAAAAAAGCATCATTCCGGCTACCGGCATCGCGATGCGAATTTGCGGGTCGAGTTCCATGGCTTCTTCCGGCTTGGGCTGGACGCGCGTGTCGGCCTTGATGTGCTTGGCGGCGGATTCGCGGCTGGTCTTGTTCCATTCCTGATAGTTGTAGACGCGCGAGCTGTTGCGCACCGGGTGGTCGAAGTAGTGCGGATGAAACGCCATGATATTTTCCGGCACGATTTCGTAGATCGGCATCCACCAGTTGATCTGGCAGAAAGGTGCGGAATACCAGGTGTCGCGGTGCGGATGGAAAGCATAGGAAATTCCGGACGTCAGATAATCGTCGCTGGTGGAAGTGCGCAGGCGCGGGACGTCGAAGTAGGTTTTCGCGGGATCGCAGCCGACTTCTTTCAGCAGCTTTTGAATCAATTGCTTGCTGGTGGGATGATGAATGAACTTGGGCTTTAGCTCCGCGAGAATGCCGGCGAAGCGCTCCACCGGCAAATCAAACTGCGCCTTTTGCGGATCGTGCGGCGCGAAAGCTTCCACGCACATCTGGCGAGCGAAATCGCACAATTCAATCGCGCTTTTGCGCGGCGAGAAAACGTGAATTTGGCCGTTGTAAAGCTGCTGGCGGCGAGTGTCGTCGTTCGCGCCTGAATCGAAATATACTGTGTTCATTTCCGCTGCCATTCCCTGCCTCCTCTGAAATTGAAACGCGGGCCCTTCGCGGGCGCCAGAAATTCTAGCCGCGTGCGATGGCCGGCGCCTTTGCCGGACGCGATCGCTCAGCTTCGCGTTCGCGCAATAGACCGTGGTGCTGCAGAGCATCTGCCGCCTGCTGAATCATGGCGAAGCTCAGGCCGGAGCGCTCGGCGATATCGAGCAAACTTTTGCTGCCATCGGATTGATTGAGCACCCAGAGCATGGCCAGTTCCTGTTTTTGCGAATCGCCATAGCCGCCAGACAATCGGTACAGGCCGCGCCTTCCGAGCTGCGGCTCGCACTTTGGATTTTGGTTGATGTAGGTGCGATTTCCTTCGATGATCGCGAAGATTGATAGACATTTGCTGAACGAATCGCCCAGCACAGCCGCGTCTACGAAATTCAAATCATCGGCGGAGGTGTGGTACTCGGCGAATTCGCCGTCGGGAGTGCGCGAGAGGCGGCCGACCGGGAGATTGAAACCCGGGGAGCAATATTGGCGCTCGTCATTTCCGTAGGGGGAAAATTCGTTGATGCGGTGTGCGCTGCCCGAATGTTTTAGGACGTGGGCTGCGGCGAGGTCGATATCGGCGTCGCCTCGCTGACTTTTTTTGTAGTTGAGAGCGCCGCGGTCTCCGACGCAGGAAAGGACCAGGCCATGCTTGATGCGGCTGACATTTTTTTCGTTGCGGCTAAGCCAGGTGATTGAGCCGATCGTGCCGGGGATGAAGAGAAAACGGTACGAATATCTCGGCGATGTCGACGCCAACGATTTGGCCAGGAAAGTAGCGAGCGCGACTCCTGAGAGATTGTCGTTGCACAGCGATGGATGGCACGCGTGGCAAGAAATCAGGATTTCGTCTTCGGTGGCGCCGGGTAGCAGAAATTCTCCGTAACTAAGCGAGCCGTTTTCGAGCGTTGAATCGATGCGGACTTCGTACTCGTCTTCGCGGAGTCGTTCGAGTTGCCGGTGGTTGAGACAAAATCCCCAGGTGTCTTTGTAATAGGACGTTTTGTAGGGAATCAGATCGGGATGCTCGGGCGAACTAAAAAGATGTTCTTTCAACGCGGCGAGCGGCATTTTGCCGGAAAAAGGAACGGAGTAATTCACGACGTGCAGATTCGATTTCTGAAAATCGATGACTCTTTCGCCGCGCGAATTTTTCACGTAGGCATCGCGGATATTCCATTCGCGAGGCACAGTCCAATCGAAGACCTGAGTTCCGCTGGGCACTTCGTGCGTCGTGAGCGGAATGTGCTTTTGGAGTAGCTTGAGCGTCTGGCGAAACCCATCGCCGGTGATGCTGCGGCAGATGGGAAAGAGCTCGGCGATCAATTCGTGGCACTGGCGGCCAATCGCCAGCGAATCGGGGGCCAGCGAATCCGGCTCGCTCTTCGAATTGGGAAACGCGCTCAAACTGAAAATCTCCTTAGCCTCGAAAATCTGGGTAGCTCTGGTCGCGCTCGTGAATGATGCGCTCGGCCGGCGGCCATGCGATTCCGAACGCGGGATCGTTCCAACGCACACCTCGTGCATGATCGGGAGCATAAGCATCCGCCATCTGGTAGAGCACTTCTGCGTTGTCCTCCAGCGTTTGAAAACCGTGGGCGAAGCCTCGGGGAATGTAAAGCATCTTGCGATTCTCGGCCGAGAGCTCGATCGCGAAATGCTGCCGGTACGTCGGCGACTGCGGCCTTAGATCGATAATCACGTCGTGAATTCGCCCCATAGTGCACCGGACTACTTTTACTTCCTCGAATGGCGCGGCCTGATAGTGCATGCCACGCAGCGTGCCTTTGCGCGGATTGAACGAAATGCTTGATTGCTCGATGGCCGGCTCCAGGCCATGTTCGGCGAATTCGCGCCGGCAAAACGTGCGCGCGAAAAAGCCGCGAAAATCCTGGTGGCGCTCGGGCTCGATCACGTAGGCGCCTTTCAGAGCTGTCTCACTGAAAACCAAAATCCTGCCTTCCTGAATCACGGAAAGCGTTTTTGCGTTCTCCGCGTGCGTTAGCGTCTAAATTCGAACGAAATCGGCTGAAAAATCATGATAGCAGCTTTGGGAGAAGCCTAGGGTCTTGGCGCGCGCCGGAGTTCCAAAGGCGTCTACATTGCCAATTTCGAATCTTCTCGCTCGCTTGCGCTTCGATACGGCGATCTTCCCTGCCCCCGAATCTTTGCGGCGTTCGCGGCCTACACGCGGGCCGGAGTCTGCCAGCGGAGATTGGCATCGAGCTGTCCGGTGGCGAGCAGGCGACGGATGTGGTCGATGCGCTTGTAACGCGGCCCTTCGAAATCTTCGAGCTTCAGATCGGCGTCCTTGCAGGCTTTGTAGAGTTCCTGGGCGCCGAGGCGCAGATTCCATTTGGGCTGGAAATTCGGGAGCGTGCGCTTGATCTTGCTGAAATCTACGCGATAGCAGCGCGTGTCGGGGCCGCCATCGGGGGAATATTCGATGCGGCAGCCCGGGACCGTTTGGCGGACGATTTCTGCCATATCGCGAATCTGATAATTTTCTTCGGTGATGCCTACGTTGAAGGCTTGATTGTGGACGAGGTCGCGCGGGGCTTCGAGTACCGCCAGAAATGCGCGGCAGATATCTTCGATGTGCACCATGGGACGCCACGGCGATCCGTCGCTCTTGATTAGCACGCGGCCGGTAGTCATTGCCCAAGCCACTAGATTATTCAGCACGATATCGAAGCGGAGGTAGGGCGAGACGCCGTAAGCGGTGGTATTGCGCAAAAACGTGGGGCTGAAATTCTTGTCGGCTAGCAGCGCGACTTCTTTTTCGACGAGCACTTTTGAATGCGCGTAGGGCGTGACTGGATTGAATGTGGCTTCTTCGGTCAAAAATTCCTGTCCGGCCGCTCCGTATGTGCTGCAGGACGACGAGAAAATAAATCGCGGGACGCCGGCTTGCCTGGCCAATTGGGCTAGATGGACCGAGGCTTTGTAATTAATGTCGTAGGTCAGCTCCGGATTGATGTCACCGAGCGGGTCATTGGAGAGCGCGGCTAGATGCGCCACAGCGTCGAATCCCTTCAGATCGGCAAGCTGGGCGTCGCGGATGTCCTTCAGAATCGACGGGCAGTCCGGTACCGTGCCTCGGAAGAGGCTCTTGACGTAAAGGTCGGTATCCATGCCGACGACTTCGTGGCCGGCATCCTGAAGAACCTTGACCAGCAGGACACCGATATAGCCATGATGACCGGTTACGAGTACGCGCATGCGAATCTCCGCCCTAGGATTTGAAAAATAAGCACTTAAGCGATTTCCACAGCCACGCCCATTTTGGAACTGTGGAAAACTCCGCCGACGAGTCGCTAGGGATTGCGAAAATAGAAAACCCCCCAAGCGTTCCGAGCTGTGCAGGTTCCATTCCAACGAGCGACTTCGGGTCTTCCCGTAACACTCTATTTTTCAGTCATATACAGAGCACCAGCAACAGCCAAGCGCCCCCATGGTACCGGCACTCGGAACTTCGTGCCAAAAAAATGACAAACTTCGGAAATCTGTTTCGGCCTCAACTAGGCAGCGCCACGGCAAATTTCGACCGGATTTCCACAGCCTGGCGGCCGACGCCGGGCAGCTTGGCCGGAACGACAGACAATGGGCGAAGCTGGCCCCCGCCAACTTCCGAGTATAAAAGAACCGGGATTGTTGCGGCGGAGAATCTGGGCGAGTGATACCAGCTCGTTATCGCTCACCACTTAATCCGTGCCGCACAGGCATGACTGTCGAGCCACCATTTTGAGTGTTCGAGGGAGCCCAAACGCGCACTTAGAATGGCTTGCAAGTGATTCATTCGACGCACCTACTTTTGCGCTTCTGGCGCACTGCTGGACCATCGGCTAGACTCCAAATTCGGGCCGCTGCGATTGCGGCTTGGGTCGCCAGCGGGGGGAAAAAATCGGGTGGGGGTGTCGACACAAACATTGGAAGTCGATGGAGTAAGCTCACGTCCGCGCATCCCCCAAGCCGCGCGGAGTGTGCTGACCAACTGGCTCACCTACGTCGTCAGCGGCGTAGTCAGCTTTTTTCTTTCGCCTTACATCGTCCGCCATCTTGGAAATTCCGCTTACGGCATTTGGGTGCTGCTCGTTTCCGTCACCGGCTATCTGGGATTTCTCGATCTTGGAATTCGCGGAGCGGTGACGCGTTATGTCGCGCGTTTCCACGCCGAAGGCAATCACGAGCAAGCTAGCCGCACGGTCTCTTCCGCTTCTGGGATGTTCTTAATCGGCGGTTTCGCGGCAATCATTTTTTCGAGCGCCTTCGCGTTCTTCGCCGTTCCGCATTTCGACATTCCGCCCGCGTATATGCTTTCGGCTCAATTCGTCGTAGTGATTGCCGGGGCTAACGTCGCGATTTCGCTGGTGAGCGGGGTTTTCGGCGGAATTTTAGTGGGGTTGCAGCGATTCGATATTCACAATTCGGTGGCCATCGTGAGTATCTCGCTGCGAACCGTCGCGATCATCCTGGCGCTGCGAGCCGGGCACGGCTTGATCACGCTGGCTCTGATTCAGTTTGGAGTGACGCTGGGCGAATTGATTCTCGGCTACCTCTTCAGCCGGAAACTCTATCCGCAATTGCGATTTGCGATCGGGCATATCTATCGCGATCACGTGTCGCTGATTTTTTCCTTCGGGATCTTCGCGCTGCTGCTGCAGGCTTCGGACTACCTGAAATACTATACGGACGCCATGGTGATCGGCACTTTTCTGCCCGTCAGCCTGGTCACCTTCTTCGCTGTCGGCGCAAATTTGCCGATTTACGCTCGTGATTTGGTCGGCGGATTCAGCCGCATCATGACGCCACTGATGAGCAAGCTGGAAGTGGAATCCGGAAATGAAAAGCTGCGCGAGACAGCGCTAAAAGCGGCGCGCTATTGCACCATCGCGATTCTTCCGGTTTTCATCACTTTCATTATTCGCGGGCATTCGTTTATCGGCTTGTGGATGGGCCCTTCTTACGCGGATTTATCCGGTCACGTGCTTTGGATTTTGAGTTTCCCGTGGTTTTTTGCGGCGGCCGCCGCCGTTTTCGCATCGGTCATGCTTGGCATCAGCAAGCACAAACCCGTCGTTCCGGTGGCCATTGGCGAAGGGCTTTGCAATTTGGCGCTCAGCATCATTCTCGTAAGAAAAATTGGGATTATCGGAGTTGCTTGGGGAACGGCGATTCCGAGTCTGGCGATGAGCATATTTTTCTGGCCGTGGTATGCGAGGAAGACGCTGGGGATTCCGATCGGCGAGTATGCGCGCAGGGCGTGGCTGATGCCGGCGGTGTCGCTGATTCCGTTTGCGGCGTGCAGTTATCTCGTGGGCCGGTTTGCGCCGGCGCCTACGCTATTGATTTTCTTCGTGCAGGTGGCGGCGCTGCTGCCGATTGCGGCCGTGGGAGCCTGGTATATCGGGCTGAATGGCGAGGAGCGCGAAGCTCTAGGGCCGCATCTGTTGACTCCGCTTTTCCGGGCGGTTCGGCGGAGCTGAATTCAGGCGTCGCTGCCGTTTCTTTTTTCGCGCAGCTTTCGTTCGAGAGCTTCTTCGATGGTTTCTATGCGTTTTTCCAGGCGGTTTTCGTAGGCCACTTCAATGCGCTTTTGCGCCAGGGCCGCGTCGTGGTCGTTCAAAGCCGCTTCGATCCCATCCACCCATTGTTCGGGCGTTTCCGCAATGCGCACGACCCCCCTGAATTCGCGCAGGCTCATCAGCGGCGGGCCGATTACCGGTTTTCCGGACGCCAGATATTCGTGAAGCTTCAGCGGATAGATGTAGCGGGCCCAACCGTCGGTGCGATAGCACATCATGCAAACATCGAGGCCCTTGATGTAATTCGGCAGCAATTCGCGCGGCTTCGATCCAAGCATGTAAACATTGGGACGCTTGCGAAGAAGTTCGACATCTTCGCGGAATCCGGCGCTGCGCACATTCACGGGGCCGACCAGAACGAACGACCAGTTTGGCCGGGCCTCGCTCATTTCGAGCACTAAGCGGAAATCGATTTTGTCGTTGAGATTTCCGATGTGCCCGATGCGCGGATGGGGCACGGCGTCGATGTCGGCTGGGACGGGAGTTTCCGGCGCGCGGCTGCGCGAGAATAATTCAAAATCGGCGCCCATCGGCACATTGATGGCATTGCCGTAGTGATTCTTTTTGTCCATGAGCGCCGGACCGCTCACGAAAACGATATCGACGTGGCTCAAGAGATCGTTTTCCTGTTCGAGCACCTGATTGCGCGCATGCTCGCTCAGTCCCGCGAAACTCGCGAATTCATCGTCGGCGTAATAGCAGCTCACTGCTTCGCCAAATCCGCCGACCGCATCGGCGAAGTGCGGATGCCAGACGAAGAGGACTACATCGCGGAAATCCCAGTTTTTTGGCGATGCGGCGGACGTGGCGTTCTCGGAGATGCGCCAGAAGTTTTCCGATCCACGGATATTTGTAAATCTCAAAGAGATATTTGGGGAACACGACGGTGTACAAATTATCCTGGCGATGGACGACGCCGCTGGCGGGCAGGCGCTTGCGTTCCTCAGCGTTGAAAACCTGCGAACGGGAAAAGGGCGGGCGAGACGAAGAGGACCTTGTGTTCCTTGGCGAGCAGCGACATCACTTGATGGCGGCTCTGCCACAAGTCGTCCCAATAATTCAGCGAAAATGAGATGTAGTCCATTTGAACGTCAGGTCTTCAGGTGGCGAAACAATACCACCTTATGACTATTAAACCTACGCAACAGCCATGTGAAGTTCGAGAATCGACGGCACGCCTTGTCCCTAGCGCGCGCTTGCCTCTTCCGCGATTTTTTCGAGTTGAGCGAGAGGGATTTCCGGAATGTGGTTTTGAGAGTCCGCGGTGGATTCTAGTTCCATTTCTGCAATCAGTGCGCCCATGGTTTGGAAATTAAAATCGCGCAGCAGGCCGCGCAGTTTCTTTTCCAGGCCGCTAAGGCCCAGATAGTGGCGCATGCGCGCGGTGACGCTGCCTTTCATCCGCGGCTGGCCAGTATCGATTTCCCACGGGTGCACATAGACGCACGCGGGTTGGCCTTCGCGCTCATTCAGAAAACGGATTCCCCAGCGCGTGTACCAGTAAGGGAGCAGGCGCAGGTAGGCGCCGCCGCCGAAAGGAGAGCGCGTCCTGCCCAGCTCGAGCGTGGGCATCGGGAATTCCACGATCGAGCCACGCGGCGTGGGCACTCGGAAAGCGGTGCGTGGCCCGCGCGGCATTCCATAATTCGGATGATCTACCGGAAAAATGCTGGAATCGTAGCGGAAGCCGAGCTCGACCAGAATCTCGAAGGCCCATAGCGAATCTTTCGTGATTGAAAAACTTGGGGCGCGGTAGCCGATAATTTTTCGGCCGATGATTTGTTCCAGGCGCTCTTTGGCGACGCGCGTGTCGTCGCGGAATTCTGCGGCGGTCATTTCAAAGATGCGGCGATGCTTGTCGCTGTGGCAGGCGATTTCGTGGCCGCGTTCGGCGATTTCGCGGATCAGCTCGGGATAATTTTCTGCCACCCAGCCGAGGGTGAAGAAAGTTGCTTTGCAGCCGCCGTGATCGAGTAGCTCGAGAACTCGCTGCGTGCTTTGCACCACGCGGCTGGTATACCCCTCCCAATTGCCGCGATTCACGCTTTCGAAGGCGTTGACGTGGTAATAGTCTTCGAGATCGAAGCTGAGAACATTTTTCATAGAAGATAAATTTGGCGACGACGCGTCCTGTGGGCCACAGACAATTATAGCGTCAGCAAGTAGCCGCGTCGCGACAAGAAGCCCTCCAGGAGCCCAAAAATGCAAGCCCGCCGGGCCAAATGGTATTCTTGCAGGGCTTTCGTAGGGGAGGGTGCTTTCTTGTCCGCCAGTAGTTTGGAGGAAGCCCTCCCGCATTTCGGCCCGTGCTTGTTGCACCAATGCGCATCCTAACCTACAGCTCGATCCTTCCGAATTCCCAACAGCCAAGCCAAGGCATTTTTACTTTTCAGCGGCTCGGAGCCCTGGCGCGCCGTCCGGGGAATCATGTGGACTTTGTTGCGCCGATTCCTTACGTGCCGCAGTGGCTGCCCGGAGGGGCGCGCTCGTTCTACTGCCGCATTCCCGCGGACGAAACTATGGATGGCCTGCGCATTTTTCATCCTCGTTATGGTTTGATCCCGAAAATCTCGATGTCGTGGCACGGCAAGCTCATGTATATGGGCAGCCACAAACTTGTGGAGAAGTTGCACCGCGTAAATCCCTACGATTTGGTTGATGCGCAATATATTTATCCCGACGGATTCGCCGGTGTCCTGCTGGCGCGGAAGCTGGGAATTCCGGTGGTGCTTTCTGCTTTGGGCACGGACGTGAACGTGTTTCCGAAATTCAAAGGCATCGCGCCGAAAATTCGCTGGGCGCTGAACGAGGCTGACGGAATTCTTGCCGTTTCCGAATCGCTGAAGTCGGCTACTGCCGCGGCCGGCGTCGCCGCGGATAAAGTTCGCGTAATCGGAAACGGCGTGGACACTGCGCGGTTTCATCCGCTGGATCGCGCGGAAGCGCGGCGGGCGCTGCGGATTGAGGGGCCTGGGCCGTTTGTAATTTCCGTGGGCACTTTGGATCCGAACAAAGGCCACCAGTTGCTGATTGCGGCGGTGGCCGAACTTACGGGGCGCTATCCCGCGATGAAGGCTTTCATCGCCGGTGGGGGCGCTTATCAATCCTCGCTCACGGCGCAAATCCGTGAGAGGAAAATCGCGGATCGCGTGATGTTGATCGGCAAACGGCCGCATGCGGAATTGAATTTGTGGTTCAATGCGGCCAATGTTTCTTGCCTGCTTAGCGAGCGCGAGGGTTGGCCTAACGTGCTGCTCGAATCGCTGGCTTGTGGGACGCCGGTGATTGCCACGCGGGCTGGGGGAATTGCGGAAGTGATTTCTTCGCCGGCGCTGGGCACATTGGTGGAGCGCAACGTGCCGGCGGTTACGGCTGCGCTTGACGCGGCGCTGAAGCACGAATGGGATCGGCCTGCGCTGGTGGCCTATGCTGCGGCCCGTACTTGGGACCGCGTCGCCGAAGAAATCGAAGAATATTTTGCGCATATCTTAAGCGCGCACGCTTCTGCGAAACGATAGCATCACTCGGTATACGCTCAACTTCACCAACTCATTTGCAAATTCCAGTAGCGAAGCCTTCGGCTCCGTCGTGACGAGCGCATCTTTTCCACTTACTGCTTGAGGAACGATGGCTATTTGGAATTCCACATTCGGCGGCAGGAGCACGCGGCAACAGAGCGCCACGCGTCTTGCATGAACTGCGCTGGTTACGACGATCACCGAGCGAATTTCGTTATCGCGCTGCAAGTATTTGGACAATGCTTCGATTTCGCGCAGCGTTCCGAATCGGCGAACGGCGATTCTTTCCACTTGCGGCGTGCCATCGCCGAATAGAACGAAGAAATGCCGTTCGGGTGCGGGAACGGGTTGGGCGATGGGCAGCAAATCAAATGCTGTGGGTAGCGGTAATTCTTTGAATTTGCGGACTTCGAACCGCGCTACGCTGAAAAGAATTTGCGGAGCGACGCCGGAACGAAATAGTTCTAGCGCGAATCGCTTTCGTGCCGGGCGTCCAGCGAGGACAAAAATTAAGTCGGCTTGCGCGTGAGGATCGTTTTTCACTGTCTGCGCGTGGGCTTCCTGAGACTGACGCTCAGCGGCTGGAAAGGTCGCGGAAAAAGACATGAGTGTTGTCACGGAGCGGAGGCCGACCTCGCGCCAAGAATTAATTCTGAGTTGCGGCCGACAGCGGGCGCAGCGAGCAGCGCCCCTACGAGGGCAACGGCGAACGCTAAGGCAATAGCAAAAGAAAAAGCAGATCCCTCACCCCTAAAGGAGGTTCGGGATGACAACGGTTGGGGCGTTTCGCGCAACACGTAAAGCTGTGACTCGATCGACCTTTGAGTCATTCCCGCCGGCCTTCGAGCATTGACGTGTATCACGAAAGCAGCCGCGCGCCGGACTGCTGCAACGTGCGCAGCGTGATCTCGAGGCTTAGGATTCGCGCCCATTGCTCATCGTAGGCGAAATCCTGTTGCTGCGCGCGGCGCAGAAATTCTGAGAGAGCATCGGGTTCGAGAATCTTGGCGATTCTCATTTCTTTCGGATTCAGCAATTCGCGAATTTCTTCGCGTTGCCATAGGCGTTGGCGCTCGGCGGGCATCCAGCCTGGCGTGCCCCAAACTGCGCCTCGCAAGAGTTTCGCAGCAATTTTTTTGCCGTAGTAGTTTGCCAGGGGCGCGAAGCGATAGAAATTCTTGATGGTCATCGGCGCTGCCGGACAGCCGCTTTCTAGCGGATAATTCGCCCAATCTGGGGCGTACTCCGCCAAAATTCGGCGGACTAGCATGCTGTCTGCGCGATCGCGGGCGCGTACTGCAAGCAGCGATTCCAGCACTGGGCGGAACAGAAATGCAGTGAGTGCGGGCCAGATTCGATTTGTGCTGCTGGCTATGCGTCCCTGCCAGCATTGCATGCGCATCAGGATGTAGGTGGCATCGAGCTGCATGGTATTCGTCGAGCCGGCCAAATCCTCGATCGTACGAGCGACTACGCCGGCGAAATGGTCGACGAGATCTACTTTTTCGGCGGAACGGAACACCGAAGCGTCGTAGGGCTTGGCTACATATCGCTTTGCTGCGACCATGCGGCAATCGAGCGGTTGGAATGCGCCGATATTGGGCGCGAGTATTTCCCACCAGTTTCCTCGGGCTACTTCTCCTAGACAGCCGTTGGCGCTGGCATCGAAGCGGGTTGAGAGCGTTTCGTGTACCCACTCGATTCGCGAATATTCGACCAGTTCGTAGCCGCCGTCGGTCAGCCGCAGCGCTTTCTCTAGCTGCGCTGCGGCGATGCCTGTGGGCGCTTCGAGATAGAGGTGCTCGAAGCCTGCCATTTTTGCTAGGCCTTTCGAGACGGTTACGTCGCCGCTATTTGGCGGGCCTGAGACCGTTGCTGCTACCGGCGTTCCTGCTGCGTGATAAGCGGCGGCGGAAAAGCGCGAATCGTAGCCGCCGGTTAGATCACAGACGATCCGCGGAAAGCGCTTGGAGATTCGGCGGACGGCGCCGCCTACTTCTTCCCAGACGCGGCGCGTGGCATCGCGACCGCCGAGTGATTCGGCCGGCACGATGGCCGGCGACCAGTAACGCTCCGTTTTTGGGTTGAGATCCGTGATCGCGAATCTCGTGGTTGTGCCGGGGCCGAATTTGCGCACTTCGCGAAACAGGCTGCGATCCTCGTAAATAATTCCGGTGGCGATGAATTCTTGATAGGCGATGGGATCGAGATGGAAATCTTCTAGTGAGGCGAGTAGAAGCGCTGAGCCTGAGATTGCTAGCGCACTGTGGGTGCGGCGCCAATAGCAGTGGCTGTTGCCGATGATGTCGGTGATTACGCTGACTTCGCGGGTGCGGCCGTCGCCGATTACGGCTGCGTAGCTGCCGTCAAGCGCGAGGGCTAGATTGCGGGCGCCATCTTTGAGATAGCGATCGAGCAGGCGCGATTCTTCGCCGGTGGCGAAGCCGTCTTTATGGAACCAGACGCCTAGCGTGGCCAACCAGGTGCCGGTGGCGGGGTCGGTGGCGATTGGCGAGCCCGTTGAGTTCATGCGCTGGAAGGTTGCGGCATTGAACCAGTCGGCGCGGAGCTGGGCGTTCGGATTTAGGTGGAGCAGCGAGTTGGCGCGATCGCTTCCGGCTTGGAATACGGAAGCGGCTTGATCCGGTTGATCGAGAGCGGGTACTACGACGAGAAAATTCCCCAAGCTGGCTCCGTTTGGCGACGCGAATCGATGCTTCGAAATAAAATTGCGCGTGGAACGATTCAACCTAAGTCATGCACAGCGAACTGTCAACGGGGGGTGCTCGATACGGGGTGTGGAATCCGCCGGTGGGCTTGGGGCTCATTATCGTTTGCACTCGCCGGATGCCAGCGGGACCGCTGGGGCTACTTTGGAGGGGCTGTTTTGTCTCGAGTAGAAAACGAATGTGGTCTTTGTTTTCAATGGGTTACGCGGATTTCTATTGTTTTTCGTGTATCGAGTAGAATCAGCACTTGGAGATTCGTTTTTGTGTCGAAATGTTACCTGCCTGCGTCCCCGGCTATGTCGCGCTGTTTGCATAAAGTTTCGCGGCTGTAGAGTGGCGCGATTTTTGGCGGAGGCCAATAGTACCGCTTGCGGATTTACCGATCTGCAGAGAGGGGTGCGCGGAAGGCAAAATGGCATTCTGTGCACAGGGGCAATCTTTCCCGCGAAGTTCCGGGGGTTGGATTGCTAAAATTGGTGGTGCGCGATCCTAAATTTTGGTTTTTCCCGGAGTCTTGATGAGTCGCTCGGTCAGCATTTTTGGTCTTGGGTATGTGGGTGCGGTTACGGCTGCCTGTTTGGCACATAAGGGGCACAATATTCTTGGCGTGGACGTGAACGCGTCGAAGGTGGAATCGCTCGAAGCGGGCAAAAGCCCGATTCTTGAACCGAAGATGGAGGAGATGACCGCGGAATCGGCGAAGGCTTGCCGGTTGCATGCGACGAGCGATTCGAAGCGGGCGATTGCGGAGACGGAGATTTCGTTTATTTCGGTGGGGACGCCAAGCCAGCGCAATGGGAAATTGGATCTGGGCGGCATCGAGCACGTTTGCAAGGAGATTGGCGAGGCGCTGAAGAAGAAGGACGCGCATCATACCGTGGTTTTGCGCAGCACGATTTTGCCTGGGACTACTGAGTCCGTGGCTATGCCGATTTTGGAGAAGGCTAGCGGCAAGAAGGTTGGGAAGGATTTTGCGGTTTGCTTTGTGCCGGAATTTTTGCGCGAAGGGACGGCGGTCAGCGATTTTTTTGAGCCTCCGTTTACGATTATTGGGGCGGCGGCTGGTTGCGATGCGGGGCCGGTGCGCGAGCTTTTTGAATGGGCCAAGACGCCGATTTATCAGACGACGCCGACTACTGCGGAGATGGTGAAGTATGTTTGCAATGCGTTCCATGCGCTCAAAGTCGGATTTGTGAATGAGATTGGGACGATTTGCAAGGAATTGGAAGTGGACACGCAGGCGGTGACTGAGATTTTTACTTCGGATACGCAGCTGAATGTTTCTACCGCTTATTTGAAGCCTGGATTTGCTTTTGGCGGGTCTTGCTTGCCGAAGGATTTGCGGGCACTTACTTACCGGGCGCGGGAACTGGATTTGAAATTGCCTTTGCTGGAATCGCTTTTGCCTAGCAACAACGAGCATATCGAGCGGGCGGTGGAATCGGTTTTGCGGACCGGGAAAGAAAAAAGTCGGCATGCTGGGATTGAGCTTTAAATCCGGCACTGATGACTTACGTGAAAGTCCCTTGGTACATCTGGTGAAGCGTTTGCTGGGGGAAGGCTGCCAGATTCAGATTTGGGATCAGAATGTGGCGCTCGGCAGGCTTATTGGATCGAACCGGCAATTTATTACCGACGTGATTCCGCACGTGGGTAGTTTGCTGCATGAGAATGCACGCGAGGTGATACAGTCGGCGGAGATCGTGTTGCTGGGAACTAAGGCGATCGATAAAGATGTGCTTTCTACCACTTTGCGGCCGGATCAAATTTTGATTGATTTGGTGCATCTCGACAAGAAGGGCCGCCTCTCGCAGCACGAACTCTACGAAGGCATCTGCTGGTAAGGAATCCGGCGTGAAAATTTTGTGGGTGAAGTCCGGGGACCTGGTGCCGCTCGACACCGGGGGGAAAATCCGCAGTTTCAATCTGCTGAAAGAATTGGCGCGGCAGCATGAGGTGGATTTTTTCACTTTCTATCCTGAGCGCGAGAACGACGGGCATCCGGGGCTCGACAAATATTTCCGCAAGGTTTATTGCATTCCTCTTTCGATGCCTAAGAAATATGGCATTGGGGAATATATCGGTTACGCGAGCAATCTTCTTTCACTGCAGCCTTACTCGATGACGAAATATTGCCGGCCGCATGTGGCGCGGCAGTTGCGCGAGCTTTTGGGGCGCGAGCGCTACGACGTGATCGTTTGCGATTTTTTTCTTACTGGGGCGGTGATTCCCTGGGACCTTTCCACGCCTAAGGTGCTTTTCACGCATAACGTGGAGGCGCAGATTTGGTTGCGGCATTTTCAGGTTACGAAGAATCCGGTGTGGAAGGCGGTTTCTTGGCGCGAATACAAAACTATCGCGCGGCTGGAGGAACGTTATTTGCAGCAGGCGGATGCAGTGTTGACTGTTTCCGATACTGACCGCGACATGTTTGCGAAGCTGGTGCCGCGGAACAAGATCACTACCGTGCAGACTGGGGTGGACGTGGATTATTTCCGGCCGGCGCCTGGGAAAGAACAGGCGAACATGATGGTTTTTACCGGGTCGATGGATTGGATGCCGAATGAGGATGGCATTCTTTATTTTGTGGCGGAGATTTTGCCTTTGATCCGGCGGGAGATTTCTGATGCGCGGCTTTTGGTGGTGGGGAGGAGTCCTTCTGGGCGGGTGAAGGAGCTTGCGGTGCGGGATTCGTTGATTGAGGTTACTGGGACGGTGGAGGATATTCGGCCGTTTATGGATCGGGCGGCGGTTTATGTGGTGCCTTTGCGGATTGGCGGGGGGACGCGGATAAAGATATTTGAGGCTATGGCTGAGGGTAAGGCGGTGGTTTCTACTACGATTGGGGCTGAGGGGTTGCCTGTGGCTGACGGGCAGAACATTGTGATTGCTGACCGGCCTTCGGATTTTGCTTCGCGCGTTGTCGGATTGTTGCGCGATGCTGCTTTGCGGCATTCGCTTGGCGATGCGGCGCGGAAATTGGTGGAGGAGAATTATAGTTGGGGGTCGGTGGCGCGGCAGTTTGCGGAGGTTTTGGGGCGGGTGGCGCACCGGCCGGTGGGGGCGCCGGTGGCTGCTGCGGCGGATGAGGTTCGGAGTTCTTCGCGGTAGAAGTTTCCTGCGTAAAAACTAACGCTCAAAATTTGGATTTTTTGAGTCCGACGGTGAGTTCGGACTCGGGTACCATTTTCTTCGTAAGAGCCGGCAGGGACGCCAGCGGTACGGGGGGAAAGGCAACGGCGTCGGAGATTTCAAATTTCAGATTTGAGATTTCAGACTGAAGAAAAGGCAACTGCAAATGCAAAACTGGATGCGGATTCCTTACCCTGACTTGAGGGTTCGGGATGCGAGTGGGGGTTTGTTGCTGCGGCGGATTACGTTTGTTCTTCTTCGCGGTAAGGCTTTCCTGCGTAAAAACTAACGCTCAACATTTGGAGTTTTTTAGTCCGACGGTGAGTTTGGCTTCGGCTACCTTTGTCTTCGTAAGAGCCGGCGGGACGCCAGCGCTACGGGGCTCGGATACGTGCGGGATTATGGCGGACGTCTTCGCGGGCGTTACTTGGGCGGGCGCAGCTAGCGGCGCCCCTACGGAAAAAACTACGGCGTAAGAGATTTCAAATTTCAGATTTGAAATTTCAGATGGAAGAAAAGGCAAATACGAACCGAAATGTAGATCCTTCACCGTGAACTGCGGGCTCGGGATTACAGATGGAGTCCGACGGTGAGTGCGGGCTTTGGCGATCCTTGGGGTCGTAAGAGCCGGCAGGGACGCCGGCGCTACTTACGGCTTCTGGTCCTTTGGGGTGGCGGCGGTTTGCGGGGCTTCTGCGTGCGGGGTGCCTATGGCTACTTTTAGGGAGCCGTCTTCGGGGTCGCGGTAGGCTACGTACAACACGTCGTTCTTGTCGATTGTGGCTGAGACGTAGCGGTTGCTGTCTGCGCCTGAGTGGACTACGAGTTGGAGATGCCATTGTTTGCCGTCGTTGTAGGCGTGTTTTACTGTGCCGCCGTCTTGATAAATTATGTGGGGGTTGCCGGCTTTGTCGAGGAGTACCGCGCTGCGGTAGGAGGTCCAGCCGCCGTTGGAGCGGATAGAATCTACCGTTTGTAGAGCGAAGGTGCCGTCGGGCTTCTCGCTGGCGTAGTGCATTACCTCGTTGGTGTAATAGCTGATGTGGGCGCGTCCGGCTGCGTCTAGAAAGAGATTGTCGCCCATGCCGAGGTTGTATTCGGGATCGTTGACTTTGCGGGCGGCTACCACGCGGACGTTCCAGGCGTCCTTTTCGCGGGTGGCGTATTTCAGCTCGCCATCGACGAAAGCGTCGTAGGTTAGATGCGGGATGCCTTTCGCGTCGACGACCATGGAATGATACTTGCCGGTTTGCTTGTCGAAATCTACGGTGCGGGCGACCCAGACGCCGTTGTCGAGCGAGGCGTACTTCAGGTGCACGTAGAATTCGTGGTCCGCGTCCTTTTCCTTGTACCAGGCTAGATGCGGCTTGCCGTCCGGCCCTACGCCTACCGTGCAGGAATATCCAATTTCGGAGGCGTCTGGGGCTACTTCTTCGACCGACCATTTGGTGCCGTCGAAGGCGGCGTAGCGGAGGCGGTGGAATGTGGCGCAGAGATGGGGGTTGCCGGCGGAATCTAGGACCAGGCTGACGTAATTTACGGCGCCCGGGGCGAGTGTGGTTTTGTCCCAGCGCGTGGTGCCTGCGGGGCGGAATGCGTATTTCCATTCGTTGCCTTCGGAGCCGTAGCTGAGATGGACGTTTCCGTCGGCATCGACGGCGATGGCGGTGGCGTCTGCGGATTTTTTATCGACGTCTTCGGTGGTCCAGGTCCACGATTGGGCGCGGGCGGTGCCGGCGGCGAGCAGCCAGAAAGTGGCGACGAGCGAGAGAGCCCAGCGCAGATTGTGCCTCAGCAATTTGGCGGCGATATATTTTGCGGCAACCACGGTTTGCTCCTTGAACTGCTGAACTTCTTGCCGCGAATTCCTGCGCGGGCGGGCGCGCGGAACTCGCATTACGGCGCGAGCGACAGCTCGACGACTTCCGGTTGCTGCGACAGCGTGTGCGCGGGCGGCTCTTCGTTCATGGCTGCGACGGCATCGCGGCGATATAAAATGCGCAGAATCGCGGTCATGGCTACGATTTGCCAGAAATAATCGAAATAGGCCATGGCTAGGAACGCGCCCGAAACCATGTAAGCGACCAGGCTGACTTGAATCATTTCGGTGTAAGGCACGACCCACTCGGTTTGCTCGAGACGCCTGGCCTGGCGCCTTAATTTCCAGCAGGTGAAATGGCAACTGAACAGCAGCGCGAGGAATATTCCTAAGCCTACGTAGCCTTGCTCGCCGAGCATTTGGAAATAGATGCTGTGGGGGCCGGCGAATCCGCGATCGGGGGTGAAGCGCTCGTAGAGATCGGGGGTGAAAGTTTCGAAGCCCCCGCCGGTGAGCGGATAGTGCGAGGCCAGGACGCCGGCGAAGTGCCAGGCATCGAGGCGCTCTTGCGCGGAGGAATCGAGATTGCCGTGGGCGATTTGATCCATGCGCGAGAACCACATGCGCGGGGCGTAGACGATTACGCCGCAGGCGAGGACGACTACCAGGGCGGCGCCTACAAGTTTATGGCGCGACTTGAGGGTGAGGATGCAGAGCACGATGGAGAGGCCCAGGAGGCCGCCGCGCGAGTAGGACAGCACTACCGAGGCTATGCCGCAGACGAAAACGAACCAGAACAACATGCGCAGCTTTTTATTTTTTTCGGAGCGCGCCAGGAAGAACAGGAATGGCAGCGTCATGTTGACGGCTACGGCCAGGAAATTATTGTCTTCGATGAAGGAGCCTGGCGGACCCCAGACGCGCTCCTCGCCGGCGGTGCGCAGGCCGAAGATGGCGCCTTTGACGGCGAAGAAACCGATGCTGAGGACGGTGACGTAGCAAAGATAGCGCAGTTTTTTCTGGCTGGTGACCAGGATGATGGTGACTACGGTCATGAGCAAGATTTTGCTGGTGCGGATGAGCATGGCTTCGCCTGCGACGACGTGGTCGGCGAGGAGGACGTCGCGGGCGGCGTACCAGGTGGTGACGCAGAACCAGGCCCAGAGCGCGAACATGATTTCAGTTTCGCGGGAGAAGAGATTGCGATTTTTTTCGCGCGTGAAAAGCAGGCCGGCGAGAGTGGGGATGCCGATGCACATGGCGACCGGGAAATCGTAGGCCATGCCGAAAGTCATGCGATGGGGATTGAAATAGGCGACCCAGGTCCACATGAGCAGGCCGAAATAGGGGCGGAAAAAGCAAAACGGGATGGCGACGAAGATTATGCCGAGGACGACGATGTCACGCATCTTGCTTGACCTCGGTCGTCATCTTGGTGGCGCTTCGAGAATTTTCGACCCGGGCGGCGTTGACGGGAAGCTTCGAAAAAGAATCGCTGGCGCGGGGTTCTTCGTCGCGCAGGAACAGTTGATTCATTTGGAAGGCGTAGAGGCTTAACGAGCCTTCCTGGCCGATTTGCGGGCGGCGCAGGGCTAGCGGATTGGAATTGGTGCGATTTACGCCCCAGGAGGTGGTGACGGCGGAGCGGAAACCGATGCGGGCGATTTGTTTTTCGACTTCTGGGCTGCAATCCCAGGGTTGGCCGAAGGGATAGGCGAAATCTTGCACCGCGGTTTGCAGGCGATCTTCGATTAGCTGCTTGGATTCGCGCAGTTCGCGCTCGGCTTCTTCGGGCTCCAGGCGGCTCATGGCTGGATGCGTCATGGTGTGGGCGCCGAACTCGATGCCTTGTTGTTGCATTTCTTTTACCTGGGTCCAGTTTAGCATCCGGTTTGTTAGGCCGTCGGCAGGCATGGTGACTTGATTTTCCAATTCGACACAGCGGGCGCGGCGGTCTGCGTTGGGGACGCGGCGGAGTTTCGAGACGATTTCTACTGCCGCGGCTAGACGGGCTTGTTTTGTTGGCAGAGCGAAGCGGCGCGGAGTGTCTAGTTGGATTTCTAGCGTTTCTTTTGGATAGACGAGCATGATCAGGAAAATTTTGTCGTACCAGGCTGGATCGCCGGATTCGATTACGCCTGCGGTCAGGTAGACGGTGGCGGGGATTTTGTATTTGGTGAGGATGGGGAGAGCTTCGTTGTATAGGCCGCGGTAGCCGTCGTCGAAGGTTAGGGCTACGGCTTGGGTTTTTGCGCTGGGGTCGGACATTTCTTTTAGTAGCTGGCTTAGCGGAAGAATACGGTAATGCGCGCTTAGGAAATGCATTTGCTTTTCGAATTCTTTGGCTGGGAGTTCGGAATAGTACGGGATGCCGCCTGTGCCTATGCGGTGATAGCAGAGGATTACGTACTTGCCGGTGGTGGCACGGGAGAAATGCGGGCGGCGGGAATTTTCTTCTAGGCGAAATTCGTGGGTGCGGGCTACGCGCTCGAGTATGCGCAGGCCTCCGGTGCGGTGGAGGCTTTTGGCGACGATTTCGCGGGCGCTCATGGCTTGCTTAGCGGACTCCTGCGAATTCTCTGGGGCTTTCTAGATGCTGGCGATGCCAGAGTTCTAGCGCTACTAGATACCAGATTACTTCGCCGTAGTAGGCGGCGTGGCCGGTGCGATGGAGATCGCTGAGCTTGTCGATGAATTCGGGGCGGAAATAGCCTCGCTGGCGGGTGCGCGGATCGTGCAGGACATCTTGCATTAGCGAGTTTAGTTTTGGTTCTTGCAGGAACCAGAGGGCTAGCGGGACGCCGAAGCCGTGTTTGGTTTTGTAGAGAATTTTGTTGGGGAGGATGGGCTTCATGGCTTGCTTGAAAATGTAGCGCTTTTCGTTGCCTTTGAGTTTCAGGCTGCTGGGGATGCGGCTGGAGAGTTCGGCTAGCTGATCGTCTAGAAGCGGGTAGCGGACGTTTACGCCTGCCAGTTCGGCGGTGCCGCTTACTTTTCTTAGATCGTTGTCGGCTAGGATTAATTTTAGATCGAGATACATCAGGCGATTTAGTTCGCTGGTGGCTTTGGTGCGATGGAAATGGGCGTTGATTACGTTCAGCCAGGATTTGGATGGGACTTCTTCGAGAAAATCTTGGGTGAAAATTTCCTGGGCTGGGAGGCTTTGGAACAGGCCGTAGGAAAAGATGCGGCCTGGGTTGGGGATATTGGCGCGGCGGATGTAGCGGCGCGGGAGGCTTAGTTTGCTTTCGTTGTCGGGTAGGAGATTGGCTAGCGGCTCGATCAGGCCGCGGCGCAGGAATTTGGGGATGCGTTGATAGATTTGGAAACGCTTGTCGGTGGCGTAGCGCTCGTTGCCGGCGAAGAGTTCGTCGCCGCCGTCGCCGGCTAGTAGAGTTTCTACGCCTTGTTCGCGGGCCATTTTGGCGCAGAGATAGGAGCCGATCGCTGAGGAATTTGCGAAGGGCTCGTCGTAATAGTCGGTGATTTTGGGGATGGCTTCTATGGCGTCTGCGGGATTCAGGCAGAGTTCGTTGTGTTGCGTGTGGAAGAGTTCGGCGGTGGTGCGGGCGTAGCCGATTTCGTCGTAGCGCGATTCGGAAAAGAAAATCGAGAAGGTGCGGGCGGGGTTGAATTTTTCGGAGAGGAAGGCGGTTACGCTGCTGCTGTCGGTGCCGCCGCTTAGATAGGCGCCGGTGGATTCTGGGCGCAGGCCTTCCAGATGGCGATGGACAGCGGCGCGCATGCCTTCGCGGACTTCTTCGGCCCAGTGGACTTCGCTGCCGGGGACTTCGTCGTAATTTAGATCCCAGTAGGACTCGTGGCGAATGTCGCCGTTTTCTACGATCAGGCGATGGCCGGGGCGGAGTTTTTCGATGCCTTCGTAGCTGGTTAGCGGGGCTGGGACTACGCTGAATAGTAGAAATTGCATTACGGCGGCGGGATTTACTTCGTTGGGGCGCGATTGGGCGGCGATTACTCCGCGGGCGCGTGCGGCGAAGAGGAAACGATCGCGCTCGCGGCTCCAGTAGAGGCTTTTGATGCCTAGGCGATCGATGGCTAGGACTAGGCGCTGTGCGCGCTCATCCCAGATGGCTAGCGCGAATGCGCCGTGGAGACGCGAGACGAAAGCCGGGCCTTCCTTGCGATATAGACGCGCGATTACGTGCGGTAGCGAAGCATTGGCGCCCGTGGCTGAGGCTGGCGTGGGCTCGCCGATTTGCGCGAAGAGTTCCGTTAGATTGATTAGATCGGCGTCTACGGCTATGCGCAGGCCGTCTTCGGAGCCTAGTTGCTGAAAATCCCAGCGGCGGGCTACGCCTAGCGCGGCGGATTTTCCGGCGGTGACTTCGCGGGCGGATTCGCCCGGCATGGCCAGCGCGGCTAGCATCGCTTCGATGGCTGCCGGTGAGACATCGGCTCCGGGTTGGTGGATTCCGCAGATTCCGCTCATTGCTCGCGACTAGGCTGCAAACGCCTGCCTCCATTTTCGGAACATAAGGACGGCCCAGAGTTGCGGCGAGCGGTCGTAATCGCCGCGTTGATGCTGGTCCCAGATTTTCTTAAGCGATTTCGGGTCGAGGATGCCGTCTTCGTTTTTGCCGGAGAAGATGGCATCGTGGGCGGTTTCGCGCAGCTCGCCGCGGAACCATTCGCCTAACGGGACGGCGAAGCCTTGCTTCTTGCGCGTGGTTACGCCCTTGGGTAGGACGGACTCTACTGCTTTTTTGAAAATATATTTTCCGTCGCGGCCGCGCAGCTTTAGCGACGAGGGGATTTTTGCGGCTAGCTCCATCAGCACGTGATCTAGGAGTGGGGCGCGGACTTCTAGAGAGACGGCCATGCTGGCGCGATCGACTTTGGCTAGGATGTCGTCGGGGAGATAGGTTTTGATGTCGACGTACTGGATGCGCGAGAGTAGATCATCGGTTTGGGCGCGATCGTAATAGTGTTGGAGGACGTCGCGGGAATTGTAGCCATTGAGGCTGCGTGCGAAATCGCCTGTGAACAGGCGCGATTTTAGATCTTCGCGGAAGAGCGAGACTTCGTGGAAATAGCCTTCAAGCGGGGAGCGAGCCAGGCTTTGTAGCGTGGCTTTGGCGCGCAGGAAACGCGGGGCGCGCGGGATGGCGGGATAGGCGCGGCCTAGCGGACCGAAAATTCCGCGGCGGACTGGGAGCGGGAGATACGAGCGCCTGTTGTTTTCGAGTTGATCGTAATAGTAGCGGCGGTAGCCGGCGAAGCTTTCATCGCCGCCGTCGCCGCCTAGGGCTACCGTTACGTGGCGGCGGGCTACGGCCGAGACGTAATAGGTAGGGATGGCCGAGGAATCGGCGAAAGGTTCGTCGAAATGCCAGGCTAGCTTGTCGAGAACTTCTACGGCGTGCGGGTGAATGAATTCTTCGTGATGATCGGTGTGGAAAAATTGGGCTAGCTCGCGGGCGTAGGCGGCTTCATTGAATTCTTCTTCTTCGAAACCGATGGAGCAGGTGGTGACCGCGCGCTTCATCAGGTGGCTCATCATGGCCACTACTGAGGAGGAATCCACGCCGCCACTCAGGAAAGCGCCTAGCGGGACGTCGCTCATGAGGCGTACGCGGGTGGCGGCGCACAGTTCGTGGCGGATTTGTTCGCACCATTCTTCTTCGGAATGTTGTTCGACTTCGGCAAAGGAAATATCCCAATAAGCGGTTTCCCGGACGCCTTCGGCTGAGGCTACTAGATAGTGGCCGGGGCGCAGCTTTTTCGCGGCTTTGTAGATTGTTTTCGGGGCTGGGATGTAGCCGAAGGAGAAATAATCGGAGACGGCTTCGTGGTCGGTTTCGCGCGAGAAATCGCCTGCGGCGAGGATGCATTTTAGTTCGGAGCCGAAGACTATGCGATTTTTTGTGGCGGCGTAGAAGATCGGCTTTTTGCCTACTCGATCACGGGCCAGTAACAGCTTTCGCTGGCGCGAATCCCATAGGGCTATGGCGAACATGCCGCGGAGACGGCGGAAACAATCTTCGCCGTATTCTTCGTAGAGATGGACGATGGTTTCGGTGTCGGAATGGGTGGCGAATTTGTGGCCGCGGGTTTCCAGATCTTTGCGCAGCTCGGGGTAATTGTAGATTTCGCCGTTGAGCATGACCCAGAGTTTGCCGTCTTCGTTTGAAAGAGGCTGATGGCCGCCTGCTAGATCGATGATGCTCAGGCGGCGGAAACCGAAGCCCAGGCCGCCGTCGATGAAGATGCCTTCATCGTCGGGGCCGCGATGAACGATGGTTTCGTTCATGCGATGGACGAGCTCCTGGGGAAGAGGCTCGTGGCGATTGAATTCGAACATGCCGCAGATGCCGCACATGGCTTAGGCTTGGGCCTCTTTGAGAACGCCTTTGCGGGCGGCGAGATCGCGATAGAGAGTGCGATAGGCGGCCAGCATTTTGTCGAGACTGAAATCTTCGAGGACGCGGCGGCGTCCGGCGGCGCCGTAATCGCGGCGCAGTTCTTCATTGGCGGCGAGCAGCTCTAGCTGCGCCGCCAGATGCGCGTCATCTCCTGGCGCGAAGAGCACTCCGCTGCGGCCTTCTTGCACCAGGTCGGGATTTCCGCCTACGCGCGTGGCTGCTACCGGCAGGGCGCAGGACATGGCTTCCAGGATCGTGTTCGACATGCCTTCCATTAGCGACGGTAGGACGAAAACGTCCAGCGCGTTCAGAATTTCGGGCACATTTTCGCTGGCGCCTACGAATGAGACGCGGCCTTTTAGCGCGGGCGAATTATTTACGATTGCATCGAGACGCTCACGTTCCGGGCCCGTGCCTGCGACTAGTACGCGCACATCTATTTTGTGGGTGGCGAGGCGCTCGGCGGCGCGAAATAACGTGGCGTGGTCCTTAATCGGCACGAGGCGGCTGACGATGCCGAGGACCAGGCTGCTGGGGGAGATTTGCAGGCGTTCGCGAACGGCTCGCCGCAGGGCTGGTAGCGGCGAGTATCGTTCGGTATCTACACCGTTGTGTAGAACTTGGATCCGCTCGGGGGAGAGCCAGGCTTGGCGAGCGTGAAAATTGCGGAGTTCATCGGTTACGCAGAAGACGGCGTCGGCCATGGCGTAGGCGCCGCGGCGGATGATTCTTTGGCGGGCGGGGAGTCCGGCTAGCATGTCGGGGATGTAGCCGTGTTCGCTGTGGATGGCTACCGGGACGCCTGCCAGGCGGGCTGCAGGGATGGCTTCTATGGCGCCCCAATTTCGCGAGTGGACTATGTGGGGACGGAACTCGCGCATGATTGCGGCTAGACGGAACAGGAGGAGCTGGAATTTGGATTCGTTGCGGCCGGCGACGACGATCTGATCTTGCATTTTTTGCAGGTGGGGGAGGGATTCGTTGTAGCCGCGGGCGGCGCAGACTCGGTGTTCGAATTCTTGTGCGGGTAGGCCGTTCATTACTTTTAGGATTACGTATTCGGTGCCGCCCATGTCTAGGCGATCGATTACGTGGAGGACGCGGAGAGGTGCGGGGCTCGCGGACGTTCGCGTCTCGCGCGCAGCCGGAGCAATCGCGGCAGAATTTTCAGTTGAGGCAATGGCTTTCATTTTGCGATCGGTGCTTCGTGGGTTACGGATTCTTGATTTTTACCCTTGCGCCGCGAACGGCGCTTGCGGGAGGGCGAACACCGGCCCTCCCCTACAAAACCAAATTCTGGTGCCACTTCAAAATCTCTTCGCGCTTGCGCTTTATGGGAACCAGCGGACTACGCGCGGGCCTATTTGTTTGGTCAGCCAGAGCGGTAGGCGGCCCCAGACTTTCGTGGCGCGCTCGAACTTCGGATTCTTGGGCGAAAAATTGGGGGCCGTTTTGCGGCGCACTAGCAGGATTTGATAATCGAGCGGCTCGATGGTCATGTTCCATTGCGCTTTGAAATCGTAGGAGCCGGTGCCTAGTTTGCTGCGGCCGAAATCGAATTTGCGGAGGCCTGCGTCGGCGGCCCACTTCATTAGTTCCCAGTAGAGGGCGTTATTCGCGGCCAGGCGCGG
This sequence comes from uncultured Acidobacteriota bacterium, assembly GCA_963792515.1. Taxonomy (GTDB): domain Bacteria; phylum Acidobacteriota; class Terriglobia; order Acidiferrales; family UBA7541; genus Palsa-147. Next base: position 67,816 of record CAWBWG010000016.1, on the reverse strand, counting down.
GGCTTCGGGGCCTGCACCGGCGTAGTACGGCAGGATTTGATCGCGAAAGATGAGTGAGATCACGCCGGCTACGGCTTTTTCTTCCTTGCGGATTACCAGGAGATCCATTTTGTCGCCGAATTCGGCTTGCAGATTTTCTAGCCAGCGGCGCGGGAAGGCTGGGGTGCCATGGCGTTGCAAATTGGCGGCGAAGAGATCGAAGAATTCACCGAGTTGATCCATGCCATGTTGCGGGCGCAGGCCGGCTTTTTCGGCTTTGCGGATCATGTAACGCGTGTCGCGCGGCAACTTCTTCATATTGGCTTCGTGATTCGCGGATAGTTCGGTGGTGAAAGTTACGTAGAGCGGATTCTGGATGAAGCCCTCGAGCGGCTCGGTTTTGCGTTCGCGCAATTCTAGAAAATCGACGCCTGCGCTGCGCGCGGATTCCGCGGCGTGATCGAGCAGCGCGCGGCGCGATTCGTCATCTGCGGCGCAAACTCCGCCATAGACACCGAACGGAACGGAATTCAGAACCTTGCCAATCACCCAATTGGAAATCGAAAAGAGCGGAAGCACTCCGGAAATTTGGCCATCGCGCTCGGCATAGACGTAGCGCGGCTGGTAGCCAAATGTTTTCTGAACCGCGCGCATCCAGGCAGTGAGATGGAACGGAGATCCGGAATCGGCGGAAAGAACGAAGCGATCCCAGTCGGCGGTGCGTTCGGGTTCGAGCACACGAACGCGCACCGGCCCGGTCACTTCTGGTTTCCCTGCATCCCTGGGGGGAAGCGTTGCGAGGCTAGGATTCCCCATCTTTGGCTTCCTGCAATCCTCCGGCGCCATTGCCGTTCGAGCCGCCCGATGCCGCCGCTACGTCGAAGCGTTCGAAGAGCCACTTTTCATCGGCGCGAAGGTATCCCGCGAGGAGCAGCCGCTCGTCGGCGGAGGGCTCGCGGTAGCCACGGATAATTTTGCTGAGAACGGCCTCATTGATGCCGACCGCTCGGGATAATTGATTTTGATGAATGCCCTTCTTAAAAATTTCGAGTTTCAGATTCGGGTACATGCCGGTCCTCCTGCGCTCACGAAACGGGAACCCGGGAAAGCTGGACCGGATTCTCCGCCGGGAGCGCAAAGCCCCCCTTGGACTCAGAGTTCGGAAGGATCGCGGATGAGGCCGCGAGCCGCTCCGTTACGACATCGGAAGAATTGAGATAAAGGATGGCGTTCACTTTTTGTTTCCATTGCCCGAGTAATAGGCGTGGTAGTAGCTCTTGTTGATTTCGGAATCGGTGGCGTTGAAGATGACGCCGAGATTTTTCTTAGGATCGATGGTGCTGACGGCCTTGCGCAGCAAATTGCGCTTGGTGCGATTGGCGCGGACGACCAACAGCACGCCATCGCAGCCCTGGGCCATCAAATCGATGTCGGAGAGGCCGAGGATCGGCGGGGCGTCGATGAGCACGAGCTTGAAGGTTTCGCTCGCCCAACCGAGGAAGTCTTTCCATTGCGTGCTGGCGAAAAGTTCCGGCGGAGCGGCTACGGCATTGCCGGCGGCCAGCGCGAAAAGATTGGGATGATCGGTGCCCAGGATAGCTTCTTCGTAACGAGCGCGGCCTTCGAGGATATCCGCGAGGCCGGGGCCGGACGGTGCGCCGATAAGCTTGGAGAGTCCGCGAGTGCGCAGATCGCCGTCGACGACCAGCGTGCGCATTTCATGAAGCTGGGTGCAGCAAAGCGCGGTATTGATGGTGGTGAGCGTCTTGCCTTCGCCGGGGACCGAGCTGCTGAACAGGACGGAACGAATTCCCGTGGTGGCCTGCAAGCGCAGCAAGCGAGTGCGCAGCGTGCGATAGGATTCCTCGGCCATGTGATTGGCTTCGCCGTGACTGGTGAGCACGGGACCATCTTCGAGATGCGGTAGCAGGAATTTGCGGCAGCGGTCGAGGCGGTGATCGCTCATCTCGGTGCTCACGCTGTTGGCTTCGCGCACCGTGGCGGTGACGGATTCGAGCACTTGGTGGACTTCGAGCTTCTTCGCGAGTCCTTCGCGAGTGCTCCAGTCCTGTGCCCGCTGTGTTTGGTCGAAAAATTTGCTCATCATTGGCTCCAGTTCAACGGCTCCCGAGCTGTTACGGCTTCCCTGCTACCGCGGCTCCCAAGCTAGTCCAGCTACCCGCTAACGCGTACCTTTGCTACAGAACGAATTGCTCAATACCTCTATGACGGCTTGGCCGAGCTATCCGCCGCCGCCGGGCGAATCGAGGCACGCGCCGATGGCGGAATCGGAGCTTCGGCGAGCTGTAGCGCTGCTGCCGCTTCCGTGACCAGGTCCGGAGCAATCTGCTTGCGCTGCTGCGAAAAACCAAGCGAGAGTGCTCCATCGGAAACCAAATTGATCAAACGCGGAACGCCCTGAGTGATCGCGTGGATTTCATCGAGCGCCGGGCCGGTGAAGGGCGAAGGCGTGCGCAATCCGGCGGCGTGCAGGCGTTCGGCGATGTAGGCGCGCGTTTCCGCGGCACTCAGTGGACGCAACGTGCAGCGGCTGGCGATGCGTTGGCGAAGCGCGCTCATTTCGGGGCGCGCGAGCAAAGGCTGCAATTCCGGTTGGCCGCAGAGAATTACTTGCAGCAATTTTTCGTGATAGGTGTCGGTGTTATTCAGCAGACGCACTTCCTCGAGAAGTTCGGGGGTGAGGAGATGCGCTTCGTCAATGATCAGCACCGCGGTGCCACCGCGGTACTGCGTCTCAAGGAGCATTTGGTGCAGGGCCATCAAGCGGCGAGGCTTGCTCGGACCGGTGGAGGTGATATTGAATTCTTCGAGAATGGCTTCGAGCAGCTCATCGCGCGTGAGCACTGGATTCAAAATGAAAGCCGACGAAATCAGCGACTTGGCGATGGCCGGCCCGGAGAGTAGCTGTAGCGCGGCGTGGAGCAGCGTGGTCTTGCCGGTGCCGATTGGCCCGGTGGCCACGATGATGCCTTTGCGCAGCAGTACGCCTTCGACCAGCGAAGTGAGCACCACGCGATGCGGCTCGGCGAGGTGCAGGAATCGCGGATCCGGGGTGAGCCGGAAGGGCGGTTCTTTCAGCTGGTAGAAACTTAGGTACATCTCAGAGGAACCTCTTGACGAAGCCGGATAAGAAATAACCTATGCCCGAGGCGATGACGATGGTGATGGCCAGGGCTGCGGCGTTGCGCAGATTCTGGATGGTGCGCTGCTGGCGGGTGAAGATGCGGGGAACGCCGGCGAGCACGCTCTTGCCGATGATGCTCTCGGCTTCGCGCTCGTTGCGCACCGTTTCGTCGGCCATTTCGACGGCTACTGCTAGAGCGAATCCGCCGAGAATCCCGAGCACAACTCCAACGGCCATGAGCAAGCCGCGATTTGGGCCGGCCGGCGCATCGGGAATGGGAGCGGTGTCGAGAATGACGAAGCGCTCGCCTTCTTGCTTGCTATCGAGTTCGGTGGCCATTTCGGAGTTGAGCTTTTTGTCGAGCAACGCGTTGTAATGGGCGCGGAGCGTGTCGTAATCGCGCATCAGGCCGGCGAGCTGTTGTTCGAAGATGGGTTCGCGCTCGAGCTTGGAGGAATGGAAGTCGATCTGTTCCTGCATCTGAGGTTGACGCTTGGTTTCGTTGGAGATTTCTTCCTCGAGCTTTTGGAGTTGCGCGTCAATCACGGGATTCTTGGCGGTCTTGCGCGTGGGAGCGACCGGAGCGGCGGTGGGATTATTCTTGTCCTCTTCCGCTTTCTTGGCTTTCAGCTCGTTGAGCTGAATTTGGGCCTTGCGAACGTCCGGATAGTTCGGGCCGTAGTGCGCGCGAAGTTCGGAGAGGCTGCCTTCGAGCTTTTGGATTTGCGTTTGCAGCGGCGAAGAGTTGTCGGAATTCTCAAGGTCCACGTCGACGGCTGGATTCGAAGTGGAAAGCATGGCTTGCAAGACGCTGATCTGCTGTTGATCGTAGGCGACGCGGTCCTGGCTCTGGCGAAGTTGCGCGCGCAGAGTGCTCAGCGCTTCGAGATGGAACTGCTTCGATTCCGGCAGATCCATGATGTAGGTGGATTTGATCCGGCCCATCTCCGTTTCCTTTTCTTCGAGCTGCTTCTTGGTGTCTTGCAGCTCGCCGTTCAGGAAGTCAGTGGTGCCGGAGAATTCGCCTTCGCGCACTCGCAAATTCTCTTCGATAAACTGGTTGGCCAATTCATTGGCAACGCCCGCGACCACTTTCGGATTGCTGCCCTGGAAGCCGATGCGGAACGTGCCGATGGCGCGCCCACTCGCATTGACCACTTCAATGGTGGTGGCCTTCTGCATCTTGCGGACGAGATCCTGGTCGGAAACTTTGCCGCGCAGCTCGGGATAGAGATGCTGGGAATCAATGACTTTGAGAAGGCGGGAAGGCGACATGACCTGTTGCTGGATCGTCGAGAGGCGGTCGAGCACGCTCGAGGTGATCGGCGATTGCACTACAGTGGAAGCGACTTGCTGCGGATCGACCATGATGACTGTTTCCGAGCGGTAGAAATCCGGCAGGCGCATGGCGATCACGGTGGCGATCACCGCGACCGCTGCGGCCGCTAGGACGATCAACACTTTGCGGCGACGGGCTATGTCGAGATAGTCCTTCAGCTCGAATTCGCCGAAGATTCCGCGGTCCGGCTGGCCGGATGATCCGTATTCGCTCACTGCTGGCCTCCCACACTATGATGGCAAAAATAATTGTTTCCCATCTCGTAATGCAACTGGGCGTCCAAATTGCTGCCTGCCAGGCACCGCGGAGAACTTCGCTAAGCCATTTATTCTTAGCGGCTTACAAAAACCCACGAATCCGCTGGGGCCTCTAGTGTCTCATCAGACCGGCGGCACGGAAATTAATTTCTCAAAGCTAACCACAGGTTCCGTTCGATTACCGAAATCTTGGTCTCATTTTGCGACGAAGGCCTGACCGGCTGACTCACCGGATTCGGCCTCAGCTTCCGGCGCAAACCGTGGCGACCTGCGGTGGTCCTGCGCAGAGAGGCCCGGGATTGATTCACTGCGACTAACCAATGCTAATGGTTTAGACCGAAGCCGTTCGAATTCGGAGTCCAGCGCAGACCGAACGAGGCAAAGTTTGTGGTGCCGGCGAATACCTGAACGTCATTGCTGTTCTGAATTTTGTAGGCGTACGTGCCGAACACGGTCCATTGGCGCGCGACGACATAATCGAGTTCTGAAGTTGCGTATTTTCCGGAGACGATGTCCGGGCCCGAATCTTGAGCTTCGTAGCCGAAGCCGGCATCGAGCATCAGCCGCTGCGTGAACATGTAATGTGCAATGACATCCACGCGCTGCGTGAGATTGTTGGAGACGTAACCGGAGGCCGGCAAACCGCGGGTGTAGACGGCTGAAATCCTGCCGTGCGGGACGACCTTGAAGAAGGTGACCGTTCCGCTGGGACTCCAATATTGCTGGCGGGATTGGAAGACCGACTCCGTGATGCCGATATCGAGAGCCACGCCGGTGGTGGCGGTGAGTTGCCGCGAAATGCTGCCGCCGAAGGTGTAATACGTAGAAGTGGGAAGCAGCCCGTTGAATTGCACGAGGCTGGTGGTCGCGTAGGCGCCTACGGAGGTGCGCGCGTTGAGCAAGTACCGGAATCGCGCGTCAAAGCTGACGTTGAACGACGAGAAGGCGTCGCCTTGGCCCGGCGGAATGTTTTGATCCAGGGTATCGGTAAAGCCGCTGGTGTGCTGGTAGACCAGGCTGGGCGTAAGGGTCAAAAGTGTCCGCCCGCTTGGCGTGTACGAGAAGGACGCGGCGGCGACGTTGGTCAGATAGGTGTCGTTCGTGTTCAGAAATACGTTCTGCAGCGTCGTCGAGGTCACCGCGCTGGCGTCGGCAAAGGCGCCGCCGGTTAGGCCCTGGTTGCTGGTCAGTACGAACTGGTCGGAGAGTCCCAAGGTCCAGCGCGGGGCGAGTAGGAAATAGCTGTTGATGGCGACGTTTTGGTTCAAGTAGTCGTAGGCGACCTGGCCGTTGGTGACCGCGATGCGCGGAAGATATTGAAAAGTGAAGCGATTATTGGCGCCTAGCTGCTTGTCGAAATTGATGCTGGTCTCGATGAGGCTCAGAATGTCGGTTTCGTTCGGTCCCTCGAGCGCGTTGCTGGGGCGGATGACATCGACTGCAGCGCGCACATCACTGCTGCCAAGGGAGAACGGCCCCCAGTGATAGCGGCCTGCCGGGGACAGGAGACTCGCCGTACCTATCTGATAAATCTGGGTTTGCGGCGGAGCGACGGAGTTCAAGCCGGTGAAGGGGACGTCTTGCGGAGGCGTGGAGGTGTCCTGCGGGTTGTTGTTCGCAGGATTTTGATTGCTCCCGTTCGATTGGTTGGATTGAGAATCGCCTTGAGACGAGCCGCTTTGTTGAGACGATTGCGCGCCGGCCGGCAGGCACGAAAGTGCCAGAGCCGCGCTGAGTACAATCCATCGAATCGCCCGGAAGCGATTCTTGATATCAATCGAGATCATGGGAATTGGTGTCGTCTTTCGTCGCCTATGTAACGAACCGCAGCTACGGACCGGATATTCTTACGGAACCACGACCTTGTCGCCGGGCATCAAGAGCACGTCGGGGCTTTTGCCGTTGACGGCATCCTTGTAATGGAACGGGATGCGCGTGTCGGAGCCGTTGACGGTGCGCAGGATATAGATTGAATTGGTCTTGGCGAACTGGCTTAGGCCACCGGCTTCGGCGATGAGTTCCATGGCGGTCTTGTTGTCGTTGAGGTCAAAGACGCCGGGACGCGAGGCATTTCCGATGAGATAGACCTTGCGGCTGTGGATCGCCTGGACGCTGACGGTAACTTGCGGCTCGTTTACGAATGGCTTGAGCTTCTCGGTCAGCGAATCCGACAATTCTTTCGGGGTCATGCCGACGACGCTGATGTCGTTGAGCAGCGGCAGAGTGATCATGCCATCGGGGCGCACTACGACGGAGAGAGAGAGATCGTGTTCGCGCCAGACGGAAATCTGGATTTGATCGTCGACGCCGATGCGATAGGCGGCCGGAACATTATCGGGAGAACCCGACGGCGCGGGACGCGTGGAGTTCGATATCTGCGCTGCCCTTCTTCGGGTTGGGCTTCTTGTCGTCTTTTGCCGGCACGGCGGATTGCCGGGCGCTTGAATCCGAGTTGCCAGCCGAGACGATTTGCTGCGGAAGCCGGCGCGGATGCGAGCGATCCGAGCATCAACGCGGCGGCGGATAAACCCAAGAAATTTAGCGACCTCTTGTAGAACGCGGGGGCGAACAAGGTTCATCTCTCCTTCTGAGCCGGAAAAGGCTCAATGCCAATTGGCTGGCCTGCACGGGCAGTACCATTTGTACCGGTGCCTAAAAGGCTTGCTGATACAGGGTTAAACAGAAGTGCATGGCACGTCAATAGACCCACAGAACTGCTGTTCCTCAATTGAGAAATGCGCTTCATCTTTGCGGCGGTACGAACGTACTACGGTAGAAGGTCATTGCACATTCCCGCCTGGAGCTGCGGCCGGATTTTGTTTTTGTGGCGTTAGACGGAGCGTTCGGACGTTTGTATCGGAATCGCTTACCAGTACGAATAGTCCGTAGGCCGGGAAATATTCGAAGCGGCCGAAAGTGCCGTTTGAGCTTCTCGGCGAACCGGTGTGGGCGGAATCGGGCGGGGCGTCGGCGCTGAACGTTTGCGTGGTGCAGGAATTTGTGTGCGAGTCATAGATGTAGATCGTGGAGCCGAAATCGGGCCAACCGATTACGCGATCTTCGACTGGGTCGTACGCTAGTCCTGGCGAGGCGTTGCCGGTTAGGCCTTCGCAGCCTCGTGCTTTTGAGCGATTCTGGGCGCCGTGGCCGCCCTTTTCGGCGATGGAGACCGCCCAGATTTGATTGTCGCCGAAGGTCAGAAAGAGGCTGGAGCCTGAATCTATGACGGCGTTCGAATGTAAGTCCAGTGGAGTTTGATTGTTGAGGCGCTTGTAGAGATTCTTACGATAATCGTAGGACCAGAAGCCGGTGGAGCGATCCCAAATGTAAACTAACTTTGTAGTGGGATCGTAGGCTGAGACTGTGCCGTGATTTTCGTCGTTCGGCGAGCCGCCTTTTGTTGGGTCCATGCGGGTCCAGTCAAGATTTTCTAGCCCTAGCGTCCACGTTGCGCTGGTGTCAATTCCGTGCTCACAGAAGAGCACGCCTCCGAAGGAAAATAGGCGATCGGCGTCGGCTATGTAGGACAGGCCGCCGTAGGTGTGGCGCGAATTCGGCTTACCATCTGTGGCCGTCTCTTCGCAGGGGGTTACCGGACTGGGATCGTTGAGGCGCTTCCATTGGAGCGTGGCTAACTCGAACGCATAGACTTCGTTGCCGCCGTAGTCGTTGTGCCCGCCTCCCCAGATGATCAGGCGATTTCGTAGCGTGTCGGCGACGGCGCTATTCCAGGCGCGGACGACGCCGGAACACTCGGTTGCGAAGGCATAGCTGGAGTGGCCAAAATCGTTGGGTGGACAGACGGATTGAAGTTTTGAGTTGGGGACTTCGTACCAGCCAAGCGTCGGAGGTATTTCGGCGGGGCGCGGCGCATCAATTGAGTTTGCGGCCGCGAACGAAAATGCCGCCATTCCGCCCGCTAGCAGCAAAATTAGTATCGCGACAATCGGAGATCGGGGCAGGCTTTGCGAAACGCGTGACATTACGCTCTTTCGGAAAAACGCGTTCAAACTGCTTTAGGGTTGGGCTTGGCGGCACTGCGCGTTTCGAAGCGCCGCAGCAGCCGGAAAATGCCGACCAGCGCGGCGTAGGCGGCTACCCATGCGCTCAGCAATATGGTCTCGGAAATGGTGCGCTTGGATCTCATGGCTGGGAAAGTAAATCCGGATACTTCAACTTCAGCGCGGCCGCCTTTTCGATTGCTGCACGAGTTGCAGACTACTTGGCCCCCCGGCCGTACAGAATCACCTTTGCCGTCTCGCACAGAATCGCGAAATCCAGCAGCAGCGACAAATGCTTGATATAGAAAATGTCGTATTCGAGCTTGGTCTTCGATTCTTCGATCGATGAGCCGTATTGATATTTCACCTGCGCCCATCCGGTGATTCCCGGGCGAACGGAATGGCGCAAGACGTAATAGGTGGTGGCTTCCTCGAGTTGGCGGCAGAAGAATGGACGCTCCGGACGCGGGCCGACCAGGCTCATTTCGCCGCGGAAGACGTTGAAAACCTGCGGCAGTTCATCGAGGCGAGTCTTGCGGATGAAGCGCCCGACTTTGGTGATGCGGTTGTCGTCGCTGGCAGCCCAGGAGGGGCCATTGGCTTCGGCGTTCTGGTACATTGACCGGAACTTTAAGATTTCAAATGACTTACCTGCGAGGCCGGTGCGCTCCTGGCGAAAGAAAATCGGCGAGCCGGTCTCGAGATAGATCGCGGCCGCGACCAGCCCCATGATCGGAAGCATCAGAATTAGGGCGATAAACGAGACGATCACGTCGACGGTACGCTTGGCTGCCAGCAGGAATGCTGACTTGCGGAAACCATCGGAAAGAACCAGCCAGCTCGGCGACAGATTCTCAAGCGGAATACGGCCCGTGATGCGCTCGTGGACCGAATGCGCATCTTCGACACGAGTGCCACCAAATTTGAGCTGCAGCAGTTCGCTCATCGGCAACTGCCCGCGGCGTTCTTTCAGGGAGATGATCACCCGATCGATGCGCTCGGCGGCGACGATGGATTGCACGTCGTTGGCTGCGCCGATGATTCCCGGATTTACCAGCGACTTGCCGATGTTTTCGCCCTTCTCATCGAGGAAGCCGACGATCTTCATGTGCAGCTCGGGGCGCTCCAAAATGTCACGGACCACCGAGACGCCTTCCTTGCCCGTTCCGAGGATCAGGACGCGCTCGCTCTCGCCGAGGACCATCCCCTTGTTTTCGAGGAAGACTCGCCAGACGAAGAGCAGCACCAGAATTGCGGGCGCGGCGAAAACCGCGATACCGCGGCCGAGGCTCAGCTCGGGCGCGAAGTAATAAAGGATGGCCAGCTCGATGCACGCGGTTCCGAGCACTTGCAGCAGGCGCAGGAACATTTCGAAGTGCCGGGTGATGACTTCGCGATTGTAGAGATCGTTGTAATAGAGAGCGATGCCGCATGCGGCGATGACTACCAGGAAACGCCCGATGGTGTGGAGCGGACGAAGGTAATTAAAGATGGCGCGCGGATCGTGGAAGCGCAAGGAGATGGCGAAAAGCAGACCGAGGGTGATCAAGACGGCGTCAGACGCTATGAGCAGCAGCGTTCGGGGAGGAACTTTTTGGCCGCCTATTTTTAACATTTCGATTCCAGCGATCTTTTCGAACTTCGAGGGCTCGCGTGCGTTTCGCCGAGCGCCGGCAGCAGAAAGTCAGACCCTGGACATCCGCTGAATCGGCAACTTGGTAGGCGGAGCAGGGGTTGAACCTGCGACCTCCCCCGTGTAAAGGGGGCGCTCTGCCAACTGAGCTATCCGCCTAAAGGTTCGTCGAGAAGGGGTGCACGTTATCGTCCAAATCGCGAGCCGAAAAACAGAAAATGATTGTACCGCGTCCGCCATTGATATTCAGTGACTTACCCGCTGGGAGTTTCCAGACGATTCCAAAAAGTACCCTGTACGTGCCGCCGAGTGAGGAAACCGATTTCTCAATCGAGAAATTAATTTTCTTTGGAGAGGGGGGTGTATCGGATGCGAAAAACCGGGCTAACGGTTTCGTTTTCATGACGTTGAGGAGGGCGCCGGCCGGAAAGTTGCGTCGCGAGCCGGGCGTGTGTTCATTCCAGAATTGCTATCTACGAACTTCGATCGCACTGGGTGAGAGAGCGATGCGAGCGCTGCGGGATATAATGAAGTGCGAATTTGTGTTGTTGTCGAGTTGGCTCTCTGGCACGCGGTTTGCTTCCGCTTGACTCTGAAGTCGCTCGGCGGAGGCGCGTCATTAGGCGGCAAATCTCTCCTCGGCTGCGCGGACTGACGGATGATTTTGTTTCGGCGCCGGGCTTGGCTGCGCGAGTTTTTGGGCGGATTTTTCCCCGCCGGAACTTGGTGCGCTGATGTCCGTTGTGATTCGTCCGGCGGATTTGGAAGCGGATCGGGCGCAACTGATTCGCTTGCTTTCCGAAACTTTGAATTCTTCGGCGGATGCGCGGCGGTTCGAATGGCTCTACCTGAAAAACCCTGACGGGAACGCGCGGGCCTGGCTGGCGAAGGATGGCGCTTCCGGACATTACATGGGGGCTAGTGCGATTTTCCCGCGGCGTGTGAAAGTGCGGAAGCAGGAAATTACCGCCTGCATATTTGGGGATTTTGGAATCGAGCGCGACTATCGCACGTTGGGGCCGGCGGTGCAGTTGCAGCGGGCTACGATAAAAGGGATGCGCGAAGCTGGCTTTGCGTTTGGCTACGACTTGCCGAGTACCTCGATGCTGGGCGTTTATCGCCGGCTGGAGATGGAGCCCGCGCAGTCGCTGCTGCGGATGGCCAAGCCGTTGCGGGCTAATCGCAAGATATCGCAGGCGGTGAAGCCGGCGGTGGTGGCTGGTGCGGCGAGCGCGGCTGCGAATTTTGCGCTGGCCACGCGCGACTCGCTGCGGCGCAGCAAAAGCAGCGCGGACATTTCGGCGCATACGGGACGGTTTACGGCGGAATTCACGGATCTGGCAAATCGGGCGGATGCCGGCGGCGCGGGCCACGTTCATCGCACCGCTGAATATTTGAACTGGCGATTTCTGGATCATCCTCAGCGGCGCTACGAAATTTTGGCGGCGCGCGAGGGCAAGGAATTGAAGGGCTACTTGATTTTTCTGGAGGAAGGCGCCGACGCGCGCATTGTGGATTGGTTCGGGGAGGACGTGGCGGAGATTCGCAACGCGCTCGTATCGCAGGCGGTGGATATTCTGCGCGGGCGCAACACCGAGACGGTGAGCTTGCCGATCTCGGCGTCGCACCCGTGGCGCTTTGAGCTGGAATCGTTGGGATTCCGGGCGCGTGAGTCGCAGCCGATCGTTACCGTGGAAAATAGGGCGGGGGCCGTCGAGAGAGCGCCGTGGTTTTTTCTCGAAGGCGACCGCGAGAGCTGAGTTGAGAACCCAGGAGAAGATAGCGTGACGCCAACAGCGGTTTCCGATCAGATTCGAGCTTTCGTGCTCGAGAAATTTCCGCAGGCTAAGAAAAAAAGCCTGAGCGATTCCGACAAGTTGCTGGAGAGCGGCATCGTGGATTCCCTTGGAATTCTCGACCTGGTTGCGTTTCTTGAAAGCGATTTCAAAGTTCAGATTACCGACGATGAGCTTCTGCCTGAAAATTTTCAAACCGTGGAAGCCATTGCTGAGTTCGTGGAGCGTAAACGGAACGGAGGATCGTAGGTGATTGCCGGAGCAGTTGAGCCTGGCGGCATCGCGCGATCCTGACTTCCTCGAGATGAAAATACGCCCGATCAATTACGTTACGGAACGCGAGCAGGTGCTCGATGTGCTTGCTCGCAATCTGACTGAGATTCCGCACGCGAAACGGTTTGATTGGTTTTATGGGCGGAATCCAGCGGGGCTGCCGTTTTCGTGGGTGATTGTGGAGGAGGGGACGCAGAAATCGGCGGGCATTGCATCGTTGATTTCACGGGCGGTTTGGCTGGGTGGCGAAGTGAAGATTTGCGGGCAAGTCGGCGATTTCGGAATTGATCGGGCTTACCGAAGTTTGGGGCCGGCGGTGCAGTTGCAGCGCGCGACTTTTTCGCCGGTGGATCGCGGCGAACTGGCTTTTTGCTATGACTGCCCGCCGCATGAGGCCGGCATGTCGACGTTTCGGCGGTTGGGAATGGCTGCGAATACGCGCATGCGGCGTTACGTGCGAATTTTGAAGGCGGATGAGCAATTTGAGCGGCGGCTTGGCGCGGGACTGCATTCGGTAGCGGCGGCGAAAGTTGCGAATGCTGTCTTGCGAATGACGAGCGGAGGCGGGGCGGTCGTTCACGGAACTAGCATCGACCGCTTGCCCGGCCGCTTCGACGAAGAATTTACGAGGCTGGATCGGCGGGGCACGGCGGCGTTGGAAATTCGCGGGCGGCGAACGGCGGCGGACCTGAATTGGCTGTATCGGGAGAATCCGTTGCAGGCGTATGAGGTGCTCGCGGCGCGGAGTGACGCCCACCTGATTGCTTACGTGGTTTATTTTGCGCAGCGGAACAAGGCGTTCATTATGGAAATTGGAGGCGAGCCTCCCGCGACTGTGATTGCGGCGCTGTTGGCCGAAGTGAGCCGCAGAATTTTGGAGGAATTGCCTGCGGTGCAGAGCGTTACCGCTTTGCTGAGTGAGGCGCATCCGTTTATCGAAGGATTTAAGCGCGCTGGATTTGTTGCGCGGGAAGAGGCGGAACGCGTGGTGGCTTATGCGCCGGCGGGTTCGGATGTGCGAAAGTTTTTTGAGGGAAATGCTCGCTGGCTTTTTCAGTTTGCCGACGTTACGGCTTAGTCTGCGTGGGTGCGGGCTTGGCCGTGGCGTGAGTTCGCCGTTGCGGGATTAACTTCAAGAAAGGCGGAACGTGGAATTATGGATTTCTTGATTCATCACATGCTGCGGAATAGCGCGCAGCGGCTTCCCGACAAGGAAGCGATGGTTCATGGCAAAGAGCGGTTGAGCTATCGCGAAGTGGCGCGGCGCACGGCTGGGTTGGCGCGCGGCTTGCGCGAGGCAGGGCTGAAGCGCGGCGATCGCATCGGCATTTATTTGGAAGCTTCTGTGCCGCAGGTGATTTCTATCTTCGGGATTTCTGAGGCTGGCGGGGCTTACGTTCCCATCAATGCGCAATTATTTGCCGAACAGGTTTCGCATATCGCGAAAGATTGCGGCATGAAGGGACTGATTACCACGGCTTCGAAGCTGGCGGCGCTTGAGGGCGCGCTGAAAGATATTCCTTCGCTGGAATTTGTGGTGGTGGTGGATGAGGGTACGGCGCCGGTGGTGAAATTGCCGGTTCATAACTACGAGGCGCTTTGCCGGCTGGAGCCTGATACGAAATTCCGCGAAGTTTCCATTTCAAAAGATCTGGGCGCGATTCTTTACACTTCGGGATCGACCGGTAAGCCCAAGGGCGTGATGTTGAGCCATGCGAATGTGATGGCTGGGGCTTCGATTGTCTCGACGTATCTTGGGATCACGGAAACCGAACGCATACTCGCGGTGCTGCCTTTTAGCTTTGACGCGGGAATGAATCAATTGACGACCGCGTTTCAGCAGGGCGGCACGATTGTCTTAATCAATTTCACTTTTGCGCGCGAAATCGTGCAGACGCTTTTGAAGGAGCGCATCACTGGACTGGCGGGCGTGCCCACGCTCTGGAGCTTGATCTCGCAGCCGAATTCTACTTTACAGAAACAGCCGCTGCCGGATTTGCGCTACATTACGAATACTGGCGGAGTGATGCCGCAGCCGGTGCTGGCGGTGTTGCGGCAAGCGCTGCCCACTACGAAAATTTTCCTGATGTATGGACTCACCGAAGCGTTCCGTTCGACTTATCTTCCGCCCGAGGAACTTGACCGTCGGCCGACTTCGATGGGCAAAGCCATCACTGATACCGAAATCTTGGTGATCAACGATCATGGCCAGCTTTGCAAGCCTGGTGAAATCGGCGAACTCGTGCATCGCGGGCCCACCGTTTCCCTCGGCTACTGGAATCGGCCGGACGATACGAATCGTGTTTTGCGGCCGAATCCGCTGTTGCTGCCGGAGTTGGGCGATTGCGAGCGAGTCTGCTACTCGGGCGACTTGGTGAAAATGGATGAGGACGGATTTCTCTACTATGTGGGCCGCCGCGATACGATGTTGAAGTCGTCTGGCTATCGCATCAGCCCGACGGAGGTCGAAGAGGCGCTTTTTTCGAGCGGGAAATTGCGGCTAGCGGCGGTGATCGGAATTCCAGATGAGACTTTGGGGCAGACGATTAAGGCGTTTGTGGTGGCGCGCGATGGCGAGCCGATTGATACGGCTGCGCTGATCGAACATTGCGGCACGCGTTTGCCGCGGTACATGCTGCCGAAAACCATCGAAGTGCTTGAAGAGATGCCGAAAACTTCGAGCGGCAAAGTAGATTATCCGGCGCTGCGCAAACGAGAAGGACTATAGAGCTTGGGAGACGTTGCCACACTTACCGCGAAATATTATCCCGATTCCAGCGCGGAGCTGCGCATGGGCGGACTTGCGGTGCGTTCGCTCGCGGAACAATATGGCACGCCGCTTTTTATTTACGATCGCGGCGTTCTCGACGCCAAGTGGAATCAGCTTCGCACGGCGCTGCCGCCGCGATTTTCGATCAGCTATTCGGTGAAGGCCAATCCGAATCGTTCGTTCCTAGAATATTTTCTGGAGAAGGGCGCGGGACTTGAGATCGCGTCTGCCGGCGAATTTCATCAGGCGCTTGCGGCGGGTTGCGCGCCGGGAAATATCGTATTCGCCGGGCCGGGCAAGACCGAGACGGAACTCGAACTGGTTCTCTCGCACGGCATCGGCGAAATTCACATCGAATCGCCGCGCGAGGCTGAGCGCGTAATTTCGATTAGCCGTCGCCTTGGCAAGCGTGCCCATGTCGCTGTGCGCGTGAATCCTGCTTCGGAAGTTCAGGGCGGGGCGATGCGCATGGGCGGCAAGCCGGCGCCGTTTGGCGTAGATGAAGAAGCGATCGATACGGTGCTCGATCCGTTGCTGGCTTCTGACGCCGTCGAAATTCGCGGGCTGCATCTTTATATCGGCACGCAGATTCTCGATCACGCCATTTTGGTGAGCCAGTATGCGCACGGGCTCGAAGTGGCGCGCCGCGTCGCCAAGAAAATCGGCCACGCGATTGCGACGCTCGATTTTGGCGGCGGGCTGGGCATTCCTTATTTTTCGAACGAGCATGAGCTGGACACGATTGCGCTGCGCGCCGGGCTTGCTGAACTTTTTGCGCCACTCGAAAAAGATCGCGACTTTGCTGGAACAAAGTTCATGGTCGAGCCGGGCCGCTATCTGGTGGGCGAAGCGGGCGTGTACGTCGCGCGCGTGGTCGACGTGAAAGTTTCGCGCGGCAAGAAATTCCTGATCTGCGATGGCGGCATGCATCACCATCTCGCTGCTTCCGGAAATTTGGGCCAGACGATTAAGCGGAATTATCCCGTTGCGATTCTGAATAAACTGAATCGGCCTGACGGCCGGAGCCGTCGAAGTCGCCGGGCCGCTGTGCACGCCACTCGATGTACTTGCGCGCAATGTAGAACTGCCGGAAGCCGAAGTGGGTGATTTGATTGGCGTATTTCAATCGGGCGCTTATGCGCGCGCGGCGAGCCCGCTTGGATTTTTGAGCCACGTGACGCCGCCGGAAGTCTGGGTGGAGCGCGGCGAGTCGCGATTGATCCGCCGCCGCGGTGAATATCAGGATTACCTTGCCGACCAGCCGGACAGCGTGGAAGCCGCAACGAAGAGCCGATCGTGAATCGCGTTTTGATCGTCGCATTTCATTTTCCGCCCATTGCGGGCAGCAGCGGCGTATTACGCGCGCTGAAACTGTGCCGGTATTTGCCCGAGAATGGCTGGCATCCGACGGTGCTCACCGCAAATCCGCGCGCCTACGAACGCACCGATGGCGGCCAACTCGGCGAAATTCCGGCGGACGTTCACGTGATGCGTACATTTGCGCTCGATACGCAGCGGCATTTGTCGATTGGCGGACGCTACCTTCGCTCGATGGCCTTGCCGGACCGCTGGGCGAGTTGGGTGGCGAGCGCAGTGCCGGCGGGTTTGCGCGCGATTCGCCGCGAACGCATCGATGCGATTTATTCCACGTTTCCAATTCCTTCGGCCATTTTGATTGGCTGGATTTTGCATCGCATAACTGGAAAGCCCTGGATTGTGGATTTGCGGGATTCCATGACGGAAGACGATTATCCGCGCGATCCGCGGACGCGGCGCACGCTGCGGCGTCTCGAAGCTCGTGCGATCCGAGATAGTTCGCGAATTTTATTCACGGCGGCATCGACCATCGCGATGTATCGTCAGCGCTATCCATCGCTCCCAGCGGACAAATGCGTGCTGGTGCCGAATGGATATGACGAGGACGATTTTCAGAATCTGCCGGCAAGCAATGCGCACGCGGATTCCACGAGCCGCGCGCTGCGCCTGATCCACCTCGGCTTGCTGTATCCCGATGAACGCGATCCACGTCCATTTTTCCGCGCGCTTGCACGCCTGAAAACCGAAGGCGCGATTTCCGCGGCGACGATTCGGATTGATTTGCGCGCGAGCGGCAATGAGGAGCTCTATACCAAGATGCTGAGTGAATTCGGCGTGGGCGATCTCGTTCATCTTTTGCCGCCGCTGCCCTATCGCGAGGCTTTGCGCGACGCGGCGCAGGCCGATGGCTTGCTTCTTTTCCAGGCGGCGAATTGCGACCATCAAATTCCGGCGAAGGCTTTCGAATATTTGCGTCTGCGGCGGCCGATTCTGGCTTTGACTAGCTCGACCGGAGACACGGCTGCGCTTCTGAATTCGACGGGCGGCGCGACGACTCTCGATATCGCGAGCGAAGACGAGATTTATCAGGGGCTCCCTGCGTTTCTCGATGCTGTCTCGCACGGGCAGCACCCTCTTGCGGATGATGCCAGCGTGCAGAAATACAGCCGTAGAAGCCAGGCGCGAACGGTTGCACAATGTTTGTCGCAAGTGGTGAATGAATCGGCGAGGAGCACGGCGGAAGCAGCGTCGGTGCCTGCGAAATAAGCCATGTGCGGAATATTCGGACTGATGAATCTGAAACCGGGCGGCGACGTGTCGCGCTCTTTGATGGAGCGCATGGGGCGCGTCATCGAACATCGCGGGCCTGACGATGACGGCTTTTATTATGGCCGCGGCGTCGCGCTCGGCATGCGCCGGCTGAGCATCATTGACGTTGCGGGCGGGCATCAGCCGCTTTCGAATGAAGACGGCACGATTTGGATCGTGTTGAACGGCGAAATCTATAATTTTCAGGAACTGCGCGAGCGCCTCGAAAAAGCGGGCCACGTTTTTCGCACGAAATCCGATACCGAAGCCATCGTTCATTTGTATGAGCAAGAGGGCGCGGATTTCGCGAAAAGTTTGCGGGGGATGTTCGGCCTGGCGATTTGGGATACGGTGCGCGAACGGTTGATTGTGGCGCGCGACCGGCTCGGTGAGAAGCCGATGTATGTCCGCCGCGAGCCGCACCGGATTTTGTTTGCTTCGGAGCTGAAGGCGATTCTGGAAGATGAAAATGTGCCGCGGCGCGTGGACATGAGCGCGCTGAAAGAATATCTCGCGCTTGGTTACGTTCCAGCGCCGGCCACGATTTTCGAGGGAATCGACAAACTGCTGCCTGGGCACATGCTCATTGTTGAAAAGGGCGTAGTGCGCGACGAGGAATATTGGGACGTGCGCTTCGACCAGACCGACAATTGCTCGCAGGCGGAATGGATCGAGCGGGTGCGGGCGAAATTGATTGAAACTGTGCGCGCGCAAATGATCAGCGACGTGCCGCTGGGCGCATTTTTGAGCGGCGGAGTGGATTCGAGCGCGATCGTGGCGGCCATGGCAGGTGCGAGCGATCGGCCGGTGAAGACTTACTCGATCGGCTTCGATGACGAGGATTCTTTCTACAACGAGCTTCCTTACGCGCGGATCATTGCGGATAAATTTCATACCGAGCATCACGAAATTATCGTGAAGCCTCAGGTGGCTGAGCTGCTGCCGAAACTTATCTGGCATCTGGATGAGCCGATCGCCGATTCGGCTTTTGTGACCACCTATCTGGTCTCGCGGATGGCGCGCGAAAGTGTGAAGGTGATTCTCTCGGGGGTCGGCGGCGATGAATTGTTCGGCGGATACCGCCGGTATCTAGGCGATGAACTCGGGCGCTACTATCGTTGGCTGCCGGGACCGGTGCGCAACAAATGGTTGCCTGGCTTGCTTTCGCGGCTGCCGCAAGACCGGCATTCCTCTTGGAAAAATAATATTCGCTATGCCAGCGCTTTTGCGAAAACTGCTGGCCTTGATATCGCCGAGCGGTATTCGAGTTACGTCACCGCGTTTGCGCCGGAGGTTCGCGCGCGGCTTTTGCGGCAATCGAATGGCGATGGCAGCGATGCGGCTTCGGACGTGTTGCTGCGTTATTTCGAGAAGGCACGCGGGTGGGACAGCCTGAATCAGATCATCTATGTCGATTTGAAAACTTCGCTGCCCGATGATTTGCTGATGTTGACGGATCGCATGAGCATGGCTGCGTCGCTCGAATGCCGCGCTCCGCTGGTCGATTACGAGCTTGTGGAAATGACTGCGCGCATGCCGGCGAATTTGAAAGTGCGCGGGCTGACGATGAAATATTTGCTGAAGAAAGTGCTGGAGCCGCTGGTGCCGCACGAGATTTTGCACCGCAAGAAACGCGGATTTGGCGCGCCGATGGGTTCCTGGCTGCGGCGCGATTTGGAAAGCCTGGTCGACGACACGCTTGGCGAAGCGCAAGTGCGTCGCCGTGGATTTTTCGATCCGGCCGTGGTGAAGGAGATTATTGCGGCGCATCACGCGCAGACGAGCGATCACACCGATCATTTGCTGGCACTGATTAATTTGGAATTGTGGTGCCGGATTTATTTGGATGGGAATGATTGGCGTTCGGCGCCGGCTGCGCCGGTAACGGCGGCGCGGGTTTCTTGACCGAAAATCGACTGCGACCGAACTAATCCATGCGCATTCTATACATCTGCCATCGATTTCCTTTTCCGCCAAATCGTGGGGGTAAAATTCGTCCGTTTCAAATGATCCGTCATCTTTCGCAGAAGCACGAAGTGACCGTCGCAAGCTTGGCGCATACGCAGGAGGAATTCGACGCGGGCGCGGGATTGCGGGAGCATTGCGCTGAAATTATTGCCGAGATTCTGCCGGATTCTACCCGCTGGCCTCAGGCGGTGTTAGCGCTGCCGTCGAGCACGCCTTCATCGGTGGCTTACTTCCGCTCGAACCGGTTGCGGGCTCGGATTGAAGCGGCTTGGCGGCAGAAGAAATTTGATGCGGTGATGGTGCACTGCGCGTTTGTCGCGCAGTATACCCTTGGGCTGCACGGACCGGCGTTGCGCATTCTCGATTATGGCGATATGGATTCGGCGAAATGGATGGATTATGCCGAGCATCGCCGCTTTCCGCTTTCTGTTGGTTATGCCATTGAATCGCGCAAGCTGCGGGGCTACGAGCGCGAGATGGCCAAGCGCTTTGATCGAATTACGATTACTACGCAGGGCGAGAAGGAAGAATTTAAGACGCTGGGCGTTCCGAAACCTTGTACCGTGATTCCCAATGGCGTGGATGGGAATTTCTTTCAGCCGGCGAAAATGGGCGGCGGGTCGAAGCCGAATATCGTTTTTCTCGGGCGCATGGATTATTTCCCCAACATCGATGGCGTGCTTTGGTTTGTGCGCGACGTTTATCCGGGCATCCGGCGGGCGATGCCTTCGGCGGAGTTGCAGATCGTGGGGGCTGATCCTTCGAAGGAGATTCTGCGGTTGCGCGGCATTGACGGCGTCACGGTCACCGGATTCGTTAAAGATGTGCGGCCGTATTTGACTGAGGCTGCTGTGGCGATTGCGCCGCTGCGGATTGCGCGGGGGACGCAAAATAAAATTTTGGAATGTATGGCGGCGGGAATTCCGGTGGTTTCGACGCCGCAAGCGGCTAAGGGGATTCAGGCTGTGGCCGGCGAGCACATTGTGGTTGCGGATGGCGCGGCGGAAACTGCGCGTAGCGTTCTCGAGTTGTTGAATGATCCTGCTCGGCGCGTCAAAATCGCCACTGCGGCTCGCGCGCAAGTTGAGCGGGCGCATTCGTGGCCGGAGTCGATGAAAATTCTGGATTCGGTTTTTGCTGCCGGAGTTTCCGAAGCTGCTTCGGAGGATGTTGCCATCACTACGGAATCGCGATCGTAAATCTCGCGCAAGATTCTCGCCTGAATCCTGTTCGTAAATTATCTCGGCGGTCGAACGCAGTTACCGCAGGCCCTTAAATCGGATCCGCCTCCCAGCGCTAAAGCGCAACTATTTGAAACGGCTTTTTTCGGAGCGCTGAAGCGCTCCTCCCCCGCATGAATGCGGAGGCTCCCACCTGAAAAACATCACCTCTGCGGCTAAAGCCGAATCAAAATTGAATCGTTAACGGCACGACTGAAGTCGTGCCCTGACAAAACTGGCTTGCCGACGTGCGGAGTGACTATTTTGGATCGGGGATTTTCTCGCGGGAAATTATTAGTTCGTCGTACCAGGTGTAGGCTTTGTCGTGCGGGGCATCGCCATCTTTGTTGGTTTGATAGGGTAGCAGCCAGATTTTTCCGAATTTTGCTTTGCCTAGATCGGTGTTGACCAGGTCGTAGCCTGTTTTTTTCTCTGGGCTGAAATCGATCACCGGGACTGAGGGCTTGCCTTCGTCAGCTACCCATAGCTGGACCGTGCTGTCGCGATGATATTTGTGGGAATTGTCGAGGTACCAGGTGCCGACTTTTACGTGCAGTTGGAAGGTCATCCACTGATTTGGTTTGTACGCAACGCACGGGGGAAACTTCGGGGCGAACCCGCGATAGAGACGGCATTTTCCGTTGCCGGCGGCATTTTGCGGGGAGAAAATTCCTGAGCCTTGCGCGTCGTAGCCTTCCATGATGGAGAGTTCTTCGTACTTGTCATCCTTCACACCGCAACTGTGATACATGCGCGGCATTCCTAGCTGGCCGCTATTTTCCAGCACCAAATCGATATTCGTGCAGGACCAGGCGGTCTGGCCCGGGTGATCGCCTTCGCCGATGATGGCTTGCTTCCAGCCATTGGAGCCTTTGAAGGGCTTCAGCATTTCCGGCGAAAAGCGCTGGCGCCACTGAATATAAAATTCGTCGTATTTGCTTTTTGGATCGCCGTTCACCAGTGAATCGAACTGCGCTGATAAATCGTCCGTAAAATCCGTCCAATATTGCCCGGAAGAATTGGCTACCGAAAATGCCGGGACGGTGAATTTCAGCGAGCCGCGTCCGGAGGCCGCGACGGTGGTGTCGATTTCGGGAAGCACCGCGCCGGTGGAATCGGGCATTACGTGGCCGGCAATTTCGGAGCGCGTGTCGAAGCCGATGCAGCGAATCACGCCGGGGGCGTGGCAGCGCGCTTTGTAATCCGCATCGTTGCCCAGCTTCGCGGGGCCCGGCGCGGATTCGGCTTGCGGCAATTCCTCGACGGGCGGTACGGCTGGATCGTCGGGCTTCTTCGCCGGCTCCTGCGATTGCGTTTGAGATTGAGACTGCGCAGTCATATCCGCAAAAGCAGCCGAAGCAGCGTGCGCACGTACGCCAAATTGATTCAGAAAAATTCCAGCAGCAGGAAGACCGAGGAAACAAACCGTCAGGAGGAATTTCTTAAACCGCGACATTCGGATTCACGCTTCTCTCGCGATCGATCATCGCCGGCGATCGCGTCTCTCACAAATTCTGCAGAATTTATCTTAGCCTAAAATGAAGCAGCGA
Source organism: uncultured Acidobacteriota bacterium (assembly GCA_963792515.1). Lineage (GTDB taxonomy): Bacteria > Acidobacteriota > Terriglobia > Acidiferrales > UBA7541 > Palsa-147. Next base: position 45,260 of record CAWBWG010000016.1, on the reverse strand, counting down.
CGCCACGGGGGGACATGGCGCCGCCGCTCCTTAACCGGCTGGGGGGCCGGTAGCTCGTTGTGTCAGAACTTCGGATCGGCAATCTGCGTGTACGAGATGATGAGTTCGTCGTACCACGTGTTTGCCGCCGAGCAGCTCGGACAGTTGAGATTGGTCTGATACGGGAGCAGCCAGATCTTGCCGAACTTCTCCCGAATCATGTTGCCGTTAGCATCCGCTTGACCGTAGGCCGTTGGGTTCACCAAATCGTAGCCGGTCTGGCAGGACGGAATATCTTGCTGCGACGCATCGCAGGACGCGGACGTCGGCGCCCGGATGCATGTCCATCACGATTTGCGACGGCTGTCCTTCTTGCGCGACCCAGAGTTGAATCGTGCTGTCATGTTTGAACGGCGCCGGTGGCCCGCCATTCGATGAGACACCGGCCGGATACCAGGTTCCGACTTGGATGTGCATTTGGAAAGTCATCCACTGATTCGCGACGTACGGGACGCACGGCGGAATCGTTGGGATGTTGATGGTCACGGTAAAGGTGCAGTTCAGGTAGCCGCCCGCTGCGTTCTGCGGTGAGAACAAGCTGTTCCCGTTGCTATCGGTGCGGCCCGTGTTCACTTCGAGTGGATCGTATTCATCGAGCTTCTGGCCGCAGCTGTGATACATGCGCGGAATCTCGAACTGGTTGGAATTTTCGACCACCGTTTCGAGATCCGAGCACGAGTACGACAGGAACGAAGCCGTGTCGCCTTCGCCGACGATGACCTGCTTCCAGCCGTTCGAATTAGCGAACTTCTGCAGCATGCCGGAGTCGAAACGCTGGCGCCACTGGATCCAGATTTCATTCTTGCAAGGGCTGCCGCCGCAGCGCGGTAGTGAGCGAGAGCGGATCGCCGTTGACCAGCGAATCGATCTGCTGCGAGAAATCATCCGAGAAGTCGATGTTGAACGATCCCGATGTATTCGCTGACGTCGCTCCGGCCGGCACGGCAAAGTGCAGTGAACCGCCGCCCGAAGCAAACGTAGTCGTATCGATCGAAGGAGTAGTCAAGCCGGATGCAATTAACGGCAGACCCGGCGCGGCATTTCCGCTGATCGTCGAAGTCGTGTCAAAGTTCACGCAGCGAATCACGCCGGAACTTGCGCAACGCGCCTGGAAATCCGCTTCGGCGTTCGAAGTGGAATTCGAGACGGTCACGCTGATTCCCGTTGATGTCGTAGTGTTTCCGGAGGTGTCGGTCGCAGTGGCCGTCAAAGTGTGAGCACCGTTGCTCGCACCTGACGTGTTCCACGACGTGGTATAGGGAGACGACGTATCCGCCGAGCCGAGATTCGACCCGTCGAGCATGAATTGCACGCTGGCGACTGCGACGTTATCGGACGCATTCGCGGAAACCGTGACGGTCCCCGAGACAGTCGCGCCATTTGCCGGCGCGGTGATGGAAACTGTCGGCGGCGTGTTGTCGGTAGTGTTGGTGGTGCCGAATGAGAAGCCGCTGCCGGTGATGGTGTTTCCGCTGCCATCGACGGATTGCACGCTGAAGAAGTACAGCGTGTTGGCGGACAGGCCTGTGAGAGTCTGCGAATGGCTGGTGGTCATCGTAGAGCTCTTGGTGGTGGATGATCCCAGGTTCGCGGTCTTGCCGTACATCACTTGAGTGGTAGCAGCCGCGCTCGTCGTCCACGCGATAGTCGCGGAGTTTGTGGTGATGTTGCTGGCCGCGACGTTTGAGATGGTCGTCGTGCCGCTTCCCGTTCCAGTGCCGCCGCTGCCGCTGCCACTACCCGCAGTCAAGCGCAGCGTGTGAACGTCAATGTTCCACTCATTCACCAGCGCGTAAACTCCCAGTGCCGGGAAGTAGCCGAAGCGCTTGAACGTTCCGTTGGTGGTGGATGGCGAGCCGGTCATATCGGAATCCGGCGGCGCATTCGTCGAGTACGTTTGCGTGGTGCAGGAATCGGCGACCGGATCGTAGAGATATAGTGTGCCGCCGAAGTTTGGCCAGCCGACGACCAACTGCAGAACCGGATCCCATTGCAGGCCTGGGTTGTTGCCTTCGAGCCCACTGCAACCGGACGCCTTCAGAGTGGTGACCGAGTAATTGCTGCCGGACGCGATGCTGATGGATTGCGCGCCGTTGTCGCCGAATCTCAGGAACAATTTGTGCACTGGATCGATGACTGTTCCCTCATGGAGACTGAGGCTTGAGGGAGCTGCACCCATCAACGTGTAGGAGTTCGTGTTCGGATTGTAGGTCCACATTCCCTGGCAAGAATCGTTGACGAATACGAGGCCGGTGTTCGGATCGTATTGCGCTTGCGAGTTGCCGAAGTCATTGCAAGGGTGCACGCCGCCGTTGCCGAGCGTGCTGTCCATTTGCGTCCAGCCGCCAGTGCCGCTGGATCCGACTTGCGAAAGATTGAGCGTCCAAGTGTCGCTGATGAAGCCGCCGCCCGGGCAGTAGGGCACGCCCCCGAAGACGTACATCTTGTCGACGTTCGGCATGTAGGCGGTGCCGCCGTAGGTGTGGCGCGAGCTTGGAGTGCCGTTGCTGAATGCGTCGGCGCAAGTTGGAGTTGGATCCGCCGGGTTATTTGCGCGGGTCATCTTCAACGTGTTGAGATTGAAGGCATAGATTTCATTGCCCGAGTAATCGTTGTGACCGCCACCCCAGACCCACAGGATATTGCGGTTGGTGTCGGCGATGCCGCTGTTCCATGCATCGACCACGCCATAGCAAGAGCCGGTGTTGGACGGATCCGGCGGGCAATTCGGGGCGATCTGTTGACCTGCGACATCGAACCAGCCGAGCGTCGAAGGAATTCCGCTGCCGCTACCGCTGCCAGACGAGGAGTTGCTCACGGTAACGTTTACCGTTGAACTGACTGCGCTGTTGCCGGCCGCGTCCTTCGCAACTGCTGCCAGCGTGTGGCTGCCGTTCGCGTAGCTGGTGGTATTCCACGAGAAGTTGTATGGCGACGACGTGTCGGCGGAACCCACGTTGTTTCCGTCAACTTGAAATTGCACGCTAGCAACGCCCACGTTGTCGGAAGCTGACGCAGCGACCGTCACGGTATTGCTTACCGTGGAGTTGTTGCTCGGCGAGGTGATGGAAACCGTAGGCGGCGTAGTGTCGGAATTGTTCACCGTCACTTTCACGCCTGCGCTGGTTGCCGTCGCGCCGCCGGTGCTCTTCGCTACGGCGGTCAGTGTGTGGCTGCCGTTCGAAGCAGACGTTGTGTTCCACGAGAAGTTGTACGGCGACGCAGTGTCCGCCGAACCGACGTTCGCGCCGTCGAGTTGCAGTTGCACGCTGGCGATGCCGTCGCTGTCCGAAGCCGTGACGCTCACCGTGACCGTAGCTTTCACGGTGGCATTGCTGGTCGGTGAACTGATCGAGACGGTCGGCGGCGTGCTGTTGGTATTGTTGACCGTCACCTTGACGCCGGCGCTTGTCGTCTTATTCCCTGCGGAATCCTTGGCGACCGCGGTCAACGTGTGGCTGCCGTTGGAGACCGAGGTGCTGCTCCACGAGAAGCTGTATGGCGACGTCGTGTCCGCTGAGCCGACGTTGGCGCCGTCAACCTGCAATTGCACGCTGGCAACGCCGACGTTGTCGGACGCCGTTGCGTTCACTGTGACTGTCCCGCTCACCGTCGCATTATTTGAGGGCGAGGTGATCGAAACTGTAGGCGGCGTGGTATCGGAATTATTGACGGTGACCTTCACGCCTGCACTGGTCGTGGCGTTTCCAGTCGCGTCTTTCGCGACAGCGGTCAACGTGTGGCTGCCGTTCGACACGGACGTTGTGCTCCACGAGAAGTTGTAAGGCGATGAGGTGTCTGCCGATCCTACGTTCGAGCCGTCAACTTGGAATTGCACGCTGGCGACGCCCACATTGTCCGAGGCCGTCGCGCTCACCGTAATCGTTCCGTTCACGGTCGCATTGTTTGCCGGCGAAGTGATTGAAACGATCGGCGGCGTGGTATCGGCATTGTTCACCGTAACTTTTACGGCTGCGCTGACGCCGGTATTTCCAGACATGTCCTTCGCTACTGCCGTCAGCGTGTGGCTGCCATTGGAAACTGAAGACGTATCCCAAGAAAAGTTGTACGGCGCAGAAGTAATTGCCGAACCGACATTCGCGCCATCAACTTGCAACTGCACGCTGGCAACGCCCGCGGTGTCGGAAGCCGTTACGTTCACTGTAATTGTTCCGTTCACACTCGCGTTGTTCGCCGGCGAAGTGATCGAAACCGTCGGCGACGGCGCGGTCTGCCCGTTGCTTACGGTAACGGTCTCAACCGTGCTGGTCGCCGAAATTCCGGTGGTGTCCGTAGCAACTGCTGCTACGGTGTGATTCCCATTCGTCGAAGAAGTGGTGTCCCACTGAATGCTGTAAGGCGCTGCGGTAATCGGCGCGCCAAAATTATTTCCATCCAATTGGAATTGAACGTTCGCGACGCCGGCACTTGCTGTGGCGCTCGCGGCCATCGTGACTGTCCCGGACACTGTCGCGCCGTTGATCGGCGAAGTCATTGCCACGGCCGGCGGATTCCCATCGTCAGCGGCACCCGCCGTGAAAGTCTGATCGTCCGTCGTGCTGGTGCTGCCATCCGCGGCTTGAGATTGGCACTTATAGTGATACTGAACGCCAGTAGTGAGATTGGCGATCGTCACCGAGTGGCTGGTGACCATGGTGTTGTCCAGCGGCGTGGACTGGCCGTAGGCCGTCGTGGGGCCGTAGACGACTTGCGAACTGCTTGCGATGTTCGTCGTCCAGGTGATTGCTGCGCTAGTAGGCGAGACAGTGCTTGCAGCGGGAGTGGAATCCGTCAACTTTGAGTTGCTCGAACCAGCCAAGCCGATACAGCCGGAAATCAGGCTGGAAATGAGCAGGACCGCGAAAAGCCCCAGCGTCGTTGACCAACGCTGTAGGCAAACTCCTTTGTTTACTTGCATTTCTTTCCCCCAGTCAAGAATCTGCACGGTAACCCGGTTGACCGCCCCCCAAACATTAGCGCTCACGGATCTCCGATAACGGAACTAGGCTAATCGCTGGGACTTACGGGGAGTACTGGTCGGGGGGCCTGATTAGGGTCAACGTTCGGTACAGGTACTTTGCTGTCCCTACGGGCACCTTAGGTGGTGGAAGGGAGGGGTCTGCCAAATCCTTGATTCTGCGAGAGAAACGAGTGTTTTGTGGTTACGGCGGGATGTCGAAATCGTTAAAATTTCCGCGCGGATATTCGTTGATGGAAGTATATTTCGAGAATTCCGGTCGTGGTGGCCAAAGGTACTGCGTATGCTTCAACTTACGTGCAGTACCTTGCGGACGAACCAGATCACGAGTTCTCCGGACGCGCGGAATCCTTCTCCCAATTCAAACAGCCAGAGAAATATCACCAGCTCGATCCAACTGCCTGACATAAGTATGCGATCCAGCCAGCGGATCCCCCAGCGGGACTCGCCGACGCGCCACGCCAGCCACAAAAACGCAAGCGCAATTGCCACGGATGCGAGGACATCGGTGGGATAGTGGCCTCCGACGTAAACTCGCGGCAAGGAGACTGCCAGCAAAACCCACGCGCACAGAATCGCGCTGCATTTGCGGCTGAGCGGCCACAAGCCCGCGGCCATTACGAAATACACCAGCGTGGAGTGGCTCGGAAACGAGTTGCCGCTGCCGAATCTCCAGAGGTAGGGCGGGAATAATTCCTGAAATCCGGGAGTGCGGCAGGGCGGGAGTGTGCCGATGAACGGGCGCAGCGCCAAAGTAAAAAGCACGGCGGCGATACATGCGGCGATCGCTTCTAGGATTCGCGCGCGCCGCCACTCGGTTCTATCGTCGCGCAGACTCCAGAAATAATACGTTGCTGCTGCAAACACAAATCCGCTCACCAAGCGGTTGTGCATGAAAAATTCCGCCAGATTCATGTGCGGATCGGTGAGCGGAAATAAACGGACTAACAGCGCCAAAACCCAATGATTGAATGAATAGAACCAAGGGCCGGCGAGCGCGCTGCTGTAAATCAGTGCAGTCACGGTGAGAGGTAGAAGCAAGCTGGGATAGGAGAGGGCCATTCGCTTATCGTATTTATCATCACATTTTACAATGTAGAAGTCTCGCCTCGGTCTCGGCATTTCTCCGCTTGCCGGATTGCTTCGATTCCGCCTTCGTAGCGGCGGGCTTCAGCCTGGCATCCTGCGACCTGTAACCTCACCTGCATGCTAGGCTCATTGGCGGAGCACCCAGCACAATCAAGCCGGGGAATTTGACTTCGAGATCCGCGGTCGATCGCACTCAGGGCGAACGTTTGCACGCGTAAGATGCCAGGCTGAAGCCCGCCGCTACGAAAGCATCTCGTTCCGCGGCGAGTAGAGTGCTAACCTCGGTCTCAGAAACGAAAGAGTACGCATTGTCCTCCATACAAAATTCGGCGCAGCAGCGGGTCACCGCTAGTGTGTTCTCCATGCCCCTCGGCTCGAGCCTCGCAATCTGCGGCCGGTTTTTTCTCTCACTAATAATGATAGCGGCCGATTACCTCGCGGCTCCCGCTCTCTATAACGGCTCAACTCTCTGGGCCAGTGCCGCGCTGCTGCTGCTCATCTTTCGCCGCGGGCAATCCATCGGCCCGAGTCGCGATGCGCCGGCGATCACGAAATTGTCAACCGTGCGCCTCGTCATCTTTTTCGCATTGCACGCAATCATCATCGCCATCGGACGCAACTCCGGCGCAATGTTTACGTCCGCAGCCGCAAGCGACGCACTTGCCGCCGCTCCGCTAGCTGCCACCAAATTGCTGATCCTTTTGCCGGTGATCGCGCTTTTCTCCGTCGATGATTGGAGCGCACTCCTGCTCAAATACCGCGCCGAATTTCTTGCCGAGCTCATCGTGCTCCTGACGTTTTTCCCGTATCGCCTCTTCCACACCATCTGGCCAGCCTATTCGCAACTGATCGCCACGCTCGCTTACTACGGCGCCAAGCCCTTCGTCGCCGGGCTGGCATTGATCAGCCAGCCGATTCCGACAATCGCCGGTCCGCAAATCAATTTGCAAATTGTGTTCTGGTGCTCAGGATTTTCCGCGCTGGCACTATTCGACACACTCGTAGCATTAATCGCGATACTGGATTGGAACGAACTGAATCACGCGCGGCTTCTGACTGCCTACATCGCAGGCGGCGCAGCAATTTTGGCGGCAAATATCGTGCGCATCAGCCTGCTCGTGATCGTCGGAAACGATATCGGCCCGGAATACGCCATGGGCCGATTTCATGTAAATGCAGGCTGGGCGTTCTTCGCCGCGATCTATCTGATAATCTTGACCATCTCGTATCGCTGGATGCTAAAGAGATCTTCGTACGGCCCGCGCTAAGCCCAATAAGTCCGGTCCAAAGTCCGATACTGAATCGCCTCACTTAAATGCTTGGACTCGATATCCGCCGTCTCGTCCAAATCCGCAATCGTCCGTGCCACTTTCAAAATGCGATCGTGCGCCCGCGCCGACAAACCCATCCTCTGAATCGCGGTCTCGAGTATCTTTTCCCCGTCCGCGGAAATCTGGCAATGCGTGCGAATCAATTTCGGCGGCATCTGCGAATTCGCATATACCATCTTCTCGCCGGCAAAGCGCTTGAGCTGCACATTGCGCGCCGCCACCACGCGCTCGCGTACCGCTGCGGAAGGCTCGACGTCTCCCTTACTACGCAGTTCCTTATATTTCACCGCCGGCACTTCAATATGAATATCGATGCGATCCAGCAATGGCCCGGAAATTTTCGACACATAGCGCTGAATCAAAGTGGCCGAGCAGTGGCAATCGCGCGTCGGATCGCCGAAAAATCCGCACGGACAGGGATTCATGGCCGCCGCGAGCATGAATCGCGAAGGAAAACTCACTGAAAGCGCTGCGCGCGAAATCGTGACGTGCCCGTCCTCCAGCGGCTGGCGCATCACTTCCAGCACATTGCGCTGAAATTCCGGCAGCTCATCGAGGAATAGCACGCCGTTATGCCCGAGCGACACTTCGCCCGGCCGCGGAATCGCCCCTCCGCCGATTAATCCCGCATCGCTGATGGTATGGTGCGGCGAGCGGTACGGCCGCGTGCCCACCAGCCCTCGCGAATTGTCGAGCACGCCAGCAACGCTATGAATTCGAGTCGTCTCGATCGCCTCATCAAGCGACATCGGCGGCAAAATTGTCGGGATGCGCTTGGCCAGCATCGTTTTCCCCGCGCCAGGCGGGCCGATCAGCAGAATATTGTGGCTGCCTGCGCAGGCGATCTCGAGCGCTCGCTTGGCCGCCTGTTGCCCGCGCACATCGCGCAAATCCACGGAATATCCATCGGATTCGGCAAGCATTTTGGCGGCATCCACGCGCACCGGCGTGAAAGATTCCGGCGCATTCACCAAATCCGCAGCCTGCACCAAAGAACTCACCGCGAACACATCGATTCCCTGCACCACGGCGGCCTCGCGCGCATTCGCCGTGGGCACTACCACATTTTTTGCTCCGCGATCGCGCGCCACAATCGCCGCGGAAAGCGCGCCGCGCACCGAGCGCACACTGCCATCGAGCGAAAGTTCGCCAAGAAACACGTGCGAATCCAGAATTTTGCCGTGGAATGAGCCCTGGGAACCCATCAAACCGAGCGCCATCGGCAAATCGAACGCGGAACCTTCTTTGCGGATATCAGCAGGAGCAAGATTAACGGTCACACTCTGGGGGGAGGGAAAATCAAAGCCGCAATTCTTCAGCGCAGATTTAATTCGCTCGCGGCTCTCTTTCACCGCGACATCCGGCAGGCCGACTACCGTGAATTCGCCTTCGCGCCCCGCTCCGATGTCTACTTCGACTTCCACGAGATATGCGTCAATGCCAAACACCGCGGCGCTCAGCGACTTAAATAGCATTTTTGAATGGGCTCTTTCGTCTGACCGCAAAAAAAGTGCTCGAGTTAAGCACGCCTCGCGGCCGACACAGCCAAAACGTTTAGAAACAGACTCAAGAGCGCGAAGACACGACTGCCGCGCTAATTCCCATGCTATCCTGTCCGCTGTAAAGCACAATCCGTACAATCGCACTTCGTCATAGTCCCAATGGCTCCGATCCGACGCACCTATCCGTTCCTTAGCTGGCTTGTAGCCGGCGCCGCTCCGGCCGCCATCCTCGCCGTATCCTTATCCTTATTCTTGTCGTCTCAGGCTATCGCCCAGTCCAAGTCCGATTCCAAAGCTCAGTCGAAAGCCGATTCCCAAGCGGAAACCGGCGGCTATTCGGACGCCAAAGCTGTCCAACTCAATAACGAAGGCATGCAACTGTACCAAAACGGGAAAATCGACGACGCCATCGCCAAATTTCGCCAGGCGCTGGAGCGCGTTCCGAAATTTCCCGAAGCGCTCGACAATCTAGCGCTGGCGCTCGAATCCAAAGGCGGCGATGACGAAGCCATCACCGATCTGCAGCAATCTCTGAGTCTCCGCCCCAGTGACGCTCTGGCGTATTCCAATCTGGGCCTCGCTTATCTTCATAAGCGCAAATATGACGAGGCCGCCGCGGCATATCAGAAAGCGATCGATCTGCGCTCGGATTTCCCGGAGGCCTATAACGGCCTGGGCGCGGCGCTGATGGCCACCGGAAAATCCAAGGAAGCCATCACCGCCTATCGCCGCGCCATCGAGCTGCGGCCGAATTACGTGGACGCCATGAATAATCTGGGCGTCGCGCTGCAACACGATCATCAATACGATGCCGCGATCGATCTCTATCAAAAAGCGCTGGCGCTGCATCCGAAAGCGAAAGATATCCAGGCGAATTTAGCCAGCGCGTTGTCCGATGCCGGTCGCAACGACGAAGCCCGCGCCGCTTACGAGCGCGTCGTGCAAGCCGATCCCGGCGATGCCGTCGCCTGGCATCAGTTGGGCCAGTTGCAATTCGCCGAAGGACACTACGAAAGCGCCATAGCCAGCTTCGAGAAAACGCTGCAAATCAATCCCAATCAACCTGACATCGATTTCAACCTGGGGAATGCCTACTATCAGCTCGGCCGCTATCAGGAAGCGGAAGCCAGCTACGAAAAAGAATTGGCGCTGAAGCCCGGCGATCCCGACGCGCTACACGGCCGAGCCAACGCCTATTTCCGCCAAGATAATTTCGATGGCGCAATCGCCGACTATCAAGCCGCGCTCGCAGCGACACCGAATAATCCGGATGTGCTCCTGAGCCTCGGCATGGCGCAATATTCGAATAAAGATCTGGTGGCCGCCGCAGATACTTTCCGCAAATATTTGCAGCTCCGTCCCGACGACGCCGAAGCTCAATTTAATCTGGGCAACGCGCTTTATAATCACGGCGATTACGCCCAAGCCATCGACGCCTATAAAGAAACCATCCGCCTGAAACCCGACCTGGCCCGAGCGCACTACAATCTAGGCATGGCGCTGATCGGCCAAAAAGATCTAAAAGCAGCCAAGCTAGAATTTACAGAAGCCGCAAAACTAGATTCCAGCCTGACGCCGCCCGCCGGCCTGCCAAAGTAGCGCCGGCGTCCCTGCCGGCATCTTACGACCGCAATTCCCACTACAAGCAACACTCACGGTCGGACCCGGAATCAAAATCACTGCGCCGTTTTTTTGACGCCGACCGCCGTGGTCGATTTCAGCCCCTAGTTACCCGCGCGATCGTCAGATGCCGGCAGAGACGCCGGCGCTACTGGCCCGCTTTACACTCGGCTTCCACCCCCGTATCCTCATTTGTAGAAACTGCAAGGTGGCGAATTCCCTCGAGGCCTGACACGGGAGGCACGCATGATAATGCTGATCATCGGAGCAGTAATCCTGCTCGCGATTATCGTAATCGTAGGAATGTACAACGGCCTGGTGCGCCTGAAAGTTCAGTGCGACAACGCCTGGTCCGATATCGATGTGCAGCTCAAGCGGCGCTACGACCTGATCCCCAACCTGGTGGAAACAGTGAAAGGCTACGCCAGCCACGAAAAAGGCACGCTCGAAGGCGTAGTGCAAGCCCGCAACGCAGCCATGAGCTCGCAAGGCCCCGCCGCAAAAGCAGAAACGGAAGGAATGCTGACCCAGGCCCTGCGCCAAGTTTTCGCGCTCGCCGAAGCTTATCCGCAATTGCGCGCGGTGGAGAGTTTCAACCAGCTTCAGACCACCCTAAATCAACTCGAAGACACGATCCAGAACGCGCGCCGCTATTACAACGCTGTGGTCCGCGATCTGAACACAAAAATCCAGGAATTCCCGTCCAATATCATCGCCGGCATGTTCAATTTCAAGCCGCGCGAATTCTTCGAGATTCCCGCTCCGGCCGAACGAGAAACTCCCAAAGTAAGTTTCGGCGCAGGCGCCGCGCAGCAATAGACTTTTCGGGCCATTCGCCGATGACCAGAACCACGCGCCGTTTCCTCGCCCTGCTGCTAGCAGCGCTCGCCTTCGCGCTGCCGGCGATTGCGCGCGAAATGCGCATCCAGAATTTCGAATCGCTGGTTACGGTAAATCCGAACGGCACCGTCGATGTCTCCGAAACCATCACGGCTGGCTTCACCGGCGAGTGGCACGGCATCTATCGCACGATTCCGATCGAATATTCCACCGCGCAGGGCCTGAATTACACGCTGTTCCTCAGCGACGTCATCGCCACCGACGATTCCGGCAATCGCCTGAAGCTCGAAATCAGCCGCCAAGGCCCCAACGAACAATTCAAAATTTACATTCCGGATGCCGTGAACGCCACGCGCACCGTCGTGCTGCACTATCACGTGCTCGACGGCCTGCGATTTTTTCCCGATCACGATGAGCTCTATTGGAACGTCACCGGAAATTCCTGGGACGTTCCGCTGCAAGCCGCCAGCGCCGAAATCGATTTGCCCGCCGGTGCCACCGGAATTCGCACGCTCGCGTTCACCGGCGCCTATGGATCGAATTCTCAAGACGCCGACGTGCAAGTCAACAGCAGCCAAATCACGGTCAAGTCCCGCCATCCGCTGCGATTTCACGAAGGCTTGACCGCGGTAATCGGCTGGGATAAAGGCCTGGTCCACGAACCAACGGCGGTCGATTTATTTTTTCTGTATCTGCGCAGCAATTGGGTTCTGATTCTTCCGTTCCTCGCGTTCGGCATCATGTTCTGGCTGTGGTGGACGCGCGGCCGCGATCCGCGCCGCCAACCGATCTCCGTGCAATACGAGCCGCCCGATCAGCTCACCCCAGGCGAAGTCGGCACGCTGGTCGATAATTCCGCCAACATGCGCGATATCACCGCCACCATCGTAGATCTCGCCGTGAAAGGCTATTACGTCATCGAGCAAGCCGAGCACGATCAAATGCTCGGTCTCCTCCACAGCAAGGAATACATTTTTCATCTCAAGAAGCCTGCCACCGAGTGGCAGACCGCTCGCCCGCACGAACTCGAAATGCTCAACGCGCTTTTCGACAGCGGCGCGCGCGACACCGTGAAAATGTCCGAGCTGCAAAATCATTTTTACGTGCACTTGCCAACAATTCGCGACAACATTTTTGATGCCCTGGTCACCGACGGCTACTACCTGCATCGCCCGGACCGCGTTCGCTCTGCCTACATCGTCGGCGGCGTGGTGCTTGGAATTTTTCTCACCGTCGGTGGCGCCAATGTAAGCGGGGCGATGGGCATCGCGCCGCTTTCGGCAATTATCGCGGGCATCGCCTGCGGAATCATCGTCTGCGCCTTCGGATGGTTCATGCCCGCGCGCACCATCACCGGCGCGCGCACGCTCGAGAAAGTGCTAGGCTTCGAGGATTTCCTAGGTCGAGTAGAAGGCGATCGCCTCGACCGCATCGTGAAGACGCCCGAACTCTTCGAGAAATTTCTACCGTACGCCATGGCGCTGCAAGTAGAAAAAAAGTGGGTGCAAGCGTTTTCGAATATCAGCATGCAACCGCCGAGCTGGTATCAAGGTCCCTACGGCGGCGGCTTCTATCCTTATTTATTGGTAAACGATCTGAATGTGATGTCGCACTCCGCGGGAGCAGCATTCGCTTCCGCGCCCAGGAGCAGCTCCGGATCATCCGGTTTTGGCGGAGGCGGTGGCGGCGGCTTTTCAGGCGGCGGCTTCGGCGGCGGAGGCGGTGGCGGGTTCTAAGGTTGTCGTTCGACTGAATCGGCGGAATTATTTGTTTTGCGGCGCCAGTGGAAAAAATCGCCCCATCCAGCCGGCTTCGCGCGTATGCTCTTCTTCAAACTGCCGCGTCCAAGCACTGAGCACGCTCGATCGATTCAAGAACCCAACCATTTTCTTGGGATTTTCGCGCTCGACTACCGGCAAGCGGCCCACATCATGCTGAATCATTCGGTACAGTGAATCGAACGCGCGTTCATCGGCATACGCCACCACTAATCGCTTCGATGCCGCTTCGAGTACCGTCACATCCCCGGCAGGATGTTCCTCCAGCGCTCGCAGCAAATCGCTTTGCGTCAAAAGGCCCTGCAGTTCTCCCTCGGCCGAAACGATCGGCAACCCGCGCGTCAAACTCATTCCCATGCGGCCCTTCGCGAGACTCTCGCCGAGTTCACTCAAGGTCATTTCCGGCTGCAACGCGGGTACTTCTTTCCGCATGATGTCGCGCACACGCACTTGCTTCAGCAAATCCGCTTCGAATTCCTGATGTACATCGAGACCGCGCCGCGAGAGCTTCTCGGTCATGATCGAGCTGGGCAAATATTTCATCGCGATCAAATCCGCGATCACGCACACCAGCATCAACGGCAACACCGAATTGAAGTCATGCGTGATTTCGAAAGCGAATACGATGAACGTGAAAGTCGCGCGTGACGCCGCCCCAAAAACCGCTCCCATCGCCACCAGCGCAAACGCGCCCGGTGAAAGATGCGCTGACGGCACCAGCCGGTTCACCACCATCGCAAACACGCCGCCCATCGCCGCGCTCGACATGAACATCGGCGCCAGTAAACCGCCCGAAGTTCCCGAACCGAGCGAAATCACGAGCGCTAACGACTTGAAAACCGCGATCAAAATCAGCAGCTTCAGCGTCAGACTATTATTCAAAATGTCGGAAATCGTGTCATATCCGACGCCCAATACGCGCGGCACAAAAAATCCGATAATCCCCAATCCCAGCGCGCCAATCGCTGGATGCCACAATTCGCTGACCGGCAATCGCTCGAATTGATCCTCCACCCAATACAGCAGCTTCGTAAATCCAATCGCCGCCGCGCCGCAAACAAGCCCCAGCACCAGGTAGTAAGGCAATCCCGCCGGCACGCGAAAATCCACGCCGCCGATTTGAAACATCGAGTGCTGCCCTAGCAGCAGGTAGCGCACACTGGTGGCCAGCGTGCTCGCAATCACCAAGGGAATGAACGAGCGCGCGCGAAATTCAAAAAGCAAAAGCTCAATCGCCAAAATCACGCCCGCAAGCGGCGTATTAAAAGTCGCCGCCATTCCAGCGGCCGCGCCCGCCGCAAGCAGCGTTTTCCTCTCCATCGCGGTGGTTGCAATAATCTGCCCGATCAAAGAACCGACCGCCCCGCCCGTCTGAATGATCGGCCCTTCCGCTCCAAACGGTCCGCCCGTTCCAATCGCAATCGCCGCCGAAATCGGTTTCAGAATCGCGACCTTCGCTTCGATGCGGCTGCGCGAAGTCAGCACCGCTTCCATCGCTTCCGGAATTCCATGGCCTTTGATTTTATCCGATCCATATTTCGCCATCAGGCCGACGATGAGGCCGCCAATCACCGGAATCACAATCACCCAATAGCCCAGGTGAGAATTTTCGGGGCTGCGAAAGTGAAATGACCACTCGTGGTAGAAAGCGAGGTTTGTGAAAAGCCCGATCAAATCATAGAGAACGAATGCGATCAATCCCGCGGCGCATCCAATCGCTGCTGCCAGAAGCGAAATCAATCCAATGCGGTAACCGGAAATCGGTGCCAGGACTTCCCGGCCGCAGCCAATTCCGGTATAGCGTCACTCATAAAATAAACCTCGTCACTTCGCCCGTCGTGGCCGCACTCCGTTGTGCGAAATAAATTCCTCCAGCGCGCGCAACAACTTACGCCCGGCAACCTGCAATTCATTCCGGTGCGGCATCGATATGCGCATCAATTTCGCCTCGCCGCGTTTGGTCAGCTCGACGACCACTTTCCTGCGGTCGCTTTGGATGCGATGCCGTCGGATCATGCCGCGCTTTTCGAGCCGGTCCATTAATTCCACCGCGCTGTGATGCTGGATCTGTAACCGCTCGGCCAGCACTCCAATCGTCGCGCTTTGCAAATCGCCCAGCCCCTTGATGGCCAGCAAGGCCTGGTACTGCTGCGGCTCGAGCCCAGCCTTGCGCGCATTCCGTTCGCTAAAATTCAAGTAGCGGCGGATGGCATAACGGAAATCAGCCAAGGCTTCGAAGTTCAGGGGTTTGGAGTGGCCGCGCGACATATCCAAACACGATTATATCGTATTCCGATGTATATTGGAATGAAGGTTCGTAACAGTACCGCCGGCGGTAAGGAACCTAAAACAACCCAGGCAGGAAAGCGGGCACGCGGCGGGCATAATCGTCAAACTGCGCGCCAAACGTCGCCCGCAGCAATTTCTCCTCGCTGCGAATCCGTACAAATGTCCCAATCAAAAAAATCACAATCGCGCCAAGCAAAGCCGGCCAAACCGAAAGCGACAATCCCCACGCCACCATCATCCCAAACATTCCCAAGTAAATCGGATTGCGCACCAAATGATAAGGCCCCTGCGTGATCAATTCGTGTCCCTCGATCGTGCGCGCCACATAAGTCCACTGCTTCCCGAGTGTCCGCACCGCAGAAGCCGAGAGCCAGACACACAGAACCGCAATCACCACCTGCACCGCCGCCACCACCCATTGCAGCCACGAAGGCATCGGCACAATGGGCCCAAGCGGCCGCCTCTGCAGCGAGAACACTAACGCAAACGCGACCATCTGCAATCCGATACCCAAGCGCGACACCGGATCCTTCTTCGCGACTTTCTCCGGCGCCTTCGGCTGCGATTTCTTGAAAAAGAAAGTCCCGACCCATCCGAACCAACTCAGGATGAGTGGCACGATCGCTGCGAAATTTGCGTTGCTGATTTCAACGCTCATGAAAGTCCTTACGCACGCGGCAAACCAGTTGTTTCACAGGGCCGTAATTTCTCACAGCACCTTCCGAAACGCTTTCTGCGTCTTGTAATGCACATAGCCGAGTCGCTCGTAAAATTTATGAGCGCGGTCGCGGATCACATTCGAGCGCAAGCCAATCGTCTTGCAGCCATTCTCGCGCGCCCATGCCTCAACCTGCTCGATCAGAAGCTGGCCTACACCGCGCGAGCGCTGTGCATCATCCACCACCAGCGCCGCAACTTCCACGCGCGCATCCGTATCGATCGTGTGCATCACAAACGCATTCAAAAACCCAGCCAGCTTTCCGTCGCCGGTCTCCGCCACCCACAAAGCATGCAGCGGCGCTGCATCAATTCCCGAAAGCCGGCCGCGCACTTCCTCTTCGCTCGATGGATAACCCAATTGCCCGCATAACGGCGTTAATTGCGCGATATCGGAAGTCCGGGCACGCCGCACGCGAATTTCCGCCGTTTGATCCACACCGTTCACCGAAGTGCCCCCCAAATTCAGAACAGCTTTTCGGAATCCAGCAAAATCGTCACCGGCCCGTCGTTCACGAGCTCAACGGCCATATGCGCTTGGAATACTCCTGTAGCCGCGCGAACGCCTAGCGATTCCACCGCCTTCACAAACGCTTCGTAGAGTTCCCTGCCCCGATCCGCAGGCGCCGCCTGAATAAAACTGGGCCGCCGGCCCCCGCGCGCGTCGCCATAAAGCGTGAATTGCGAAATCGCCAGCATCGCTCCACCGGTATCGAGCAGCGAGCGATTCATTTTCCCCTGCTCATCGTTGAAAATCCGCAGATTTACAATTTTCTCGGCGAACGGCCCAACAATCTCCGCGGAATCGTTCGCCCCCACCGCCAGCAGTACAACGAGGCCCGCCGCAATCTCGCCGCAAATTTTTTCCTCAACCGAAACGCGAGCGTGCGTAACCCGCTGCACCACCGCCCTCATTCACTCACCTCGAACGCGACGCGATTAATGTGCAGCCTCGGGCGGCGCCGGTTTCCGCGGCAACAAATCCGCCAACTGCGCTACGTTGTACGCCCAAACGGCCATCACCTGCGCACCCTGAATCAATCCGGGCTCCTTCGCCTGGTCAAACGTATCCGCCTGCGAGTGATGCGTCTGAAAATATTGCTCCGTCTCCTGAATGCCATAAAATCCCGGCACGCCCGTCTGAATTGAACGAAACGTGATCGCTTCCGCCCTGCGGCTTCTCGCTCGATTCCGAGCAATCCCACTGCCTTCAACGGCTTCACCACTTGATACATGATCTCCGCATCCTGAAAATTTTCCATCATCCCGATGCTGAGCACTTTGCCGGTCCCGATGTCCTGTACCAACATGCCAGAAATTTTCGGCATTTCGCTTTTGTGTGCCTCGACGTAAGCTCGCGATCCACACAGACCCTGCTCCTCGCCAGTGAAAAGAATAAATCGAATCGTGCGTTTCGGTTTCAATCCCAGTTTCTGAAGCGCCCGCGCTGCCTCCATCAAAGACATTGCGCCCGCTCCGTTGTCCGTCGTGCCGGTTCCCAGATCCCAAGAATCCAAATGCGCGCCGAGCACCACCACTTCGTCCGGCTTTTCGCTTCCGCGAATTTCCGCCACGGTGTTATAGACGTCCACCGGAGCATCGCCAATCGTATTCGTAATTTCGATCTCAGCCTCCACCGGGCCGCGTTTCAGCAATCTCCATATCAGAGAATAATTCTCCGAAGTCACAAATGCGGCAGGCACGGGCGAAATTGAATAAGTCCGTCCGCCCAAGCCCGTCATATTCAGCAAGGTATCCGGCTTACCCGAATCGGTCAGCCACGCGTTGATGCCCTCTTCTTTGAAGAATGCGTTCCTGTCCTGCACAAATTTCATGTACTCGGGCCCGAAGCGAATCACTGGAGCGCCCGGACGCTTCGGCGCTACTAGAGCCGTCGAGTCGCCGTAAGGAATGAGCATCGGATTTGGAGCAGGCTCATCCGGCGGGGGCAGCAGCAAAGGCTCCGTCATAATCACGAATCGCATTCTTCAGCTTTCCTTTGTATGCCTGCAATTCCTCGATCGATTGCGCCTTCACGTAAACAATCGGCCCGCGAACCACGCCATTCGTGCCCGGCGCCCAAGCGTACGACGCCAATCGAAAGCGGATGCTCCGCCGGACTCAGGATTCGCCCGCGCGCGGTGCCGCGCGTCCACGTGTGTGCGATCTGCCAGGATTCGAGATGCGGATTGTCCACACCGTATGCGGCGAATCGCTCTTTCGTCCAATCATTCGCCTTCTTCAAATTCTCCGAGCCAGTCAAGCGCTGCCCGATCATGTCCGACAAATATTCGAGATTCGACATGATCTCGTTGTGATCTTTGATCTCCGCAATAATTTTGTCGTCCGCTGCAAGCGTAGCGTCATCCAACACATTCGACTTCGCCTGCGGCGCCATCTGCGCTCGAACCACCACGCTAGCCAGCATCCCAAGTAAAATAAAAGCCGCGATAATTACTTTTCGCCCCAGGCTCATTTCCGTTCCCCCATTTTCTAAACTGCGATCCCGCAAAGCCGACCGATTCTAAGCGCCAGGCTCGATCGAGGCAACCGGTCGTGGAGGGGAGGGTCTTTCGTTTCAGACCCTCCCGCTTTTCGACCCCGACTTTTCTCTCGTTGCGATCAATCGTCCGAATACCGCCATCTATGCTAGAAGATAAGCTCGAAATTCAAAGTGAGGACCAGCAAGTGAAGCTAGCTCTAATCGGCACCCACGGCGTCGGCAAAACCACTCTCGCCTTCGAAACCTGCTCACTCCTGAAAAAAGCCGGCTACAACGTAGAGTTGGTCACCGAAATCGCTCGTCAATCGCACTTTCCAGTAAACGCAGAAACGACTCTCGATGCGCAACTCTGGATCCTCCACGCGCAAATCGCCGCCGAACTCGACGCCGCCCGCCGCGCCCCGCACGTAATCTGCGATCGCGCTGTCCTCGATAATTATTGTTACCTCGCAAATAAATTCGGCCGCCAGCCACAATTGGAGCCATGGCTCGCGTGGTGGATGGAAACCTACTCAATTCTGATCGGCGTTCCCGCGGTCGCCGAAGGCATCACTCCCGATGGCTTTCGCTCCGAAGACCGCGTCTTCCAATTGCGCATCGAAACCATTCTTAACGAACTGCTCCACAGCGATCCATTCCAGCAAATTTGTCCCCGCGTAAAATGGCTCGATCCTCGCGAGCGCCAAGTCTGGGGCGAACGAATTTTCGCCGCCGCGCTTCCGCATCTCAACGGCGCGCAAGCCGCGCAAAAATCATCCGCCAGCTAACTCGGATCGAAACGTCCAGGAATGGCCCATACGTAGAAGCGTGCGCTGCGAAAATGGCACGTAGAGAAGCGCGGCGGTGCAGGCAATGGCGATTCCCAGGCCGAGCTGATCGACTAGCAGAAACGGAGCAAGCGCCCACAGTTCATCGAGCACGAAAACAAATGGAAAAAGAGTTCGAAATTTCACCGCAAGTCCTCGATATCGGAAAGCGATCGCGCTCAGCAGATACAAGCGAATGGGAATGCCGACCGCGGCCGTAAGAATCAAAATCACCAGCACCCAGCGCGGACGTAATCGCGCCGTTCTGCAAGATCGCATCAATCTGGCGAAGGCGCGCGAGCGAGATCAAATAAAATGTCAGATACATGATCTGGATGAGCGAAAACAGGCTGCGCACAACCACGTCAGACGCAGCTGGAAGCTCGTCATCGCCAGCGATGGCGCCTTCGCGCGTGGCGGATTCCGCCGGCGCATCAGGCTTGGAAGCCATGGCACGCAGAATTAGTGGCACCGATGATCTCCACGGGAGCGATGAAGCGGTATCCGCGTCGCGGCAGCGTCTGAATAAAGCGCGGATTCGCCGCCGAATCGCCCAGTGCGCCGCGAAGTTGGTTCACCGCCGAGTTCACGCCATGCTCGAAGTCCACAAAAGTATCGGCTGGCCATAACACCTGCTGAATTTCCTCGCGGGTCACCACTTCGCGCTGCCGCTCGAGCAGCATGGTCAGAATCTGCGCCGCCTGATCCCGCAATCGCGGCTCGGTTTTCCCGTCCTTGCGCAGTTCGCCCGTCGAGTCGTCAAACTCAAACACGCCGAAACGAAACTGGCGGCGCTCGCGCGAAGATTTCGTCAAGTCAGGAACCCCGGTAAATCGCCCACATCTTAAAGGATAAAACTCCGCAAGCCATTGCAAATATTCGCTTTGCCAAATGAGCTCAGAAGGAAAAAAAAGGAGCCTCCGTGCATTGAGCTGCCCCGGCCGATACCGGCAAGCGCCGCGCATGAGCGCAAAAGTAGCGCCGGCGTCCCTGCCGGCATCTTACGACCATTCAAGCCCGCAAAAGCCTCAGCAGCCCGACGGATCACATCAGTTTCGAAAATGCGTTGTATTGAAGAGGTATGTCCGCCCGTGAGTGCTGCCAGAGGTGAGTGTCGCGATCGTCCGATGCCGGCACGGACGCCGGCGCTACTTGAATCCGCCGCATTCCGCCGAGCGATTCTCAGTCCTAACAATCGCAATCTTGGCAACGGCAGTTTGTGCCGCGGCCGATCTGCAATCCGCCACGCGCAACGGCTTTCGACGACTACATCCACAAAACAGAAGCACGTATGGCTGACGGACTACTTGCACGGTCCAAATTTTCTCTGGATTGACAGCCTCTCCCGCCGATGAGCGAAGCAAAGCCTACGAAGATCTCCGCGCAGGACGCGTCGCCATCGAAAACGCGCGCGGCCCGAAATCGACCAGTGCACTTCCAGTCCCAGGCGGCCTGATCCACGATTGGAAAGGCGATCGTATTCGTTCCCGGCGTTTCGCTCGACGAAACCCTCGCGCTACTCAAAGACTACGATCACGACGACGATTATTTCTCTCCCGACGTGATCCGCTCGAAACTTCTCGCGCGCGACGGCGACAATTTCAAAGTCTATTTGCGGCTGAAACGCAAATACGTGGTTACCGCCGTATTCGACACTGAATACGACGTGCGCTACGCCAAACTGAATTCCACTCGCGCCGTTTCCCAATCCCGCAGCACGCACATCGAAGAAATCCAAAACGCCGGCGAATCCAACGAACACAAAATCGCGCCCGCCGACGATCACGGTTATCTCTGGCGTCTGAATTCCTACTGGCGCTTCGAGCAAGCCAATGGCGGCGTCTTCATCCAATGTGAAGCCATCTCGCTCTCCCGCGACGTTCCGGAAGGCCTGGGCTGGGCGGTCGGGCCGTTCATCGAGCAAATTCCCCGCGAATCGCTGCGCTTCACGCTGCAAGCCACCCGCGCCGCCTTGCCGAAAAAATACGTGTCCTCGTCCGCGAAAGATGAAAACGGAAAAATGCCATGAGATCCGCGAAACGGTTTGTCAGGGCACGACTTCTTGCCCTGAGCAAAGCCGAATGGCAGTCGTGCCGCGACGGCAACCTTTTGAATTCGGCTTTAGCCGCTGAGGGGCATGTGATTCGGCCAAAACATTTATAAGTTTGATTTAAAACGAGAGGATAAATCATGAGCGTCGAAAACATTGCAGTCGCAGTCGCGAGCACACAACACATCAAAGGTCCCAACACGCCGAAACAAGATGCACCGCCGCATTTCCAAAATGCCCCGCGAATCCAGGAAGCCGTCACGGCCATGCTCGAAAAAAAAGTCCTACTCTGGCTGGCCGAACGAATGCCCGCCGGAATAAATTCGGATCACTTAACGCTGCTCGGCTTCACCGCAATGTGCCTGGCCTGCGCAAGCTACGCCCTTGCGCGCCACAATCGCATCGGCTTGTTGCTTGCCACCATCTGCCTCGCACTGAATTGGTTCGGCGACAGTCTCGACGGCACCCTCGCCCGCGTCCGGAATCGCCAGCGCCCGCGTTACGGTTTCTACGTCGATCACATCATCGATTCAATCGGTGCGCTGCTGCTCATGGGCGGCCTAGCCACGTCCGGTTATCTAGATTCCCGCATCGCGATCGGCTTGCTCGTCGCCTTTCTTCTGCTTTCCATCGAAACCTACCTCGCCACCTACACAATCGGCACCTTTCGAATGTCGTTCTGGAAATTTGGCCCCACGGAAATCCGGATACTTCTAGCGCTAGGAAATATCACGCTGTGGCTGCGCCCCGAAGCGCGAGTCCCGATCATCGGCTATCGTCTCTTCGATTTCGGCGGAATCGTAGCGATCGCGGGCATGAGCGCGATGCTGGTGATCGCAGTCGCACGCAACACTACGAAACTTTACCGCCAAGAGTAGGGCGCGGGTTCACTTCGGCCCCGGGTTGGCATTGGGTGTTGGTTCTGCTGAAAAACGAACGGCAAAACCCAGTGCCACACCGGGTGAATCGTAAACCCCCGCCCCTACGAATTCCCGCTTGCATTTCGCCTCTTTCAATTATTCTGCGACAATTCCATCGGCGCGATCATGACACCGACACAACCAAAGCTGCGACTGTCCCACCGTCGCGATGGCTCACGCGCGGCGTGCTCGGTATTGGGCTCGCGAGTCTATTTTCGGATTGGGGCCACGAAGCCGCCACCTCTCTGCTACCGGCATTCCTCGCCAGCCTCGGCGCTCCCGCAGTCGCACTCGGCATCATCGAAGGCGTGGCCGATGGTTTCTCCAGCTTTGCCAAATTAGCCGGCGGCTGGCTCGCCGATCGTCCGCACGCGCGCAAGCCCGTCGGCATCATCGGCTATTTCGCCACAGGACTTTCCACGTTCGCCTACGCCTTCGCTACAAGCTGGCCGATGATCCTAGTCCTGCGTGCACTCGGCTGGATCGGCCGAGGCAGCCGCGGCCCCTCGCGCGACGCGTTACTCGCCGATGCCGTAGCGCCGGACAAAATCGGCAGCGCCTTCGGCTTCGAGCGCGCCATGGACACGGTAGGCGCAGTTCTCGGCCCGCTCTGCGCTACCGCGCTAGTGGGAATTTGGGGCGTTCGCGGAGTTCTACGTGCCACGGTGATTCCAGGCGTGTTCGCCGCGCTAGCGTTTGCAATCCTCGTTCCCGCCGGAAAAAAACTGCAAGGACGCCGCGCACCAAGCTTCATTACCAGCCTCAAGCAACTCCCGCCGCGCTATTGGAAATATCTCGTTGGCGTTTTCGCGCACGGCCTGGGCGATTTCGCGCCCACTCTATTAATTCTGCGCGCGTCGCAAGTTCTTACGCCGCAGTACGGCGTGGCGCGCGCCGCGGCAATTTCGGTCGGCCTCTACACCTTTCACAATTTCATCGACGCCGTCGCCGCATATCCCGCAGGCGCCATCGGCGACAAACTCAGCAAACGCGCGCTGCTTGGCAGCGGCTATTTTCTGGGCGCAGTGGTGGCAGCGGGCTTCATCTTCGCAAAGCCAACAATCCCGATGCTGTTCGTGTTATTCGGCTTGGCAGGAATTCACTTGGCCATGCAGCAATCGCTGGAAAAAGCTCTGGCCGCCGATTTGCTCGCGAAGGAAAATCGCGGCTCAGGCTTCGGCGTCTTAGCCACAACAAACGGTATCGGTGATCTGGTTTCGAGCGTGGCAGTAGGCGCGCTATGGTCCATCGTTTCGCCAGCGGCAGGATTCATTTATTCGGGAGTGCTAGCGTTGGCCGGAGCATTACTGATCCTAAGGGCGTGATCCAGTAGCACAGCCACTCTTGGCTGTGTTTATCTGAGCGATTTGCCAAGGCTCATCGTGAAAAACGCAAAATTCAAAGCCCAACACAGCCAGGAGTGGCTGTGCTACAAACCCCGCGGCGCCCGCTGGCATTTCGGGCAAAAATAACTACTCCGCCCAGCCACAATCATCCGCCGAATTCTCGCGCCGCAACGAAAACACTTCTTCCCTTCGCGGTCGTAAGCCCGATGCCGGATCTGAAATTCCCCAGGCTCGCCATCCGCGCCCACGTAATCGGAAATCGAAGAGCCGCCCAACTTGATCGCCTCTTCCAAAATCGCGCACATCGCCCGCTGCAGCTTTTTTATTTCCAGCGGCTTCAAATTCGCGCCCAATCGCGCGGGATGAATCTTCGCCCGCCACAAACTTTCATCCGTATAAATATTCCCCATGCCGCGAAACACCGTCTGATCGAGCAGTAGCGCTTTAATGCGCGCCCGCCGCGAAGTAATCAGTCGCCTGAAGTCCGTCTCGCTAACTTCCAGCGGATCGGCTCCCAACGGCCCAAGAATTTTCTCTCCGTCGGCGGGCGAGGCTACCAGCATCCGCCCAAAACGCCGCGGATCGCAGAAACGCAGTTCGCGCCGGTCATCCAGCATGAAAAATACATGGGTATGCGGCTTCACTTCTGTGTCCGCCGCGACGACGGTAAGCTGCCCGGTCATCCCCAGGTGAATCACCAATAATTCCGCGCGCGCCGCGCTCCCATCCACCGCGCCCGCCTCCAAATCCAAAACTAGAAATTTTCCATGCCGCCGCACTGCCCGAATCAAAGAGCCCGGCACGCGCTCGCCGATCGCCACCGGATCATCCATGAAATCCGTCTTGCCCAAGCGCAATTCCACAATCCGCCGCCCAGGCAAATGGCGGCGCAATCCACGCACCACAGTTTCAACTTCAGGAAGTTCCGGCATAGTAGCGCCGGCGTCTCTGCCGGCATCTGACGACCAACCATTAACCACATGCAGCATTCGCGGACGGATCAGAAATTTCAACCGACGCCACGAATTTATTTCTGTACGCCGCCCGAAATTTGGGTACTCGCCGTCGTCGTTGCTCGTAAGATGCCGGCGGGGACGCCGGCGCTACTTACGACGAATCATCCCGTCAATTCCCCAAACTTCGCCAGCGCGTGCGGCAAAGAAAATCGCAAACAGCAAAATCAGCGGAAGATGATCCAACTCCGCCCCAAAATATTGCCAGGCCGGCGCATGATGACCCGGCCCGTACCAAGTGGAAAGCGCCAGGCTGATCATCTCCACAATCCCGCCAATCGAGGCGGGCCGCACCCAAAGCCCAAAAACCAAACTAATTCCAATCGCCAATTCCCCCCACCCAACAATCCGCGCGCACAAAACCGGATGCGCCATCACAAATCCCGAAAGAAACCCACGGTAAAATCCCACCACCTGATCCTGATCCAAAAATCCGCGAATCCATCCGGCAAATCCGCCATATGCAAACGCCGGCCCGGCAATCTTGTACTCCCCAAAGAAAAGAAAAAACACGCCGGTAATTATCCGTGCGACTGCAATAGTTTTGGCGGCGGCGCTAGCTGAGGAAATAGAAGTTGAAGTCATGCAAGAGTCGCGTATGAAGGCCGTGCGCTACGGAAGAGGAATTCCCGGCGAAGCCACAATCCCAGCCATCCGCAAAATCTCGGTGTACTCCTCATCCGTCAAAGCCGCGATCGTCAGCCGCGTATTCTTCATGAATTTAATCTTGCGCAGCAATTTATTCTCGCGCAATTCCGGCAAGCCCACCTGCCGCGGCAATCGTTCCACCGCGCGCAAATCCACCACCAAATGTTTCGCGTCGGGATGATGCGGATCAGGGTAAGGATCGCGGCTCACCTCCGCCAAAGCATAAAGCGCATGATCCGGCTTCCCGTGATAGCAAAGCGCCCGATCGCCCTTGCGCACCTGCTTGAGCTGCCGCAGCGCATCCGGTTTATGCCCGGCGTGCCGCCACATCTCTTTTCCCTTCACGAATAATGTGTCCCAGTGATAGACCCGCGGGTCAACAGCCAGGAGCCAACGACGTGGTTTCGAGGCAGTCTGTGTCATCGAGTTGTGTCGCGCGCACTATACACGGAAGCACCCCAAAGTGGAAATAAGTTTGGATGCTGAGAAACGGGACAGGTCTACCACGATCTTGCCGCTGCCGAGGGCCGCGCGGCCGGTCAAGGGAGCCTAATGGACCTCGACGAAGATGTCATCCCCTTTAATTTCAAGAGGATAGCACTCTACTCCCACGGCGGGATTTGCCAAGGTCTTCCCCGTGGTCACGTCATACTGCCAGCCATGCCAGGGGCAAGTCACGACTTTCCCTGCCAATTCGCCCTCGCCCAGCGGCCCGCCGCGATGCAAACAAGTATTATTGATCGCGAACAGCTTGCCCTCGACATTAGCGATCGCCACGGTAGTCCCATTCACCTGGAATTCGCGAATAGTTCCGGCCGGAATATCATCCTTGCGCGCAGCCCGCAAAAGCGGCATCAAGATCCCCCAGTAGCGCCGGCGTCCCTGCCGGCATCGGACGAAGAGTAAATCCAACCAGAAGCAAAACTCAACGACGGATCTAAAACAAAAAATTCAGCGAGGCGAAGGACTCTGCGCCACCATCACGCCCTTCTGAAAATCGCCCACCATCTCCGGCCGCAAACGCACTTCCGTCGGCCGCTTCGCCAACGACATCTGATCAATCTTGTCCTGCAATTTCAAAAGCGCGTAAAAAAGCCCCTCCGGCCGGGGCGGGCACCCAATCACATAAACATCCACCGGCACAATTCGATCCACACCCTGCAAAACCGAATAAACATTGAACGGCCCGCCCACGCTCGAACAAGCCCCCATGGAAATGCACCATTTCGGATCCGGCATCTGCTCCCAAACGCGCTTCAAAACCGGCGACATCTTCAATGTCACAGTGCCAGCCACAATCATCAAATCCGCCTGCCGCGGCGAAGGCCGGAAAACTTCCGCCCCAAATCGCGCAATATCAAATCGCGAAGTGGTGGAAGCGATCATCTCAATCGCGCAGCAAGCCAACCCAAAAGTAAGCGGCCAAATCGCGCTCTTCCGCGCCCAATTAAAAACGTAATCCACGGTAGAGAGCACATAGCTGCGCTCAAACCGATTCTCAAGAACGCCCATCATTCCTCCGAACAAATGGCCCAAACACGATCACAAAAACACCGCAGTATAGTCAACGCCCCACACGCGAGTCAAACCACCAGTAGCACAGGCACACTCCTTCCTGTGTCAGCGAGCCGCGGCGAGAGAATGTCCATCGCAGGCAGTTGAAAACAAACACAGCCAGGAGTGGCTGTGCTACAAAACCACGCCAGCCGCGTCCAGTGATGCCATAATGTCTTCGTTTCACCAGGATACCCAGGGTGAACAAACAGGCTGGATCGCGTCGCGAGTTTCTGAAACTAGCAGGATCTGCCGTTTGCACCGCGGCGCTTCCCTCAGGAACCGCTCGCATTTTTGTTCAGTCGCTCGCGCTCCAATCTGTCCCGCAGCCAGTTCTCCCGCAATCCGAGACGCTCCCGCCCGACTACTCCTTGCGCATCGCCGCAAGCCCCATCGAAATCGCTCCCAAGCACATCGTCTCGACGATTACTTACAACGGCCAGTTTCCCGGGCCACTATTGCGTTTCAAAGAAGGCCAGCCGGTAACAGTGGAAATTCACAATGACACCGACACTCCCGAGCAGCTCCACTGGCACGGCCAAATGATCCCCACCGACGTCGATGGCGCCGCAGAAGAAGGCACGCCCTTCATTCCCGCCCACGGAATGCGCCGCGTCGTCTTCACTCCCAATCCATCCGGCTTGCGCTTCTATCACTCGCACAATCGCGCCGGCGCCGATTTGCACGCGGGACAATACAGCGGCCAGGTGGGACCGGTTTACATCGAGCCCAAACACGATCCGGGAAATTACGACCGCGAAGTTTTTCTCGTGCTCAAGGAATTCGAACCCTCTCTCAGCAAAGGCGGCGACATGGCCCAGGATTTTTTGTCGCCCGCCGCAAAAGTAAAAGAACTCGAAAATTCCGGCGAGTCTGCCATGAAAGCCTCGCTCGCAAGAGACATGTCGCACGGCTACGAAGTCGGCTATCAATTTTTCACCATCAATGGCCGCATGTTGGGGCACAGCGATCCGATCCGAGTGAAACCGCGCGAGCGTGTCCTCTTTCACTTTCTGAATGGCAGCGCCACCGAAATTCGCAGCCTCGCTCTCCCGGGTCACTCGTTCAAAGTGATCGCCTTGGACGGCAATCCCGTCCCCGCTCCTGCCGAAGTGCCAGTGCTGTGGCTCGGAACAGCAGAGCGCATTTCCGCCATCGTCGAGATGAATCATCCGGGAGTCTGGATTTTGGGCGATTTGGCGGATGACGATCGCGGCCATGGCATGGGCATCGTCATCGAATATGCGGGACAAAAAGGAAAACCAGTGTGGACGCCTCCGAAACCATTCCGCTGGAATTATCTGCGCTTTGCAAAAAATGACGCCGCGGCCGCTCCACCCGACGAAACGATTGAGATGAGATTCGTCAAAGACAACGCCGCCGAACAAGGTTTCAATCGCTGGTCTATAAACGGAGTGGCTTATCCGATGACGCAGCAAGTCGTCCCCGCTGCGTATCATCTCAAGCAAGGCCGGCGCTATCGCATCCACATGCGCAATGCCAGCGACGATATTCATCCTATCCATCTTCACCGTCACAGTTTCGAGCTCACCAAAGTAGCGGGAGAATCCACCTCCGGAATTATCAAAGATGTAGTGATGTTGGGAGGCTATCAGGAGCTCGAAATCGATTTCGTCGCCGACAACCCCGGTCTGACACTCTTTCACTGTCACCAGCAGCTTCACATGGATTTCGGCTTCATGACGTTATTTGACTACGTTTGATCTTTACGGCTAGTTGCTTCCCGCGTTGGATAACGTCTATCCTCCGCTCCGATGCATTACCGACTCGCGCGCAAATCCGACGTCCCGGCGATGGCTCGCATTCGCGCCACAGACCGGGAAACCGAGGACCGCTGGAAAGCCCGCATCTCAGGATATTTGGCTGGAGAAATCCACCCGCGCGAAGCGCTACCCCCGCGCGTGATTTACGTGGCCTTCGAGGCTGATTCCGTCACTGGCTTCATCGCCGGCCATCTCACGCGCCGCTACAATTGCGATGGCGAGCTGCAATGGATCGACGTGATTCCAGAATATCGGCGCAGCGGAGTAGCGTCCAAACTTCTTCTCCGTCTAGCAGCATGGTTCGTGGAACAAAAAGCATTCCGGATCTGCGTAGACGTAAGACCCGAAAACACAGTGGCGCGCCGATTCTACGGAAAACATGGCGCCGATACGCTGAACGAACACTGGTTAGTCTGGAACAACATCAAGGATGTGCTCCGCGAACGGCGGTCCCAGTAGCACAGCCACTCTTGGCTGTGTTCCGTCTCCAAGCGCTAGTAGTGTCCTATTTTGATCTCGCTTGCAGTTTCGCAGAGCAGGCTCCGCCTTTTTCGCGGCGGAGCCACGGCATCAAGGTAGCAGCCCTCTGCTTCAGCAGGGGGAGGAGCGCTTTAGCGCTCCGAAAACAAGTCGTCTTTCACAATGCGCTTTAGCGCTGGGAATTTCGATGCTCGTCCGTCACCCGGATTTCGAGGGTACTTCGGAAGGCGATCTCGAAATTAGGCCACCACCCAAGCATTTCGAAATTGCGCCAATAATCCGCCGTTCGTCTAAAATTGAACCTCGACACAGCCAAGAGTGGCTGTGCTAAAGGAAAACATGGCACAAATATTCGATCCGCTTCCGATCCGCGGCGTCACCATCTCCAATCGCACCGTAGTTTCGCCCATGTGCGAATACTCGAGCCAGGACGGCTTCGCCAACGACTGGCACCTGGTTCATCTGGGCAGTCGCGCAGTCGGCGGCGCAGGCCTGATCTTCACCGAAGCCACCGCCGTCACGCCCGAAGGCCGCATCAGTCCCGAAGATCTGGGAATCTGGAGCGATGCGCACATCGAATTCCTCTCGCGCATCGTCCGCTTCGTAAAAAGCCAAGGCAGCGTCCCCGGAATGCAACTCGCGCACGCCGGACGCAAGGGCAGCACGTATCGCCCATGGAGCGGCCAAGGCGCAATTCCGCTCAAAGAAGGCGGCTGGGTGCCGCTGGCCCCGAGCGCAATCGCCTTTGCTGAAACTTACCCCATGCCCCGCGCCGCAACGAAGCAAGAAATCATCGCCGTGATCGACGCTTTCGCCGCAGCAGCCCGTCGCGCCCTCCAAGCAGGCTTTCGCGTCCTGGAAATTCACGCCGCGCACGGATACTTGATCCACGAATTCCTCTCTCCGCTCAGCAATCAACGCATCGATGAATACGGCGGCTCCTTCGAAAATCGCACGCGCCTCGCCCGCGAAATCGTCGCCGCCGTCCGCAAGCAAATTCCCGATCATCTTCCTCTTTTCATTCGCATCTCCGCCACGGATTGGAGAGAAGGCGGCTGGGACGTGGATCAATCGGTGGAACTAGCAAAGCAACTCGCACCGCTAGGCGTCGATCTGGTGGATTGTTCGTCCGCAGGACTCGCTCAAGACCAAAAAATCACTCTCGGCCCGGGCTATCAGGTTCCTTTTTCCGAACGAATTCGCCGCGAGGCGCGCGTGAAAACTGGCGCCGTAGGATTGATCGAAACAAAAGAGCAAGCAGCGGAAATTTTGGCAAACGATAAAGCCGATCTGATCTTCATGGCCCGCGAATTCCTGCGCGATCCCTACTGGCCTCTGCATGCCGCGCGCGAACTCAAGCAGTCCATGAGTTGGGCGGTGCAATATCTCCGCGCCGCCCCGCCAAATTCACCCGAGAGAAAATCGCTCGACGAGCCCAAGTAGCACAGCCACTCTTGGCTGTGTCGGCATTTAGTCTTGGATCAATCGCCGATCATTGGCGCAGTTTTGACACGCCGAGACGCGTGCACAGCCAAGAGTGGCTGTGCTACAAAAAATCAGGACAGGTGCAGCGCTGCACCCGTCCTGAACTGTTGGAACACACATGCACAATTCGCAATTCCGCATGCGCGCGCCTTAGTCCTCGATTCCTGCTGCAAACCACGGATGAGTCCCACCGGCCGTGCGAATCAAGAGCGCCGGCGAGTCACAGGTAGCCTGCGGCAAAGGCGACAGCACATCGTCAATCGTGAAGTTGCCGTCTTCGTCGAGCGCTACGCCCGTCGCGTTCGTGCTGGAAGAACCGCCGGTGCAAAATAGAGTCGCGAATACGCTCTGTCCTGCATTCGTCCCGATGTTATTTCCGCCGCCCAGCAGCAAGCCGCGTCCATGCACCACAATATGCCCATCGGTGAACACGTTCGCGTTCAGCGTGCCGATTCGCCAAATCTGCCCCGGAGGCACCACACCGCGCACTGTATTGGGCGTCGCGGTCACGACACCCGTCGTCGGATCGACCACGACATTCGAAACGGGATCGGCGCCAATCGCGCCATTAAATCGGACCAAAATGTTCTCCCGTTTGCCGCCAAAAGCCGCAAGCGAGACCACCGCAAAAAGCACCAATCCGGCACCCAATATTTTCTTCATCACAGTTCTCCTTGTGGGAATTCGCGATTTCATTTCCGTCAGCGCGAAGCCGCGTATGAAATCATTCCTCAGGCCAATCTCAGATGCCGCGCTCCGAATAGGGTTGCCGTTTTTCTGAATCGTAGCGCAATCTGCGACATCTGAATGAAAGGCCCCAAGCGGTGTACTGGTGTGTGCGGAACGAGACGCAGCGCGATTCTTGCGCGAGGATGTAGTTATCTCTGAAGTCGTACGGCTGCTTTCTCCCCCCGACGAATTACCCAAGGGAGAGCCGCCCTGGAACCAACGATCGCCATGCAGCAGTCCCACGACAGCGCCAAGGTCTCGGCCAGCGCGGAGCGTTATCGCACGCTCCTCGAGATCAACAACGCGATCATCACGAATTTAACGCAAGGCACCCTGCTCCACGCGATTTGCAAAGCGCTCGAGCAGGTCATGCCCGTTTTCCGCGCTTCCATCACTCTCTACGATCCCGAAAAAGAAAAACTGCGCATCCTGGCGATTTCTCCCCGTTGGAATTTAGATTATTTTCGGGCTGGACTTGAGCTGGACGTCAACGAGAGCCACACCGGTTGGGTGGTCAAACAGCAGCGTCCGCTGATCCGCCGCGACATCGAGACCGAGGGCCAATATCCCATCGAGTCACGGCTCCTTGCAGAGGGCATTCGCTCGTTCTGCGTCGTCCCTCTCCTGCTTGGCGGAAATGCCATCGGCACGCTCAATATCGGCAGTGACGTGAGCTGCCGTTACACCGAGGATGACGCAGAATTCCTCGGCCAAGTGGCAAACCAAGTAGCCCTGGCTGTCGGAAACATGAAATCCTACGAAGACATTGCCGCTCTCAATACGAAAATGGAATGCACGGCCGAGCGTTATCGCACACTTCTTGAGGCTAACAACGCCATTATCACCAACCTCACGCACAAAACTTTGCTGCACTCCCTTTCCGGGATCCTGCGCCGGCTGCTCCCCTTGGACGGCGCGGTCATTACAATTTACGATCTACAAAACGACACTTTTCGCTATTTGGCGCTGGAAACCGACATTCCTACGGACTTTTTCCGGACCGGGCGGGAGGTTCCGCGCAAAGAGTCCATGGTGGCCGAAATTTTCGAGAGCCAGCGCGGCAGAATTCGCCAGGACCTCGAAAAGGAGCAGCAATTTGAAAATGACCGCCGTCTGATTGAGGTCGGCATCGCTTCCGACTGCATCGTTCCGCTGATTGTCGGAGGGAAAAGTATCGGCACTCTCGGCGTCGGCAGCATGAAGAAGCATCAATATTCGCAGGCCGATATGGAGCTTCTGCAGGAAGTGGCCAATCAGGTCGCACTGGCCGTCGCGAATATGCAGACCTATGAGGAAATCGCGACGTTAAAAGCCCGGCTCGAAAACGAGAACGTCTATCTCCAGGAAGAAATTCGCACCGACCACAATTTCGAAGAAATTACCGGCAATAGCCCAGCACTGCTCGACGTTTTGCGCAAAGTCGAGCAGGTCGCTCCAACAGATTCCACCGTTCTGATTTATGGGGAGACGGGCACTGGAAAGGAATTGATCGCGCGCGCCATTCATGACCGCAGCGCTCGAAAAAAGCGTCCGCTGCTGAAGGTGAATTGCAGCGCGATCTCCGCTGGCCTGGTGGAGAGCGAACTTTTCGGTCACGTGAAGGGCGCATTCACCGGCGCTCTCGAACGCCACATTGGCCGCTTCGAACTCGCCGACGGCGGCACCATTTTCCTCGATGAAATCGGCGAGCTGCCGCTGGCCACGCAGGTCAAGCTCCTGCGCGTTCTTCAAGAACGCGAATTCGAGCCGGTCGGCAGCAATCGTCCCGTGAAGGTGGATGTGCGCGTGATCGCCGCCACCAATCGCAATCTGCAGGAATCCATTCGCACCGGCGAATTCCGTTCCGATCTTTTCTACCGGTTGAATGTCTTCCCGATCGATGTGCCTCCCTTGCGCGAGCGCCGCTCCGACATTTCTCAGCTGGCCATGTTTTTTCTCGCGCGCTTCTCCAAAAAACTCGGGAAAAATATCCAGGGCATCCCTCGAGGAATGCTCGACCGGCTCGAAAACTATTCCTGGCCCGGCAACGTCCGAGAACTGCAAAACATCATCGAGCGCGCCGCAATTCTCTCGCGCAGTTCGGTCCTCGAGCTGGAACGCGATCTGTTTCCCGGCTTCGCAGAGCCCGACGCATCTGGCGCTCGAACCACATCGACAGAAACGGATCCATCTACCGTTGGCACGTCCGCTTCCGCGCCACCAACTCTTGAAGAACTCGAGCGCGCGCACATCGCCGCGGTCCTGAATCAAACTGCCGGTGTCGTCGAAGGCCCGCGAGGCGCCGCAAAAATTCTAGGGCTGCATCCCAACACGCTGCGCCATCGCCTGCAGAAGCTCGGACTCAAACGCGGCGCCCACCACGCGTCGTAGTTCCCCCACGTCTCTGCAGTTGCAACTACCAAGCGCCGTGGCCCGCTCCGAACGCTAGAATTTCGGTCGTCCGTAACTAGCTTCCCTTTCAGCCGCTTAGAGAAATCGCATGAGCAGTCGCGATTGGCACGCCAGCTGCATTTACGCACACCGGGAATCGCGGTGCTGAAAATCTCAATCTCGGAGGCTGTCGGTCGAATGGTCGCGCTAGTGCTCGACGGGCAAGTCAGCGGCAGGTGGGTAGAGTTGCTGCGATCGTCGTGCGAAGCGCAGCTAAGCAAAGGTACGCGCGTCACCATCGATCTGAAAAATGTTTCCTTCGCAGATCGTGATGGCATCGCCCTGCTGCAAAGCCTGAAAGATCAGGGCGCAGAGATTCTGAATGCCGCGGGATTCATCGCCGAGCAAATCAAGGCGGCACGGCGATGATGGCCCAGCATTGTCACAGCGATGTTGCATTGTCAGGGCATGACTTTAGTCATGCCGTAAACACGCCAAAAGCAATTCCGCTTTAGCCACTGAGGTCTTGTTTTGGAGTCGCCAAGCATTCACTGAGGAAACGTCGTCTGGCGATCCAAATAATTTATAGCGCTGCAAAAAATTAAAAAGGGAGGAAAGGCACGTGAACCAGGACACTCCAACATCATCAGCCTCTTCCTGCGACGCCGAAATCATCCAGCGCGCGCAAAAAGGCGAAGAAAAAGCATTCGAAGCAATCTTCAACACCTACAAACGAAAAATCTATTACCTCTGCCTGCGCATGATCGGCGGCAATACCGCGGAAGCCGAGGAACTCACCCAGGAAGCTTTCATGCAGGTATTCCGCAAAATTCAATCTTTCCGCGGAGAATCGTCGTTCTCCACCTGGCTGCATCGCGTCTCCGTCAACGTGGTGCTGATGCGCCTGCGCAAAAAAAAGCCGATCGAAACGCCCATCGATGACGCCGAGGAATGCCAGCAATCCGAGCGCCCGCCAAAAGAATTCGGCGCTCCCGACGTGCAATTGACCGGTCTGGTCGATCGCGTCTGGATCGAGCGAGCCGTCGCAAAGCTTCCGAAGGGCTGCCGCCAGGTGTTCCTGCTCCACGACGTCCTCGGCTGCGAGCACAACGAAATCGCCGCCATGCTCGACTATTCCGTCGGCAATTCGAAGTCGCAGCTGCACAAAGCGCGCATGAGGCTACGCAAACTATTGGGAATTGCCGCACGCAAAAATATCACCGGCGGGAAAACGAAAAAGCTGATCCCATTCGCGCAATCGTTGCAGAATTCGCGAGCCTCATACAACCGATGTCCAGCAACGTAACAAATCCGCCGCGTCCAGGTAGCACAGCCCTCCTGCCTCTGCCCGCGTGCGGCGATCCTCGATCGCGAATTTCCCGATCCACATCGAAATTCGAAAACCAACACAGCCAAGAGTGGCTGTGCTACAAAAAACTCGGCAACCGCGGAGCCGCGCTTCTACTTGATCGCCACAACCTGCATAATCCACCATCCAGACTGCAATGAAGCACTCGCACTGAACGTCCCGGTCGCTGCCACCGTCTCATCTTCGACAATGTCCGATTCCGGCGAAGTCACCATCCGCGAAGTGAATCCCGCTCCGGGTCCAGTAGTAGTCGTCTGAATAAAATCGCTCGCAAAAATGAGATCGTCCGAGTTGGTAGTTGCCGTCGACAACGTAGCACTCGCGGTAGCGCTCGTTCCAGTAGCGCCGCCGGTAGCATCAATGGGATTCGTCGCAGGAGCCCCCGAATATTCCACAATCCGCAAACTCGGCGAGGTCGCCGTCCCGATAAAACTCACCCGCACCGTATTCGCTCCCGGCGCCGCTCCCACAATATTCGTCGCATAGTAAATCGCTTGCGTGGCTACGCCATTGATCTGCACGGGTCCGGCCACCAACGTATAAATATTGCCTTTGAAATCGTGAACGCTTCGCACCGTCGCCGTCGTATCGTTCCATCCAATCACCACGATATTCAGATCCCCGTTCGTCTGCGCTCCCGCAAATGTCGCGGTCACGTTAGGCACGCCTCCCTCCGGCGTGCTGAACGCGCCCTGCACGAAAACCGCGCTCTGCACCGGCGGCGGCGGAGCTTGCTGCCCGCCGCTCGCCACGCGGAACGCCGCCACATTCATCACCCACCAGCCCGAAGGGCTCACCGGCGCCGACGCCACATACATTCCCGCCGCCGTCACGCTCTCGTCCTCCACTATGTCCGAATTCGGCGTCGTAATCATGCGGTCCGTGAATCCCGCGCCCGCCCCCGGTGTTCCCGTCTGAATAAAATCTCCGGCAACAATCTGATCGTTCGCATTCGTGGTGGTCAAAAATGCGCTGGCATCCGTGCTGGTGCCGGCTGCTCCGGCGGCGTCGTCCAGCGGATTCGTCGGATCCGCGCCGGCATACTCGAGAATTCGCAAGTCCGGTGCCGTAGCCGGCACGGTGAAAACTACCGTCACGGCATTCACTCCCGCCGCCGCCCCAAAAATATTTTTCGCATAATAAATCGACTGCGTGGCATTGGTGCTCTGCATCGTCGGGCCAGTTGCCAATAAATACGTGTTTCCAGCCGTATCGCTGACGCTGCTGATCGTCGCCACCGTATCGTTCCATCCAATCACCACCACGTTTAAATCGCCGGAAGTCTGCTGCGCTTCAAATGTTGCGGACACCGGATTCGCGGTGTTTCGCGGCACGCTGTAATTGACTTGCACGAAAGTAATCGCGCCGCTAGGCGGTGGCGGCGCGCTCGCCACCACCAACGTCGTGCGTGCACTCGCCGTCGAAGTGCCGCTCATCCCGGTGATCGTCAGAGAATAATTTCCCGCCGCTGTCGCCGTCGTCGTAGTGATGCCCAGCGTGGAACTCGCTCCAGCCGCAACGGGATTCGCGCTGAAACCGCTCGATGCGCCCGCAGGCAATCCGCTCACACTCAAATTCACCGAGCCGCTGAATCCATTCACCGCCGCGACACTCACCGAATAACTCGCGCCTCCACCGGCAGTCACCGACGCGCTCGCAGGCGACACGCTCACAGTGAAGCCCGCCGCTCCCGTAACTCCCAACGTCACCGCCGCCGTATGCGTCAGCGATCCACTAGTCCCCGTAATCGTAAGCGGGTAATTTCCAACCGGCGTCCCCGCAGTAGTAGAAACAGTCAGCGCCGCACTCTTCCCCGCCGTCAGCGAAGCCGGATTAAACGCCGCAGTAGCCCCCGCCGGCAATCCACTCACCGCCAAATTCACCGTCCCGCTGAAATTCCCCACCGCCGCCACACTCACCGTATAACTCGCGCTATTTCCCTGCGTCACCGACGTGCTCGAAGGCGTGGCCGCAAGCGTAAAATCCGCCGAAGCAGAACCGCGCAGCCGCAAAATGTAAGCAGGAATGTTCCAGTCGTTCACCAGCACAAACACATCCAGCCCGGGAAAATACCGGAAGCGCCCGAAAGTTCCATAGCTGGTATTCGGCAGATCATTCGAGTGCGACGAATTCGGCGGCCCATTCGCAAACGTCAACTTCTGGCAAGTCATCCGCTGATTGGCCACATCCGGCGTCATGATGTAGACGCTATTTCCGTAATTCGGCCAACCCACAAAATCATTCGCCACGCTATCGAAAGTAAATCCCGGATTCGATCCATTAATCGGGTTCGCGCCGCCATCCAGAAATTCCGCGCAATTCGGATCGGCCATCGTAGCAAGCGTCCAATCCTGCTGCGTGGTGGAAGCCGGATTGCTGATATCCGCCACAAAAACGCCGCTGCCCGGCCCGCAACTCGAATCCGAACAAGCCCCCACCATCACAAAAAGTTTCCGCGAAGGATCGACCGCCCCGCTCAAATAAATTCCGGTAGTAAATCCCTTCGAACTGGTAATCCGGTTGTACGTATTCGTCGCGTAACTGTAGGTGTAAAGCGCCTCGCTATCAGAAACAAAAACCAATCCGCTATTCGGATCGTAGGCCGCCACGTTGCCATAAGGCCCATTGCCGTCATTATTCGGCTTGATCCCGCTCATCGTGGGATCTTCATGCGCCCACGAACTTGAATTCGAAAGTCCAGCCAGCGAAATCGTCCAGGTATTCGCGCTCCCGTGCCCCTGCGTGCAAGCCAGCGACCCATCAAAAATCATCATGCGATCAGGCCCGGGCAAAAATTCCAAGCCGCCATAACTCTCGCGCGAATTCGGCGCGAAATCCGGACTGCCCGGCGGAATGCCATCCACACAGGTCGCTGCGTCCGCATAGTTGGTAGGAACGGTAGGATCTTTCAGCCGCGTCAAAGTAATCGGATTGGCAGTCAGATTCAGCGAGTAAATTTCATTGCCGAAATAATTCCCATGCCCGCCACCCCAAATTATCAACCGGTTCCCAATCGTATCCGCAACCGCCCCATTCCACGTACGGATCACATTCTGGCAGTTATCCGCAAAAGGATAAGGATCCCCGCCAAAATTATTAGCCGGACAAGCCCCGCTAAGCTCGAGCGAGGTGGAAGAAGGCAACGCAGTCCAACCAACAGCAGAAGGCAGCTGCGCAAAAGCAGGCGCGCAAAAAAGGCTCAAGCAAAAGACAAGCCCCGCGAAGGTTTTGTAGGGGAGGGTCTTCCAACCGAAATCGCGGCGATCCGAACTGTACAACAGACCCTCCCTCCTTTCGACCCTCGACCGATAAAGAGCGCGATCACAAAAGCCCAAAGCAAAGCGAGCAGCGCACAAGACGCGCCCAGTCACCGAATCCGAACCCCAAGCAACATCCCGAACGGAATCGCGCAAACAACCCTCATCTGAAAATCAAGATTCAAAACCGGAAGGGTCCAACGACAATCAGATACAACGCGCCAAGATTCGGTGACGCCCAAATAAAAATAATCCCAGCCCATACAATGCACCGATGGCAGCAGGTTTATACCGGAATGTTATATCGAAGTAAACTACTTAGTTGAAGTTTCCGCACGCTCAAAATCCTCAATCCAAGCCACTTGCCCAGTAATCAGACTCATAATCCCGGCAAACAAGAACCGGTACGCTCAGTATTACTAGTATTCTAATTCAGATCGGCGCGCCGAACTGTAGGGGCGGGGGTTTACCTCCCGCCCGGTGTGGCACTGGGTTTTCGGTGTTCCGTCTTCCGAGCTCCGCCCAATCAATTCGAGGACGGCACAGCAGCAACAGGCGACGCGGCATAATAACCATCGCGAGTCTACACAATGAGGTTATTCTTAGCAGTCACCAAATGAATTTTCCGGTAATCCGCGCTGGAAGACGATTTGTCCGGCACATATCCCAAAATATATTGATCCCGCAATTCCTGCTGAATCTGCTCGTAAATCTGATCCACAGTCTGCTTCTTCGTCACTTCAAAAAGCCGCCCGCCCGTTTCTTTCGAAATGCGCTCCAATATTTTCTTCCCGTCCGGCCGCTGCTCCTGCTGTTGCGGACGCCGCCCTCCTCCACCCATCCCGCCATGCCCGCCCCAACCGCCGCCTCCGCCATAACCACCGTGCGAGCCAAACGCCTCGTCGTCCTTAAATAAAATCGAGTAAACGATCGTATTCGCCCGCTGCGCGGATTCAATCGCACTACCCAACGACTCCTTGCTGCCGCGATCCACGCCATCGGAAAGCACGATCACCGCCTTGCGCCCCTCGCGCTTGCTCATCATGTCGTTCGACGCCAGATACACCGCATCGTAAAGCAAAGTTCCGCCGCCATGATGATGTCCGCCGCCTCCGCCGCCAGGACCGCCGCCGCGCCCTCCATCTCCGCCTCCGCCGGAATTTGCATTTTGCATTTCCGGCGCCTCAATCGAATCCAGCGCATCCTCCAGCTTCTTCCGCGAAGAAGTAAAATCCTCCAGCAATTCCACCTCATGATCGAAATGAATCAAAAAAGCCTGATCCTTCTTCTCTTCCCGCAAAGTGTGATCCACAAACGTCGCGCTCGCGCTGCGTTCCTGGCCCAACACCCGCCGCTGGCTCATGCTCGTATCCACCAGCAAGCCCACCGCCAGCGGCAAATCATTCTGCCTCGCAAAATAGGCGATCGCTTGCGGTCGCCCGTCTTCATCCAGCGTGAAATCGTCCTTGGTCAAATCCGAAATGATTTGCCCTTTCTTGTCGCGCACAATCGCCGACACGGTGACGATATTCGACTGCACCGATATTTTCGGTTCCTGAGTTTTTGCATCTGGCGTTTTCGCATCCTGCTCGCCAAATAAAAGTGTTCCTGGCACAAACGCCAGCAACGCAACCAGCAGCAGCGAAATCGCGCGGGCGAATTCCGGCATCGATGCAGATTTTACAGCGTGGATTTCAGCGATGCGGCGCATACCGAGACAAACGAACCCCGATAGGCATTCCGGTTCGGCAGGCGGGAAGTTCCAAAGATTTGAGGCCGGCGGCGAAGCAACTCACTCGCCCGCCGGCCCCGCTACGCCCAAACTTCTCGAGCAGCAAAACCGAAATCGCGGCCTTACTTCAACATCACCTCGCGCGCCAAATGGCTGGCGATCAAATCCCGCAACTCCGCCCGCTTTTTCGCAGCATCCATCATCGCCTCGCGCGACCCGAAGTGCTTGATCACTACCGTCGCACCCTTGGCGTCGAGTTCGTCCAACGCCGCATAATTCGCATAAAGCAGCCCGATAGCGACGTCCCAATCGCCCGGATGCTCCACGGTCGGATTCGTCCACACCTTGTAATCCACCAGCCATCCTTCCTTCTTGAAATCGTCATACACCGGCTTCAAATTTTCGCGGACATCCTTCCAAAATGCATCGCCCTGCCCAGTCTTAATCGAATAGTAGTTCACGCGCCAGACCGGCCCCGGCGTGTAATTGGGATTCTGCGCAAACGCAGCATTCGCCGTAAGCAGCGCCGCCGCAAACAAGAACATCGCAACAAATTTTCTCATCGTCCCTCCTAAAATTTTGAAGCTAGAAACAGATTCATGGCCTAAGTGCGGTTTGTTCGTCGGGAGGCCGCGAATCTAACATCGGTACCAGCGCACCGCAAGCAAATGTAGCTCGCCTCTTTAGAGGCGAGGCTTTTCAGTTTTGGTTTTGATTTTGACTCTGATTTTGCTTTTCGATTTCGCTCGAATCCATTCACAATCTCAAGGAATCACCACCATCCGGCTCCCCGGCTCTTCCTTCCGCCCCCAAGCTGCCTCAATTTCCGCCAGCGCAACCCGCTCCGTCTCAATGCGCAATTCCCCACGTGCCCCGCGCCCCAAAACCTGCTCCATGGCCTCCGCCAAAATCTTCGACGAAGGAAATCCGGCTGTCCCCGAAATCGTCAAAGGCGTGCTACGCAAAACCGCCGCAGGCAAAGAAATTGTCGCCCCCGCGCTTTCGCCCACTTGCACCAAACGCATCTCCTTGGTCACGCGCGAAATTTCCGGCCGGATAATCGCCGCAAGCAGCGCCTCGGTCGGCACTCCCCACAAATAATCGAGAATCACGTCGAACCCATCCTCCCCAGCCTCATGCGCAAATGCACCCTTCAGCAACTCGGCCGATTGCTCGAGCTGAATCGTGGCGTCCGCTCCCAACTCGCGCAGCCGGGCAAGCCTGCGCTCATTGCGCCCCGCCGCGATCACCCGTTTTGCGCCAAGCAATTTCGCGATTTGCACCGCAAGCTGGCCCGTAACTCCCGTCGCACCCAGAATGAGCACCGTCTCGCCCGCCGCCAATTTCGCCCGCTGCGTCAAACTCAACCAAGCAGAAACTCCCGGATTCGGCAGCGCCGCCGCAGTTTCATCATCGATCCCATCCGGCAAAGAAAAACAGAACAGCGCCGGGACTACAGTCTTTTCCGCCATCGCTCCATATGGCCGCCGCGGCCCGCCGAAAAATACCCGTGTACCATCCTCGAGTTCGCCCACTCCATCCATTCCGCAAATCACCGGCAATTCGCGCGGGCTCGCATAGTGCGAGCCGTTCGCAATCTGCCGGTCAACGGGCTTCAGCGAAGCGGCGCGCACGCGCAGAATCACTTCATCCTTGCCCGCCGCCGGCTCGGCGAATTCCTCGAATCGCGGCGCTTCACCAAGCTTATGCAATACCGCAGCTTTCATTCCCCTTCCTCCACGCGCCCGCGCACTATGCTATCCCGGCTACGATCCAGCCCGTCCATAGAGTTCCAAGTTTCTCTCATTCCGTGATTCCCATTCCCACTCGGCGATCGTTTCGCTGAAACGCTTAAACCGCGCTAGACTCTCGACCGCACCCGCGCGT
This sequence comes from uncultured Acidobacteriota bacterium, assembly GCA_963792515.1. Taxonomy (GTDB): domain Bacteria; phylum Acidobacteriota; class Terriglobia; order Acidiferrales; family UBA7541; genus Palsa-147. Next base: position 3,144 of record CAWBWG010000016.1, on the reverse strand, counting down.
GTCCATAGGCCACGACTCGAAGGAGATTGAGTTGCGAAAATTACCGGCATTGCTTCTCGCCGTGCTCGCTGGCATGGTTTCCGGCGGCGGCGCCAACCCGAAGCTCGCCTTGAGCTGGAAGAATCCGAACTACACCGGCGGAACACCTCAAAATATTCTGGTGCTGGCCATCAACGGCAAAGCCGCAAACCGCGCCGATTTCGAAGACGACCTCGTGGCAGCACTCACCCGCCCCGGCACTACCGCCGCACCCAGTTATTCTTTCCTACCGCGCCCAGACGTGACTCCAATCGCCGACAGCGATCTACGCTGGGTCGTCCGCAAACAGAAATTCGACGCCATCATCACCGCGCTCCTCACCAAGAACACCAAGCAAACCACCTACGTTCCCGGCGACGTGCTCTACGCTCCGGCAGCTTACTACTCCACCTTTTATGGCTATTACGAAACGTTGGTCCCCGTCGTTTATACCCCCGGCTACTTGCAAACCGAAAAGCGCGCCCAGGTCCAGGTAAATTTCTACTCCACCGCCAAGCCCGAAGGCGAATTGATCTGGACGGGCACCACGAATGTCTTCGACAGCAGCTCGGTAATGAAGAGGATTCAAGACCTGGTCAAGCTAGTAACCAAAGAACTAGAAAAGCAAAATGTGCTCGCACCCAGCTCCAGATAAATCCGCAACGCAAATGTAGCTCACCTCTTTACAGGCAAGGTCTTTAGTTTTTAAGATTTTGAATTTGACTCACGCAGTTGAACTTGCGGTAAGTTCTGGACTTGCTCTGAAACCTGAAATTTCAAATTTGAAATTGCGGTATTGATGTTTTCCCCTACCTAACGCCTATTTCTTCCTCACAAAATTAAAATTCAGCACGAACGCCTTATCATCCCCCGCATGCGCCAAAGCAAACTCCCGCAGTTCAGACGACGAGGCCGTCAAAACCGCCGAACCTCCCACCATCTCATGCTTAACTAAAGCCGCATTCGCCTTCAACGCCTTGGCAGTCCACTCATCATCCAAAAATCGCATCGATACTTTGTCACCGTCCAGCTTCACCGTCCCCACCATGTGCCCCGGAATAAAATTCTCCGCCAAATCCGTATCCTTAAACTTCGAAGTCAACTGCACCACATCCGCATAAAGCCCCCCATTCGCCCGAAACAACCGCAATTCCCAAGCCTCGCGCACCCCCGGCTGCTCCGGATCCTCGAACGAAACTGTATAGCCCTTATCAAAGTCCTGCACAAACTTCCAAGCCTGATCGGACTCCGGCTTATTGTCCGTATCGAGCAACCACCAATTCCCGGCAAATCCCGGCTCCAAGACCAGATCCTTCTCGCTATACCAGGAGTGCAGCGCCAACTGCGGCACGCAAGAGCTCAAAGTCAGCGCCGCCAGCACCGTCATCAAGAATCCAAGTCGCCTCGAAGTCTTCATGGCCATCTCCAGAAATTTCCTACAAACTACTCCACCAAAGAAAATCGCGCAATCTCCAGTAGCACAGCCACTCCTGGCTGTGTCGGCTAAAATGTGCAACCGCTTCCGCCACTTGCAGCCGCTCCCGAAAACCTATACAAGCAAGAGTGCCTGTGCTACAAAATCAAAATCGCCATCGCCGCCGACTCGCCCCCAAGGTTGCCGCACCACTACCGCAGTGCGATAATGTCGCTTCACACGCGTCACGCGCAGCTCCAGCGCGAGGGGGAACGATGGGTATCCGGGACACTTGGGTCGAAAAGCGCCGCGCCGCCATGAACGGCCACGGCCACAATTTCTCGCAAATGCATTTCGCCCGCCGCGGCGTAATCACCGAAGAAATGGAATTCGTAGCCCGCCGCGAAAAAATCGATCCCGAACTAGTCCGCAGCGAAATCGCCCGCGGCCGCGCCATCATCCCCGCCAACATCCATCACGTAAATCTAGAGCCGATGGGCATCGGCGTAGCCTTCCGCTGCAAAATCAATGCCAACATCGGCAATTCCGCCACCACCTCAGAAATCGATGGCGAACTAGAAAAGCTCCATCGCGCCGTCCACTACGGCTCTGACACCGTAATGGATCTCTCCACCGGCGGCGACATCCCCACAATTCGCAAAGCCATCATCAACGCCTCGCCAGTCCCCATCGGCACCGTGCCAATCTACGAAGCCATCAGCCGCGTCCGCCGCCCCGAAGATCTAACCATCGAACTAATGCTGGAAGTAATCGAAGAGCAAGCCGAGCAAGGCGTCGATTACATGACCATCCACGCCGGCGTCCTGCGCGAATCGCTACCGCTGGTCCGCAATCGCATCACCGGCATCGTCAGCCGCGGCGGCGCGTTACTAGCTCAATGGATGGCCTTCCACAAAAAGGAAAATTTCCTCTACGAAAATTTCGAAGCCATCTGCAAAATTTTCGTAAAGCACGACGTAAGTTTCTCCCTAGGCGACGGCCTAAGGCCAGGCTGCCTAGCCGACGCCAGCGACGAAGCCCAATTCTCCGAACTAAAAGTCCTCGGCGAACTAACCAAAAAAGCCTGGGAGCACGACGTCCAAGTAATGATCGAAGGCCCCGGCCACATCCCCATGGACCAAATCGAGCTCCAGGTAAAAAAAGAAAACGAGCTCTGCCACGAAGCCCCGTTCTACACGCTAGGCCCGCTAGTCACCGACATCGCCCCAGGCTACGACCACATCACCAGCGCCATAGGCGCAGCAATGATCGGCTGGCACGGCGCCTCCATGCTCTGCTACGTAACGCCGAAAGAGCACCTCGGTCTACCAAATGCCGACGACGTCCGCCAAGGCGTAATCGCCTACAAAATCGCAGCCCACGCCGCCGATATCGCGAGGCACAGGCCCGGCGCCCGCGATCGCGACGATGCCCTAAGCTACGCCCGCTTCCTTTTCGACTGGAACAAACAATTCGCCCTCTCCCTAGATCCAGAAACCGCCAAAGCCATGCACGATGAATCCCTACCCGACGACTTCTACAAAGAAGCCAAATTCTGCAGCATGTGCGGCCCAAAATTCTGCTCCATGAACACCACTCAAATCGCAGAAATCTACCAAGGCCTAGATCAAAAGGATCGCCAGCAAAAATTCGTAGAGCTATTAAGCAAGGTAGAAAAGGTTTAAGTACCGCTGGCGTCCCTGCCGGCTCCC
>CAWBWG010000015.1:0-212860 GCA_963792515.1 uncultured Acidobacteriota bacterium | reverse complement strand
GCAACAGGCCGGCACCGGCCAGCAATACCAGGCAGAGAGCGACTTCCGCCACCACCAGTACCCGTTGGGCGAGTGCGCGTTGCGCGCGTGCCTCCCGTGCGCGACCGCTCTCGAGCGCTTCGCCGGCGTCGACCCGTGACGCGCGGATCGCCGGAGCGATTCCAAAAAGAATTGTCGTCGCCACCGTCGCTGCAGCCGCGAACCCGAGCACCGAACCGTCGATGTGAACGTCTAGTAATCGCAGATCCCTGGTCAGCAGGCCGATCGATCGCGTCGCCCAAAAAGTAAGCCCGATTCCCGCCAGTCCCCCGGTGCCTGCCAGCAGCGCGCTCTCCGTAAGCAGCTGGCGGACTAATCTTTGCCTTCCCACGCCGAGAGCGCTGCGAATCGCCATCTCCCTGGCACGCCCGGTTCCGCGCACCAGCATCAATCCCGCAAGGTTGGCGCACACGATCAGCAGGACGCAGCCGACGGCGCCCAGCAACACCAGCAGCGCCGGTCGAAGATCGCGGCTTAACTCGGCGCGCAGAGAGGCCGCACGCACCACTTGTCCGCGCCTGGTTTCCGGATAGTCGCGCCGGATCTGCGCGGCGATTGCTTCTACCTCCCTCTCCGCGGCGGCGGGCCAAATTCCGGGGCGCAGGCGCGCTACCGGGCTGAGCACCCACACGTTTCGGTGGCTCGCGAAGTGCGGATTGATCACCTGTTCGAGCGAAGTCCAGTATTCTGGCGCCGCAGAAATCCGGCAAAAATGTTGTGAAGACGCAGGCCCAGACGAGCCGCGGCGGCGGGGCTGACACAAATATCAAGCAGGAAAAGCCGGCGGCTAACGATCCGAAGGGCGAAGCCACCAAGCCGGCAGGACGTGGGCGCGGTTGCTCAGTAGAAGTGAACAACGACACCGGCTGGTACGTGGACATTTATGTGAACGGCGTTTATACCGGCACGGTGGGGCCTTGGGGTAGCGGTTGGGCTTATCCGCCGGTGGCTGGCTCGAATCTTTATGGGCGCGCGAATTTCACGGATGGATCCTGGAAGTATTGGGGTCCGCGTGAATTCGGTTGCTCGCAGGGCAGCGTCAATACTTGGGATATCACTCCTTAATTTTTCGGGAGTTGAAGATTGTTTGATTTGTTAGCCGCTACGGACTGCTTGGGCAGTCTGTAGCGGCTTTTGTTTTTGTAGCGCTGGCGTCCCGCCGGCTCTGACGAGCGTGATTCTGCTACATGCAACTCTCTCGGCCGGATTACAAAATCCAACCTACGCTTTTATTTAATTTACGCTCCGTCCACGATCTCATGCCTAGCTGACATCTGGATCGTAAGAGCCGACGGGGCCAGCGGTACGCTAGTTGGCGCGATTGGGGTCCGGGCGTGAGAGTTGCCGTTGGCGAATTTTTTGGTCGTAAGATGCTGGGCTGAAGCCGCACCGCTACGACAACGGCTAGCGGCGGGCGGTGGCTGCTTCTGTGCGCCAGATGGTTTTGCCGCCTAGGAAATCGTGGATATGGCGGTTGATTAGGTCGGGCATTTCGTGGATTACCCAGTGCGTGCCTTCGGGGATTCTCTCGATGCGACTGTTGGGGACGTATTCTTCCAGGCCGTCCAGATTTCCCGGCAGGAACGCTACATCTTTCATTCCCCAGAGGACTAGCGTGGGGACTTGCACGATCCACGATTTTGCCCCGGGCAGAAGAGTGGGTAGATCGTCGTTGGCATCTTTGTCGGTCACTCCCGGCAGAGCGCGATAATAATTTAGGCCGCCGGTTAGGGCGCCTGGTTGCGACCAGGCTTCGATGTAGGCTCGGCGATCGACGTCGTTGAAGCAGCCGCGTTCTATGCAGGGATTGATTACGATGGAGGACATGGCTGCGAAATTATTTGCAGAGAGCAGGCCTTCGGCGGCAGGCGTGCGGAAAAATTGGATGTATTCGCTGGCTTTTCTTTGGGCCGGATTTTGCGCGAGTTCGCGGCGGAAGACGGCCAGATGCGGGGCGTTGATGATTACCAGGCGATCCAGCCATTCTGGATAAACCAACGCAAAGGCCCAGGCGACTACGCCGCCCCAATCGTGCGCTACCAGCGTGAATTTTTTATCGCCGCCGCACCCGAAATGAGCGGCCAGGCCTCGGATGTCTTCCACCAGATTTTTTAATTCGTAATCTTCCACGTTGGCTGGCTTGGAGGAGAGATTGTAGCCGCGTAGATCTGGGGCCACGGCCAGGCGCGAGCGGCCGAATTCGGTGAGCTGATTTTTCCAGGCGTACCAGAATTCCGGGAAGCCGTGGGCGAAGAGAATTAGGTCGCCGTCTTCGGGACCTTCGGCGGCGTAGTGAAGTCGGACGGATTCGAGTTCGGCGTAGGAATGGCGCGGCATTTGGGCACTCCCCTTTAGGCGGATGCTATTCGGAACGCGGCGCGGCGTCAACCTGTACCGATGGCGTCGTGGATTCGTAGCGCTGGCGCCCCGCCAACTCTTACGATCTCGATGCCACTGCTAGCGGGCAACACGGCCGGACTACAGAAACCCAAACACGGCGTAAAGCTCAAAATCGCGCGCCGTCGTCGATTGCGGGTCCTACCGAACTCGTGCTCGTAAGAGCCGGCGGGGACGCCAGCGCTACGGGGGATTCGGCCGCGTTCACGGTATGATGAAACTCTGCTGGGCTGGTTGCCATCCAAGTACACTGCGGTTCAGCAGCGGAGGTTGCGAATGAAAGCAGTTCGATTGGCGCGCATGAGGGGATTGGCTTCGTTGTTGATCGCGGCTTCTTTGATGATTTTTGCTGCGCCGCTTGCTGCGCAGATTCAGCCGAAGACTCCACCGCCGTCGCTTACGCCGAAGCCTTTGCCGCCTCCGCAGCGTGGGGACGCTACGCAGGATGCTGCGCCGAGTCAGCCGGCGCTGCCGCCGGCGCCTCCTGCTACTCCGGCTACCTTGGCTAAGGGGAAGGCGATTGTGCTTGCCGGGGCTAAGGCGACTGGTGGGGATGCATTGAAGACGGTGAAGAGCGTGGAGGTTCACGTTTCCGGGTCGGCGTTCACCGTGCAGGGACCGATGGATTTGAAAATAAAATTGACGATCCTGTTTCCCGATCATTTGCGGAATGACGCGGAATTACCAGCTGGAATGATTACGCAGGGATTTGACGGCAAGGCGGGATGGGTGCTTGCGCCGCAGGGGTTGCTGGATTTGCCAGAGGATTTTAATCCGGAAATGACTCGCGGGATTGCTTTGACGGGCGGCTGGGGTTTGTATCAGCAGGCGCTGGAGGGAAGAATCACCGCGCAATATTTGGACGATGAAGATTTTGACGGGAAGAAAACGAACGTGGTGCAGTGGAGCAGGCCGAGCGGGCCGATCCGGCTTTATTTTGATGCGGGGACGCATTTGCTGATCGGGGCGCATTTCCGGGCGATTACGCCGCAAGGAGATGTCGAGACGGTTCAGCATTGGAGCGATTTCCGGGCGGTGGAGGGATTGGAGTATCCGTATCGCAGCCAGGTGGATCATGACGGGAAGAAATTTACGGATACGACCGTCTCGGACGTGAAGGTCAATATCAATCCGGATCCGGGAATTTTCGCGCGGCCGGCAGCGGAAGATAAGCCACCGGCGTCTAATTAGGCAGCGATTTCAAAATCCGCCATATTTATTTTGTTCGTAAACCTGCGGCGCGGATGAATTTGGGAAAGGGCGCGGGGTGGCTTACACTTGTTGTTTCGGCTTTGGACGTTTGAACCTACTGGGATGACTAGACCTCATGAATCGCTCTAAATTATTGGCATCTTTTGCGGCTTTGAGTGCGGGGGTTTTTTGTTTGGGCGGGATTACGCCTACTTCGTCTGCGCCGGGGCCTCCGATTTTGACGGCTATGAAGGCGGAGCTGGATCGCTCCGTTACTACTTTGGGTAAGACGGAGCCTTCGAATTATTTTTTGAGTTATACGGTCTCGGATCGCGAGATTGTTACCGTGTCGGGCTCGAATGGGGCGCTGCTTACCAGCGATGACGCGAAGGGGCGCTGGCTGGAAGTGCAATCGCGCGTGGGATCTTATCAGCTTGATAGCACGCACAAGATTGGCGACCGGCCGCCGAATTGGACTAGCCCTGGAACTACGGCGGCGCTGGATGATGACTTGGCGGTTTTGCGGCGGGAGATTTGGAGCGAGACGGACCGGCAGTATCGGGCTTCGGCGCAGGCTTTGATCAAGATTCAGACTAGCCAGCAGGTGCAGGTGCAGACGGACGAGGGGAATGCGCCGGATTTTTCGCATGAGACGCCGCATACGTTTATTGGGCCGCGGGCGGAAATTAAGGTGGACCGCAAGCCTTGGGAAGAGAAGCTGCGGAAATATACGGCGGCGTTTAGCCAGTCGCCTGATGTGTTGAATTCGATTGCCACTTTTACGGCGCAGGCTGCCAATCAATATCAATTGAATAGCGAAGGGACCGAGTTGGCTTTCGGGCAGTTGCACTATCGGCTCGAGCTTTTTGTGCAGAGCAAGGCGCCGGATGGCATGGACATCAATCGCTTTGCGAATTTCGATTGGATCGATCCGAAGGAAGCGCCGGACGATAAGGTTGTGTTTCAGAAGATTCAAGTGCTGATCGCGGAGCTTGAAGCTCTCGATCGCGCGCCCCTCGTCGATCCTTATGCCGGGCCGGCTTTGCTGACCGGGCGGGCCACGGCGGTTTTCTTTCACGAAGTGCTGGGGCACCGGCTCGAGGGCTTCCGTCAAAAAGATATTTCCGAGGGGCAAACTTTCACGAAAAAAATCGGCGAGCAGATTTTGCCTGCGTTTATTTCGGTGAAGGATGATCCCACGGAGCAACGCCTGAACGGGCAGATGTTGCTGGGCTACTACCCCTATGACGATGAGGGAGTGCCGTCGCAGAACGTGCATTTGGTGGAAAATGGCGTGCTGAAAACTTTTCTGATGGGTCGGTCGCCGTTGGTGGACGTGCCTCACTCGAATGGGCACGGGCGGCGGCAGCTTGGGTATCAGCCGATCGCGCGCATGGGGAATACGATTGTCAGCAGCACGAAATCTGTGACCAATGCGGAATTGCGGAAGCAACTAATTGAATTGATCAAATCACAGAATAAGCCCTACGGCCTGCTGATCGACGACATTGCCGGCGGATTCACATTTACCGGACGTGGGCAGCCGCAGGCTTTTCAGGTGTTGCCGCTGGTGGTTTACAAAGTTTTCCCGGACGGGAAGCCGGATCAGTTGGTGCGCGGCGTGGATATTGTGGGAACGCCGCTGGCTTCGTTGACGAAAATCGTGGCCACCGGCGATACGCAGGAAATTTTCAATGGGTATTGCGGCGCGGAATCAGGATCGGTTCCCGTAGCGGCCGCGGCTCCTGCGATTTTGATTTCCGAATTGGAAGTACAGAAGAAAGAAAGTTCCACCGATCGGCCTCCGATTTTGCCGCCGCCGGCGCACGACCCCGAAGCGAAAGGAAATGACTGAGAATGATGCGCCGCCGAATGAGAGCTTCGAGTGCGTTGTTGTGTGCCGCCGGTCTCGCCGCGGCTTGCTTTGCGATTCCCGCGCCAGCGGACGCTGCGGTGCGAATGCCGGGCGCTGCCAAGCCGGGATTGCATCATGCAAAACCGGTGGTGGCTCCCGCGACGCCGCAGCAGGGCGATAACGATCAGACTTTGCGCGCGCTGCACGATGAAATGGCGCGCTCGCAATCGCGCCTGAGCATTCCTGGCGCGGAGAAGCCTTTCTACATTCAATATCAGTTGCTGGATATCGACGCGCGAACGATTACGACTTCGTTCGGCGCGCTGCTTTCCTCCACCAAGACGCGCAGCCGTTTCATGCTGGCCACCATTCGCGTCGGCGACTATCACCTCGACAGCTCGAATTTTGTAAGCGATGAAGCCTTTCGCGGATTCCTCGGATCGGCCGGGCAAGTGGGCATCGACCGCGATTACAACTCGCTGCGGCAGGATCTTTGGCTCTCGACCGATCAGGCTTACAAGGAAGCTCTGACGCAGATGTCGTTGAAGCGCGCCTTCTTGCGCAGCTTGACGAAGCCACCGGAGATCGACGATTTTTCGAAGACTGCGCCGGTCGTGCAGGTCGAGCCGCGGATCGAGCCGGATTGGACCTCGCGAAATTGGGAAGATGAGGCGCGGACGGCGTCGAAGGCGGTGCGCGGAAATCCGGAATTGAAGGATTCGCGCGTCACCTACTATTTGATTTACACGACCTACTACTTGCTGACCAGCGAAGGCACGCAGATTCGCGTCTCGCGCAGCCTCGCGGCCATTGAAGGCGGAATGGACGCGCTCGCTGACGACGGCATGGAAGTGCAGAATTATTACGCGAAGTATGTGGCGCGTCCGGCGGATTTGCCTTCGGCGGAAGAGGCCAGCAAATCGCTGGCGGCTGCCGGGAATGAGCTGGTGGCGCTGCGATCGAGTCCGTTAGTGCCTGATTACACCGGGCCGATGCTGTTCGATGCGCCTGCTGCTGGTTCGCTGCTCGCGCAGATTTTGCCGCCGTCGTTATCCGGCGCGCGCGGGCCGCTCTCGATGTTGCCTCGCTTTGACGAAATGATGCAGGGCCTCGGCGGGCGCAGCGAGTGGACTGGCCGCGTGGGCACGCGAGTGCTGCCGAATGGCGTTTCACTGGTGGATGACCCGACGGTCGGCGCATATCAGGGCAAGCCGGCGATCGGCGGCTACGACGTGGATGATGAAGGCGTGCGCGCACAGCGCGTTTCGATCGTCGATAACGGGATCCTGAAAGATTTGCTGATGTCGCGTCGTCCCGGGCCGGAATCGTATGGTTCGAATGGCCACGCGCGCTCGGCCCTGCTTTCGGATTCGCACGCGTTGCCCAGCAATTTAATTTTCGAATCGAATGCGGCGCAGAGTCCCGCGGATTTGAAGAAGAAATTCCTTTCGCTCTGCAAAGATGACGGACACGAATGGTGCATCGAAGTGCGGCGCATGGATAATCCGGCGATTTCTTCGGTGCGTCAGGAAGATTTCAACGAGACGGTGGGAGCGCTGGCGGCCGGAATTTCGAGCGGCGAGCGATTGCCGCTAGTGCTGTATCGCGTGTACGTTTCGGACGGGCACGAGGAATTGGTGCGCGGCGGATTGTTGAATGGATTGAATCTGCGCTCGATCCGGAATCTTCAGGGCGTCGGCAACGACGGAACGGTTTTCGATTATCTGGAAAATCCGGCGGAAGGATTTGCCGGGACGGCGCTCGGCGCTTTTGGATCGGCGCAGGCCGGGATTCCGAGTTCGATTGTGGCGCCTTCGCTGCTTCTCGAGGAAGGCGAAGTGCGCGGATTCCACGGCGAGCCGCGGCGCTTGCCTTTGGTCACCGAGCCGCCGTTGAACTAGCGGCCGGTTTTGCCGCCGGCTCGATCGTGATTATTGTCACTTCCGGACGGCTGTTAAAGCGGATCGGAAGCATCGATGTGCCCATTCCGCGATTCACGTACAGCTTCGATTTCGTTCCCACCGCGTCATACCACCCAGCCACGTAGGGCCAGCAACCTTTCGGCAAAAATAGCGGCGGGAGAAATGGCGGGCGCACCTGACCGCCGTGCGTGTGGCCGGCGAGGCAGAGATCCACTTTTCCCGCGACGCGATCGAAATAAGCGGGAGAGTGGAATAGCAGAATCGTGTAAATTCCCGGCGGTGCCCCGGTGAGCGCGCCCTCGAGGCTCGCTTTTCCAGTGTAAGGATCGTCGACGCCGCCCAGCCAGACATCATTGCGCAGCAGAGTGCCGGAATTCAGCAGCAAATGCGCTCCGGCATTGGCGTAAAAAGAATGTTCGTGCTGCATCTGCTTCCAATTCTCGTAATTTCCGCGCACCACCCAGACTCCGAGCGGAGCGTGCATTTGCTGCAAGACGTTGCCAACTTCGGCGAAAGTTCCGCCGTATCCAGCCAGCGAATCCCCAGTGATCACGATCACGTCAGGCTTTTCATCATCGAGAATATCGAGCATGCGCCGCTCGCGCACCCCGATGCCGTGCGTGTGCAGATCGCTGAGTTGCGCGATTCGTAGCGGCGTCGCGACATTTCCTTGAATCGAAGTGTGCACCACCTCGATGCGGAAAGGCTCGATCCACAGCGAGTAGGCAAGAAGCAAAATCGCGGCCGCCAGCACAAACGCCCAAATGATGCGCCTGCGATTGCTGCGTGTCGGCGCATCACGAACTGGACGCTGGATTGTGCGTTGCACGCTCATGATTCGATCACTTCAGTGTAAGGCAGCGAGTGTGCGCCGCAAAACTCGCGCCAGCGTATAATCCCGTAAGCCCTGGGATGACCGCCGAAGAACAAGCGATTCGAGAAAAGAAGCTGGCCGCGATCAGTTCGGTCGGCTCGGCCGTGGTATTGGTGTCTCTCAAAGCTTTTTTGGCCATCGCCACCGGCAGCTTGGGCATCCTCTCTGAATTGATGCACTCGGTGCTCGATTTGGTCGCGGCGGTGATCACTTATCTTTCGGTCCGTGTAGCGGATAAGCCAGCAGACGCCGACCATCTCTACGGCCACGGCAAAGTCGAAAGCTTCTCGGCATTCGTCGAAACTGGCTTGCTGCTGCTCACCGCGCTTTACATTATTTGGGAGGCGCTGCAGCGGCTCTTCCGGCACGAAACTCATATTCATCCCAGCATCACGGCAATCGTGGTTCTCGTGCTCGCGATGGGAATCGATGTGGCGCGTTCGCGCGCGCTCACGCGAGTGGCACGCAAATATCCCAGTGAGGTGCTGGAAGCGGATGCCCTACATTTTTCAACCGATGTGTGGAGCACCTTCGTAGTCCTTATCGGCATTTCCGCCGCCTGGCTTGGGCAAAAATATGGCATTCCCTGGCTCGCTTATACGGACGCAATCGCCGCGCTTGCGGTTGCCGGAGTAATCATTTGGATTGGTGGCAGATTGGCCAAACAGACACTGGACGCCCTGATGGACGTCGCGCCGCTCGGATTGCGCGAACGCATTCAGGAGGCGGTGGCGGGCGTGGATGGCGTGTTGAGCACGGATCGCGTGCGGGTGCGGCGCGCCGGCCAGCGGCATTTTGTGGACGTGACCATTAGCGTGCCGCGCACCGCGAGTCTCGAGCAGGCTCACACGATCAGCGACGCAGTAGAAAAGCGCATCAGCGAAGTAGTGCCTTCGGACGTGGTAGTGCATCTTGAGCCGCGCGCGCCGACTGGAGAAAATTTATTCGACACCATTCGCGCGGTCGCGCAGAAACATGGATTGCCGGTGCACGAGCTTTCAGCGCATATGTTCGATGGGCATCTTTTCATCGAGCTGCATCTGGAAGTCGATGAGAAGGCCAGCCTAAAGGACGCGCATCTTAAAGCCACCGAACTCGAAGATGATATTCGCCGCGCCACCGATCCCCAGGCGATGATCAATATCCATATCGAGCCGCTCGGCGCAGTGATCGCCGGCGCCGAAGAAATGCGCGACCTGGGGCGGTCGGTGCAGCAGTTTTTGGGAACGCTGCAATCGGAATATAACGAGATGGCGGATTGCCATGAGGTGCATGTGCGCAGCGTGGATCATAAGATTTTGGTTTCTTGCCATTGCGCGATGCCGGGGGCACTGCCGGTGACGGAAGTTCACGATGTGACGGCGGCGCTGGAGGATCGCGTGAAAGAAAAATTCCCGCAAATTTTCCGCGTGACTATTCATCCCGAGCCCGTGGAAGAAAAGTAGAGCCGGCGTCTTACGACGGCGAGTTTCGTCGAAGGCCGCGCTCGAGGGCGGAGCTAGCAGTTTAAGAATTGCTGTGGTTGGTCCGTCGGTCTGGGCTGCCAGTGGTGAAATCTCGCTCGTAAGATGCCGGCAGGGACGCCGGCGCTACTTGGACGCAAACCTGCGCGGCGAGCGCGAGGACTGCTGGGAAGCATTCGATTACGTAGCGCGGCTCGGGCGTGTCTATATGCACGAGATACAGCGTGCGCACGATGCAGAATGCTACGAGTAACGGCATTGCGGGCGAGCCGCGGGCTTGCCATGCGCCGCAGATCGCTGCGCCTACCAGCAGAATTACCAGAGCTCCGAATGTTACCGTCACTGTGAAATCGATTGGGTCTTCGGCCCAGGCGGCGCGGATGGGCCAGAGTTGGCCGGAGAATGGCAGCAGTTCGATGCGCGGCGTGAACCAGAGTGTGAGGGCGCGCTTTAGCGGAACGGTGAAATAGGTTCGCAGCGGATTGCGGGCGGTGCGCTCGCGGGCGATTTCTCCGAATGCGGCGTTTTCTTCGGCTGAAAGCGTGAGCGAATCGTTGTATTCGTCGAGAACGTCGGAGACGCGCTGGCGTTCTTCGTCGGAATCGAATGCGTAGGCGGGCATATCTTCTACGTGAATTTCTTCGTCCTCGAGTTTCCACGGGACCATGTAGACATCGCGGAAACGCCATAGCCAGGTGTTGGTCCAGGAGTAGAAGCCTTTGGGCATGAGTTCGCCGGGCAATTGCGAATAACGTGGGGCGAGAAATTGCACGTCGCCCGAAAACGCGCCAATTCCGCGCGGCCCACGGAATCAGCGGCAAAATCAATCCGATGAACATTAGGACTGCTGCGCGAATTAGCTTCAACCAGTCGACGCGGCGGCGCCAGCGCACCACCAAAACCAGTCCGGCCGCAGCGAGCATCAATGGAGCTTCAGGCCGGACGAGAGTGCCGAATCCGACGACGAGTGCGCCGAGAAACCACGGACTTCGCAGCCATGTGAGAATTCGCGGCTGACGCAGCGCGTAATCATCCGGAAATCGATCGCGCAGGCCGCCCGCCCGATCATATTCATTGAATCCGCTGGCGAGCACGGTCAGCGCGAGCGCGGTCAAAAAAGTGGCCAGCACTTCGCTCAAAAATACCGTGCTGTAATTGGCGATGAAGGGGCAAAGCGCGGCGAGCCAGAGGCCCGCGATTGCCGCGCGGCGTCGCATTGCTGTGGGCGCGACTCGTGCCGCCAACATCGCGACTAACGCGCAGGTGACGAGATCAACGAGCGCCTGCATGAACAACACGGCGTAGCGCGAACGCCCGAGCGTAGCGTAAACTGCTGCGAGGAACGCCGGATAGCCGGGAGAACGCAAATCAACGGGAGTGAGTTGGCCGTTGACGGACATGCCGTACACGCCGCGATCCAGCCAGTTGCGTGCCAGTTCGAGATAAATTTCCGAGTCTCCCGCTGCGTTCATCGGGAAGCGGTGAATGAGATAGAGCCGCAGTGCCAGCCCAGCGCCTACGGCCAGCGCAACACTTGCACGCATCTTAGTGGATGTCGTTATTGACACGTTTTTTCGGGACGGCTAGCTTGGATTGTCCGCATGGGTAATGGCAAGCCAATTTTCTACGATGAGGAGCGCCGACGCTGGCGACGCACGCGCCGCGTCATGGAAATTGCGGGCGCGCTGTTCGCGTTTGTGCTGGTCGTATTCATCGTTGATATTTTCCGCAATCCGGATTTAGGCGCTTCGCTCCTTCCCGATCGTCATCCCATTCGCCACGCGATTCGCCAATCGAAGCCCGTCAAAGTCACGCCGGTGCGGCTGGGCCGCAAGAAACGTGTCGCGGCACTTGGTAAACAGCCGGACCATTATGACCCGCTGCGCGCTGCATTTTACGCGAATGGCGATCCCACCGGATTTGCTTCGCTGCAGGCACATTACAAAGAACTCGACTTGCTGATTCCCGAAGGCCTGATGTCTGTCTCGCCGGACGGGCGCCTCGACGTGGACCTCGACCCGAAAATTTTCAACTGGATGCGCACGACGGGCGTCGAACTGCCGATTATGCCGCTGCTGCAGAATTCGGACGGCACGAATTGGCACATCAACGAAATGGCGGCGCTTCTCGATGATGCCGGGGCGCGTCACAAGCTGATCAATGGGCTGGTGCAATTCGACATGACCCAGCATTTCACCGGCGTGGCGCTGGATTTCGAGCAAGTGCCCGACGCGAGCCAGGATAATTTCCGGAAATTCGTGGGGGAACTTGGCGCGTCGCTGCATACGCAAAATTTGAAATTGATGGTGGCGCTGCCCGCGGCAGATTGGGCTTACGACTACAAAGCCATCGGGCAATCCGCAGACGCTGTGATTTTGATGAATTACGATCAGCACTGGTTGACTTCGCCGTCTGGTCCGATCGCCGCGCAGGATTGGTATTTGACTAACCTGAATAAAATTTTAGAGCTAGTGCCGGCGCAGAAATTGGTGATGGGCATTGCCAATTATGCCTACGACTGGCCGGAGAAAACGAAAGACGCGCCGCATCCTGTGGCTTCTGCTTTGACCTTCCAGGAAGCGGTGGTGCAGGCGGTTGAATCGGAAGCGGACGTGACATTCGATCCGACTTCGCTCAATCCGCATTATTCGTATGAAGATGAGAAAGACGTCGTGCACAACGTCTGGATGCTCGACGCCATTACCGCTTACAACGAATTGCGCAGCGCGGAGGCACTGGGCGTTCAGGGGACCGTCGTCTGGCGGCTGGGCTCGGAAGATCCTTCGATGTGGTTTATTTGGGATGCCACGCATCCGACGGTCGCGGATCGCAATAAATTGACTGAAATTCCGCCCGGATACGATCTGATTCTGGAAGGGCACGGCGATATTTGGAAAATTTCTGCCACGCCCGTAAGCGGCAAGCGCAGCTTTGACTACGACTCGGAATCGGATGCCTTCGATGATGAGAGCTTCGAGAGCTATCCGATGTCGTGGCGCATTCAGCAGATGGGCGCGGCGCCATATAAAGTGGCGCTTACTTTCGATGATGGGCCCGACACGGAATGGACGCCGCAGATTCTGGATATTCTGAAGGAAAAGAAAGTCCCGGCCACTTTTTTTGCGATCGGCACGAACGCCGATGTTGCGCCCGATTTGATTCGCCGCGAATTTGACGAGGGCCACGAGATCGGCAATCACAGCTATACGCATCCCGACATCGAGGAAATTTCGAAGACGCAGATTCAGATCGAACTGAATCTCACCGAGCGGCTTTTCGAATCGATTCTGGGCGTGAAGACGATTTTGTTCCGTCCTCCTTATGGAATCGACCACCAGCCCGAGACCGCCAGCGAAATTTCCTACCTGCCGATTCCGCAATCAATGGGCTACATCATCATCGGCGCGGAAATTGATCCGCACGATTGGGGCGAGGGCAACGGGCAAGCGCCCCCGCCGGCGGCGACGATTGTGCAGCGCGTGGTCGAGCAGGCCACGCAACAGTTGAAAACGAATGGCGGAAACATCATCTTGATGCACGATGGCGGCGGCAATCGAAGCGAGACCTTGGCGGCTTTACCGGTGATGATTGATCGCATGCGCGCGCAGGGATTTCAATTTGTATCCGTTTCCGATCTGCTGGGCGAGACGCGCGGCGAAGTGATGCAGCCGTTGAGCTACAAAGAATGGCTGTGGGCGCGCAGCGATTGGTTCATTTTCGAGTTGGCGCATATTTTCCGGCTGGCGATCACTTTTATTTTCATGACCGGAATTTTGCTCGTGAGCGGCCGCGCGCTGATAATTGGATTGCTCGCGCTGGTGGAGAAGGCGCGGCCCGCGCCGGGGGATCATCCGGAATATCAGCCGACGGTGAGCGTACTGATTCCTGCTTATAACGAAGAGGCGGTGATCACCGCGACGGTGCGCGCGGCGTTGGCTTCCACTTATCCGAAGCTCGAGATTTTGGTAATTGACGATGGCTCGCTCGATCGCACGCGTGAGCTGGTGCGCGAGGAATTTGGCGGCGATCCGCGTGTGAAACTGATTTCGCAGCCGAATCGCGGCAAGCCTGCGGCGCTGAATCATGGCCTGGCGGCAGCTTCCGGCGAAATTATGGTCACGATTGACGCGGATACGATTGTGGATCCGGTGGCGATCACAAAATTGGTGCGCAATTTCGCGGATGCGCGCGTGGGCGCCGTCGCTGGAAACGTAAAAGTGATGAATCGCAATCGCTGGCTCACCCGCTGGCAGGCGCTCGAATACATCACCAGCCAAAATCTCGAGAAGCGCGCGTTTGATTTGCTGAATTGCATTCCGGTGGTGCCTGGCGCCGTGGGAGCCTGGCGCGCAGATTTGGTGCGTAGTTGCGAAGGATTCTCGAAGGATACTGTCGCCGAAGATACCGACCTCACCATCACCATCCGCCGCAGCGGCTGGAAAATTCTTTACGACGAAGATGCCATCGGCCATACCGAAGTTCCGGAGACGGTTGAGGCGCTCATTCGCCAGCGCTTCCGTTGGACGTTTGGCACAATTCAAGCAGTCTGGAAGCATCGCGACACACTCGGCCGCAAAAAATACGGCTCGCTCGGCTTGATCGCACTGCCGAATATATTTCTATTTCAAATTCTTTTGCCGCTAGTTTCGCCAGTGCTCGATTCGCTATTTTTAGTGTCGCTGGTGCTTTGGGGCCTAGCGCAGTTTCATTTCACTCGCTTGCCGCAACTCTGGACCGCGCAAGATGTGGAGCGCTCGCTGGTCTTCTTCGCGATTTTTATGTTCGTAGATTTAATGACCTGCGTGATCGCGTTTGCGCTCGAAAAGCATGAAGACTGGACGCTGCTCGCGCCGCTACTGATTCAGCGCTTCTATTACCGGCAAATGATGTACGTCGTGTTGTTCCGAGCATTGCGCGAGGCCGTGCGCGGGCGGCCAGTGGGCTGGAAGGGCGTTGAGCCGCACGTTCCAACGCCCGTTACAACAGCTTAGAAGTTAATTTGTGGCTCCAAGACGGCGCTTTTGCTAAACTATTTTCACTGGGCTGCATCCTGAGTTTACGGAGCGGCACCGGAGGTTCGCATGAGTTCTGCACCGCGTGGTGCGGGCAACGGAAAAATTACCGTGCCCGACATCGTTTCCCGCAAATCTCACCGTTCCGCTTCCGATCCAAGCGCATCCAGCCAAAAAATTACCTGTCTGACTGCGTACGATTATCCGACGGCGCGAGTGCTCGATGATGCCGGCGTGGATATTTTGCTGGCCGGCGATTCGGTCGGCATGGTCGTGCTCGGCTACGACAGCACTTTGCCGGTGACCGTCGACGAAATGCTGCATCACGTGAAAGCGGTCCGCCGCGGTACGAAGCGCGCGCTCGTGGTTGCCGATATGCCGTACGGCAGCTATCACGTTTCGATCAAGGATTCGATTCGCACCGCGCTGCGATTTGTGCAGCAAGGCGGAGCGGAAGCCGTGAAAGTGGAAGGCGGCGAGCGGCGCATCGAATTGATTGCGCGGCTAGTGGATGCGGACATTCCAGTGATGGGCCACGTGGGATTGACGCCGCAATCGGTGAACGCGCTCGGCGGCTTCAAAGTGCAAGGCCGCAGTGAACAAGCGGCGCAGCAAGTGCTGCGCGATGCGCGCGCGGTGCAATCCGCCGGCGCTTTTTCGGTGGTGATCGAATCGCTCCCCCGCGAAGTTGCCGCGCGAATCACCGAGGAATTGAAGATCCCCACGATCGGCATCGGCGCCGGGCCCGATTGCGACGGCCAGGTCCTCGTGCTGCACGATATGCTCGGACTTACCGACGGTCACACGCCCAAATTTGCGCGGCGCTACGCCAATCTTTCGGAGATTATCGGACGCGCGGTCGGTGAATTTTGCGACGACGTGCACAACGGGCGATTTCCTTCGGACGAAGAGTCATACCACCTCTCGGCCGAAGCTCGCAGCCGCTTTCTGGCGCGACAACGAGTCTGATTGCTTCGAGGGTGTTGTGCCGCGCTCGCGTATTGATTGGAGGCTTCCATGAACGCCGAGGATATTCGCAATCTCTTTGAATACAATTCCTGGGCCAATCATCGCGTGCTGGAATCCTGCGCGCCGCTCAGCGACGAGCAATTCACGCGCGATCTCGGCTCGGGTTTCAAATCTGTTCGCGACACGCTGGCACACAATTGCGACGTCGAATGGCTGTGGCTCGAGCGTTTTCATGGGCGCTCACACTCGGCAATGCCGCCGGCCACGACTTATGCAGATCTGGCGGCTTTGCGCGCGCGTTGGGATGATGTTGAGCGCGACTTGACGGATTTCATCGCGGCGCTCACCGATGCCGATCTTACGCGCGTCTACGAATTCAAGACCATGAGCGGCGTGGCGCAGTCGCAGCCCGGCTGGCAGATGCTGCAGCATCTCGCGAATCACGGCACGTATCATCGCGGGCAAATAGCCACGATGCTGCGGCAACTCGGCGCCAAGGGCCAGGGCACGGACATGATCATCTTCTATCGCGATCGCGCCGCTCGCGCGTCGGCGTGAGCGTGGCTGCTCAGTTGCGATTACGTTTTGCGACGCGGTCCACGCTCTAGCTTCGCTTCCCGTTACCGATGGAAATCATTCGAACCGTTGACTGGATGAAGCAGATCGCGCGCGACTCCCGCGCGAAAGAGCACGTCCTCGGATTTGTGCCCACGATGGGCGCGCTGCATGAGGGCCATTTTTCCTTGGTGCGCGCCGCGAAGCACGAATGCTCGCCGGTCGTCGCATCCATCTTTGTAAATCCCAATCAATTCGGCGCCGGCGAGGATTTGCAGAAATATCCGCGACGTTTCGAGCAAGATGCCGAGGCCCTCGAAAAGCTAGGCGTGAATTATCTCTTTGCGCCCGAGGCAAGCGAAATGTATCCCGGCGGATTTCGCACGCAAGTCGCCGTCGAAGGACTCAGCGACCGCCTCGAAGGCCGCTCGCGGCCCGGCCATTTTCGCGGCGTGACCACGGTGGTGCTGAAGCTATTTGAAATCGTCCAGCCGCAGCGCGCCTATTTCGGCCGCAAAGACGCGCAACAGCTTCGCATCATCCGCCAAATGGTCACGGATCTGAATCTCGACGCGCAAATCGTCGCGTGCCCGATCGTGCGCGAGCCAGATGGATTGGCGATGTCCTCGCGCAACGCGTATCTGCAAGGAGACGATCGAAGCACCGCGACAGTCCTCTACCGCGCGCTGAGCGCCGCAAAAAAAGAAATCGAAGAGGGCCAACTAGAATCCGCGCGCCTGATAGAATCGATGCGCCGCGTAGTCAGCTCAGTGCCAGCCGCCACGCTAGACTATGCAGAAATTGTAGACGCGGAAACATTCCAGCCAGTGCTGCGCGTGAGAAAATCCTGCCTAGCCCTGCTGGCAGCATTCATAGGAAAAGCGCGCCTAATCGACAACGCCCAAATCGAATCAAGCGAAGAAACGATTTCGGTGACCTTGTAGGGGAGGGTTCTTTAGACCCTCCCGCCGTTCGGCCCCGTTTTTTTATTTTGCTGCTCGTATTTCGTCACGCCCCAAACTCGCACCGAAAACAAATCTCCTGCACGTTCTCGTCAGCCCGAATCACCGCCAAATTCGTCACCAAAAACTCCCATCGCAAATTTCTCTCGCCCAACCGCCGCACAATCTCCGGCAAAACCAAAATATCCACATCGCCCTCGGCAATCGTGATATGCGGAATCCAAATATCGGCCGCGTAATACTCGTTGATTCCGGTAGCCAAAGGCTCCGCCAGCCGCGCGACCTCACCATGAACGCGTTGCAAGTCGCCGGAGCGTACAACAGGCAGATAAATCACGGGTTCTTTGCGAGTGAAAATTCCGATCCCGCTGGCTCGAGCCGTAAATTTACGAGTGGCCCCTGCAAGTTCCTCGAGTGCCGGCCGCGTCTGCGCCAGATCGTATTCTTCCGCGACATGGTAAGAAAAATGAGGAAATCGCTTCGAGTGAATTCCGCGAACGCCAAAATCCCGGCGCAACTCCTCCCACAATTGCTCGATGCGTTCGCGCGCCTCGCCATCCAGAAGCGATACGATTCCCTGCATGCGCCGTTTAGCCCTCTTCGATCGCTTTCAAAACGGCCGCCGCGTGCCCCTGAATCGAAACGTTGTCCCAGATGTGCTTGATGAGGCCGTCCTTGCCGATCCAGAAAGTCATGCGCACGATGCCGAGAAATGATTTACCGAGAAATTGCTTCATGCGCCGCGCGCCGTACGCTTCGATGGCCTTGAAATCAGGATCGGACAGCAGCGGGAAATTCAATTTGTGGCGCGCTTTGAATTTCGCCTGCAATTCGACGGTATCGGCGCTGCAGCCGATTATCGTGGCATCAACCTTATCGAATTTCTTCATGGCGTCCCGAAACTCGGTCGCTTCATTGGTTCAACCGGGAGTCAGCGCTTTGGGGAAAAAATAGAAGACCACATTGCGGCCGTGATAATCCTTCAGCGACACTTCGCGCCCATCATCCGCGTGCAGATGAAAGGCCGGCGCTTTGTCTCCCACTTTCAAAGTTGGCACGCTGCCTCTATCTCTCGCTCAAAATACGCTTGAGAATATCGTTCACCGCTTGCGGATTCGCCTGCCCCCGCGTTTCGCGCATCACCTGGCCCACAAAAAACTTGAACACGCCTTCATTGCCGCTGAGATATTTCGCCACGCTGTCGGCATTCTTCCCAACGATCGCCCGGGCGATCCGCTCGATCTCGCCGGTATCATTGATTTGAGAATACCCTTCCGCGGCGATCACCTCGGCCGGCGATTTCCCCGTTTCAAACATGCGCGCGAAAACTTTTTTCCCTGTAGATCCGGTGATTTCGCCCGACTCCACTTTGGCGATCAATCCGGCAAGTCCGCCCGGAGTCACCGGAGATTCTGAGACATCTTTTCCGCTCTCGTTCAATCGCGCCAGCAGTTCCGTGGAAATCCAATTCGCGGCAGCTTTGCCGGGAGCACCGGCTTTCACCGCCGCTTCGAAATAATCCGCCAGCGCACGCGTTGCGGCCAGCACATCCGCATCGTATGGCGTGATTCCGAAATCGCGAACGAACCGCGCGCGCTTCGCTTCGGGTAATTCCGGCATCGAATCTTTTACTTGCTTCTGCAGCGCGGCACCCACGACCACCGGCAGCAAATCGGGATCCGGAAAGTAGCGATAATCGTGAGCGAATTCCTTCGAGCGCATCGACTCGGTCCGGCTCGCCGCCACATTATATAGACGCGTTTCTTGCGCGATCGTCCCGCCCGCTTCGATTTCCCCTATTTGCCGCTCGATTTCGTGTTCCAGAGCTCGTTGCAAAAAGCGGAACGAATTCAAATTCTTGACTTCCACCTTCGTGCCGAATTTCTCCGCCCCGCGCGGACGAACGCTCACATTCGCATCGCACCGCAGCGAGCCTTCTTCCATATTGCAATCGCTCACTTCGGTATAGAGCAGAATTTGCTTCAGCGCCGTGAGATACGCATGCGCCTCCGCGGGCGCCCGCAAATCCGGCTCGGAAACGATTTCGATCAGCGGCACGCCTCCGCGATTGAAATCGATGTAGCTGTAGCGATCGGATTCCGGCATCCCTTCGTGAATATTCTTCGCCGCGTCTTCTTCCATGTGCACGCGGGTAATGCCGATGCGCTTCATCGCGCCGCCGTGCTCGATATCAAGCCATCCTTCGGTCGCTAGCGGCAATTCGTATTGCGAAATTTGGTAGCCCTTGGGCAAATCGGGATAGAAATAATTTTTGCGCGCGAATCGCGAGCGTTCTTGCACCGTGCAATGCAGCGCCAACGAAGCCCGCATCGCCAATTCCAGCGCCTTCCGATTCAAAACCGGCAGCGCTCCCGGCAATCCCAGGCACACCGGGCAAGTATTCGAATTCGGTGCATCGCCGAAGCGGCGCGAGCACGCGCAGAACGCCTTCGTCTCCGTCAAAAGCTGCGCGTGCACCTCAAGGCCAATCACAGCCTCGTAGCGCGCCATCACCTCCGGCGCAATGCGGCCCGCTTCTTCGGTAGTCTTCGCCATAGCAAGCGAAGAATTATAACAGCCGCCGCCAGCGAATTGGGTTTTGTAGGGGAGGGTTCTTTAGCCCTCCCGTTTTTCGGCCCGCCTTAGATTTTTAATCCCCGCCCCAAACAAACCTCATCCCCAGCCGGTAATTCAATCCCAGCGCCGGATATCCAATCGCATCTTGATAACGCCGGTCGAATAAATTCTCGACCCGCGCCAGCGCCGAAAGTTTCCGCGTGAATTCGTAGCTCGTGCCGAGATCCCAACGCACATAACTCGGATTGCTGGTGATTCCGAATCCAAGAAAATCGCTGTCGGTTCGGCGGCCGACGTAATAGCCCGCGGCGTTCCAGTTCATGCGATGAAAGTGTGCGTTGGCTACGAGCGTGGCGGAATGTAACGGGCGTTTCGCCAGGCGATTTCCCGGCGCGAGCGTGGGATCGAAGAAATTCGGCGAGACCAGCACACGCGAGTCGTCGTAAGTGTAATTTCCGGTGACGCGCAGCCAACGCACCACCTTCGCTTCGAAGGAAGTCCGCGCTCCGTAAGCCCGCGCTTTGTCCGTATTGAAAAATGTGCCGGTGCCGAAGGGACAGGCCGTCGTCGGCGGAAACGATGCGAAGCTTACGATATCGTAGTAATCGTTGTGAAAGTAATCGACCGAAATTCGCAAGTGATCCGACGCAAGCATTTGATCCGCGCCGGCATCAAATGTTTTGCTGCGCTCCGGCGATAAATTCGGATTCCCGGGATTGCAAGGATCCTGCGAAAAGGAATCGAAGAAATCCGGCTCCTTGATTCCTTCGCCGTAAGAAGCGCGAAGACGCGTGGCGCCCCAAAAATCGTGGCCATAACGCAAAGCATACGCGACGCCAGCACGTGGAACGACGCGCGTTCCGAAACTGGTGTTCGCTTCGGCACGCACGCCGGCCGTCACCGTGAAGCGCGGCACGAATTGATAGCGCGCTTCAAGATACCCGGCCTGATTATTTCTGCGCGCGTGTGGCCCGCCCTCCGAGCCGTTTTCAACTTCATAGGTGTAGCCCGCGGTGATGCCGCCGTGGGGGAGCACGTAACTCGCCTGCTCATCGAATCCCGCGCGATTGAACAAATTGTAGGAATTTCCGAAGGAATTGATGAACGCTTGCTGAATGCGCGTGTCCCAGCCAATCACGCGATTGTGCCAGTGCTCGCTTGGTTGAAAATCCCACGTGAGTCCGGTGGCGAAAGTGTGCAGATCGTCGTGATCGGTAAGGCTCGGCGGCAACAGAAGTTCTTGTCCCGGAACACCGCCATCAAACGTCGAGTCGCGCACCGTGAGCCGGAGCAAATTCGTATCCGAGAATTTGTATCCGAAGTTTCCGGCGATCGAATCATCGCGCATGTAATCGTTCGGGCCTTGCCCCGACGTGGCGAAATATCCAGCCGTCGCGGAATAATCAAATTTTCCGGCGATGCCGCTGAGTTGCGCACTGCCCCGGCCCGTTTCAAATGTGCCGCCGTCGCCTTCGAGCACGAGTTGCGGAGTTGTGGTGGTGCCGCGATGCGAGAGGATCTGCACCACGCCGCTGACCGCGTCGGAGCCAAAAAGCGCACTCGATGCGCCGTGCACGATTTCGATTTTGTCCACGCCTTCGAGATCAAAATTCTCGATTTCGATTGCGCCGCCCGGCTGATTCATGGGCACACCGTCGATCAGAAACTTCGTAAAGTCGGAATCTCCGCCATCGAGGAAAAAACCGGTGACGCCTCCTTCCGGCCCCAATTGCGAAAATGCTGCTCCCGGCTCGCTGCTGATCAGCGCTGTTAGCCAAATCGCCTGGCGCTCTTCGATGTCCTCGCGCGTGAGCGTATCCACGGGAAAAGTGGACGCCGTCGCCGGAGTCGGTTCAGCCGTCGCGCTTACCACCACATTTGCCGAGAGGCGTTCGAGCGCCAGGCGAATGTTCCACTCGCGCGTTTCTCCGGCCGATAACGAAAATTCCTGCTCAACGCGCGTGAACGAACTCGCCAGGATCGCCACGCGGTAGCGCCCGGGATTTAGTTTTAGAGCGAAGCGGCCATCCGCGTCACTTTTTTCGGAAATAGCCGCGCCATTCGCAGGAGTGGCTCGTACGATCGCGCCGCTAACCACCGCCCCGCTCGGATCCGTAAGCACTCCGGTTAATCTTGCGTTGGCAGGTTCGGTGGATTGTGCGTGAACTGATTGCCCGGGAAATAGCAGACACACAAATGCAAACGGCAAAATCCAATGCAATCGAATTTTCATGGTTTCCCCCTCTCCCTCTCGCGCGGGAGTTGAAGGTTGTCCCGTTGCGGCGCGCGGGCGAAATTCGCCGCGGCCGTTTTCAGGATTGAGGCTCCGTCGGTCTCCTGGCTTGGCGGTATCTGCGACGCGGCCTTCCCATTCCGGCGCCAACTCTCGCGGATCGAGAGTCAACAAACGGAACAGTGGCCCGCGCCCGAAAAATCTCGCCTTACAGTCGCGCGGCGGCGACGGCTTTTCACCGTCTTCCCGTGCACGGAGTCTCGGGTTGAGTGGAGCAGCGCTGCGGCCGGAAATTTCAGCCGGCTAAACGCGCCGCGGAAACATCCTTGCATTCAAAAACTAAAATCAATTGGAACTGCGCTGCGGCCACGTGCCGCTATTGGCTTCTCGCAGCATCACGCGCGGGCGGCCACTGGGCGCAATCTCCACATCGAGTGGCGCGTCAAATAACGGCTCCAGAAGTTCCCGCTTGTAAACTTCCTGCGGCGGTCCATAAGCCAGCGCTTTTCCGCGATGCAGCAGCACGATGCGATCCGAAAATTCGGAGGCCAGATTTAATTCGTGCGTCACGACCACCACCGTATAGCGATTTTCGTCGGCCAATCGGCGCAGGCGCCGCAGCAATTCCAACTTTCCGCCGATGTCCAAATGCTGCGTAGGCTCATCAAGCAAAAGCAGCGAAGGCTGCTGCGCCAGTGCGCGCGCCAAAATCACGCGCTGCTTTTCGCCTCCCGAAAGTTTGTCCATCCAGCGTTCGCGCAGATCCGTAGCGCCCACTTGCGCAAGCGCGTTGCCGGCCATCAGCAAATCTTCTTCGGATTCAAATCGCAGGCGCTTGCCATGCGGATAACGCCCCTGCAGCACGAACTCCCACACACGCAAGGGAAACAACAGCGCGCTTTCCTGCTGGACCAGCGCGATTTTTTGCGCACGGGCGCGCGGTTCGAGTTCGCTGGCATCGAAACTATCGACGCGCACAAATCCGGAAATCGGCTTCATAGCGCCAGCGAGAAGTCTCAGCAGCGTAGATTTGCCGCTCGCGTTTGGACCGAGAATTGAAATAATTTCGTGGCGGCTGGCTTTAAAGCTCACCGGCCCAAGCGCAAATTTCGGCGCGCCGCGCTCGGTCACTTGGTAGGCGTAACTGGCTTGCTCGACATGCAGGCGGACGTCGGTCGATTCCGGCGGTGGGCTGCCGCCGCGGCCCGCGCTATCGAGCGATGCGCCGCGCGCGCTCACGAGATTCTCCGCCGCAGCAAGTAAATGAATAACGGCGCGCCGACAATCGCGGTCATCGCGCCGACGGGCAATTCCGTTGGCGATGCAACAGTGCGCGCGAGCGTGTCTGCCGCCACGATGGCAATCGCTCCGCCGAGCGCCGACGCCGGAATCAGAATGCGGTAATCGGAACCGAACATCATGCGCATCACGTGCGGCACCAGCAATCCGACGTATCCGATTGCGCCGCTCACCGACACCGCCAGGCCGGTAAGCAGCGACGCCGAAATGTAAACTACGAGTTTCACGCGCGCCACATTCACGCCCAGATGCTTCGCTTCTTGCTCGCCGGTCAAAATTAAGTTCAAGTCTGACGCGGTGGTGTAAATCGCGCCAATGGCCGCCAGCGTTACGAACGATAGCAATCCAAGCGGCATCTGCGGCGGCGTGGCCAGATCGCCCATGAGCCAGAAAGCCATGCCGCGCAAGTCGCGCCCGCTGAGCGTGGTCATCAGAAACATGATGATGGCGGAAAGAAACGACGCGGAAATAATTCCCGCGAGCAGCAGCGTGGAGCTATCGATTTGCCCCCCGCGGCGGCCGAGAAAATAAACTGCGAGAATGGTGATACCGGCTCCCGCGAACGCTGCGCCTTGCATCGCCAGCGGCACGTGCGGCGCAAAAATCAGGCTGACGATGGCGCCGAGTGCCGCGCCGCTGGAAACTCCGAGTACGTAGGGATCCGCGAGCGGATTTCGCAATAACGCCTGAAATCCGGCCCCGGAAACTGCCAGCGCGGCGCCCACGATAATTCCAAATGCGATTCGCGGCAGACGCAACCCGAAAATAACCATCTGATAGTCGGTGGGAATTTGATCGCCGCGGCCTGCTGCGTTCTGGTAGAGCGATTCGAGGATGGCGCGGAAGGACATCGGATATGCGCCGAGGCGCAATGAAATCACCACGGCGATGAACAGCACGGCGCCGAGCAGGGCGCAGATTCCGAGGATGCGGCGCGGCGTGAGTGAATGCATCAGCGCGCGGCTCCAGCTTCTGCCGGCTTCGCGAATGCTTCCGGATGCAATTGCTTGGCGAGGTCTTCGATGGCGTCGATTAATTTGGGCGCGGGGCGATCGACTTCGCCGCTGATGAATGCCACTCGGCCGGACTTTACGGCGTCGAGCTCGCGCCAGACTTTGCTCTCGCGCAGTTCGGCGAGCTTGGAGGCTTCGCCGTCGCCATGATCGCCGGTGAAAACCAGGAATTCCGGTTGCAGCTTGACGACGTGTTCGAGGCTTACGTGCGGCCAGCTTTGCTCGACGTCAAGAACCGAGACGCCGCCTGAAAGGCGCAGCGCGTCGGCGATAAACGTGTGCGGCCCGATCGAAATCAGCGGATCATCCCAGACGATGAAGAGAACGCGGCGCGGCGGTCGCCCGGCTAACTTTTGAGAGAGCGCATCGAGGCGCGCGCGCAATACGGCGGTGAGAGAATTGGCCTCGGCTTCGGCGCCGATAACCGCGCCGATGTGCGTGATGCCCGTGAGCATGTCGTCGACGCTGTGCGGCTCGGTGGTGTAGACCGGCACGCCCAGTTTCAGCAACGCGTCGGCGGTGGCCGGCCAATTAATCGCGGCGGACGCCAGCACCACGTCCGGCTTCAGCGCGATGATCGCTTCGAGGTTTGGATTTACCGGCGCGCCGATATGCGGTTTGGATTTGGCTTCTTCGGGAACGTCGCAATAATCGGAATCGCCTGCGAGCCGCGCGCCTGCGCCGAGCGCGTAAATCGTCTCCGTTAGATTTGGCGCTAGAGAAACGATGCGATGAACTTCCGCCGGCAGCGTCACACGCCGGCCGGTTTCGTCTACGATCACGCGCGGGGAATCAATCGCGGCGGTGCGCGGGACGGCGCAGAGCGATGCGATCGCCAGCGCGGCGATCGTTGTTGCGCGTCCGATTATTTTTCTAGCTCGCATCTTATCCCGCAAAAAATTTGCCTCAAATAAAAAAGCCCCACGAGACAAATGGGGCTTGCTGGCCGCGCCCTTTCTCGCGAAGGGCCATGGCATCTGCTGCCGGGGTAGGTTTCCTGACTCTCGGCTTTCCGCGCGGCGTCTGCTGCTTGTTGCACGCTTACGGCGGAAATTGTGGCGCTGCTTGTCCCGGATAAAGTTTCGGAACTGTCCTTCCCGGCTAGCGTCGCTTGAATCCTGCGACGCTTGCCAGTGGACGACTTGCATCCGCAGCGCCGGCCGATCACAGTGGCGGGACCGTGGCCGATTTTCACGGCCTTCCCGTTCCCCCGGCCAGCTCAATTTTCATTCGCAGTCTATGCGGCGCGGCGCGCGGTGTCAAATCGGCGCGCGCGCGATGGAACTGAACTGCGTGCAAATTTGAGATCCAAACCAAAACGCAGTGCCAACCCGGAAGCGAGGTGAACCCGCTCCCCTACGGAATTTGTGAAAACTCGTTCCGGCGGCGTTTCATCCGCGCGCCAGCGCATCGCGTCGATCCACCAGCGGCCATCGATCAGCACGGTGGCGTAGCGTGCCACGTAATGCTGGCCGTCCGCCGACGTGATGCGCACTCGCATTTCGTCGCGCAATGAGGATTTCTCGATATCCTCGATCGCGATTGTGTTCGCGCGAAACATTTGGCCGTGCGTTGTCGCAATTTCCTGAAACGTGGCGAAAGGAACTTCTTTGCGGTATTGCGGCGAGAATTGCGCGTAGGCGATTTGCGGTTCGCCTTGCGCTAGCGCGTTGAGTTGCATTCTTACTACGCCTTCGGCGGTGGCGGCGTCACGCGATTCGCTGCCGGCGATTTGCGTTCGCGTCAGCAGCCAGGTGGTGAACGAAAATGCGGCGAAGCTGGCGGCGAAAAGTGCGGTCACGCGGCGTTGAAAAATATTTTTGGGTGATGAATTGTGACGCGCGGACAGATTTTGGACGGCCGCTTCTTGCGGGGTCGGATCGGATGGCTTCGATGTACCGGGTAGATCTTCCATTTGACACCGACGCTTGGCAGCTTAGCCTTTCAAACTTACTTTGAGGCTCGCGTTACTGGGATGCCGCCCTAAAGGGCGCCGCTACGAAACCAGCGCTCCGGCGATTTTAGCGGTTCTTCCATTTTGGGGCGCGTTTTTCTACCAGGGCGCGTAGGCCTTCTTGCGAATCCTCCAGGTCGGAAAGTTCGTTCAGGAAAATTTTCATGGAATTGCGGACGCCCTCGCGTAGCGGAACGCCAATGCTCCCGAGAATCGCTTTTTTTGCCATGGTCAGCACCGGTCCGGATTGTGCGGTCACTTTGGCGATCAGATCTTCGACCGTTTTTTCGAGTTGCGCTTCTGGGACGAGGCGATTCACCAGGCCGAGATCGTAAGCGCGCTCGGCGGTCATCGCTTCGCCGGTTAGCACCAGCTCGAGAGCTACTTTCGGGCCGAGGACGTACGGCAAAATCACCGCCGAGAGCGGCGGGAAAACGCCGAGCTTAATTTCCGGCTGCGCGAATCTGGCTTTCGGCGTGGCTACTACCAGATCGGCTAACGCGGCTAGTTCTGAGCCGCCGCCGAACGCCGGGCCATTGATCACCACGAGTAGCGGCTTCGAGGTGTCCATCATCGCGCTGAAGGCGTTGTGGAAAGCGTCGAGTAATTGGAATACCCGGCGCTGGGTGTATTCGCCCAGCTCGATGCCGCCGCAGAAAGATTTTGCGGCCGAGTCGATCACGATCAATTTGATTTCGCGTTTTTCGCCGATCGAATTTATTCCGGCGGCGATTTCGATCAGCATGCGCTCGTTCAGGAGATTGTGCTCGGGGCGATCGAGAGTCAGGCGGGCGACCGGGCCTTCAATGTGATAGCGGACGAATTGGAATTCTTCCGGCTTGGGCGGCGTGAGCGCGCCGACTGCGCCGAGCAGATGGTCCGCTTTATCTTTAGTTGCGGCTAATGGCTGCGACATTTGTTCATTGGCTCCGGGATTCGCCTATAAGCTTAGACCCTCCGTTGCGGGCGTGCCACGGCGAATGCGCCAGTGTCGGCATATCTGCTAACAGGCAGCGGCAGAAGCGCGACGTTCGCGCATCGTAGCGCCGGCTGCCAGCCGGCGTTTGTGTGCGACGAGAGAAAATTGCCGCGATGGCCATCACGTCGGGGATTGGCGCGTCGCGATCAAGAGGCCTTGCCCTTGTGCTGCGGTCAGCGCCACCCTTAAGGCTTCCGGGTGGGGGTTCCACTCTCGGACCTGCCTCCTTGGGGCTCGCGCCTTGGGGCTTCGACTTGGCTGATTTGCTTTCTGCGGGGTACCCCCCTTGTGTCCCGATTGTTTTGGTGCCGGGTCTTTGTTTTCTGTAGCTTAGGGGGTGCAACAATATTTCGGTGTCCCGATTGTTTGTCTCTTCGCCCTGGGGCTGGGTGGACGGGCGGGCCCGGTTTCGGGGAATGCGGCCGCTGCTGGCGTTTTGGCCAGGCACTGAAATGCGCTCCTTGTCAGCCGGGGTGGCGCGGAGGCGGGTGCCTTGCGCCGGACTTCTGACTGGCTAGGGATTTTGGAACGGGCGTTTACTTGATGTCAATGGAACTGTGGGTACATTTTTGGGGTGGTACCGGGGGGATTTTGGGAGGGTGCCGCGGTTCTGCGTAGTTGCGCGGCTTGACTTCGGTTAGTGAGTGATCAACGATCCGATCCGTGCGTGGGAGTGCGAGTGCCGAGCGTCTTGTCTAAAACCGCTGAAAATTTAATTCGGGTTGATGCTGGCGGGCATGCGCCGCCGAAGATGCCCGATCCCGTTTTTCGCGACGAAAAGCATCACATCCGGATTTACCAGGGGGATTGCCTCGATATCCTTTCGGCTATGCCTGCGGATTGCGTGGATTTGATATTTGCGGACCCGCCTTATTTTCTCTCGAACAATGGGATTACTTGTCACGCGGGGAAGATGGTTAGCGTGAATAAGGGCGAGTGGGATCGCTCGCGCGGGGCGGATGGGAATCATGAGTTCAATCGCGCCTGGTTGGCGGCTTGCCAGCGCGTCTTGAAGCCGAATGGGACGATTTGGGTGAGCGGGACCAGCCATGTGATTCATTCCGTCGGGTTTGCCATGCAGCAGCTTGAATTTAAATTGCTGAACGACATCAGTTGGGTGAAACCGAATCCGCCGCCGAATCTTTCTTGCCGTTATTTCACGCATGCTACCGAGACGATTATTTGGGCGGCGAAGAATAAGAAGAGCCGGCACAAATTCAATTACGCGTTGATGCGGCAGACGAATGGCGGGAAGCAGATGAAGAGCGTTTGGCAGATTGCGCCGCCGGAGACGTGGGAGAAGCGGTTTGGGAAGCATCCAGCGCAGAAGCCGGTGGCGCTGATTGAGCGGATTATTTTGGCGTCGTCGGATGCGGGCGATCTTGTGCTCGATCCGTTTCTAGGGAGCGGAACGTCCGCGATTTTGGCATTTCGAACATCGCGGCGAGTGCTGGGCATCGATTCGGACGAAGAATGGGCAATGTTGGCGGTGAAGCGTATTTGTGCCGATCTGGCACAGGCGATTTTGCGAGTGACAATTGTTCAGATCGCTCTTGATCTGTGGTCGCGATCTATGGATCGATCAGATCGCGCAAATAGCGCGACGATGAGCGGATCGGGCCCAAGTAAGTTGGTCAGTCGAGAATGCACTTTCTATTTCGTAGGTGCGATCCGTCGCGATGTGATCTTCACTGTTGCTGCGGAGGACATGACTGAAGCTTGGCAGAAGTTTCGTTCCAGCGCGGTGACCTCGAGCGAAATTCTGTTTGTAATCAAAACGCAGACGGAGATTTATCTTGCGCAGTAATCGTGATCTAATTCGCGCGTGGATCTTGCGCTACCCGTCGAGGGCCTAGAGAGATATCACAGCCGTTCGCAAATGGCGCGCGTCGCCACTGAGGCTTGGGCTGCGGCAAATCTATTTTGCGTGAACTGTGATTCTCCGCGGCTTTCCGCCTCTCCCGTAGGTAGCCACGCTCTCGATTACCTGTGTCCTCGCTGCAACGATCCGTTTCAGTTGAAAAGCCAATCGAAGCCATTTGGTGAGCGCGTGCTGGATTCGGCGTATTCCGCGATGATTGCGGCTATCGCTGCGGATAGGGCGCCCCACTTCGTGCTTCTTCATTACTCGCGAGAGTTGTGGAGCGTTTTGGATTTGGTTTTTGTGCCGCGATTTGCGATTCCGAAATCGGCGATTGAGAAACGGAAGCCGTTAAGCAGCACGGCGCGGCGGGCTGGTTGGGTGGGTTGCAATATTGTTCTTACCAACATTCCGGCGGATGCGCGGCTTTCGATTGTTCGCGGTGGGATTGTGGCGCGGCCGGCGGCGGTGCGACGTCAATTCGAGCGGATACGGCCGTTGGCTGAATTGCGGCCTGAGGAACGCGGGTGGACGCTGGATGTTTTGACTGCGGTGCGCGGGTTGAGACGAGAAGAATTCTCGCTTGAAGATGTTTATGCAAAAGAACGTGAGCTGGCGGCGTTGCATCCCGCCAACCGGCATGTGCGCGACAAGATTCGGCAGCAGCTTCAGGTGCTTCGGGGTAAGGGATTGGTTGAGTTTTACGGCCGCGGAAAATATCGGTTGCGAGGAGGCGCGTAAGCACTCGTAGCGCAGGCTGCCAGCCGGCGTTTTTGTGTGGGGCCGGCGAACATCGCGGCGATGACGGTACGGTCGAATAGTGGCACGTTGCGATTGGGAGGTTTTGCTTGTGCTGCCGTGGGCGACGAACGGCAACAGCGGCGTGTATCGGAAAAACGAGTTGGTGGCGGACGTTGCGGCGTTGCCGGGGACAGTCAATAACGCCGGCTGGCAGCCTGCGCTACGGGGAGGTTCTGCGCGTCCATACCCACGGCCAGTTTTTTAAGTTGGCTTTTTTTGGGTTTTCAAAAACGTAGCGAGTTATTCTTTCGAGATCTTCGTTGTCGCGGACTACGTGATCATAGTATTCACGCTGCCAGAATTCGCCGGTGCGATTCAGGGTTTTGTTGGCTTGGTTGGCTGTGTAGGATTTCCACGTGTGGATTATTTTTTCTAGTCTCCAATCGCTGAGTGGTTGCGCGACTACGTGGACGTGGTTGGGCATTATGCACCAGGCCTGGAGGCGATAGCGGACTTCTTCAAAGTGCTTCAGGGATTCTGCGATTATTGCCGCGATATTTGGTCGGGCTAAGTGACACTCACCCGCGCTGTTGTCCAGGAGTTTTTCTATTTTTTGCGAGAGGCGGAGTTCTTTGTTTCGGCCGCTTGGGATCTCCAGGTAGGCCACTGGGATTGCTGTTCGAGGCAGCGAATCTGCCAGGCGATAGGTTACGAAATAGATTGCGGATGGGGATTCGAGGTGAGGTAGGGTGCGGCGCTTGCGCATGTTGCCTTCCATGGCGGGCAGCGTAGAGAACAGAACGCGTTGGGGGCAATCCGTATTTTTGCGGAGCAAGCGTTAAATGGGATGTTGTCATTTCGGGGCCGCAGGCCCCCGTAGCGCAGGCTGCCAGCCGGCGTTTTTGTGTGGCTAGAGAGAATCGCCGCGATGGCAATCACGCTTGGAGTCGCGCATCGCGATCGAGACGCTTTGCTTGTGCTGCGGCTGGCGGCGAACGGCAACAGCAGCGTATATCGGAAAAACGAGTTGGTGGCGGACTTTGCGGTATTGCCGGGGACAGTCAAAAACGCCGGCTGGCAGCCTGCGCTACGGGGCGTCACCCGCGTTCAAAATCCCCTCCCGGTACCATCCCAAAAATGTACCCAACGTTCCATTGACATCAAGTAAACGCCCGTTCCAAAATCGCTCGCCAGTCAGAAGTCCGGCGCAAGGCACCCGCCTGCGCGCCACCCCGGCTGACAAGGAGCGCATTTCAGTGCCTGGCCAAAACGCCAGCAGCGGCAGCATTCCCCAAAACCGCACCCGCCCGTCTTCTCCAGCCCCAAACCTCCAAATCCCACCCAAACGGCCCAAGGCCGAGCAAAAAAACAATCGGGACACCGAAATATTCTTGATCCCCCTAAGTCATAGAAAACAAAGACCCGAGACCAAAACAATCGGGACACAGGGGGGGTACCCCGCAGAAAGTAAAATAGCCCGCCCGAAGCCCCGAGGCGGGAGCCCCAATGAGGTAGCCTCAAGGGCCAAATCCCCACCGGATGCCTCAAGGCCCGAGCCTCCCGCCCCCTCCGCTGCGCTTCTCAGCGATTGCAGGTTCGGGTATCCTTCAGAGCCTATGATTGATCTTGGATTTTTTCGGGCGCATCTGGACGACATTGAAGTGATGGCGCGGAACCGCGGCGTTTCGTTGGACCTTGCGCGGTTTCGGGAGATTGATGCGGAGCGGCGTTCGCTGATTACTTCTGTGGAGCGGCTTAAGGCCGAGCGGAATACGGCCAGTGGCGAAATTGCTCGATTGAAATCGTCGGGCGGAGATGCTGCTTCGCTGCTTTCGCGGATGAAGGACGTATCGGACGAAGTTAAGCGGGCGGATTTGCGGGTCACGGAATTGGATGAGGCGTTGCGCGAGTTTATGTTGACGGTGCCAAACATTCCGCACGCGTCCGTGCCTGTGGGGCGTGGGGCTGAGGGGAATGTGGAGGTGCGGCGTTGGGGGAAGCAGCCGGAATTTTCTTTTGCCCCGCGGCCACATTGGGAAATCGGCGAGGCTTGCGGGATTTTGGATTTTGAGGCGGCGGTGAAGATGTCGGGTGCCCGGTTTGCGCTGTATCGCGGACTGGGCGCGCGCCTGGAACGCGCGCTCGCGAATTTCTTCCTCGATGTGCACACGCGCGAGCACGGCTACACGGAAATTTTGCCTCCTTACTTAATCAATTCGGCTTCGCTGGTGGCCGATGGCAAATTGCCCAAGTTTGCCGGCGATATGTTTCATGTCGAGGGCCACGATCTTTGGCTTACTACTACTGCGGAGACGCAGCTTACCAACATTCATCGCGACGAAACTTTTGATGCCGATTTGCTCCCGGAAAAACTTTGTGCTTGGACTTCTTGTTTTCGGTCGGAGGCTGGGGCTGCGGGGAAAGATACTCGGGGAATTAAGCGGCAGCATCAGTTTCAGAAAGTGGAGATGTTTAAGTTTACTCGGCCGGAATCCAGTTATGACGAATTGGAATTGTTGGTGCGGGATGCTGAGGATTTATTGCAGCGGCTTGGATTGCATTACCGGGTGATGTTGCTTTGTACTGGGGATATGGGATTTGCTGCTTCGAAGACTTATGACATTGAAGTTTGGGTGCCGTCCTCGCGCGAATTTATGGAGATTTCTTCTTGTTCGAATTGTGAGGCGTTTCAGTCGCGGCGGGCTGGGATACGGTTTAAGCCGAAGAGTGGGAAGAGTGAGTTTGCGCATACTTTGAATGGGAGTGGGTTGCCGATTGGGCGGAGTTGGATTGCGGTAGTCGAAAATTATCAGCAGGCGGATGGATCGGTTTTGATTCCGGAAGTATTGAGACCGTTTATGGGAGTGGAGAGGATTCCGGCGGGATAAAGGCCAAGAGATTTCAAATTTGAAATTTCAGATTTGAGAGAAGGCGAAATTCTAAACCGACGCCCTTACGGAGAGAGTAAAGGTTAGGCGATCGAGGCACGAATCGGGCGCAGCAAGCGGGCGCCCCTACGAAGAAAAGACAACGGCAAATGCAGATCTCTCACCCTGAACGGCGGGTTCGGGATGGCAGCGCGGGAAAATGCGGGACCCGCGGCGGAAAACCCAAGGCTACACCGGGCGGGCGGTGAACCCCCGCCCCTACACACGGCGAGAAAAACCGGACGGAAATAAAAAAAACAAAGGCCGGGCGATGTGGAGGTTCGCCCGGCCTTTGCTTACTGCTGTGCTGCTGCTGTTTACATCTTTTCGGGCGTGATGCTGTCGACGTGGATCTGGCCGTCTTCCATCACGTGGCCGGTTAGCTTGACTTGGCTGCCGAGATCATCGGCGGTCACGGCGTCCTGGTTGTGAATCTTGTGAACGGACTTGGTCTTGGTGTCGACGAACACGTAGGCTGCGCCCTTGTCCTTCACGCACTTTTCGGCACAGGCTTTGTGATCGGCGGACATGCCCTTGGCGCCGCAGTGGTCATCGCTGATCCAGCCGGACCACGTCATGGTCTTGTCGTCGGCTGAAACAAAGCTGGCCATCGAGAGCACTAGGGCGAGCATTGCTAGAACGGGGATTACCTTTCGCATTGAATCCTCCTGGTTGACAGGGGTTCCACCCCACCGCGGGTATTTTCGCACTTGTGGGCGGAAAGCTCCAATGGAAAGTACGCGGGGGAAGGCGGATTGGATTGGGGGTGGGCGAAAAGAATTGCAACGGCAAACGCAACAGCAACCGCAAATGCAGATCCCTCACCCCTAAAGGGGATTCGGGATGACAGCGAAAAACCGAGGCGGCCCGAACATCGCGAGCAGAACACAGAAAAACCCAGTGCTACACCGGGCCGGTAGTGAACCCCGGCCCCTACAGACCGCCGACCAGGATTTTGGGGCCTGTG
This sequence comes from uncultured Acidobacteriota bacterium, assembly GCA_963792515.1. Lineage (GTDB taxonomy): Bacteria > Acidobacteriota > Terriglobia > Acidiferrales > UBA7541 > Palsa-147. The sequence goes on along the minus strand of CAWBWG010000015.1, from coordinate 179,070 downwards.
GGTTTTTCGCTGCCGCCGGCGGGTTCGATGGTTACGGCGAAGGCTTTGGCGATGGTGCCTGTGGAGAAGCTGGCGAACATTTTTGTGCCTTCGCCTTCGGCCGGAGCGAGCAGGCCGGCGCTGAGAGGCTTGCCGCCGTCGTCTACCAGCCAGAGTTGGTAGCTCTTGTCCGGGGGCGGCGGAACAAAGAGCATGTCGGAGTAGAACGCTTTGCCGAGGCGCGCGTTATAGAGGACGTTGGCATTCGCGCCGCGATATTCCTTGGTGGGCGCGAGCGCGACGTGCACCGAATCTTTGGCGCTGAAGAGATCGAGCTTGGCTTGCGTGTCGGCGACGCCGGATTGGAAATCGGCGAGTTGGTGATACAGCTGGTTAATCTCGCGTTGTTGATGCACGTTTCCGAGCCACAGGAAAATTGAAGCGCAGGCGAGGACGACGGCGGCGGGGGCCCAAATGGCCGTCCACCACGAAGTGACGCGGATGCGGCGCGGCTCGGGAGTGCGCTGCCAGGTTTCGTGGCCTTCGGCGGACGCCAGGAGTTGGCGCATGAGGGATTCTTTTACGCCCGGGGCGGGTTCGACTGGATCGACGGAGAGCGCGAGCATGGCGATGCGGCCGCGGGCTTCGGCGAGCTTGTGCGCACATTCGGCGCACGAGGCTACGTGCGATTCGATGGCGGCACATTCTTCGCCTCGCAGCGCGCCTAGCGCGTAGAGGTCGTAGTCCGCGTCTTGGTATGGATGGCCGTTCGTCATACTGATCCCGGATCGGGCAATTTCTTCCTTAGCATTTCCACTGCTGAACGCAGCCGCGTTTTCACGGTGCCTAGCGGATCGCCGGTGCGGGCGGCGATTTCACTGTGCGTCAGGCCTTCGAAATAGGCTAGCTCGACGCATTGTTGCTGGTCCTGCGATAAATCTGACAGGGCGCTGCGTACTTTGCCCATCATTTCTTTTTGTGCTGCTTCGGATTCTATATTTGTCGGCAGCACTACCGTATTCTCGACTAGCTCTTCCGTTTCGCCTGGGTTGCGGCGGCGCAGGCGCGAGATGGCGCGATTTCTGGCTGCTACTACCAGCCATCCGGCGATGGAGCCGCGGGCTGGGTCAAATTGCGCGGCGTTGCGCCAGACTTGGAAGAAGACATCCTGCAGAATTTCTTCCGCGGCTTGTGCATCGCGCAGGATGCGATTCAGAATGCCGCAGAGCAGGCCGGAATAGCGATCATAGAGGGCGGCGAGAGCGGTCTCGTCGCGCGCTACGACACGCTCGATCAGCGACCAATCGGAGCTGCGCTGGTCTGTGGCTGCTGCTGCGTTCACGAAGCCTCGGATGCTTCACTTATTACATACGCCGGCGGAGGTGCCAGTGGATTGCGGCTGGTATTTGCTGGCGTGCCGTTCTGAAACATGGTGCGGAAATGTGCGGCAAGCGATTGCGGAGGAAGAGTAGCTTTTTCGCGTGCGGGGGTCAATTGCGATATCACGTAGGTGAGGTTCGGGATTTGCGATTGTGTTGTGCGCGGAAGAGGCTCGTTTGGATTGAAGTGCAGAGTGAGAATTGCAGAAAAGAGGCCCTCAGCGGCTAAAGCCGTCGTTATTGCAGGTGTTTACGGCACGACTGAAGCCGTGCCCTGACGAGGCTTTATGTCGATGTAAATAATGGACTTATTTATGGTCGGGCGGCGGCGTTGTACGGTTTTGTAATACGCGATTGGGGCACAAATGATACGGATAACCGTGGTTTCCGTTGACATGGGTTTTGGGGCTTGACTAAACTCCTGTGTCACCAGAGTTTACGATTATTCCACGGACAATTTGTCGAATCGTGGCTCGCGCGGCGCTGAGGGTAGGCGTGGGGCGAAGCGAAGAGGACTGAGGATGGCTACTGTGTCGAAACCGGCGCCGCAACCGATACCGCGGATTGCGCCGCGCGAGGATTTGAATCCTTACCGCATCGCGCAGATTCAGTTTGATATTGCGGCGGAGCATCTGAAGCTTGATCCGGGACTGCGGCAGATTTTGCGCACGCCGAAGCGGATCATGGAAGTTTCCATCCCGACGAAGATGGATAACGGGCAGGTGAAAGTTTTTACTGGGTTTCGCGTGCAGCACAATATTGCGCGCGGGCCGGCGAAGGGTGGATTGCGTTATCACCCGAATGTGACGCTTGACGAAGTGAAGGCGCTGGCGATGTGGATGTGCTGGAAGACGGCTACGGTGAATGTGCCTTATGGGGGCGCGAAGGGCGGCGTGATTTGCGATCCTAAGCGGATGAGTAAGGGCGAATTGGAGCGGATGACTCGGCGATTTACGGCTGAGATTTTGCCGATTATTGGGCCGGAGCAGGATATTCCGGCGCCGGATGTTTATACCGATTCGCAGACCATGGCTTGGATTATGGATACGTATTCGATCACGGTGGGCAAATCGATGCCGGGAGTGGTGACGGGCAAGCCGGTTTCGTTGGGTGGATCGGAGGGGCGCGCTGAGGCTACTGCGCGCGGGTGTTTGTTTGCTGTGGAAGAAGCTTGCAAGGTTAAGAAGATTAATTTGCGCGGGGCTACCGTCGCGATTCAGGGATTTGGGAACGCCGGAGCTACCGCGGCGAAATTATTTGCTGAGAAGAAGGCGCGCGTGGTGGCGATCAGCGATTCGCGCGGAGGAGTTTTTAATTCGCGGGGGATCGATCCTTTGAAGGCGATGCGTTACAAGGAGCGCTCCGGGACTGTTGTCGGGATGCCGGGGACTTCGCGGATTTCGAATGATGATTTGTTGACTATGAAGTGCGACATCTTGATTCCTGCGGCTCTCGAGAACGTGATTACTTTGAATAACGCCGAGCTGATCAAGGCGCGCATTGTGGCAGAAGCTGCTAATGGACCGACCACGCCTCATGCGGATGAGGTTTTGGCGCGTAAGGGGATTTTGCTGATTCCGGATATTTTGGCGAATGCTGGAGGCGTGACGGTTAGTTATTTTGAGTGGGCGCAGAATCGCGAAGGGTTTTTCTGGTCTGAGGCTGAGGTGAATTCGCGATTGGAGACGGTGGTGAAGCGCTCGTTCCAGCAGGTGCATGAGATGGCGCGGAAGCATCACGCGCATATGCGTACTGGTGCTTATATTTTGGCGGTTGGGCGCGTGGCGGATGCGACTGTGGTGCGCGGGCTTTATCCGTAGACCGAATTTAAATCCACACACAAATTAATTTCTTCAGTGCAGGCGCCGGTTTCGTACCGCCGGCGTCTCTGCCGGCTCCTTCGAACGGAAAATTCGCCAGATCTCAAAATTTCGGACGTCGCAAACCGTTGGTTGTAGCAGTGTGAGTTGCGCCGGGCTCGTTTCTTAGATGTAGCTACGATTTGTTCGAAAAAAGCCGGCAGAGACGCCGTCGGTACGAAAGAATCCGGCGGTACGAGCGACGCCCGGCGCCACTTTTAAATTCTGTGACGGCTTCACAAAAATTAGGCTTGCGCTGTGCTTCGTTACGCGCGTACATTTCTCTTTGCCGGCTCGCCAGTGATACTTGGCGGAGTCGGCATTTGTGCCTGAGCTTTAGTGGGCGAGGGATTTTTTGAATTGAGCAACCAATCGAACCATGGGACGCACACGCCGCCGATCTTGCTGACTATCGCCGGATTTGATCCTTCTTGTGGCGCTGGCGTTTCGGCGGATTTGAAAACTTTCGCGGCGCACAACTGTTACGGTGTCGCGGCGATTACTGCGCTGACGGTGCAATCAACGCAGGGCGTGCGTTCCGTGCATCCGACGCCGGCGCCTACGTTGCGTGCGCAGCTTGACGCTCTCGCTGAAGATTGCCATATCGCCGCGGTGAAAATCGGCATGCTCGGCACGAAGGCGAATGCCGTGGCTGTGGCGGACTTCATCGATAAAAACAAATTCGCGCACATCGTGCTGGATCCCGTTACTAAGCCAACTGCTGGTTCGCCTGAATTAATCGATGAAGGCGGATTGAAATTTCTGCGCGATGAATTTATTCGCCGGGCTACTGTGATCACGCCGAATATTCCTGAGGCTGAATTTCTTACCGGGATCACGATCAAAGACGTGGCGGATATGAAGACTGCTGCCTTGAAACTTGGCGAGCAGGGGGCGCGGGCGGTGATTGTTACTGGCGGGCATTTGGAGCGGCCGGTGGATGTGGTTTGGGAGGGTGGCGAAGTTACGCAGTTGGCTGGGGATGCGGTGAAGAGCGAGAACACGCATGGGTCCGGCTGCACGTTTTCATCGGCGATTGCGGCGCAGTTGGCGCTGGGAATGCAATTGCGCGAGGCTGCGATTTTGGCCAAGGCTTATGTCACCAAAGCGATCGAGAAAAGTTATTCGGTGGGCAAGGGGCATGGGCCGCTGAATCATTTCTTCCGGTTTTATCAGGAGCCGCCGACGCGCGGCGTTCACGAAGTTCCGCAGCATGGATTGCATCCGGCAGCAGAACCTGCTGCGCATTGACGTACCGCCGGCGTCTCTGCCGGCTCTTTCGACCGAGTGGTAACCCAGAAATAAAAATCCGGTTCGGCGCGATGCGCACCACTACGGCAACTGATTTGCCCGTCCGCAATTTTGAGATGTGGCGGAAGTATTGCTCGTAAGAGCCGGCAGGGACGCCAGCGGTACAACTGCAACGGCAACGTCAAAAACGCCGGCTGGCAGCCGGCGCTACTGTTCGGCTTCGAATTTGCGGAAGCGCGTTTCCAGTTGCCATTGTTGACGGGCTTTTTCGCTGGATTTCAGGAAATTTTCGCAGCGCTGCGTTGGCTTTTCTGCGCCTAGCGGTTCATTGGCGCAGGCTGCGTTTGTTTGCTTGAAATTATCCTGCGCGCGCCAGAGGCTTTCGCCCGGCAAAAAGCTGTGTTCGATTCCAGTGCGCACCATCTGTTTTATTTCCAAATAATTGAGATTGTAGGTTTCGACTGCGCGGACGTATTCGTGCGTTAGATCGATGCGCGAGACGCCTTCATCATCCGTTGAGAGCGCTACTGGCACGCCGAATTGGCGATAGATCGGGAACGGATGATCTTTTCCGCTGATTCCAAGAATTACGTCGTTGCTGGTCAGATTGATTTCCACCATCACATGCTTCGCGGCCATTTCTTTTAGCAATTCGTGCGGCTTCGTCTCATACATTATGTCCACGCCGTGGCCGATTCTTTCGGCCTGCGCCTCTTCGACCGCGAGGCGAATGTGGCAGCAGAGGCCTTCGTAGGGGACGAGCCCCGGGGCTAGTTCTCCGGCGTGCAGGCTGATGTGAATTTTCGGGTACGCGGAGTGCAGATACGCGACCATTTTCATTTGTAGCGCGTAATCGTTCATCGAGACGTAGCCGTCTTCGGGCATCACGAAATTAATTCCTACTACGCGGGGATCGGCGGAGGCTACTTCGAAGCCGAGGAGCGTTTGGGCGAAGACTTGTTCTTTCGGGAAGCCGCGTAGGACTTGATAGAGATAGCGGATTTCTATTTTGCAGGCTTGCGTGGCGTCCGGTTGGCCGCAATGTTCGCGCTCGCGGCGGATAGCCTCGGCTTGATCGAAATGTTCGCGGGCTACTTTTACATCGTCGTTTAATCCTCGCTTCAGCAAAGCGTCGCGCAATTGCGCGAAATCTTCGTTCCACGGGATCGTGCGCGAAAGCTCCGCGGTGTGTTTGAAATCCGGCGTTTCCATGATTTCCAGATATTGCTCGTTTTGATTCGCGGCGCGGGTGGCTACTTCGTCGAGCCATTCGCCTTTGTGGCGTTGCGCGGTGCCGCCGAACTTTCCGAAAGTGTCAAAGAAATGATCGTGGGCGCTTTCGCCGGTGGCCGGGACGAAGCTGCGCATGGAGAAGGAATCGACGAGGGCGTCGTAGAGATGTTGATCTTCGAAGGCGTGGGCGGCTGGGACTTTGCCTTCGCCGCAGTCGGATTCTGCTGGAGCGAATGCCATCTTTTTGGTGTCTACGCAGAGATTGTCCTCGGCTGCTGCGCGGATGAAGGATTCGGCATAGACCGCGCCGGTTAGGTGGATGTGCAGGTCGGCGCCTTTGGGCATTTTTTTGAGCCAGTTGCGCAGGGTCAGGGGATTTTGGCGGGCTACTTCCAGATAGTGGGCGGTGCGAGTTTCTGGAGTGGCGGATTCTTCGGTGGGGCGTTTTGGCGTGGATTGAGCGGGAAGAATTGTGGCTGCGGAGAGGAATAGCATCGCGGCCGTTAGAAAAGTTTTTGCTGCCGCGAAATTATTCGTTGGAATTATTTTTTTCATTTTGATTTGCCAGCGAAGGGATGTTACGGCGAAAGGAGGGCGGGGAGAAGCGGATTTCTTGGCTATTGCGCACGCTTGCGGGATCGGGCGAAGGCGTTCGTAGCGCAGGCTGCCAGCCGGCGTTTTTGTGTGGCAGAAGATGGATTGGCGCGATGACGGCGAGTTCGGAAAGTGCACGTCGTTTGTGCTGTGGTTGGCAGTGAACCGATAACGGCTGGGCAGTTCGAACATGTGGGTTGATGGCGTGATTCCTGGTATCGCCGGGGATAGTCAAAAACGCCGGCTGGCAGCCTGCGCTACGGTTGGCGGGCGTGGATATGGCGCGATTACGGTAGCTCGGCGAAAAAGAGCCGGCAGGGACGCCAGCGGTACAAAGGCAACTTCAAAAGCGCCGACGGTACGTTAGGCGCTGGCTGCTATTTCGCGGCGCCAGACTATTTTGCCGTTTACGATTGTGGCCATTGGGGCGCCTTGGAATTCGCGGCCATCGAAGGGGGTGTTTTGGGATTTGCTGGCGGAATCTTTGGCGCGGAAAGTCCATTTGTGATTTGTGGAGAAGATTGTTAGGTCGGCTGGTTGGTTTGCGGCAATTTTTCGCTCTTTGCTTAGCACTTTCGCTGGACCTGTGGTGAATAGTTCTACCAGGCGCATCAACGGAATTTTTTTCGTGTGCACCAATTCTAAAAGGGCTAACGCTAACGCTGTCTCGAAGCCGGTGATGCCGAATGGCGCGCGATCGAATTCTACATCCTTGCTGGCGGGATGATGCGGGGCGTGATCGGTGCCGATTGCATCTACCGTGCCATCCGCTAAGCCTGCTAGCAGCGCTTCGCGATCCTCGCGCGAGGCTAGCGGGGGGTTCATTTTGTAGCGCGTGTCGTAGATTACGTCTTCGTCGATTAGCGTGAAATGATGTGGCGTGACCTCGCAGGTTACGGCTAGGCCTTGGTTTTTTGCGGCGCGGACGTGGGCTAGCGAAACGCGCGAGGAGAGATGCGCGATATGCAGATGCGCGCCGGTTAGGGCAGCGATTTCTACGTCGCGGCCTACGCAGATGGATTCGGATTCGGCGGGAATTCCTTTTAGGCCTAGGCGGATTGAGCGGGGGCCTTCGCGCATTACGCCGCCGGCGGCTAGCGACGGATCTTCGCAATGATCGATTACTGGCAGGCCTAGCGAGCGGCAATAATCCATCGTTTGGCGCATGAGCTTGGCCGTGGCTACCGGTTTGCCGTCGTCGCTCACCGCTACGATTCCTGCATCTTGCATCGCGGCTATTTCCGCCAGCGCCTCGCCATTGCTGCCTAGTGAGACTGCGCCGATGGGCCAGACTCTTACGCTGGCTGCAGATGCAGCTCGTTCTACGATCGAGCGCGTTACCGACGCGTTGTCATTTACTGGTTGCGTGTTGGGCATGCAGCAGACGGCGGTGAATCCGCCGCGGGCTGCGGCGCGCGTGCCGGTTTCGATGGTTTCGGAAATTTCCTGGCCCGGCTCGCGCAGATGGCAATGCAAATCTATGAAGCCGGGGGCGACAATTAGGCCGGTGGCGTCGAGAATTTCCGCATCGGGGGCGCTTAGGGCGTGGCCGATGCGGGCGATGCGCGGGCCGTCGAGCAGAATATCTTGCGCGGCGTCGGCGCCGCTTGCGGGATCTAGGATGCGTCCGCCGCGGATTAGAATCATGCGAGATTTTCCTTTGCTGGATGCGGGGCGTCGGGGGCGGCGCCGCTAACTAGTTGGAAAAGTAGCGCCATGCGGATTGCCAGGCCGTTGGTTACTTGCTCGAGGATGCAGGATTGTGGGCCATCGGCAACGGCTGGGTCGATTTCCAGGCCGCGGATCATCGGGCCGGGGTGCAGGACGATGGCATCCGGCTTGGCTAGGCGCAGGCGCTCGGGCGTGAGCTGATAGCGCAGGATGTAATCATCGAGTGAGATGGGCGGCTCGTGGATGCGCTCGGATTGCACGCGCAGGACGATCAGTACGTCGGCTTCGGCAAGGGCTTTTTCTATGCGCGGCTCGCGGTGGATATTTGGCGCGAGACATTCGAGTTCGCGCGGGACCCACATGGCCGGTCCGCACAAAGTGATTCGCGCGCCGAATTTGCTGAGCAGATGAATATTTGAGCGGGCCACGCGGCTGTGCAGAATGTCGCCGAGAATTGTTACGTTCAAGGCTTCGAGGCGGCCCTTGCGATCGCGCATCGTGAGCGCGTCGAGCAACGCTTGCGTGGGATGTTCATGCGTACCGTCGCCGGCATTTAGTACCGGGATATCTACGCGGCGGGCTATGAAATCTGCGGCGCCTGAGGCTGCGTGGCGGATTACGATTCCGTCGGGCTTCATGGCTTCCAGCGTCCACACCGTGTCAATTAAGGATTCGCCTTTTTTTAGGCTGGAGGATTCGGCTTGCAGATTCATTACGTCGGCGCCTAGGCGGGCGGCTGATGTCGCGAAACTGATTCGCGTGCGCGTGGACGGCTCGAAGAAGGCTAGCGCTACTGTTTTGCCTCTTAGCGTGGCTAACTTTTTTAGCGGGTGGCGCTGGAATTCTTGAAATGGCTTCGCCTGATCGAGGATTAGGATAATTTGCTCGGCGGTTAGCGGCTCGATGCCGAGCAGATGGCGCAGGTGTTGAGGCACGGGCTTGAGTGGAATCGGGACGGCGCTAGTCAACGCGGTCCACGAGCATCACGCGCTCCTCCTTGTCGATTTCTTGCAGGCGGACTTCTACGATTTCGGTGTCGGCGGTGGTGATTTTGCGGCCGATGAAAGTGGCTTCGATGGGTAGTTCGCGATGGCCGCGATCGATGAGCACGCACATGCGTACGCGCTTGGGGCGGCCTAGATCGAAGAGGCCGTTCATGGCGGCGCGGGCGGTGCGGCCGGTGTAGAGGACGTCGTCGATGAGGACTAGATCTTGATTATCTACTACGAAGGGGATTTCTGTGGATTGCACTACTGGATGCGCGGCTACTGTGGAGAGATCGTCGCGATAGAGAGTGATATCCAGCGTGCCTACCGGGATTTCTACTTGCGAGAAGCCCTTGATGTATTTTGCGAGGCGTTGGGCTAGCGGGACGCCTCGGCGGCGGACGCCGATCAGCGCTACATCTTTTGTGCCGCCGCTTTTTTCTACGATTTCATGCGCTAAACGTTGCAGGGTGCGATCGATTTCTTCGGCGCTGAGGAGCTGCCTTTTCTCGACGACGCGCATTGGTGGGTCATCGTAACATAGCGGTTGCGGTTTCGGGAATCGGCGGGAATTTTATCCGGTGGGACCGGGGCGGAATCGCTGGGCAAACCAAACGACGAACCAAAACCCAGTGCCACACCGGGCGGGACGTTAACCCCCGCCCCTACACGCGGCTTGGCGACGTGCTAGACTCCCGATTTATTCGAGAGCGAGGTCTGATGAAGCTTCGACTATGGTCATTTTTGGTTGCGGTTGTTGTTGCTGCGGGGTTGATTGGCGCTCGCGTTCCTGCGGCAGCAGTGCCGGCGGGGCATCCTGGGCTGAAGGCGCGACCGAAGCTTGTTGTGTTGATTGTTGTAGACCAGATGCGGGCGGATTATTTGGAGAGATTTTCGGCGAATTTTCATGATGGATTTAAGCGCTTGATGAAGGACGGTGAGTGGTTCACTAACGCTGCTTATCCTTACGCGAAGACCGTGACCTGTGCCGGGCACTCGACCGTTTCGACCGGCGATTTTCCGTCGACGCACGGGATGATCAACAACACCTGGTGGGATCGCGCGTCGGGAAAGATGGTGACTTGCTCGAGCGATCCGAACACTTCGCTGATTGTTTACGGGGCAGGGGCGGCTGGTGCTGCGGGGGCGAAATCTGGAGAAAGCGACTGGCAGATGAAGGCGCCGACATTTGCGGAGCAACTTCGGGCGCAATCGGCCGGATCGCGTGTTGTCACGATTTCGCTCAAGGCGCGGGCGGCAATTTCAATGGCGGGGCATAGCGCAGATTCCGTGACTTGGCTGGATGGCGAACATTGGGTGACTTCTACCGCTTTCGGCGATTCGCCTAGGCCTGAACTTGAGAAATACATCAAGGCGCACTCTATCGAGACCGATTTCGGAAAACCGCTTTTCAGAAACACTGAGGGGCACGGCACGACTACGGAAGTTCCAAAGATAATTGCAGAAACCGGCACGCTTGCGAACATCCGCGTTCCAATGGTCCACTCCGTCAGCGACTGGGAAGCGAGTCCATTCTCTGACGTTCGTCTCGAAAAGATGGCGGAGGTTGAAATAGGAAGTTTGAACCTCGGAAAAGGCGAAGGCACCGATTTTCTTGCGATCAGCTTCTCGGCTCTGGACATCATTGGACATGAAAAGGGCCCCGACAGTAGCGAAGTACATGGTGTTGTTTTCTATTTGGATGCGACCTTAGGAGAACTTTTTGATTTTCTTGACCACCATGTCGGCAAGGGAAATTACGTTGTTGCGTTGACGGGGGATCATGGCGTGGCGCGGGTGCCTGAAATCGCGGCTAAAGATGGCGTGGATGCTGGGCGGGCGGATGTTGGTGAATTGGCTGCTGGGATTACTAAGGCGCTGGCGCCTTTTGGCGGCGGGGGGAAACCCGTTGCGGCTTTTGCGGATGGCGATATTTATTTTGCGGCGGGGATTTGGGACAAGATTAGTGCTGATCCTAAGGCGATGGATGCGGTGTTTGCGGCGATTCGCGGGGTTCGCGGCGTGGCGGAGGTGTTTCGCGTGGATCAGCTTGGGGAGCTGGCGGAGAAGAATCCGTTGGCTCGGGCTGCTTTGCTTAGCGAGTTTCCTGGGCGCGGCGGGGATTTATTTGTGATTCCCAAGGCTAATTGGTTTTTTGACCGGCGCGATAAGGCGGGGGGTTGGGGCGGCGGGACCACGCATGGGACGCCTTATGCTTACGATCAGCGGGTGCCGATTATTTTGATGGGGGCCGGGATTGCGGCTGGGAAAAATGCGGATGCCGTTACGCCTGCGGATATTGCGCCGACTTTTGCGGAATTGACGGGCATAACGATCGCGCATACGGACGGGCACGCGCTGCCGGTAGCTGCCGCAGCGGAGAAATCGCGTTGAGCCCCGTCCTCGCTTAGCGGATCGCCGTGCAATCGCCTGTTTGATGATCGGCGATTTGATAGCGTAGGAATTCGTGGATGGCGTCGGCGGCTTCTTTGTTGTCGGCTACGATTTTGATTTGCGCGCCTCGTGGAATTTCTGACAGTTCCCAGTGGATGTCGTCTCTCAGGCGCGTCATTGTGGCTGTGCCTGGGACGGCTTGGCCGTGAACTAGCATTGGGGCGTTGAAATTGCCGGCCGCGAACATTTTCACGATGTGCCCGAAGTGAGTGCGAATCATATCGAGGCTTGCGGCGTCTTTGTTGTCATTAACGCGCACTTCGATTAGGCCGCCATCCTGATTCAGCTCGAAATGGTGCGTGGTTTTGTCGTGCGCGAAGCCCATTACGTGGTCGCCCCGCTCGTTCATGGCCGCAGAGTGATCCTGTTGGCCATACGCAAGCCCGGCGCTCAAAAATAAAACAAAGGCTAATCCGGCGATCTTCATCGTTTGCCCTCCCGAATGTCTCAGACTCGCGAATCCCGCGCGGGTTAGCGTTTTCCACAGACATCCACAGCGTCTCATCTTGACTCACGTGATAGACTCTCGTGCCAGTGAGCGCACCGCAACCGGTTACAGCGCAAGCCGGCCCCGCGGATGTTGACCTCAGTGTCAGCGTCGGTACACTTCTCTTTCAAAATCCTATAATTGCCGCCAGCGGGACATTCGGCTATGGAGTCGAGTTTGCCGAGCTTGTCGATCTGAACCGGCTGGGCGGCATTGTGGTCAAAGGCCTATCCGCCCAACCGATGGCCGGAGCGCCTGCCCCTCGAATCTGGGATGCCGCCTCCGGGATGGTTAATGCCATCGGCCTTCAGAATATCGGGGTCCGGGCGTTCGTCACCGAAAAGCTACCTCTGTTGCGTCGTTACCACACTCATGTGATTGCTAACGTCTTCGGCCGGTGCGTCGAAGACTATCTGGAAGTGATCGGAGTGCTCAACGACGCCGAGGGGGTCTCGGCCTACGAGCTGAACGTCTCCTGTCCGAATGTGGACAAAGGCGGAGCAGAGTTCGGGGGCGACCCGACGACCTTAAGCGGCATCGTCGGCGAGGCGAAGCGCGCATCCAAGCGGCCTCTCTGGGTAAAGCTGGCACCGACTGTTGGATTCATTGGACTTATGGCGAAAGCCGCCGAAGACGCCGGAGCTGACGCCCTGACCATCGCGAATACTTACCCAGCATTGTGTCTAGATCCACACACTCGGAAGTCACGCCTGGGTAGTACCACCGGCGGATTGTCCGGTCCGGCTATAAAACCTATAACTATACGGCTGGTACATGAGGCATCGAGAGCGGTGAAGTTACCAATCATCGGCCTCGGAGGTATCGAAAGCCCGGGTGACATAGTCGAATATATGGCCGCCGGGGCGACGGCAGTGCAAGTCGGGACGGCCCACTTTGTGGATCCCAGGGCCAGCGAGAGGCTGGTCGAGGGACTCGAAAAGTGGTGCAGGAACGATAACACACTTAGAATCAGCGAATTGAAAGGCAGTCTACAGAAGAGTTAGAGATGGAAATTAAGGCTCAAAAACGGTATAATTCGCTGATTCAAAAAAGGTTAGGTGAAAATATGAGTCATAAAAACATCGCAACCATCGGGGCCGTACTTTTAGGCTTCTTACTCTTTTGCGTGGCCCCAACTCTGAATGCACCATCAGCAGTGGCAGCATCCGATGCAGATCTCTTCACGCAGTCCGCCCAAGCCCCGGCGCGGACGACTCTAGCCACCCCCAACCCAGCCCTGGCACCGAAGCCCGGGAAAACCTGGGAATGCGTCTCCAGCTGGTACGGCGAAGATTTCGACGGCCGTCCCACAGCTAATGGCGAGACCTATGATATGTACGGCGTGACCGCCGCCCACCCCACCCTACCCTTGGGATCCATCGTCCGGGTGATCAACCCGAAGAATAACCGTAGCCAGATTGTCCGTATCAATGATCGCGGCCCTTATGTGGAAGGACGCGGGCTGGACGTTTCGTACGAAGTAGCGCGCCGGCTGGGATTTGACCAGCGCGGGGTTGCCAAAGTCCGCCTTGTACTCTTGGAGGTGCCTTCACGGCCCGTACCGACTCCCGGTCAATAATCGTCGCCCTTGATCTCGACAGCGCCAGGGAGGCAATCGCCCTGGCGCGACGGCTTCTCGGCCATGTCGGGATGGTCAAGGTGGGGAATCAGCTTTTCACTGCCGAAGGTCCGTCCGTGGTTCGATCGCTCGCGCGGATGGGCTTCGGCATTTTTCTTGATCTGAAATTCCACGATATTCCGAATACGGTGGGGCATGGCGTGGCTTCGGCTTGCCGGTTGCCGGGGGTGCGGCTTTTGACGCTGCATACGTTGGGGGCTGCGGAGATGATGTCGGCGGCTCGGCGGGCGGCGGATGCGGTGAAGCATCCACCGAAGTTGCTCGGTGTGACGCTGCTGACCAGTCATACGGCGGATTCGATACGGAGCGTTGGAATAGCCGGGCCTCCGTCGGCGCGAGTGGTGAAGCTGGCGCGGCTGGCGAAATCTGTTGGGCTGGATGGGGTGGTTTCTTCGGCGCATGAGGTTCGCGCGATTCGGCGGGCTTGCGGGCCAAAGATGCTGATTGTGGTGCCTGGGATTCGCCCTGCGGATTCTTCGAGCGATGATCAAGCACGCATTGCGACGCCCGCCGCCGCGATTCGCGCTGGGGCGGATTATTTGGTGATCGGGCGGCCCATTACGGCGGCGCGCAATCCGCGCGAGGCGGTGGATCGGATTGCTGCTGAGATTGCTGCCGCGCGAAAGTAGCGCCGGCGTCCCTGCCGGCATCTTTCGATCGCGATCCCGCCATTAGCTGAAATCACGGACGGACCTCCTAACCCAACTACATCCATGTATTCGTGATCTTGCTCCGTCCGCCATTGTGCTACTTGCCGACTAATTGCTCGTAAGATGCCGGCAGGGACGCCGGCGCTACTTGCCTTGACATTCTACTGGTGAGTGCTTAAGCTCCCCTAGTATGTCTACCCGAGAACAGCGCGAAGGTGTGGAGCTTTTGCAGGGGACGTTGGACCTGCTGATTTTGCGGACGCTTTTGCGCGGGCCGGTGCATGGGCACGCTATTGCCAAGGCTATTGAATTTAATTCGGATGAGGTGCTGCAAGTTGAGCAGGGTTCGCTTTATCCGGCGCTGCACCGGTTGATCAAACGTGGGTGGATTTCCGTTGAACAGGGGACTTCGGAGAATAATCGAAGGGCTAAGTTTTATCGTTTGACGCCTAAGGGGCGGCGGCAATTGGTGCTCGAGACCAGCAAATGGGACAAGCTGGTCGGAGCGATCGGGCGGATTTTGCGTCCGGCGGAATCGGAAGGCGAATCTTGATATCGACATAACGCTTGCTTGCGACTTTTTTGCAGCCTCGAAGATCCTGGGCTGAAGCCCGCGCTACGAAACCACGGTACGAAACCGCGTTACGAAATCAAGTCACGGAGCGAAAACTCCACAGTATTGCTTCAGGTGCGAACGGGTGTCGAACGCGCTGCCACCTGCGAGAGTTTTCTTGGAGCCGGGGGGTTCTGGGCGGAGAATACTGCGACCAGCTCTCCGAGGGTGCCGTGGCCGAGGCTTGGAAGCAGTGGGAAGGACAAGCGGTCAATGCGGAATTGCGGCTGGGGGCGTATTTGGGCGGCTCCTCGCGCGGCGCGGTTTTTCAACTCCTTTCTGACGATCCAAACCTTCAAGCTACGGCGATCAAGCTGATTGCGCAGGACTCTCGCGGCGCGGAAAACCGCTTTGCGTCGTGGCGATTTGCCGCGAGTTTGTCTCATCCGAATTTAATCCGGATATTTCAGAGCGGGCGCTGCCAGATCGGCGATGCACGGCTGCTTTACGTGGTGATGGAACTCGCGGATGAGGATCTCTCGCAGATTATTCCGCGGCGGCCGCTCACGGAAATCGAGGCGCGCGAGATGCTGCCTCCGGCGCTCGATGCGCTCGCTTACCTTCACGCCAACGGCTTGGTCCACGGAGGCATGAAGCCCGCGAATATTATGGCGAGCGGCGATCAGTTGAAACTTTCGAGCGACGGAATTCGCCGCGTGGGTGACGCGATCGAGGATCCCGGCGATTACGATCCGCCCGAGAGCGTGAGTTCGACTGCTGGAGATGTTTGGTCGCTGGGCATGACGTTGGTGGAAGTATTGACGCAGCGTTTGCCGGTGTGGGATCGCGATGCGGCAGTCGATCCCGAGACTCCGAAAAGTTTGCGGGCGCCGCTTTACGATATCGCGTTGAGTTGCTTGCGGCGCGATCCGGCGCGGCGCTGGACGATGACGCAGATTGTCGAGCGGCTGAAGCCGGCGGTTGCGGCGGCGCCGCGGATTGAAGCGCCTGCTCCGCGAGAGACTGCGCCGGGAAATACACGATATTTGATCGCTGCTTTGATTTTGTTTCTAGCGTCGACGGGTTTCGCGAGTT
The DNA here is from genome assembly GCA_963792515.1 of uncultured Acidobacteriota bacterium. GTDB lineage: Bacteria > Acidobacteriota > Terriglobia > Acidiferrales > UBA7541 > Palsa-147. Next base: position 163,240 of record CAWBWG010000015.1, on the reverse strand, counting down.
GGAAACTGTTGATTCATCCTTCGCGGGACGATGCGCGGGTTTCGCACGTGACGCCGAAGCCGGCCAAGAAGAGCCTGCCGGAACCTCGAGCGGTTGTGGATACGACGGCGCCCGAAAAAAAACCGGACGCCCGGGTGGAAGAACGCCCCGCTGAGCGTGTCGCCGTGACGAAACCAGTTGCGCCTGCTCCCGCTGCTCCGCCAAAGGCTGTCACCCAGCCTGTGCCGGCGCCGACGCCGAAAATTTCCGCAGGCGCGCAGGTCAGCAGCGGCGTCACTCATCAGGTGCTGCCCGAAGTGTCGTCGAAGTCTTTAGGGACGATTCGCGGGACAGTGCGCGTGGCGATCGCGGTGAGCGTCGACGCTTCCGGGCACGTTAGCGATGCGACGATTGATTCACAGGGACCGAGCGCCTATTTCGCAAACGTCGCGCTGGAGGCCGCGCGGCAATGGAAATTTGCCACCAGCCGAGCCAGTGCTTGGACCGTGCATTTCGAATTTTCGCCCGATGGCGTCAAGGCTTCTGCCGCGCCAACTGCTTCCGAGTAATCAAGCCCTAGAGTTTCGATGAAAGATTGAAAGTCCCGTCTACCAATTCCACGAAATTTCTTTCTTCGCGCAGGATAATCTTCCGGGACTGCATGAAGGCGGTGTCTTCGCGAAATTCAGAATCCGTCTTCAGGCGATTTTTGTAGGCTTCATACGACGCCAAGCTGTCGAAGGCGATCATTCCCCAGGCGATGTCGTTGGTTCCTTCGTGCGGCAGGAAATATCCGACGAGATGCCCGCCGCATCGCGGAATGATGGTGATTAAATTTTCGGCGTGCTTTTTGAAGCCATCGCGCTGGAACGGATCAATCTGGTAGCGGATCACGCATAGGATGGTCATTTTCTTTTCCTTCACGATTTCTTGAAATGGTAAATCTGCGCCGAGCGGCAGGATTGCAAGCGCCGCCGCGAGGCCTTGGAGGGCCTCGCGGCGGCTGATTGGTGCGATGAATGTTTCTGGGGCTCGCACGTTCGGGAGTGTGCCAGTTGACCTGCAGGAACGATTCGTTTATGGTCAAAGTATGAATGTCGAACATTATGCGGATGCCGCGATTTCGAAAATCGCCAGCGCGATTGGCGAGCCGGCGCGGGCGCGCATGCTCTATTGCCTGATGGATGGCCACGCGCGCACGAGTACCGAGCTTTCGGTGGTGGCGGAGGTAAGCCCGGCGACGGCCAGCGTGCACTTGAATCGCTTGCGGATGGAGCGGCTGGTGAAAGTGCAAGCGCAGGGGAAGCACCGGTTTTACAGTCTCGATGGGCCGGAAGTTGCGGGCGCGCTTGAGGGATTGAGCGTGCTGGCGGGGGGAACTCGCAGCAAGTTTGTGCCGAGCACTCCGAGCCGGTTGCGTGCAGCGCGGACTTGCTACGATCATTTGGCCGGCGCGGTGGGAGTTTCGTTGCACGATCGATTTCAGGCGCTGGGATGGATTTCAGCCGGAGCGAAGAGTGATGATGGTGCGTACGAGCTAACGCTTGGTGGAACGAAAGCGTTCGAGGCGCTAGGCATCGATATTGAAATGACGCGCGCTTTACGGCGGCGCTTTGCCTGCGCTTGCCTGGATTGGAGCGAGCGGCGACCTCATGTTGGCGGCGCATTGGGCGCGGCGATTTTGAAATTGGTGCTGAAAAGAAAATGGGTGGTGCAGGATTTGGATAGCCGCGCGCTAGGAGTTACGAATTATGGCCGCCGCGAAATTTTGAGCCGGTTTGGATTGCGGGTTTGAACAAGTGCGCGCTACAAGGCGTCTTCTCGAACTCGCCGAACAATGCCGGGCGCAGCAAGCCACGCCCCTACGAAAATCAGGTTCTTTATTCCTGGCACATTAGGACGATTTTTCCTGTGACGGCGGCGCGTTCCAACATTTCATGGGCGCGCGGGGCTTCGCGTAGCGGTAGGCGGGCAGAAATGATCGGGCTGATGGTTTTTTGTTGCAGCATGGTTAGCAGGCGCGTGAGATCTTCGCGAAACCATTCGGGATGCGCCTTCTTATCCGTGGTGATGCTGTACCAGCGGGCGGATTTTCCCGGGACGAGTTTTATCAGCGTTAGCCAGGTGAAGCTGGCGCCGGCTAGCAGCATGTTGCGGCGTCCGCCTTCGATGGCCGCGGACATTCCGTAGCCGACGAAGCGGCCGTTTTTGCCGAGGGCGCTGTAGGAACGCAGCCAGTTGCGCCCGCCGATGGGATCGAAGACTGCGTCTACGCCTGCCGCGCGCTTGGTGAAATCTTCATTGCGATAATCGATCGGAATTCCGCCGAGCGCGCTGACTAGATCGTGCTTGGGTTTGGATGCAGTGCCGTACATTTTCAGGCCGGCGAGTTTGCCGAGTTGCAGCGCGGCCGTTCCCACTCCTCCGGCGGCGCCGTGAATCAGGACGCTTTCTCCTTCCTGCAACTTCGCGATGCGATGAATCAATTGATAGGCAGTGGTGTAATTCACGACCAGGCTGACGGCTTCGGCGGGATCGAGGCCGGCGGGCATCCGCACCAATTCGGATTCGGGGAGGACGATATAACGCGAGTATCCGCCGGTAGCGCTCAACGCGATGACTAAATCGCCGGCGTTCCATTTCGTGACGCCGGGGCCGCAGGATTCGACGATGCCGACGATATCGTAGCCGGGAGAATATGGCAGCGGCGGCACGGGCGAATAAAGTCCGCGGCGCATCAGCACATCGGCGAAAGCTACGCCGCAGGTAAGAATTTTGATGCGAACTTCGTTCGCGGCGGGATCGCGAATTTCGTCTTCGATCACTTTCAGGACTGCGGGGCCGCCTAATGCGGTGAGAAGTACGCGAGTGTTCCGCATTGTTACATCTTAGCGTAAACGCAGATTGACAGTGGATCGGAGCGGTTTTATTCGCTTTCGCAGGCGCTCAGGAATCGCGGCGCGAGTGGAAATCATGCGCTACAATTAAGGGTCTTGATTACGCTAAATAACATCTCTATGCGCTTCGGTGAACGGATTCTCTTCGAGGACGTCACCTGCACTTTTTTTGACGGGCGGCGCTATGCCATCACCGGGCCGAATGGGGCTGGTAAATCTACCTTGATGAAAATCATCACCGGGGAGCTTGAGCCTTCGCAGGGGTCGGTTAGCCGGCCGAAGAAATTGGGCGTGTTGCGGCAGGATCAGTTTGCTTTCGATAAATTTCGCGTGATCGATGCGGTGATCATGGGCAACGCGAATTTGTGGAAAGCGCTGCAGGAGCGCGATGCGCTGTACGAAAAACCACACGACAAGCTGACGGACCACGACGGCATGCGTCTGGCCGAGCTGGAAGCGATTGTGGGCGATGAGAATGGTTATACGGCGGAGGCTGATGCCGGCGTCCTGCTCGATGGTCTGGATGTGCCGGATTCGCTGCACGAACGCCCCATGGGCGATTTGCAGGGCGGGCAAAAAGTGCGCGTGCTTTTGGCGCAGGCGCTTTTTGGAAATCCGCCGGCTTTGCTGCTCGACGAGCCGACCAACAACCTGGACCTCGACTCGGTGCACTGGCTGCAGGAATATCTCTGCGATTACGAAGGTGTGCCCATCATCATTTCGCACGACCGGCATTTTGTGAATAGCGTTTCGACGCATACCGCCGACATCGATTATGAAACGGTGATCATGTACAACGGCGGGTACGACGACATGGTGGTGGCGAAGACGTCGATCCGCTCACGAATTGAATCTGAGAATGCGCAGCGCGAAAAGAAAATCGCGCAGTTGAATGAATTTATCGCGCGTTTTTCGGCCGGCACGAGATCAGCGCAAGCGACCTCGCGGGCGAAGGAAGTGGAAAGGCTGCAAACGACGGAGCTGGCGCGATCGAATATCGCGCGGCCATTTATCCGCTTTACGATGGATCAACATTCCGGCCGGCATCCGCTCGAAGTGAAGAGCGTGGTGAAATCGTACGACGGCGTGAATGTGATTCGGCGGTTTTCGGCGAGCGTGGGCCGCGGCGAGAAAATCGCGCTGATCGGGCGCAACGGGTCGGGCAAGACCACGCTGCTGAAATCCTTGATTCGCAACGCGCCGGGGCACATCGAAAAATCCGATACGGAATTTCCGATTGATGCAGGGACCGTAGCGTGGGGCCACAACGTTGCGGCCGGTTACTTTGCCCAGGATTATTCCGATACGATTCGCAAGGGAGTGACGGCGATCGAGTGGTTGCACGAATTCGATCCCGCGGCTACTCAGGAACGTCTGCGCGGATTGATGGGGCAGATGCTTTTTAGCGGCGACGATGCTTTGAAGCCGACGAAAGCGCTTTCCGGCGGCGAATCGGCGCGCTTGATTTTTTGCCGGTTGATGCTGCTGAAGCCGAATTTTCTAGTGCTCGATGAGCCGACCAATCACCTGGATCTCGAATCCATCAACGCGCTGAATATCGCGCTGCAGAAATATGATGGGACGGTGCTGCTGGTAACCCATGACCAGGACGTGATCGAGGAAGTGGCCACGCGCATCTGGCATTTCAAGGACGGCCACATCGAGGATTTCAAGGGCCCGTATGAAGAATATCTCGCCTACGCAAAAGAAAAAGCCTCGTAGTTAATTCATCGCCAAAGTAGGGGCGGGGGTTCATCTCGCTCCCGGTTTGGATTTGGGTTTTCGGGTTCGCCGCGGACTTCACACCCTAAGCAAGAAACACCAAAACCCAAGGCCAATCTGGGAGCGAGATGAACCCGCTCCCCTACAACGCCAATACCAGGCCGGACCACAACGCCTACACTCCTTGACAGTCTAGGAGAGACTGTGTATCTTCCTAGATGCTCTAGGAGAGACATCTTGACCGACAAACAACTCGACCTTTTGCAGGGGACTTTGGACATGCTGATTCTCAAGGCCGTGTCGCTTGGGCCTTTGCATGGCTATGGAATTTTGCTGCGCATCCAGCAAATTTCGAAAGACCGGCTGGAAATTCAGCAGGGCTCGCTCTATCCGGCGCTTTATCGTCTTGAGCATCAAGGCTGGATCGCGAGCGAATGGGGCGAATCCGAAAATAAACGCAAGGCGCGATTTTACCGGCTTACCGCTACCGGGAAACGGCGATTGCAAACGGAAGCCGCCAATTGGAATCGCATGTCCGACGTGATCGCGGGAATTTTGGAGACGACACCGGAGGAAGTATGAAGCTCTGGAGCGAATTTCGATCGTGGACGCGGGCAATGCTCGGGCGCTCTCGCATGGAGAGCGATATGGACACCGAGCTGAAATTTCACATCGAGGCTTACGCCGAAGATTTAATTCGCAAAGGAGTGCCGCGCGCGCAGGCCATGCGCCGGGCCCGCGTGGAATTCGGCGGCATCGAGCGCGCCAAAGAGGAATGTCGCGACGCGCGCGGCGTGAGTTTTTTCGAAGCGCTCGCCCAAGACTTGCGCTATGGCGTGCGCATGTTGCGCAAGTCTCCGGGTTTCACGGCCATCGCCGTGCTCACCATCGCGCTCGGCATCGGAGCGACCACCGCAATTTTCAGCATCGTCGATGCCACGCTGTTGCATCCGCTGCCGTATCCGCATCCGGAGCAACTCGTAAACATCGAGGATGATCTTCCCGGCGTGGGCGCGCAGGACGTGGGAATTTCCGTGCCCGAATGGCAGGATATGCAGCGTTCCGGGATTTTTCAAAATGTTTCGCCGGTGGGCGGCGGCTCGACGAATCTCACAGGCTCATCGCAGCCCACGCGAATATTTTTCGCTGCAGTGCCGACGAATTACTTCGCACTGATCGGCGTGAAGCCGCAGTTGGGCCGCACCTTCAATCCCGACGATCACACGCCCGGATTCACTCTCGAAGGCGTGATCAGCGACGGAATTTGGAAGTCGGCTTTCGGAGGCGATCCGAATATCTTGGGCCGCAGCGTCAGGCTCGACAATGATTTGTATCAGATCATCGGAGTGATGCCGCCCGGTTATCACGATCCGGGCCGAACGCCGGAATATAGAAACGTGGAGATGTGGATGGCCGCGGGTTTTGCAGGCCCGCCGTCGCCGCCGCCGCAACGCGATTCGCGGATTCTTCCGAACACAATCGCGCGCATCGCGCCTGGACTGACGCTCGAGGCGGCGCAGAGCCGCGTGGACGCGTTGGTCGCAACTTTGCAGAAACAATATCCCGTCGATTATCCGGAAAAGGCTGGATGGCGGGTGCGTTTGGTGCCGTTGCAGGAAAGCGTGGTCGGCAACGTACGGCAGTCGCTGATTCTGTTGCTCGGCGCGGTCGGGCTGGTGCTGCTGATCGGTTGCGTCAACGTGGCAAATCTTTTGCTGGCGCGTGCCAGCGCGCGCGGCCGAGAAATGGCCATCCGCCAGGCGATCGGGGCTTCGCGGCGGCGGCTGATGTCGCAACTGCTGACAGAAGGGTTACTGCTATCGCTCGCCGGCGGAATTGCGGGTTTGGCGATTCTGTATTTCGCGAAGGGATTTCTGCTGCGCATCGTGCCCGATAGCCTGCCGCGGCTCAATGAAGTGGCGATCAACTGGACCGTTTTACTTTTTGCGCTCGGCGCCATTCTGTTTGCCGGCGTGATTTTCGGACTGGCGCCGGCGTGGCATGCTGGCCGGGCGGATTTGACGCACGTGCTCAAGCAAGAAGGGCGCGGCTCGACGGGCTCGGGAGAGCAGGTACGTACGCGGCGCATTCTGGTGATCACGGAATTTGCGTTGTCGCTGGTGCTGATGATTGCTGCGGGACTTTTGCTGCGCAGTTTCTGGGATTTGCTGAACGTGCGGCCAGGATTCAATCCGGAAAATGTGATGGCCGTGCGCACCTGGCTGCCGGTGCCCAACGATCCCGAGACCGACATCTACAAAACGGCCGCTCTCGAAGCGCCGTTCATACGCGAGGTCATTCGCCGCAGCAAAACGGTCCCAGGAGTGGAGGAAGCGGCCGTGAGCGATCTGGCGGCTCTTCCGCTGGGTCACAGTCAAGATGATTTGAATCCGTTCGCGATGATCCTCGAAGGGCACGAAACCGAAAACAATCTCGCGCCTCTGGTAAATGCATCCATCGTTTCGCCGGAATACTTTCATTTGATTGGCATGACTCTGCAGCGCGGCCGTTTATTCGGCGACGTCGACAACGACACCGCACCGCGTGTTGCGGTGATCAATGAATCTTTCGCACGGACGTATTGGCCGAACGGAGATGCGCTCGGCAAAAACGTTCGGCTGGACAACGCGCGAGGAACTCGCGGAAATCCGCCGTGGACCACCATAATCGGCGTTATTTCGGATGCTCGGACGGAATCGTTGGCGGAAGCTGGTGCTCCGCAGTTGTATTTGAGCGTGTATCAGACGATGTCGAAGGATTTGGCCATTTTTGTGCGCGGGCGATTGGATACGGCCGCGATTCCAGTGCAACTGCGTGAGCAAGTGCAGGCCGTCAATCCTGAGCTTCCTGTTTTTGGGGCGCAGACGCTCAGTGAAGTTGTGTCCGCGTCGCTATCTGAGAGGCGCTTCTCGATGGAAATCGTCGGACTGTTCGCGCTCACGGCTTTGCTGCTCGCGGGGCTTGGAATCTATGGAGTGATTTCGTATCTGGTGAGCGAGCGCACGCACGAGATTGGAATTCGCCTCGCGCTCGGAGCGCAAAGGCAAAGCATCGTGCGAATGGTTCTGCGGCAGGGATTGCGGCTCGCCGTCGTCGGCGCTGCAGTTGGGCTGGCGTGCGCACTGGTCGTCTCATACTTGATGGCCGGCGTGCTCTACGGCGTGCGGCCGGCCGATCCGCTCACGTTTGTTGGCGTCGCGGCGCTGCTCATCTGCGTTGCGCTGCTGGCTTGCTATATTCCGGCGCGGCGGGCGCTGCGCGTCGATCCGCTAACGGCGCTCAGATACGAGTAGCTGAGGATCGGAATTACGCTTTGTCAGGGCATGACTTTAGTCATGCCGAAAAGTCGGCAGACCGAAATGGCTTTAGCCTCTGAGGTCCGTCTTAACGCGCGTGCGAATTATTCACGGAGCGCTTTCGGGGGTGACTCAAATGAAACGACCGCTCGTTTCCTTTTTGATCGCGGCGCTAATCCTTGGGGCGGCCGCGGTCGGCGAGAACGCAACGCCCGCCGCGGTTCGCAAGCCACTTCAAGCGCAACGCATCGCCGCCCTCCATCGCTTCCGTGCTCGACCGAGAAATCAGCAATGTCGAAAAAGAAGTCGTGGACGCTGCCGAAGCCATGCCCGAAGAGAAATTCAATTTCTCGCCCGAAAGCTTGAATATTCCGGGAAGCGATTTCAAAGGTGTGCGCACATTCGCCGTGCAGGTGAAACACATCGCCGCGTCCAATTATTTCATCTGGTCGCCCATCACCGGCGATAAGTTGCCAGACGGTCTGAAAGACGGCAACGGCCCGGAGAACTTGAAGTCCAAAGCGGAGATCATCAAATTCCTCAAGGATTCTTTCGCGCTGGGCCACAAAGCTGCCGCGACCTTGACGACTGAAAACATGCTTCAGAATCCGGGAAAAAGTAAATCGACGCGCATCCATCTAGCCACCTTCGGAGTGGCTCACGCGTTCGATCATTACGGCCAAATGGTGGAATATTTGCGCATGAACGGAATCGTGCCGCCAGCCAGCCGCGCGCAATAAGAGTAACTGTGAGCGTACCGCCGGCGTCCCTGCCGGCTCTTTTGACTTTAATCGTGCGGTGGGCAATCACCGCGTCGGATCAAAATGGATTCGGACTGACTGGTTGCAAATCGGAGGGAATAAAATGATCGCGAAGCCGAATCGTTGGAGTCTTCGGAGATGGACGGTTGCCGGAATCGTGCTGAGTGCGTTTGCCGCTGGGGCGGTGATCGCGGGAGGTCTGGCGCACGTAAGACAAGTGCGCGCCGACAACGAACACGTCTACGAGCTGCGCATTTATCATGTCGTGCCGGGGAAATTGGCGCCGCTAGAGGCGCGCTTCCGCGATTCCACTGCGAAGCTACTCGCCAAACACGATCTGAAAGTTGTCGGCTTCTGGGAACCTGAGAACAGCCCCGGCTGGGAGAACACTTTCGTGTTTATGCTGGATCACCCGAGCCGCGCGGACGCGAAAAAGAACTGGGCCGCGTTCATGGCCGACCCGGGTTTCCAGGAAATGATCAAAGCCGAACAAGCCGAAAAGTTCGTGGAAAAAATAGACTCGACGTACATGCGTCCCATGGATTTCTCTCCGATGAAGTAGCGCCTCTGGCGCGGCCCGGCTCGATTTTGCTTCGTAGTTTTGCGTCTTCCGCTCACTTTTCCGCCAGCTATCCGCGGTCAATATAGAATTGCGCCCCGCGCTCCGAAGTTTGCTAGAGTCAAGCCCGCCGAGATTCCCGGAGGAACGGCATGTCCGACATGAATCAAAAAGTAGCCCTGATCACCGGAGCCAGCACCGGAATCGGCCGTGCCACGGCCGAAGCGTTCGCAGCGCGCGGCACCGCGGTCGTGATCGCGGCGCGCCGCAAAGAGGAACTGGAGCAACTCGCCGGCGAGATCAAGTCGCGCGGAGGAAAAGCAAGCGTCGTGGTCACCGACGTCGCCATCGCCAAGGACGTGGAACGCATGGTCGCGCACACCATCGAGACATTCGGCCGGCTCGACTACGCCGTCAACAACGCGGCCATCGAGGGAAAACTCGCCGCCATCACCGACCTGCCCGAAGCCGAATGGGATCGCGTGATGAACACAAATCTGAAGAGTGTTTTTCTCTGCTTGCAACAAGAAGCGCGAGCCATGCTGGCCGGCGGCCGTCACGGTGCGATCGTCAACATCGGCTCGGTAAATTCTTTTCTCGGCTTTCCAACCGGCTCTGCGTATGTCACGTCAAAGCACGGACTGATCGGGCTCACCACGTGCGTTTCCGCGGAGCTGGCGCCGCGGGGAATCCGCGTGAATCTCCTATGTCCAGGATTCGTCGACACTCCGATGCATCACCGCGGCCGCGCCCAAATCGGCGACGCGCTCTACGACAAACTACTCAGCGAGCGCGTTCATCTACGGCGCGCAGGCCGCCCCGAGGAAATCGCCCAGACGATCGTGTTCCTATGCTCCGACGCAGCCAGTTACATCACCGGCGCCACGCTAACTCCCGACGGCGGCTTCACGCTGACGGTCTGACCAGCGCCCGCGAATTAGTTGCGTGGCCGCCAAGATGATTGCAATCGGTGAACTCTCACCGATCGTTTTCAGCTCGCAAATCTTGCGCGAAGTGCTGAAGTGCCGCCAAGTCCTCGGCCGAACCCGCCGGAAGGTTGCGCGCGCTTTTGAGCGCCACGAGCGCGGCGTGCTCGGGCGTCCAGGTGCGCAGAAAGACGCCTTCTCGCAGGTATCTCAATTGTTGCAGCGTGAGGTCCGTCGCGCCGGCGTACTTGTCCACCTGCTCGAGAAAAAAATCGAAAAGTGGCTTGGGGAGTTCGAACGAGTCGGGGACATCGCGCCGCGTGTATTCGTAAATCGTTTTCTGAGTCCAGGGATCGAATTTCTTCGTGTCAAAAAAATCTGTCTCCTCCAAAAAAAGCTGGCTGGTCGGGACAACTACGCGAATCGGCGTGCCGCCGCTCGGCCGGACCGTCCAAACAGCCACCGTGTGATTTGCGGCTGGCCAGAACAAGCCCACGCCTTTCACTCCGGAGCGTTCCACCAAAAATGCATAAAGCGCCGAAAGCTCATCACACTCTGCGGTAGCCGTTGACTTCAACACAGAAGGCGATTTGACGCTCTGCCATTGAGTCCAGATTCGATCGGAGTTGGGAGGCTGGTCGGTGATGGCCCAATGAAGATTCCAGAAACCCGCGTCGCGGGTAGCCTCAAACAGCAGGCGCACCAAGACGTAGTCGGAATAATTGATGCTGTTCGGGAGCGAGTTGGTGCGCGGAGACGAACGAATGAAAGCCCCGACGCATGCCGCTGCTGGCTTCGAGAGTTTTGGCTTTCGCGCGAACCGTGCTGATCAATATTGCGAGTTTGGTGGAAGAAGCTACGGGACGTGCGGGCTCGCGGTTTTGCGCGTGCACAGTGCCGAGCGGCGCCATTTGTAGGATAAACGTGGTGGCGCAAAGAGAGGCGGCGAGAAGTCTTGCGGCCACACGGGCGCGAAATTGCAAAGTGGGCGGACCTCTTCTGTTGCATTAGACACCACTGGCGCGGCGCTTGTGCCGGCCGCCGCTATTGACAAACCCGCGAATCCAGTTCATTTTCGCTGGGCACTTTCCGGAGGCTCCTCTCCATTGACGCGGTTCGCTCGACGCTTGCTGCTGGCACTCTGTTCGTTCGCCTTGCTTGGCTCTCCGATTTACCGTGCACAGAACGCGGCGGACGATTATCTCGCCTACGTGGTGTGTGAATCGGCGGATAAAGTCGAGCGCGTGCGCTTTCATCCCGGCGATTCGCCCGCGCTGAAACTCGATCATGAAATTCATGTCGGCCTGATGCCCGCGGATATCAACGGCCCGCATGGGATTGCCATTTCGCCGGATCGAGAATTTCTTTACGTTTCCGTGGCGCATGGGCGGCCCTTCGGCTCAGTCTGGAAATTGAATACCGGGACGGATGAAGTGGTGCACCTCGCGCCGCTGGGACTTTTTCCCGCGACCGTGGATATTTCGAAGAGCGGACGATTTATCTATATCGCCAACGCGAATTTCCATGGCGATATGGTGCCCTCTTCGATTTCTGTGGTCACTACCGATGCGATGGTGGAAGTAAAGCGCATCACCACCTGCACCATGCCGCACGGTTCGCGCTTGAATCCGCAAGGCACCAAGCATTATTCCGTTTGCATGATGGACGACATGCTCGCGGAAATTGATACCAACACGCTGCAAGTTTCGCGCTACTTCATGGTTTCGGCCGGGAAAGAAATGGGCATGTCGCCGCCGCTCGCCGCGCACGACGCCAAGCATCCGATGAATGCGACTTGCGTGCCGACTTGGGCGCAACCTTCGAATGACGGCAGCGTGATTTATGTCGCGTGCAACAAATCGAGTGAAATCGTCGCAGTCGATGCTGAAAAATGGTCGCTGATCAAACGCTTTCCGGCCGGCACGGGCGTCTATAACCTGGCGATGACCAAAGACGGCCGGCTCATCGGCACAAACAAGCGCGGGCAATCCGTTTCGTTTTTCGATCCGCAAACCGGCAAGGAACTCGCGCGCACGCCCACGAAACGCAAAGTGGTGCACGGCGCGGTGGTGACGCCCGACAATCGATACGTCTTCATCACCGAAGAAGGCATCGGCGCCGAGCCGGGCACGGTGGAAGTGATGGACCTCGGCAATTACAAAAGCCTCGCGTCGCTCGATATCGGCGAACAGGCCGCGGGAGTCGATTTCTGGAAGATGGCGCCGCCCAGCCAGCCGTGATGCAAGCATGCAGCGGCTGAGGGCGCCCGATTCGACAGGAGAATAGCTGAATGAAAATTCGCTCAGGATGGATCCGGAAATTCGGCAGCGCAACGCTCGCCATAACATTCGCAGCGCTGCTATCGGCAGTGGGCTCCTTCGCGCAGGATCAAGAAAAAAAGCCCGAGGAACAAAAAGGACCGAAGGCAGCGAGCGTCGAGCTAACGCCGAAGACCGGCAACGCGCAACTCGGCGATCAAATCCAATTCAAAGCCGTGGCCAAGGATGCTGCGGGCAATGTGCTGGATATAAAGCCGACCATGTGGTTCGCCGCTCCGTTTGATGCGGCGACCGCGGATGTGAATGGCGTCCTGCATTTCACCAGCCCCGGCGAAATCACGGTAGGCGCGGTATTCGGCGAGCAAGTCGGCTTCGCAAAGGTGATGGTCGCGAGCGATCCAGTGGCCCGTCTTGAAATTATGGCGCCAAAGGGCGCACTCGCAGTCGGTGGCGCAATCGTTCTTCCGATCACCGCCTATACCGCCGACGGAATTCCGCAACCCAGCGCGCACTACTCATGGAAATCGCTTACGCCAAATATCGCGAAAGTGGATGAAGCGGGATTGGTGACGGCTGTCGCGCCCGGCACCGCGAAAATTCAAGCCTCCTCCGACAAAGCCAGCGCAGACGCCGAAGTTCGCGTCGTAGCCGATTCTGTTCGGCGACTTTCGGTCGAGCCGGCAACCGCAAGCGCGAAAACGGGCGACGTGGTGCATTTCGAAGCCGCGGCGCGCGATGCCGGTGGCAAACCAGTGAAAGATCTTGCCGCGCGCTGGTCGGTGAGCGGTCCGGCGGGCACCGCCTATTGGGATGGCGCGTTTGTCGCCGCGCGTCCCGGGCTTTATGTAATCACCGCGCAAGTCGGCTCGCACGCCGCTTCGGCGTCAATCAATGTAGCGCCGCGCAATGCCGAGCGCGCCATCGAATACGTCGCCCACGTGCAACCCAAAGACGACGACGGCAAGCCTCTGCAAGCCGCCGAAGAATGGGTGATCAACAATCACGTTTATCTCTCAACGATTGCCGATCGCGTCTTTCTCTACGACGTCTCCGACCCCTCGAAGCCCAAGCAGCTCGACATGCTCAAAGTCGACGCGCGCCTGGTGAACGACGTCAGCACCACGCCCGACGAAAAAGCCGGCGTAATTTCCCGCGAGGGCGCATCGAATCGCAAAAATGGAATCGCGATTCTCGATCTTTCCACCCCCGGAAAAATGCAAATCGCATCGGAATACACCGAGACGGTCACCGGCGGCGTGCACAGCGCGTTCATCGATAAGCACTACGCCTACATCACCGACGATGCGACCGGCTCGCTGCGCGTAATCGATTTCGCCGATCTGAAACATCCGAAAGAAGTCGCCCGCTTCGAAGTGCCCAACGCGCGCGCCACCATGGTGATGGGCCCCGAGGGACCGCAAGCAAGCGGCCGCTACCTGCACGATCTATGGATCAAGGATGGCATCGCCTATCTCGCGTACTGGCGCGATGGCCTGGTGATTCTCGATGTCGGAAACGGCATGAAAGGCGGCAGCCCCGAGCATCCCCAAGTGATCAGCCAATACAAATTCAATCATTACGCGCTCTACGGCGATAATTGGCTCTCGGGAACGCACAGCGTTTTCCGCTGGAAGAATTATCTTTTTGTCGGCGATGAAGTGCTGCCCGGATTTTTCGATATCTCCAGCAAGAATCGCGTTCCGACCCGCGCGATGACTCACGTGATGGACGTCTCGGACATCGAGCATCCCAAGGAAGTTGCCTTCTACGAAGTGCCCGAAGGCGGCACGCACAATTTCTGGTGCGACGATGACAAATTATTTCTCGGCGATTACGGCGGCGGCGCCCGCGTCATCGATATTTCCGGCGAGCTGCGCGGCGATCTCTATCGCCAAGGCCGCCAAATCGCCAGCTTCTGGACCGGCGATCCCAACGGCTATCGCCTGAATATGCCGCTAACATGGGGCGCGCAACCATCGAACGGCTACATCTACATCAACGACATAAACTCAGGCCTATGGATAGCCAAACTAGGCAAGCCCATCTACAAAGGCTCAACCACCGCGCCACCATTGCAGGAAAAAGCCCAGTAGGGGAGGGTGCTTTAGCCCTCCCGCATTTCGGCCACGGTTTTTCGCGGCGGTCTCAAAAGATCGCGCACCAAATCGCACCCCCAACATCCCATACCCAATGAAACACGTAATCGTAGGCACCGCCGGCCACATCGATCACGGCAAATCCGCTCTAGTAGCCGCGCTAACCGGCACACATCCCGATCGCCTGGAAGAAGAAAAGCGCCGAGGCATCACCATAGATATCGGTTTCGCATTTCTAAATCTAGGCGAAATTCGCATCGGCTTCGTAGATGTGCCCGGCCACGAGCGCTTCGTCCGCAATATGCTCGCAGGCGCAGGCGGCATCGATCTAGTGCTGCTGGTAGTAGCCGCCGATGAAAGCGTAAAGCCGCAAACCCGCGAGCATTTCGATATTTGCCGCCTGCTAGGAATTCGCAGCGGCGTGATCGCCCTAACGAAATCCGATCTAGCCGAGCCGGACGTTCGCGGCCTGGCCAAACTCGAAGTGGAAGACTTGGTGCGCGGCTCGTTTCTCGAAGGCGCGCCGATCGTCGAAGTGAGCGCGAAGACCGGAGCAGGTCTCGATGCTCTAAAAGCCGCGATTGAAAGCGCGGCAAAATCCGCGCCGGGCAAAAATTCGACACGCCATTTTCGGCTGCCGATCGATCGCGCTTTCGTGATGAAAGGCTTCGGCACGGTAGTAACCGGCACGCTCGTCTCCGGATCAGTGCGCACCGAAGATGAGGTAGAGCTATTCCCGCGGCAGCGCAAATTGCGCGTGCGCGGTCTGCATTCGGGCGGCTCAGCCGTCGCTCAAGCTGTCGCGGGCCAGCGCACCGCGGTGAATCTCGCCGGAATCGAACTCGAAGAACTACATCGCGGCATGGCCCTGGCCGCGCCCGGCAAATTTCTCCCCACGAAGCGCCTCGATGCGCGCCTCGAGTTGTTACCGTCAGCGCCGCATCTCAAAAATCGCTCCCGCGTTCACTTCCATCACGGCACCACCGAAACAATCGCGGAAGTCGCGCTGCTCGAAGGCGAAAAATTCTTGCCCGGCCAAACTGCATTCGCGCAACTGCGCCTTCGCGAGCCAATACTCGCGCTGCCCGGCGACCGCTTCATCATTCGCCGCTTTTCGCCGGTTTCCACCATCGGCGGCGGCGCCGTGCTCGATCCGCTCGCCCCGCTGCATCGCCGCAAAGATGCCAACGCGCTCCCGTTTTTAGCGGCGATCGAACGCGGCGACAAAGACGCAATCGTCGCGATGCTCGCCTCAGCCGAGCCCCGCGGACTTTCGCTCGTGCGCCTGATTGCTCGCACCGGCTGGCTCGAATCGGAAGCCCGCGAGTCCATCTCGCGCCTAACCGCGAACGGTGACCTCGCCATCCTCGACGAAGACCCGCTCACCGTTATTCCGGCAAAGTCGGTCGAAGAGCTCGCCCCGCGAATCCGCCAAGAGCTCGAAAAATTCCATCGCGCCAATCCGCTGGTGGTGGGCATTCCGAAAGAAGATCTCCGCGGCCTAACCGGCGCAAAACCCGAAATCTTCCGCGCCACTCTCGCGAAACTCACTGCCGCGCGCGCCATCACCATCGCCGGCGATCTAGTGCAAAGCGCCGGCCGAGAAATCGCTCTGCAACCAGAAGAAGCCCGAGCCAAAGAATTGATTGCCGCGGAATTCGATCGCGCCGGTCTAGCCGTCCCGCGCTTCGAAGAAGTTCTCGGCAAGCTGCCAGTGGAAAAACAGCGCGCCCAAAAAATCCTGCAAATCCTGCTACGCGAAAAAACGCTGGTAAAAATCGCCGCGGACCTGGTTTTCCATCAAAATGCAGTCGCGCACCTGCGCGAAATGATCGCCAACTACAAGAAAACCAAAGGCCCGCAGCTACCCATCGGCGCCTTCAAGGACCTCACGGGCGTCACCCGCAAATACGCTATCCCGCTGCTCGAGTACCTCGACCGCGAGCGCGTCACGCGGCGCGTCGGCGACGAGCGTGTTATACTCTAGTCAGCGATCGTCTCTCCGGAAGCTTGGGCGCGATTCGAGCTATCTCTGGGGGTGTCGCGAGGAGTTAGCATGGAATTCAGTCTGCCGCACATCTTAATTCTGCTGCTGATCGTGGTGATCCTATTCGGCGGAAGAAAAATCCCCGAAGTGATGAAGGGGCTCGGCCAGGGCATCCGCGAGTTCAAAGAAGGCATGCGCGGCGATCAACCACCGACCAATCCGCCGCCGTCCAACACCACGACAACCGCCACCAACGCTCCACCGCCGCCGTCTACCGAACAGAAGTCCTGAAGTTTGTTTTTGTAGCACAGCCACTCCTGGCTGTGGCTTTTTATATACTTCCACGTAGCGTCTAGCCATTTTCCTAAATCCGACACAGCCAGGAGTGGCTGTGCTACAAATTTCCGGGGCGTTCTTTCCAAAGTGCGTAAGTATCTTTCACCGCGTTGGGTGAAAGTGCGTCCGCCTCGATGCCCATCGCCAGCAATTCCTCATAAAGCCGCGCCACCGGCAATCCCATCACATTGAAATACGAGCCGTTGATGCGCTTCACAAATCGCCCGCCCAGCCCTTGCACGGCATAAGCCCCCGCTTTTCCGGATGGCTCGCCGGTGGCAACGTAGTCGGCGATTTCACGCGGCGTCATCGAAGCAAATTCCACAAGCGTGACTTCCTCGCGAACTCTCGCCGCGCCATCGGGCAGTCGCAGAAGCGCGATGCCCGTGTGAACTTCGTGCGAGCGTCCGCTCAACCGTTTCAGCATCGCGCCGGCCTCCGCCTCGCCCGCCGGCTTGCCAAGAATTTCCCCGTCAAGCACCACCACCGTATCAGCCCCGATCACGATGGTGTTCTCAAGTAGCGCCGGCGTCCCTGCCGGCATCTTACGACCACCCAACTCGCCAGGAACTGAGCTCCCGATCGGACTCAATACTCCAGAACTTTCGCCGGTAACTTTCCGCGCGACCGTCCGGGCCTTCTCATCAGCCAACCTGCGCACGTAGTCCGCCGGCGCTTCGCCCGCTTTACGCGACTCATCCACGTCCGCAGCGCAAATTTCAAACACAAATCCAGCCGCGCGCATAATTTCCGCTCGCCGTGGGGAAGCTGATGCCAAGATCAATTTCATTTGAACTTTCGGACTGCGCGCAGTTTCTGCGTTCGCGGTGTCTGTGTTGGAAGGGTACCCGCGCACCATCTAGATTACGACGGTTTCCTGATATTCCCCAAAGGCGCGGCGCAATGAATCTGAAATTTCGCCGACCGTCGCGTACGCCTCGACGGCGGTAAGGATCGCGGGCATGAGATTCGCGGATTCGCGAGCGCGGCACTCGACTTCGGCGAGCGCTGCATTCGTTTTGGCATTATCGCGGCGCGCCCGCACCGCCTTCACGCGCGCCACTTGTTCCTGCTCGATGGCCGGATTAATTTGCAGCGTAGGCAGAGACTTATTCTCTTTGGCAGTGAAGCGATTCACGCCGACCACAACCTGCTCACCGCTCTCGACCGCCTTTTGATAATCGTAAGCCGCCTTCTGAATCTCTTGCTGCACGAACCCCGTCTCAATCGCTCGAAACAGGCCCCCGAGCGCATCAATCTTTGCGATATAAGCTCGCGCGCCGTCTTCGATTTCATTGGTGAGCGATTCGATCGCATAGGATCCTGCAAAAGGATCGGCCGTATTCGTCACGCCGCTTTCGTGCGCGATGATTTGCTGCGTGCGCAGCGCCAGCACCGCGGCCTCTTCGGTCGGCAGCGCCAGCGCTTCATCGAGTCCATTCGCGTGCAGCGATTGACAGCCGCCCAATACCGCGCTCAACGCTTGAATCGCCACGCGCACGATATTGTTTTCCGGCTGCTGCGCCGTGAGCGACGAACCCGCCGTTTGCGCATGAAATCGCAGCATCATCGAGCGCGGATCCTTCGCGCCGAATCTTTCTTTCATCAAGCGCGCCCACAGCCGTCGCGCCGCCCGGAATTTCGCCACTTGCGCCAGAAATTCATTGTGCGCATTGAAGAAAAACGAAAGCTGTGGCGCGAAATCATCCACCGCCAATCCTGCCGCCAGCGCCGCTTCCACATAAGCGATTCCGTCCGCCAAAGTGAACGCCACTTCTTGCACGTCCGTCGAGCCCGCCTCGCGAATGTGATACCCCGAAATCGAAATCGGATTCCAATTGGGAATTTCCTGGCGGCTCCACGCGAAAATGTCCGTCACGATGCGCATCGCCGGCCGCAGCGGATAAATGTAAGTTCCCCGCGCGATGTATTCCTTCAAAATATCGTTCTGCACCGTTCCCGAAAGCCGCCGCAAATTCGCGCCTTGCTGCTTCGCCACCGCCACGTAGAGCGCCAGCAAAATTGCCGCGGTGGAATTAATCGTCATCGAAGTCGAAACGCGATCGAGTGGAATTCCGCCGAAGAGCGTCTGCATATCGTCGAGCGAATCGATGGCCACGCCCACTTTTCCAACTTCGCCGAGCGCCAACGGATGATCGGAATCCATACCCATCTGCGTCGGCAAATCGAAGGCCACCGAAAGCCCGTTCTGCCCGCGCTCGAGCAGATAGCGATAGCGCCCGTTCGATTCCGCCGCGGTGCCGAAGCCGGCGTATTGCCGCATGGTCCACAGCCGCCCGCGATACATCGTGGGATAAACGCCGCGCGTGAACGGAAATTCGCCCGGAAATCCAAGTTCGCGCTCGAAATTCCAATCGCCGAGATCTTCACTGGTCGAAAGCACCGGCATAGGCAGCCCGGATGTCGTCGCAGCTTTCTTCTCTTTCAATTTTTGATCTTCAGTCAGCGCAGGCTTCTTGGAATCGTCAGCCATCAGCGAACGCGCCGCGAACTACGGAAGGAAGTAACCGCAAAAACGGCCATCATCAGCGAATAGAAAACGGTCAAGCCCAGCAGCCAGGGAATTCGCGCATGCGTCCACTGCCGCCAAGCCGCCAGCACGCCGGAAACCGCAAACAGCGCGAATAACGCCCCGGTCATTTCATGGAAAAGCTGCCGCGCCACGCGCCACCAGGCCCGCAACACCACGCCCGCCGCTTTCCAAGCCGCCGAAATCCAGTCCAAACCCATGTCGCCATCTTATCGCGAATTGCCTCAAGTAGCGCCGGCGTCCCTGCCGGCATCTTACGAGCACACATTCGCCACTACCCAAAATCACGCCCGGACTACCGTAACCGATTCAATGCCTTTGCGCGCGTCATCGTCCGTCGAACGTTTGCGCATTCGCGGACTTTTCGGCTCGTAAGATGCCGGCAGAGACGCCGGCGCTACTTAGCGAGTCCAAGTACTACCATCAGTGCTGGCGCGTGCCTGCACCGCAGGGCAGGTACTTTCTCCGCGAAACTACGTTATTCCCCACTTGTGCGCCGCCCCGCATCGCCATAGAATCAGCCTAGAAGTCACTCGCCGTTGGAGGTGACCACTTGCAGCTCGACGATCGGCTAAAAAATCTGCTTCGCGAATTGGGCCACGCCATCAATGACACCGTCTCGGAATCCGACCGCATCACCGAGGCCATTTCCGGCGTGCGCTCGGCGGGCTACGACATTATCCTGAAGCTCGACGCCACTATCGGCCTCGCCCGGCGCGATTCCGATAGCGCGCGCATGACCATTCAGGACCGCCAATTTCTCGAATCGCTCCGCATCCGCGTGGACGATGAAATTCTCCGCGAAGACGATGATGACGACGAGACGCGCTTCGAAATCACCGCGCAGGACATCAAGTTCCTGAAGTCGTTGAAAATTTCGTTGGACGAATAGCCGCATGCGCTCTCCCCGCATCGCGTTGCTCCGATTCGCCGCCGCGGCTTTTGTTTTTCTTGCCGGCCTGATCGCTTCGGCACCCGCCGCGCACGCGCAAATGGATCCCGCCGGCACCGTCGCATCGAAGCCGCTAAAAACCAAGCCGATCTGGATGAAAGCGCAAGTCATCCATGTGAATCACGATTCAATGGTGGTGCGCGAAGCCGATCATCCTATGATGGTCCACACTTTCACATTCAGCAAAAAGATGACTGAAGCGATGGAGAAATTACGCGCCGAGGGCGGCTATCAGCGCGGCGACGTAATCTCGATTCAGCATGAGAAGGGCAAAGACGAGGCTCTGGCGATCCGCGGCAAGCCGAACCAGAACAACTAAGCCGTAATCCCTCGCACTGTTCTCCCCAGCAAATCTTTTGCACGCTCGCGCCGCTCCCTCGTAAAATTCATTGTCATGACCAAGCCGCGCCCTCCCGCTGTTGCCGGCCGTTTCTATCCCGCCGATCCGGATGAGCTTCGCCGCGACATCGATAAATATACGGACGGCCCCGGCGCAAAACTAAAAGCGCGCGCCTGTCTCGTTCCACATGCGGGATATATGTATTCGGGCGGGGTCGCCGGAAAAATCTATCGCGCGCTTGAAATTCCGCCGCGCATACTGATGCTCGGCCCGCGGCATTTTCCTCACGGCGAATCGCTGGCCATACTTTCCGATCGTCCCTGGCGCACGCCGCTAGGCGATGCGCAAATTGATTCTGAGCTGGCCGCCGAATTGAAAGCTGCGTTTCCTCTGTTGCGCGAAGATGCGGTTGCGCACGAGACCGAGCACGCGCTCGAAGTGCAGCTACCGTTTCTCCAGCGGCTAGTTGGCGATTTCCGCTTCGTGCCCATCGCGCTGGGCATCGAGCGCTTCGATCTCTTCGATCAACTCGGCCGCGCCATCGCCAAAGTCCACGCTGCGCAGAAAGAACCGTTCCTAATCCTCACCAGCTCCGACATGAATCACTACGAAAGCGACGCCATCACCCGCGTAAAAGACCGCTTCGCCCTAGATAAAATCGCGGCCGTAGATCCCAAAGGACTGCACGAAGTAATCCGCGCAAAGGAAATCTCCATGTGCGGCTACGGCCCAGCAGTAGTGATGCTGACCGCCATGCGCGCGTTAGGCGCGAAACAAGCCGAAATCGTAGCCTATGCCACCTCAGCCGAAGTAAGCGGCGATTACGATTGGACGGTAGGCTACGCAGGAGCACTGGTTTCGTAGCGGTGCCCTTCAGGGCAGCATCCGAGTAAGCCGCAAGAAAATGCCACTTCATAACGGTGGGCTTACGGTTGGCAAGGTAGTTGAGCGGACAAAGGATGCCACGCTAAAGCGCGACGCTACGAAATCACTGCTATCGCGGGTTTCGAATGCGGCCGGCTAAAGTGCGGGCTTTCTGGCGGGCAATATCGAGATACTTCTCATCGGCGGCCAATTGATCCAACGACGCCAACAACCGCTCCGGCTCCGGAATCAATTTATTGTTGTAATCCGTCTCCAACCGCACCACCGCATCATTCACTCCCAGCCGGTCGTAACGCATCGCCCGCTCCAAATTCGTCAAATCAATCTGCTCGCGTCCCAATCCTTCGAACAAATCGAGCAATTGCCCGGCGGTGGCATCGAGAGTGTAATTAAAAGTGGTCTCGTGCACTTCGCTGCCTTTTTCGTACCGGAAAGTTTTCTCTCCCAGATTGGCGATCTTGCGGTGGATATCGAGGTTCGGCCCCTCAAAGTGACGCAGTTGCGCCGCAAGCTGGAATATTTTCTCAACCAACGGCCGGCTCACCGCGAACGGCTGCGGATTCGCTTGTTCATCAAGTTGGCGAATGTCGTAGGTCGCCTGGCCGTTCTCGTTCACCTTGATTTCCATAAATTCCGGGAAACTCTGCTTGAACACTTTGCGAAAAGTAACGGTAGCCGTATCGCCCGCGGCCGAAGACACGAGCGCGGCAAATAAAATCGCAGCCGCCGCAGACAGAATCCGGTATCGGAAGAAGAATCGAATTTGGGAACCTGAAGAATTCATCGAACGGATACGATGCGCGCCGCCCGCGTTTGGCTGCGCGATCGTAAAGTTGAGCCCGAAGCCGCCGCCGCAACAGCGATCGCCGCCCCACGCCCGCCCGCCGTCGCCTCTGCCACGCGCGCCTCAGCCACCGCCGCATGCGCATGGCACAATGCCACCGCCAAAGCATCCGCCGCATCTTCCGGCTCCGGCGTCTCGCGCATTCCCAATTGCTTGCCAATCATCTGCTGCATCTGCTGTTTCGATGCCGCACCATACCCCGCGATTCGCGATTTCACTTCCCGCGGCGAATAACTCCGCGAAGGCACTCCCGCCAGCGCCGCCGCGAGCAACACCACCCCGCGCACCTCAGCCAATTTCAGCGCCGTATTCATATTCAGCGCCGTAAAAACCGATTCCACCGCCACGGCGTCCGGCGAAAATTCCTGCACGAGCGACGCGATCAAGCGGTGAATTTCGCAAAGCCGCGCCGTATAAGTCACCCGCGCCGGCATTTTCAGCGCTCCATAACGCAGCATCCGCGCCACGCCGCGTTCCAATTCAATCACGCCGTAGCCGGTAGCCCCCGCCACCGCGGGGTCCACGCCCAGCACACAAATTTTTCGGATCACGCCGATGCCATCAGAAGGAATCACGACGAGCACAAGTTTACGTGCGTAAATTGCGCCCACACCAGCGATTTTTAAAGAAGTTGCCACGATTGCGGCAACAGAAACGTAGCGGCGGGCTTTAGCCCGGCATCTTCACCCATCAAACCCGATCGAATCTAACTAGCCACGGCAGCCTGAATCTCCGACTCATCCACATCGAAGTTAGCGTAAACATGCTGCACGTCGTCCAATTCCTCAAGCGCCTCAATCAACCGAATCATCTGCTGCGCCTGCTGCCCCACGAGCTTCACATAATTCTGCGGCACCCAAGAAACTTCCGCAGAGGTAGGCGTGATTCCCGCAGTGGTGAGAGCGGCACGCACTTTATCGAGCGCCTCAGGCGGCGTAGTCACTTCCCAAGCCGAGCCGTCGTCGCGCAAATCCTCCGCCCCGGCATCCAACACAATTCCCAGCATCTTATCTTCGTCCGCAGCTTCTTTCGCCACCATGATGTCGCCCTTGCGAGCAAACATCCAGCCCACAGCGCCCGATTCCGCCATGTTTCCGCCGTTCTTCGACATCAAATGCCGCAATTCGCCCACGGTACGATTGCGATTATTCGTCACCACCGCCACCAGCATCCCCACGCCGCCGGGCCCATAACCTTCGAACATAGCTTCTTCAAGAAGCTCGCCCTCAAGCTGACCAGTGCCGCGAAGCACCGCCCGTTCAATATTGTCATTGGGCATATTCTCAGCCTTCGCCGAGAGAATCGCCGTGCGCAGCCGCGGATTCGAGTCTGGATCGGCGCCACCCACGCGCGCCGCAATCGTCAATTCACGAATCACTTTCGTGAAGGCTTTCCCACGCTTGGCGTCGGTAGCAGCCTTCTTGTGCTTGATAGTGGCCCACTTAGAATGTCCAGACATGGAATTTCCTTATCGAGGAAAGATGGCAGGAGCAAATCCAGCTGCTCTTGCCAAAGTAGTCTAGCACACCCAGTAGGGAGGGTCTTACAAGTTAATCGCCCCGAACCAAAGCGTCCAACAGACCCTCCCGCTTTTCGGCCCCGCACTCGCGTAGCGCAGGCTGCCAGCCGGCGTTTTTGTGCGGGGCGACGAAATCGCCGCGATAAAGAAACTCCCGAAGATGCTGCGAAGTATTCATTTTTTATCGCCGATCTCGCGGCATTGCCAACCATTTCGCCATAGCCGCAAAAAGTCAAAAACGCCGGCAAGCTGCCGGCGCTACGGAACCGCCATTTCCGCCGCCCACAAAATCAAATCTTCCACTGAAAGCAAAGCTGATACCCATCCGGATCCAGCACATAACACTGCCGCATTCCATAGTTCTGATCGAATGGCTCCTCCGCCTCGATTCCTTTTTCGCGCAAGTATCGATAAGTCGCATCGACATCCGGCGTCCCGAAGTACAGAGCGGTGTCGCGATGGTTCTTGACTCGCTGCGGATCCACCGCTGCAGGCCGCTTCCCGTGGTCATACAGCGTGTTCAACATCAAGTCGACACCACCAAAGCGCAGCCAGCACCATCCGCAATCATCCCCAGGCCCCGAACGAGCCACGAGCTCAAATCCCAGCAAATCCCGATAAAAATGCAGCGCCGCAGGCATATCAAACACACCCAACAAGGGCGTCATTCCGCGCACGTCAAGCCCCATGAGTTTCTCCTCCTTTTTGATTCTCCGAAGGTGAGTTACTTTGGAGTTGAACACTCAAGAACCTCGGGAGCCGGCCGTTGAACTGGCGCGACGAAATCGAGCGGCACGGATATTCAATAATCCCCGAGGTCTCGCTAAGTGCTCAGACCGCGAGCCTGCTCGAGCGTCTCCAGCGAACAGATCTGCACCGTTCCCGCGCCGGAATTCGCCACGCGATGAAAGATACCTCGATCGCCGCATTCGCCCAGAGCGCTCAACTCCTCGCCATCGCAAAAATAATTCTCGGCGACATCGCTATTCCGTTTCGCGCTACGCTCTTCGACAAATCCCCGGATGCAAATTGGCTCGTCGTCTGGCACCAGGACACCGCGTTACCGCTCAGCGAGCGCCGCGAAACGGAAGGCTGGGGACCCTGGTCCGTCAAAGAGGGCTTGATCTATGCTCATGCACCGGCCGACGCATTGTCTCGAGTGCTCGCATTGCGCGTTCACCTCGACGCGTCAACGATTGAGAACGGCTCTCTCCGTGTTCTGCCCGGGACGCACAATCGCGGCGTTCTCAGTGACGACGCCATTCACGAACTCGCCGCGCAAATCGACCCAGTCGATTGTGAAGTTCCCGAAGGCGGAGTTTTAGCCATGAGGCCGCTCATCGTTCACTCTTCGCCAAAATCGCAATCGAAGATTCCGCGTCGCGTATTGCATATTGAATATGCAGCCTCGCGAGATGCCGGAAACGGTCTCGAGTTGGCCATCGCCTAACTCAGCGGCGTCGCCACGATTACGATTCATTCGTACCGCAGCACAACAATCGGATCCGTCCGCAACGCCCGCCGCGCCGGAATGTAACAAGCCAACATCCCCACAACGGCAAGAAAAATCGCCACAACCGCAAAAGTAACCGCATCCATCGGCCGCACCCCAAACAACAAACTCGACAACCCCGGCACAAGCAACGCCGAAAGCACAGCCCCTAGCACCAGCCCGCCGAAAATCCAAGCCATCCCCTCACCAATCACCAATTTCAAAATATCCGCCCGCTGCGCCCCCATAGCCATACGAATTCCAATTTCACTCCGCCGCTGCCCCACCGAATAAGCAGTCACTCCATAAATCCCAATCGCGGCCAGCGCCAAAACCAGCCCCGCCAGCGCCCCAGCAAGCAAAGTAGCGAATCGTGTAGCCGCACGCGCATCGCGCAAATACTCATCCATCACGCGCACCTTCGACATCGGAACATCCTTATCCATTTTGTCCAATTCCGCCCGAATCACCCCCACCAACGAAGCCGGCTCCGCATCCGTGCGCACCGCAAATGCAAGCTGCTCCCGCGCATTCTGCGCATACGCCACGTAAATCTGCGGCCGCCCCTCTTCCACCAAGCGCGCATACCGCACATGCTTCACCACTCCAATCACTTCCGCCTCACCCGGCGCGAAATCCCCATCCTTGATCGTCTCCACAAAAAGTTTTTTCCCGAGCGCACTCTCGCCCGGCCAAGTACGCGCCGCAAGCAAATCATCCACCACCGCCACGCGCCGCCGCGACGCATCATCCGCATCGCTAAAATCCCGCCCCGCAACAAACGGAATCCCCATCGCCGCAAAAAATCCCGGCGTAGTCGCACGGTGATCTGCCATCACGCTCTGCTGCGCCTCCATCGGCGCCCCCTCCGGCCAGTAATAGCTATACCAATTCGGATAATCATCAAACGGCAGATGGCTCGCCGCTCCTACCGCGTCCACGCCAGGTAGCCCCGCAATATTTTTCCGCAATTGCTCGAAAAATTGCGCGTGCGAAGCGTCGCTCGGATAACGCTTGAATCCCGGCGCAATCTGAAACGTCAGCACATGCCCGCCGCTAAATCCCGGATTCACGCCAATCAATCGCAAAAAAGTGCGAATCATCAATCCCGATCCAAACAGCAGCACAAATCCCAGCGCCACTTCGCTAGCCACCAAAAGCGAGCGCAACCGGTTGCGCCCGAAACCCGCCCCGTGCCCCGCGGATTTCAGCGTCTCCATCAAACTAATTCGCGATGCTTCCGCAGCAGGCGCCAACCCAAATAAAATCCCCGCAGCCAAGGAAATCGCAAACGCGTAACCGAGCACGGTAAAATTCAACCCCGCCGATTCCACCAGTGCCAGCGACTTCGGCCGCAAAGCCAGCAATCCAACCGTCCACCACCAACCCACCAAAATTCCCAACCCCCCGCCAAAAAACGAAAGCAGCAAACTCTCCGTTAACAACTGCCGGAACAATCTCCCGCCGGTAGCCCCCAACGCCGCCCGCAAAGCCACCTCGCGCCGCCGCGACCCCGCCCGCGACATCAATAAATTCGCAACATTCGCGCAAGCAATCAGCAACACCAACCCAACTCCGCCGAACAACGCCAACAGCGCCGGCCGGATTTCCCGCGTAGTCTCGCTCTGCAGCGGCACGACGCCAAAATCTTCGCCCTGCTTCGAATCCGCCACGTACTCCTTGCGCAATTGCCGAGCGATCGAATGCACCTCCTCGCGCGCCGCCGCAATCGAAGCCCCCGGCTGCAATCTCCCCAGCACGCGCAAGAAATTCAAGTCGCGCGGATCCTGCGCCACGTCGCGCCCAAACGGCATCCACGCCTGCACATCCACCGGCACGCCCAAATCCGGCGGATACAGTACCCGGAAATTTTCCGGCATCACCCCGACCACCGTCGCCATGCCCCCGTCCAGCTTCACCGCCTGCCCCACAATTTCAGGATTCCCCCCAAATCGCCGTTCCACAATCCATCGCTCAAAATCAGCACCGGCGCGGCCCCATTAACTTGATCGCGCGCCGTGAACAGCCGCCCCTTCGCAGGCGGAACTCCGACCAGACTCAAAAAATTGCCGGTAACAAATCCCAACTTGATTTGCTCGGGCTCGCCAGTTCCAATCAGCGCCGCGCGTCCCACCCAGATTCCGCCGACGTCCTGCAGCAATCGCGAGCGCACACGCACGTCGTTCATATCCGGCCCGGAAAACGGCGCCCGCGGCGCCCCACTCAAATCCGTCCAAATCAAAACCAACCGGTCCGCCGCCGGATAAGGCAAGGGACGCAAAATCACCGCATCCAACACGCTGAAAATCGCAGTATTCGCCCCGATGCCCAGCGCCAACGTAAGAATCGCCACGGCAGTAAATCCAGGATTCTTCCGCAACATGCGCAACCCATAACCAATGTCCTGCCCCAAATCCTGAATCCAATTCACGCGCCGCTCGTCCCGGCACTCCTCCGTCAATCGTGCCACTCCGCCAAATTCCACCAGCGCCGCCCGCCGCGCCTCAGCCGGATTCATGCCAGCGGCAACCTTCGCCTCAATCTCCCTCTGCAAATGAAACTGCAACTCCGCGCTCAATTCCGAATCCACGTCGGCCCGCCGGAAAAGCGATCGCACCCGCAACCGCAATCGATCAATCCACCGCATGCCACTCCTCCAAACAACGCCGTCGTAGGGGCCGGGGTTTACGACCGGCCCGGTGTAGCTTTGGGTTTTCGCTTTTGCCTCTTCCGCGTAGGGGCGCTCGGTCAATCGTCGCTGCGATTGCAAAGAAAGCGACGCGCCCGCCCGTGTAAATCGCAAGAAAACGCGGCCCATCAACCTTCGGTGACACCGATCCGGATTTTTCCGTACCCGCCGAAACTATTCGTATCGCAACGAAACAATCGGATCCACGCGCGAAGCCCGCAACGCCGGCACAAACGTAGCCACCCAAGCGACTACACTCAAAACCACCACCACAGAAACAAACACCACCGGATCATGCGGCTTCACCCCAAAAATCAGCGAAGTCATGTAGCGCGCCAGTCCGAGCGCCGCGGCCACTCCAAGCACGACCCCAATCGCCGCCAACCGCATGCCATCGATCACCACCATCCTCCGCACATGCCGCGGACTAGCCCCAAGCGCAATGCGAATCCCAATTTCCTGCGTCCGCTGCTGCACCGAGTAAGCCATCAATCCATAAATTCCAATCGCCGCCAGCAAAAGCGCCACTCCGGCAAAAATCGTAAGCAGCGTCATATTAAAATCACTGCGCGCCGTAGATTCTCCCTGCACCTGATCCATCGAACGAATATGCGCCACCGGCAACCCGCCGCTAGCCTCGCGCAATTCCCGCTGAATATCCGCACTCAAAGAAAACGGCGCAACTTTCGTGCGAATCACCCAAGTAATCGGAGTGATGCGCGCATTCAACGCCGTCACCCCATCCGGCACTTGCGCCACCGGGATGTACATCACCGGATCGGGATCCGAGTCGAGCCCGTTGTTCCTCACGTCGCCGACAATTCCAATAATCTGCCGCGCAGGCTCCGCGAATTCCGGACCGACTCCTTTGCCGATGGTGATGCGCGCGCCGAGCGCGTCACCCTTGGGCCAAAATTGTTTGGCCATCGTCTCGCTGATCAGCACCACTCCAGCAGCCCCGCCATCATCTTGAACGGTGAACATGCGTCCATGCCGCAGCGGAATTTGAAATGCCTCGAAATATCCCGGAGAGACCGTTCGATATCCCGCTCCGCCGTGATAAGGGCCATCGGTAAGCGCCCGCCCTTCAATCGTAAACGGCAGCCCAAATCCACCCTCAAGCGGCAAGCAGCATGTATTTCCGATCGACGCCACACCCGGCAAACTCTCCACGCGCCGCCGCGCATTCTCCGTCAACTGCGCCACTCCCGCAGTCTTCTCAAACTGCGGCCCGGTCAACGACATATCCATAGTCAAAACATTGTGCGTACTGAATCCCGGGTCAACGCTGCGCAGCGCCGCAAACGTGCGAATCAAAAGCGCCGCGCCCGCCAACAAAATCAGCGCCAGCGCCATTTCCGTAATCACCAACGCCGCGCGCGCCTTGCTTTGCCGCAACCCGCCGCCGGTGCGCGCCCCACTCTCGCGCAAAGTCAGCGTCAAATCGGATCGCGACGCGCTAAGCGCCGGAATCAATCCGAAAATCACCCCGGTAAGCATCGAAATCAACAGCGTGAACCCCAGCACCCGCCAATCCATCGTCACCGCAGCCCCGTGCTCGCCAATTCGCGGAATATCTCCCGGATTCATGGCCAGCAACGCGTGCACGCCGAAGTAACCGATCACCAATCCCAGCGCCCCGCCGGCCAACGACAACAAAACGCTTTCCGTGAGCAATTGGAAAATAATCCGCCGGCGACCCGCTCCAAGCGCCGTACGAATCGCAATCTCGCGCCGCCGGATCGTCGCGCGCGCCAGCAACAAATTCGCCACATTCGCGCACGCAATCAACAAAACGAAGCTCACCGCTCCCAGAAGGATGAACAGTGACACGCGCATGTTGCCGATCACCGCATCGCGCAACGGCACAGGCCGTAAAACTTTCCTTCGGCCCCGCAGCGCCAGGAAACTTCTGCTTGAACTGTTCCGCCGCGAGCCCCATCGCCGCTTTAGCCATCCCGAGAGTCACTCCCGGTTTCAACCGCGCCACCGAAAGCAAATAGTGCGCCTGATCGCTGCTGTCCGGATCGGCCTGCAGCGGAATGTAAATGTCCGCCGGCGGATCCGCGCGATACGCCGCGCCCAGCACTCCGGTGATGGTGTAAGGCTGGCCGCCAAGCTCGATCGTCTTGCCCGCAATATTCGGGTCCGCGCCAAACCGGCTGCGCCACAATCCATTCGAAAGCACCACCAACTTCGGTCCGCCCGGCCGGTCCTCTTCCGCCGTATATGCGCGGCCCAATTCCATCGGCGCGCGAAACACCCGGAAATAATCCGCCGATGCGTGCATGCCGCGCAGTTGCTCCGGCCGGTCGCCGCCCGTCAAATTCATGCCCGGTCCGCCGGAATCGTAAGCCGTCACCGATTCGAAAACCTGCGTCTGCGCGCGCCACACATTGAATTTCGGAATCGAAGTCGCCACTCCGTTCCCGCGCGGCGAAGTCAATTCAAGCTGCACCAGCCGGTCCGGCTCCGGATAAGCAAGCGGCTCGAGCAAAACTTTATTGATCACCGTAAAAATTGCAGTATTCGCGCCGATTCCGAGCGCCAATGTCAAAATCGCCACCGCCGTAAATCCCGGATTCTTTCGCAACAGGCGCAAGCCCGTAGCCAATGTCCTGCCCCAAATCCTGAATCCAATTCACGCGCCGCTCGTCCCGGCATTCTTCGGTCAGCCGCGACACGCCGCCAAATTCCACCAACGCCGCACGCCGCGCTTCCACCGGCGTCATCCCCGCCGCAATATTCACGTCCGTCTGCCGCTGCACATGAAATCGCAATTCCTCGCTCAATTCCGTCTCCACATCCGTCCGCCGAAATAGCGATCGCACCCGCAACTTGAGCCGATCAATCGTCCTCATCGCAACCTCCGCATCGCCAGTAGGGGCGGGGGTTCACCTCCCGCCCGCCGAAAAACGCGCCACGGCTGTCATCCCGAATCCCCTTCAGGGTGAGATCCGCATTTGCATCGTCATTTGCTTTTTCATCGATCTGAAATTTCAAATCTGAAATTTTAAATTTCTGATTCTTCTGTCTCAATCTCAATCGTTTCCCCAAAAGCGCATCGCCGTCCCCCACTCAGGTGGTCTTCAAAACCAATCCAATCGCCGCCGACAACCTCTCCCAATTCGCCTCTTCCTGCTGCAAATATTTCCGCCCCGCCCGCGTCAGCGAATAAAATTTCGCCCGCCGATTATTTTCCGATTCGCCCCACTCCGCCCGAATCCACCCCTGCTGCTCCAAACGGTGCAGCGCCGGATAAAGCGCCCCCTGATTCACCTGCAGCACATTCTTCGACACCTGCCGGATCCGCTGCGCAATCGCCCAACCATGCGCCGGCCCCAGCGCCACCGTCTTCAAAATCAAAAGGTCCACCGTCCCCTGCACCAAATCCGTAGGCTTCCCCAAAAAATCCTCCCCGAGACATCCGCACCCCTAAATCGTTGACAAGTGTCTTATAATCTCCTGTCAATCGTCAAGGGGAGCCGAGGTCTTCGTAGCGGTGGGCTTAAGCCCAGCATCTTTTGTCGCCGGCCAAGGCTTGCACTCCCCCAATTCACGATTTAGGATTTTCCCGATGAACCGACGCGATTTCCTAACTCAAGCCGCCGCAACCATAGCCGCCGCCGCAATTCCCAAATAAAATTGCAGCCGCCATAAATCCAGCACCAAAAGGCACCGATCCAATGTCGCAACCAATCCCCGCAACTCCCGCACCATCGCAAGATCTAGATTTCGCCAGCGCCCTAGAAGCCGCCGAAGCCATCCGCAAGAAAACAAGTCTCCTCCCTAGAACTCACCCAACGCGCCTTCGCCCGCATCGATCGCTACAATCCCCAACTCAACGCCTTCGTCTACCAACTCCGCGAAGACGCCCTGGCCCAAGCAAAAAAAGCCGACGAAGCCCAAGCCAGCGGCAAATCTCTAGGCGTCTTCCACGGCGTCCCGATCAATATCAAGGAAAGTTTCGCAGTCGCCGGCCATCCCGACACCTGGGGCATTCCATTTTTCAAGGATTCGAAATCCCCCGCCGACTGCGAAGCACTGACCCGCCTGCGGCAATGCCGGCGCAATTCTTCTCGGCGCCACAAATGTTCCCGTCGGCCTCGGCGATTGGCAGACCTACAATTCCATCTACGGCACCACAAATAATCCCTGGGATTTGAAACGCACTCCGGGAGGATCCTCAGGCGGCAGCGCAGCCGCGCTCGCCGCGGGCCTAGGCTACCTCAGCGTAGGCAGCGATATCGGCGGCTCGATTCGCGTTCCATCGCATTTCTGCGGACTCTTCGGCCACAAGCCCACTCTCAATCTAGTCAGCACGCAAGGCCAGCTTCCCGGCGGCGTCCGCGATAATCCCGGCTTCGACACGCTCCTCGCCGTAGCAGGCCCCATCGCACGGAGCGCCGCCGATCTTCACGCCGCCCTAAAAATTCTCGGCGGCCCCACGAATTACGACGCCAAAGCCTGGAAGTGGGAACTCCCCGCCCCGCGCGCCACCACCCTAAAAAATTTCCGCGTAGGCTACGTAATCGACGATCCCATCGCCCCGCCCACGCCAGAAATGAAAACCCTCCTAGAAAAAACCATCGCAACTCTAGATCGCGCCGGCGCCCAACTAAAACCCGGCTGGCCCGCAGGCCAAAATATCCAAGCGTTGCTCGATTGCTACAAATTCCATCTCTTCGCATTCCTCTACAGCGTAGCCATTCCCTCGCAGCAAGAAGCCCAACGCAAATCCTACGAGAGCGCCCCGAACGCAGGGACTCATCCCGGCATGGTCGCCGTTCGCCCAATGGCAACGCCAAAATCTAAATCGCCTAGCCTTCCGCGCCCAATGGCAAAATTATTTCAATGATGTCGATGTCTTCCTCTCGCCAGTAGCATTCACCCCAGCATTCCCACACGATCACAGCGATCCGCAAGATCAACGCACCATCGCCACGACCGCCGGCCCGCGCCACTATATGGATATGCTCAACTGGATCGCCCCCGCCACGCTAACCGGCTGCCCCGCCACAGCAGCCCCAATCGGCGAAACCCCGGAAGGCCTGCCAGTAGGAATCCAAATCACAGGTCCGTTCTGGGAGGACGACACCCCAATAAAATTCGCAGAATTACTAGCCCAAGAAATCGGCGGCTTTAGGCAGCCGCCAGGCTACGAAGCATAACCAAAACAAATTGCCCGGCCCGCTGTCATCCCGAATCCCCTTTAGGGGTGAGGGATCTGCATTCGTAGGGGCCGGGGTTTACGACCGGCCCGGTGTGGCTGTGGGTTTTCGCTTTTGCCGTTTCCGGTCGTAGGGGCGCCGCTTGCTGCGCCCGCCGCCGTAACGCCCGGCGCAAACGACCGTCTCAATCCCCACGCGACCACCGATCGTTTTGTCAGAGCATGACTTCAGTCATGCCGTAAATCCCACCGATCACATTTGGCTTTAGCCGCTGAGGTTTTGTTTTTCGAAGACTCACACCGGTTCATTCGCTACTGCGGAATCTCCAACTCCCTCAGCGAAAAAACCTGCACGGCCTGCGATAAATCTGGAATCGGACGAGCTTAGGTAGGCCCCAAAGGCAGAAAATACTGCGTCCCCTTCACCGGCAAACGCACCCGCTGCAACAATTCCTGCAAATCCTGATTCCGTTCCACAAAATCAATCTCCGAAGTATCCACCACCAACAGATTCGAAGCCGAATAACGAAAGAAAAAATGCTCGTAAGCCTGCGAAACCGCCTCCAAGTATTCCGGCGAAATATCACTCTCCGCAGGCACGCCCCGTTTAGAAACGCGCTTCAGCAAAACCTCCGGCTTAGCCTGCAAATAAATCACCAAATCAGGCGCCGGCACCGAAGGCGCAAAAATCTCATAATAACGTTCGTAAAGTTTCAGCTCTTCGTTATTCAGATTGATGTAAGCGAAAATCTTATCCTTCTCAAAAAGAAAATCGCTAACCACCGGCGCCGCATTCTCCTCCAAACGCAATTCATTCAACCGCCGGAACCGCTCGATCAAAAAATACATCTGCGAACTAAAAGCCGATCCAGCCTTCTCCGCATAAAAATCCGCAAGAAATGGATTGTCCTCGCAATCAAAAACCCGCCGCGCGTGCAAGCTCTCCGCCAAAGCCTTAGCCAAGGTAGATTTCCCCACGCGAATGGGCCCTTCAATCACAATGTGCCGCGGAGTTTTGAAAGCAGGCGTAGTCACGGGCCGCGATTATAGCAAACGCCGCAACGCCCGATTGTAACGAAGCGAAGTAGCGCCGGTTTACCCTGAGCCTGATCGATTCAAGCGCAGCAAAATTGCGAAAAGATGCGGACCGCTGTCATCCCGAATCCCCTTTAGGGGTGAGGGATCTGCATTTGCCTTTGCCGTCTCTTCCATCTGAAATTTCAAATCTGAAATTTGAAATTTCCTGAGCCTTTGCCGTCGTAAAAGCGTCGCGCAACTTTTATTACCAAGACCTAGCAATAACCGCCACTATCCTCGCCAAAGCATCCGCATCCCGCACATCAATCACTTCCCCCGGCGAATGCGAATACCGCAAAGGCCACCCCAGCGCAATATCCACAGATCCATACCTCACAAACGCCGACCCATCATTTCCCCCGCCAGTAGCCCCAAATTGCACAGGAATTTTATTAGCCGCCGCAAGCTGCTTCACTTTTTCCACCAGCGCAGTCGGAACAATATTCGAATTATCCACAGCCCGAATCACAAATCCCTTACCGATCGGCGCGTCCGCGAACCGTTTCGACTCCAGCGGCGAATCCGAACTAACAAAAGTATCCACCGCAAAAACAAAATCCGGCGCCCGACCCTCCGCAGCCAACCGTTTCGCCACCCCCGCCGCCCCATTCAACCCAACTTCCTCGCGCGTAGACCAGACAAAAGTAACATCGCGATTCTCCAGCGGACGCCCCAGCGCCCACACCGCCGAAACCAGCGCCGCATCGCCCACCCGGTCGTCAAAGCTACGTCCGTTAGCGCGCGTGCCAAGCAGCGGCCGGTATTCTTTCGGAATAGTCACCCAATCGCCGATCTTCACGCCAAGCTTCGCCGCTTCCTCAGCACTGCGCGCCCCCACGTCCACACGCACCGCCGCATCGCGATCCTTCGGCCACTGAAATCCGGCCTGATCCCAAGCATTCGGCAATTCAACAACCGCCGCATAACTCGCCCCACCATCCGAATGCACGATCGCAGAATGCCCCGCAAAAAAGCTAACGTCCCCGCCGCCTTTCCAAGCCGCAT
Organism: uncultured Acidobacteriota bacterium; assembly: GCA_963792515.1. Classification (GTDB taxonomy): domain Bacteria; phylum Acidobacteriota; class Terriglobia; order Acidiferrales; family UBA7541; genus Palsa-147. The sequence goes on along the minus strand of CAWBWG010000015.1, from coordinate 127,878 downwards.
CCAGATGCCCATCCTTCCCAATGCCGGTAATTTCAAATCCAATTTCATCCATGTGCGCCACAACCAAAATCCGCGGCCCCTTCGCCGCCGCGCCAAGATGCAAAATCAAATTCCCATCTTCGTCCGTTTCAGTTTTAGCCCAGGCAGGAAGTTGTCGCTGAATTCGCTGCCGCACCGCCCCTTCATGCCCGCTCACGCCGTAAGTCTCAACCAACTCTTTCAGCAACACCTCCATTTTCTGAGGACCGGGCGGCCTCCCAAATCCGACGTCAACCGTTTCACCGCTACCACTTCCTCCATCCGCTTTCGCTCCGGCATAAGCCTCCAGCAAATCGCTAAGATGCTCGAGATCCTTTTCGTCAATCATCTCCGCAGGCGTCGACGGCCATGCTGTCGCAATTCCCAGGTGCACCCATCGGCCAGGCAGCGCTGCCGCCGGCAAATAAGATTGCGGCAGCAATCCAGTAGAAAAATCCGCAACGATTGGAACCTTATTCAACTCAGCAATCTGCTTGATCTCCGCGGGAAAATCGACGACGGTTTCGCCAACTTGCGTGAGCCCAATTAACACGCCGCTACCCATCTCCTGCCGCGGCGCCCGCCGCACCGTTTGCATGCCGGGAACAACGCCGCCAGCAGTCAATCGCCCGACGTAGACCATTTCATCGGGCTTCACGCGGTCGAGAACTCGTTGCAATCCACGCGCGCCAGTCCATTGCTGCACAACAAAAGCCACGGTAAGCGTCCCTTTCAACTTCGCCCGATCAAGTTGGCGCAACGCTTCGATCACCGCGACAGCCCCATAGCGATCGCCAATTCCAGCCGCGTTCCAATGCCCGTTCGCATTCGCCGCGCTGCGATTAATTCCGACCGGGCAGAGATTATCCACGCCAGCCCGCCGCACCTCTTCCGCCGAACCCGCGCCGATATCCACATATAAATTTTCGATATCGTTCATCTTCGGCGTCTCCGCCCTTCCCGGCTGCAAGTGCACCGAAAGTCCGGCTACGACGCCATCAATCCATTTGCCCTGCGCGGTCCGCACGCGCACCGGCTGCGCCGCATAGAGATCTTCAAAAAGCGGAATAGTCCCATTCTGCGGCAGCCGCTGCACGCGCAAATACCCATCTTCAGTAACGTCGCTGACCACAAATCCAGGTTCATCAAGCGCCGCAACGATCAGTCGGTTCGGCGCGCCACTCCCAATCGTGATCGTGATGTCGCCGATGTTGTCAACCTGCGGCGAAAACGCCGAAAGCTCCTTCGCAATCCTCGCGCCAAGTTCCTGCTCGTATCCAGAAATTGCCGGCGTGTAAGAAAATTCGCGCAAGTCCCAGAGCATATTCCCGCCAACGCGATTCTCCGTCGAGGATTGCGCCCGTCCCCGTAGCGCACAAGCCAGCATCACGAATGTGCCGACGGCAATAATCACTAACAGCGATTTTCGCTTCATTCCACCAACTCCTTCACCAATAAATTCAGGAAGCCCGGCCGCCACCAGTAGCATCCGCGGACGCCCGGCAGATTTCCGCAACAAGAATTTCGCGCCGGTCCAAAGCAGCCCGCGCGCTCCTGTTCAAAATGATCCAGTAGATGAGGAAAGTCACAGCAGCAAGTGGAAGAAACGCCACGCCCGCCAACCAAACACGCCCGAACCGATACGCTCCAAAAATCACCACAAACGAAATTCCAATCACCAACGCCTGCACCAACATTCCCACGAAACCGGTAGCCGCGCTCGCGCGCTGCCGCCCAAACGCCGCCAGATCGTAGCGCTTCGGCGAATACACCGACATCAAATCTCCCGCCGCCAAATTCAAGGGAAACGCAAACAGCAATCCAGTCAGCGTAATAAACACAACATCCGGCCGCGGCGGACGGTAAAGAAAACTAGTCGCCACAAAAACGATCACCGTATTAAGCGCCAGCACCGCCGCGTGCGAAATATTTTTCCCCAACAGCACATCCCGCAACGGCACCGGCGCGATCAAAAAAAATTGCAACCCGCTGCCATCCGCGCCAAATGAGTTGTACACAATGTTCGTCAGCATCAAGAGCGAATACGCGCAAGCCACCGGAAACTCCCAGTCCGGCGCGCTCGCCAAAAATCCGCCGCCGGCGCCGGGCCTCGCCGGACTCACTCGAAAAAGCACCAAAATCACCACCGGCATCACGAACATGAAAAGCACCGGCCCGCTGCGCAACAAATACCGCGTTTCTTTTTCAAAAATCGCCGCAATCGGACCCGAAAGCCCGCGCACGTCCCAGCCCTCGCGCACTCTTCCCTCGCCGCGCACGACGACTGGAGCCGCTGCCTCGCTCAGATTTTCGCCAAGAAATTGCGCCCGCAACCGGCGATTCACCAGCGTGCCGAACACCAGGCAGTAGGCGCCGAGCCCCACGCAGGCGTAAAGCCCCTCCAGCGCGTCGTGACGATCAAACCGTTGAATCGCAAAGCTCGCCAGTCCCGGCGGAAGATATCGCGCAACATTTTCGATCGACGTGATCGAATGTGCCGCGCCGACCGGATGTTTTTCCAGGCGTCTAGCCAGCGGTGTCAGGAATTGCACGCCTATGATCACGAAAAGAAACAGCACTCCCAGAATTTCCCGCGCCTTGCGTTGCGCCAGCCACCGTTCCAGCCAAAGACTGACCGCTCGCGAAAGAAGCAAATTCGCCAGCACGAATCCGATCACCGCCAGCGCCGCCCCGGGCAGTAATGCCGGGTATGCGTAAGCGATTCCGCCAAGCATCGCCAGCAGCCACAAAATACTCACCAGGCAGACCGGCTCGATCAGCCCGTAAAAAAATGCCAGCCACCAGAATGTCGAGAAGGTCATCGGAAATCGCAGCAGCGTCGCGAATTCGAAAGGCACCGTCGCGAGCGCTCCCAACACCGGATAGAGTTGCCAGAACGCGAAAATCAGCCACAGCGCGATGGCCAGATATTCCGGATGATTTTCGCTCACCGCAAAATAAGCCAACGGAGCCATCAGCGCGGCGCCGCCGACTGCCAGCATCGTCACCGAAAGCCCCACAATCACTCGCGACACCAGTTCCAGCCGCCCGCGCACTGTGCGCAGCGAATTCACTAGCATCCGCCAGCGCAGCTCCGCCACCGCGGAAAATAAATCGTAGTTTTTTGGGCCGTGCGGCCGTTCGGCGACGCTGGAAGGCAGCGGACTCACGCCAGCCATGTTAGTTCCTGGCCGGTAAGCCGCGCGCCTCCGACAATTTCGAGGAAAATTTGCTCCAGCGTAAGTTTTTCGTGCGGCCGCGCCGCGGCGTCTCCGTCGCCCGCGCCAACGCTCGCCACGCGCGCCTCCACTCCGCTGCGCAATTCATCAATCGAGCCCTGCGCCACCAGCCGGCCCTGATGAATGATCGCCACGTGGCTGCAAAGCCGCTCCACAATCTCCAGCACATGCGAAGTCAAAAAAATCGTAGCCCCGTGCGCGATCATCCGCTGCAGCATCGCCTTCAAAGTTCCCGAAGCAATCGCATCCACGCCTTCGAACGGTTCATCCAGAAACAAAATCTTCGGCCCGTGAATCACCGCCGCAGCCATCGCCAGTTTCTTCTGCATCCCGTGCGAGTAATCGGTCACCAGCGCTTTCGGACGGTCGCTCAACTGCATGAAATCCAGCAACTCCGCCGCCCGCTGCGCCGCCGTCTTCCGATCCAGCCCATACATCCGCCCAACAAAATTCAAATATTCCGATCCAGTAAGCCGCCCAAAAAGCGCCAACCCTTCCGGCACCACGCCAATCTGCCGCTTCACCGTCACCGGATCCGCCACCAAATCACTTCCAAGAATTGTCATCCGCCCTTCGCTCGGCGCAAGCAATCCGGTCAGCATTTTAATTGTCGTGGATTTTCCAGCCCCGTTCGGCCCCAGGAATCCAAAAAATTGCCCGGGCGCTACGCTCAAATTCACATGGTCAACGGCAAGAAGCTGGCCGAATCGGCGAGTAAGATTTTCTGTAGCGATAGCCGGCGCGGACATGAGCGCCTAAATGTAGCACAAGCGGAAACGATCAGCGTGGTTGCCCGGCCGGCCGGCCCGAAGTCCCCGAATTTGATCTCGCTTGGACTTTCGTAGAAGGAACTTCGCATTGACCGCGGCGAAGCCGCGGCGTCACGGTGGCAGCCCCTTGCTTCAGCAGGGGGAGGAGCGCTTTAGCGCTCCGGAAAAAAGCCGCCATCGAACGATGCGCTTTAGCGCTGGGCACTTCTAAGGCAGCCCGGCAAGCGGCTTTCGAAGACGCGTAGCAATCCTATCTCGAATTTAGGACGCCACCCGCGTCGAAGTCACCGCCGCAAGTTGCGGCAGCAGCGCCAGCACGGCAGGCAATTCGATCCGGAAAGTAGCGCCGCCATCGACGCGATTGAATCCGGTAATCGTCCCGCCATGCTCCTGAATAATCCCGTAGCAAATGCTCAGGCCCAACCCCGAGCCTTTGCCCACGGGCTTGGTCGTATAGAAAGGATCGAAAACGCGCTCCGGCTCCGAAAGCCCCGGCCCCGTATCCGAAAATTCGATCACCACATTCGCCCGCTCGCGTTCCGTGCGCACCGTAAGCACACCCCCGCCGGTCGCTTCCATCGCGTCCACCGCATTGCTGATCATCTGAAAGAAAACTTGCAGCAATTGATTCGGGTCGCCGCGCACCGCCGGCAATATTCCGCGATTCTGCACGTCGATACGAATATTCTTGCTGCGCAGATCCAGCGTCCGCAGCTGCACCGCGCCATTCAAAGTAGAAGTCAGATCGAGCAGCTGCTTTTCCGCCGGCACTTGCCGCGCAAAGCTCAAAAGATTCGTCACCAACTCGCGAGTGCGCCGCGCCTGATCGCGAATCTTCTCCGCCAAACTACGCGCCCGCGGCCCCGCGGATTCCTCATCCACCAGCAAATCCGAATAACCGAGAATCGCCGTCAGCGGATTATTAATTTCATGCGCCGCTCCAGCAGCCAGTTGCCCCAGCGATGCCAATTTCTCCGATTGCACGAATTGGCTCTGCAACCGTTTCAAATTATCCAGCGAATTCTGCAGCGATTTCACCAAGCGCTGCCGTTCCTGATTAATGAGCTGTTGCCGGAAAAATACCAATCCCATCCCCACCATCAACGCCACCAGCGTAAGCATCAATCGAAACTCCCGCACCGCCGAAGGCGCACGGCTCAAAAATATGCTCCATCCCGCCAGAAACGGAATGAACAACACTCCCGCAATCGCCAGCCACTGTGGCCAATGCCTCCCAAATTCCTCCCACACCGGATTTTGATCCGGCTCCAATTTCATCCGCCGCGCCATCATCCCCAGCATGCCCAGCCAAAGAAACGTCACCACGTAAGCCAGATCGTAAATGCTGCCGGAAGAATAGGACCCGGAAAGCGATGCCCAAGCGATCACCAAAAATCCGACGGTATGAACCACCGCGATCCCGAGCAGATTCCCATAAATTTTCCGCCAGGCACTGCGCGTCTGAAAAATCAGAAAAAGCAAGCCGCAGATGTAAACAATATTTTCGCCAATGTAAGCCTGCCATCCGCGAATCAAATAAAGCTGCGGATTCGGCGCCACGTAAATCCACGGCAGCGTAGAAAACGCATAAACATAAATCCAGGTAGTAGCCAGCAGCGATAAATCGATAATTCCGTAACGCAAAGTCTCGCGCAGCCCGCGCGCATGTGGCTGCAAAGCCAGCGCCGCCATAAACGGCACCGGATGCAAAAAGTAAGCAATATTTCCAAGGTAGGTGTAGCCCGAAGAATGCCCCAGCACCAGCTCGGTGTACGTCCACATCAACGAGCCCACCAACCAAAGCCCGCATCCCGCCGCCATCAAAATCCAAAATGAATTCGTCCGCCGGTAAGGCGTCCCCGCATTCGCCAGCAGCGCCGCATTGGCCAGCAACGGCAGCAAGCACAAAAAAATATCGCCAAAGGTAGTCTGCGAATGTCCGCGCGGCAAAATCAGCGCCACCACCGCAAATCCCACGCCGAGCACAAGCCACGGCGCAACAGACGACACGGACAGCGTTCGAGAGGAATGGGCCCCAGATTCCATTTCCTTCGACTTTAGCGCACACTGGCCCCGCCAGTTCCGTCCATCGCGCCCCGCTCATGCGAAAAGATTACGGGTGCGATGATTTCCAGTCATCCAGAGTTAAAATGACGCCCCATGCAACTCTGGTTCGCGCACCAAAGCGCTGTCACCCTGCGCTAGCAGCTCGTCACTCAGATTATTCTCGGCATCCTCAGCGACGATCTTCCCGCAGGCCAGCGCCTGCCCAGCACCCGCGAGCTGGCGCGGCGATTTCGCTTGCATCCGAACACCGTCAGCGCCGGCTATCGCCAACTCGCGCGCGAGCGCTGGGTAGAGTTTCGCCGCGGCAGCGGCTGCTACGTCCGCAACACAAAGCCGGAAAGCGCCATCACTCCCTCCCGCGCACTAGATCAATTAGTCGCCGAGCTTCTACGCGACGCCCGCAAACTCGGCCTCTCGCTAGCCACCGTCCGCGCCCGCCTGCGCCACTGGTTCGACCTCCAACCTCCCGATCATTTCCTCCTAATCGAGCCCGACGAAGATTTGCGCGGCATCCTGGCCGTCGAGATGCAGCAAGTCGTCAAGCTCCCGGTAAAAAGTTGCGGCCCGCAAGATGCGCAACTCGCCACGGAACTCATAGGCGCCATCCCCGTCGCGCTAGCAGGCAAAGAAAAGTCCGTGCGCCAGAAATTGCCCGCAGCCGCCGAATTACTCTCGCTGCAAGTTCGCTCTGTCCCCGCATCGCTCTCCGGCTGGCTGCCCGCACCTCCCGGCGTACTCCTCGGCATCGCCTCGCATTGGCCAGGCTTCCTGAAATTAGCCCGCACCATGCTCACCGCCGCGGGCTTCCATTCCGACACGCTCGTCTTCCGCGACGCCCGCAAGCCCAACTGGCAGCGCGGCCTGACAGAAACCGCCGCAGTAATCTGCGATCTGCAAACCGCCATCGAGCTACCGGAAAAAACTTTGAAAGTTCCGTTCCCTGTAGTCTCCGTATCCTCGCTAGCCGAACTCCGCCGCTACGAGCAATTCATCACCAACGCGTTGGTCCTGCCAGCCTGAAGCCGCCATCACTGTGACACCCGCGAAAGTGTCCTAACCACCGCACCGCCGCCCGAAATTTAAGGGCAGCATCACGTAGCGGTGGGCTTCAGCCCAGCATCTTCAGCATAGTCCGGCGAGGCTGGCCCCTTCCGCGAACCCGAATTCCGAAAAGGAGTCCGCCAATGCACGCAATGCACCCAACCCAACCAGTGCACCGAATCCGCCAATTCCTAGCCATCCTCCTAGCCGCTCTCCTAGCCGCCCCCGCCGCCACAGCCCGCAACATCCACGATTGGTCCAACGTAAAAAAACTAATTCCCGGCACGCCAGTCCGCATCCAACTTTGGTCCGGCGAAAATCTAGCCGGCGAACTCGACGCCGCCAGCGATTCCACTCTGCGTCTAAGCGTCGCCGACAGCACCACCCCGCAAACCGGCTGGTCGCGGACGCTAGATCGCGCCAAAATCCACCGCGTAGCCCGAATCCGCCGCAGCGATCCACCCAATCCCAACCACTGGATGATCGGCGGCGCACTAGCAGGCGGCGTAGCAGGCATAGCCGTAGGCGCAGCAAAAGACGCCAAGCAAGGCAACAACGGCCGCTGGATCGTAGACGGTTTCGGCGGCGCAGTCCTAGGTTTCGTAGCGGCACTAGCCGTAGTCGGCGCAGTCCTAGTCGCAAAGACCGTAAGCAACTCGACCCACGTCCGAGTGGTCTACGAAGATCCCGGCAATCCGCCGCTCCAGTAGCACAGCCACTCCTGGCTGTGTCCGGCATTAATAAAAACGAAATCGCCGACGTAGTCGAGCCACGCGCCGTGTCCAAATCGTTATCCGCCAGCAAGCAATCGTATTGCCGCTTTTACTCAAATTAAATATTATCTTCCTGATTGTATTTAGCGATGCCGACCCTCTCTCCTGTCCGCGCAGCTGCCGCCCACACGCCCCCATCCAAGCTCTTCACCCCAAGACTGCACCTCCTAATTTTGCAAATGATCGGCTTACTCCTGTTAGTCGTCACAGGAACCTGCGCACCCGCCGTACTCGCTCAAGATTGGACCGTCACCAAGACGATCAACGTAGGAGAAGTACCCGAAAGGCTAGCACTCACCGCCGACGGCCGAGCGTTGTACGTCTCAAACCGCGTCAGCGGCACGATCTCAATAATCGACACAGCCACCGCCACAGTCGCTAGCACTCTAAAAGTCGGCGCTTCGGCCGGCACAATTGTGGCGAGCCATGATGGCCGCCACGTCTATGTCTTGGTGCACCCCGATCGCCGCGACGAGACTTGCGCTCTAGCAATCATCACCACCGCTGACCAATCCATTCGCATCGTCCCGCTCCCCGGCGAACGCTGGGATGAACTCGCCATCACCCGCGATGACCAAATCTTGTATCTCACCAACACCGTAGAAAAAATCCACCGTTTCAATGGCGCAGTATGGGCACTGCATCTCCCCAACGAGCAATTCGCGCCCGTGATTCAAGACGACTCAGGCTGTCCCACCGGCATCGCCCTTTCCAAGGACGAACAGCGTATTTTCGTCAGTTACCAATGCTTCGGCCCCGGCGGCTACGTGGCCCACGACGCCATCGGCGTCTACGAACTCCCTTCCTATCGCCGCATCGCCGCCATCGCCGGCCTAGCGAATGTTGGCGGCCAAATTGCCGCTTCCCCAGATGGCCGCTTCGTTTGGGTGCAGGGCATCGACGCGTGCTCCCGCCCGGATTATCCGCACGAGGGCTGCGCCGCAGTCCCTTCGCGAGTAGTCAACGTGATCGACGCCCAAAAATTGAAACTTCGCAAGACTTACGGATTTTCGCTCGAGGACGGCAATGGCAGAATTTCGTTTTCGCCCAACGGCCACGCCTTCATCGGCGACGGAATTTATTTGAAGCAAGTTGCCGCCGAGGATTTAGACGCCGTGAAGCGCCTGCCCATCGCCAGCACCGGCGAGGTGGCCTTTCAGTCGGACGGAAAAACGGCCTACGCGACGGTAACGGATAAAAACGTGGTCGATGTTCTCGAAGTCGCTGCGACGGCGGCCCAGCCGGCCGCCGGTGCGTCAGCGCTGACCCTTCAGACGGTGCTGAATGTTATGCTCAAGCAAAATTGCGCCGAGGACGCGGGCGTAGTTGCCGCCGCTCGCGCGCAAATTAGCGAGCTTGAATCCGCAGCGCATCCGACGCGCGAACAGCTCGCCCTCATCGCATCGCTGAAGAAGCAGTCTGACAACTGTTATTGGGTGCGGCCCGATCGCGTGGCCAGCGTCCTGGCCGAGCGCGGAGTCGTTCCGGCAAAACCCGGATCAAAATCTCCCGCGGTCAAAGCAGATTCCAATGTGTACGGCGCGGTTATCGAATCGCTCGTTTCCTCGGGAACGCCCTCGGATTTGAGCGTTGTCCCGCGGCTTTTGGACGCCAAGACGGACCAGGAGTATGCCGATGCGGGTCACTTGGAAGCCGCCAAGAAAGAATTGAGCGGCCTCTACGCCATCTCTAATCCAAGCGCGCAACAAAAAGAAAGCATCAAGCGGCTGCAGCAGCAGATCCGCGAGATGAGCAGCCGTAATTCCGGCGCGTTAAGTGATGTCGAAATTCGCGACGTGACCGGCCGCCTGGGCCTCGGCAGCAATCGTTTGCAAAAGGAGCTGGAAAATTTCAAGAATTCCGCCCTCGTGCTTTACACCATCATCGGAGAGAACAGTTATCACACCATTTTGGTTTCACCAGATGGGCCGCCAGTGAGCTGGGAGGGATTGGACGCCTTTGGACACGCAGTGAGCCGCGAGGAAATTCGCCGCTTGGCCACACAATTTCGCAATAATCTTCAGGTTCCCTCCGGCGACCCGCGGCCCGCGGCGGATCAGCTTTTTCGCATCATAATCGGCACACACGCAGCACAACTCGAACGCGCTAAGACGCTCGTTTGGGTTTTGGACGATGAACTCCGCTATGTTCCGATGGCGGCGCTTTACGATGAAACAAATTCGCGCTATCTCGTCGAGCGCTTCAGCAACGTCGTAATGACCCGCTCGGACGCGTTTCAGGCCGAAGAAGTGCACGTCCCATTGCGCGCGCTGGCCTTGGGAGTTTCAGAATCGCGGGCGGGCCTACCGGCGTTGCCAGGAGTCACCGCAGAAATCAGCTCGATTTTCTACACTGAAGGCACCCATCCGTCCGCCGGATTTGTGCCCGCGAAAATATTGGTAAACGGTGCGTTCACCCCGTACTCCCTGCGCGCCGGATTGCAGGAATCTTTTTCCATCGTGCATATCGCCAGCCATTTTGTGTTTGACGATCGCCAACCCGAACAATCCTACTTGCTCCTAGGCGATGGCAAATTGAGTCTCGCGGAATTGAACGATCCAGTGAATGGCTACAATTTCAAAGGCGTCCGCCTGGTGACGCTCTCCGCGTGCGACACCGGAAAGGGCACCGAGTCGGGCAATGGCATTGAGATCCAAAGCCTGGGCGAAATTTTGGATAGCGGCGCCTGGTCGGTAATAGCCACGCTCTGGGCCATCAACGATGCCAGCACCAGCGACCTAATGCGCGACTTCTACCAGGGCCTCGAACACGGCCAATCCAAGGCCGAGGCCCTGCAGAAAGCCCAGTTGGCTCTCCTCTGCGGCGGCGAGCACTGCGACGGCCACCCCTCGCACTATTCCCGGCCCTATTACTGGGCCCCGTTCATTTTGACAGGCGACTGGCGCTGATCCCGCAAACGCTCCAGCTTTTTCCCGAAGGTTTCGAAGTGGGTGCCCCGTCCTTCCCGGTTTTGATTTACGGGAAGGGTGGGGTTCTTCGGCCCAGGCTTCGCCATCATGTGTTGTTTCTGCCGTCAACGTCCATTGCCACACGGATCACGCCACCGGCTCGATGAGCGCTTCCAGGCGGTCCCAATTTTTCTCGCGCGCAGTGCGCTTCTTCGGCAGCCGAGCGTCAATCCGGACAAGGATGGGCGCCCAGGATTCTTCCAGTGGGCAGGGACGATGTAGAGGCTCGAGTCTCACCAGCGGGAGCGGGGACTTTGATTCTAGGAGCTGCTTGGCGCGCGGGCTTTTGGTGCGGCGGGCGTGTTCGCGCAACGCGACGCGCAGACGGATTTCTTCGGCCGGCTCAAGCGCGCCCTCGTTTGCTGGGCGAACGAATTCTTCGCTGTAGGCGCCGGCGGTGGCGAATTCTTTTTGGATGTACGTTAGGCCGCCGGTCATGCCGGAAGCCAGGTTGATTCCAGCCGGACCAAGGATGACTACGACCCCGGCAGTCATGTATTCGCAACCGTGCTGGCCCACGCCTTCGACGACGGCCAGCGCCCCGCTGTTGCGCACCGCGAATCGTTCGCCGGCCCGGCCTGCGATATAGAGTTCGCCAGAGGTGGCGCCGTAGAGCGCAGTGTTACCAGCGAGGAGATCGCCGCGCAGAGAAGCATCCGGCCCGGCTTCGATCGCGATCGTGCCGCCGCTTAGGCTTTTGGCTACGTAGTCGTTGGCTTCGCCGTGCAGGCGGAAGATTAGGCCGTCGATCAAGAAGGCGCCGAAGCTTTGGCCCGCGGCGCCGTAGAAATCGAATTGCGTTGGCTCGCTGGTCGACGATGCGAAATTCTTGCGGCGCAAGATGTGCCCGCTGAGATTGGCGCCGATGCTGCGATCGGAATTTTCGATGGGGAAGGAGAGCGGATAACTCGAGTGCTGCTCGTAGCCCTGGATCAAGGCGGTCTCGAGCGAGCCTATCGAGTTGGCGACCATTGCTGGTGGATGCCCGAGATCGCCGCGCGTCCCCGGCGACGGCTCGAGAAGTTGCTCGACGGCGCGCGCGTTCGCCGCCGCGCGCGGGCGCAGGCGACCGACCCCGCCTTGCGCCTCGCCTAACGAGCGCAGTCCCAACGCAGCCATTCGCTCGCGGACTTCTTTCGCGACGCCAAGGAAAAAATCCATCACCATTTCCGGCCGCCCGGCAAAGCGCTCGCGCAGATTTTCATCCTGCGTAGCAATGCCCACTGGGCAGGTGTTGAGATGACACTGGCGCGCCATGACGCAACCGATCGCGAGCAGCGATGAAGTGCCGAAGCCGAATTCGTCGGCGCCGAGTAACGCCGCGATGACCACATCGCGCGCGAATTTGAAGCCGCCGTCCACGCGCAGGCTCACGCGATCGCGGAAGCCCATCTGCATCAGCGTCGTGTGCACTTTGCGCAGGCCCGCTTCCCACGGCAGGCCGGTATTTTTTATAGAGGTAAGCGGCGACGCTCCTGTGCCGCCATCGAAGCCCGAAATGGTGATCACTTGCGCCCCGGCTTTGGCAACTCCCGCGGCGATGATGCCGATGCCGGAATTGGACACCAGCTTCACGCCGATTCTGGCCCGCGGATTTACGGCCCGCAGATCGTGAATGAGTTGCTCGAGATCTTCGATGCTGTAAATATCGTGATGCGGCGGCGGCGAAATCAGCGACATTCCCGCCACGGCGTGCCGTAGTCGCGCGATTAGCGGCGTTACTTTCTTGGCGGGAAGCTGCCCGCCCTCGCCAGGCTTCGAGCCTTGCGCCATTTTGATTTCGAGTTCGTCGGCCCGCACCAAGTATTCAGTGGTGACGCCGAAGCGCGCAGAAGCCACTTGCTTCACGCGATTCGCGGCTTCCGGCTCGGTTTCGTAAACGTCGGGATCTTCGCCGCCTTCGCCAGTGTTGCTGCGCGCGCCCAGGCGATTCATGGCGATTGCTAGAGTGCGGTGGGCTTCTGGGCTTAACGCGCCGAGAGACATGGCTTGCGTGCTGAAGCGGCGGAGAATTTCAGACTCGCTTTCCACCTCGTCCAGCGCAATGGCGTCGCTGGCGGCGAAATCCAAAAGATCGCGGACGGCCACTGGCTCGCGGGATTCCGCCAGCGCTTCGTAGGCGCGATAATTTTCCGCCGTCGGCGCGCCGATGTAGCGATGCATGCTGCGGACCAGCGCGGGAGAACTGGAATGGCGCTCGCCGGCGTGGCGGAACCGGTAAAGCCCGTCGTCGCGCAAATCAGCGAGAGTTGCGGCTGGAGCGTAGGCGGCTTGATGGCGATCCAATGCGTCCTGCAATAAATTTTGCAGCGACTTGCCACTTAGAACCGCGCCGGCATCTTCGAAAAAAGTCTCGCGGACTTCTTCGTCGAGCCCGACTAATTCGAAGAGCTGGCTATTGCGATAGCTCGCGATCGTGCAGATGCCCATGCGGGCCAGCACTTTGCGCAGTCCGGTCTCCACGGCTTCGCGGTAGCGCGCGCGTCCGCCGGCTTTTAGATTTCCTGCGAACTCGAGCGCAAGATACGGCAGCACGGCGCTGGCTCCCGCTGCAATTAACATGGCCAGGTGATGCGTTTCGATGACTTGGCCGGTTTCGACGATTAGCGGAATTTCATAGGCGCCCGCGCGGACCTGGGATTTCCAGGCGGCGGCTATCGCCAGCAGAGCTGGCAAGGCCGCTCTGCTCGCGCTTACTAAGTGATCGCTTAGCAGAATCATTTCTGGCGGATTTTCGCGGCACTTGCTGACTTCTTCGCGGATTTTTTCTAGCGCGATTGCAGCTTGTTCTATTCCTGCGGCTGCTTCGTACGTGATGTCTATGCGCTGCACCGAGCCTTGATGCCGGGATTCGATTGCAGCTCGCTGGCTTTCATCGAGTAACGGCGAGGCGATAGTTGTCGATTTGCCGAGATGAACTTCCAGGGACATTACGTGGCCTTCGCGCAATGGATCGATCGGCGGATTTGTCACTTGGGCGAAGCGCTGCTTGCAATAATCCCAGAGCGGGCGGCGCATCGCGGACATGAATGCTGGAGGCGCGTCGTCGCCCATGCTCCAGACGGATTCCTTCGCTTCCATAGCTAGAGATTCGAAGAGTAGGCGAAATTGATCGTCGCTCCAGCCGAGCGCGGCCGCGGCTTTGCGTGGCTCAGGTGTCGGATTTTTTGGGATCGTGACACGCTTCAGCCGCGCGGGGCGGAGCGATTTCTCCTCGCGATTAGGATTTGTCAGCAGTGTCGCTAGATCGCGCTCGCTCAGGATTTTTTTCTCGGCTGTATCAACTACTAGCATTTCGCCGGGACCAAGGCGTTGGCGGGCATGCACTGTCAGCAGTGGCTGTGCTACTGGGGCCCAATCTACCAGGCCGGCTTCGGAGCCTAGAATTACCAGGCCGTCGGTGGTGATGGTGTAACGCAGCGGGCGCAGGCCGTTGCGATCTAGTTTTGCGCCTACGTAGCGGCCGTCGGTGAAGACTAGCGCGGCCGGGCCGTCCCAGGGCTCTTGCGTGATGGCTTCTTGGCGCAGGAAACGGCGCACCGCGGGATCTGGATTGCGATTCGTTTCCCAGGCTGGCGGGACCATTCGCAGCATCGCCGCTGGAATTTTGTAGCCTTGGTGCAGCGACATTTCCAGCGCGTTATCGAAGCTGGCGGAATCGCTGACTCGCTCTTCGAGGGTGTGGAACCAATCAGCTGCGGCCAGCTTTTTGCGGGTGGATTCTTCCCGGGCTTTGGCCCAGCGGCGATTGGCGCTGATGGTGTTGATTTCGCCGTTGTGGGCGGCGTGACGGAACGGTTGCGCCATGGTCCAGCTCGGTTGCGTGTTGGTGGAATAGCGCTGGTGGAAGATGGCGAAATTGGCGGTGAAATCCGGGTGGCTTAGGTCGGCGTAGAAATGGCGGAATTGCCGCGGGGTAAGCAGACCTTTGTAGACAATCGTGCGCGCCGAGAGCGAGCAGAAGTATGTGCCTGGCTCGCCTTGGGCTTCGACTCGCTTGCGGAAGAAATAAAGCGCGCGGTCGAGATCAGCGTTGGGTTGAGTCGCGCTAAAAAAACATTGGCGGACGGCGGGCCGCGTCGAGAGAGCGCGCGCGCCGAGATTGTCCGTCTCGATCGGTACATCGCGCCATCCCAAGCATTGCAAGCTACTTTGCTGCGCGAGAGCTTCGATGGCTTCGCGGGCTTCCGATTCTTTTTCCGGCGGAAGGAAAACCATGCCCACGCCGAATGTTTCCGGCAGGGCGATATTTTCTTCTCGGGCGCGATTGCGGAAAAAATCCTTTGGGATCGGCAGGAGCAGGCCAGCGCCGTCGCCGCTCATGCCGTCCGAATCTACGCCGCCTCGGTGAGAGAGTCGCTCGAGCGCGGTTAGAGCCAGCCGGATAATTTCGCGCGAGGATTCGCCGGTGGCGCGCGCGATGAAACCCACGCCGCAAGCATCATGATCCAATCCTGGATTGAGGGCGGCTTCGCGCATGTTACTTAACTAACCTAGCGGCTCGCGGCAAGTACAACTCGAAAGCTTCGATGCGTCGCATCAGTTTTTACGCGGCTGGGCGATCGTCCAGCATGCTGGACGATGCGCATTTGCGTTGTGTGGAGTATTGCGCGGGCTTATGATGCGCGGCTTGGATGGGAGGATCGAGATGCTACTTGGAATGGCGCGGAGTTGGGCTTGGCGCTTGACGATTTATTTTGCGGCCGTGATTGCCATTGGAATTTTTGCTTGCGGTGAGGCTTGGGGCCGCGGGCAGACATTTGAGATTTCGTTTCCGGCTGCAGTGCACGCTGCGCCGGTTACTGGGCGCGTGTTTGTGGCGATTACGCGGCATGCGGATTCGGAGCCGCGGATGCAGGTTGCTGGGTGGCAGCGGTGTACGCCACTATTTGGCGTTGATGTGGAGCAGCTTCAGCCTGGGTCTGCGGCGCGGATTGATGCTTCTACGCTTGGGTATCCTCTCCATAGTCTGCGGGAATTGCCTGCTGGGGATTATTACGTGCAGGCGATTGTGAATGTTTACACGGAATTTCATCGCAAGGGCGCGCCGGTGATTTGGGCGCATAACGATCAGTGGGAGGGGCAACGGTTTAATCGTTCGCCGGGAAATTTAATTAGTGACGTGCAGTTGGTGCATCTGGATCCGGCGGCTGGCTACTCGATCAAACTTAACGCGGCGAAGGTGATTCCTGCTGTGGAGGTGCCTGCGGATACGGAATGGGTGAAGCACATCAAGATTCAGAGCAAATTGCTTTCTGATTTTTGGGGGCAGCCGATTTATTTGGGGGCGGTGGTTTTGCTGCCGAAAGGTTACGACAGTCATCCCGACGTGAAATATCCGGCGGTTTATGTGCAGGGGCATTTTAGTTTGAATCCGCCGTTTGCTTTTTCTACTGAGAATTTGCCGGAGAGCGACGCGCAGAGGATTGCGCGGGAATCGCGGGGGACTGAACCGGCTTATGAGTTTTATAAATCCTGGAATTCTGAGAATTTTCCTCGGATGATTGCGGTTAGCTTTCAGCATCCCACTCCTTTTTTCGATGATTCTTATGCGGTGAATTCCGTGAATGACGGGCCTTATGGCGACGCGCTCATGACGGAATTGATTCCTTACATCGAATCGCATTTTCGGACGATCGCGCAGCCTTATGGGCGTTTGCTTACTGGCGGATCCACCGGCGGTTGGGAGGCGATGGCTTTGCAGGTTTTTCATGCGGATTTTTTTGGCGGGGATTGGGTTTTGTTTCCTGATCCGCTGGATTGGCACCGCTATGGGCTGACGGATATCTACGACGACGAGAATGCATTCTTGGTGCAGAAGGAACATCGCGAGCTCGATTCGAATTACGGGGATCACGAGTGGCAGGTGCCGGAACGGTCGTTTGAGCGCTCGCCCGATGGGCAATCGGAAAATACGGTGCGGCAAGTCAGCCAGCTCGAGGACGTGCTCGGTAGCCACGGTCGATCGGCCCAACAGTTGGAGGTTTTCGAGGCTGTGTTTAGTCCGATGGGAGCGGATGGTTACCCGAAGCCGCTTTGGGATAAGCAGACTGGCGTGATCGATCACGAAGTGGCGAATTATTGGCGGACGCACGATTACGACTTGCTGGATTACATGGAGCGGAATTGGGCTTCGCTGGGGCCTAAGCTTGCCGGCAAATTAAATTTTGCTGTGGGGGATATGGATCATGGGTATTTGAATTTGTCGGTTTATCTGATGGAGGATTTTTTGAAGGCTTCGAAGAATCCGCATGTGGACGCAACTTTTATTTATGGGCGGCCGATGAAGGGGCATGGTTGGCACGCCATGACGCAGGCGGAGCAGATTAAGGTGATGGCGGAATTTGTTTCTGCGCATGCGCCGGCGGGTGCGGATACGGCTGGTTGGAAGTATTGATTTCTGGAGGGACTACTGTGCGATTTGCATCGGTTGCGTTTGGCGATGGATTGCGAGTGCGGTTTGTGGCGTGGGCGATTTTTTTCTGCGCGATGGCTTTGATATTTGCTTCACCCGTCCGCGCGCAAGTTGGCGGGCCTCGATTCGAGATTTCGTTTCCGGCTTCGGCGCATGCGGAGGCGATTACTGGGCGGGCCTTTGTGATGATTACACGGGATGCGTCGCGCGAGCCTCGGCTACAGGTGGGGGATTGGGCTGATAGCGCGCCGTTTTTTGGCGTGGATGTGGATTCGCTCAAGGCCGGCGAGGCGGCGGTGATTGACGCGGGGACGCTCGGCTATCCTTTGCGCAGTCTGAAGGATTTGCCGGCCGGCGATTATTACGTGCAGGGGCTGATGCAGATTTATACCGATTTTCACCGGTCGGATGGCCACGTGCTCTGGATGCACATGGATCAATGGGAGGGCCAGCACTTCACTCGCTCGCCAGGAAATTTGATCAGCGAGGTCCAGCGGATTCATCTGGATCCCGCCGCTGGCTACTCCGTGAAGTTGAGTTTGGCGAAAGTGATTCCGCCGATTGCTGTTCCTGCGGATACGGCCTGGGTCAAGCGCGTGAAGATTCAAAGCAAGTTGATGAGCGCGTTTTGGGGCCGGCCGATTTATTTTGGCGCTACGGTTTTGCTGCCAAAGGGTTACGACGAACATCCCAACGTCTCTTATCCGGTGGTCTATTTGCAGGGCCATTTTAGTTTGGCCGCGCCATTTGGATTTCAGATCGAGCCTTCTATCGAAACCGATTTTCAGCGGATCGCGCGCGAGAATCGCGCGACGGAGACTGGCTACGAGTTTTATCAAGCTTGGAACTCCGAGAATTTTCCGCGCATGATTGTGGTTACGTTTCAGCATCCCACTCCTTACTTCGACGATTCTTACGCGATTAATTCCGCGAATGACGGTCCGGCCGGCGATGCGGTGATGACGGAGTTGATTCCTTACGTCGAGGAACATTTCCGGATTATTCGCGAGCCGTGGGCGCGTTTGCTTACGGGCGGATCGACCGGCGGATGGGAATCGCTATCTTTGATGGTGCATCATCCGGATTTCTTCGGCGGGACTTGGACTTTTTTTCCCGACCAGATTGATTTCCGGCGTTATGGGCTTCTGAATATCTATGAAGACGAGAACGCGTTCTATGTGACCAAGGAGCACACCGAGCAGAATCTGGTTTATGCCAATCACGAGTGGTTTCAGCCGGAGCGGCCTTTTGAGCGCGCCCCGGATGGGCAGCCGGAGCGGTCGTTCCGCGATGTGAGCCAGCTCGAGTTAGTGCTCGCGAGTCACGGGCGATCCGGGCAGCAGGTGGGGATTTTCGACGCCACTTTTGGGCCTGTGGGAGAGGACGGCTATCCGAAGCCGCTTTGGGATAAGACCACCGGGAAAATTGACCATCAGGTCGCCGATTATTACCGCGAGCATGGCTACGACTTGAGCAACTATGTCGCGACTCATTGGGCGGAGATTGGAAAGCAGCTTGATGGGAAGCTGTATTTGGGCGTTGGGGAAATGGATCACGGATCATTTAATTTGGCGGTTGGTCTGTTGCAGAATTTTCTGAAGACTTCGGAGAATCCTCATTATGAGGGCACATTCGTTTTTGGGCGGCCTCTGAAGGGCCACGGTTGGCATCCCATGACGCAGGCGGAATTGATGCGGATGATGGCGAAGTATTTGGGGGAACATTCCCCGGCGGGAGCGTTGGCCGCGTCGCAATATCCGTGAGCATGTGCGAATGGCCTCGGCGTTTCGCCGGGATCGCGTAGGGGCCGGGGTTTACGACCGGCCCGGTGTAGCACTGGGTTTACGCCGTTGATTTTTAGGTCGTAGGGGCGGGGGTTCACCTCCCGCCCGGTGTAGCACTGGGTTTACGCCGTTGATTTTCCGACCGCGAATTCCCGCGCAGCCTCTTCAACCCCTGAGGACACTCCCAACCGCCGTCCCAGTAGCACAGCCACTCCTGGCTGTGTCCGGGATCAATAACAATCGCGACTAACCTACGTAGTTCGCACTTGGTTCTAGCCCAACCGTACCATTGCCTATCCTTCTAGCTACCTTCACAATAACTGCGCGGCCCGCTCCGCAGGAGCAACAAAACTCTTCACCAGAAACTCCTGCCTAGCCGCCGCACGCGGCCGGCACACGCACCATCAAGTGCCCCGCGAACCAAGGAGCCAGCGTACAAACAATCGGGACACTCAAATATTGTTGCACGGCCTAAGTCATTGATTTCAAAGGACAGGCGCCAAAACAATCGGGACACTCCCCGGGTACCCAGCGGATAGCCCAGCCTTCGAAAAAGCAGGAGTGCCTGTGCTATCTACTTCACGAAGGTTAGGCCGTGGGGGACTAGGTGCGGGACTACGTAGGCGTAGAGCATTACGATTATTCCTACCAGGCTGCCTAGGGCTATCGAATGCCAGAAGACGAAGCGGAAGATCTGACCTTCATTGCCGACCTGCTCGGTTGCCGCCGTAGCGATTGTGATGGATTGCGCGTCCACCATTTTGCCCATCACGCCGCCGGCGCTGTTGGCGGCGCACATCAGGATGGGATCGATCCCCAATTGCTGCGAGGTGATTTTTTGCAGGCTGCCGAATAAGGCGTTCGAGGAGGTATCGCTACCGGTCAGGGCTACTCCTAGCCAGCCTAGGAATGTGCCGAAGAAGGGATAGAACCAGCCGGTGCGTGTGAAGGCTAGACCTAATACCGCGTCCAGGCCTGAGTATCTCGTCACAAATCCCAATCCGAGCATGAACGAGATCGCCACCATCGCCAGACGCATCCGTACCAACGTGCGCCAGAAAATTTTCATCAGTGCGATCGGGCTTAGGCCTAACAGCAGGCCCGAGACGATTGCTGCCAGGAAGCAGCCGCTGCCGGTGGCTGATAGCCAATTGAAATCGTAGCGCGCGGCTTCGGGCGTTGGTTTCGCTACTACTGGCGTGTTGCGCGAAATTTTATTGTGCAGATACGGCCAGTCCCAGCCCGGGGCGCCCGGACGTGGTTTGCCGTCAGCTTGGATTACTTTGAAGGCTGGGGTGGTGGCTTGGTTGATCGCTAGTTTTATTTTTGGCAGGCCCCAGAGCAGGACGAAGACCGAGAGGATGGCGAAGGGCATCCAGGCTTTTAGTACTTTGCTGGCGGGATATTTTTTTGCGGCAACGTAGCCATCGTATTCTTTGGCGGGCCATTGGCCGCCCATGTCGTCGGATAGCTCGCCGGGTGCGGGCTTTGCGGCCGCGGCTTGTGCTTCCTTTTCGTAATCGAAGCGCCAGATTTTTTTGGGCTTCCAGAAACGCAGGAAAATTATGGTTACGATTATGGAGACTACCGCGGCGGCTATGTCCACTAGATTGCTGTCTACGTGATTGGCCCAGAAGAACTGGGTTAGGGCGAAACTTACCCCTACTACGATTATTGCCGGGAGGACTTCGAAAGTTTCCTGCCAGTTGACCATGGTGCGGACCAGCCAGAGAGGGACGATTACTGCTGTGAACGGTAGGATGCGGCCTACCATGGCGCTTAGATCGGATTCGGGCAGGCCGGAGACTGCGGCTAGAGCGTGGACTGGGGTGCCGATGGCGCCCCACGCTACGGGGGCGGTGTTGGCGATTAGATTTAGGGCGGCGGCGTGGAAGGGGCGGAAGCCGAGGCCGATCATGAAGGCGCCGGCGATTGCTACTGGGGCGCCGAAGCCCGCGGCGCCTTCGATGAATGCGCCGAAGCAGAAGGCTACGAGCAGGACTTGCAGGCGGCGGTCGGGAGTGATGCCGGCGATCGATTCTTTCATGATTTCGAATTGGCCGGTTTCCACCGAGATGTCGTAGAGGTAGACGGCGGCCAGGACGATCCAGGCGATTTTTAGTACGCCATAGGCTACGCCGTAGCCAAAGGCTGAGGCGGCCAGGGCGAGCGGCATGTGGAAGATCAGGATGCCTACTAGGATAGCGGTGGCGGCCGCAGCGATGGCGCACCAGTGCGGCTTTACTCGCAGGCCTGCTAGGAGGGTGAATAGGACGATGATCGGTAGGGCGGCTACCAGCGTGGAGAGCCACCAGTGGCCTAGCGGATCGTATACCTGCGTCCAGTTCATGGAAGGCTCCTCCAGGCGGCAAGGCCTGCGATTGGGCGCGCTGGGCGATTCGTATATATTTCGGAATGGCGAATGTCAAGTTAACAGACGGTTGCAATTTGAGGATGGGCTGAGGGATTTCGTGCGGTTAACGGCTTGCGATTGAGGGGCTTTGCGGATTGATGGGATGCTGGTGGCGGGTATAATTCGGCGGCTTTTCGGAGAAGGTGAGATGCGCGGATTGTTTCGGCTGCGGCGTGAGTTTGGGCTCGGCGTCAATTTATTTTTGGCGATTTCGTTTATTGCGATTTTGAGCTTTTGCTTGGGACTGCCGGATTTTGTTCGTGGCGTTTTTGCAGCCGGGGATTCGCGGCGGACCGTGCTTACGCGTGACGAATTATTTTCGAAGAAGGCGCCTGCTAAGCCGGCTGACGATATGGCTGCATTTGCGATTCCAGCCGCGGCAGCGCCGGCTAGCCAGTCGTTCGAAGGGTCGCTTACTTTGAATGATGTGGCTGCGAGCGGCAGCTTCAGCGGGCTGGCGGATATTTTCCGATTGATTCCTGCTGCGGATTCGCCTTGGAAGCATTTGGCGCCGTTTCATTTTGAATTCGTGCAATCGGGGAGTTATTTGATTCCGGCGCAGCAGGGTTTGGCGTTTGTGGCTGGTAGCCCGGCTTGGAATTACATACTGGGGCCTGGGCGCGTCTGGGATGAGAAAGGTGATGACGGGTATACGCGGGCGGCCTTTCCTTTTGCTTTGGTGCAGCGGAATCAGAATTGCGTGCACAACGGGGAGATGACATTTGTTTTTCGCAATGGTGGCTCGCCGAATATTTCGAATGTCTATTACCAGATCACGCAGGAAACGTGTTATCCGATGAAATTTAATTTGTGGGGCGTGGCTTCGGCGACTTATTCGCCTGGGGCTGTCGTCGGTGCAGCGCGGATTCGCGCGAATCATGAGGCGGAGTTGGCGCGGCGCATGCCGACGAAACCCTTTTCGAATTTGGCTACGGATTTTCCGAAATCGGGGATCGACGTTGCGGCTTTTACCGCGGCTTATAAGCATCCCGAGAATGTGACTACTTTCGGTTTGATGATTCATGGGACGAATTATGTTTCAGGGTGTCCTACGCGGTCTGGAGAGTATGCGTTTTGCGCGGAGATGCGCTTGCCTTCTTACTCGATTGCGAAGTCGGCGTTCGCGGGAGTGGCTTTGATGCGGTTGGGGCAGATTTATGGGCCGGAAGTTTATGGATTGAAGATCAAGGATTTTATTCCGGCGGCGGTGATCCGCGGGAAGTGGGACGAGACTACATTTGGCGATACTTCTGACATGGCTACCGGGAATTTTAATCTTGGCGATTATGAGGCGGATGAAGATAGCGCGGTGAATGACCGGTTTTTGATCGATGAGGCCTATGCGCCGAAATTGGCGGACGCTTTCGGATTCAAGGATCATTCGGTGGCGCCGGGGACCAAGTGGGTTTATCAGAGTGCGGCTACATTTATTTTGACGCAGGCTATGGATGCTTATTACCGCGGGCGCGGCGGGCACGGGGATATTTTTTCGATGGTGCGCGATGATGTTTATGTGCCGCTGCATTTGAATGAGGGTGGTTTGACTGCCATTCGCACCGATGACAGCGCGGCCGGAGCGCCTGCCGGATATTACGGGCTTTTTTTCAATCAGGATGACATTGCGAAGGTTGGCAATTTCTTGAATACGAGCAGTGGGGTGATAGCCGGGAAGCAGGTGCTCGAGCCGGGGCGGCTTTCGGAGGCGCTGTTTCGTTCGACAAACGTGGGTTCGACGGGTGTCGCGATTGAGGGGCGGAAAGATGCTTCGTTGGTTGGGGCGGGTGCGATTGCGAATACTCGGAGATATTCTCATGGATTTTGGGGGCGGAAGATTACTCGGGCGGAATTCCCTGAGTATTCTTGCGATTATTGGACTTCGTTTATGTCGGGATATGGCGGGAACATTGTGATGCTTTTGCCGAATGGGGCGACTTATTACATTTTCAGTGACGGGATGGAGTTTCCGTGGCAGGCGCCGCTGCGGGAGATCAATAAATTAGCGCCGATGTGTAAGGCGAACTAAAACTTGCGGGAGTGTTCTTTGGCCCAGCGTTCTACCACCACTTTTTTGTCGGTGTAGAACTCTACCGAGTCGCGGCCTTGGCCGTGTAGATCGCCGAAGAAACTATCCTTCCAGCCGGTGAATGGGAAGTACGCCATGGGGGCGGCTACGCCTATGTTGATGCCGATATTTCCGGCTTGGGCTTCGTAGCGGAAACGGCGGGCGGCGGCGCCGCTGGAGGTGAATAGCGAGGCTTGATTGCCGAATGGATTGCGCTCGAATACGGCCAGGGCTTCGTCCATGTCGCGGGCGGGGATTAGGCTTAGGACTGGGCCGAAAATTTCGGTGTGGGCGAGCTCGCTGGTTGCTGGCAGGCCTTCTAGAATTGTGGGGCGGATGAAATTGCCGGATTCGCGATTGGTGATTTTGGCGTTGCGGCCGTCGACTAGGACTTTTGCGCCTTCTTTTGCGCCGCGGGCGATTAGATCTTCGATTCTGGTTTTGCTTTGCGGCGTGATTACCGGGCCCATCTGCACGTTTTGATCTAGGCCGTCCCCTACTCTTAGTTTTGAGGCGTTTTCGGCGATCGCGTCGCGGAAAGTTTTTTGTGCATCGCCGATTGCTACTGCTACTGAAACGGCCAGGCATCTTTGGCCGGCGCATCCGAAGGCGCTGTCGCTGATGATTTGCGTGGCTGAGTCCATGTCGGCATCCGGGAGGACGAGGACTGGATTTTTTGCGCCGCCTTGGCATTGGGCGCGCTTGCCGTTGGCGGCGGCGCGGGCGTAGACATATTTTGCGATGGGAGTGGAGCCTACGAAGCTGATGGCGCGAATTTTGGGGTGATCGAGTAACGCGTCGACTACCGATTTGCCGCCGTTGACCAAATTCAAGACGCCTTTTGGAAAGCCGGCGCGCTGGAGGAGATCGAAGGCGTAGCGCATGGTGAGCGGAACGCGTTCCGATGGTTTCAGGATGAAAGTATTGCCGGTGGCTACGGCGTACGGAAGAAACCAGAACGGAATCATGCCGGGAAAATTGAATGGGGTGATTGCGGCTACTACGCCTAGCGGCTGGCGGATCATCGTTTCATCGATGCCGCGAGCTACGTCTTCTAGATTGTAGCCTTGCATCAGGATGGGAATTCCGCAGGCTACTTCGACGTTTTCGATGGCGCGGCGCATTTCGCCTTTGGATTCGCCGAGGGTTTTTCCGTTTTCCTTTGTGATGATGCGGCAGATTTCGTCGAGATGGTCTTCGAGCAACTGCTTTAATTTGAATAGTGGCTGGATGCGCTCTTCTGGGGGAGTTCGGCGCCAGTCAGGGAACGCGGCGGCTGCGGCTTCGACCGCTGACCCGACATCTTGAGCGGTCGAGAGTGGTATTTCGGCTAGCGATTCTTGAGTGGCCGGATTGATTACTTTTTGAGATTCGGTGGCGGAACTTTTGGTCCACTCGCCGCCGATGTAATTTGCGATTGTTTCTGTGGCCGACATAATGACTCCAGGCTACGAACGCGCTCGATGACGCTTGCAGAGACTCCTTTATTTTCTCATGAAACTGGCATGCTCATAAGATGCTGGGCTGAAGCCCACCGCTACGAAAGCACCGCTGCGCGATTAGAAAATTACCTTTAGGCCGAGCTGAATTTCTCGGGCCGGGAAGGCGGCGGGGGACTGGCCGAATTGCGGGCTGCCTAGGTCGCCGATCGGGTTGTAGAGATTGACGCGATTGAACAGATTGAATGCTTCGAAGCGGAATTGGAGTTTCAGCGATTCATAGACGCTGATGTCTTTGAAGACGCCTAGATCGACCGAGGCATAGCCGGGGCCGCGGAAGGCGTTGCGGCTGAGAGTGCCGTCTTGCGCCACCGGGACGCACGGAGTTCCGTCGAAAAATGGAACGATTCCGCCGGGACAGAAAACGTTGATGGCCGGTGATGAAAGGGAAATGGCGGTGCGGACTTGCGAGGGGCTGCCGAAAACGCCGGAGACGAATTGCTGATTGTTGAAGCCGGAAGTTTTTAGATTTGCCGGAGCGTTGGGGCGATCGTATTGAACGCCGTCCATATTGAAGTCGCAGCCTTGGAACCAGGCCAGGCCGCAGTTCACGTCGAAGGGACGGCCGGATTGCAGGGCTAGCAGCGGATTCACTTTCCATCCGCCGAAGACTTGCTTCAGTACTCCTTCTTTTGGCCCCGGAACATCCCAAACGCCGGAGAGCGTGAAGCGGTTGCGGACGTCGAATTCGGATGGGCCGCGATCGAGTTTCGGCTTGCTGATGTCGGCGACGCCGGTGTAGAGCGCGGCGTAGGCGTTCACGTTGAAATAATCGCCCAGATTTCCTTCGGTTACGTTGTCGAGAACTTTTCCGTAGGTGTAGTTCATGGTCCACATGAAACCGTGGCTGTAATTTTTGCGGAGTTGCACGTTCATGCCGTGATAGATGGAATTGCCTTCGTTGGAAGTGTAGTACTCGTTATTCCAGCCGGGATTCAGGCGGTTGATGGTGAAATCGCAATTGGTGAGCGGGTCCTGGCAGACGTCGCCGACGAAGCGGTTGTAATCCTCGCGCGTGTAATTGCCGACGCCGTGGGTGCCGACGTAATTGATGGTGAAACCGTAGTCGCGGAAAAATTGATGCTGGATGCCGAAGAACCATTGTTCGGCGTAGGCGGATTTTAATTTTGGATCGGTGCCATAGAGATTGATGTTGAGGCCTTCGATGCCGCCATTGGCGCGGGCGGGGCCTTGGAAATCGGGGCTGGGTTGGAATGGGAATGTGTAATTGATGTTGGTGCCGAAGCCGAAGACGGGATCTTCCACGGCTCTCGCGGAATTGGGAGGATCGAAACGCGAGCCATTGGACCAGAGATTCGAGAAAGGCTCGTTGTAGGCGATTCCGAATCCGGTGCGAATCGCGGTAGTGCCGTGGCCGAAGGGATCCCAAGCGATGCCGACGCGCGGGGCGAAATCATGCTTGTTTGTACTCCAGAGTTGATTGACGCGGCCAACGGTGGCGGTGGTCATCGCGGCGGGCAGACTGTCTCCCTGGCCGAGGATGATGTTGTTTTGCAGGCCGTTGACTTCGCTAGGCGTACCGAAAATGCTGTAGCGCAGACCGAGATTTACGGTGAGGCGCGAGGTGATTTTCCAATCGTCTTGAACGAAGGCGGCCCATTGCGTCCAACGGAAATGGCGCGGAGAGTCGGTGAAATCGCCGAATGTTGGGCCGGGCTCGCGGCTGACGGTGGCGGAGATTAGATAGGGATCGTCGTTGGCGAAATTAAATTTGCTGTTGAATTCGTAGAAGGGATTGGCGAGCAGGCCGTAATCGCTATTTTCCTGGACGCGGCGGACTTCAAAGCCGAATTTGAGGCTGTGGCGGCCGGCGATGTGGGTGAGGATGTCGGTGGCGGCGAAAGTGT
Source organism: uncultured Acidobacteriota bacterium (assembly GCA_963792515.1). Lineage (GTDB taxonomy): Bacteria > Acidobacteriota > Terriglobia > Acidiferrales > UBA7541 > Palsa-147. The sequence goes on along the minus strand of CAWBWG010000015.1, from coordinate 100,960 downwards.
TGAAAACGAAATGGCGGGGTTGAAAAATCTCGCCGCCGATATTCGCTGGGCCGTCGTCAAAAAAGAGAGTGCCGAAATCTTCGGGAGTGAGGCCGTCGGCTTTGAGGGTTTGTGCGGTGATCGTGTTGGGATTCATGCCAAAGCCGAGGTTGCTGTTGTTTCTGGAATAGGCGAAACGGAGATCGTTGAGAGTGGTGGAGGAAAATTCGTGGGTGTAGCCGAGGCTGAGGTCGGCGAAGAAACCGGTTTGCGGAGAGGTGAAGCCGCGAATGTTGCCGCCGGATAGTTCTTCGCGACCGACGTCGCCGGAAGCGTAGGTGGCGATCCAGCGGCCGTAAAGTTGATCGCGCGAAGTTAGATGGTGGTCGATGCGGATGCTGTATTGGTCGGCGTTATTGGGTTCGAGTTGCGATGCGGCGGCGGTGCACTGATCGGGGACATTTGGATCGGGAGGGCCGACGGCCAGCGGACCGTCCCCGACGGGAAGCACGCTGCCAGTGGAGATTTCGGTGCCTGGCAAGCACGGTGGAGCGGGGAAATCTTTATAGAATTGCGCGGCGAAATTATTGGGGAAATTGGTGATTACGAAATTGCGGAATTCCGGGGTTTCGGTGGTGAAGAGCGCTGGGGCGCCATCTCTCAGGCGCGAGCCTTCATAGTTGAGGAAGAAGAAAGTCTTGTCTTTGAAAATGGGGCCGCCGAGGGAAGCGCCGAATTGATTTTGCTGCAGCGGGGTTTTGCTTACGAAATCGAAAAAGTTGCGGGCGTTGAGCGCTGTGTTTCTGCCAGTGTAGAAAGCGTCGCCGTGAAATTTGTTGGTGCCGGATTTGGTGATGACGTTGACGATGGCGCCGTCATTGCGGCCGTATTCGGCGGAAAAATTTAGAGTTTGGACTTGGACTTCCTGGATGGCGTCGAGTGAGGGGAAGATCAGCGGCGTGCCGCCTAGCCATTCGTTGTTGTTGGAGTTGCCGTCGAGAATGAAATTGTTGCCGCGGGGGGTGGAGCCGTTGGCGATGAAGCCGTCGTCGAAAGTGGTGGAGCTGGTGGGCGAGGAGACGTTGGAGACGACCGGGGCATTGGTGGCGGTTACGCCGGGCTCGAGGGTTATGAGTTGATAGACGTCGCGGCCGTTGAGAGGTAGGTCGGTGACTTCGCGGGTGGTGAGAGTGTTTGCGAGGCGGCCTTCTTCGGTTTGAACGAGCGGGGCGTTCGTGGTTACTTCGATGGTTTCGGTGACGCTGCCGATTTGCAGGACTACCGTCAGGCTGTTGACGACGTTGACGCTGACGACGAGATTGTCGCTGACCAGCGATTTGAATCCTTTTGCGTTGACGTTCATGCGATAGGTGCCGGGGGCTAGATGCGGGAGGCGGGCGTAGCCGATATTGTCGGTGACTTCTTCGACTTCACTGCCGGTGCCTAGATCGGTGAGTTTCACCGTGGCGCTGGGAACGGCGGCGCCGGAGGAATCTTTGACCGTGACGGCGATGGTGCCTTCGGTGAGCTGAGCGGATAGGGCGGCGCTTAGTCCGAGCAGCACGAACATGCTCAAGACCAGCTTGGCGATCAGGCTACGGTAGGACACGACGGCCTCCTTCACACTGTGCGAATGAGATTGTCTGCGCGTGCTCAATCGAATCAGGGATCAAGTTGCTCCAGGTTTTTTCAATGTCTACAGAAAGAATGTAAGGTTGTCAAGCGGAATGATGATAGGCGCTAGATGAGTGCGGCCGGAGCTCTAGAAAGTGGGAGGGGTGTTGACCCAGAGTAGAACAGTTTCGCGGTCACCCGAATTGAACCAGCGATGGCCGCGGGTGCTTTCGAACCAGAAGCTTTCGCCTTCGTGGAGGACGTGGCATTCGAGTTCGTCGAGCCAGATTTCGAGCGTGCCATTGAGCATGTAGATGAATTCTTCGCCGCTATGAGAATAGGAGCCATCGCTTCCGGAGCCTGGGGGCACGCGAAAGAGCATGGATTGCAGCATTTTTGTGCCGGTGGAGAGGAGTTCCATGGCTACGCCGGATTCGGTGCGTAGGAGCGGGCGCATCGAAGGCTTCATGATGGCGCTGGGCTTGTGAGGGAGATCGTAGAATTCGAGGACTGTGGTGTTGTAGACGTTGGCGAGGCGTTGTAGCGTGGCGACTGAGGGATTTGCTTGCGACAACTCGATGGCGCTGAGGAATCCGCCGGAAATTTTCGCGCGCCGGGCGACTTCGGCTACGCCGAGACCGGAACGCTTGCGAAGGGAGCGGAGTTTTTCGCCGATCGATTGAGTCTTACGAGCGCGGACGGGAGATTTGTTGGGGCGAGTTTCGTCGAGGACGCGCTTGATTCCGGGGACGCGGAGTTGTTTTACGTCGCGCAGATATTTAATGCGCTTGAGGAGTTCGAGGACTTCGGGGCTGTAGAGGCGGAATCGTCCCTGGCTTCTGACGGGTGCGATCAAGCCTACGTTTTCCCATTGGCGAAGGGTTGATGGGCTTATCCCTAGAATTCTGGCGGTTTGGCCTACGGTCAGGAAGCCGGCTAGCGAATTTCTGTTTTTTGAACGCGCAGCATTGCGGCTGTCGGCTGGCTTGGGGCGCTTGGATGGATTTCGTTTTGGCAAAACGGTTTCACTCCGGATCGTTGATAACATACGATAAACTGGGGCTGATTGACAACCTTGCATGTGATTGGTAGAGTTCGCGAGCAACGGAAATTTCTCTTTGTCGCGGCGAAATTCGCCGGATGTTTCAGATTCACGAGTTGTGCGGAGTTTTTATGATGGTGCCAACGATTGGAAAATTGTCTCCTGCGCAGGTGAAGGAATACACCACTCAATTTACTTATGGGACTTGGCGGCGGCAGAAGGGCTGGTCGCCGCTGCAAGTGGTGGATGCGGAGGGATGCTATTTCACGGATGTTAGCGGGAAGAAGTATCTGGATTTTTCCGCGCAGTTAATGTGCGTGAATTTGGGGCATAAGAATCGTGCGGTGATTGAGGCGATTCAGCAGCAGGCTGAGAAACTGGCTTTTATCGGGCCGGGGTATGCGACGGAAGTGCGGGCGGAATTGGCGCAGTTGCTGACCGAAGTTTTGCCGCGTGGATTGACGAAATATTTTTTTACTACTTCCGGAACCGAGGCGAATGAGGCGGCGTTCAAGATTGCGCGCATGTATACGGGGAAGACGAAGATTATTTCGCGCTACCGGTCGTATCACGGCTCTACGGCGGGATCGATCGCCGCTACGGGAGATCCGCGGCGTTGGGCCATGGAACCTGGCGGAAAAATGGGCGGAGTGATTTTTGCGCCTGAGGTGAATTGTTACAAATGCCCGATTGGCCATACGTATCCGGGATGCGGGATCGCTTGCGCGGAGTATGTGGAACATATGATCGCGAACGAGAGCGACGTGGCGGCGGTGATTGTGGAGCCGGTGGTGGGGACGAATGGCGTGTTGGTGCCACCGAAGGAATATATGCCGCGCTTGCGGCAGATTTGCGATGCGCATGGGGTGCTTTTGATTGCGGATGAGGTGATGACCGGATGGTGCCGCACCGGGAAATGGTTCGCGATGGATCATTGGAATGTGGTGCCGGACATTCTTACTACCGCTAAGGGAATTACGAACGCCGCGATTCCTTTGGGGCTTTGCGCTACGACTGAAAAGATTGCTGCTTATTTCGACGATCATTTCTTTTCGCATGGACATACGTATGAAGCGCATCCGATCACGCTGGCTCCAGGGATCGCGGCGATTCAGGAGATGAAGCGGTTGAAACTGGCTGAGCGGGCTACCGAGATGGGGGCTTATCTTGGGCAGAAATTGAGGGAGTTGATGCCCCGGCACCGGTCGGTCGGCGAAGTGCGAGGGCTGGGATTATTTTGGGGCGTAGAGTTGGTGAAGAATCAGGAAAAGAAAAACCCTTTCAATACCGGCGAGGACAAAATTGCCGGCAAGCCGTTGGTGGTGGATCGCGTGGCGGCGAAGATGATGGCGGCTGGGGTCTTTATTCAGGCCTGGATGAGCCATTTCGTGATCGCGCCTCCTTTGATTATTACGAAAGAGGAGATCGATCGCGGGGTGGCGGCGCTGGATGAGGCGTTGGGGCTTGCTGACGCGGAAGTGGACGCATAGATCGCGGCTTTCGATTTTTTGGAGGTGGTGCAGTGTGGCCTGTGTCGCGTCGGAAATTTCTGCATGGCTTGGGCGCGTTTGCCGCGCTGCCGCTTTTTCGCGCGGAAGAGCCGGAGCTAATCCTTTATAACGGAGATATCTGGACTGTCGACGAATCGCAGCCGCGGGCTCAGGCGGTGGCGATCATCGGCGGGAAATTTGCGGCTGTTGGGTCGAATGACGAAGTGCTGCATCTAGCTTCGGCGCGTACGCGGAAGATCGATCTTGGCATGAAGTCTGTGCTTCCCGGATTTAATGACGCGCATTCGCATCCTTGCGATTCGGGCGTCGAGCATCTTCGCAAAGTTGCCTGCGATTCCAATTCCATCGAGAAAATTCAGATGGCCTTGCACGAGCGGGCGCAGAAAACGCCCCCGGGGCAATGGGTGCTGGGATTTTTGTACGACGACGGGAAGACTCCGCGGCCGTTGAATCTGCACGATCTGGATGCGGCGGTGCCGGATCATCCGGTAATCGTGCAGCATCGCGGCGGGCACGTGGCATTCGTGAATTCCATGGCGCTGAAAATGGCGAAAGTGGACGATCACACTCCCGATCCTACCGGCGGACGCTTCGAGCACGATTCTGCGGGACACTTGACGGGATATGTTGGAGATGCGGCGGCGAAAATCTTTTTTGCACTGGTACCGGAAACGAATACGCGTGACGACTACCGGGCAGGTTCTGCTTTCATTTCGAAATTATTTGCGAGCAAGGGCGTGACTTCGGCGTGCGATGCGGATGCCGATCCGGAATATGTGCAGGGTTATCAGGACGCGCGGGATGGCGGGGAATTGCGGATGCGCGTTTACTGCATCGTTTCGGCGCATTCGCTCGATCGATTTATGGCCGCGGGAATTCATACCGGCTTCGGCGACGATTGGGTGCGCATCGGCGGAGTGAAGCAGTATGCCGATGGTTCGATTTCGGAGCGGACTGCCTGGCTTTCGCAGCCTTATATAGGGATTCCTGGAAATTACACCGGATTGCAGTTGAGCACGCGCGAGAAACTTTACGAAGTGGGGAGCAAAGCGCACGCGGCGGGTTGGCAATTGGCTACGCACGCGAATGGGGATTTGGCGATCGACAGGATTCTTGGCGTTTACGAGCAGATTCAGAAAGAGAATCCGCGCAAAGATCCGCGATTCCGGATCGAGCATTGCACGTTGTTGAATGATTCTTTGATTCAGCGGATGAAGGCCTTGAACGTGATTCCCGCGCCGTTTTCCTGCTACGTCTATTTTCATGGCGACGTGATGCATTTTTATGGCGAGGAACGCACGAAGCATATGTTTCCGATGCGGAGTTTTCTGGATGCCGGGCTGCGTCCGACGGATTCTTCTGATTACACGGCGAGCCCGTCGGATCCGATGATGTGGTTGCAATCGCAGATTACCAGGACGGACTTCAATGGAAATTCCTGGGGACTGAATCAGCGCATCGGAATTGAAGAAGCGATTCGCTGTGGCACGGTGAATGGGGCTCATGCTTCGTTTGAGGAAGATATCAAAGGCTCGATCCGGCCAGGGCAGCTTGCTGATCTGGTGGTGCTGCAGCAGAATCCATTCAAGACGGAGCCTTCCGAACTTTTGAAAGTGCAAGTTGAGCGAACGATGGTTGGCGGCAAGTGGACGTATGAATCGTGACGCGGATTTGCCGCTGCGAATCTGAACGAAATAACAACAAGGTGGCTCATGAAAAGGCGTGAAATGCTTGGCGCGATGGCTGGGCTTGCGTCTGCTGCGCCCGTGTTTTCGCGCGGGTTCGATTTATCCGGCGGGGCATCGCTTATCGGGGAAGCTCCGATTTCGGTTCCATCCGAAGGTTGGATCACCGATGTGGATGGAATTGAGGTGGGACATTTTACGGATACGCGGCGGCCTACTGGCTGCACGGTGATTTTATGCCGGGGCGGAGCGATTGGCGGCGCGGATGTGCCGGGCGGAAATCCTGGCTCGCGGCTTACGGATATGCTGCAGCCGATTCGCAACGCGGATGAGTTCGTGATCGTCGAAGCGGTGGTTTTGACCGGCGGCAGCGATTTTGGATTGGCTTCGGCGGGCGGAGTGGAACGCTATCTGCGCGAGAGTTATTTCGAGAAGCATAAAACGGAGGCGCATCCAGATCCGCATGTGCCGATTGTGCCGGCTGCGGTGATTTATGATTTGTTTAAGGATCAGGACTGGACCATTGTTCCGACCGCAGCGTCGGGATATGCGGCGTGCCAGGCTGCGGCGAAGGGAAAAGTTGCGGAAGGTTGCGTGGGGGCTGGGGCTGGCGCGGCGGTGGGGCATTGGGGCGGGCATCCTACGAAATCGGGGTTGGGGACTGCGAGTTTCAAGGTTGTCGAAACTGGAGTTGTTGTTGGTGCAATTTGCGCGGTAAATGCGGTCGGCGATGTTTACGATCCCCGGACGGGGAAGCTGGTTGCCGGCTCGCGCACCGCTGACGGAAAAAAGTTTGCGCCGATTATGGAGCGGCTCCGAGCGGGTGAGGACGTGGTGCTTCCACCGCCGGGGACGCACACAACGATTTCTTGCGTGGCGACGAATGCCAGTTTTGGAAGCGCGGCAATGGCGAAGATTGCGCAGATGGCTTCGGCCGCGCATGCGCGGGTGATTAATCCTTCCTGGGCGCCTGGAGATGGGGACACGGTATTTGCGCTTTCAACTGGAACGTTGAAAACTCCCGTGGAGCCTGGGGCGATTGGGGCGATTGGGGCGCTTGCTGCTGAGGTTTTGAAAGAGGCAATACTTCGGGCGGTGGTGAATGCTACTGGGCGGCCTGGGATGCCTAGTTATCGCGATGTCTTGAGCGGGCGGCTGGCGTAGGGCGGTCTTCGGAGTTTCATTCCTGAGTGGGTGCTGCTGGGGTACTATTCCGTTTGTTTGCCGGTTTTTTCATCGGAAATTGCGAGGTGTGGGATGCGTTCTCTATTTCTTATTGGATCTTTGCTGATTGCTACGATTGCGGTGGCGCAGACGCAGAAGGCTCCGGACGTGGCGGAGTTTGTCAGCGTGGATGCGCCGGTTTTGGTTTTGAATCACGTGCGCGTGATTGATGGGTCTGGAGCGGCTGCTCTCGACGATCAGGCCGTGGTGATTTCCGGCGGAAAGATTCAGTGGATGGGAGCGGCTGGATCGGTGCAGACGCCGGCGGGCGCGCAGATTCTGGATCGGGCTGGTTACACCGTGATTCCTGGGATTGTTGGGTTGCACGATCATCTTTATTACACGGATTCGATTTCGGTGCAGGTTGCCGGTGGACGGATCGCGGAGCCGGGATTATTTGTGGCGGAAATTCCTTATACGGCGCCGCGGCTTTATTTGGCTGCGGGCGTGACGTCGATGCGCACCACCGGGAGCCTGGAGCCTTATACCGATTTGAAAATTAAGAGCCGGATTGATTCCGGCTTGATGCCGGGGCCGAGGATTGATGCGACGGCGCCTTATCTCGAAGGCGCGCCTACGATATTTGCGCAAATGCACGAATTGACGGGGCCGGAGGATGCGAAACGATCGGTCGATTATTGGGCGGCGGAGGGCATGACTTCTTATAAGGCGTACATGAACATCACGCGCGAAGAGCTTCAAGTGGCGATTGAGGAGGCGCACACGCTGAAATTGAAATTGACCGGGCATCTTTGTTCCGTGACTTGGCCGGAGGCGATCGCGCTAGGCGTTGATGATCTCGAGCATGGTCCGGTTTTCAGCGATACGGAATTTGTGGCCGATAAGAAGCCGGATGTTTGCCCCCAGGGTGGCGCGGGGGCTTGGGCGAATCAGGAAATTGGCGGAGCGGCGGTGACTGGACTGATTCGCAATTTGGTGGCGCATCATGTGGCGGTTACTTCTACCTTGCCGGTGTTTGAGGCCAGCGCGCCGGGGCGGCCGAAATTGCAGGCGCGGACTTTGGAAGCGATGTCGGCGGAATCTGCACAAAGTTATTTGACGGCGCGGGCGCGCGTGAATTTGGATTCGCAGATGACTTCCTTGATGCGCAAAGAAATGGATTTTGAGTTTGCGTTTGCGAAGGCCGGAGGCCTGTTGCTGGGCGGGCCTGATCCTACTGGAAATGGCGGAGTGTTGCCGGGATTCGGGGATCAGCGTGAAATTGAATTGTTGGTGGAGGCGGGATTTTCTCCGGTGGAAGCGATTCACATCGGGACGGCGAATGGTGCTGCTTATCTTGGCCAGAGCGATCGGATTGGGACTTTGGCGGTTGGGAAGCAGGCGGATTTGGTTTTGATTAAGGGCGATCCTTCCAAGAAGATTGATGAGATTGAAAATGTGGAGACGGTTTTTAAAGCTGGAGTTGGTTACGATTCGAACAAATTGATCGAGAGTGTGCGCGGGCAAGTCGGGATCCGGTAGGTTGCGGAGATTTCAAATTTGAAATTTCAGATTGGGGAAAGGGGAAAGGCAAAAGTAAAGCATTGGCCGATCGTCTTATGAAGTTGCTTTTGAAATCGAGAGTTTCCGCCGAAAGTTAGGCCTCCGACCGAAATTTAACGGTTCCTGCCAGAGGATTCTGCGCAATATCCAAATAAGACATCACCGGGAATTCGGCGCGTGCATCAAACGAATGCGCTGTACATTAGATTGTGACGGCGGTGAGCTTATGAGCGTCGTGCGACCGGAATTGCGTTCTGCGTACAGGAGCTTGGGGAGAATGGCGGAAGAGCGAGCGAACGATAGCAGGCAGCGTGTGGTGGTCGAGCACGTTTCGCCGGAGATCGATTGCGGGCGGTTTGCCATCAAGCGCGTGGTTGGGGATACGGTGGTGGTGGAAGCGGCGGTGTTTGCGGATGGGCACGATCAGGTCGCGTGCCAGATTTGGTACTGGCAGGACAAAAATAAACTGCAATACGCGCCGATGAAGACGCTGGGCAACGATTTGTGGCGCGGCGAATTTTCCGTCGATAAGCTGGGGCGATATTTCTACATCGTGGAGGGATGGATCGATCGCTTTCAGACTTGGCATCTGGAATTGGCGAAGAGGGTTGCCGCTGGACAGGATGTGGGCGTCGAATTGGTGATTGGGGCGGGACTAATTGACGAGGCTGCGGGGTTGGCGGGGCGTGAGGATACGGCATATTTGCGCGATTGGGCGAAGAGGCTGCGCGCGGCTAAGGACAAACCCGAGGGCGCGACCGTCGCATTTGAAGAAAAATCTTTGGGAATCATGCAGCGAAATCCCGTGCATCATTTGGGCGCGAGCTACGCGAAGGAATTGAGCGTTACGGTGGATCGCGAGAAAGCGCGCTTCTCTACGTGGTACGAAGTGTTTCCGCGATCGTGCGCGGCTGAGGCGGGGAAGCACGGAACGTTCCGCGATTGTGAGACATGGTTGCCGTATATCGCAGGGATGGGATTTGATGTGGTTTATTTGCCGCCGGTGCATCCGATCGGGCGCGCATTTCGAAAAGGGAAGAATAATTCGGTCGAGCCGTTGCCTGGAGATGTAGGAAGTCCGTGGGCTATTGGGGCGATCGACGGCGGCCATACTGGCGTTCACTCCGAACTTGGTAGTGTGGAGGATTTCAGGCATTTCGTTTCGGCGGCTGCTAAGAATGGACTTGAAGTGGCGCTGGATATCGCGTTTCAGTGCTCGCCGGACCATCCGTGGGTGCGCGAACATCCGGAGTGGTTCCGCAAGCGGCCGGATGGGACGATTCAATACGCGGAAAATCCGCCGAAGAAGTATCAGGATATTTATCCGCTGGATTTTGAGAGCGCGGACTGGCGGAAGTTGTGGGAGGGATTGAAAAGCGTTTTTGATTTTTGGATCGCGCAGGGCGTGCGGATTTTTCGTGTCGACAATCCTCACACCAAGCCATTTGCTTTTTGGGAATGGGCGATTGCGGAGATCAAGTCGAAACATCCCGATGTGATTTTGCTGGCGGAGGCGTTCACGCGGCCTCACGTGATGCAGCGGCTGGCGAAGTTGGGTTTTACCCAGTCCTATACTTATTTTACGTGGCGGAATACGAAGCAGGAGCTTACCGAATATTTCACCGAGCTTACGCAGACGGAAGCGCGCCAATATTTTCGCCCGAATCTTTGGCCGAATACGCCCGATATCTTGCCGGAATATCTGCAGCTTGGCGGACGGCCTGCGTTTATGGTGCGATTTATTTTAGCGGCTACGCTGGGGGAGAGTTATGGAATTTACGGCCCGGCGTTTGAACTTTGTGAAAATGCGCCGATGGAGCCTGGCAGCGAAGAGTATCTGAATTCGGAAAAATACGAGTTGAAGCGCCGCGACCTGGACTCGACGGCGAGTTTGAAAGATTTAATTACGCGGATGAATGCGATTCGCAAGAGCAGTCCGGCGCTGCAGAAGAATCTCAATCTTCATTTTCATGATTGCGACAATGCGTCGATCATTTGCTATAGCAAGGCGAGCGAAGATCTTTCGGAAGTGATTCTGGTGATCGTGAATCTGGATAGTTTTCAGAAGCAGGCGGGAATGGTGCAGTTGGACCTTGCGGCGATTGGGATTGATGCCGCGCGGTCGTTCCAAGTTCACGATTTGCTCGCCGAGGCCGAGTATACGTGGCAGGGGGCGCAGAATTTTGTTGAGTTGACGCCGGAAATTCGTCCGGCGCACATTCTGCGCGTGGTCCGGCAAGTTTAAGCCGAGATAAATTTCAAGCAGCTTACGATACGGAGAAAAGCGAAGTGGCGAAAAAGTCCGGCAGCGCGTCCGATCCGCTATGGTTCAAGGACGCGATTATTTACGAGCTGCACGTAAAGGCGTTCAAGGACAGCAACGGCGACGGCATCGGCGATTTTCCCGGACTACTGACAAAAATGGATTATTTGCAGGATCTGGGAGTTACTTGCCTATGGCTTTTGCCGTTTTTCCCATCGCCGCTCAGAGACGATGGCTACGACATCGCTGACTATCTGGATGTTCATCCGATGTATGGAACGCTCGATGATTTCCGCGCGTTTTTGAATGCGGCTCACGATCGCGGCCTGCAGGTGATGATTGAACTGGTGGTAAATCACACTTCGGATCAGCATCCCTGGTTTCAGCGGGCGCGCCAGGCGCCGCGCGGCTCGCCAGAGCGGGATTTTTACGTTTGGAGCGATACGGAGGATAAATATAAAGGCGTTCGAATTATTTTTTCGGATACCGAGCGGTCGAACTGGACTTGGGATCCGGTGGCCAAGCAATTTTTCTGGCACCGGTTTTTCTCGCATCAGCCGGATTTGAATTACGACAATCCGAAAGTCATCGAAGAAATCGTGAAAGTGATGCGCTTTTGGCTGGATATGGGTGTCGACGCGCTGCGGATCGACGCGATTCCTTATCTGGTGGAGCGCGACGGAACGAGTTGCGAAAATCTGCCGGAAACGCACGCGGCGATCAAAACTTTGCGCCGGGAGATTGACGCGAATTATTCGGGGCGCGTGCTGCTGGCCGAAGCGAACCAGTGGCCTACCGATGTGCGTCCTTATTTTGGCGATGGCGATGAGTGCCACATGGCGTTTCATTTTCCGGTGATGCCGCGGATCTATATGGCGCTGCGGCAGGAAGACCGGCTACCGATCACCGACATCATCGCGCAGACGCCGAGCATTCCAGATACGTGCCAATGGGGACTATTCCTGCGGAATCACGATGAGCTGACGCTGGAGATGGTGACAAACGACGAGCGCGATTACATGTACATCGCCTACAGCGCCGATCCGCGCATGCGCGTGAATCTAGGAATCCGGCGCAGGCTGGCGCCGCTGGTGGACAACAATCGCCGGCGCATCGAGTTGCTGAATAGTTTGCTGCTTTCGTTTCCCGGGACGCCGATTCTTTACTACGGCGACGAAATTGGGATGGGCGACAACATTTATCTTGGCGACCGCAATGGCGTGCGCACGCCGATGCAATGGAACGCTGACCGCAACGCCGGATTTTCGACGGCAACGCCGGCTCGCTTGTATAGCCCGGTGATCATGGATCCGGTTTGGGGCTACGAAGCGATCAATGTGGAGGCACAGCAAGGCGATCCTTCGTCGCTTTTGAACTGGATGCGCAACATGATTGCGCTGCGTAAATTGTTCAGCGTGTTTGGGCGGGGCGCGATCGAGTTTTTTGATCCCGCGAATCGCAAAGTGCTGGCTTATCTGCGGACGTATCGCGGCGAAAAGATTCTCTGCGTCGCCAATCTTTCCCGGTTTGCGCAGCCGGTGGATCTCGATTTGTCGAAATTGGAAGGCATGGTGCCGGTGGAGATGTTGGGCTATGTGGAGTTTCCGGCGATCGAGCGGCAGCCTTATCGAATGACGCTGGCGCCTTACAGCTTTTTGTGGCTAGAGCTTCAGCCGCGAGCGGGTGCGGCGGATTCCGCGGATTCTGGTCTATCAGAGCAGGCTCCGTTAAATGTCACTGCGGGGTGGGAAGCGATTTGCGAAGGCATGGGCCGGCAGCGGCTCGAGAGCGTGAATCTGCCGGATTATCTTCCGAAGCAGCGATGGTTTGCGGCGAAATCGAAGCGCATCAAGGCCACGCGAATTGTAAATTGGGCTGTGCTGGATGCGCCGCACTCGGCTTTGATCATTTTGGAAGTGCAATTCGATGCAGGAGAGCCGTCGCTGTATGCGGTGCCGCTGGCAATGGCTTTCGGGGATGAAGCGAATGAGTTGCGGCGGACGGCGCCGAACGCGATCGTCGCGTCCACGATTTCGGCAAAAGTGCCCGGCGTTTTGTACGACGGCGCTTTCGATGACAGTGTTTGCCTTGAACTGCTTTCGCTGATCCAAAATTCTCGCGAAGTGCGAGCCAGGCACGGTGTTGTGCGCGGCCTGAAGGGCAAAGCGTTTGAGCAAATTCTGGGATCGGCGGGCATGCCGTTGCCGGTGCGCCGCGTTTCGGTGGAGCAGAGCAATTCTTCTTTTATTTTTGGCGACCGGTTCATCTTGAAATTATTCCGGCACGTGGAGCCGGGGCTGAATCCTGACGCGGAGATGGGCCGCTATCTCACCGAGAAAACAGAATTCGATCGCACGCCGCGATTTGCGGGATCCATCGAGATCAAAACTTCACCGGATTCCGAGCCTGTGACGCTGGCGATGCTGCAAGGATTAGTCCCCAATGAAGGCGACGGATGGAAGTGGACGATCGAAGAGTTGGATCGCTATTTTGAAATTTGCGCGCCACTGAAATTTCCGGAGAATGCCGGCGCGGAGTTGGCGAATCCCCTGGAGCTTTCGGAGCAGCCCGTTTCGCAAATGGCGAAGGATCATGTGGGCATCTATCTCGATGCCGCTGCGACGCTCGGGCGGCGCACGGCTGAAATGCATTTAGCGCTGGCTTCGCGATCGGACGATTCGGATTTTTCGCCGGAACCTTTGACCGCGGAAAATTTCCAGAATGTGCTGCTGGAATTTCACCAGCATGCGTCGCAGGTTCTGGACGTGCTCAAAGAGCGCGTTTCGTATTTGCCGGACGAGGTGGTGGAACTCGCGGCCTCCGTGCTCAGCCGGCGGCGGCGAATTCTGGATCATTTCACCACCATGCAATCGAAAGGGTTTCAGGCGCAACGGACTCGAATCCACGGCGACTATCACTTGGGTCAAGTGCTGCGCGTGAAAACGGATTTTGAGATTCTGGATTTTGAGGGCGAGCCGGGGCGATCGCTGGCGTACCGCCGGGCCAAACAATCGCCGCTCAAGGACGTTGCAGGAATGCTGCGCTCGTTCAGCTATGCCGCCTACGCCAGTTTGATCAACTATACGACGCGGCATCCTGAAGATGTCTCGCGCCTCGAGCCATGGGCGCAACTTTGGGAGCATTCGGCCGCCGCCGCATTTTTGCGCGCGTATCGGGAAACGGCGCAGGGAGCCGCGTTTCTGCCGGCTGACATTGCCGATTTTAAAGAACTGCTGGAAATCTTTCTCTTGGACAAAGCGCTTTACGAAGTTTTATATGAATTAAACGCACGGCCGGCTTGGGTGCGCATCCCGCTGATGGGCATCATGTCGCTGCCGCTATGAACGAAGAATGCGGCTAGAGGGCGAAACGGTGGAAGTGGAACCGATCCCGGAACAAGCACAGGAAAAGATCGAACAAGTCGAAAGCGCCGATTTGGTGATCGGCGTTCTCGCAGACATCGATCTAAAAAGCCTGGGCGCTGTTTGCGACTCGCTGCGAGCGCTTCCTGGATCTCCGCGAATTGCGATTTTGCGGGATGACCACACTGCTAATTCAGCTGCAGTGAAATCAGACGGCGGAAATTCCGGCAGCGCGGACGGCAGCTCGGCGGCTTTCATCATTCCTTGGCCGCTCTCGCAGCCGAACGGGTCAGGCGCGCCTATCCTTAGTATTCCCGCTGCCTATCAGTCCGTTTTTGCGGCCTGCGAAAAGTTTGAGGCGCGGGCTTGCTGCGTGATCGCGTCGAAGCTCGAAACTCCTTCCGCGGAATGGATCCGGCAAATGGCGCTGCCGCTGCTAGAAGAAGACGCCGATCTGGTGGTTCCGTATTACGCGCGGCACAAATTCGAAGGGTTGATCAATAGCAGCATCATCGCGCCGCTGACGCGCTGCCTCTACGGCAAGCGAATTCATAATCCGATGGGACCAGATCTAGGAATTTCGCAGCGGCTTTTTCAGAAAATGGCGGGAAGCGATCGCAATGTAAATCGCGTTCATCCGCTGGCTTCGCTGACGCCCACCGCGCTCTGTGAAAATTTACTGGTGTGTGAAGTTTATGTCGGCGCGCGGGTTTATCCGCCCACGGATTGGACCAATATCAGCTCGATTGTGGCGCAGGTTCTGAGTCCGATTTTTTCGGATATGGAGCGCAATGCCGCGTGCTGGCAGAGAATGCGCGCTTCTAGTTCGGTGCCGGCGATCGGCGATCCGATCATTGTGTCGCAAGATGCTGGAACGGTAGACATCAGCCGTATGGTCGAATCATTCCACCTGGGCAATCGCGACTTGCAGGAAATTTGGGGATTGGTGTTGCCGCCCTCGTCGCTGGTGGAATTGAGGAAGCTGGCGCGGTTACCGCTCGAGGAATTTCACATGCCGGACGAGCTGTGGGTGCGGATCGTTTACGATTTTGCACTGGCGCATCGCCTCCGGACGATTAATCGCGATCATTTGTTGAAGTCGATGACGCCGCTTTATTTGGCTTGGGTTGCGTCGTACGCGCGCGATTTGGAAAGCGGCGGAGGCTTGGCTTTGGAGCAACGGCTAGAACGTTTATCCGCGGCTTACGAATCCGAAAAGGCTTACCTGGTTTCTCGTTGGCGATGGCCGGACCGGTTCAATCCGTAACTCTAGGCGAGTTGTAACGGAGGTCTTCATGTGGCAACAAATTAAGGAAGCGTTGGCACAATCTACCGCGCGGTTTCTGACGCGCTTTGCGGATTTGCTGCCGGGGACCGCGGCGCTAATTCTGGCAGTGCTGATTTCGATCGTGGCGGGAATCATTCTTGCGGCGATCGTGCGGCGCGTGCTTGCGAGCATGAAGTTTGATCAACGCTTGAGCCGCTGGGGATTTCCTTCGCTTTCGGAATGGTCGCCGTCGAGCAGTCCTACGCTGCTGGTGTCGCGCGCGATAGCGCTGCTGGTCATCGTTGCGGGATTTTTAATCGGTCTCGCAGCGTTTGATGCGGAGTGGACTTCGCTGCTGGCGCGCAGCGTGTTCGCTTACATTCCTAATTTGATCGGCGCGGCGTTGGTCCTTTTGTTCGGAACGATTGTGGCGCGGTTTATTGCGCGAGGCGTGCTGATCGGCGCGGTGAATTTGAATCTGCACTACGCGCGGCTTTTGAGTATTGGAGTGAAGTGGCTGGTGATTGTGTTGGCGGTGGCGATGGCGCTGGAGCATTTGCGAATCGCGCCGGGAATTGTCGAGCTGGCTTTCGGAATTCTTTTTGGCGGAATTGTTTTCGCGCTGGCGTTGGCTGTCGGACTTGGTTCGAAGGACTTGGTCACGAAATCGCTGGAGCGCGATGCGCACAAGGTTCCTAACGAGCATATTGAAGAGCCATTCCGGCACGTTTAGGCTGGGCTTCTCCGCACTCACTGCGCGCAGCGAAGTACCGTCTTGTAGCGGCTTTTTATACAGCTTCCAGGGGATAGTGCCGATGGCTCGACCGCACCTACCATATTCTGGTTTCTAATTTCGCCCTTCGTAACGTTAATTCTTACTCGTGCGCCTAACGCAAACCAGCATCGGCCGAATATTCTTCGTTCTTTTGTTTGTGTGTCTCGTGGCAAGTATTTCCGCCGCGGACTTTCAGCCGGATCGCAATTTGATTCTGGGTCACTTGAACGCGGTGATCAGTTGGTATCGCGAGGTGACTGGGAATTTGAAGCCAGGTGAACTGCCCAGCGATGCAATTTTCCAGCAAAATGTTCGAGGGCTGGCGGCACAGGCGGTGCAACTTGCTTTCGAATCCGCGCGCGCAGAAGCGGCGCTGCTGAGTGAATCGAGCGCGCCTTCCGGGTCAGAGGCCGCGCCGGCGCAAAATTATGGCCAGATGCAGGAGCGCATCTCGCAACGGATCACGGACAATAAGGCCAAACTCGAATCCGTCAAGAAACAAATTGCATCGCAATTCGGCACGAAACGAAACAATTCGATTGCGCAGCGCGATGTGCTCTCCGGCCAGATCGAACTCGATAAAGCGATGCTCGACGCGATCCAGAAAATGTCCGCGTTTGTCGAGCTGAGCACGCTGAATAAGCAAGGGCTCGAGGGCAGCATCAACGAGCTGGCGACCTCGATCCCGGAAGTTTTGGCCAAGCCCGGCACCGCCGCAACCAAAACTCAGAAGCCCGCTCAGACGGCGTCGCCGACGACCTCCAAGTCCGGAGGATTGATCGGGCAACTTTTTACGCTCTACGATCAAGTGCAGACTCTGCGCGCTATCGATCACCTCAGAGCTGGAAATACCCGGGCGATTCAAGCCGCGGGCGATTTGCGTGATCCGGTGCGCGACGCCGTGCGTGCGATTATTTCGCAAGGCCAACAGGACTTGCCGGCGCCGGGCAGCGGGCTAGCCGGCGCGCCCGGCGGCGCGAATTCCGTGCCGCAGCCGCAGGATTTTGCGAAGCTCACGAAGCAATTCAATCAGTTGTCTGCCGCGCTCGTGCCGCTGAGCCAGGAAATCCTGGTTTTGCAGGAGTGCCAGTCGAATCTGGAGGAGTGGCATAGCTCGATTGCGAGCGAATCGAAGCATGATTTGATCGCGCTGCTGCTGCGTGTCTTCGCCATCGCACTGGCGCTCGCGATCGTGTGGGGCTTGTCGGAAATTTGGCGACGGCTGACATTTCGTTATGTGAACGATGCGCGCCGGCGGCGGCAATTCTTGGTGTTGCGGCGCTTCGTGATGGGATTTTTCTTCGCGATGGTGATTGTAATGGGATTCGTGAGCGAGTTTGGCTCGCTCGCAACTTACGCGGGATTTGTTACTGCGGGCATCGCGGTCGGCTTGCAGACTTTGCTTTTATCGGTGGCCGCTTATTTTTTTGTGGTTGGGCGTTACGGGATTCGAATCGGCGATCGAATCAGCGTGGCAGGCGTTACCGGCGATGTGGTGGACGTGGGACTCGTTCGCCTTTACATCATGGAGCTTGCGGGAACAGGCGTCGATCTTTATCCGACGGGCCGCATCGCAGTGTTTTCGAATTCCGTGCTATTCCAGCCCACTACGCCACTCTACAAGCAAGTGCCGGGAACTGAATATGCATGGCACGAGGCGTTGATCACGATCGCTGCGACGGGAAATCACGAACGCGTTCGCGAAAAGGCGCTGTCGGCGGTGAATTCCGTGTATAACGAATATCGCGACATTTTGGAGCGCCAGCAAGGGACCATCGGCGATCGCATGGAAATTATTTTGAAAGCGCCAGCGCCCGAGGCGCGCTTTCAATTTAATGAAGATGACATGGTGCTGATTATTCGCTATCCGGTGCTGCTGGCGCGGGCATCGGAAATCGATGACCGCGTGGCGCAGGCTTTGGCGGGCATCATAGCGAGCGAAGGTGGCGCGGTTTCGGCCGATGTGGCTGGAAAACCCAAGATCCGGGCCGCGGTGAAGGGCTAGTTGTTTCTGACGCAGTAAATTGCGGCGATGAGGTGGTTATATGGCAGCCCAGCGGAAGAAATCGACTGCAAAAGATGAAATGCCGTATCGCGAATTGGGGAGGACGAGAGAAAAAGTTTCCTGCATCGGCCTCGGCGGCTATCACTTGGGATTGCCGGGAGTTCAAGAAGCGGAAGCCGTCAAGATATTTCACGCAGCGATCGATCGCGGGATCAATTTCTCCGACAATTCCTGGGACTATAACGACGGCGAAAGCGAGCGGCGCGTTGGGAAGGCTTTGAAGGGTCGTCGAAATCAAGTTTTCGTGATGACCAAATTCGATGGGCGCACGCGGAAGTCCGCATTGCAGCAATTAGACGAATCGCTCGAGCGGCTCGGCGTCGATCACGTGGATTTGTGGCAGTTTCACGAAAACATCCGCTTGGAAGATCCGGATCGTTTTTTCGCCGAAGGTGGTGCTTGCGAAGCGATGTTGGAAGCGAAGAAATCCGGGAAGGTGCGCTACTTTGGCTTTACCGGACACAAAGATCCGAGCGTGCATTTGCGAATGTTGCAGTTGGCGGAGACAAATCATTTCAAGTTCGATACTGTGCAGATGCCATTGAATGTGATGGACGCGCACTTTCGCAGCTTCGGAAAAGAAGTTTTGCCGATACTGGTGAAGCGCGGAATTGGCGTGCTGGGAATGAAGCCGATAGGTGACGGCAACCTGCTGAAGAGCAAGAAAGTGAGCGCGATCGAATGCCTGCATTACGCGCTCAGTCTGCCGGCCTCGGTGGTGATCACCGGAATCGACAACATGCGGATTTTGGATCAGGCATTCGAGGCCGTTAGGACGCTTTCATCCGTAACTCAGCGCGACCTGGCCGCAATTGTGAAAAAGACGAAGTCGGCGGCCTCAGAGGGCGAGTTCGAGCCTTTCAAAACGACCGCACAGTTCGATTCCACCGCGGCGCATCCCGAGTGGCTCGGTTCCATTCCGCAGAATTAATTTCCCGGAATAATTCAGAATACTCTGTGAAGCCGCAGATCGATTCCGTAGCCGCCGTTTTGATCGCGCAGAACGGTGACCGACACGCGCTTGTTGAGGTCGTAGCGCAGTTGCACGGTCTGACTCTGCGTGGATGTTACGTTCGTGCTGAAGGTGAGTAGCAAACTCCCCGTCACGCGTTCTTGAACGGCGATTTGCGCGCCCGGATCTCCCTGGCTGTTGGTCGCCAGCGGATCGATCGTCAATTGCGAAATTCCAGTCAGATTTTCGAGCTTGCCTGTTACCTGCCCGCTTACGCCTTGCGCCAACACCGATTCAGCGCCCATGGCCGCCGATTGCGATGGCGCCGAGGCAGCCTCCGCGGTCGTGTTTCCGAAAGCGAGCAAATGAATAATGTCCGCGGAGGCAAGCGCGGGATCCGATGTGTAATTGATGCGCAAGCGATCCACGGGGCCGGTCAAATTCAGCGTCACGTTATATTGCTCGATCGTCGTAGTCATATAAATATTCATGACTGGCTCGGTGCGAACGGGGTTGGCGAATTCGATCGTGCCGTTCTGCACCTCGAAACGCTTGCTGAGAAAAAAAACTTCGCCGCCATTTAGCGCGATCCGGCCCAGAACCACTGGCTGGGCCAGAGTTCCGGTGAGATTCAGGCTTGCGGTCCCGCCCATGCTCAGCTTGCTGCTTTTCAGGCTGATATCTTCCGCGGATTGAATCGCGACGCTTAGCCTCATATTGCTTTCGAGCGGAGATTGCGGCGCACCGGTGGAATCCTGCGAGAAGTTGGCGGCGAAATTCGCCAGATCGAAAGCCTGGGTAAACGAAAGGCTGTTGACCAGAACGCGGCCGGTAAGAGTGGAGCTGCTGGGGCTGCCTTGCAGATTCATTTGTCCGCTCAAAATCGAGCGAAGACCGGCCGGATAACGAACGCGAACGGTTTGTGCGTTGAAGTGAAGATTAAAATTCGATTGGCGCGCCAGATCGACGAAGCCGGTTGCTGAAACAGTTCCGCCGCCGGCGGTTCCCGATAGATTTGCGATGTCGGCGCGATTTCCGGAGAGATTGATCTTGGCGTTCAACCCTTCGATTCCCACGGGAAGCGACTGCCTGGTGAAAACTGCATTTTTGACTTCGAATTGGCCCTGCATGTTTGGCTGCGCGGCGCTGCCTTCGCTGTGAATGTGGACTTCCATTTGTCCGGACGAGCGGACATCCGGTGCGAATTGTTGCAGGACGCCCAAATCCAAAGTGCCGTCGGCCACCAACGCATACGGAGCTTGGCTTTTCAGCGGGATCGTTCCGCCGAAAGTTAAATTTGTGCCCGTGCCTTGAATTTGTGAGGGCGCAATCGTCACGGTTCCATTGCGATAGTCGGCGTTTAGAGGGCGCGCCAGAGCTAATTGCGCGTTTGCGTAGGTGACATTTAGAGAGGGAATTTCCAGATGCGCTTCGATTTGCGCGGGAGTCGCGAGCGGGCCTTTGAGCGTGAGGTGAACTTCCGTTTGGCCGCCCAGCTTGGATGCTTGTGTGGGAAAAAAATTGGCGGCGGCTGCTGCGATTGGAAGCGCGTGGACGTCGAGAGTGGCTGTCGTATAGCGGTCGCCGGTCAGCGCGATGTCGCCTTTTGCTTCCACAGAGCCTTGTTCGACGATGGAGTGCAGATCGATGTCCGCGTGTTGATTGGCTACGCTTAATTTTGCCGAGATGTTGGAAATGGTGTGGCCCTGCGTTTGCAATTGCGGAGCGCTGAAATTCGCTTCGAGCTGTGGATTGCTGATTGTGCCACTGCCGGTGACCGAGACGTCGGCGATGCCTTGAATCGGAGCTCTTTTTTGCAGCGCGTCGATTTTTTCGAGCTGGATCGCGCCGCTGTGGAGTTTCACGTCATATTGCTGCGTCGCCAGCGTGTAATTTCCTTCCGCTGAGACAGTTCCCGCGGGAATTTGCAGTTTCAAAGTGGAGTGGATCGCGCCTGCGTGGGATTCGGCGTTCACAGTTAAATTTTCGATGACCTCATTCCACACGCTACCTTTTGTGAGCGTGATGGCGGCGACGCCGTCGGGAGCTGCCCGGGTGCCTCTAACCGAAATTTTCCCTGAAAGCGTGCCGCTCACCGGATAGTTCACGTGCGCGATTTCTTGCGCCGTGGCTGTAGGCATGTTGGCGATGGATGCCTGCAACTCGATCGGGCTGTTTGCTTCGAGCGACCAATCATTCAGTCCGGCTTTGCCGGTGAAATAAATTTGTTCGTTGCCGGTGGCTTTGAGCGAGCCATTGTGAATAATCAATTCGGAGGGCTCGGCGTTCACATTGAGCTCCAGGGATTGCCAGTGGCTCGTATCGATGGCGAAATTCTGCGCGTTGAGCTTGCCTAGAATATGAGGTTCTTTTGCGGTGCCCGTGATGTGGGCAGTTCAGAGTGGCGCTGCCGGTGAGATCGGGAATCTTTGTGGGCGGGGATGACGGTTGCAATATGGCCTTTAGCATTGTGGTCAGCGAAGTCACTTCGCGCAGATCGATAGTCGTGGCGTCGACGTCAAGGGCGGAATTGCCGTGGCGGCGGGAGCTTAGGATCCCATTGACGGTCAATTTCGTGTTGGATGTTTGTAGATGGGAATCTGCGAAGGCGATTGTGTTTTTCGGCGCGTTGTAGTCGGCTTGTATTACGCCATTTAAGGGGATGCTTTGGGGCGTGAGCGATTGCTGCGGGCTGGATATTGCGAGATTCGCGTGCGCAACTATGTTGTCGATCGAGCCGGTCCACGTTGCGCGCACATCAAGATCGGTTTTTCCTTCGAAGGGAATTTGCCGAACATTGCGCGGAGCGAGAGCATTACTGGCGAGCGCGAGAGATACGCCTTTTACGGATGCATCGAGGCGCGACAGCGAGTTCGGAGCGGCCACATTTTCCATTTGCCAATTTGCTCGAGTGCGCCCGCCGAGAATGTTTGCGGCTAGATTTTGGACGCGCAGCGTAGCCTCTTTGAGTTCGTAGCTGGCGCTTACCTGCGTGGCGTCGATGGATTGCTGGCTAGTGCGCAATTTGAGCTTGCCGCTGCTGGCCTGGCCTTGCAGATTTAGTGTGGCGAGGAAGGAGCGCTGCTGATTCGGTTGATAGCCGAGTTTGCCGGCTAGCGCGACATTTCCAATCGGCAGCGACGACAAACGCAGCGACTTTGCCAACTCGCCAGTTTCAATATTTCCTTCGTAGCTGCCGTCGATGCTTGGATTCGCATAGTCGCTTATCTGGGCTTTCACGGCGATTCGCGAGGCCGCAGTGGTGATTTGCAGCGGGCTCAGCGCGAGGCCCGCGCGCGTCGCTGTAAATCGCAGTTGCAAAGCGTGCGCGATGGGCTCGAATTGTGGCGCGGTGATGCGGCCATTATCGTAGGAGAGCGATCCTTCATATTCGGCGGCCGGGTGGCTGTAGGCCGCGCTGAATTTTAGACCTTGTAGATCGGCGTCGAGAGGAATCTGAGCGTCGTTGTAGTCGAGTTCGCCAGAGCGAATCGCGAGCTCTCCGATCTCAAGATCGAATATCGCGCCGAGTCCATTGCTCGAAGGCGCGCTCGTTGGGTCCGGAAGATTGCTGCGGCCCTGGGAATCGATTTGCAGATGGACGACGGGCTGGTCGAGCGCCAACTTCCGGAGCTCGAATTTTCCATGCAACAGCGGGGCGAATCGCAGGCCGACTTCGAGACGAGACGCGCGCGCGAGCACCGCCTCGTTCGCATCCGTCGCTTCGCTGCCATGAACCACAATATTATTCAGGTCGACGCCGAGGTGCGTCCAATGTGTTTCGATCGACTCGATATCGACGCGCACACCCGCGTGCGCAAGCGCTTGCCGGCTGATTTCTGCGCGCAGGTACTTTCGGAACGCAGCGGTGTTCGCCACGATGACAAACAGGAGAATCAAGCAAACGATCAGCGACCCGATGCCGATTAGAAAATGTCGAAGAATATGCCGCTTACTCAATTCTCACCGCCGCTATGAATCAAAACGATTGCCCCAGCGTTACGAAATATTGCGCCGAATTCACTCCAGGCACATTTGTGATGCGATAGCCTACGTCGAATCTTACCGGGCCGACCGGCGTTTGGTAGCGCAGGCCAATGCCGACCGAGTGCGTGAAATCGCCCGTGAACTGATGGAAATTAATATTGCTATAGACGTTGCCGCCATCGTAGAAGATTGCGCCGCCGAGTCCTTGCTTGAGGGGTATCGGAAAGCGCGCTTCGGAATTCACGATGAAGAGCATGTTTCCGCCGACGGGCACGGCGATGAGCACGCACGTCGCGGGATTCGTTGGGTCGGTGCAGACGGCCACCGGCCGCTGAGGCCCCGCGCCATTGATCGGAAATCCCCGCAGCGAATCAGCACCGCCGGAAAAAAATCTCTCGCTGAGCGGAACATCACTATTTCCAAAAGGCTCGGCCAGGCCAAGACGGAAATTCGTGGCCCACACCAGCCACGGCTTCACCGGCACATAAAAAGAAGTTTGCCCGAGAAAGCGCACGAAATTGGCACTGGAGCCCAATGCTTTTGATGTGACGCTGAAATCGAGAGTCTGATAAACGCCCTTATGCGCGTCGAGCGGTTTGTCGCGCGTGTCGCGAATATATTGTCCGTCGAAAGTGGAGAGGCGCACGTGCTGATCTTGCGGCAGCACCAGGCCGGGAATCAGCAGATTGTAGAGGTCGGTGCGTTGAAAGCTATAGCGAGCGACGAAACGCTTGGTGTGCTTGGCGTTCAGCGCTTTTTCCGCTTGAATCGACGCGCGGCCCAGATCTGCGGTGTAGATGGGATTTTCCGTGGTGCGCTCGCCGGAAAGGCTCAGTAACGCGCTCCATGAGGAACCGTTGAAATGCGGATCGGCATACGTGAAGAAAACGCGCTGATCGAGCCGCGAGAGCACCGTGCCGATCGTCGCGGTTTCCGCCCGGCCGCGCAAATTGTGACGCGAGAAATCGAATAGAAATCGCGGGCCGACATAACTTTTCTGGCTCACCGTGAATTTATTTCCGAGGCTCACGGGAGGAATGCCGGGCACCGCCACCGTATTTACCGGCAAATTGCCGTCTCTGGGAATAATTTCGATGCCGCCTCCAATATCCATCGAATTGAATGGCGCCTCGTGCACCTTAATCAGCACTTCCTCCTGTGTTTGATCCACAATCGGGCGCAAAGGCTTTATGCTCGCCCAATCGAAAATGCCCAGACCGTAGAGATCGCTTTCGCTCTGCAGAAACTTGCCTTCACTAAGCGGTCGACCCGCCTGGATCCCGCTGGCGATTTTTCGAACGAATTTGGGCTTGGTGTGATTCGCGCCGAGCAGAACCACTTCGGAAATATTTGCGCCGGGCCCTTCCTCAATCGTGTAAGTGACGTTAACTTTGTGCGGATCGTCCGCAGTCGGACTGGCCGCCGAGCGAACCCTGGCGTTCAGGTATCCGAGATCGAGATAGGCCGCGAGCAGCCGGTTGCGGTCCGCCTCCAGTAGCTTTGGCGAATAAATCTGGCCGGGCTGCAAACGCAGCGGCCGTTTTGTGGTAAGCGCAGCGTCGGATTGTGTTGTGTTGCCGGTGATCTGCAGCGAGGCGACGCGGTCCTGCACCCCTTCCTTAATTAAAAAAGTTACGTCCACCTCGGGATCAAAATTCTCCACTTTGGGTTCGATCGCTACGTTCTGGAATCCCTGGTCCTTATAAAGCTGCGTCAGCGCCGCGACGCTGTTCTTCACCAATTGCTCGCTGTAACTCCCATTCGAGAAAAGGGAAGCCTTTTTCAGCAGGACGTGCGACTTCAGCTCGCGATCGGAAACATTTTGATTGCCATCAAAATAAATTCCTTTGAGCTGATGCTTGGCCCCCAGACTGACTTCGTAAACCACGCTCACCACATCGCCCTGTCGGTCCATGCGTGAGTCCGTAGTGGCGTCGAAATAGCCTTTCTTTTGAAAATAGGCTTTCAGATTCGATTCGCCTTCGTCGATGAGATCCTGATCGACGGCGTCTTCCTCGTAAATGGGAATAAGTTTCTGCAAATTTCTTCTGGAAAGTTTCGCGCCCGCCACTCGAACGGAAACTTTCGGCCCGGGCGTGACCGCGAGAGTGACGTCGACGGTGTTAGAAGCCGCGTCATATTGTGGCGGAATGAGCCGGATGGCCGGAGCGAGTTGATCCTGTTTGCGCAGATGCTTGCGCACGAATTGAATCGATTTCGTGACGCGCGGCTCCGAATAGTTTGTTCCGGGCTTGATCGAAACGCGCCGGAGCTTTGCCCATAAGCCGCGCAGAGCGGATTGCACGTCCGCGGTTTGCTGTTGCGTGAGGCCTTGGAATTCTAGATTGCGAATTTTCGCTTGCTTGCTCAGCCGGCAGCGAAAAATCAAATTGACGATGCGATGATTTTCGTCGCGGCGCGCTTCGGGCTCGACTTCCGCGGCAAAAAAACCTCGAGCATGAAAATAACCGAGCAGGCCTTTCCGGCCTTGCGCTGCCAGGTCGGGCACATAGGGCGATTGCTCGGGAATATTTACGGCTTGCAAAAGCTCGGTGTAGGGAAAGCGCGTTCCCGTGCCCTGAAAATCGATCATTCCGATGTAATCCGCGGGCTGCAAAATGAAAAAAACGCGCAGACCGTCTTGCTCCGGCTCGAGACTGACTTGCACCTGCGTGAATAGTTTCGTGTCTTGCAGTGCCTTGACGCTTTCGTGCATCGCCTCAGTCGAAAAAGGCTTTCCTGCCTCCTGCTTGATCAGCCGCCGCAGTTCGTCAAGATTCACATCCGGCCGCGCCGCAATATCCACGCGCGAAACCATCTGGCCATCGAATCCCGAGGTCACGTTGGGCTGCGTTTGCTGCGCCCAGAGCGGTTCGCAAACTAGAGCACAAGCCAGCAAAAGCACGATCGCCGCCCCAACTCGCGCCGCAGCAAAGATCGATTTCCGCAGCGGCCTCACTCCGCCCTCGTTTCGCTCGCCAGCAATTCGATCTGGTGATCGACTTCAGCGCCAATCAGCAGAATCACGCAGGCGGCATAAATCCACAGCATCAGAACAATGAAGCCGCCCAGCGCTCCATAAACTCGTGGATAGGAATTGAAATGGCGGAAATAAAGATTGAATCCGGCGGACGAGACCACCAACGTCAGCACCACGAACGCAGTGCCAGGACTCAGCCACCGCCATCGTCGCCGTGCATCAGGTAGGACGAAGTTCACAAGATCGACAGCAACGCACAGCACCGCAAGGCTGATGATCCAGCGGCAAAATTCCCAAATCGGCCGCGATGGAATCCACCTTCCGAGCTCGTGCGCCGACCATTCGTACCCCCAATGTCCGAACGCCGTGAGCCCGAAACAGCCCAGCGCAAACGCCATAGACAGCAGAGCGACGCCTGCGGCAATCGCATGCTTGCGCCAGAAAGAGCGCGAATCGCGACCTGCGTAGACCACGCTCAATGATTCCATCAGGCTGACGAATCCCGACGAGGCGCTCCACAGCGCGGTGATCAGCCCAAACGAAAAAAATCCGGTGGAATAATCGACTAAACCGAGGATCGTGGAAAAAATCAAATGCTGCGAATCAACTGGCAGATAAGTGACGATCCAAGTGGCGAACGGCTTCCAAAGCAGCGTCGACGGCAGCCAGCCCACAACCATCGCCAGCACCAGGCAAAACGGAAGAAACGAAAGCGAGAAGAAAAACGAAATCTCCGCGGCCAAATCGAAGCAGTTGTCGGACTGAATCCGTTGCCAGATTCGACTGGCGACATCGGATGGCGAATGTGTAAACGTCAAGCGAAGAGTGCCCATTTTTTATGAATTAGCAAGCAAACGGCCTTGCGGATTGCGCGCGACGCAGGCCGGAGGGAGCGCTCGCCAATCTGTGAATAGCCGTCTGGGCGAACCGTCGTTTGCGCGAGGGCTCGGGACCAAAATAGAAATTAGTTTCGCCGAACCCAGTATGACAGGTAATCAGGTGTCTCTGGTATGGTGCCCGCGCGGGCCTTTTGAAAGCGCCGCGTCATCCTGTTTTCCTTAGTTTCTTGGATTTCGAGGAGCCCTCCGATTTTTTCTCGGCGGCCAGGCTCTTTTTCAGCGCCGACATCAGGTCGATGACCGGCGCGAGATGCTGCGCTTTTTCCGGTTTCGGAGCGGGCTTGCCTTTGCGCTTGCTGGCAATCAATTCTTCCACTCGTTTCGAATATTCATCGTGAAATTGCTCCGGGCGGAAGGGTTTCACCAGGGATTTAACGAATTGTTCGGCCAAACCGATCTCCTGTTTCTTCAAATCCGTTACCTTGATTTTGCCGTATCCCTGCGCTTCGCGAATTTCATTGGGATAATAAATGGTGTGCAGGATCAGCCCGTTTTGAAAGGAGCGGATGACCACCGTGCGCTCGCGCTGATGCAGAGTGAGTTTGGCGATTGCGGCGAGGTTCATATCCTCCATCGCCTTCAAAAGCAGCGCGTAGGCGCGTTGCCCCGCCTCTTCCGGCACCGAGAAATACGAAGTTTCGAAATAAATGGGATCGACTTCGTCGAGCTTAACGAATTGAAGAATTTCCATCGCCGTCGAAGAATGTGGTTGCAGCTCCTTCAGCTCCAAAGGTTCCACGAGCACGTACTTATCTTTCTCAACTTCATAGCCGAGTGCGATCTCGTCGCGCGAAACCACTTCTTCGTCGTAGGGGCAGTAAAGCTGCTGATGCACGCGATGCCCGCATTTGCGATGGATTTCGTGAAACGCGATATGCGAATAACGCGCCGCTGGGAACAGACGAATCGGCACAGAGATCAGGCCGAAGGAAATGTAGCCTTTCCAAGCGCTGTTGGGCATGTTGCCCCTCCACGGTGCTGTGAATGATTGCCAATAATTGGCCGCGTGCCATTTGCTGCGTGAATTGCTGGGCTTAAGCCCACCTCTACCAAACCCTAACGGCCGGTCACGGTGGTCAATTCCCGAAGCCGGTGCAGCGCGCGCTCGTCGAAACCTGCTTCGGTGATGCGCCATCGCCAATTTCCGCGGTTGTGCCCCGGCACGTTCATGCGCGCTTCACTGCCCAGTCCAAAAACATCCTGCAGCGGAATCACGGCAAATTGCGCGACGGACGAAAGAACGGCGGTAATGAAATGCCAGTGAATTTCTTTCTCGGAGGCGACGCGCAGTTGCAGATATGCGCGGGCGCAAGCGCGTTGGGACTTCGCGCTCCGGCCATTCCTCTGCAAGTTGTTCCACCAGCCGCAAACCGTGTCGTTATCGTGCGTCCCGGTAAACGCCACGGAATTAATTTGGTAATTGTGCGGGCGGTGCGGCGAATCTTTACCGTCGAATGCAAATTGCAGAACGGTCATTCCCGGAAACGAGAATTCCTCGCGCACCGCTTCCACTTCCGGCGTGATGACTCCCAGATTTTCCGCGATGAATGGCAGCGCGCCCAATGCGCGACGCGCAGCGGCAAACACCCGCGAGCCAGGCGCTTTGATCCAGTGCCCATTTTGCGCCGTTCGCGCGCGCGCCGGAACTTCCCAGAATGCGATGAAGCCGCGGAAGTGATCGATGCGCGCGACGTCGACGAGATCCAGCGTGGCGCGAAAGCGATCGATCCACAAACGGAAGCCGCTCTCCGCGATCGCGCCCCAATGGTAGACCGGATTGCCCCAAAGCTGGCCGGTGCGGCTGAAATAGTCGGGGGGAACGCCGGAGACATGGCGTGGCTCGCCGCGCGAATCGAGATCGAAAAATTCCGGATGCGCCCAAACGTCCGCGCTATCGCGCTCGACATAGAAAGGAATGTCGCCGAAAACCGCGATGTGATTTTTCGCGCAAGCTTTTCTTAGCAGCGACCATTCCCGGAAAAATTCGTATTGCACGAACTTCTGAAAACGGATTTCGTGATCCGAAGGTTTTGTTCGCGCGTCAAAATGCGTCCATCGCTTTCCGCCATTGGCGGATTTCAGGGCCATAAAGCGCGCAAACGGTTCGAGCCAGGCTGCGCTGCGGCGCTCGAACGCGTGGAAGTCGCGCGTTAGCGAAAATCCGGCAAACGCGCGGCGCAGCAGGCCATGCTTGTAGGGTGTCACGTTCTCGAAATCAACGTGCGCGTTTGGGAATCGTGGCGTGTGTCGAAGATCTTTTGCGGAAAGGTAGCCGTTTTCGACCAGCAATTCCGGGCTGATCAGCAGCGGATTGCCTGCGAATGATGAAACGCTTTGATAGGGTGAGCCGCTGAGTCGCGTGGGGCCGAGCGGAAGAACTTGCCAGATTTTTTGCCCGCCGGCGACTAATTGCTCCACGAAGCGGTGAGCCGATGGTCCGAAATCTCCGATACCGAAGCGGCTGGGAAGCGAAGTCGGATGCAGAAGTATTCCGCTCGTGCGCCGCAAGCCATTGATCTCGGGTTTCTTCATGTTCTGCGTTCCGCTGGTGATGCGCCCGCTAGCACGGCCTCGTCTTGTCCCGTGCTGCTGCAACCTAGGTTTTCTGCCAGAGCTCGGACTTTGCCGCTAAGCTTGTTCGACGAGCGCCGGCTCGATCGGCATCGTCGCGTCTTCGCGACCGCCATCCGATCGTTCCAGCAGTAAAACCAGAAAAGTTCGTGACGCTGCGGTGATTGTTTCGCCAGGCTGAAAATATTTTTCGCTCGCACCGCCATCGCTTTGGCTCGAGTCAAGCAAAAGCTTCCATCTTTTCGCACCGGCAGAAGACGGCAGAACAAATGATGTATCGGCAGGCGCGTCGTTCAACAGCAGAAAAATCACAGCGTTCCAATTTTCAATTTCCGGCGGCATCGGTCGCGCACGCCCATCGATCATCATTCCGAAGCAGCGATTTGCAGCATTGTTCCAGTCTTCCTGCGTCATCTCTCGGCCGCTCGGCAAAATCCAGGTAACATCGCGAACGCCAACCGAATCATTGCGCACGCCGCTCAAGAATCTCGTTTTTCGCAGGACCGCATAAGTCTTCCGCAGCGCGGTGAGCCGCCGCACAAAATCACTCAACGGCCGATTCCGGGTGGCGAGGCTCCAGTCCACCCAACTCGTTTCATTGTCCTGGCAGTACGCATTGTTGTTGCCGTACTGCGTGCGTCCGAATTCGTCGCCGCCCAGCATCATCGGCGTCCCTTGCGATAAAAAAAGCGTCGCAAGCATGTTGCGCATCTGCCGCAGCCGCAATTCTTGAATCGCCGGATCGTCCGTCGGGCCTTCCACGCCATAATTACACGAATGATTGTCCGAAGTTCCGTCGTTGTTGCCTTCGCCGTTCGCCTCGTTGTGTTTTTCGTTGTAGGAAACCAGATCGGCCAGCGTAAATCCATCGTGCGCGGTCACAAAATTCACCGAAGCCCACGGTTTTCGGCCGTGCTTGATCAAAAATATCGCCGGAAGCGCAAAGCCGCGGAGCCAGTGCGGCGGGACTCGCGCTCCCTTTCCAGAATTCGCGCACCGTGTCGCGAAATTTATCATTCCACTCCGCCCAACCCGGCGGAAACGCGCCCACCTGATAACCGCTTGGTCCGAGATCCCACGGCTCCGCAATCAGCTTGACGCTGCCGAGCACGGGATCCTGGCCACACGCTTTCAAAAAGCCGCTTTGCGTGTTGAAGCCATCAGGCTCGCGCGCCAAAATCGTCCCGAGATCAAATCGGAATCCGTCCACCTGCGTTTCTTCCACCCAATAGCGCAGGCTATCGGTGACCATCTGAATCACCCGCGGATGCGAAAGGTTCAGCGTATTTCCCGTGCCGGTGTCATTCACATAGTGCCGTCGCGAATCGGGCACTAGCCGGTAGTAACTGGCGTTGTCGATTCCTTTGAAGCAGAGCGTGGGGCCAAATTCGTTGCCTTCCGCCGTGTGGTTGTAGACCACATCCAAAATCACTTCGATGCCCGCGTCGTGAAAGCGCGCGGTCATCTCCTTAAACTCATGCAAAGCCCGATTCGGATCGGCGGCGTAACGCGGCTCGGGTGCGAAGAAGGCGATGGTGTTGTATCCCCAATAATTGGTGAGATTCTTTTCCAGGAGAGACCGGTCATTCAGAAAAGCATACACGGGCATGAGCTCGATCGAAGTCACGCCCAGCGATTTGATATGTCTGATCACTTCGCGGTTGGCCAATCCGGAAAATGTGCCGCGGCGTTTTCGGGGCACGCTCCGCAGCGCGTGCGTGTAGCCGCGCACGTGCAATTCGTAAATGATCGTCCGCTCCCACGGAACAGGATGGCGCCGCGTGTCCATCCGCCAGCGGAAGCTGGTATCGACCACCATGCATTTGGGAACGAACGGCGCACTGTCCCTCTCATCGAAGGATAAATCGCCGTTCGCGGCGCCAATCGTGTAGCCGAAGCAGGCATCGTCCCATTTGAGTTGGCCGACGTGCGAGCACGCATAGGGATCGAGCAACAATTTATTGGGATTAAATCGATGCCCTTCTTCCGGTGCGTACGGGCCATGCACGCGATAGCCGTAGACCGCGCCCGGACCGACGCCCGGCAGGTAGCCGTGCCAAATTTCGTCGGTGAATTCGGGCAGATCGATGCCCTTGAGTTCGTGTTCGCCGGTCGAATCGAATAGGCACAGCTCTACGCGCGTAGCATTCGCCGAAAAAATCGCGAAGTTCGTGCCCGCGCCGTCCCATGTCGCGCCGCGCGGATGCGGACTGCCCGCGCGCGCCACTGCTGCAGTCAGATCACTGGTAGCCATTGGCTCCGAGCCGCTTTTCGCGAAAAGTTTCATGACGCCTTTCCGGGAAGCGCAGTTTGCCATGGCCGGCAGAACCGTCGAATACCGGGAAGACCTTAGAGATAATGCAAGGCAAGATCAGCTCCTGCGAGCGAGTTCGCCGTCGGGGAACTCGAGCGATTCGGTGACCGTGACCTCAGCGGCGCGCAGCCGCTTCACCGTCAACTCTTCGATCTCGAAGGATTTGAAATTGGCATTCTCAACGGAGAGCCGCCGGATCGCCAATCGCCCGATGGCCAATGCTCCTACGGCCAGAGCGCCAATCGCGAAAGCGCCCACCGCGACCGCGCCGATTGCCGTGGCGGTGATGGCCACGCCGCGAAGCGCCAGCTTCTGTGACTTATTCCGCTCCCACATGGAATTCCCCTCCTCGAGATTGTAGTCGCCGGTCGCGCCAAGACCGGACCAGCCGCCGCGCGGCATGAAATTGTAGCGCGTGACCCGGCTGGCGCGCAGCCTGCGCTCGGGTGCGACGCGCCGATCCCGCGGACTATCGGGCGGATGAGTGTGAAACAACATGTCTTGACAATAGTCGTTGTAACGAGTATCATTGAGTCATGAAAAAGGCTGGCTCAGTAGGGAAGCAACGGCGCGTCGGCCCCTGTCCCGAGGAAGCGGCTTTGCTCGATCTGCTGCGTACCACGGACATGCTTTCCCGTGGCCTCCTGCAAGTGCTCAAAATCGAAGATCTTTCGGGCACGCAATACAACGTCCTGCGAATTCTTCGCGGTGCCCCCGACGGCCTGGCTTGCGGCGAAATCGCCGACCGCATGATCACCCGCGATCCGGACGTCACCCGGCTGCTCGATCGTCTCGAAAAGCGCGGCTTAATCTCCCGCTGCCGCGAGACGAAGGATCGCCGCACGGTCATGACAAGAATTACTCCCGCAGGCCTGAAATTACTGGCCAATCTCGATGAGCCGGTGCTGTCCGCGCACCGCCGGCAGTTGGGTCATCTGGGGCCAAAGCGGTTGCGAGCGTTGGCGGAACTGCTGCGCATCGCCCGCAGCCACGTAAATTAATTTGGCCTGAATATTTGTTGCAACGACTATCTCGACGGAGCATCCAATGTGCAGTAACGCATCACCAATCGAAAGGAGACTTAAATGAGCGCACAAGCAACACCGCAGACCGCAACATCCACCTGGAACATCGACCCGGTTCACTCCGCGGCGGAATTCAAAGTGAAACACATGATGATTTCGAACGTGAAGGGCCACTTCACCGGCCTAAAAGGCGTCCTCACTCTGAACGAATCTGATGTCACCAAATCCAGCGTGGAAGGCACGATCGACGTGTCGACCATCACCACTCGCGAACCGCAGCGCGACGCTCATCTCAGAAGCGCCGAATTTTTCGATGTGGAAAAGTTTCCAACGATGTCATTCAAATCCAAGCTGATCACTCGTGAAGGCGATGGCGAACTGGCCGTAAGCGGCGACCTAACCATTCACGGCGTCACCCGCGAAGTCGAGTTCACTGTCGAAGGACCAACGCCGCCGGGAAAAGACCCCTGGGGAAACACACGTATCGGCGCCTCGGCGACCACTAAAATCAGCCGCAAAGATTTCGGCCTGAACTATAACGCCGCGCTAGAAACCGGCGGCATCCTGATCGGCGACGAGGTAACCATCACAGTAGAAGTAGAGTTCGTAAAGGCGTAAAGCTCGCCGGGCCAATGAGCACAGGCACTTCGGCCTGTGCACCATGCCGGCAAAAGCATCTAGTAGAACGCATCTCAGTCGGCGATAAAGTTCTTGGAAGCTCGCCGCGCTAAGAAAGGGATCATCATGTCTCTAAGACCAGTAAAAAAGATTCTCCAAACCCAACCAACTCTCGAAGGCGCAGGCGTAAAACTGCAACGCGCCTTCGGTTTCGGCAAAACCAAAGATTTCGATCCGTTTTTGCTGCTGGACGATTTCCGCAACGAGAATCCAGAAGATTACATCGCGGGATTTCCGTGGCACCCGCATCGCGGCATCGAAACCATCACCTATGTACTAGCCGGTTCCGTCGAACACGGCGACAGCCTCGGCAACAAAGGCAAAATGACCGCCGGCGACGTCCAATGGATGACCGCAGGCAGCGGAATCCTTCATCAAGAAATGCCCAAGGGCGATCCCAACGGCCGCATGCACGGCTTTCAACTCTGGGCCAATCTCCCGGCCGCCCTGAAGATGACCGATCCGCGCTATCAGGACATCCCTGCCAGCGAAATTCCTGAAGTCACCGACGATGACGGCACAAAAGTCCGCGTAATCTGCGGCGACTTCTGGGGCAAAAAGGGCCCAGTCGAAGGCGTGGCCGCAGACCCAAGTTATCTCGATGTCTCCGTCGCGCCCAATCAGCGCAAGCGGCTAAAAATCGAAACCACCCGCAACGCTTTCGCGTATGTCTTCGCAGGCTCCGGCACATTCCGCGATTCTTCGGAACCGCGCGCCGTGCTCACTGAGTCCGGAGTCGATCCCAATGCCGCGCCCGTTTACGACGTTAACAATCATTCGCTCGTGCTTTTCGATCGCGGCGATGAAATTAGCGTGCAAGCCGGCGATGAAGGAATTCGTTTCCTGCTGGTATCCGGCAAGCCCATCGAAGAGCCCGTCGCCTGGTACGGCCCGATCGTGATGAACACGCAGGAGCAAATCCGCCAAGCCATGGCAGACCTGCACACCGGCGCGTTCATCAAACATCGCTGACCCGCTGCTGCCTGCTGAATGCGGAGAGCGGATCCACGCGCGTGATGCCAAGCCGCGCCATTCGCATTACAATCCGTCGCCATCCTTCATGAAGCAGCCATGCGATGAAGCCGTCATTCGTTCCGCTAATCCCGGCGCTCGGTGTTCGCAACACGCCGAGCGCTGGATTCTCGCAGCCACGATTCTCGGCTCCAGCATGGCCTTCATCGATAGCACCGTCGTCAATGTCGCCCTGCCCGCGCTGCAAGCAAATCTCCACGCGACCGTAGTCGGCGTCCAATGGGTCGTCGAGTCGTACGGTTTATTCCTCGGCGCATTGATCTTGGTCGGCGGCTCGTTCGGCGACATGTTCGGCCGCCGCGCCACGTTTCTGGTCGGCGTGGGAGTATTCGCGCTAGCGTCGATCGCCTGCGGATTTGCCGCCAACATTCAACAACTCGTGATTGCGCGAAGCATTCAAGGCGTCGGCGCCGCGTTTCTGGTTCCAGGCAGCCTTTCGATCATCAGCGAAAATTTTGACGAAGCAACTCGCGGCCGCGCCATCGGCACCTGGTCCGGCTTCACCGCGATCACCACCGCAGCCGGACCGGTTCTCGGCGGCTGGCTGATCGAGCACGCCTCATGGCGCTGGGCATTTTTCATCAACGTTCCCATCGCGGCGATGGTGATCGTGATTTCGCTGCGCCATATTCCCGAAAGCCGCAATCCCGCCGGCGCGCGCGTAGATTGGCTGGGCGCGTCGATCGCCACGATCGGATTAGCGGGCGTCGTCTACGGCTTCATCGAGTCCGACGAATCTCGGCTGGCGCGACCCGCTTGTTTTCGGCAGCCTGATTGTCGGCACCGCATGCCTGATTGGATTTGCGTTTGTGGAAGCACGAGTAAACTCACCGATGGTTCCGCTGACGCTATTCCATTCGCGCAGTTTTAGCGGCGCCAACCTGCTCACTTTGTTTCTCTATTCCGCACTCGGGATTTTCTTTTTCCTGTTCCCGCTGAACCTGATCCAAGTGCAGGGTTATTCGACGACCGGCGACCGGCGCGGCTGCGCTTCCGTTCATACTTCTGATGTTTTTACTTTCGCGATGGTCCGGCGGCTTGGTCGCGCGTTACGGCGCGCGATTGCCGCTGATCGCCGGGCCGCTGATCGCCGCGATCGGCTTCGCGATGTTCGCGGTGCCGGAAGCGGAAGTGAATTATTGGAAAGCATTTTTCC
Organism: uncultured Acidobacteriota bacterium; assembly: GCA_963792515.1. Classification (GTDB taxonomy): domain Bacteria; phylum Acidobacteriota; class Terriglobia; order Acidiferrales; family UBA7541; genus Palsa-147. The sequence continues at coordinate 65,076 of CAWBWG010000015.1, read as the reverse complement.
CGGCGTTCGTAGTTCTCGGTTTCGGGATTGGCAATTAGCGTCGCTCCGCTCACTACCGTCGTAATGGATTCCGTGGGACAGGAACGCTCCGGCACCGCCTCGGGCATCAACAACGCGGTGGCTCGCGTTGCCGGCGTGCTCGCCATCGCGATTCTTGGAATCGTGATGGTGAAATTATTCAGCGCGAGTTTGAGCCGTGGCCTGGGAGCCGGCCAGCTCGCGCCGGGAGTTTTCGAATATATTCGATCGAACGAAATCAAGCTCGCAGGAATCGATCTGCCATCGGGCGTGGATGCCGGTACTGCCGCGCTCATCCGCGCATCAATCTCTCACGCGTTCGTATTTGGATTCCGGACGATTATGCTTGTCTGCGCAGGATTATCAATCTCGAGTTCCGCGACCGCCGCACTGATGATTCCCGGCAAAACGCGGTAATCCTCGCTCGGCTCTTGCGTAGCGGTGGCCTTCAGGCCAGCATCTTACGATCTCAGAGTTAGATTTCAGGCAGGATTACGGGCGGAAGCGAGGGCGCGATTTGATTCGGAGTTGCTATTCGCGCGTCGGGCCCGGCTGCGATTTCTACGCTCGCGGGCTGCGGCGGCCGTAAGATGCTGGCCTGAAGCCCACCGCCGCGAACGCGCTTTCCCGCGGACTTCTTCGAGGCATGACTGTCCGAAAAATTCTCGTTCCTCACACTTCGACTACTTTGCCTGGATTCATTCGATTGTCAGGGTCCAGGGCCCGCTTGATCGTGCGCATGATTTCAATCGCGTCGCCGTGTTCCGCTTGCAGATATTTCATTTTTCCGATACCAACGCCGTGTTCACCAGTGCAAGTGCCGGACATTCCCAGGGCTCGCTCCACCAGTCGTTGCGAAAAACGCGCAGCTTCTTCGAGTTCGGATTTGTTCTTAGGATCGATGATGCAGAGCACGTGAAAATTTCCATCGCCCACGTGGCCAACGATGGTCGCGGGAAAAGAAAAAGCAGCCAGATCACTTTTTGTCTCGATAATGCATTCAGCGAGCCGCGAAATCGGCACGCAAACATCGGTCGAGAGAACTTCTGCCCCCGGCCGCAGCGCCCGCGATGCGAAATACGCGTTATGCCGCGCGCTCCACAGCCGCTCCATGTCCTCCAGATTCGTTTTCCATTGGAAGCCCTGCCCGCCGTGCTCCACCGCAATCGTCTGAACAAGCTCGGCCTGCTCCTGCACATCGCGGCTATTCATCCCGTGAAATTCGAAAAATAATGTCGGCATCACCGCGAGATCAATTTTCGAATAGCGATTGAGAGCGTCGATTTGTTTTTCGTCCAGAAACTCGACACGTGCGAGGCCAGCGCCCAATTGAATGCTCTCGATTACAGTTTCTACGGCGCCGCGAACAGTTTCGAACGAACAGATCGCCACGGAAACCGCTTCGGGCAGAGGATGCAAGCGAAGAGTCACTTCGGTAAGAACGCCAAGAGTTCCTTCTGCGCCTACAAAAAGATGCGTCAGATCGTAGCCCGCCGCGGATTTGCGCGCGCGAGTGCCGGTGTGGATTATCGAGCCGTCCGCCAGCACCACCGTCAGGCCGAGAACATTTTCGCTCATGGTGCCGTAGCGAACGGCCGTAGTTCCGGAAGCGCGAGTGCTGGCCATGCCGCCGAGCGTGGCGTCGGCGCCGGGATCAACGAAAAAAGTGAGTCCGGTATTATTCAGCGCCTTCACGAGCTGCATGCGCGTGACGCCGGCCTCCACGTCGCGTCGCAATCTTCCACGCTCACGCGCAGCACCTTATTCATTTCGCGCAGATCGATTGCAGATGCCGCCGCGAAAAGCATTCACGTGGCCTTCGACGGATGTGCCCGCCCCAAACGGAATCACCGGAATCCGGTACCGCGCGCTAATTTTAAGAATTTCGCTCACTTCAGCCGTGCTTCGCGGAAAGCAAACAATGTCCGGCGGCGCGTGCAAATGGTAGGACTCGCCATGACTGTGATGCTCGCGTTGCACTTCGGAAGTAGTAGCGCGCGAGCCGAGAAGCGCCTCGAGATCCGCAAGCGCTGCCTCCACAGCTTTCACATCGGCTGAAGGCATTAGAATTTTTCTCCGTAGGGGCGCCCGGTCAATCGTCTCTGCGATTGCAAATCAATCGACGCGCCCGCCCGAGTAACGCCCGAGAAAACGTACGCTATATGCGCCGAGATATCGCGATCCGAAAGTCTCCGTGTTCCATCGCCCTCGTAAACACGCGCGATCTCAACGGAACCAAACAAATGTGAGAATTTATGTACGAATGTCGCCCCCGCGCTACTCCTCTGGCAGCACCGGCAACACCATCATACTCACCGTGGAAGGATCATCGCGCAACTTCAGATACAAAAGCGTGCCGTTCGGACGCGGCACGTTCAGCGTAGCTTCCACAAAACCCGCAGGCACCGGCACAGTAATCTTAAATTCCGGATCCGAGGCGACCGAATCGATCAGAAATAAATTCGTCCCGCTCAATTTGCACTGCTGATCGGGCTTATCCGGGCAACGAATCTCCTTCAGCGACGGAACGCGCACAAGATTAGCAAGCGGCGTCCAGTCACCCTTGTTGCCGTCGGCATCCACAGGACGAAATCGCAGCGGCCCAAATGCCGACGCGCCAAAACTCTTCGTGGGGTCAAAAATGGCCAACGCCGTCTGAGAATCCTGCAAAATCAAATTGCCGTCCAGCCTCGCCGAGCAAAATGTGAAACGATTCATCCGCCGTAGCCACTTCAATTTTCTCGCTGTGCGAAAGTTTTTCCGGAACCTCGGTCTTCACGAAAAACGTGAGCCGCCCTCCCTGCGCCAGTTCATCCTCGCTGCCGAAGCGAATTGCCGCAAGCGACGGCCCGCGCTGAACGCTTTTGCTCAGCAGCGCGACCTTCGGACGAGGCGGCTCGACGGTCGATTGCACATCGAGCACTCGTCCATCCCGCAGCGTCACGCGCGCCGTCAATTTCTCGTCCGGCTGTAGCGCAGCCGTTGGCGAATTATTCAGCGCCGCCAGGCGCAATTCGTCTTTTTGATCGGCGCGCGACAATTTTGCGGGAGTGAAGCGAATTCCCTTCAATTCGAAGCTGTCAACTTCATCAAGCCGCGTTCCTTTGAGCACGCCCTGCTCGTCGCCCGCATTTATCGTGAAGCGCTCCAGCCGCGCCACTTCCGAATACGCGCGCAGATCGAGTTCGTCCGGCTCCGTCAAGCCGTACTGCTTCACTTTTAATTTCACGATCCCCGCCGTTTGATCCTTGAGTGGAAGTTGCAGTTCCAGTTCATCCGCCTTCGCCGTTTTCCACGTGGTCTTCAGCTCTTCTCCGCTCGCCGAAGCCACGCTGATTTTCTCCACGCACGCCGCAGCCGTCGATTGCAGATGAATCGAATCATCGCGGCCCACAATCACCGCGTTTCGATCAACCGGCGGAATGTTCCATTTGACCGAATGAGCGGAGCGCAGCTTAAAACGTCGGACCTTCAAAAGACTCGAAGCCCCAATGCCCCCGCAGTGTTCCCGTCGCTTCTTGATCAAGTTGCCCCGCGTGCAGCGCGCGTGTATCGATCACAAATCCGTCATGCGCTGCGTCCGCCGCGGCCGGAAGATCGATGGCCGTCCCGGATTTGCTCTCCACATGCAGCACAAAATCGTGCGCAATATCGCTCGCGAACACCAACGGCGCTCCGTCCACCGCAAGCACCAACGGCGATTTTTGCAAGCAAGATACTTCCGCAGAATTCAGCGCGCGCAGCGGCGGCAATTGCGCCGCCTCCACCGGCGGCAGACCGACCACCAGCACGGATTTCGGTTTGCTGAACGAAGGCGGATTATTCAGACGCAGCGTTAGTTCTTGCTGCTTCGGCTGTGCCAGCGCCGGTATGTATTGATAATCCGCGGTGTGAATACTGCTCAGAATCCGCGCCAGATCGACTACCGCTCCCACATAAGCGCTGTAAAATCCGCCGCCCAAGATCGAAGTGCTGCTCACCGCTCCGATAAAATCAGACGACGGGCCGGAAGTGAGCGCGTTGACCATCGATTGGCTGTGGCCATCATCCAGCACAAGTTGGTCGCTATTCTGCGACAGGCACGGCGCCTGTTGCTCCACCGGCTTATCGAAACATTTCGGATCGAGCTTGACGTTCAACGCGCGAGCCAGCAGCACCGAGCGCGCCTGAAGTTCTTTCGGATCGGTCTCCGACGTTTCCTTCACTCCGCTCAAATATTTTTCGAGTCGCAAGCGATCCAGGCCGGCCTGATTCAAATCCTGCGACGCGCGCACGAATGTCCCCGGCTTCCCGCGCACGGCCCCGCGCAAAGTACTGAAGTCGCCGCCAGTCTCGGGCGCGAGAAAAAGCAGCGCCTGTTGCGCGTCGGCCGGAACGGTGACGATGATTCCTTCCTGGCGCACTTGCCGGTTCCAGGTTTCCGCGCGCGTGAACCAATTATCCGGCGGCGGATTTGTCGAGCCGCGAAGGAATGCGACGATCAGCAAATAACGTACCGATTGGCTCTCGGGCAAATCCGGATGAATCCACAAGCGGTCGCCGGGCTGCAGATTTGGCACGTCGGCGATCGGCAACATCCTGCCGCCCCGCGTGACGGTGATCTCCAACCGAGGTCCGGTCAAATCGAAAGCCGCTGCATCTGCGCGAGCAATTCCTGAAGTAAAAATCAGCACCGTGAAAATCGCGAAAACCGCTGCGAAGGAAAAAATCGGACTGCTGAAAAACCGAAAGCCGGTGGACCCCATTTCGAATTTGCTCCTGGGGCCGGGACAAATATTTTACAACTCCAATATGCCCTCAGCGAGCGTTAAAGCGATTCGATTGCCGGTAATGTTCCCAATAGTCGAAACCGGCAGCTGCAGCGGATCGACAGCAGCCGATTAACGCGTAGCCAAAGTAGCGCCGGCGTCTCTGCCGGAATCTTACGACGGCGACCCACGCCACTGGCAACCGATGGCCACCGCGGCCCCGCGTTTTTCGGCTGCGGCTTTTAGTGCCGCTCCGATAGCCCAGTCCGCTTCGGCATCAAAAGTTTGGAATTGCAGGCGCTTTTCCTGCAGCGCGATTTTTTCCAGATCGCTATCGATGCTCATGGAAGTTTTGTCTCATTTGAGTTGAATGAATGGCATTTCGGCGCGCGCCGCGGAGCTTTTTACCGCGGCTTCGATCACCGTGATCACGGAAAACGCATCCTGAGGAGTCACCGGATTTGGCCCTCCCGCTGTTATTGCGTCGCGTATCGCTTCGTAATAAGCCAGATAGTTTCCCGGGATGTTCGGTACTTCCCGCGTTTCAAAGCCATCGCCGCGTTTCGTGACGAGCGTTCCCATCCGCGGATCTTGTCCCCAGCCCGCGCTGCCGGGAATCTCGCCACGCTTCAGCGATTCTTCCTGAGTGTCCATGCCAAATTTGGCATAGCTCCCCAGCGCGCCGTGAACGGTGAAGCGCGGAGTTTCCGCGGCGACCAGCGACGCGCCGTGGAGAATCACGCGGCTGCGGCCATAGCGAAGCACGACGTGAAAGTAGTCGGTAGTTTGTCCCAGCGGGCGTTGCACTTCGAGGTCCGCGTAAATTCCATCGGGCAGACCGAAAAGCTGCATAGCCTGATCGATCAAATGCGGCCCAAGATCGAACCAAAGTCCGCCGCCCGGAACCGGCTGCTCGCGCCAGCGTTGACGGGGCTCGGGACGATAGCGGTCATAGTGCGACTCGAAATGCACGACGTCGCCGAGCACGTTATCGGCAAGCAGTTTGCGCACAGTCAAAAAATCCGCGTCCCACCGCCGATTCTGAAATACCGATAGCAATCGGCGGCGGCTGGCAGCCAGCGCGACCAACTGTGCCGCCTCCGCGACTGTGTTCGTGAACGGTTTATCGACGACGACGTGCTTCTCTTCGTCCAAGGCCTTTCGCGCCAGATCGAAATGCGTCGGATTCGGCGTGGCAATCACGATTAAATCAATTTCCGGAAGCCCGAAAGCGTCCTCGGGCTTCGGCAACACGGTTACATCCCAATCTTTTTGCACTTTTGCGCCATTGCTCGAAACGATGTGCGTGAGCTGCAGCCCCGGCACGCGAGCGAGCAGCGGCGCGTGGAAAGTCTTGCCGGCGAATCCGTAGCCAATAAGCGCAACTTTCAGCGGTGGAGGGTTTTTTAACGGGTCAGGCACGTCGCAATCTCCTTAGTCCGCGCGCTCTCGGACGAGCCTGAAAGTCCTTGCGTCGCCCCTACCCATTCTCTGTTCACAAGCCGCGCGCGAGCACCGGCCGCGGTTCAACATTCTACTCGAGGTGGAATGCCTCTTCCCACCTTCTCAGTGTATCTGTCACCCTTCTGCAGATATCCGAATCAAAATTATTGTCCGTTCATCCAAAAGCGAGTGTGTATCTCACTGTGATCCCGCCGGGATGCAGGGTTCGCAGGTCGGTCCTACAGAGGAAACCTCAGTCCGGTAGTAGCCGGTGCCGGAATCATAGCACCGGCTCCCGTTGTCAGAGATTTCCTAGGTGGTGGTCGTGCGAGGAACCACTCAAATGTGCTACAACGACGGACGCGGGATACCCGTTAGCTTCGACTGACCGCGGGTATCTTTGTGCCGCGATTTGGCAAGGCCGGATCGTTCGCGCGCGCAAGTCCGTAAATCAATTTTGGCGTAGGGTGCGCTGCCGGGAGACATGATGAATACCCTTGCAAAATACAAATTCTGGATCGGCGGAGCCATTTGCCTGATCTCGTCGGAGTGTTCGTCGAAGTGCTGCGGCCGAAGCACGTCGCGGGCGGAGGGCCGGGCACGCCGGACGTCGAAGTAGTGCAAGTCGAGCAGAAGGATGTCCCGATTTATGGCGAATGGATCGGCACGCTCGACGGCTACACGAACGCCGACGTGAGAGCGCAAGTTGCGGGCTACCTGGTGAAACAGGGCTACCAGGAAGGCGCATTCGTCAAATCGGGGCAATTGCTTTTTCAGATCGATCCACGTCCCTTCCAAGCCGCGCTCGATCAAGCAGAGGGCCAACTCGCACAAGCGACGGCGCAGCTGGCGAACGCGAAAGCCGTCCAACGCCGGACCGAACTCGATGTCAACCGTTACACTCCGTTGGCCAAAGAGCAAGCCGCGAGCCAACAGGATCTCGACAACGCGATACAAAACGACCTGGCGGCAAAGGCTACGGTGGCCACGGCTGACGCGCAAATCAAGACCGCTGCAGCGGCGGTCGAAACAGCAAAGATCAATCTCGATTTCACGCACTTGGTTGCGCCCATCGATGGCATCGCCGGGCAAGCTCTATTGCAAGTTGGCGCGCTAGTGAATCCAAGCAGCGGCCCGGTAACTTCCGTTTCCACTGTTGATCCCATCAAGGTTTATTTTACCGTCAGCGAACCTCAATACCTGGCCTGGAGAAAACGGTTCCCGACAGATTCGACCCGAGCAGCCGCTGACAAAAATCTACGCCTCGAACTAATTTTGGCCGATGGCTCGACCTATCCAAAAGACGGCACATTCTTCTTCGCCGATCGCCAGGTAAATGTGGGCACGGGAGCCATTCGAATCGCCGGGTTATTTGAAAATCCCGGAAATATTCTGAGGCCCGGCGGCTACGGCAAAGTGCGCGCCGTAATTCGCACTCAGAAGGACGCGTTATTGGTTCCCCAGCGCGCCGTCTCGGAGTTGCAAGGCAGCTATCAAGTAGCGGTCGTAGATGGCACCGACAAAATCAGCATTCGCACCGTCAATGTCGGCGATCGCGTCGGCAATCAGTGGGTAATTGCCGACGGACTGAAAGTCGGCGAGCGCGTGGTCGCGGAAGGAATTCAAAAAGTCCGTCCGGGAATGCAGGTAAACCCCAAGCCATTCGCACTGGCAACTCCGGGAAAATAATTCCATGTCAAAGTTCTTCATCAATCGCCCCATCGTGGCCATGGTGATTTCCATTGTCCTGGTGATTGTCGGCGGCCTCACCATCTTGAGTTTGCCCGTCGCGCAATTCCCCAACATCGCCCCGCCCGAGATTCAAGTGATCGCCACCTACGTCGGAGCGGACGCGCAAACTCTCGAGCAAGCCGTGGCCACTCCCATCGAGCAGCAGATGAACGGCGTGGACAACATGAATTACATGTATTCGCTGAACGCCACCGGCAACTCGAGCACCAGCTTGATCGTGGACTTCGATCCAAAAACCGACCCGAACACTGACTACATTCTGGCGCAAAGCCGCGAGACGCTCGCGGCTTCGCAGCTTCCCATCGACGTCACCAATTATGGAGTACTGGTTCGCAAGTCGGTCACCGCGCCGCTGATGTTGATCGCGGTCTACTCGCCGCACGGAACTTACGACGCGAAGTTTCTGGCGAACTATGCGTACATCAATCTTGCCGATCCGATTCTGCGTTCGCCGGGCATCGGCAACGTGCAGGTATTCGGCGCCGGCCAATACGCGATGCGTCTGTGGGTGAGGCCCGACAACCTGGCGAAGCTCGGCATCACCGTCACGGAAATCGTCAGCGCCATTCAAGCGCAGAACACCGTAAATCCAGCGGGTAAGGCGGGCGGCGAACCGGCGCCGAAAGGCACGGAATTTACCTACTCGGTTCTCGCGCAAGGCCGGCTCACCTCGCCGGAAGAATTCGGGCAAATCGTCGTGCGCGAGACGCCCGACGGCGGCATCGTGCGCGTCCGCGATGTCGCGCGCATCGAGCTCGGTTCGCAGGACTATACCGTCGCGGGACGTTTTAATGGAAAGCCCAGCGCCGTCATTGCCACGTACCAACTGCCGGGATCAAACGCGGTCGATGCCGCCGCCGGCGTCAAGAAGCTGATGGCGCAGATGAAGGAGCGCTTTCCGGAAGACCTGGATTTCGATGTCGCGCTGGACACCACGCGGGCGGTCACCGAAGGAATCAAGGAAATCGTGATAACGCTGTTGATCGCGCTCGGTCTTGTAATTCTGGTGGTGTACCTCTTCTTGCAGGGCTGGCGCGCCACGCTGATTCCGCTGCTGGCCGTGCCCGTCTCGCTCATCGGCACGTTTATACTCTTTCCCGTGTTCGGTTTTTCGATCAACACGCTTTCTCTCTTTGGTTTGGTGCTGGCCATCGGCCTGGTGGTGGACGACGCCATCGTGGTGGTCGAGGGCGTGGAACGGCACATCGAAGAAGGAATGACGCCGAAAGACGCGGCGCTAAGAGCGATGGAGGAACTTTCCGGGCCAGTAGTTGGCATCGCGCTGGTTCTCTCCGCTGTATTCGTGCCCACCGCTTTTATTCCAGGAATTACCGGCAAGCTCTATCAGCAATTCGCGGTGACCATTGCGATTTCGGTTCTGCTTTCGGCGTTCAATGCGCTCACGCTCAGCCCGGCGCTCGCGGCGCTGCTGTTGAAGCCCAAGGAGCCGAGCCAGGGACTGCTCCGAAGATTTTTCGATTGGTTCAATCGCGTGTTCGAAAGAACCACGGAGGGCTACGTACGCTGGAGCGCGGTATTAGTTCGCAAGACGGTGGTCGTGCTGATTCTGCTGGTGGGCTTTAGCGTAGCGGCTGGCTTTTTTGCCAGCCGCATTCCTTCGAGCTTTCTTCCCGATGAAGATCAAGGTTACGCCTACGTGAACATGCAACTGCCGAATGGCGCTTCGCTCGAACGCACCACGGCAGTCACCAACGATGTCGAAAAAATCCTCATCAATACGCCGGGGGTCGAGCACGTCACCACCTTCGTCGGCTTCAGTTTGCTTAGTTTCGTGCGCACCAGTTACAACTCAACCTTTTTTGTGACCTTCAAGCCGTGGGACGAACGCACCACGCGTGCCCAGCAGTTTCAGACGCTCAAAGCGCATCTGAACCAGCAGTTGGGCAAGATCCCCGCGGCGGTGACCTTTGCCTTTTCTCCGCCCGCCATTCCCGGTGTCGGCACCGCCGGCGGATTTACGTTCATTCTCGAAGACCGTTCCGGCGGCGATCTTCAATTTCTCGCCAAAAACTTGGGCACTTTTCTGGAGGCCGTGCGAAAACGGCCGGAAATCGCCAGCGTCAGCACTACTTTTCTCGCCAGTGTCCCTCAGGAATTTGTACAGGTGGATCGCGACAAAGTCCTGAAGCAGGGCGTGGCGCTCAACGATGTCTACCGCACCGTTCAGGCTTTCATGGGCGGATTGTTCATTAATTATTTCAATCGCTTTGGGCGCCAGTGGCAGGTGTACATCGAAGCGGAAGCCGAGGATCGCGCCAACGCCGAAAATGTCGGGCAGTTTTATGTGCGCAACAGTCACGGTGATAGTGTTCCGCTCTCTACGCTCACCACGGTAACACCGCGCCTCGGTCCCGAATTTACTTTGCGCTTCAACGAATATCGTTCCGCGCAGATCAACGGGAGCGCCGCTCCGGGCTACAGCGCGGATCAGGCCACCGCGGCGCTCGAAGACGTTTTTAAGCAGACCATGCCGCGCGAGATGGGCTTCGATTACTCCGGCATTTCCTTTCAGGAGCAAAAAGCGCGGCAGGGCGTGCCGCCGGCGGTGATTTTCGGGCTTTCGCTGTTGTTCGTGTTTCTAATTTTGGCCGCGCTGTACGAAAGCTGGACGCTGCCCTTCAGCGTGCTGCTCAGCACTCCCGTGGCGATTTTCGGCGCATTCGGAGTTCTTCTATTGCGCCGCTGGCTGGTCAGCGTATTTCTGCCGCCTTATCTGAATCAGATTGAGACCGATGTTTATTCGCAGATCGGCCTGGTGATGCTCATCGGCCTGGCGGCCAAAAACGCCATTTTGATCGTGGAGTTCGCCAAGGATCAGTACGACGCGGGAAAACCGCTGGCAGATTCCGCACTCGAGGGAGCCAGGCTTCGTTTGCGGCCGATTTTAATGACGTCGTTTGCGTTCATCCTCGGCTGCGTGCCGCTGTGGATCGCGAGCGGGGCGGGATCCGTGGCGCGCCAAATCATGGGCACCACCGTGATTGGTGGCATGTTGGCCGCCAGCGTAGTGGGCATTTTCTTTGTGCCGGCAATTTTTTATTTGGTGGAGAAATGGTCTGGCGCGGGCAAGGAGCATGCCGAGGGAAGTCTGCCGGCAGCGGCCGCTCCTGTGGAGGGCGACTGAAATGCAGCGCCGCGAGAATCCCGTCCAGAAAAAACAGCGGAGCAATCTATGAATAAAATAGCCCCGTTTGTCGCCGCCTTTGTAACCGTTTTGATGGCCTCGAGCTTCGTGACCGGCTGCGCCGTCGGCCCGAACTATCATCGTCCCGACGTGCAAACTCCCGCGGCATTCCGCGAACTCACCGAAAATGTGCCAGTCCCGCCGCAAACCGCGTCCTACGCCGATCTTCCCTGGTGGCAAGTCTTCCAGGATCCGCAGTTGCAAGAACTGATCCGCACCGCGCTAAAGCAAAATTACGATCTGCAAATCGCCACAGAACGCATCGATGCCGCGCGCGCCCAACTGGCCATCACCCGCTCCAATCTTTTCCCGCAAGTGCAAGCTGGCGGCACTTTCGCAGGCGGCAAATCACAATTCTTTCCAGCGACGGTAAATATACTATTCCTTGCAGCAGATGCATCGTTCCAGCTCGACTTGTTCGGCAAGTTACGACGAGAGACGGAAGCTGCGCGCGCCCAACTGCTGGCCACCGAGGATGCGCGGCAAATAGTCGTCTTGACGCTGGTAAGCGACGTGGCCAGCGATTATTTCGCGCTGCTGCAACTTGATCTCGAGCTGCAAATCACGCTCAAGACCGTCGCGACTCAGGAAGATTCGGTGAAACTCACCAATCTTCGCCTCGATCACGGCGTGGCCACCAAGCTCGACGTGCTGCAGGCTCAGCAGACTCTCGATACTGCCAATGCGCAGGTGCCGGATCTCGAACGCCAGATCGCTCAAGAAGAAAATGCCATCAGCATTTTGCTCGGCAATTATCCGCAAGGGGTGACGCGCGGTAAATCGCTCGCGGAGCAGCCGCTGCCTCCCGACGTTCCGCCAGGCCTGCCCTCATCGATTCTCGAGCGCCGTCCCGACATTCGCCAGGCTGAGCAAACACTGATAGCCGCGAACGCGGAAATCGGTGCGGCCAAAGCGCAGTTCTTCCCGCAGATTTCGCTCACTGGTTCAGGCGGCGGCGCGTTCGGACGCAGTAGCAGCTTCTCCAGCCTGATGAGCTCGCAATCCACGATCTGGTCGTACGGCGGACAAGTGAGCCAGCCGATTTTTACGGGCGGAGCGCTGCGCGGAAATCTGAAGCTCGCCGAATCGCAGCATCAGCAGGCGCTGATCGCTTACAAACAATCCATCCAGCAGGCCTTCGGCGACGTATCCGACGCACTAATCGGTTATCAGAAATTCCATCAGGTTCGCGTGCGCCAGGAAGATACCGTGAAGGACCTGCAGGAATCGGTGCGCCTCTCCGATATGCGTTACAAAGGCGGCACCACCACGTACCTCGAAGTTCTCGACGGCCAGCGTTCGCTTTTCGCCGCCGAACTCACCCTAGCCGGCGCACGCGGCACCGAATATCAAAGCCTCGTGCAACTCTACCGCGCGCTAGGCGGCGGCTGGCAACAATAACCTGACGCTGGCACCTCTGAACCATCCGCGCGCAGCGCGAGGTTTTCGGTGGCAGCCCCCTGCTTTAGCAGGGGGAGCTGGACTTCAGTCCAGCGAAAAAGCGTACGCGAACAAAATCGGCTTTAGCCGCGGCACTTTAGTCACGATCAAGTAGAGCTTCTCGAAGATCAACCGTTCTGGACAGGAAGAAACGGATCTTCGCCTCGCCTCAACTCTTCTTCACTTTCCCCAGAGGCACCAGCGCCACAGCAGCCTCCGCAGTAAGAAACAGAAAAGTAAAAGTCTCCTGCAAATACAAGCGAACAGTAGTCTCAGTATGGCTCAGATAGCCAATAGAAAGATCCTGTCCAATATGCAAATCGAAATCCCCGCCGCGAGTGGTCAGCACAAAAGCCCCGGCGATCGCAGGCGCCCAGATAATTTTATCGTCCACCAGCCGCTTAACGTGTTCCAGCACCGGATATCCGTGGTCGCTGGTTTCAGCCAGCGCCGTATAAGCATCCGCGCCAAGCAACACCGAGTAAGGACCATTCACGCCCACAAGCCGCAACTGACTCAACCCCTGCGCGATCGCCTCGGGATATTCACTCACATTGGCCGGAAGCGTCTTGATCGGATTGCTGGTGCCCTTGCGAATCCCCTCGATCCCAGCGGCAGCGTATCCGTCAAAAATCGCACCGTCTTCCGCGAAGGCAATCTGGCGCGCCGCATCTTTTGCCGGCTGCCAGTTCGAATCGTTTGCACCCCGGGCAACATCGTCGATTTCGTGGCGGTCCAGATCGAACGGCGCACGCAATTCAACAAGCGCGTTCACCACCCGCTGCCGCGCGAGAATCCCGTCTCTCGGAGGCGCAATCGTTCGCAGGTGCCCGGTACCGACCGCAGAAAGAATCGTTCCCGCGGGCGCGTGCATATCAACAACTCGACGGCCGGCAAGGTAGCGCTTAAACGTGCGCGAAGTTTCTTCCTCGATCTGCGCCCAAGCCAGATCGGAAATGGGAGCAAGCTCGCGATGCAGGTTATTCATTGCGGATCTCCTTTAAGGGAACCGATGCCCAGCGAACCATCATTCGCCGGCTGCCCGGATTCAGCAGGTTCGTCCGCAGTGGGCGAAGAATCGGCGTTGGCTGCCTCTTCGTCGCTCACGTCTTCCAGAAACGATGCGGATGGCACGAAAAATAAAGTCCCGGTAACCGCGCGGCTAAAATCGAGCAAGCGATCGTAATTTCCAGGCGGCCGGCCGACAAACATGTTCTCGAGCATGAGCTCCGTAATACCCGGATTGCGGCTGTATCCGATGAAATAAGTTCCGAACTCACCCTGCGAGGGTCGGCCAAACGGCATATTATCCCGCAGAATTTTCATCTCTTTACCGTCCACGACGATGGTAGTGAGCGAACTGTGCGAAGAACTAGGCTTGACCGACGCATCCAGCTCGATGTCCGATAATTTCTTGCGCCCGATAATCCGTTCCTGCGCTTCGATGGGCAGCGCCTCCCATCCCGCCATATCGTGCAAATATTTCTGCACGATCACGTAGCTGCCGCCGCTGAAACCAGGATCTTCCTCACCTATCGTCACGGCGTCGACTGCTTCCTGCCCCCTCGGATTTTCCGTGCCGTCCACGAACCCGATCAAATCGCGATCGTCGAAGAAACGGAAGCCCTGCACTTCATCCTCGGGCGCAACTGCTTCTCCGAGACGCGCCATGATTTGCGTGGACAGCTCGAAACACAAATCCATCCGCTTCGACCGAATGTGAAAGAGCAAATCGCCGGGCGTGGAAACCGCGTGGCGTCCGCCAGAACGAATCTCGCGGAAAGGGTGCAGCAGCGCCGGACGCGGCGGACCAAACAACCGGTCCCAGGCATCGGACCCGACGCCCATGATGCAGGAAAGCGCCGCTTCCAGATCGCGGGTCTCCACGGCGCGAAGGATCGCGCTAAGGTCGGCACAAAATGAACGCACGATGGAGCGGACTTCAGCCCCCGGCTTTAAAGTGACCACCAGAAACATCGCCGCACGAGTGAGCGGCGCAGCCACCGGCTGTGCCAGCGCGCGCAATCCTTCTGTCGCATTAATCGCTTTCGGATCGGGCTCCATTGGATGTAGTCCTGGCGGGCTCACTGAACTCTGCTCGTTGAATTACCGCGCGTTCCAATCGTTCGAAGTCTGAGCGCGGAAGCTTATCACCGTCACCCGCCCATCGTCCACGCTGCGGCGCACGTCGTCGCATCGGAATGCGTCCTGATCGACTGCCCCGGTAACCTGCGAAAACATTGGCACCGAAACGATTCGGCAAATCCGCCCCAACTATGTCCGCCCCATCAACTTTGCTATGATTTAAACCATGACGCCATCCGCCGCCGCTGCAAACGCCCGCGGCCTCGTAGTGTTTGGCGAATTTTTTCGCGACCTGGTCTTCTACGATCTCCCGCGTCTCCCCAAGATGGGCGAAGAAGTTAAGACCGCCAGCATCGCGCGCTTTCCAGGCGGCGGCCTGGCCACCACCGCGCTAGTAGCGGCAAGTTTAGGAACGCCCACCAAAGTCATCACGCGTGTCGGCCGTGATGCTCTCACCAGCCCCGAGTGGCAAATGCTTGTGGATAGCGGCATCTCCACCGAAGGCTGCGAGTTCGATCCGCACTTGCCGACAGCAATCACCGTCTCCGCATCTTTCGGCGGCGATCGCATGATGATCACGCACGATACGGTTAACGTGAAATTAGAAAAGCTGTTACAACGCAGCAGTGTGCAGCGGCAGTTACGGAAAGCGCGCCACATTCATTTGGCCTGCGCGCTGCGGCCGCCCCAAGTTTGGACCACGGCGATTCGCAAACTCCGCAAGCAAGGCCTAACGATTTCAGCCGACACGGGCTGGAATCCGGATGTGCTGAAATCGCGCCAATTGCCATTGCTGTTGAAGGAACTCGAATTTGTCTTTCCGAATGAGCCGGAAGCGCGAGCCATGACCGGCGAAAAAAATGTCGAAGCCGCTGCAAAACAATTGGCGCGCTGGGTGCGAGTTCCCGTGATCAAGCTCGGACAGGACGGTTCCCTAGCCGTCCGCGATGGAAAAATCGTCCGCACGAAATCCATTCGCGTGCGCGCCGTCGATGCCACCGGAGCAGGAGACGCCTTCAACGGCGGCTTTCTGCACGGCTATCTAGCCGGCTGGCCGCTCGAAAAATGCCTGAAAGCCGGCAATATCTGCGGCGCACTTGCAACAACGGGCCCTGGCGGATCGTGCGCGATGCCGACGCCGAAGCTACTCAATAAATTGATGAAGCAGATTCATTGAAATCGAATCACTCATGCCGATGCGAATCCCGGCCGACAGCAGTGCGCCGCTAGGCGCAAAATTTTTCAGGAGGAAATCACCGCATCATGAAAATCGCTCTCATCGGAGCTGCCGGAGTCCGAACTCCGCTGCTAGTTCACGGTCTCGCAGGCCTCGGCGCCGGTGTTCATCTAGACGAGCTGGCGCTCTTCGACACCAACCCGGAAGGCTTGACCGCGATGAAACGTGTAGCCGAAGCAATGGCCAAGCGCCAAGGCCTCGCCGCGCAACTCAAAGCCTATTCCGATCCTGAAGCCGCACTCGAAGGAGCAAGCTACGTCATCTCCAGCATCAGAGTCGGCGGCATCGCAGCCCGAGTGAAAGACGAAACGATCGCACTAGCACACGGGCTCGTCGGCCAGGAAACCGTCGGCGCCGGAGGATTCGCGGGCGCCATGCGCAATCTCGCCGCCATGCTCGACTACGCAAAAATGATCGATCGCCTGGCGCCCCGCGCGACGCTCATCAATTTCACCAATCCCGTCGGTATTATTTCCCAAGGCCTTCTAAATCATTCCAACGTAAATATAATCGGCGTCTGCGACACTCCGCTCGAAACTTTCGAATCCATCGCCCACGCGCTCGACCGCAATCCCTTCGATCTGCGTTTCGATTATCTCGGCCTGAATCACCTCGGCTGGGTCCGCTCCATCCGCGATAAGCAGAACACCGAACTCCTCCCCAAAGTTTTGGCTTCCCCCGAAATCATCCAGAAATGCTATCGCCACGGCCTTTTCCCGCCAGAGTTCATTCAGAAATTGGGCCTGCTACCCACGGAATACCTATATTTCTATTATTTCCCGCAAGTCGCGATCAAGAATACAAAACAAAGCGGCCAGTCGCGCGGCCAAGCCATCGCGGCCATGAATCCGCAACTTTTTCAAAAACTCGCGCAGGCCAGCGACGCACAGCTAATCGAAATTTATGAAGCCTATCTCCGCGAACGCAACGCCTCCTACTTCAGCATCGAAGCCACCGCCGGTGAAAAGCGCCGGGAAAATCAGGAACTCTATTCAGAATTTTCGGGCTACGAGCGCATCGCGCTGCTAGTACTGCAAGCGCTGCACGCCGAAACTCCATCGCTCATCCCTCTGACGGTTCGCAACGATGCCGCCCTAGAAGATCTCGAAGTCGATGACGCAGTCGAGCTACCCTGCCAAGTTTCTTCGCGCGGCGTTCGCGTGTTACCCGCCGGCAGCGCTCCGCAAGCCGTTCGTTCATTGCTGCTGCAAGTAAAAGAGTACGAGCGCCTAACTGTGCGCGCCTCGGTGGAGCACTCCCCCGCGATGGCCCTCGCGGCTCTAGAAAAAAATCCTCTTGTCGGCGATTCGAAAGCAGCCGGGCAAGTACTCGCGGAATACGTTCAGGCCTTCGGACCCCAGATGAAGTTACAATCAGCGTAAATCATTCCGCGCAGCGCAGCGAAAGATTGCGGATCAACCGCGCGTATTCGCGGATTCGCGCGCGGACTCGATCCGGCTCACCACTTCTCTCAAATATTCCAAACTCTCGCGCATGCTGTCCACAGGCGGCACGCTCGTCTTCCCAAAAATCACATCTTGCTCCACGATCGCCCAACCTTCATATCCGCCCGCAGCCAGAAATCGAAAGAAAGCATCGAAATCAATACATCCAGCCCCAATGCGCGAAAACACTCCCGCCCCGACCGCCTGCTCAAAATTAAGTTTCTTGCGCCGAGCCTCGCCCAAAATACCCGCGTCCACATCCTTTATATGTACGTAAGTCAGCCGCTCGCGATATTTTCGCCCCTCGTCCACCGGATCTCCCCCGCCATAAACACAATGCCCGGTATCAAGGCAAAGCCCCACCCGCGATCCAGCCAGCGCCTCAAAAAGATGCTCCACCTCAAGCGGCGTTTCCACAAACGTGGCCACATGCGGATGGAAAACCACTCCCAACCCAAATTCCGCGCTCGCCGTTTCCACCCGGCGAATAATCTCCCCCACGTCCTTCCATTGTTCCAACCGCAAAGATTTACTTCCATCCACAGGCACGCGCCCAGCAATTTCCCGCCGCTCCGGCGTCTGACAATCCGCCAGCACCAGCACTCGCGCGCCCAACGCAGAGAGCAGTGCCCCAACGCGCCGCACATGCTGAATCACTGTCTCAACGCGCGCAGGATCGGTAAGCGGAACCGGCACAAACGAGGAGAGCATCGTAAATCCAAGGCGCGTAAGCGTTTCATTCAGAACCGCAGGATCAGTAGGGAAGTATCCGTAAGGCCCCAACTCCGTTCCCTATAACCAGCGGAAAGCATTTCTCCCAAAATCTGCTCGTAGGGCTGCTCCCACGCAGGCCCGCGTTCATCCTGCACTCCCCAACTCACCGGAGCAGATGCAAAATGAATTTGCTCGGAGAATTTACCCATCTCGGATTTATTTTACGAGGGTTCCCAAATGGACCCGCGCGCCTTCGCGAGCGCTCGAGTAGCAGGCTTCAATCAATTCCACAACGTTGTATCCATCCTCAGCAGTCACCGGCGCGGCCGATTTCCCCTCCAGCGCGTCAACAAACAGTCGATCTTCCTCGATGTAACCCCACTTCTCAGCCATCGGCGCGAGCGAAAAATCGTACAAGTTTGTGCGTGTCTCCAATCCATTCGTAAACGAAATTTTCTCCATCTCAAACGTCTCATACGTCGAGTGCATCCCGTAAACTTCAAAGCGCTCAAATGGAAAGTGCCAACTCGCATGCGCAAAAGTTTTCATCGTAGCCAGCAATCCGGATTGAAAACCGATCAAAATCGAAAAGTCGTCGAACTCGCCGTGCTCATGAGCACGCGCCGCCACTTCCACCCAATCCACTTTTCCGAAGAAAAATGTCATCAGGTCGAACATGTGCACCGGCGTTTCATACAAAAACCCGCCGGTAAGGCTCGCGTTCCACACCCACGGCGGATTCACCAGTTCGCCGCGGTTCATTTTCGCGTGCACCGAAAGAGGCCGCAGCTCGTTTCGATCGATCGCGCCTTTCAAAGTTTTATAAACCGGAGCAAAACGGCGGTTATGGCCCACCTGATAGACGAGTCCAGAAGCCAAAGCTCGATCGCGCAATTTCCTCGCAGACTCCAAATTCAACGCGAACGGTTTCTCGCAAAAAATGTGCTTCCCAGCCTCCAAAACTTGCGTCGCAATTTCCGCATGAGTCGTATTCGGAGTACAGACGTAGACTCCGTCGCATTCCGCAAAAATCTCCTCAAGTGTCCCGGCAGTCCGCCCGCCAAACCGCGCAGCCATCGCCTGCGCACGCGGGCTCTCTACATCAAAGAATCGGTGCAGCGTGACGCGTGCGTCCTTCGCCAGGATCGCCGCGTGTATGCTCCCAATTCCTCCCGCCCCAATAATTCCGATCTTATGTGGCATTTCCTACCTCTTCTCTCACCTGATCCCCAATCCCGAACTACGAATTTCTCTCCGATCCGGCCGCGCGCACCAAAGGCACTCGCGGATCGCGCTCCAAGCCGGTGTTCCGCAAGTGCGCGTATCGCGAATCGTCGCTGGCAGCCATCGAGCGCGCGCTTCCGGCCAGCACATTTAGGTAGTAAACGTCATAGCCATGCGCCGCCACCACCGGATGGTAGCCATCTTTGATCAGCACCAGATCGCCGTCGCTGATCGTCAAAGTGTCGTCGCGCGTCCCTGCAGCGTCATACAAGCGCTGGAACGCATATCCCTTCAGGCTTGCTGATCCGGTAGTAGTAAATCTCGTCCAGATCCACCTCCACCGGCGGATTGTGCACATCATGCTTGTGCGGCGGATAGCTCGACCAATTTCCGCTCGGCGTATACACTTCGCAGATCAAAAGTTTATCCGCCGGAAATTCCGGGCGAATAATATCCACGATTTGCCGCGTGCAATTTCCTCCGCCGCGAATTTCCTCGCGGCAATCTGCCGGAGTGATGATCCGGGGAGTGAGCTGTGCAGAGGAGGGCGTGCGGCAGTCAGCGAATTCGCAGTCCGTGAGAGCGGAAATTTCAAATGGCGTGCCGCAGGGCAGATAGACCGCGTAAGGATATCCGCCAAAAACATCTTTCCGCGCGCCAATTTCCCGCGCGCCCTCGCCCCAGTCAATCGTCGCGCGCCCGCCCAAAATCACCAGCGCAGTTTCTTCGTGCCGCGTGTCGCTCTGCAAATACTGTCCCGCAATCAATCGTCGCGCCGAGAAGTCGATCGTATTCCATTTCGCCCGCTCGCGTGTCAGTGAAACCAGCGCCCCGGATTTATCTCGCGCGATCGGAGCCGGATGAAGCAATACCTCCTGCGCATAAGGAATCTCGGCCATCTCTGTCCCCCGGGAAAGCCATCCCGTCCCGCAAACTGCAATCACCGAATTCACCGGCCCGCTCGCGCCTAATAAAGTTCGACACGTGGACGCCGAGTAACCTTGCCAAAGGGCGTTCGCGCAACGATTGAAATCTACGCCCAGAAGAGGACGCGGGAGCAGCGCACGCCGCCCCCGCGCAAATACTAGAAGTACAGCTTCAGTCCGAACTGTATTTCACGAGGATCACCCGGCCCGCCCGAATCGGAGCCCAGGATCGGTGTCAGCGTATTCGATACTTTTCCAAATCCCCCATTCGCGACCTGATATCCCCGTTCGGGTTTCCGAAGTTGGGATGGTTAAACGCATTGAAGAATTCGGTTCTGAATTGCAATTTGAACCGCTCCGTGAAATGGAAATCCTTGAAAAGGCTCAGGTCCCACATCTGAAGTCCAGGACCGTAGAACTGATAGGGAGCACACGTCCCGAAAGTCCCGACAGCGGGTGCCGTAAACGCCGCCGGATTGAGGTAGGTCCCGGTGGTTGTGTAGAAGATTGTGATTGGTCGTCGCTCCCGCATGAGGATCCGCGCCAGGCACGCAATCTCGCATAGACCGGATTATTTCCATCAACCACATTGTTGATGTCGGCCGTGACATTAAACGGAGTTCCCGTCTGCATCGTCACGATCCCGTTGAATTGCCAGTCGCCAAGCCACCGCGCCGCAAAATTGTCCCCGTTCATGAATTGCTTCCCTCGACCGAAGGGCAGCTCCCACAGGAAATTTCCGACGAAGCGGTGGCGAATGTCGAATACCGAATTGCCCATCTCCGCACCGTAGTCGTAGGAATTTTGGGGCAACTGTCCGGCTGTCAAGTTGTCGCGGAAATTGGCCAGGCCATGGCTGAACGTGTAACCCAGCGAGTAGTACAAGCCGTGCGCCATCCGTTGCTTAACTTGAAACTCCACCCCGTTGTACGCCGTGTTCCCGTCGTTTGTGGCCGTCTCCAGATACGCATGTTGGCTCGGGTTCGAGCAACCGGTCGGCGTAAATGTGTCGACGGTGAGCATGTTGGTCAGATTCGCGTAGGGGTACTGCAAGATGGGACATCCCGTATCGAATCCGGTGATCGTCGGCTGGTTGTAATCGCGCACCCGTTCCTCTTTGCGGCCCCAATTTCCGACATAGGTCGTCGAGAACGAAGTGTCCTTGTTGACTTGATATTCCAGACCAAAGCTGGTCTGTTCGACGTACGGCGTTCGTTGGCTCGGGTCTTGCGCGCGCAATTGGATCGAGGTCAGGTTCACCCCCTGCGCGGCGATTGCGGCAGAAGGGAATCCATCGCTCAGCTTGAATACAGGGTTACTGGCGCCTCCGCTTAGCTGTGTATCAACAAATTGCGGCGGATTCAGCTGAATCAACGACTCCGAACCGATGCGGTTTTCATGCTGATAAAAGACTCCATAACCACCGCGCACAACGAGTCGCGGCATCAGTTGATACGCGAACCCAAGTCGCGGTGCGAAATTGTTCAAGTCCGGGTGAATTAGCGCGCGATTAAACCATCCGCTCGCGTTACTCGCCGCGGTCACAATTCCTCCGCCGTTGGCCGGATTGAAATTCGAAGTCTCGTTATTTCTGTCAATCAGTGGCGCGAAAAGTTCGTACCGCAGTCCGTAAGTCAGCGTCAACTTCGACGTCAACTTCCAGGTGTCCATCGCATAGAACGAGTGGCCCGGTTGGAAATAATGCACCACGTGGGGCGAAGTGAAAATCACGAGATTCACGTCTCCCAGAAGCAAGTCGGGAAGGCCGATATTGAAACTGCTGGTAACCGCTCCAGTCTCGGCCAATAGTCCTTGTGGCGCTTCGATGTCGAAGAAATTGTCGGTGCGTCGCAGGTATTGATACCCGAACTTGAAACTATGATTGCCCTTGAGCCAGTTCAGGTTGTCAATGAAGTTGTAGGCTTGCGAAATCTGAAATTGCGGCCGCCACGCTCCGGTCCCGAGCGTCCGCAGGCTGCCGACGAAGAAGAAAAACGGCGGCAGTCCTGCGTCGTTCGGCCCGGGTGGGATTCCGGTCAAGCCAATCGCGGATTCGGCCTGGGAAGTGCCGACCGTCAATCCATTCGGATCGCTATGCGCGTAGTCGCGGTTAAAGCCGAAGCGTGCATCGTTGATCAAATTGGGTGAGATGGTGTGCGTCCATCCCAACGCGATCAACTGCTGGTGCCAGCGATACTGCGTCGCGAAATTGCCGTTGCCGATTAACGGGTTGGAAGTCCACAGTGGATCCTGACGGTTCACATGCCGGTAGCTGTAGCTTCCGAATATTGTGTCCTTCGGGCTCATGTTGAAATCGATGCGCCCGTCCAGCGACCACACGTCATCGGGAACACCAGTCGCAAACGCATAGTTCGGATTGCCGGTCCAACTACCTGGCGTTCCTTCAAGAGCCACCTGCTGGGGGATGTTTGGTACCGCGGAACCGGCGACCAATCCCATTAGCTTTTGAGCCACTGGATCGAAGCAGCCGGGCTGAATGATGTTTAACACATAGCAGCCCGCCTGACCTGGGACCGTGATCGCTGTCCCAATCGGGTTCGGCAATTCCGTGAAGTTGCCCGCGGTCATTAACGGCGTAGGAACGGTGCTTACGACTGTTGTGGATTGCCGGCTTGTAAATCGTTCCAGATCGCCGAAAAAGAACAGCTTATCCTTCACGATTGGGCCACCGATCGTCCCGCCGAATTGATTCTGAGAGAAGCCCCCGCGCGGCGTATCGGTTGTATTGTTGATCCACGAGTTCGCATCCAACACCTTATTGCGCAGGAACTCGAAGAGCACTCCGTGAAACCCATTGCTCCCGGATTTTAGAGTGACGTTGACTACCGCTCCTGCGGAATTGCCGAACTCAGCCGAATAAGTTCGCGTCTGTACCTTAAATTCCTCGAGCGCATCAGGGGGCGGCTGCACCACCTGAACCGACAACTCCTGCAGG
This sequence comes from uncultured Acidobacteriota bacterium, assembly GCA_963792515.1. GTDB lineage: Bacteria > Acidobacteriota > Terriglobia > Acidiferrales > UBA7541 > Palsa-147. The sequence continues at coordinate 41,883 of CAWBWG010000015.1, read as the reverse complement.
TTTTCAGAGAACGAATTGTTATCGATGCCATTCAGCAGGAAATTGTTCTGTGTTTCAAGGTTACCGCTGACGCTGAACCGGTCAGGGGCAGGGTTCGCCGCGCCATAATACTTATCCACGCCAGGTTCCAGCAGTGCCAAGTCCGCATAGCGGCGCCCATTCAAAGGAAGATCGACGATTTGCTCGGCATTGACGATGCCACCGACATCGGCCGACTCCGTCTGCAGAATCGGTTCGCCGGTCGACACGGTGATTTCCTGCTTTACAGAGCCCACTTTCAACTCAAAATTGACGCCGAGGTGATCCTGCACGTGCACTTCGATGTCATCGCGCAATGCAGTCTCAAAGCCGTTGGCGCTCGCCCTCACGGCGTACTTGCCCGGGATCAACGTCAGCACCTGATACTCCCCGGCGCTGTCCACAGGCGTCGACACCACCACCCCCGTCGCCTTATTCGTGATCGTCACCACCGCTCCCGGCACAACCGCTCCCGAGGCGTCCGTAACCTTTCCCGCGATCGCGCCGCGGTCGATCTGTCCGAACGCAGGCAGTGCAGAGATTCCGAGAAACGCCACCAGCAACATCGCGCAGTCCAGCAATCTCCGGGCTTTTAACACTCGCTTCATTGCAGCCTCCACTTTTCAGATTCGAGGAGCGGTCTAACAATATTTAACGCAGTCGGGATCAAACCCTGCGAAACCATCCGTCACGATCATGAAATCAAGAAAGCGTTAAGAGCTCGTCGCATCGTTCCCACTCGGATGGCCACCACGCTGGCCAACCCAGTGCCCCTGAACAATCGACCTGTGAAACGAATCACCCCAACCTGCGCGCAATTCCCAGCACGCAGTGCGAATCCAGTTGTGGCATACAGGGAGGGACAAATAGACGGGACACCACCATCACGACACCGACCCCCAAAGCCCCCGTCCCCTAGCATGCCGAAACGATTCGGCTACGAATAGCCGGACAATATTACCCAGCCATTTCCTTGTCAAGCCAATTCTTCCCATCTGCCTACTGTTTTGCCCATTTATGCAACTTCCGCCTTCCCAATTCGGCACGTCCTGCCGCGTGCCAAAACGTTTTGGCATCCTTGTTGACAAGCCTTTCGACAGGCGTACAATGCCGTTGCTTTCGGCGAAAAATCCGCCGCCTGAATGCGGCACGCTCCGGCAATTCGAAAATTTCGAATCGAATCGCTCCGAAGGAGAAAGAAATGGCCTCACGATCCCGCAGAATTATTTCCGTAATTTCGGCCGCGGCTCTTTGCGCGCTCCCATTTCTACTTCGCTCCACTCTCGTCCGCGGCCAATCTCCCAAGGCCGTCGATTCCCGCCCCGCCGTGCCCGCTCAAGCGCTCGACATCGATCAAGGCGCCGCCGCTCTCTGGCAAAGCCTCGTCAAACTCCACACCCGCTCCAGCGTCCTGATGGTAGTCGCGCACCCGGATGACGAAGACGGCGGCATGCTCGCCTACGAATCCCGCGGCCAAGGCGCACGCGTCGCTCTGCTGACTCTCAACCGCGGCGAAGGCGGCGCCAACGTAATGTCCTCGGATTATTTCGACGCGCTAGGTCTCGTCCGCACGGAAGAACTCCTGGCCGCCGACCGCTATTACGGCGTCCAACAATTCTGGACGCGCATGGTCGACTACGGCTTCTCGAAAACCAAAGAAGAAGCCCTGGAAAAATGGGGCCACGATCAAACCCTCTCCGATGTCGTCCGCGTAGTGCGCATGACCCGCCCGCTAGTAATCACCTCAGTCTTCGTAGGCGGCCGCACCGACGGCCACGGCAATCACCAAGTCGCCGGCCAAATGGCCCAAGAAGCCTACAAAGCCGCCGCCGATCCCAACATGTTCCCCGAACAAATCAAAGAAGGCCTGCGCCCCTGGAAGCCGCTGAAAGATTACGCGCTAGTGCCTTTCACCCCAGTCACCGACAAGGGCATCTACAATTATGCCGACGGAAAATTTTATCCCGCCGAATTCAATAACTACACCGACGGCACGGTAATCAAAGGCGCGCTAAGCCCCACAGTAGAAATTCCCGAAGGCGAATACAATCCGCTAATCGGATTAACCTACGTTCAAATCGCCCGCGTAGGCCTCGGCCATCAAAAATCCCAAAGCGGCGGCACCGGCCTCCCTCCCGCCGAAGCCGAAATGACTCCCTATCACCGTTTCGCCTCGGCCATCTCCGTCCCCGAAAAAGAATCATCGTTCTTCGACGGCATCGACACCTCGCTATCAGGAATCGCAAGCCTAGCCCAAGGCGGCGACGCCGCATTCCTGAAAGACGGACTAAATCAGATCAACGCGATCGTAGAAAAATCCATGAACGATTTTTCCGCCCCGCATCCCGAAGCAATCGCCGCCACGCTAGCCGAAGGCCTGAAGAAAACAAACGAACTAATCGAAAAAGTAGCCGCCAGCAACCTCTCCGCCAATTCCAAAGCCGACGTAACTCACGAACTAAAAGTGAAGCAAACCCAATTTGAAAACGCCCTGGCCGAATCGCTGGGCATCTCCGTTCTAGCCACGCTCGCCCCCGAACAAGAACCCTCCGGCCCGTTCGCCCGCTTCTTCAGAAATCAACCGACGTTCCAGGTAGCCATCCCCGACCAAAAATTCTGGGTGAAAATTCACGCCACCAGTCCGACAAATCTCCCCGTCGAACTAAAATCCGCCGCGCTAGAAACACCAGCAAACGAACAATGGACCATCGATCCCGCCACGCAATCCGGCAAAACGCTAAAAGGAAATGAGTCCGCGGATCTACGCTTCACAGTCCACGCCGCCGCCAACGCCGGCTTCACGCGCCCCTATTTCACGCGTCCAAACATCGAGCAAGCCTATTACGACATCCTGGTCCCGAAAGATCTAAGCCTCCCGCTATCGCCCTACCCGCTCGCCGCGCGAGTGCATTTCGAATTCAACGGCGTTCCCTTCGATCTAGCGCAGGTAGTGCAATCGGTAGAAAGAGTCACCGGCCCCGGCACAGTTCTCGAGCCAATGCTCGTAGGCCCCGCAATTTCAGTTTCCATCTCGCCGCAAGCCGGAATCGTCCCGCTCGACGCCAAATCTTTCGAAGTAGCCGTCAACATTCACAGCAACGTAAAAGGCCCAGCAAAAGGCACGGTAAAACTAGATTTACCCCAAGGCTGGAGCGCCCCGCAGCAAGATTTCGAAACCGCCAAAGACGGCGATGATCAAGCACTAAAATTCCAAGTAACTCCCGCGGGCCTAACCGAAAAATCCTACGCCATCACCGCAGTAGCCACCTACGATGGCCACGAATTCAAAGAGGGTTACCACACCATCGGCTATCAAGGTCTGCGCCCCTACAATCTCTATCGCGCCTCCACCTATCGCACCACCGGCACCGATGTAAAAGTCGCCCCCGATCTCAACATCGGCTACATCGTCGGCGCCGGCGATGAAATTCCCGAGTCGCTCGTCAATCTCGGCATCAACGTTCATTTCCTAAGCGCCGGAGACATCGCCAGCGGCGATCTCTCCAAATTCGACGCCATCATCCTGGGCGTACGCGCCTACGCCGTCCGCGAAGATCTAAAAAATAACAACGCGCGCCTTCTCGACTACGTGAAAAACGGCGGCGTAGTAATCGTCCAATACAACACGCAGGAGTACGATCACAATTACGGCCCGTACCCCTACAAAATGGGTCAGATGGCGGAAGAAGTTACCGACGAAAATTCCAAAGTAGAAATCCTAGCCCCAGAAAATCCAGTTTTCACCTGGCCCAACAAAATCACCACAAAAGATTTCGAAAATTGGGTAGAAGAGCGCGGCTCGAAAGTTCCTGGATACCTGGGACCCGCAATACGAAGCTGCTAATCGAAACGCACGACCCAGGCCAAGCCCCGCAAAAAGGCGGCCTACTCTACGCAAAATACGGAAAAGGCGTCTACATCTACAACGCCTACGCCTTCTACCGCCAAATGCCAGATGGCGTCCCCGGCGCCTACAGAATTTTCGCCAACATGATCAGCCTGGCCAAAAATCCCGGCGTAACGAAATAACGAATGCCTTCGTAGCGGTGGGCTTTAGCCCAGCATCTTACGGCCGCAGCGGATCGCCAAGGCACCAGTCGCGAGCGGCCTCACAAACAACCAGCAGCACCTGTCATCCCGAATCCCTTTAGGGGTGAGGGATCTGCATTCGCATTTGCCTTTGCATTGGCTTTTTGCCGTAGCCGTTTCATTAATCTGAAATCAACTCATCTCATAAATACTTTCTCGGCGTTTTGGTGCGCCCCCGTTTAGCCGCTAAGTTTTCGTTCTTCAGGTGGCAGCCCCCTACTTTAGTAGGGGGAGGAGCGCTTTAGCGCTCCGAAAACGCTCGCGATTTTCGATGCGCTTTAGCGCCGGGCCTCGAAAGCGGCGTTTGCGCCGCGACCGCAGATCTTCTATCCCATCAGGTCCCGCAGAATCCCCGCTCGGCCGGGAACGCCATTTATGAGATGACTTCATCTGAAATCTGAAATTTCAAATTTGAAATCTCCGCCGCCGTTGCTGTTGCCATTCTCCGCAGCCTTTGCGGTTGTTTTTTCCCCGTAGGGGCGACGGCTTGCCTCGCCCGCCCGTGTAGCGCCCGCGAAAATGTGGCCCATTTGCGCCGCATGACGCGATCCCGCATTCGTCTTAAATTGTTGTAGTCGCTTTTGCTTTTTCTCCGTAGGGGCGACGGCTTGCCTCGCCCGCCCGTGTAACGCCCGCGAAAATGTGGCCTATTTGCGCCGCGTGACGCGATCCTGCATTCGTCTTATTTTTTTGTAGTCGCTTTTGCTTTTTCTCCGTAGGGGCGACGGCTTGCCTCGCCCGCCCGTGTAACGCCCGCGAAAATGTGGCCCATTTGCGCCGCGCGACGCGATCCTGCATTCGTCTTATTTTTTTGTAGTCGCTTTTGCTTTTTCTCCGTAGGGGCGACGGCTTGCCTCGCCCGCCCGTGTAACGCCCGCGAAAATGTGGCCTATTTGCGCCGCGCGACGCGATCCCGCATTCGTCTTATTTTTTTGTAGTCGCTTTTGCTTTTTCTCCGTAGGGGCGACGGCTTGCCTCGCCCGCCCGTGTAAAGCCCGCGAAAATGTAGCCCATTTGCGCCGCGTCACGCGATCCTGCTTTCTCCGCATTAAAAACCCAACCTCACTTCCGTTCCCCCGCCCCATTCTGAATCGTATAAATAAATGTCTTCATAGCCGCATTCCGCCGCGCATTCTCATCCGCCACTTTCAACGAAGCCGCCTCATAAAGTCCCATCTCCGTCTTACTCATCTCCGCCTCTCCCAAATGCTGATAAATCTGCGCCAAACGAAAATGCGCCTCCGCCAAATCCGGATTCAATCGCGCGCAACTTTCCGATTCACCCAGCGCCTCCCTCCAACGCTCCAACCACCGGTAAGCCTTCCCCAACTGGCAATGCGCGTCAGCGTCATTCGGCATCAATCGCTCCGCCGCACGCAACCGCCGAAGAATTTCCTCGGCGTGAGAATTGTCAGCCGACCCATAATCTCTGCGAAACATCGCCCCGCCGCAGTAATACTGCATCAACCCATTTTTCGGCTCGCGATCCGCCACTTCGCACAACCGCGCAATCGCCGCCGCATCCGGCGCAGTCGGCCGGTCCATCTGAATATCACCCAAATATTTCAAAGCCGTCTGCGAATTCGGCGCAAGATCGGCGGCCTGCAAAAGATATTTCGTAGCCGCCTCGTCAGTCCCGCCAAAATATTCCACCATCCCCAGCGTCAATTCGATCCGCCACGATTTCGGCAGCGTCTCCTCCGCCTGTTTCAGAACGAGCCGCGCAGCGTCGAAGTTACTGTGCCGTATCAATTCCACCGCCATCGATAGCCGATATTTTTCCTCACCCGGCGCGAGCAAAACGGCAGCCTGATAACTCTTCACCGCAGCCAAGCTATCCCCGCGCGCCTCTTCAATATCGCCGGCAAGATCCTCGAGATCGGCGTCATCGCCAAGCGCCTTGCATTTCTCCACACTCGCCAAAGCATCATCAAGCTTGCCAGCGCGGTACTGCGCCAAAGCCAGGTTGAACTGCAAATCCGCACGGCTCGGATCAAGCGCCGCCGCGGCCTTCAAATCTTCAATCGCGTCGGAAAATTCGCCGTGCGAAATCAGCAGCGCCGCCAGACGCTGCCGGAAAGCCAGCGCTTCAGAAGCATCGATTTGCGTAGCGCGAAGCGTCTCCAGCGTCGCATGAAAATTCGCATGCATCTCCAATTGCGCCTCGAGGCACATCAAACCAATCTGCGGCTCATGCGATTGAGAAAACAGCGGCTCCGCCAAATGCGCCGCCCGTTTCCAATTCTTCGCCTGCAACTCCGCCGCCGCTGTCGCAAGCGTGAGCGCATTGTCCGTCGCGTTCAAAGCCAGCGCCGCCTCCATTTCAGTTGCAGCGCCCGAAGCATTTCCCACGCCCAGCGCCACGGAAGCCTTCAATCGGTGGAACCGAATCGCGTCCTCCCGCCCACTCGGCGCCGCAATCCCCGCCAACGCACTTTGCGCCTCCTTATACTTGTGCAACCGCGCCAGCACCACCGCCCACTCCGTTCGAATCTGCGGCGCCCGATTAATCCTCACCGCGCGCGCCAAAAATGGTTCCGCCTTCTCCGAATCCCCTCCCCGCGCATAAATCTCACCCAGCGACGCCAGCGCAACGAAGTCGTCAGGCGCCGTCCGCAACACTCTTTGAAATTCCTCCGCAGCAAGATCATCGTGCCCAGCAGCCGAGTATGCTTGGCCCAGCAATGTCCGCGCAGCAACGTCCGAGGGATGCGCCTTAAGATGTTCGGTAAGCACGCGGATCGCATCCTCCGCATTCCCATGCGCCAACGAAGTCTGCGCTTCAGCGACCGCTCCGCTAGATTGCCCCGCATGAGTCTGCGGCGCAGACGGATTCTGCGAAGCGGCAAAGGCCGGCGTGAAGCAAAAGAGCAGCAACAGCGCCGCTCCCACAAGAAACCGCCCACGTGCTCCCATCAAATGCTTTCTAGAAACGTCCGCCATTTCTCCCCAATCGCAAACTCGCTCGCAGGTTAGCCTACGCCCACGCGCCGTGTCCACGCGCGTTTTACCACCGCGCACGAATTTCATCTCAATTGTGTCCTTCGCAATGCGACAACTCAATATTCTTTCTCTGCAATAATCGCAGCCGCTGTCATCCCCAATCCCCTTTAGGGGTGGGGGATCTGCATTTGCCTTTGCTTTTTGCCTTTGTCGTTTCTTCCATCTGAAATCTGAAATGAACTCATCTCATAACTGCTTTTTAGGGGGTCGGTGCTTTAGCTCCGACAATAAATGGCCCATAGAATCTTGGGCTTTAGCCCCTAAGGACACTCTGATCCGCCGTCGAAATTATTTATGAGATGACTTCATTTCAAATTTCCGTCGCCGTTGCTTTTGCCGTCGCCTTCCTGGGAGCGCCCGCTTGCTGCGAAATCGTGGGCCATTTCCCTCCGCGTAACTCGATCCGATATTCTCCGCGTCCCGCAAGCATCTGAGATGAACTCATCTCATAAATATACTGAGCAACTTTTTCAGCCGGAGCCCCGCTTTTGTTGCGGCAGAGCCGCAGAAACACGGTGGGAGCCCCCGCATTTATGCGGGGGAGGAGCGCTTTAGCGCGACGAAAAAAAAGCCGCCTCACGTCAAGGCGCTTTAGCGCTGGGCTCCAACAGCGGCGTTTGCGCCGCGACGGTCGCCACGCAACGCTCCCGTCAATTTTCGATCACACCAAAGACCTCCGTGGCCGTCGCCCGCCGGCCTAAGCCATTTATGAGATGAGTTCATTACTCGCGCTACCAGCCGACCCATCCTCAATGCCAACCAATCCCAGCGCATACCGAAACGTTTCAATGTTTTCCCCCTTCCCGCTGTCCGTTCCCACTGCTATAGTCCACCCTCGACGATCGTCCATGGCGCCCGAAAACTCCGCACCTCATCTTCCCTCCGAGATCGCAGCAGCCTCCGAAAAACTAGTTCGCGGCATGGGCCTCCTCCAATCCACCGCCGTAAACATGCTCGAGATGATCGGCATCGGCCCGTTCATCACCATCGGCGTAATCCTCTCCGCAATGGGCGGCCCGCAAGCCATCCTCGGCTGGCTACTCGGCGCACTAGTCTCCGTCTGCGATGGCATGGTTTACGCCGAACTAGGCGCCGCCATGCCCGGCGCCGGCGGCGCATTCATTTATTTCCGCGAAGCCTTCAACGCCCGCACCTGGGGCCATCTCTTCTCCTTCCTTTTTCTCTGGCAAACAATTTTCGTCGCCCCGTTAGCAATCTCCGCCGCGTCGGTAGGCTTCGCCGATTATTGCCATTATTTTCTACCCGCCTTAGGCAACGCCGGCGTCGGAGCCATAGCTGCCTCGGTCTGCGTGGTGATCACTTTTCTGCTCTACCGTCCGGTGAAATCGGTAGGCCGCTACTCGGTGGTCATGCTGGCGGTAGTGTTGCTCGCAATGCTTTGGGTGATCGTGTCCGGGCTGATTCACATTGATCCCAAAATGGCGTTTGATTTTCCGCCCGGCGCATTTCATCTCTCCAAGTCTTTTTTTTACGGCCTGGCGGGAGCCACGTTGATCGCCATGTACAACTACGGCGGCTACAACAACATCACCTACCTCGGCGCCGAGGTAAAGAATCCCGGCAAAAATATTCCTCGTGCGATCGTGTTATCGGTGGTGATCGTCGCGGTGCTTTATCTCCTGATGAGCGTAGTAATCATCGGCACGATTCCGTGGCGCGAAGCAGCCGTCTCCCACGCGGTAGTTTCCGAATTTATCGGCAAGCTCTACGGCTCGCGCGCCGCCGCCGTGATGACTTGCCTAATCCTAGTCGCAACGCTCGGCGGCATTTTCACCATGAGCCTGGGCCTCTCGCGCATCCTCTACGCGGCCGGCGCAGAAGGCAGCTTTTTCAAAGTATTCGGCCGCGTCCATCCGACGGGCCGGTTCCCGACGGTTTCGTTGCTAGCCATCAACGCCATGGCCATCCCGCTCTGCTGGCTTTCGCTCGAGCATCTGCTCTCCGCGCTGATGATCATTCAAATTATTTTTCAATTCATCCCGCAAATATTCGCCGTCTTCGCCATCCGCAAATATCGCAGCGCCGTCACGCTCCCGTTCCACATGTGGCTTTATCCGCTGCCGGCGCTCGTTGCCCTAATCGGCTGGATTTTCGTAGCCGCCGCCCCGGAACAACGCCAAAATATAGGCACCGCCCTAATCCTCCTACTCTTCGGCCTAGCCGCCTATTTCCTACGAGCCAAAGCCGTAAAAATCTGGCCCTTCGCCAAATCAACCGGCAGCTAACCCACCCGCCATCAACCCGATTTCCCGACTCGTAGCGCAGGCTGCCAGCCGGCGTTCTTGTGTGCAGTTACGCTGCGTTGGGCGAACGGCGAGACTGACTGGCTCGCGATCCATCGTCCAAGCCTGAGGAGGCTGCTACTATGCGGACTCGTAGCGCAGGCTGCCAGCCGGCGTTCTTGTGTGCGGTTACGCTGCGTTGGGCAAATGGCGGGAGTGCGGTGGAGCGCTAGAATTTGTCGTCGTCCGGTGATTTCGACGAGCGCCGCACAAAAACGCCGGCTGGCAGCCTGCGCTACGAATGTTTTTCTGCTACCGTGTTCCGCTCGGGACTGGCGTGGTATTTCCTTCTTACGAGCATTTTACTATTGACACAAGCGTTAACACATGCTAGCCTTTATCCGGCTCTGCTGTCGAGCCCCCAACGATAATGAAACTGCCCGCCCACACCCCAAAAATAAATCTCCCGCCCCAATCCAACTCCCAATTTCGACCCCAATCCCGCAAAAAAGGCGAACAAAAGGCTAATCGGGAATGAAATTTATTAGAAACCCTCGTATCTCCATCAAAACAAACAACGGGGGACCGTTCTAATCGGGAGAAAAACGCACTTTTCAAACCCCCGAAACGACCCATTTTTCAGAAAACAGGCGAAAGCGAGGCGAAACCGGTAGCACAGCCACTCCTGGCTGTGGATTTTCAAGCCCGAGCCCAGCATCCAGCCATCAACGCGATTAAACACAGCCAAGAGTGGCTGTGCTACAGGAACCCAGACGAATCACACCTTCTTGGGAGGACAGCAGGAATCCCGGACGATCAGTTGAGTCTCGAGCAGCGCCGGCGCAGGCACATTCGGCCGGCCTTCGATATGGTCGATCAAAATGCGGGCGGCGATCATGCCGATTTCTCGGGCGGGTTGCCGCACCACCGTAAGCCTGGGCCGCAACAGCGTTGACCAATAAAAATCATCGAAGCCCAGCAGGCTGATTTCTTCGGGGCAATTCAGGCCGATTTCCTGGATGGCTGCCAGGGCGCCCAACGCCATCATATTATTGGTACAGAATATTGCCGTGGGCCGCTGACGGCGCGTTAGGAGTTGCATGGCGTGGAAATGGCCGCTTTCCATGTCGTTGTGGCCAGTATGAATCATGGAGCGGTCCGGCCGAAGTTTTGCGCTGCGCATGGCGGACATAAATCCCTGCACTCTGTCCTGTGAAGTTCCGCTGGAGGCGTCGCCGGCAATGATGCCGATATCGCGGTGCCCGAGACTAATCAAGTAGCAAGTGGCGCTCTCCGCCGCGCGCGCGTTGTCCACTTCCACTCGTCCAATGTATGCGTCCTTCTCGTGCGGGTGGCGATCGGCATAAACCACTGGAAGATTTCCAAGGACGGTTTTGGCTTTGCCCGCGCCGGCATTTCTGGCAGGAACGCGCACAACGCCATCAACGCGGCGGCGGTGAAACGATTCCAGATAATTGCGCTCTTCTTCCCAGCTTTCGCGCGAGTCGCCAATCAGGACGGTGTAACTGGCGGAGGCCGAATAATCTTTCACGCCGCGGACCAGCTCGATATAGAAATTGTTGGAAAGATCCGGCACAACAATGGCAATCGAGCGCGTTTTCTGCAGCCGCAGGCCGCGCGCGAGATCGTTCGGGAAATAGCGGAGATCCTTGACCGCGTCTTCAATGCGCCGGCGCATGTCCGTGCTGACGTAGTCGGAATTATTCAGCGCGGCGGAAACAGTGGAGACCGACGCACCCGCTGCCTTCGCCACTTCGCGAATGGTGACGTGTCGCTTCGCGGGCTTGATCTTCGCGGGGTTTTTTCCCGCGCCGTTTTTGGAGTCGGTAATCAAGTTAGGATGCAAAACAGGAGCTTACTAGAAAGGCGGTGCTGCGGGTAGATGCTTCACGGAGCCAGCGCTAAAGCGCATCGTGGTGGGCCGGGCTTTTTCGGAGCGCCGCGGAAGCGGCGTTTGTTCCGCGCCCGATAATTTTAGCGCCGGCCTCCAGCCCGCGCTCAGTGAGCGTGCCGTCGCCATTATTGTGAAATAGAAATTGCCGCATTCCGAAATGTCGAGCAATCCATCGTTGTTGTAATCGAAGAGCGCCACGCCGCCGCCCATAGTCTCGATCAGATATTTTTGAGGCGTGGGAGAATTGACCTGCGTGAAATCGAAACCGCGCGGATGATTCAAGTCAAATACAGGCAACGCGAGTCCCATGGCGGCAAACGCTTCGAGAAAATCGCGTCGTGTGAGAAACTTCTCGACAGCTATGCGCACATTCTCTTGCAACGCGGCGTCGAGGGCCTAATCCATGTCCGAGCCCACCATCGCCATCGCCGGACATCGCCCCGTCGAAGGCGTCACCAATATTGACCTCGATCATCGCCGCGCCGCAAAGCTCGCTCTTCGGCATCTGTTCGAACTCGGTCACCGCGAAATTGTGTTCATGAAAGAGCCGCACTACAGTTCGGATTCCGCCGATCGCTGGAAAGCCATTCTCGAAATCACCGCGAATCTCGGCATCACCGTCCGGCCCGAACTCACCATCCAATCAAACGGCGATCTCTCCACGCCCGGCATCGCCTACCCGGCCACGAAATCTTTTTTGCGCGCAAATAAGATGCCCTACACCGACCTATTCGCTTTCAACGACAACTCCGCCCTGGGCGCCATCAGCGCTTTCCAAGAAGCCGGCCTGCAGTATGTCGCGGAGATATTGATCGAGCCGGAATTTGTGGTGCGCAAGTCCACCGCGAAACCGCGCCCGCACTCGCCGCGATGCAGCGAGCCATTCAGCGGCGGCAAACCGCAGGCATCAGAACAATCCGAATAATGGGAGGGCCTATAACTCGATGACCATAGCCGACTCGAATCCGCCACCAGTAACCGCAGCTCTCCCGGCCTCCACCAACAAACCGGCCATGATCATGGTCACCACGTTATTTTTCATGTGGGGCTTCCTCACCTGCCTCAACGACATTCTCATCCCGCACCTAAAAGCCCTCTTCGATTTGAGCTACGCGGAAGCCATGCTGATTCAATTCACCTTCTTCTCCGCGTACTTCGTTTTCGCGCTGCCGTCCGGAAAAGTGATTGAATGGCTCGGCTACAAAAAAACGATGGTAGGCGGACTTCTCACCAGCGGGCTCGGCGCTCTGCTTTTCGTGCCGGCCGCCAGCGTGCCTTCGTATCCGCTATTTCTCGCCGCGTTCATTATTCTTGCCGCGGGCATCACGGCGTTGCAGGTTTCCGCGAATCCCTACGTCGCAGTCCTCGGCCCCGAGAAAACTGCCTCAAGCCGCCTGAACCTGACGCAGGCTTTCAATTCACTCGGCACGACGGTCGCGCCATGGTTCGGCAGCGTTTTGATTCTGAGCGGGGTCCCGGTGGCTGTGGACGTCATGAGGCAGATGTCCGTCGACGATCTTCACGCCTACCGTTTGCAACAAGCGTCATCGGTAAAGTTGCCGTATCTGGGAATCGCCATCACTCTCTTCATCCTCGGCGCGGTGATCGCAAAATTTAAACTGCCGGTCATCTCCGCCGTCGAGCCTCACGGAAAAGTGCGCGCCTCCGTCTGGAAATATCCGCGGCTGATCATGGGCGCGGTCGGAATTTTCGTCTACGTGGGCGCGGAAGTAACCATCGGCAGCCTGCTCGTCAATTACATGAGCCAACCCGACATCGGCAACATTTCGCTGCAAGCCGCCGCGCGCCTCCTTTTCTTCTACTGGGGCGGCGCAATGGTCGGGCGTTTTATCGGCTCGGCAATTCTGCAAAAAGTTCGCACCGGCACCGTCCTCGGTATTTCCGCACTCGTAGCCTTTGCGCTAGTCATCACCTCCATGCTCAGCTTCGGCGCCTTCGCCATGTGGACCATGCTGCTCGTCGGCCTCTTCAACTCCACCATGTTCCCGAGCATTTTCACTCTCGGCATCGAAGGCCTCGGCCCGCTAACCGGCAAAGGTTCTGCCGTTCTGGTCTGGGCCATCGTAGGCGGCGCGATCATCCCCGAACTAGCAGGCGTGCTAGCCGACCACATCGGCATCCATCACTCGTTCATCATCCCCGCGATCTGCTATCTCTACATCGCCTTCTTCGCCTTCCGCAGCAACAAGCCCCACGCGGAAGCACCAGCGGCTACCTGACCATTAGCGATCGAAGCCGCGCATGTGGTAGCAGCCCCCACGTTTATGTGGCCGAGGAGCGCTTCAGCGCTCCGAAAAAGCGTCGCAAATAAAGATGCGCTTCAGCGCTGGGCTTTTCGCAGCCACCCCGCCAAACGAGTTCCCGCACTAGTTTTGGAGTCCTTTCTCGATTTTAAAGCTGCGCCGTCAGCCCGAATAATTATTTGCTCTCTCCTTAATTCGTGTACATTGCATGCCGCCAAGCGACAATCCAAAGTCGCGCACATCCAAAAAAGAACTCGGAATCAAAAAACGGAGCGCCGTAGCACCCCGTGACAGCAGATTCATTCTCGATCGGAGTCGATTTCGGCGGCACCAACCTGCGCGTCGCCGCGTACACACCGGCGGCCGGATTTCTGGAAACGATTCAGATTGCAACGCGCCTGCAAGCCGGCCGCCACGCCGTTGTCGCCGACATGTGCACCGCAATCCGCAAACTCCACGAGCGCCACTCCGCGCAATCCGCACTAAAAGGAATCGGCATAGGTTCACCAGGCCCGCTCGAACTGCCCGAAGGCCGCCTAAGAAATCCGCCCAATCTCCCGGGTTTCGATGGCCTCGAACTGCGCGCCGAAGTGCAGCGAGGCGTAGGCGAGCGAGTGGTAGTAGAAAACGACGCCAACGTGGCAGCCCTGGCCGAATGCATCGTAGGCCAGGGAAAAAAGCTCGGCGTAGATTCCCTCTGCATGTTGACGCTCGGCACCGGCGTAGGCGGAGGAATTATTCTGCAAGGCAAAATTTGGGATGGCATGAACGGCATGGCCGGTGAAGCAGGCCACATCAATATATATATCGATGGCCCGCTCTGCGGCTGCGGCAGTCGCGGCTGCCTCGAGCCGCTAGCCTCGGCCACTGGCGTCCGCCGCCGCGCCAAAGAATTGATCGCCGCAGGTTCATCTCCAGCATTGGCCGCGCTGGAAAAAAGCTCCCCCGATTTCACCCCGCGCGAAATTTCCGAACTCGCGCTTACAGGCGATCCGAGCGCCATCCAAATTTTCGAAGAAGTCGGCCGCGCGCTAGGCATCGGTCTCGCCGCGCTGGTCAATACACTAAATCTTCCGCTCTACGTAATCGGCGGCGGCCTAGCCAATTCCTGGAATTTATTCTCTCCGAGTCTTTTCGAAGAGCTGCGCTACCGCAGCTATGTCTACCGCGTGACGGATCCCGGCCAATCCCCCACATCGGGAATTTCCGTCGCAAAAACGCACATCAAGCTCGCCGATCTGGGCCCCGAAGCAGGCTTGCTCGGCGCATGCATCCTACCGTTCACGGTGTTTCCATAACAACGGGCGAAACGGGCAGCGGAACGCAACGTGCCCTGAAAAACGGCGCCTGCTTGCCGAACTCAAATGGTCTAAGATGGGGCCCGGAGATCGAGCATGAATGCGCCTGACTCGTCCAAACGAAAGCGCTGGATACTTATCGCCTGTGCGGCAATCGCAGTAGTTTTCCTGGCAGCAATTGCATCAGCGTTTCTGATTGATGTAAATAGCTTTCGCCCGATGCTCGAATCGAGGGCGACTCAGACGGTGGGCCGCACAGTTAAGCTAGGCACACTAAGCCTGTCGATATTTAAAGGGAAGCTGATTGCCAGCGACATCGAGGTCAGCGACGATCCCGCCTTCAGCAAATCCGCTTTTCTCACTGCTAAATCCGTTGAAATAGGTGTCGAGATGATCCCGCTGATTTTCTCGAAGCGCCTGAATGTTACGGAAGTGGTGCTCGATCAGCCCCAGGTCACGCTGCTCGAATCGAGTGATGGAGCGTTTAACTTTTCGAGCCTTGGCAAAGATGCGCAAAAGAACGGGGGGATCCCGGGGTCCATTGCTTCGGCGGCGCTAGTGAATAAGTTCCGGTTGACTGACGGCAAGGTGATGGTCGGCCGCACTGACACTTCTAGTCCGAACCGGGTCTACGACGATTTTAGCGTCGAGGCGGACGACTTTTCGTTTACTTCCTCGTTTCCGTTTCAGCTAACGACGAATTTGCCCGGCGGAGGAAGCGCGACGCTCTCCGGCAATGCCGGGCCGATCAATGTCGCGGATATGCTCAGTACTCCATTCGAAGCCGCTGTGAAGGCCAGTGGTGTAAACATCGCCGCCTTTGGAATCATCGATCCGGCGAGCGGTATCGCAGGAGTCGCGAGCGTGGACGATACCGCGAAGTCGGACGGAAACGTGGCCACGCTGAAGGGAACGCTGACCCTAGCCGCAGCGAAACTCTCTCCGGTGGGAATTCCTGCGTCGGCACCAGTCTCCATCAAGCATAGTGTCGATGTGGACCTGCGCCAACAGTCCGGGAAGTTACGCAAGCGGATATCGGCGTCGGCAAGGCGCAACTGCACATGAGCGGGACGGTGCAGAGCCGCGGAGATACGGCCGTCGTAAATCTTCAGTTGAGCGGAACCGACGTGCCGGTGGACGAGGTCAAAGTGCTGTTGCCATCATTGGGACTGAAACTTCCGGCGGGCTCGCATCTGCAAGGCGGCAATCTGTCGACGAAAGTCGCCATCACCGGAACGCCAGCCTCACCGGTCATCGCGGGTTCTTTGCAGCTCACCAACACCACTGTGGTCGGATTCAACATGGCCGCGCATCTGACATCGGGAGCGGGATTTGGAGGAGCCGCAGCATCGGCGCCCGATATGGTGCTGAGTAGTTTGGAGCTGAATCTAAAAGCCACGCGCGCGGGCGCACAGGTCGAAAGCATTTCTATGAAATCACCGGCTGTCGGTGACGCCTCGGGCGCGGGTTCGGTCGGCAAGAATGACGAACTCGACTTCAACCTGCTTGCGCATCCGACGGGCGGGGTCGCGGGTGCGTTGACGAAAATGGCTTCGGTGGGCAGCGGTAACGGAGCAACCGTGCCGGTGAAAATCGGAGGCACGCTGGAAAATCCAATCATTCAGCCGGACACCGGCGCCGGCGCTCGCAGTATCGCCGGCCAAACCGCGAAGGGAGTTGCCTCAGTCCCGGGCCGCGCGATTGGCGGACTTTTCGGAAAGAAGAAAGACAAGAAAAATTAAGCGCAAGTGGCGGCGGCGAGTGAATTTAAACCACCCGTTAGATTATTTTTGCGTATAATGCGCTGCATTACCCGGGCCAAGCGGCAAAACCAGAAGCGCCTCATAAAGAGAATGAAGGAGAACGTGATGGAGAAAATCAGCGCCACTCTGAGGCTGGTTGGCCTTGCTCTATTTTCCCTCTTGATTTGCAGCGCGTCACAGGCGCAGCAGCCGCCGGACAATGTCGCGGGCGATTGGATCATTTACTCGACGAATGTCGAGGATGGCCAGGTCGTCGTCAAGCACGTGCAAATCGCGCAGTTTGGCAACCAAATCACGGGTCACTTCGACGGACCCAACCAGTCGGGCGCGATTGAAGGAGAGGTCAACGGACATCGCGTACGGTTCAGCACCGTAACTCGCAATGTGCTCAATTTTGGCGGCAATATTTTTGGAGACACGATAACTGGATCCTACGGAATCCACGGCCGGCGCGCTTCGTGGGAAGCCATTCGCACCACCGCGTCCAGCCAGGATTATCCGACGGGCACTGTACTTTCTAGCATGCCTATGCTGGTTCCCGTGCAGCCGCCCGCGCCTGCGCCACCGCCGCCCGCACCTGAGCCGGCGCCCGCGGCAGCGCCCGAGCCCACGGCTACAGCGCAGACAGCGGCGCCGACTACTCCGACATCACAAAGCAGCGGAGCACCAGCCCCTGCGCCTCAGACTCCGGAGCAACTGCAAGCACTTGTTGCCCCCATCGCGCTTTATCCAGACTCACTTGTTGCGCAAGTGCTGGCCGCCGCCAGCTATCCGGAACAAATTTCGTTCGCCGATTATTGGCTGTCAGAGAACTAGACCCTGACGGGTCAGGCTCTGGCTCAGGCCGCCGATCAGGAACCTTGGGACCCAAGCGTGAAGGCGATCACGCAATTTCCCACGGTGCTGCACACTTTGGCTTCCAACCTCTCCTGGACCTCGAACCTCGGGGAGGCCTTCCACAATCAGGAGCCCGACGTGATGGCGGCGATTCAGGTCCTGCGCGCGAAAGCACAAGCGGCGGGGACATTAGCGTCTACGCCGCAGATCCAGGTGGTTCAGCAGTCTCCCAGCACCATCGTGATTCAGCCGGCTGATCCACAGGTCGTTTATGTGCCGCAATATAATCCGGCGGTCGTTTATGGCGTGCCGTATGTCGTGCCCTTCTACACGCCACCGGTCTTTGCCGGAGTAGTGGTTGGCGCCGGTATTTCATTTGGGGGCGGCGTCTCGATCGGATTCTTCGGCGGCGGAGGTGCCGTTGTCGGAGGCGTGGGGTTCGGTTGGGGCTGGCACGCGTGGGGCTGCAATTGGGGCGGAGGTGGCGGCGGAACCGTCATTTACAACAACAACACCTACATCAACAGGACGACCATCAACAATTGGCACGGCGCGAATTACAACAACTACCATCCTTGGGGACCGAACCGCGGGGGCGGCGCCGTCCCGAATGGCGATCATCCCGACAATCCTCACGGATACTATGGCCCGGGCGGCTACTATCACCCCGAAACTGGCTGGCATCCGGGCCAGGACACGCACTACGGCCCAGGTGGCGCGTATCACGCGAACGGATATTACGGTCCCGACGGCGGCTGGCACCCCAACGCTCAGATTCCGACGAAGGATTTGCCTAATGGCGGTGACAACGGCAATCACGGCTTAATCGGCGGCAAGGGCGGCGTCCAAAATCCCAATGCGGGGGAGAACGGACCCGGCGTTGCACCCGCGGGCGGCTACCACAACGACACGCGCGGCGGTGCGCCGAAGGGCGGCGAGCAGCGTCCGGCATCGGCGACCGGACACAGCGCCTGGAGTGGTGATGGCGGACGCGCTCGCGCCGAAAGCAATCGCGGACGAACCAGCGTGCATCGCGCAGCGGCAACCCACGCTTCGCATGCGCCCGCGTCGCATCCGCACCCGGCCGTTCGCCGGCGATAACATCTGTCGGACGATGAAGCTCGGGACCTAAATACGAGAGGGATTGAACAAATTAAAAAGAAGATTGGGTCATAGATAGGAAGCGAGAGGCGCGAAAATGAATCCGCGAACGAAACTAGCAGGAAGTACAACTAGGTGGCGCTGGTTGCTAATGGTTCTCTTGGCGATGCCAATCGCCGGCTTTCATGCCGCCCAGACGGCTTCAGCCGGCACGATGGATCAGGTGACTTTTGCCAGCCCCGCGGAAGCAGGCACAGCCCTTCGGAATGCGGCGCAGAAGGGAGACGATAGCGCCTTGAGTTCCATCCTCGGGCCCGAATCGAAAGCGATCATGAGTTCCGGTGAGCTCAGCGAAGATGCCGCCGCCTTGCAGGAATTCGTCAGCAAGTACGATCAAATGAATCGCTGGGTGTTGATGACCGACGGAACGGAAGTCCTCAAAATCGGGGCGGACAATTATGCGTTCCCCATCCCTCTGCGGCAGAACAGTTCGTCCAAGTGGTTCTTTGACACCCATAGCGGTGCCGATGAAATCCTGGCGCGGAGGATCGGCCGGAATGAACTGCTGGCCATCGACGCGATTAGCGCCATTGCCTACGCCGAGGATATCTATGCCCAGACTTCTCACGACGGAAATCCGGTGGGCCTCTACACCACGAAGATCCTCAGCACCCCGGGGAAGCAGGACGGTTTGTACTGGAAGGTTTCCGAGGACAAGGAACTCAGTCCGCTGGGCAGAGTGAATGAGTTTGCCGCGGATGCACTACAGACCGCCAATGAAGCCCCGGTGATCGATGGCTACACATTCCGAATCCTGACCGCGCGAGGTCACGCGGCGCAAGGCGGAGCGAAGAGTTACATCATCAACGGCAAATTGATTGGAGGGTTCGCTGTCATCGCCTCGCCGGTCAAGTATCGGGAGTCCGGAATCATGACATTCATCATCAACCAGGAAGGCGACGTGTACCAACAGGACCTGGGCGAGCAGACCAGCAAAGTCGCGGCCTCGATCCGGGAATACAACCCCACCGCCGAGTGGGAGGTCGTCGAGTAGCACGCACGCCACTTCAAGCCCCCCGCCCCAGCAGACTGTGCCAGTGCCTTCGGGAGCCGAGCAATTCGCGGATCGGCTCGCCGGAATGGCCGGACACGACGACGCTAGCAAAACCATGTAAGCCGAATCAATTTAGTGAAGTAAATCGCTGATTCTAAGAGAAGTGGTCGGGGCGAGTCGATTTGGACGACCAAGACGCGCCGACGAGGCCACTCATTCGCTTAATGTAGTAATAAGGAAATCTTTTATGAGGCAGGCGAAAATCTAGATCAGTCAAACCGCGAATTCCAAATTACGTGCGTTTCTCGATCGGAACGTACTGGCGTGTCCCGGCACCCAAATAAACTTGCCGCGGACGCGAAATTTTCTGTTCCGGATCGAGCAACATTTCTTCCCATTGCGCGATCCATCCGGACGTTCTTGGGATGGCAAAAAGCACCGGGAACATCGTCACCGGAAATCCCATCGATTGATAAATCAAGCCGGTATAAAAATCCACGTTAGGGTAAAGACGCCGGGAAATAAAATAATCGTCTTCGAGCGCGATACGCTCGACTTCCAGCGCGATATCGATCATTGGATTGCGGCCCATCACGTCGAACACTTCATACGCGATGTGCTTCACGATGCGGGCTCGCGGATCGTAATTTTTATAAACGCGGTGCCCGAATCCCATCAACTTCCGCTCGCCGGCTTTCACGCTCTTGATGTATGCCGGGACCTTGTCGATCGAGCCGATATCCACCAGCATACGCAGCACTGCTTCATTCGCCCCGCCGTGCAGCGGCCCATAGAGCGCAGCAGTTGCCGCCGCAGTCGCGGAAAATGGATCGACATGCGAGCTGCCAACAGCGCGCATCGCCGTCGACGAACAATTTTGTTCGTGGTCCGCATGCAGAATAAACAAAACGTCTAGCGCCCGTTCCAAAGTCGGATTGGCCCGGTATTTCAATTCGGTCGTGCGGAAAAGCATGTTCAGGAAATTCGCGGGATAGCTCAGCTCATTATCGGGATAGGCGTAAGGCATGCCCAGGCTGTGCCGGTAAGCAAACGCCGAAAGCGTCGGCATCTTCCCGATCAAGCGATACGTCTGCTTCTTCCGCGAATCGGGATTGAAAATATCCTTCGCGTCCGGATAAAAAGTAGAAAGCGCCGCCACCGAAGAAATCAACATGCCCATCGGGTGCGCATCGTAATGGAAGCCATCGAGGAATTTCTTGATGCTCTCGTGAATGAAAGTATGGTGCGTGACGTTGTAAGTCCAATCCTCAAGCTGCTGCTTGGTGGGCAGCTCGCCATACATGATCAGATAGGCCGTTTCGAGGTAAGTGCTGCGCTCCGCAAGCTCTTCGATGGGATATCCGCGGTATTCCAGGATGCCCTTGTCGCCATCAATGAAGGTAATGCGGCTGGTACACGAAGCCGTATTCGTGAACGCCGGATCGTAACTAATCATTCCGAAATCTTCGGCATTTACCTTGATCTGCCGCAGGTCCATCGCCCGGATCGTATCGTGCTTGATCGGCAGCTCGTACTTCTTCCCGGTGCGATTGTCGGTGACGCTGAGGGTATTGCGTGATGCCGTTGGCGTTTCCTCTTGCGTGGCTGCGGCCGTTGCTGCTGGCTTGCTTGGATTCACAGAGAAGCCTCCCGCGATTCTCCCCGGGCACACCCACCGGGCGAGATGGGAACTATCAATCTACACTATTTCAGGTACCCCGCGGGAGTGCTTTTGCCTGAACAGCCAGTAACCCGCATCGAACAGGTTTTTCGGAAGGCCGAACGGCCAACTGTAGGGGCGCGGGTTCACCTCTCGCGCGTTTTTGGTTTGGGTGTGCCTTCCGCATCCGCATCAGTCTGCAAGAAATCCGCCCGACCCCGTTCCCATATCGAAGGCTCTTTCTTCGCAATTCAATATAGGCACGGGAGGACTGGCATGAGACTCAGCAAAAGTTTCGATTGGGCAGTAGCGGGGTTGGCAGCAGTAGGACTAATGAGCGCACCGATAGCCCCGGCCAGAATCGATGGCGGCTCAACCAATGGCAATGGCGTAGGCGAAAAACACGGCTCACCAGAAGGCTGGAGACTCGGTGAGCCGGTGCGTTACGAAAATTTGACCGTCTTTCCGGTGCTCTCGAAATCAAGCGCCGACACCGGCGAATTCGAAACGCTCGATGAAGGCCTGGCTTCGGGCGACGTGGTGGTCACCGAACATGGCGCCAGCGATTACTTGCGCCGCTCGCGCGAAGGCGACGCGCGTCCAATCCCGCAAGCGAGCGGCGGCGCGGAAGTAAATCGCCTGGTGCTGATCAATCGCGGCAAAAAGCCGGTGATCCTGCTGGCCGGAGAAATTGTCTCGGGCGGAAAGCAGGATCGCATAGTGGGTAAAGATCGCATCATTCCGGTAGGCGGCGCTCCGCTGCCTCTGGACGTATTTTGCGTTGAGCAAGGCCGCTGGACCGGCGGCTCATCAGGGAAATTCGCCGCCGCAAATACAATGGTCCATCCCAGCGTCCGGGAAAAAGCCGCCATCGATTCCGATCAGACCAAAGTCTGGGCCGCAGTACGCTCCGGCACCGTCGCCACCCCAAGGAATTCCGGCGGCGGCACTGCAACAGCCGGGGGCGCAGCACCACATGGCGCAAACACTACTACTGTTGAGGTGCAAGCCGCGCCCGCACCGCGCATCTCCGCCGGCTCCGTCGGCGGCGTAATTTCACGCGAAGCCCCGAGCCAGTCCTATCGCAAAATTTATCAATCACCGCAAATCGGCCGCGACGTGGATACTTTCGCCGATGAAATGGAGCGCCGCTTCGCCAGTTCGACCACCGGACTAAAAGACGAATCGGTGATCGGCGTGGTAGTGGCCTATGGCGGAGAAGTCGCTTGGAGCGACGTCTTTGCTTCGCAGGAACTTTTCCGCGCCTACTGGCCCAAGCTTTTGCGCAGCTATATAGTCGAAGCGTTAGCAAGGCCTGGCACGGTAGAAAAAGCATCCGTGGAAGATGGCCGCACGTTCCTGGAACAATTAAAAGGCCACATCCGCGAAGATTCCGAGCCCGGGGTCTACACCTGGCGCGAAATCGCCGAGGGCCACTACGCACAGATCGAGCTGGAAGCCTTGGCCCCATCAACAATGACGCTGCACTGGATGAAGGTCTTGCGAAATAGCTGATCATCGAGCAGTCGTAATTTTCGGCGGGGGCGAGCGCCTTAAGTAGCGCTGGCGTCCCCGCCGGCATCTTACGACCGACAATTTTCGTGAAGGGCAACAGTCATCGACGGACTACGAAGTCCGACGAAGGCAATGTCCCGAATGCTGCGCTCCGTCCAAGATCGCGCCCTTAGCGAATTTTGTAGTCGTAAGAGCCGGCGAGACGCCAGCGCTACAAAAGCACTAAGACGCCATCTTGCGGACTTCACTCGGATCGGGGCATTCGGCGAGAAGTTCGGCGGCCGTGCGATGCAGGACGGGATGCAGCACCTGCGGCGCGATTTCCGCGAGCGGCACGAGCACGAAACGCCGCTCCGCCATTTTCGCATGAGGGATCATGAGCTCCGGCTCATTCACCACCAAGTCGCCGTACAGCAGAATGTCCAGATCAATCGTGCGCGGTCCATATTTCACGCCGCGTCGCCGCCCAAGCTGCAGCTCGATTTCCAGAAGCGTGTTCATCAATTGCTGCGGCGGCAAATCGGTCTCGGCTTCAATGACGCAATTCAAGAACCAGGCTTGCGCCCTGATTTCAACCGGCTCCGTTTCGTAAATGGAGGAGCGGCGCAGAATCTTCACCCTGCGCTTTTCGAGCTGGTCCATCGCGCGCGCAAGATTTTCTTCGCGCTTACCGAGATTTGAACCGAGCGAAAGATAAACTTTATTCATCGGATGAGGCCGCTATGCGCCGCTCGCAGCTTGGCGCGCCACGGTGCTGCGATGATACCGTAGGAGTTTGGGGCGGGCGAAGGGCGTTCAGGGGCAACGCGCTTGAATTGGGCCGAGTGGATTGCATTGCTATGCGGCGTCGCCGTAGTGGCCGCGCTATCGTTGCGCGCGATCGCCGCACGGTGGACTGCACGCTCGATGGCTGCCCTGCGCGCAGCCAGCCGCACGGTAAAAACGCGCCGTGGCGAAATTGAATATGCCACCGCGCCAACTGGCTCGCCCGTTTTGATTTCCCACGGCACTCTCGGCGGCTTCGATCAGGGGATGGTCGCTGCGGAATTGGTTTTGACGCCGCAATTCCGGCCGATTGCCGTCTCGCGTCCGGGCTATTTGCGCACGCCGCTTGAAGCCGGCGCTACGCCTGAAGAGCAAGCCGACGCGTTTGCCGCGCTGCTTGATTCGCTTGCCATCGATCGCGTTCCGATCATTGGGATTTCCGGCGGAGGGCCGCCTGCTTTGCAATTCGCTTTGCGGCATCCGCAGCGCTGCACCGCGGTGGTGCTGATCTGCGCGGTCACGCAGCGGCTGGTGCTTCCGCGGCGCGCGATGCTTGGCGCGAAGTTTCCGCGCTTGGCCACTTCGAATACGGCGAATTGGTTTGTCTCGTTGCTCTATCGGCGCTTTCCGGTGCCGATTGCGCAGCAGGCTTTCACGCGCTACGAGCGTTCTTCTGCGGTGACTTCGGCGCAGCGGCGCGATGCGCTTCGCTTGATGGGAACGTCAGTGCCGGTGAAGCCGCGCTTCGAAGGCGTGATGAATGATGCGAAGTATCTTGCGACGCTTGAGCTATATCCGCTTGAACGGATCACCCAGCCCACGCTCATTGTTCACGGCGATTCGGACGACGTTGTTCCGTTTGCACACGCAGAGTTTGCCGCAAGCAAAATCCCCGGCGCGCGGTTGATCTCGCAGGAATACGGCAGCCACTTCTCTGCCTTTGTGAGAGCGGCGGACACCCGCGCAACGATCACAGATTTTCTGAATCGGCAAAAAGGCTAGGAGTTGCGGCGCGGGGGCGAGGTTTCATAGCGCTGGCGTCCCCGCCGGCTCTTACGACCGCAATCGTAGCCAGATGTAACTCTCGTCGGCGGACCACACGAACCCGCTACAGCGATGTATTGAACGCCTTGCGCCGTCCACGATTGCGGCCTTCGGTTATTTTTATGGTCGTAAGAGCCGGCGGGGACGCCAGCGCTTCGAAAGAAAGTTCGCCGCTAAAACATTGCGGCTTGGCGGCGGGGTTCTTCCATTCCGAAATATTTGTAGGCTAGGACTGTGGCTACCCGGCCGCGTTGCGTGCGATCGAGCAAGCCTAGCTGCATCAGATATGGCTCATAAATTTCTTCGATGGCGTCTTCTTCTTCGCTTAGCGAGGCCGCTATGGTGTTCAGTCCCACCGGGCCGCCGGAATATTTATTGATGATGGTCAGCAGCAGATTGCGGTCGACTTCGTCCAGGCCTTGGTCATCGATGCCCAACATCGCTAGCGATTCTTTGGCCACTTCGCGGTTGATATGTCCAGCGGCGCGGACCTCGGCGAAATCGCGCACGCGGCGCAGCAGGCGATTGGCGATGCGCGGAGTGCCGCGGCTGCGCCGTGCAATTTCTTCGGCGCCGGCATCGTCGGTCTGAATTCCCAGGATTTTCGCCGAGCGTTTTACAATCAAGAACAAATCCTCGGGTGTGTAGAAATCCAGACGGTGCACGATTCCAAATCGCGAGCGCAGTGGCGCCATCAGCAAGCCCGCGCGCGTGGTCGCGCCGACTAGCGTAAAGCGATTCAACTCGTAGGGATGAATTCTCGCGCCGGGCCCCTGCCCAATCACCAAATCAATCCGAAAATCTTCCATCGCTGGATACAGAATTTCTTCCAGCGAAGGTTGCAACCGGTGGATTTCATCCAGGAAAAAGAAATCACCCTTGTCGAGCGAAGTGAGCACCGCGGTGAGGTCGCCTTTTTTCTCGAGCAATGGGCCAGAGCTCACTTTGATCGCCACGCCCATCTCGTTCGCCAGAATTTGCGCGAGCGTAGTTTTGCCAAGTCCCGGCGGGCCGTACAGCAACACGTGATCGAGCGCCTCTTTGCGCGTGCGCGCCGCTTCCACGGCGATCGAAAGATTTTCCTTCACGCGTGTCTGCCCGATGTAATCGTCCAGACGTTTTGGGCGCACGCTGGCTTCCACGCGCGCGTCTTCATCGAAAGCGCGTCCTGAAACCAGCCGGTGCCGAGTGTCGCTCAGTTCCATCGCTGCTTACTTTACCTCGAAATCGCCGAGATGCGTCTCGCGCTCCGTGAAATCTTCGCAGTCGCGATCGAGTTGCTCGTATTCGCGCGAAAATTCCGCACGCATCGCGTGATGCGCATCCGCGCTCTCCCACGAATCCACGGTCAAATACCGGCCACGTCGCTCCCTATCGCGCAGCAAGGCCGTCCCTCGAAATCCAGCGCTGCGCTCAAACAGTTTCGCCCAGTGCCCGTCGCTCGCATAGTAGCGCTCGAATTCTGCGACTTTGTCTTCCCGCGCGATAAATTCCCAAACGAGCTGCACCACGAGCGCCTCCGCAAATTGCCTGCTCGCTCATTCCGAATTTCCGGCGTGCGCACCTTTTTGCATCTTCGCGCCGCCGAGCTGTTGCAACGCCGCGCGCAGCAGCGCATTGAAATCATTTTCGGCCGCACCGCTTTTGCGAATTTGCTCCAGCGTTCGCTCTACGGAGCGCCCTTCGTAACCCAGATTCAAAAGCGCGGAAGCAACATCCGATTCGAGCGGCGAGCGGGCGGCGGGCTTTCCGGCTTCCGCGGGTTCGAGCATGGCGGCTTTATCGCGCAGCTCGACCACGATGCGTTCGGCTGTTTTCTTGCCGATTCCCGGAATGCGCTCGAGCAATGCCAGATCGCTGTTGCGAATTGCCGGCAGCAGCTCGCTGATTCTCATTCCCGAAAGAATTTTCAGCGCCAGTGAAGGGCCGACTCCGCTGACCAGGAGCAGCATCTCGAAAATTTGTTTCTCGCGCGCGGTCAAAAAGCCGTATAGCGTGAATTGATCCTCGCGCACGTGCGTGTGAATCAATAGCGTCACATCGGAATTCAGTCCGCCTAGCACCGAAAACGTGGAAAGCGGAATTTGCACGAGGTAGCCGACGCCGGCGACGTCCACCATCACTTGATTCGGGCGGCGATCGGTAAGTTTTCCGCGAAGCTGTCCAATCATGTTGCAGCGATTATTGATGAGCGATGCGGGGGTGTCAACGCGCGGGCTGCCTCCCAATTTGAAGTGTTCGTTAGCGATGAGATCGATTACGTGCAACACGGCGGGGCCCAAAACCGGGCGGGACTAAAAGGCAGGCCCGCCCCTACAAACTCTGCGGCGTCCTGCGATGTCAATTTAGGACAGTGCCCACTTTTGGTGCACTCATTCTTACAGAACTTTAACGAAACATTTCTCCGCTCCTTCACGTATTTCATTGTGACGCGCCATTCAGCAGACCGGGCGATTTCTCGATTGTCCGCTTGCGGAACGGGTGTGTTCGGATTCGCAAAATGATGACGCATGAATTAATAAAAATCTTTCGGCAAGAAAACATCCGTTGCTTTCCTGCCGCGAGAACAATCGTCTAACAGGGTGACTGGGGCTAAACCAAAGGAGAAATGAAGATGTCACAACGACGTATTGCGCAGTTCGCCACGGTAGCGGTAATCGTGGCGATGCTCCTTCCAGTCCTTGCGGTACCAGCAGGGGCCAAGGATCTAAAGGCAACGCTTAAAGCCCAGATCTCCGTAGTTAGCGCGGTGACTCTCGGGGGAAAACAATTGAAGGCCGGCAGCTACATGTTCATCGCCGACGAATCGAAAGTCCAAGTTTTGTCCGACGGTAAAATTGTTGCGGAAGTTCCCGTCCAGTGGCAAGACGCAAAAGAGAAACACGATTCCAACGCGCTGGTGATTGAAGGCAGCGTGGTGAAGGAAATTCGTTTCGGCGGGAAGACCCGCACAGCGATCGTCCAGGAGTAACCCGAAGCACCCACGGGACGACAGCGAGCGGCGCATCCCACGCCGCTCGCTGCATTTTTTTGATTTGGCGAAATTGAAATGCGTTAGCGCGGCGGGTCGTTCAGTTCGACGGCATCGATGATGCCTACAACGGCGGAATCGATCGGGGAATTCGGGCGGCCGACGGCGGTCATAGCCGAATAGCCTTCCGTCGAAAGCAACACGCGGTCGCCTTCGCCGGCGTCCACGGCATCAAGCGCGAGCACCGGCTCACCACGATCGGAGCCATCCAGATTCAGCGGCTGCACGATCAGAATTTTGCGGCCAACATGCGATGCAGCTTTCTGCGTCGCCACTACGTCGCCAATCACGCGCGCAATCAGCACTCGGCACTACTCCTTGCCGCTTTTTGTTGCGTCGACGAAATTTACTTCGTCCACGATGCCAACAATCGTGGCCTCGGTAGGAACTTCCACTGGAAGAAACGGAAAGCTAGCCTCTTTGCCCCGGCACCAATAAACGGTTTCGCCCACGCCCGCGCCGACAGAGTCCAGCGCGACAATGGCGCGGCCCTTCGCTTGCCCATCGCGCCCAATCGGTTGCACCACAAGCAATTTGATGCCGTTCAGCGCGGGATCTTTGGCGGAAGAAACGACATTGCCGATGACACGCCCGAGGATCATCTAATTATTTTTCGACGCAGCCAGCTCGCCTTCGTGCGCGTCGTCCAGCTTCACCGTGTCCACGATGCCGATGATCGCCGCGTCCACCGGGCGGTCCTTACATTCGGAGGCCATGCGGGCTGAGCTGCCGCTTACCACCAGGACCGTTTCGCGATACCCTGCGCCGACCGCGTCTACCGCGATCAGATAGCCCGATTCATCCTGCCCGTCCGGCGAAATCGGCTTCACGATCAGCAGCGCTTTTCCTTCCAGGCGAGGATCTTTGCGAGTGGAAACTACGGTGCCGACTATGCGGGCCAAAATCATTTTGTGTGAGGAATTGCCTTTACTGCAAAACGAAGAAACTTCGCCGCCGCATTTCGTCCGTCTCCCGCGTCGCGGCCCGACCTGCTACTTCGCTGCCGCCATCGCCGTCTTGCCGATCGGCAGCGCGTCTTCGAGCGACTGATGCGGCCGCGGAATCACGTGCACGGCAATCAGCTCGCCCACGCGCCGTGCGGCTGCCGCGCCGGCATCCGTCGCAGCTTTCACCGCCGCCACATCGCCGCGCACCATCGCCGTCACGTATCCCGAGCCAATCTTTTCCCAGCCGACCAGCGTGACTTTCGCCGCCTTCACCATGGCGTCCGATGCTTCGATCATTGCCACGAGGCCGCGTGTCTCGATCATTCCGAGTGCTTCACCCATTCTTCATCCTCCGCAGAGACGCCTCGAATATTTACCGCCGGGTCCGGTCTTTGCGCACCGCGTCTTCCACCAGCGCCTCGAGTTCGCGCCGGCTCAAAGTGATGCGATCGGTGACGGCCGCCTCGTCTGCCTCTGCGGTCACGGGGCGGCTGGTTCCGGCTGGGGCGCCTTGAATGCCGTAGCGCGCCCGCGCCGCGAGCAATTTTTCCACATCTTCGCTGGAAAGCAAGACTTGTTTGCCGAGCAACACGGTAACCAGCGAAACGCGCGCGAAGTGTTCTGCGGTTTCCATGCGGAAAAATGCGGTGAGCAAATCCTGTCCGTAAGTAACCACACCATGATTCGCGAGCAGAATCGCATCGTGACGCTGAATCAAAGGCTCAATCGCGTCAGTCAACTCCGCAGTTCCCGGCGTCCCATAACGCGCCACAGGAATCGATCCCAGCGCTATCACGCATTCGCTAAGCAGCGCCCGATCCAGCGCCACGCCCGCGGCAGCGTATCCGGTAGCCACAGGCGGATGCGCATGACAAACCGCAAATACATCCGGCCGTCGCCGGTAAATCAAAAGATGCATCGGTAATTCAGAAGAAGGATTCCGCCGCCCGCTGATTTTCTTTCCTTCGAGGTCGGTGATGACCAAATCATCCGGCGTCATCATCCCCTTGCTGATGCCGGTAGGCGAAGTAAGCACGCGCCGCGAATCCAACCGCACGGAAATATTTCCGTCGGTCGAAGGCACGTAGCCGCGCTCACGAATCCACCGCCCGACGGTGCAAACGTCGCGACGGTGCTCGTCCTCAGTTTTTACAGCGCCAGGAGTAAGAGTTTCAGATTGCATAACAAACGAATTCCATCTATCCCCGTTCGCAGCCCCAAGCCAGCGGAGCGCAATAATACACCAGCACGCTAGAGCCTTCCCGCGGAATATGCAACACGGCCGTCAAGTAGCGCCGGCGTCCCTGCCGGCATCTTTCGAAGGGAATGTAGCCAGGGGCGGAATTCACGAGCGGACTGAGCATTTGGACAAGCGGCGTTTATTTACGGCAGGGCTTCGCCCACGATTTCGGTCGTTGCGGAACTTGCTGATCGAAAGATGCCGGCAGGAACGCCGGCGGTACGGGAACCAGCGCCTACGCGTAGAGTCCGCGGAGCTTCAGCGCGAACGCTACTCTGTCGATGGCCACCATATAGGCGGCGATGCGATTGTTCACGCCAT
Organism: uncultured Acidobacteriota bacterium; assembly: GCA_963792515.1. Taxonomy (GTDB): domain Bacteria; phylum Acidobacteriota; class Terriglobia; order Acidiferrales; family UBA7541; genus Palsa-147. The sequence goes on along the minus strand of CAWBWG010000015.1, from coordinate 11,775 downwards.
GCGATTCGGCATAGCGCACGATTTCATCGAAGCTGCGCTCCATCACATCCTTCAGCCGCTCGTTCACTTCGCTTTCGCGCCAGAAAAATCCCTGGCGATCCTGCACCCATTCGAAATAGCTCACCGTCACGCCGCCGGCATTCGCGAGAATGTCCGGCAGGATGAACACATCTTTTTGGCGCAGCGTTTCGTCCGCGGGAGGCGTCGTCGGCCCGTTTGCGCCCTCGCAAAGAATGCGAGTTTGCACCCGATGCGCGTTCGCGCTGGTAATCTGATTTTCGATCGCCGCGGGAATTAAAATCTCGCACGGTTGGAAGAGCAATTCCTGCCCGCTCATGTGCGCGCCACCACCGGGAAATTCCGGCAGCGGCTTGCGCTTCACGTGCACCCAATCAATCAGGGCCGGCACATCGAATCCTTTTTCATTGAAAAGCCCGCCGTGAATGTCGGAGACGCCGATAATTTTATATCCGGCCTCGGCCAACAGCATCGCGGCCATCGATCCCACGTTTCCAAATCCCTGAATCACCACGCGACATTCTTCGCGCTTCATCTTCAATTTCTCAATGGCTTTATCGCAAACGAAATGAACGCCGCGCCCGGTGGCCTCGCGGCGCCCGCGCGATCCGCCCAGATCGAGCGGCTTGCCGGTAACCACCGCGGTCACCGTGTGGCGCATGTGCATCGAATACGTGTCCATCACCCAAGCCATTACCTTTTCATTTGTTCCGAGGTCCGGGGCCGGCACATCTCTCTCCGGCCCAATCCAATCGGTAAGCTCAGCGGTGTATCGGCGCGTCATGCGCTCGAGTTCTTTCTGCGACATTTTATCGGGATCGCAAATAATCCCGCCCTTGGCTCCGCCAAACGGAATATTCACCACCGCGCATTTCCAAGTCATCCAGGAAGCCAGCGCGCGCACTTCATCCAGCGAAACGTCCGGCGCATAACGAATCCCACCCTTGCCCGGCCCGCGCACCAAAGAATGCTGCACGCGATAGCCGGTAAAAACCTGCAAGCGCCCGTTGTCCATCGTCACGGGGATGTAAATGGTGATTTCCTTGTTGGGATACTTCAGAAAATTATAGAGATCTTCCTCGAGGCCCAGCTTGGCCGCCGCCGCTTCGAAGCGCGCCTCGGCGCATTCGTAGACGTTCAATTCATTCTTGACGAGAGTCGGCATGGAATCCTCCAAGAAGGGGCCTTAAGGAATGAGCTCCGAGTAACGATTGGACAGCGCGCGACAGTATACGAGTCTCCGAAATTCGACGCAAGGAACGCGTGCCCGTTCAGTGACCCTGCAGGCGCAGCGTTTAAGTTGTCATCCCGAACACGCCTTTCAGTGTGAGGGATCTGCATTTTTTTGGTTTTGAAGTCGGGTGCCCCACGCGCCGTCGTTGCGCGTGGGGTTCTTCATCGTCGCTGCGATCTCTTCACAAATTCATCCAGAATCAATCGCGTCAGCCGATTCTGATCGTGCCGCACAATGCTGCCTTCCTGCAGCAAATCGCCATAAACGCAACCAAGCCCCATCTCATGCAATTCCTTCAACGCCCCGCGCACCGGCTCCGCGCCCTTGAGCGCATAACGCCGCCGCAACCGCGCCGGAATCGGTGTGCGATTCACCACCGCCCAATCGAAAAGTCCCGGCCGCGTATGGTTGTAAATCGCGCGCACATGATCGGCAACGGAAAAATGATCGGTCTCGCCCGGCTGCGTCATCAGATTCGAGATGTAAACGCGCGTCGCCTTCGAATGCGCCAGCACTTCCGTCACCTGCCGCAAAAGCAAGTTCGGAATCAAGCTGGTATAAAGAGATCCCGGGCCCACCAGAATTAAGTTTGCCTCTCGCAAAGCCTGCAATACTTCCGGCAATGGCCGCGCCGTCGGCGGAATCAACCGGATTCGATCGATCGCCCGCGTCGAATGCGAAATCTTCGTTTCGCCGCGCACGACCGTACCGTCTTCCAATACAGCTTCTAGCGTCACGTTTTGCGCCGTAGAAGGAAAAATCCGCCCGCGAATCGCCAGCACTTGCCCCGAAAGCCGCACCGCCTCCGGAAAATCTCCAGTAACGTGCGTAAGCGCAGTCAGAAAAATATTCCCGAAGCTATGCCCGCCAAGCCCTTTCGCCCCGCTGAAGCGATACTGAAATAAATGGCTAAGCAGCGCCTCATCCTTCGAAAGCGCCACCATGCAATTGCGAATATCGCCAGGAGGCAACACGCGCTGCTCGCGCCGCAAACGTCCGCTGCTTCCGCCATCATCGGTGACGGTAACAATCGCCGCCAAATCCGAAATCGGCAATCGCCGCCGTTCCGCCCGCCGCCGCGCCACATATTCTTTCAATCCACGCAGCAAAGTGGACAGACCCGTGCCTCCGCCGAGGGCAACAACTCGCACGGCCCGCCCGGCATTCTGACGGTGATTTTTCACGGTGGAGAACTAGCCTGCGGAACCCTCGCGCTCGGGGTAGAGCAGTTCGGTAAATCGGGGATCTTCCTGCAGAAATGCAAAATCTTCATCGTTGCGCGCATGATAGCGATTCTCGGGGCGCAACTGGATGGCAAATTTCAATCGCTCCATCGCCGATTCCGCTTCGCCGGTGAGGCAATCCAGCGCCGCCATGGCATAAACAATGTGGTCGGCCTTAGGTGCAACCTTCAGAGCGCGGTCTAAGTGTTCTCGCGCATCGTCCCATCGGCCCAAATTCATCATCGCCACGCCCTGCGTGTAATGGTCGTCGGCGGTCTTTGGCGACGGGGCCGGAACCCGGCTAAGTCGTTGCTCTACACCGCGCAAATGCACGCGAGCGCGGTCGGCCAGCTCGGTACTAGGACCAGCCAGTACCTTTTCGAGCGATTGCTTGGCTTTGGCGAACTTCTGTTCTTGCACCAACTTAAGCCCTTCTTCGTAAAGCTTAAGTTGAAGCAAGGTAGCCGGATCGGGCGCATGTACCGCCGCCGAACGAGCCCGCGCAGACTTCTGCAAAGCCTTTTCTTTCAATGCTTTGGAGCCTGTACGCGAGGCGCTTCGGGACCTTGTGGGAGACTTTCGAGCGGATTTTCCACGTCCTGCCATCTCAACTGAAGATAACAGGATTCTAAACCTCCGTCAATCCGCCTCTTACGAGACGGAAATTCACCGTTTTAGGCACCCGCTGAGTGCTTTCGGGTCAGTTTTTCTGACCCTCCGCCATTACTTTTTCGATTTCTACGGGGTCGCGCGGCAGACGCTTGGTCAGCAGTTCGTAGCCGTCTTTCGTCACGAGCACATCATCTTCAATGCGCACGCCAAGATTTTCTTCCGGAATATAAATTCCTGGCTCGATGGTAATCACCATTCCCTCCGCAAGCGGACGCGTCACGCTGCCCGGATCGTGCACATCTAGCCCGAGATGATGGCTCAATCCGTGAATGTAATATTTCCCGAGTGATTCGCCGTGCAGATCTTTTCCGTGCGCGTTGATGTAGTCGCGCGAAATCTGATTCAAATCGATCGCGCCGCCGTGAATCGCCGCGCCCGGCTTCAACGCTGCCATCGCCGCATTCTGCGAGCCCAGCACGATCTCGTAAATTTCCCGCTGCCGGGCCGTATATTTTCCATTCGCCGGAAGCGTGCGCGTGATGTCCGCCGCGTAGCCGCCGTATTCGCCACCAACGTCCAGCACCACCACATCCCCATCCTTTATCTGCTGATCGAGCGCGCTGTAATGCAGCACGGTGGAATAAAAGCCCGTGCCCACAATCGGCGCGTAAGCTTCGCGCGAGCATCCTTCGAATTCGTGAATCTCCTTCATGCGCGCGCCCACCTGATATTCGTATAGTCCCGGCTTTATGCGCTTCATCGCGTCGAGCTGCGCATCCACGGACGCATCGATCGCTTTCTGCATGAGCGCCAATTCGCCGGCCGATTTCACTTGGCGCATCGCGCTGATCGCTGCGGTAATGTCGCGCACATTCGCCGAAGGAACGGCGCGCTTCAGCCATTCGCTCCAAATTTGCAGATGCGGATAGCCTTCCTCTTCCTGGCCGGGCATCAGCGTATAGAAATTGGAATAAACCTTGGCCAGCTCCTCGAGCTTGCCGCGCAAAGTAGCGAACGCCTGCACATCGCCGAATCCGGTTTTCTCGCGGATGCCGGGATCGTCAGGACCCATCTTCGGCCCTTCCCATTTTTCCTGCGCATAATCGCGCGCCGGCAAATAAAGAATTTCGCGCGCGCCATCGACTTTTTTGCCAGCCGGCGGATCGGGAATCAGCAACACCGCGCCGCCAGGCTCGTCGTCGCCCGTAAGGTAATAAAAATTCTTCTCCTGGAAAAAAACCGCAAATTCGGAAAGATCTTCGTGCCCGGTATAGCCGAAAACGACGACCGGCCCATCCACTTGCGCCACGAGCTTCGCGCGCCGCGCCGCATATTCTTCATTCGCCTGGCGGAATCGCGCCGTTGCGATTCCCGTGCTCAGTAGCACCACCACCGCCGCGATCAATCCGCCGACCCATCGCGCGCGCACTCTCATCCCTTGAGCATTTCTGGATTTCATCGATCCTCCTGGCATCACCCGCTCGCTATGGAAGCACACCGCTCCGCGCGAAGGGCCGAGTCTAATGGAATTTGACGGCTGAAACCAGAATTGGGCGCTAGGAATTGACGCGAATTCTTTCGAGCTGATGTTGCGGCCCCTACTCGACCTTGTCTCGTTTCTCCAAATTGTGGCGAGCACATAGAAGCTGAATGTTCTTGGCCAGCAACGATGTCCCGCCTTGCGAAAATGGAATTATATGATCGAAGTGCAGATTGTCGCCGCTCCCGCACTGCACGCAACGGCCCTTATCGCGTTTCCAAACCTCTACTTTCACCGCCGAAGGGATCACGCGTTGGTGTTCGAGCGAGGATGACCGCGGCTCACGGGGACGATTACTGGAGTCCAACTCAAGGCGAAACTTAAACACTTTTCGTCCCCCGGATTCTTGCTGCCGAGCATCCACTAAGCGAAAGATTCCATTAAAAACCCAGATTCCGGTTTTTATTTTTTCATAGACTTTTACGGTCTCCGCATCCGACTTTCCGGTCTGAAATCTTTGAGCAGCCTCCCAAAATTGTCCATTCTGGGTTAGCTTCCCACTCGGCTCACGCATCGGCTGATCGACAGTTTTTGGATCGCGAGCCTGGGTCCGCTTGACGTCGTGACCTTCGTATATCAACACGCGGCCGTCGTCGTCGACGCGATCGTGGTATGGAGCGCCAGAGCGAACACTCATCAGAAGAACGCTTTCTTCTCCTTGATGCTTGTAGTTCATGCCGCGCTGAAGGCTTGCGCGCTCTGCGTCGCACATCTCCCTATAAGAAATGACTTCACCTGATTCGAGCATTTCGTATCGGGAGTATACGTCAAGGAGGCGAGTCTAGATTACGGAGGCGATAGCTACGAGCGGAGATAATTCCAATCAGGCACGGACGCTAAAATCCGGGCGCCCCAGTCGAAGCAGGCCGAACCTCGCCCGCCTCCACTCCAAACCGCAGCTTCTCAAAATAAACCTGCGCCAGCGACATGAAGCCCGTATAGAGGTAACCCCAAACGAAGAGGAGCAAAAAGGGAATCGTAGCGTAATTCTCATTCTGAATCGCATAGAACACCGCCGCCGCAAAATAAATTCCCAGAAAAACTTCGGCAAATGGCATCCAGCCAGCGCTCTTGCGATAATTTTTCCGCAGCCACGTACCCTTGCGCTGCGCTTCGATCTTATATTTCGGCGTGCGCACAAATTCCGTCTTGATCCCGAAAATCGCCTCGAGCACTCCGACCGCATTGCGGATCGAAAGCCCAATCCCCACAGCCATCACAAAAGGCAAATAAGGAATCGCCCGCTTCCAAGTTTTGGGATAAAGCACGCGTTGCGCGGCCAAGTAAAAACTGGAAATCGAGCAGGTCGAAGCGATAAACAGCGGCAAATCGATCACCAATACCTGAAACCAGCCCTGATAAAAACGCACAATCATCGCCGGCAACAAAATAATCGAGAGAAAAACCATCAAGGGATAGCTGATATTCGCGGTGAGATGAAACACCGCCTCCGATTTCACATAAGACGGCTCTTTCGATCGCAGCACACGCGGCAAAATCTTGATCGCCGTCTGCATCAAGCCCTTGGCCCAGCGCGCCTGCTGCGATTTGAAGCCGTTCATCTCCACGGGCAATTCCGAAGGGCACTCGATTTCCGGCAGATACAAAAATTGCCAGCCACGAAGCTGCGCGCGATAAGAAAGATCGGTGTCTTCGGTGAGGGTGTCGTGTTCCCAGCCGCCGGCATCCTCGATCGCCGCGCGCCGCCAAACTCCCGCTGTGCCATTGAAATTGAAAAAGTTCCCGCGGCGATAGCGCGATGTATGCTCGATCACAAAATGCCCATCGAGCAAAATCGCCTCGATCTCGGTCAGCGCTGAATAATGCCGGTTGATGTAACTCCACCGCGTCTGCACCATCCCTAATTTCGGTTCAGCAAAATAAGGCACGGTGCGCCGCAAAAAATCCGCCGGCGGCAAGAAATCCGCATCGAATATCGCGATCAATTCGCCGGTCGCGGCTCGCATGCCTTCCTGGAGCGCACCGGCCTTGAAGCCCTCGCGATTGCTGCGGTGCAAATAGGAAATCGGCAGCCCAAGCTGCTGATGCCGCTCGACGCAATTCCGCGCCACTTGTTGCGTCTCGTCGGTGGAATCGTCGAGCACCTGAATTTCGAAACGGTCGCGCGGATAATCGAATTGCGCGATGCAATCCACCAGCCGCTCGATCACGTAGCGCTCATTGAAGATGGGAAGCTGTATGGTAACCTTTGGCCACTCGGTGACGGCAGGCGGCGGGCCGGGCAAGTGATCGCGATATTTATAGAAATTGTAAACCAGGGCATAGCGATGAATTCCGTACGCCGCGAGCACCACCAGCACCGCAAAATACGGCAGCATCACCGCCAGATCGAACGTGTTCACTTGATATTGCCCGACGAAAGTCCGGTCGGTAAGCCGGTGCCAATAGTTGGCGAAAGTCGAGCCGGGACTAAACGCCATCGCCAACAAATTAAGCTGCCGATTCAATTCTTGACCGCCTCCTGATGCAATCGCTGCGAACTTTTTTCAGCCGCTCGCCGCACGCGCAAACCGCAATCCTGCTCGCCGCCTTCGTGGCGCTCGAAGCCATGTTCGCCTGGCTCCATCACCTGCGCAATCTGGAATTCTTCGTGGTCGAAACCATTGCCGTCGGCCTGCTCGGTGGCGTCGTTTATCTCCTCGTAATCTTCGGCTTAGAGCATACACCGGAATCACGCAATTCCCTCTGGATGCTGCTGGCCGCCGGGATCATTTTCCGGGTGATGCTGTGGCCGCTCGTCCCCACGCTTTCAAACGATCTTTACCGCTATCGGTGGGACGGAAAAGCCCAACTTCACGGCCTGAATCCGTATCTAGCCCAACCCGACGATCCGTCACTCGCCCCGCTGTGGAATACCAGCGATTCCAACGAATCGCGCATGCCCGCCACCGACATGCCCACAATCTATCCGCCGTTAGCCGAGCAAGTTTTCAAATACACAGCCCGCTATTTGCCCGCGACGGTTGCATTCAAGTTACCAATGGAATTGTGCGACATCGGTGTGATGATTTTGCTGGCGATCTGGCTACGCGCAGAAGGCGGCCGCGCATATCAATTAGCGATTTATGCCTGGAATCCGTTAGTGATAGTGGAATTTGCGGGAAGCGGCCACAGCGACGCCCTGGCGTTGGCGGCGCTAGTAGGCGCATTCGTGATCATAAAATCGCGGCGAACGCTCTCGACGTTATTATTAGCCGCCGCCACGCTTCTGAAATCGTTCCCGATTCTGCTCTTCCCATTGTGGCTGCGACGCAACGGATGGCCGCGTTCCGCCCGCGCATGGCTGGAAGGCGCCGCAGCCGCAGCGTTCGCGCTGATTTGCGCGTGGCCCTACCGCGCCGCGTTACATCAGATTCCGATCAACATGGCGACCTTCGAAAGAAATTGGCAGGACAACAACGCGAGCCTATACACGCTGCTTAAAATTTTCAGCGATTCGCACGAATTCGCCGCCGGCATAGGCGTCGGCGTGACGGTAGGCCTGGCAATCTGGACGGCGTTACGCAAAATCGAGCCAACCCGCGCCGCGTTTCTAATCCTAGGCTCAATCCTAATTTTTTCGCCCAACGCCTACCCGTGGTACTTCACCTGGGTAATCCCATTCCTCTGCTTCAATTTCAATCCAGCCTGGCTGCTACTAACAATCCTGCAATTCCTGTCGTACAAGGTCCTGATCGAATACCAAGACTACGGCATCTTCAATTTCGATCCGCGCTATCTAGCGCTAACGTACATCCCGTTCTACGCCCTGCTCGTATGGCAAGCAGTGCGGAAGAAGTCCGCACTAAAGTAGCGCCGGCGTCCCTGCCGGCATCTTACGAGCAAGAATTCGCCAAGTGCATTACTCACGCGCGGACCACAACTCTCGATTCGTGCTATTTATTCTCGACGCGCCGTCCACAATTTCGAGCATTGGCGGCATTTCCGGTCGTAAGATGCCGGCAGAGACGCCGGCGCTACTTTTGGATCTGCGCACTGTCGCCGCACTCGCAAAAATGTCATCCCGGCTTCCACCAATCGAACATCGCCCGTGGCCGCTTCCATCGGCTCCATGGGTGATGCGCCAAAAATGGCACGACCTGCTCTTTATGCACTGGCGCATTCCGGCGGCAACACTTCGCCCTCTAATTCCGACAGCACTCGAACTCGATCAATTTGAAGGCAGCGCGTGGCTTGGCGTCGTGCCGTTTCGAATGACGGGCGTGCGTCTCCGTGCCACGCCAGGAATTCCAGGCCTATCAGCATTTCCGGAACTAAATGTCCGCACTTACGTCAGCAAAGGCGGCAAACCCGGCGTCTGGTTTTTCAGCCTCGATGCAGCCAGCTCGATCGCCGTGGCCGCAGCCCGAGCCTGGTTTCACCTGCCATATTTTCGGGCGCACATGTCGCTAGAAGCCATCGGAGACGAAGTTCGCTACCGCAGCCATCGCACTCATCGCGAAGCCCCGCCAGCCGATCTGCGCGTCAACTACGAGCCCACGGGCAAAGCCGTGCAAGCTCGTCCCGGCTCGCTCGAATATTTTCTAACCGAGCGCTATTGCCTCTACGCTTCCTCCGGCAAGAAAATTTACAGAGGCGAAATTCACCATCCGCCGTGGCCGTTGCAACCGGCGCGCGCCGAAATTGCCCTGAACTCGATGGCCGCAGCGCAAGGGCTCGAGCTTCCGCCAGCCCAACCACTGCTACATTTCGCTCGCTTCCAAGACGTGTGGATCTGGCCCTTAGCGGCCGTCGATACGGAACTCGAATCGCGACATGAGCCAAAGATGCCGCGCTAAAGACTCTGTGCGAGAACTCGAAAACAAAACCTCAGGGTCTAAAGCCACGCTGATTTTGCGGCACTTTCGGCATGACTAAAGTCATGCCCTGACGAGACATCGCCGTCTTCACACAGGCTCTAAAGCCCGCGCCGCGACAAAACCAGGTTCGCCGCGTTCCTTATTGATCTGTGGTGGCGCAAGTCGTGGCTGCCGTCTTGATATTGCCGGCGGCTAGCGCACCACACGCCGTATTCAGATTCTGACGAAGCCGCCGCCAGTCCTCCCACATTTTCCCGGCCACGCGCAGCGCCTCGGCGCGATCCGCTTTGGCGTCCGCTTGCTTTTGGTTTGCGGCCACAAGTTCGCTTTCGAGCGTCTGCACCTTCTGATTGGCGGTGATCAACGCGGCATTTCCTTGGGTCAACTGCATTTTCTGATTGACCACCTCTTGGCGCAGGTCCACCAACGTGCGGCGGTTGGCCTCGAGTTCAGCGCCAGTAGAATCGCTAGCGTCTCCTGCACCGTGATCTCCTATTCCGGGACCTGCAGCAAATACGACATCACTTTTGCTTGCCCCTGGCGGGACTTTATTGCGGTTCGAGCCGTCCGCATCGCCATAACTTACTTCCCACAGCACTCCGAGAAGAATGACGGCCGGCCCGTCGTCGACTCCTGCCGGCCCCCAGGCCCGACGTTGACGGCGGCGCAGTCGGTCGTCGTTCCCGTCGAATATGAGCCGGCCGAGGCGCCGAAAGTTCTTGTAGCCGTTTGGCGACGCTGCCGGCCGTGGCGTCCCGGGGGCTCCCGCCGCGGCCGACCAATTCCACGCCATCCAGGACCGTCTGCGCCAACTGGGGGCGACGTATTATTTGCTGGAATCCTGGGGCAACCAGCAGCAAATGTACCGCTTCTACTGCAAGATGGCCGTGGGCGGCACCGCCCAATACACGCGCTGTTTCGAGGCCGCCCATGCCGATCCACTCCAGGCGATGACGCAGGTGTTGCGGCAGGTCGAAGCCTGGCGCGAGGGCGGAAGCTCGAAAGTGGAAAACGGAGAATAAGCGTTTCTTGCGGCAAGGTTACCCGCCGGGCCGTTATGCGTCTTTCCGGCCTGGTCCAGAATCTGGGCTTGTCAACGGGCCTGTCGGCCGCATAGGCTGACTTTCATGAGGCCGCCGTTTTCGCGGTCTGGGGCGCTTACTGGGAAGTGTAGCGATGCGTGCCCAGTACCCCTGCGGGTGGGGGTGCGGAATAGTCAGTTCGGGGGGAAAAGGCGACTTGTTCGCCCGCCGACTGTGGTGGGCACTCGATGTGGGGGGGATTCCCTCCTGACGACCAACTGATGCGCTAGAGGCCGTGTTTTTTCTTTCCCAACAGCCGCAATCGAGCCGAAAACTAGCCCAGTTGGCCGGCTTGGCGGACGGCACCAAAGCCCGTACACTAGTTCGAACCTTGAACCGAAGATACGATGCAGAAGGAAGTGCGAAAAAGTCCTTCAGCATCGTACCTTCGGTTCAAGGTTCGAACTAGTGTACGCGACTTGGTGCCGTCCGCCAAGCCGGCCGACTGGGCTAGTTTTCGGCTCGATTGTGGCTATTTTCGAGAAAAACACCACCTCTAACGACACCGGTTGGGTCGTCAGGAAGAGGGTCTCCCGGCACGAATTGCCCACCACCGCCGCCGCTGGCCATCAAGCCGCCCCCGCATATGACTATTCCGAACCCATGCTCCGCAGGGGTACTGGTGTAGCGCATCGCTACACTTCCCAGCAAGCCGCCCCAAACCGGAAAACGGCGGCCTCATGGAACTCAGCCTATGCGGCCGACAGACTGTTGACAACCAGGATTCTCGCCAACGGAAAGAACGCTAACGGCCCGGTGGGCAACTGTGCCGCAGACTTCTTATTCTCCGTTTTCCGCTTTCGCAGATCCACCTCGCACCTGCTTCGACCTGCCGCAACACCTGCACCATCGTGGAGGATCGGCTGGGCAGTACATGTGTATAGGGCATTGCCGCCCACGGCCATCTTGCAGTAGAAGCGGTACATTTGCTGCTGGGTCTGCCACGACTCCAGCAAATAATACGTCGCTCCCAGTTGGCCGCACAGGCGTCCTGGATGGCGTGGAATTGGTCGGCCGCTGCGGGAGCCCCAGGAGCGGCATGGCCGGCGGCGTTCACCCAATTTCTACAAAGCTTGGGTCTTCTCGGCCCGCATTTCCACCAACTGCATCCGCGACCGCTGGGCCTGGGGGCCGGCGGGAATTGGACAAGCGGCCGCCATTGTCATTCTTCTCGGAGTGCTGTGGGAAGTAAGTTATGAATGCTCGAACCGCAATAAAGTCCCGCGGGGCAAGCAGAAAGTGATGT
>CAWBWG010000014.1:0-302974 GCA_963792515.1 uncultured Acidobacteriota bacterium | reverse complement strand
GCCGCGGTAGGTTTCGGTGTGGCCTTTTTGGCGGCCGTGCCCGCGGACTTCGAAGACGGTCATGCCTTGGATGCCGATTTCGATGAGCGCCTCTTTCACGGATTCGAAACGCGACGGTTGAATTACCGCTTCGATTTTTGTCATCGCTTCTGGTCTCCAGTCTTTGAGGCTGACGCCGCGCGTGCGGGCGCTATGCCGCGTCGGTGATTGCGCCAATGCTGCTGCTTGATACCAAGCGCACGTATTTTGCCAGAACTCCCGGAGCGATATCTTGGCTCGGGTGGTTTCCATTGTGCGCGGCGCTTTTCGAATTCTTCGGCTGGGATATTTAGCTGCAATAGGCGGGCTTCGGCGTCGATGGTGATCGTAGCCTTCGGTGACCAGGGCGATACCGCCGCCTACTGCGGCTTCTGGGGCTACGTGGCCGACTACCATGCCGTAGGTGCCGCCCGAGAAACGGCCGTCGGTGATCAGGCCTACGGAATCGCCCAGGCCCGCGCCGATCAGGGCGGAGGTCGGCGATAGCGTCGCATGCCTGGGCCGCCTTGGGGCCTTCGTAACGGATTACCAGGATGTCGCCGGCTTTGATTTTGTGGGCGAGGATCGCGGCAAGAGATTCTTCTTCGGAATTGAAAACCCGGGCTGGGCCGGTGATTTTTTTTTAGTTTTACGCCGGAGATTTTTGCTACCGCGCCTTCGCTGGCTAGATTGCCTTTTAGAATTGTTAGGTGGCCTTGCGGGTAGACCGGCGAACTCCACGAGTGAATTACATCCTGATCGTTGCGCGGCTCGCTCGGAATGCTTGCTAGCGTTTCGGCTATGGTTTTGCCGTTGACGGTTAGAGCGTCGCCGTGGAGGACGCCGTGATCTAGGAGAATTTTCATTACTTGCGGGATGCCGCCGGCTTCGTGCAGCTCGGTGATTACGTATTTGCCTGACGGCTTTAGATCGCAGAGGACTGGGACGCGCGGGCGGATTTTTTCGAAATCGTCGATGGTGAGCGGAACTTTGGCGGCTTGGGCTATGGCTAGGAGATGCAGGACGGCGTTTGTGGAGCCGCCGGTGGCCATCACTACCGCGATGGCGTTTTCGAAAGCTTTGCGCGTGAGGATTTGGCTGGGAAGAATTTGGCGGCGGATGGCTTCGGCTAACGCGCGTGCGGATTCGGCAGTGCTTTTGAGTTTTTCGGATTCGCCGGCGGTCATTGTCGACGAGTATGGGAGGCTCATGCCCATCGCTTCAATTGCTGAGGACATGGTGTTGGCGGTGTACATGCCGCCGCAGGAGCCTACGCCGGGGCAGGAATTTTTTTCGATTTCCTGGAGCTGAGTGTCGTCGATGCGGCCGGCGCTGTATTCGCCCACGGCTTCGAAGGCGCTCACGATGGTGAGATTTTTTCCGTGGAGGTGGCCGGGCTTGGTGGTGCCGCCGTAGACGAAGATTGCCGGGATATTCAGGCGGGCGATTGCCAGCATTGCCTCCGGGCATATTTTTATCGCAGCCGCCGATTACGATTACGCCGTCCATGCGCGCGGCGCTGCAGACTGTTTCGATGGAGTCGGCGATTACTTCGCGCGAGGCTCAGCGAAAATTTCATGCCTTCGGTGCCCATGGAGATGCCGTCGCTTACGGTGATGGTGCCGAAGATTTGCGGCATGGCGCCGGATTCGCGGACTTCGCTTACGGCTCGCTGGGCTAGATCGTTTAAGCCGGCGTTGCACGGGGTTACCGTGCTGTAGCCGTTGGCTACGCCGATGATGGGCTTGTTGAAATCATTGTCGCCGAAACCTACGGCGCGGAGCATGGCGCGATTGGGGGTGCGCTCTACGCCTTGGGTGATGAGCTTGCTGCGTTCATTGGCGCTCATTTTTTTGCCTTTTCGAGATTGAGTTTATCGATTGCTGTTGCGGGGGGCGCATTGGAAATTTTGAAGAGGCTAATCGAAAATTTTGTTGCATGCAACGCACATGAGAACGAGAAGCGGAGAAATAAAACCTCAGCGGCTAAAGCCCGTCTCGTTTGGGCCGTTTTCGGCACGACTAAAGTCGCGCCCTGACAAAACTTTTCATCCGGCTACGGGCCTTAGCCAGTGGTGATAGCGGGAATCTTTTCCTGAGGTTACGGCACGATATAGGTCGGCTAACTTTTTTGTGATTGGGCCTGGGGCGTTGGGCCAGGTGCGGTGATTCTCGATTTCGCTGATGGGAGTTACTTCTACCGCGGTGCCGGTGAAGAAGGCTTCGTCGGCTGTGGCTAGGTCTTCTAGTTGTAGGTCGCGCGTTTCTACAGAGATGCCGTTGTCACGGGCTAGTTGTAGGACGGAGTCGCGGGTTACACCCATTAGGATCGAGTGGCGGCTGTCATTAGTTAGGACGCGGCCGTCTTTTACGACGAAGAGGTTCTCGCCCGAGCCTTCGGCGATGCTTTCATTTTTATCTAGGAGCAGGGCTTCGTCGAAGCCTCGGCGTTGGGCGTCCTGTACTGCCAGGATCGAATTTATGTATTGGCCGCAAGCTTTGGCGGCTGTGGGCATCATTGTCGAATGAAATTTTCGCCACGGGGAGATACAGATGCGGACGCCCTGCGACTCGCCATTTTTATTCAGGAATGGAGCCCAGGGCCACACCAGGATCGCGGTTTCGGTGGGGCATTTTCCTGGATGTACGCCTAGGGTGGAGCTGCCGTAATAGGCGATGGGGCGAACGTAGCAGCTTCGGAATTCGTTGCGGCGCACCACTTCGCAGACGGCTGCGTCTAGTTGGGCTGAGGTGTAGGGGATTTTTAGATCGTAGAATTGGGCCGACTGGCATAGGCGCTCTAGGTGTTCGGGCAGACGGAAAATTGCCGGGCCTAACGTCGTGTCGTAACAGCGGATGCCTTCGAAGACGCCGCTGCCGTAGTGTAGGGCGTCGGGAGGACGCGTGCAGCGTGGCGTCTTCCCACGGCACGATTTTGCCGTTCATCCAGACCCAGTGAGACTGCTCGAACACTGACTCGCGATTTCCTGTGCTGCTGGGATTAAAGATTCAAAGTTTATCGCAAAAAGAGCGAGTTAGCGCCAGCGGCTGAAGCCGTACGTGTTTCGCGGAGTTTGCGGCACAGCTGAAGCCGTGCCCTGACAAGGTTTCCGCAGTCTTACTTTTTGCCAGCTACGGCGGTTTCTTCTATGGCGATCGTAACGGGCTTTAGGAAGGTCATGCGCTCGCGTAGGCGGGCGCCTACCTCTTCGATTAATTGATGCTGCTCTTTGCGGCGGGTTTCGTCGAATTTGGGGCGGCCTGCTTTATTCTCCGCAATCCATTCTTTGGCGAATTCGCCGTTTTGAATTCTTGCTAGCATTTTTTTCATGGTTTGGCGGGTTTGTTCGTTCACTACTTGCGGGCCGCCAGTGTAGTCGCCGTATTCGGCGGTGTCGCTTACGGAATAGCGCATGTAGTTGAGGCCGCCTTGATAGATTAGGTCCACGATTAACTTTAGTTCGTGGAGACATTCGAAATAGGCGATTTCTGGTTGGTAGCCTGCTTCTACTAGCGTTTGGAAACCTGCTTTGATCAGTTCACTAACTCCGCCGCAGAGGACGGCTTGCTCCCCGAAAAGATCGGTTTCCGTTTCTTCTTTGAAAGTAGTTTCGATCACGCCTGCGCGCGTTGTGCCGAGCGCTTTGGCGTAGGAAAGAGCCAGTTGCTTTGCGTTGCCGGTGGCGTCTTGATGTACGGCTAGCAACGCGGGCGTTCCGCCGCCTTCCATGAAAACTTCGCGGACGCGATGGCCCGGGGCTTTGGGGGCGACCATGGTTACGTCGATGTCGCGCGGGAGTTGGATGGTGGCGTAGCGGACGTTGAAGCCATGGGCGAACATCAGCATTTTGCCGGTGGTGAGATGGCGGCGCGATTTCTTTTTCGTAGATGGCTGGTTGTGCGGTGTCGGGCGCGAGAATCATGATTACGTCTGCCCAAGCTGCGGCGTCGGAGACGGACTCGACCGTTAGCCCGGCAGCTTTGGCTTTTTCGCGCGATTTGCTTTCTGGGTGCAGGCCTACGCGTACGGTGCAGCCGCTATCGCGCAAGCTGAGCGCGTGGGCATGGCCTTGCGAACCGTAGCCAATGATGGCGACTTTCTTTTTTTGGATTAGCGCGAGATCTGCGTCGTGATCCTGATAAATCTTGGCCATGCCCTGCTCCTTTGAGTTTCGGATTTCGATATTACTGCAAATTTGTGGCGCTCAGACGGAATGTGAAACGTCTGAATCGCCCGAATCGGCGCTGAGAGTTTCGCCTTGACGCGCGCGAGCGCGTTTTACGCCGCGGGTCATTACCACTTGCCCGGTGCGCACCATTTCGAGAATACCGAACGGGCGCAGTAAATCTTCCAGCGCGCGGATTTTTTCTTCCGTGCCGGTAATTTCGATGATCATGGAATTTGGCGCCAGATCGACGACTGCGCGCGCGAAAAACGCGAGCAATTTCCATCAAGCGATGGCGCGATTCTTCAGAAGCTTCGACTTTAACTAGCGCGACGCTGCGAGCGATGGTGGAAATGCGCGTCACGTCTTCGACCGAGAGGACATTGACGAGCTTGTAGAGATTGGCTTCCACGCGTTGGGCGGCGCCTTCGCTGATTCCCGCGACGATGGTCATGCGCGAGATGCCGGGGCGTTCGGTGTGGCCTACCGCGAGTGATTCGATGTTGTAAGCGCGGCGGCGGAAGAGCGAAGCTACGCGATTCAGCACGCCGGGCTGGTTCTCCACGTAGAGGACGAAAATGTGCAGCTTTTCGCTATCAGGCATCGGAGCCCTTCTCAACGAGCGGGTTGGGCCGCCGAATCATATTGTGCAAATCGGCGCCGGCCGGAACCATCGGATAAACGGAATCTTCCTGCTCGACGTGGAAATCGATCAGCGCGGGGCCGGGATTATTTCGCGCAGCTTCTAGCGCTGGGCCAACTTCGGCGCGCGTGCGTACGGACATGCCTTGAATGCCGAAAGCTTCGGCTAGTTTGGCGAAATCCGGGCTGATGATCGGCGTTGAGGCGTAGCGGCCGTCGTAGAAAAATTGCTGCCACTGGCGGACCATGCCTAGATAGCCGTTATTAATGATGGCGATTTTTATGGCGATTTTTTCCTGAACGATGGTAGCAAGTTCAGGCATGGTCATTTGGAAGCCACCATCGCCGGCGACGACCCAAACTTCGGCGTCGGGTCGCGCGAATTTTGCGCCGATCGCCGCTGGCAACGCGAAGCCCATGGTTCCAAGGCCGCCGGAGGTGATCAGGCGTGCGCGGTTTTTCGTGGTGGTAATACTGGGCTTCCCACATTTGGTGCTGTCCGACATCGGTGACGACCACAGCATCGCCATGAGTCGCGCGCCAGAGATCATGGATTACGTGCGCGGCGTAGAGATGGCCGCTGTCCGGAAGATTCTGGATATCGCGGACGGCGGAATCGGTCTTGAGGCTATCGATATATGCAAGCCAGGCGCCGCGATCGGTTTGCTTCAGCCCCGGGACCAGATGTTGCAGGATTTCGCGTAGATCGCCGATGAGCGGGATATCCACGCGGACATTCTTATTGATTTCCGCGGGATCGATTTCGATGTGAATCTTTTTCGCCGTCGGCGCGTAGGTCTTCAGATTTCCGGTGACGCGATCATCGAAGCGCATTCCGAACGCCAACAGCAAATCCGATTCTTGGATGGCGGTATTGACCCAGGCTTCTCCGTGCATACCCATCATGCCGAGAGATAGAGGATGCGAGGCTGGAAAGCCGCCGAGGCCGAGCAGCGTTTCGGCTACCGGGATCGATGCTTTCTCGGCGAATTTCATGGCTTCCTGCATCGCGCCGGAAAGAATGATGCCGTGGCCGGCGAGAATTACCGGCCTTTGCGCCTCGTTAATCAACGCAAGCGCTTTTTCGAGAGCATCGGGCTTTGGAAAATGAACCGGCTCCATGCGGCGAACTTTCGGCGCGGCCGCGTCCCAATCGAATTCGCAGGTGGAATTTTGGGCGTCCTTGGTGATGTCCACGAGAACCGGGCCGGGGCGGCCTGATGCGGCGATGTGAAAGGCTTCGCGGAGGCTCGGAGCGATATCCTGCGCGCGCGTCACCAAATAATTGTGTTTAGTGATGGGAAGCGTAATGCCGGTGATGTCGGTTTCTTGAAATGCGTCGGAGCCGATTAGCTTGCTGCCCACCTGGCCGGTGATGCAGACGATCGGCGAGGAATCGAGCATCGCGGTGGCGATGCCGGTGACCATGTTGGTTGCGCCGGGGCCCGAAGTGGCGATCGCCACGCCTACTCCCCCGCCCGCGCGTGCGAAACCGTCGGCCATGTGCGTGCCGCCTTGCTCGTGGCGCACCAGCACGTGATGGACGCTGTAACGTGTCATCGCGTCGTAGGTCGGAAGAATCGCGCCGCCTGGGTAGCCGAAGACCACCTTCACGCCCAGGCGTTCGAGACACTCCCAGATGATTTCGGCACCGGTCTTGAGCACGTTCCGCAACTCCCCTGCTCGCGCTTGTACACTTCGGGCGACCGACACCGCACTGCTCGGCCGCCCGTCAAGCTGAGTTCCTCTAGTAGGCCCTACTTTAGGGCAGACAGTCCAATTTATATTGCTGTTGTGCGCGATAAATAATGCTTATGGGAGAGACGGGTGGTACCGCCGGCGTCTCTGCCGGCTCCGACGAGCACCTATTCGCCACGGGCTGTGTCATGGACGGACTACCGTGCTCAATACAACGCCTTGGTCGGGCTATGCGGTCCGTCCGAGTGATCTGCATGTGGAGGGATCGTCTTCGTAGGAGCCGGCAGGGACGCCAGCGCGTGCCGAAATCGCCGAAGCGCGCCTGGTCCTAATCGGTGGTGCGGGTGGCTGCGTTTCTTACGGCTGGAACTGGGGTGTTGCCGGCGGTGCTTTCGGTCAAACGCTTGGCTGCGGGGTAACAGCCCAGAATGCGGAGTTTTTCGGCATGGGCGCGTAGTTCGTCTAACGCTGCGGCCACATGGGCGTCTGCCACTGAGCCTTCCAGGTCTAGATAGAAACTGTAATGCCAGGGGCTGCCTTTTAGCGGCCGGCTTTCGATTTTGAGCAGATTGATTTCGCGATTTGCGAAGGTGCCCAGGACGGAATGGAGCGCGCCGGGCTGGTGCTTCACTCTTACGACCAGCGAAAGTTTATTTGCCACCGGGCTGACGCGCGGCTCGTCGGAGAGCAGGACGAAGCGCGTGTAATTTTCGCGATGATCCTCGAGATGCTCTTTGAGAATTACGCCACCGTGAATTTTCGCCGCATGGCGTCCGGCGATGGCAGCCACTTTCGGATCGCCTCGCTCGATTACTTCGCGTACGCTCCCGGCGGTATCTCCTGCCACTACGCGCTGAATTTCCGGATGCTGCACGAAAAAACCAAGGCATTGCGCCAGCGCCACAGGATGCGATTGCACTTCGCGAATTTGGCTGAGATTTGCGCCGGGGCAGCCGATTAAATTGTGCGCGATGGGGATGGCGACTTCATTGATGATCAGCAGCGAGCTATCGAGCAGCAAATCGTAAGATTGATGCACCGAGCCAGCCAAAGTATTTTCGAAAGGCGCGAGCGCGAGATCAGCAATGCCCGCGGGAATTGCCGCGAACAATCCTTCGAAAGTATCGCAAGGCACCAGACGCACATTTTCGCCCAGCAGTGCCACGATGGCTTCTTCGCTGAAAGCGCCGCGCTCTCCCTGAAAGGCGACACGCGGGATGTCGTTGCGATTCGGCATGGGCGATAAGTTCCCAGACGCTAAGCGCTTATCCAATCGTATGCGAACAATATCAAAATTCCGGCGATGTAAGTAGGGGAGGGTTCTTTAGACCCTCCCGCATTTCGGCCCGGTTTCTTACAATTGATCGCTCGAACAAATTTCCACTTCAAACTGTAATGCAATTGCCGGATTGTCGGGAAAAACATGGCCGAAAACCGGGAGGGTCTAAAGAACCCTCCCCTACAAACCGCTATGATGCAAAACCTTGCCTCGGGGTTCGATTGGGAATTCTGTTCTTGACTGGGTTTCAGTGCGGCCATACCATTGTTTCGCACGCTCGCAAGGGCGTGCACCGAATTTCATGCAGAGTGGCCGAGGGGTACGGGCCCGACGACGCCACGACAACCGGACCAGCTATTCATAATGACTGGTCGCTCGGTGCCAATTCCCGCCCGGTTCGCGGGGGACATGGATATTCGGAGGATGTCGACCGCTTTGCGGTCGCACCTCAATTGACGAGCCTCAATCCCCTAAACCCGGATGAGGCTTTTTGTGTTTATGGGCGCGCAGGGCCCAGCGCAGCCCCGGAGATACGGCCATGAGCGTGAATTATTCTTTGCGTTGCCGCGAGTGCCAGCGCGATTACGGCAACATTCCTTCCTCGATTTGCACCGACTGCTTGGCTCCCCTCGAAGTTCATTACGATATGGATGTGGTGCGCGGGAAATTTACGCGCGAGGCGATTGCAGCACGGCCGGCGAATTTGTGGCGCTACGCGGAATTGCTGCCGAAGCCGGAGGGCTACGATTCGGGTTTGCCGGTGGGCATGACGCCGCTCGTAAGCGTGCCGCAGCTCGGAAAAAAGATTGGCTCGCGGCGGCTTTTGGTGAAGAACGACGCGGTGTGCTTCCCTACCCTTTCGTTTAAGGATCGCGTGGTGGCGATGGCTTTGGCGGCGGCGAAGAATTTTGGATTTGAAACGGTGAGCTGCTCGTCCACCGGAAACTTGGCGAATTCCGTGGCGGCGCAGGCGGCGCGTCATGGATTTGAAGCTTGGATTTTTATTCCGGCGGATCTGGAAGCGGCGAAGGTCGTCGGAACGCAGGTTTACGGCGCGCGGGTTACACGGATTGCGGGAAACTACGATCAGGTGAACCGTCTTTGCTCGCAAATTGCGGATCGTTATCGCTGGGGCTTCGTGAATATTAATTTGCGTCCTTATTATGCAGAAGGATCGAAGACCGTCGGCTACGAAATTGCCGAGCAGCTTGGCTGGAGATTGCCGGATAACGTAGTGGTGCCGATGGCCGGCGGCTCTTTGATCACGAAAATCAGCAAGGCGTTTGGCGAGCTCGTGACGCTGGGGCTGGTTGAGGCTAAAACGGTGAAATTTTTTGGCGCGCAGGCAACCGGCTGCTCGCCGATTGCGGATGCAGTGAAGAATTCGAAGGATGAAATTGATCCGCAGAAGCCTTCGACGATTGCGCGCTCGCTGGCGATCGGCAATCCGGCGGACGGAATTTATGCCACGCGGGTGATTCGCTCGAGCGGCGGGTGGGCGGAGGATTGCTCGGATCCGAATATCGTCGACGGAATTGAATTGCTCGCAGCGAACGAAGGAATTTTCACCGAGACGGCCGGCGGCGTGACGGTCGCATGCGCGCAATCGCTTTTGGCGCAGGGGCGCATCGGCGCGGATGAAGAAACGGTGCTCTGCATCACCGGCAACGGCTTGAAAACAACCGACGCGCTGGCTGGCCGCTTTGAGCTCGACGACGCGATCGAGCCGAAGATCGCCGCTTTCGAGAAATATATGGGGAACGCGGTGGCCGCTACAGCGTCGGCCTAGCCCAGAATGGCCGTACGCGTTCAAGTTCCTGCCAGCACGGCAAATCTGGGGCCAGCTTTCGATTGCGCGGCGATCGCGCTGAATTTGTATTTGCGCGTCTCGGCCGAGCCGCGTTCGTCCTCAGGATTCGAAGTGCGCTATCGCGGCGTGAATGAAGATCGCGTTGCCGCCAATGACCAGAATCTGGTAGTGCGGGCGATCCAGAGTTTTTCTAGATTGGGGCCGACGGTAATTTCGGGAGCTCTGATTGAAATAGAAAACGAAATTCCGATCGGTGTAGGGCTCGGATCGAGCGCGGCGGCCATCGTCGCGGGTTTGCTAGTGGGATCCGAACTCGCGGGACGCAAAGTGGAGCGTTCAGGATTGCTGCGCGAAGCGGCGGCGCTCGAACATCATCCCGATAATTCCACTGCGGCGCTTTGCGGCGGGTTCGTGGTGGCCGCGATTTCCGACGATGATGCCACTCGCGGAGGTTCCGCCGAAGTCTTTTTTCATCGCTGCGATGTTTCAGAATCGCTCGATTTCATCGTCGTGACGCCGGACCGGCCGCTACCGACGGAAAAGGCGCGCGCCGCGCTGCCCGCGCAGTATTCGCGCGCACGACGTGGTGCAGAATTTACAACGCGTCGCGCTGCTGACCGCCGCATTTCTGTTCGGGCAGCGGGCTCGTGCCCGAATTATTTCGCGATCGCATTCATCAGCCGTATCGCAGCGCCGCTGATTCCGGGAATCTCAGATTGCCTCGAATTTCGCCACGAAGGACTTGCGGGCGTGTTCATTAGCGGCGCGGGATCCTCCGTGATGGCCATTGCAACAGCACACGCCAGCAAATTGGCGAGCGCTAGTCGAAAGATTTGCCGCCAAGGCGTAGGCAGCCGCGCCACGCGCCTCAAAGCTGACAATCTCCGGCGCGAAATTATGTAGGCGGCCGTTTTGTAGCGCTGGCGTCCCGCCGGCTCTTTTTCGCGGGCAGAGCCACGCGAACGATCTTGCCACCCAACGCGCCCCTAGTGGCACTCAGAAACTTTCCCTGCTCAACGCCATCGCCATCGAAAAACGCCGGCTGGCAGCCGGCGCTACGGAAGGAACTGTCCGCTCGCTAGTGCGTTTACCTGCCTCGCTGCAACCCGTATAATTTTTCCCAGCGTCCGCGGCTATCGAATCACATTAGGCGGCGCGACCAACTCATGGCTTCTGCATTTCTACAATGTATCGACGAAACCTGCCGGCGGCGCTTCGCGCTGGACGCCAGCGAATACCGCTGCGACGCGTGCGGCAACTTGCTCGATGTCGAATACGAGATGGCCGCGCCGGATCGCGCGGCGCTTACTAGCCCTGTGGCAGCAACGCAAGTCGAGCGGCGCGATCGAAGATCAAAGCGGCGTGTGGCGATTTCGCGAGATGCTGCCGTTCATCGCCGCGGGCCGAAGCGTCGTGACGCTCGCCGAAGGAAATACGCCGCTCGTCGAAGCCGCGCGCGCCGGAGATTGGGCCGGCGGAGTGCGCTTGACGGTGAAGCATCAGGGCGCAAATCCTACCGGCTCGTTCAAAGATCTGGGAATGACCGCGTGCGTTTCGCAAGGCGCGATTCTCGGCTGCGGCGTGGTGGCCTGCGCCTCCACTGGAAATACTTCGGCGTCGATGAGCGCTTATGCGGTGCGCGCGGGAATGAAGGCGCTGGTCTTCGTGCCTGCCGGGAAAATTACTCGCCGCGAAATTGGCGCAAGCACTGGAATTTGGCGCCATGGTCATCGAAATTGCCGGAAATTTCGATCAGGCGTTCCACTCTGCTGCGTTCATTTGCGAAAGAAATGAATCTTTACCTGGTGAATTCGCTCAATCCATTCCGCCTCGAGGGACAGAAGACGATTGTGTTTGAGATTTTGGAGCGGCGCGGCTGGCGGGTACCGGATTACATCGTTGTTCCCGGCGGAAATTTGGGAAATGTGTCGGCCATGGGCAAAGGATTGTGCGAGCTGCGGCGCCACGGATTCATCGACAAGCTGCCGCGCCTGGTAGTGACGCAGGCGGAAGGCGCCAATCCTTTCTGCCGTATGCTGGCAGCTGGAGCGACAGAACTCACACCGGTCGCCGAGCCGCAAACGGAGGCCACGGCGATTCGCATCGGCAATCCCGTGAATTGGAAAAAAGCGCTGCGCGTGATTCGCGCCACGAATGGCATTTGCGAATCGGTCTCTGACGCGGAAACATTCGAAGCCAAGACCGCGCTAGCGCACGATGGCATCGGCTGCGAGCCGGCGTCGGCCACCACGCTCGCCGGAATTCGCAAATTGCGGAAATCCGGAAAGATCGAAAGCGGCGCGGACGTAGTGGCGATTCTCACCGGCAATCAGATGAAAGATTCGGAGAGCAGTTTGCTGCGGCGCAGCGCCGAAGAGTTGGCGCGGCAGCGAATCAGCGTGGAAGCGGATGCCGCAAAATTACGCGCCGCGCTTGAAAACATTCTGGCGCGAAATTGACGCCGTCCGCCTTTGTACCGCCGGCGTCCCTGCCGGCTCTTTACAGTCTCCATCGAGCCACAGGCACCGTCGCTCGCGCACCCCACAACTAAACCGCAGCCGATATCTTGCGTTGTGGTTCGGGCGCGATTCCAGCCTTTGCGTAGATTTGCGCTCGAAAAGCGCCGGCAGAGACGCCGGCGGTACAAAATGCGGGCTACCCTTGCAGCAACAACTCTTTCGCGCGTTCCGCAGCTTTCACCACCGCCTTAATTAATGTTACGCGGAGTTTCCCGTCTTCGAGTTCCATAATCCCATCGATGGTGCAGCCGGCTGGAGTCGTTACCGCTTCCTTCAGCAGCGCCGGATGATCTCCGGTTTCGAGCACCATGCTGGCCGATCCTTCCACCGTCTGCGCCGAAAGCAGCGTAGCAAGATCGCGCGGCAGGCCGACCTTCACTCCAGCTTCGGCCAGCGATTCCAAAATAATATAAATGAACGCGGGCCCGCTGGCGGAAAGCCCGGTGATCGCATCCATGTGCTTTTCATCGACGATGACCGAGCGGCCCACGGCTTCGAATAATTTTCGCGCCGTCTCCAAATGCTCCGGCTTGGCATGCGAACCGCCCGCGACGGCGGTCATGCCATGGCCGATGAAGCAGGGCGTGTTCGGCATGGCGCGCACAACGGGAATGCCGGAGGGAATCGCCTTCTCGATATACGAGGTGGGAACCGACGCGGCGATCGAGATGATTAGTTTTTCTTTGTGCAGCGCAGGGCGAATTTGCTCCATCACCGAGCGCACGATTTGCGGCTTTACGCAGACGAGAATGATGTCGGCTTGGCGGACGGCCTTTATATTGTCCGTGAAAACGGCGACGCCAAGCGTTTTCGCGCGCGAGTCGGCTTTTTCTGGGTGCAGCAAAGTGGCGCTGGCCGCTTCGGGGCGGAATAGTCCGCGCTTCAGAAATGCTTGCAGCAAAATGCCACCCATTTTGCCCGCACCGAGTACGGCAATGCGGGGATTTGCGCCGCTCGCATCGTGTTTTGATTTTGTCGTGGTCATCTTGCCTCGTAGCACAGCCACTCTTGGCTGTGGCATTTCGTTTGCTTCAACGCAGCAGCCAGTCATCTCGCCAAATCCGACACAGCCAAGATTGGCTGTGCTACAGGTGCTTGCGTGCGGCGACTTCCGCGTCCACTTGACTGCGCTGCGGCAGAAGTCCGCGATCGGCAAGTAATTCGGCGTTCAGGATTGCCGCGCCAGCCGCGCCGCGTATCGTGTTGTGAACCAGCACCGTAAACTTGAAATCAAGCAACGTACACGGACGAATGCGGCCCACTGTTACGCTCATGCCTCGGCCGGCATCGCGATCCCGGCGCGGCTGCGGGCGATCGGCTTCGCTACTCACTAGAATCGGGTAGGCGGGCGCAGTTGGCAGGCCGAGCTTTTGCGGCTTGCCAGTGAATGTTGCGAGCGCCTCGCTCACTTCCGCCACCGAAGCACGCTTCTTCAGCTTCACCGAAACAGACTCCAGATGGCCATCAATCACCGGAACGCGATTGCACTGCGCGCTGATTTTGAATTCCGCGAATTGAATCGAGTTCTGCGCCAGGCGGCCGAGAATTTTTCGCGGCTCGCTTTGCATCTTCTCTTCTTCGCCGGAGATGTAGGGGATCACATTTTCCACGGCGTCGAGCGACGGCACACCCGGATAGCCCGCGCCGGAAAGAGCCTGCATGGTGACTACGAAAACTTCGGCTACTCCGAAGGCGTAATCGAGCGGCTTGAGCGCCATGGCCAGGCCTATCGTCGAACAATTCGGATTCGTCACCAGATATCCGTTGGTGAAACCACGCCGCTCTTTCTGCCACGAAATCAAATCGAGATGCTCCGGGTTGACCTCCGGAATCACGAGCGGCACATCATCATCCATGCGGTGATTGCGCGTGTTGCTGATCACCGGATAGCCGGCGCGCGCGAAGTCCTCTTCAATCGGCCCAGCCACGCTCGAGTCGAGCGCCGACAAAACAAAATCGCAAGCAAGATCCGGCGTCGCACCCTTCACTTCAAGTTCGCCTACGCCTTCCGGAATCGGCGTCCCCTGCATCCAGCGCGCCGCCTCGCGATACGTGCGGCCGGAGGAGCGCTCCGACGCCGCCAGTTCCGCAATTCGAAACCACGGATGCGCCGCCAGCCCCTGAATCATTTTCTGGCCGACGGCGCCGGTGGCGCCGAGGATGCCGACCCGCCAGGTCATCGCGATCCTCCGCTAGCGGCGGACTGCCTCCCGATTTCCCGCAGACCAATCCAAGTGCCGGGAGCGTCGGGGCGCGCCGCGTTTCGCACGAGGAGCGGAATGCGCTCCTGCATCAGAGAAATCAAACGCCTTCGGATGTACCACTCTGGCGCCGCGCTGCGAGTGTTCGAGGGCCTCTTCGTAGCTCAGTTCTTCGAATTGCTGCGCCGACGGCACATGATTCGGATCGGCATCGAAGAAGCCATCGACGCTGGTCCAGATGGTGAGATCGTGCGCGCGCAGAGCGCAAGCCACGATGGCCGCGGAAAAATCGGAACTATTGCGGCCGAGCGTGGTGATTCGTCCTTCCGGAGTGGCGGCCACGAAGCCGGTGACGACTGGAACCGTCCCGGCTTCGAGATAGCCGTACAGCGCTTCGTGAATTTTCGGATACGACTCCGCAAGCTTCGGATGCGGATCTTCGCGATCGCCGTCGGTGACGATGAAATGAAATGCATCGAGCGCCTCGGCATTCACACCGATGCGACGCAGCGCGGCCGCAAACAAACGGCTGCTCCAGCGCTCGCCGAAGGACACCACTTCGTCGGTGACTTCGGACGGGCTACGCCCTTCGCTGCCACCGGAAACGACGGTCGAGAGTTCGAGCGAGAGTTCGGCCAGCTCGATGCGCAGTTGGAATTCCTGCTCATCGCCCGAGAAAAGCTCGCGGCCAATGTGCAGATGGAACTGCGCGATCTCCTGCGCTTCGGTGAGCGCAGTCTGCTCGTCGCGAAGGCGCAGCGCACGCGTGATGCTATAGAGACGATCCGTAACCCCGCGCAGCGCGGACACCACCACGGCGATGCGCTCGTTGCGCGCCGCTTCCGCCACATGTCGCGCGGCCAGCAGAATATTTTCCGCCGACGCCAGCACGCTGCCGCCAAACTTCATTACGCGCACGCGATTCGAACGCTGCAGCTCGTTCGCATCATTGCTCGAGCGATCGAGATTCCGCAGCACCGCGCCGTTCTGGCGTCTCTCTTCGTTCCCTTCGCTTTGCCGTTCGTTAGCCTCGGGTGCCATTTCGTCCTCTTCTTTGGCGGTGGCCCAGATTCCCCAGGTCCGCCGGGGGTTTTGTGCCATGCGTGCGGCTTCGCCGCGCCATTTCAACACCCCGAAAACAAAAAACCCGCCTGCCAGGCTTTCTTCTGGCGGCGGGCTCGGGCTGCTGAATTGGGTTGGCTTCAGCTGCCCGCGGCGCCAGAAGGCGTATCCGTAGTAGTGCGCATAATAAGGATATGCGCCCACTTGGCCGGCGACGGGTTCTGGCTCCGAGAAATCATGACCCTCCCACTTTAAAGATGGCGCATATCAATGTCAACGGACAAAATGGCCCAGATATTACAATTTAATGACATCGTATCGTGCAAGCCGGCCCACTTTGAGTGCCAAAGGATATGAATTGGACGCTCGCGGCGCATCATCGATTTTCGGCATTTCCTTCATTGGCCTTTCAAGAGAGTCGAAGTCGTCGATCGCCATGACCAAGCGGCGTCGAGGTTGCCGACTTTCACTAAATCGGCGACCCAAACTCCATCGACATAGCGAAAAAATGCTAAATCACGCGCTCAGTGCGCCCGCCCGCGGCACTCCGGATGCGTGCAAGCGCAATCAATATCCGGCGTATCTTCCATCGCCTCGCACTGCGCGCTGCAATACTTTTTGCCTGTGACCATGCACGTGCAGTTCGGATGCGCGCATTTCTTTGCGTCTGATGCCATAGGTGCCTCCATTCAAATCGTCGAGCGCTGTGTGAAATATTCGACAAGCTTCGTGGCCCTCGAACCGTTCGAAATTCCGTTTGCGAAGCCGGGCTCGATCGTCGAGCCCGGCTTCGTTCGGGATGTATCGAATAAAATTATGAATTTTCCACGCCCGCCGGAAACTTAATTCGAGCCGTACTTCGCCGTGCGCGCCACCTCACCTTCCTTCACATCGCTGGAAGCTTCGCCCGTCGAAGAAACATCTTCTCCGCCAGTCGCTTCGAGAAGCTGCTTGGCGCGTTTGATCTCGTCCGAGGTATCGCAGTGCACCGAGAGAAGAATGCCGCCCTTCTTCAGCCGGCCCTCGTAGCGCTTGGCCTCGAATTCAGGAATGCCCATGCCAATCAATGCGCCCGTAAATCCACCGACCGCTCCGCCAACGCCCAGTCCGGCTAGCCCTGCAACGATCGGACCCGCCGCGATGAATGGGCCAAGCCCAGGAATCGCCAGCAGACCGACGCCTGCCAGCACGCCCAACGCTCCACCGATCACGCCTCCTGTGGTGACGCCCGCTGCGGCGCCTTCCGGAGCCTTAGTGGCCTTCTCCGTTCCCATATCCTTGGCGCCCAAACTCTCCGGCAACAGCACCGAAATATCCGCCACCGGGAATCCGCCGCTGGCCAACGCGCTAGCCGCGTTCTCGACCGCTGTACGCGTGGAATAAATTCCGAAGACCGCGACTTTTTTATTTTCCGCCATTAGCATTTCTCCTTTTCGATGGAATGCGATTTGAGAATCTGAATTTGATCCGTGCTACTTCGCAGCCGCGATGCTGAGTTTGTTGGTCACGTTTTCCGCTCCGGCCACTGCTTCGGCCTTGGCCTGCAACGCGCTCTTCTCGTCTTCAGACCGAACCGGTCCGCGCAAAGTCACTTTGCCGTCGCGGGTGATCACTTTGATGTTGTGGGCGTAAGTGGAAAGAGTCGTGTCGTCGTGAATGGCCTTGCGAATTTTTTGCGTGATCGCGCGGTCCTCGGAATTCATTTTCTGTTGATCCGCAGTGGGCGGATTTTGGTCTTTGTTGGATTTCGTGTTGTCGGGAGCCGGTTGCTGCTGATCCTGGTAACGCGGAGCCGGAGCGGCCAGCAGCGACGCGCCTAAAAGCAGCGAGGCGAACGGGAGCAGCGATCGCACGAGGTTTTTTTTCATTATTTCTCCTGTTTTTCTTTACGCCTTCAAATTTCAAAACTGCGGGGCCGAAATGCGGGAGGGTCTAAAGAACCCTCCCCTACGAAAAGCACGAAAAGCGCCGTGGCGCCTTTCGGCGCCACGGCCGCTCGTCCTGACTAGTGCTTCTGTTGGCCTTGTTTTACGCCGCGGTCATCGGTCTCGCTGGTGGACTTATTGTCGCGCCCGCGATCCGAGCCTTCGTGCTGGCCCGAATGCTGACCGCCCTGCTGCTGCGGGTTGTTCTTCTGGCCTTGTTGCCCGCCCTGGTTGCCTTTTTGCTCGTTTCCTTGCTGCTGGCCGCCTTGCGGCTGATTTTGGTGCTGGCCGGAACCGGAGCGTGGATCTTCATGACCCGTCTTCATGCCCTGGCCGCCCTGCTTTCCGGCAGCCTGCTCGGTTGGGGGCATGCCGCCGCCCTGGTTATATTGATCGGGCTTGTTGCGCTTGTTGGGATCCTGCTTGTTGGGATCTTCCTGTTGAATTTCCGGCGCTTGACCGCGCCCCGGATTATTCGGATCTCCGTACTCGCGTTCCTTCTTGGTCGCTTCTCCAGCCATGGTGTGTCTCCTTTTGTCTTTTAATTTGCTTCCCTTCCACAATTTCGAACCCTGATTTTCTTGGCAGCTAGGCGGGCAATCCGCCTGTGCAGCAAAACCTAAGCGCGGGCCGCTTTCGTTTTGCCGCGCCCCACCAGCCGCGACGTTTCCTCCACTTCCTCCCCTTCGCCGGCTGCTTCCACGTTAATTTTTTCGGCGAGCAGGGTAAGCTTCTGATCCGTTTCTTTTTCTTCTTGGAGCGTTTGCTCCAACAAGTTCACCGCTTCGTGGTCGCCTAGCAACGCCGCGTACGTCTTCACGCAGCCGTAGCCGGCGATTTCGTAATGCTCCACGCGCTGCGCCGCGGAAATCAGTCCGGCATCACGCATTTCAGATTCGTCGTGCTCCTCGATCATTTCCCCGCCCTCTGCAATAAGCCCCTCCATGCCCTTGCACTTTTTTCCTTTGGGCCGTTCTCCGAGGTTGCCGAAGACCTTTTCGAGGCGGTTGACGTGCTCGCGCGTCTGCTCCAGATGCGCCTCGAAGCCCTTGCGCAGTTCTTCGGACGCGGACGCCTTGGCCATCTTCGGTATCGCCTTGAGCAACTGCGTCTCGGCGCTGTACAGATCCTTCAATTCATCGATATAAAGTTCGCGCAGTGAGTTCTGTTCCATCGTGAGCCTCCCTCAGATTGCAGCGTCCTGATTTCTGTTTTGCGCCGCGAAGGCTAGGGTACGTGCCGCGCCGCGGTGCAACCATCCACGGAAAGCTGTAAATGTCCGCAAAGGTTCCCTTGAGTTTTGGAGCAAATAAATTTCGCAGGAAGGCTTGCTCGTAGTGGTGCGCTTTAGCGCAGCAGCCTGTAATTGCCGAGAACAGCGCGATCGTGGAGTTCGTAAATTGCGATTCGAGGATTTGCCCAATCACGAAAAAACAAAGGTGCTGCGCTAAAGCGCCCCGCCATGAAACCGAAACGAAACCAAAGCTCCGCAACCCTAAAGGGCATCGCTACATGGGCCTACAGGCGCTTCCTTAAACGTATACAGCGAAGGCCGAATCGACCATTTGCACCCCTCCTTCTACACTCCGCGGGTTAATTGCGGCTGTGATCGACGTCCCGTTTCGCAGCTTCGCGGA
The DNA here is from genome assembly GCA_963792515.1 of uncultured Acidobacteriota bacterium. Taxonomy (GTDB): domain Bacteria; phylum Acidobacteriota; class Terriglobia; order Acidiferrales; family UBA7541; genus Palsa-147. The sequence continues at coordinate 284,018 of CAWBWG010000014.1, read as the reverse complement.
ACTTAAACGCACCAGCACTCGCACAGCACAGAGAAAAGGGCCACGTAACAGGCAAATAAGGAGGACACAAGATCATGAAGAAGAAACTGGTCCCAATTATTACCGTTTCTCTCGCAGCCGCATTTGCCGCAGGTCCCGCATTTTCCGCAGGTCGATCGTTCGCGCATGCCCGGCCCACATCGTCTGCTTTTCTAACCATTCCACAAGACCAGGAAAAACCGCCGGAGAAACCGCCCGAGAAGCCGGCCAAGCCGCAAGATCCGTCAGCGAAGCCGCCGGCTCATGAACCCGACGCCAAACCGCCGGCCAAGCCGGAAGAGAAACCGCGGCAGGAAGAGAATCCTCCCAACCGTCCGGCCAACAATAATGAAGAGAAGCCCAAGCCGGAGAAGCAGCCCAAGCCGCAACAACAGAAACAAGACAACAAGATGACCCAGAATCACAACGACCAAAACAAGAAGAGCGTTCATGCACAGCAGAACGTTCACTATTCGTTCCGCTCGCAAGATAAAACGACGCTAAAGCAGCACTTCGACACGCAGATCCGTTCCGTCGATCGCTCCCACCGGCCAAGCATTCGCGTGGGCGGATTCATCCCGCAAGAAAGCGTCACGCTGATTCAGCCGGTGCCGGTGGAAGTAATCGGATTGCTGCCGCCGATTCCGGAAGGCTGCGTGGTGGGATTCTGGGATGGCTTCATCGTTGTCTACTATCCGGATGATTTCTACGTGGTGAGCTACATCGATCTCCTCTAATACGGCGCGCCCGGCTCGCGGGCCGGGCGCATCCCGCCCAATCTCCCCTGATGCTGGCTCCGCCGCTCGAAAGAGCGGCGGGGCTGGCCCCCCTCTTCCAGGCAAATCGCACGCGGGGCGACGTGACCGAGTGCTCCGTACGAACCCGTTGTTTTATGCCACGGCATCTAGTAATAATTGAGTTGGATTTAAGTTATTCCCAGACCGACGTTTATATCTTGGCGGAGCACGCGCAATGAGCGATACGTCTAAGGACCCAAAGTCCGAGAAGAACGAAAACCGCAAATCCGAAAAGCCCGCGGTCACCCTCCCCGGCACGGTCGAAAAGATTATTCCTCCGTTGGGCGCGCATGAGCCGGAAAAGGCGCAGATTGCCGTCGAAGGCGCCGAGGAACTTTATCGCGAAATTCGCGTAGAAAATACTTTGCAAGATGCGCAGGGTAACGACGTTCGCCTGATAAAAGGCGCGCAAGTAGAAGTCACCATCGAAGCCGACAAAGCCGACACCATCCCCAAGGAACCCGACCAGAAGAAGCCGAACCGATCTGCCGCAGGATCGTAGGCCCCGCGCTTCTTGCCCTGAGCGAAGCCAAACGGGTATGCCGGGACTCACCGTCTAGCCACAACCAGCGCACGAGCCGTAAGGAAAAACCGCCTCGATGCGGTAACTTCGCCCACAAACTACACGCTTCCCTTGATAGCCGCGCCTTGACACACGTTGCTAAAGTTAGCGGGATACGAATTCCGGCAATTCAAGGAGACGTCGATGAATCGACCCAGCACGTCCGGAACGATCCTCACATTTATCGTAGGCCTGGGAGTAGGCGCCGCCGCAGCCCTGCTACTCGCGCCGCAATCCGGCGACGAATTGCGATCGGAAATCTCCGGCCGCTTCAACGATGAAGTCGATAACGTTCGTGGCAAAGTTCGCCGCGCAACGACCAGTGCGAAGCGCCGCGCCGACAAGCTCGTAAGCATGGCCAAGGACGAAATCCAGGACGTGATGGACGCCGGCGACGAAGCCTACACCGAAGCGAAGAATTCATAGCGGTGAGCTTCAGCTCAGCATCTTCAATCGCGCATAGTGCGCCAATTTTAGCGGTCGTCGTAGGGGCCGGGGTTCACTACCGGCTCGCAGTAGCTCTAGGTTTTTCCTTCGAATTGCACACTGCAGACAATTTTCCGAAGCCATCTGGCTATGTTGACTTCCTCCGAAGCCGTTGAATTTCTCCGCGTAGGGGCGACGGCTTGCCTCGCCCGCACGTGTAACGCGTGCGAAAATGTGGCCTATTTGCGTCGACGTAACGCGATCCAGCATTTTTTTGACGTTCCATCCGCCTCGTGAATGCGCACGACGTCAACAGAGCCAATCCCTCGCTAAAAATCCGCCACGCTCACTCCAACACCGTCACATTCCCACTCGCAATGTCGTAATACGCGGCAACAACCTTCACCTTGCCTTCTTTCAGCTGCCCTGAAATCACAGGAGAGGATTCCCGCAACAACGCCGCCTGAATCTTGGCGTTCGCCTTAATCACCGGCTCGAGATCATGTCCAGCCTGATCCACAGCCGGCTGAATATGCGCATAAAGCGAACTGATTTGCCCCGGCACTTCCTTCCCGTAAATCGTCGCCTTCACCGCTCCGCAACTGCCGTGGCCCATCACTAAAATCACTTTGGTTCCCAAAACCGCGGCCCCATATTCGATACTCCCAATAATTTCCGGCGTTAGAATATTTCCTGCCACGCGATTCACAAAAATGTGCCCGATAGTCTGATCGAAAATTAGTTCGACCGGCACGCGCGAATCCGCACAAGAAAGCACGGACGCAAATGGCTCCTGCTTCTCGACAGTATTCTGCTTCAGCATCGCGAGATCCTGCTCGAATGAAGTCATGCGCCCCGATGCGTACCGCTTATTGCCATCCATCAATTCCTGCAACGCCGCATCAGGAGTAAGTTTGCTCTGCGCCAACACCTCCCGCGGCGCCGCAATCTCAAATCCAGCCATCGCAACTAAACCCGCCAGCGCCCCACCCGAACCAATCTGCAGAAATCGCCGCCGCGAAGAATCCTTCTGCATCTCACCCAACGCCCCATCCCGCGAATCAAATGTAGGATTCAAATGTAGAGTCTCTCCTTTAAGCTCAGACCACCCGCACGCACTCAATCCCGATAGCCCGGCAAATTATTCCCCAAATTCCAACCGTAAGCCACATCGAACTACCCGGCGAGCCAAGTAGCACAGGCACTCCTGCCTGTGTCCGCTGTAACTGACAACGCACCCATGAGCATCCTTCGCGAAACGCTAAGATATACACAGGCAAGAGTGCCTGTGCTACCAGTCTTCGTTCAGCACGATTGGCTCCTCGAGAAGTTGTTCGCACGGGCGCGCGGCTAGGCTCGCGCTGCCCTTTGCGCTACACTTCCGTCCACTTCTATGAAGGTGATTCCGCGTGCCTCCTGATGAAACTGGACCGGGTGAACCTCGCGATCCTCGCGGCTTAGGCGGCGACGGGCCTACCGCGCCGATTACTCCCGAGTCGCAAATCGTCACGCGCACAATCGATCTCGGCGAATCCGTGACCGGCGCGGTCATCGGCCCTTACCGGCTGCTAGAAATGGTCGGCGAAGGCGGCATGGGCGAAGTCTGGCTGGCCGAGCAAAAGCAGCCTGTGCGCCGGCGCGTAGCGCTGAAATTAATCAAGGCCGGCATGGACACGCGCGAAGTCGTCGCGCGCTTCGAATCCGAGCGCCAAGCCCTCGCGCTCATGGATCATCCCGCAATCGCCAAAGTTTTCGACGCCGGCTCCACTCCCCAAGGCCGGCCGTACTTCGTAATGGAGTACGTCACCGGCGTACCCATCACCACCTACTGCGACACGCACAAACTCACCACTCAGGAGCGCCTCGAACTTTTCATCCGCGTCTGCGAAGGAGTGCAGCACGCGCACCAGAAAGCGATCCTGCATCGCGATCTGAAGCCGTCGAATATTCTGGTAAGCGAAGTGGACGGCAAGCCGGTGCCGCAAATTATCGATTTCGGCGTGGCCAAAGCGACAGCGCAGCGGCTCACGCTCGACACCCTCTATACGCAGCTCGGCACCATCGTCGGAACGCCCGCGTACATGAGCCCCGAACAAGCGAATTCCGCGGGTGTGGACGTGGACACGCGCACCGACGTCTATTCGCTCGGCGTCATCCTCTATCAATTGCTCGTCGGCGAGCTGCCGCTCGATTTCACCAAAACTCCGCCCGATCAATTTCGCAGCCGGCTCCGCGAGGAGGATGTCGAGCGGCCCAGCACCAAGCTGCGCACGAAGGGCGATCAATCCAGCATCACCGCACAAAACCGCAGCGTCGACCCGCCGGTGCTGGTGCGCCAAGTCCGCGGCGATCTCGACGCGATTACCCTCAAGTGCCTGGAGAAAGAACGCGCGCGCCGCTATTCCACTCCCGCGGAATTGGCCGCGGATATCGGCCGCTATCTACGGAACGAGCCGGTCGTGGCGCGTCCCGCAAGCTTCGGGTATCGCGCGCGCAAATATGTCCGCAGACATCGCGTGGCCGTCGTGGTGGCTGCCAGCGCGGTGATCCTGCTGGTAGCCGGCGCGGTGGCGCAAACGCTCGAACTGCGGCGCATCCGCCGCGAGCGCGATCGCGCCGATCGCGTGACGCAGTTCATGACCAACATGTTCAAGGTCTCCAATCCCAGCGAAGCCCGCGGCAACGACGTTCGCGCGCGCGAAATTCTCGATAAAGCCTCAAAAGAAATCGACACCGGCTTGGCCAAAGATCCCGAGTTGCAAGCGCAGATGATGCACGTAATGGGCAAGGTTTACGACAGCCTGGGCCTTTACTCGAAATCCGAAACGCTCTATCGCCGCGCCTGGGAAATTCGCCGCGCCACGCTCGGCCCAAAGAACCGCGACACGCTCGAGTCAATGTCGCAGGTCGCCTTCGTTCTCGACGAGGACAGCCACTACCCGGAGGCCGAGAAGCTGAGCAGCGAGGCGCTCGAGCTGCGGCGCAGCGCGTTTGGCCCCAAGGATCGCGACACCCTCTTTTCCGAGGGCCAGCTTGCGCTGATCTACAACGAAGAAGGCCGCTTCCCCGAAGCCGAAAAATTGAGCCGCGAAACTCTCGAAGTCGCCACGCGCGAATTCGGCGCGCAGGACGAGACGGCCCAAATCGCCAAGCAGCACTTGGCCATCGACTTGGCCTACGAAGCGAAATTTCCCGAAGCCGAAAAGGAGTTTCGAGAAATCTACGAAGATGACAAGCAGCACCTGGGTGCTGACAATCCTGAAACGCTCGGAGCCGCGAATAATCTGGGTGCCATCCTGGCGCAAGAGGAGCGCTGGACCGAGGCTGAAAAGGTCTATCGCGATTCGCTGGAAATCAAACTCCGCGTGCAGGGCCCCGAGCATCCACTCACGTTAATGACCATGGGCAATCTCGCGCAAGTGCTGACCAACGAGAAGCGCTATCCCGAAGCGGAAAAATTGCTGCGGGATACGCTGGCCGTAAAAATGAAGGCGCTCGGGCCGGAACATCGCTCCACTCTAGTGACCACGGGGAATCTCGCCGAGCTGCTGCAAATTGAAGGGCAGAACGCCGAAGCCGAAAAACTCGTGCAGCAAACTCTCGAGATCGAGCGCCGCGCACTCGGCCCCGATCATTCCGATACCTTGGTGACCCTCTACAGCCTGGGCACGATTTTGAGGGGCGAGAAGCGCTATCCGGAAGCCGAAAAAGTTTACCGCGACGCGCTCGCTGGCCGCCGCCGCGCCCTCGGCGACGATCATCCGCTCACCGCCGAAACGGCCTACTATCTCGCCTGCGTTCTGGCCGTTCAGGGCAAGCGCGACGAGGCTTTTACGAATCTGCAATTCGCCGTAGACCACCACCTCAAGCCCGATTATCGTCAGGAAATCGAGAAGAACGCTGATTTGCAATCGCTGCATAGCGATCCGCGCTTCGCCGCGCTGCTGGCCAAGAACCAGCAGGCCTCGGCAACTCCCGCCAAACCAAATTAGTTTTCACTCGTGCTATTAGTCCGTCGCGCCAGCGTTGAGCGCCCGCCGCATCATCGATTTTCTACCGGATTTATATTTCGCTGTGAGCTTGGCTGGAGTGCGCCGCGCCTATTTCGCCTTCCCATCTGGCAATGACGAAAGTGGCCAGACAATTTCCCAGGACGTTTACGCCGGTGCGCGCCATGTCCATCAACTGATCGATGCCGAAGAGGAGAAAAACCGGCTCGAGCGGCAAATGAAAACTGGTCGCAGTCGCCAGCACGATCACGAGCGACGCGCGCGCCACACCCGCAACACCTTTGCTGCTAACCAGCAGCGTGAAAAGCATCACGATTTGCTGCCCCGCGCTCAAATGAATCCCCGCCGCCTGCGCCACGAAAATCAATGCCAGCGATTGATAGAGGCTCGATCCATCAAGATTGAAGCTGTAGCCGGTGGGCAGGACGAACGCCACGGTTTCTCGCGGCACGCCGAGTGATTCCATTTCTTCCATGGCGCGCGGCAATGCTGCTTCCGAGCTGGCCGTAGCGAAGGCAATCGTCACCGGTTCGGCGACGGCGCGCAGGAATCGCCGCATCGGCACTCCCACAAATAATGCAATCGGAAGCAACACGGCGAAAATGAAAACGGTGAGCGCAACATACATAGTGGCCAGCAGCTTCAGCAATGGCATCAGCACGCCCAGGCCGAGGTGCCCGACGGTGTAAGCGATCGCCCCGAAAACGCCGATGGGCGCGAGCAGCATCACCAGATTCGTGAACTTGAACATCGTATCCGCGAGGCTTTCACAGAAATTCAGCAGCGGGCGGCGTTTTGCCTCGGGCACCATCGCCAGCGCCAGGCCAAACAGAATACTGAAGACCACCACTTGCAGCACTTCGCCTTCGGCCACGGACTTGGCGATATTTTCAGGAAAAATATTGGTGATAATTTCCTTTGCAGTATGCGGCGCGACATTCAGCGATTGCGCGGCCACCCCGGCCGGAAGCTGCACTCCTTCTCCAGCTCGGCTGATGTTGATGGCGACGAATCCGATGATCAGCGCGAGCGTCGAAACAATTTCGAAATAAACGAGCGCCTTGATTCCCATCCGGCCGACTTTTTTCAAATCGGCATGCCCCGCAATTCCCACCACCAGAGTGCCGAAGAGCAGCGGCGCAATGATCACTTTAATCAGTCGAAGAAAGATGGTCCCTAAAACTTGCAGATTTAGCGCCGCCGCCGGCCAATCGTGGCCGAATTCCACTCCGGCTACCATGCCGAGAAGAATCCATGGCGTGAGTGATCGCCTTTGCGTGGCATACGCGGCAAAAAGCGCGATGGCCAGCCAACGGGTTACGGCCAGGATAACCGGGGAGAGCGAATACCAACCGAGACGCTGGCCGAAACTGAGAGCCGCAGCCAGGAAAAGCGCCGCGAGCGCAGCAACGAGGGTCTTGGACTTCAAAAAGTGATCCGTTTCACCGGATGGAGGTTGAATTCGTGGAGCACGTTAGCGCGGAGCCTAGTCAAAGTCAACGTGTGATATATTGTCGACGGAGCTTGCGGGCGCGGCTCTTTACCGACAGCCGCCGCGCGCTGGCACCGGGAAGGAACCCCAAACACGACGATGCGATATCTGCGCATGCCCATCGAAATCGAATCCCCCGAGGAAATGGGCTACGGCTCGATCGAGTGCAATCTCTCCGAGAGTTCGGTGTGGGACGCGCGCCTCGGCGATTGGGCGCGCGATCTCGATCCGCTGATTCTCTGCTATGGAGAGCACCGCGGGAACGCTGAATTACGAGAACTGATCGCGGCTTCGAGCGGTGGAGCATGCGCCGAAGATGTGCTCGTTGTTCCAGGAGCGGCGGCGGCGCTGTTCATCGTCAATTCTTCGCTCTTGGAGGCGTACTCCTCGCTGCTGGTGGTGCGGCCAAATTATGCGACGAATATCAGCACCCCGCGCGTTCTGCGCTGCACGCTGAAATATTTGGATCTGAAATTTGAGCATAAGTTCGAGTTGAATTTGGGCGAGGTAGAGTCGCAGCTTGCCGCCGGGACGCGATTGGTGAGCGTTACTTACCCTCACAATCCGACCGGAGTGGTTTTGAGCGAGGAGAAACTCAGGGCGCTGATCGAATTAGTGGAACGCCACAAATGTTTTCTGCTGGTAGATGAAACCTACCGCGATCTCCATCGTGGCGCGTGCCCGCCGCTCGCCGCCTCAATCAGCACCAGCGCGATCTCGGTTTCGTCGCTATCGAAAGCATTCGGCCTTCCGGGAATCCGCATGGGCTGGATCGTCTGCCGGAATCCCGAATTGCAGGAGCTTTTCCTTGCCGCCAAGGAGCAAATTTTTATCTGCAACTCGGTGGTGGACGAAGAGATTGCGCGGCGAGTGTTGAGCGATCGAGAAAAATTGCTGGCCGATATTCGCCGTCGCGTGGAGACGAACTACCGGGTGGTCGTCGATTGGATGGAAAACGAGAAGCATCTCGAGTGGGTTGCGCCGCAAGGCGGCGTAGTCAGCCTGCCGCGGATGCGCGACGGCCTTGCGATCAACGTTGCGATGTTCTACGAGCACTTGATGGACAAATATTCCACGTACGTTGGACCGGGTCACTGGTTCGAGCTGAGCGATCGATATTTCCGTTTGGGCTATGGCTGGGAACCGACGGAAAAACTCGCGCCCGGCCTGAACAATATCAGCAGCGCGCTGAACGATTGCCTGGAGTAGTCAGCGCAACTCGAAATAGAAAAGCGCGTTGAAGAGCATCTTGTAAGTGCCGTACGACTGGCCGCGATACTGCGGCGAGAATCCAAACATCACCACATCGCCGCGCCCCAGCGGAGCATCCATCAACGCCCCTTGATTCTGGATGAGGTCGCCGCCCAGCAGCCAGCCCGACATCAGCGGATTGCCATTGGGATAGCGCGCGATTGTCGCCGCGGCCGGCGCCTCCGAGGACAGAAACGATGGCGCGAAGGCTGAGCCGCGCTCAAACCATGCGGCGCTTTCGCTCTCCATGCCGTAGCCCAATGGATGATTCGGATCGATGCGAATGCTCAGAATCGAGCCAGGGCCAAAAAAATCTTGAGACGGAATGGCCTTCAGGACGTTGCGCGCTCCGACACTTAGTTTCTCGATGGCAAAATCGGACGCACGGTTCAGCGTGACCAGTTCCCCGCCCTGCAGCACGAAGGAACGAAGATTTGCAACGCCCGCGTCGCCAAGGCCGCCCGTGAATTCTTCAGGCTCGGCAATCTCAGGAAGCCCCGGTGGAATTGCTAGCTCCGGAGCCACCGTCTGTCCTTCGATGTGCGGCCCGTGAGGCAGGCCGTCAACGATAGCGAGCACGCTTTCATTGGGAATTACGATAACGTCGAATCGCGCATTCAAATTTCCGGCGCGAATGTCACTGTCTTGAATACTAGTGTACGGAAATTCGTACTGTTCCAGGAGCCAGCGCGTCCAGCCCTCGTCGATGATCGGGATATGACTTTTGTAAAGCGCCACGCGAGGCTGGCGCAGCGGAACGGCATCGCCAAGCGGCAAATCCGATGCGTAGAAATCCACGCCGAGCGCGGTGTAATCCTGCACATTAGCCGAGCGAATCACAAAAGTGCCTGCTGGAAAGTCGATGCCGCCATCCTGTATCGGTTTTTTGCTGCGTGCGACGTGCGCTCCTGCCTTGAGCAAACGATTTACGGCGAGGTACGCATTGTTGGAATCCGGGCTCAGTAAATAGTGTTTACGCCGCGGCTCCGCCTTCCCAGCAGGCAGCTCAATTTTTTCCAGCTTCTCGAGGTCGGCTTTGAACGGCGCCGCAATCTGAGCGGCAGTAACCCCCATCAATAGCGGCAAAGTCTGCGCGGTAGTGTCGTACGGGCGCTTCGGCGGCCCTCCGGGAAATTCGCGCAAGTCGGGATAGCGCTGCCTCTCGAGCAACGTCTTGGCGTAATGGCCATAAGGCTGCGCAATCGGAATTACGTAGCTTCCCGCCGGATATTCGATTTCATCGGCCGTGAATTTCTCTTTGGCTCGATAAATTTCCACCATTCCAAATTTCAGCGTATCCAGCATCTTGATTGCTGCCGGCACATCTTTTTGCCTCGGCGGGATCACGAATGCAAATGGCGAACCTTTCCATTCCACGGCATTCTTTCCGATGCGATAAAAATTCCGCAGAACCATTTCGCGATTTTGCGCCACGCCGTAAAGGCAAGCTTCATAGGCGATCAGCTGATAATCGACGATGTCGCGCAAATGCCATTCACCGCCCATCCATGGATCGGGAAAATTCCAGCTTCGTCCCTGGGCGTTGTAGCCGGGATCGTGGGTCTCGAGCGCGGCAAAAGGAACGGTGATCGGCGAAGCCATCCGCGCGGAGGCAGATTCGGTCAGCAAGCGCAGCCCGGCGTGATAGGCCTGATAGTGGCGCGACGGCGACCACTCATCATAGATCGCGTGGATCGCGATTCCCTTCTTGCCGGCTGCGGCTAGAGCGTTGGCCATCGATGTGCCGAGCCAATTCGTTTCCTGTACGACTAACGGATCGATATTCGGATCAACCGGATCGAGGAAAGGCGGCACAAAAAGACGCGCGGCGTTGGGATCCATTTGGTGCACGTCGTAAACCACTTGCGGATGCCAGACATTTTGAACTTTACCGACGGTCAAGCGCGATTCGACCTGCGTGAACATGTACCAGTCGCGATTGTCGTCGTGACCAACATACGGCTGGTAGAGCTCGGGCATTTCTTGGCCCTCGTACGGCGTGCCCACGTATTTGCGGTACCACTTCACCACCATGTCCTGACCGTCGGGATTGAGCGAGGGGATGAGGAGAAAAATTACGTTGGAGAGAATCGAGCGATGTTCGGGGGTGTCTTCGGATAGCAGTCTATAAACATATTCCATCGCGGTTTGCGTGGAGGCCACTTCGTTGGAATGCACGGTGCAGGTAATCAGGACCACGGCGCGGCCTTGCGCGATGAGTGCCTCGGCTTCTGCATCCGTGAGCCCGCGCGGATCGGCCAGGCGCCGCTGGATTTCGAGATAGCGATCCAGATTTTTGAGATTGTCGGCGGAAGAAACGGTCAGCACGACGAACGGCTTCCCCAACGTGGTTTTGCCGACCTCTTCGAACTTGACGCGGTCGGGCACGGCCGCGGCAACTTTCTGAAAGTAATCGAGCACTTGTTGCCAGTCGGCCAGCTTGCGATCTTCGCCGACGTGAAATCCCAACGTAGAATCCGGAGAGGGAACTTGCGCGGCAACCGGGATGGCGAAGCTGGCCTGGAGAATTAGAGCGACAACGCCGCAGGCAAGTGGGTGGAGGAACGCGAGACGCCTCGGTCTCAAGGATGTGGATTTACGCATCGAAGCGCCGCCCAAGAGCAAGCCATGAGTCTCCCCAATCCGCACGCACTATACAAAGCGCGACTCAGCGTTCAAAATTTTTCTTGTTGCCTCGTGACTGTTATGGCTCGCCCCGGAGATGGGTTGTGTTTGCATGAAAGGGCGGAGCTTCGGAGCAAGCGCCGCCCTTCCATGATCCGGGGTGGGATTCCCTAGAACTCGTACCGCAAAGCCATCTCCATTTCCCGAGCGCCACCGCGTGGCCCAGCGGTCTGGGTGATTTGGCCGAATGTAGCCGGCGAAGTGGGATCGAGAGTAAGGCCATTCCAGCCAGATACGTTTCCCGGCGCAAATGGGGCGCCTGCGCTGAAGTTCACGTTGTTGAATACGTTAAACGCTGTCACTCGGAACTGCAGCCGTTGTCTCTCCTGGCCCCAGGGCAGCACGAAGCTCTTATAGACGCCGGCATCCGTACTGAAGTATCCCGGCCCGCGAATCGCGTTACGAGTGCCTCCGAATCCGGGAAGAGTGAATGCGAAGGCATTGTCCAAAACCGATTGAGGATCAGAGAATATATTCGGGCCGGTGCCTCCTGCCCCGTTCCTGGTCAGACTGGTCGATACTGGTTGAGTGAGAGTCCCGAGAGCAAACCGCTGCCAGTTGGTCGGATAATTAAATCCGTTTCCGACGGTCAACGGGAAGCCCGAGCGCCAGCGCGCCAATCCGGAAATTTCCCATCCGCCGATCAGGGCATTCAGAGCGCCGCCTACATTCGAGGCATACCGCTGTCCGTGACCAAATGGCAGCCGCACGAGGAAGTTCCCGTTGAAATTGTGTCGCACATCGAAATCCGAGACCGAGCGGTTCAGGCCCAGATCAAACGGGTCCTGAATGAGTCCGACGAGGCTGCCGTAGTCGCCGCCCACATCGGCGTTCTCCGCGGACGAGTCGTTGTCGATGGCCTTCGAGAGTACATAGCTCGCGGTGAAAATCGCCGGGCCAACATTCTTATGAACGGACACCTGCAAACTGTGATAACTCGACCATCCCCAATTCGTCCATCCGCCGAGTGAAGTGAACTGCGGATCCAACACCACGAAGCCCTGCCCGTTAGGATCGACAGTCGAATTCCAGGGAGACGGTAGGCCGAAGTTCGGGAATCGGTCGGCGACAGCAATGCCGCAGGCCCAACTCGGCCCGCCCTTAAATGTCAGGAGCTGATAGGCGTAATACGCCTGCGTAGGCGTGAGCGTCCCGTAGCCCGGATTTCCGGTAGCCAGCGCCATGTCTTGCGGCATGCCTGGCATCATGTTCGTGTAAAAAGGAACGCTCGGAATCGTCGACAGTGCCGCAAGATTTGTGGGGTCCACTTTCGGTTGGAAATAGTTTGGACCGATCACCGCGGCAAGCTTGTCTTCCGCCTGCCACAGACTCATTCCCGAGGACGGATCCTTGATATTGAGATACTGCGCGTAGTCGCCCTTGGCAGTTAGCCTGCGTCCCAAAGTTCCGATATACGCGACTTCCAGACTCATCTTTCCGGCAATTCGCGCTCGTAGCTGAGCGAGAAACCCATGGTGTAAGGTGTTCGCAAATGAGGATCGACGAAGAACCCGAAATTGCTGAACGTCGAGGACGGTGTAAACGGAAGCGCCGCGCTCGTCGGTATCGGCACGAACTGACTGACGTCGGGGAGACCGGAGCAACCGGTGAGAGTGCACGTCCCTGAGAACCGTGGCGCGTCGGCAAGCCCGAAGGGAGATGTGCCATCGGCAATCGTGGTACTGACGCCGGGCGAGCCGAACTTGTCGCTATCAAGTGCGATGGGCTGACCGATTCTGTCGTAGTACATTCCAAAGCCGGCGCGAATCGAACTCTTGCCTGGCCCCCCGAAAAGTTTTGAAAGAACGCCGTCGCTGTAACCGGGGCTCCAGGCAATAGCCAGGCGGGGCGCAAAGTTCTTGTAGTCCGGGTTGTACCAAGAAGGCTTTCCGTTGGCGCGTCCGGCAAGACCCCAGCTCAGCGCAGGCGAGAGATTCGAGGCTTTCCCTGCATTCATGTTAGCCACACGGTCGAAAAACCAAGTGTCGAGGTCGGTGGTCGGGGCGACCTCGAATCCATGGATTTCCCAAGGGGGAGTTTCGTACTCGTACCGCAGTCCTGCGGTCACCGTTAGGTTGCTGCGCATGCGCCAGGAATCTTGGACGAATACCTCGAAATCGTGTTCTGCGGTGGTGCGCTTGTTGATTGTGCCGCCCGGGAGAAACTGTTGCGTGTGAGGGTTGGAGAAAAGCGTTTCACTCGCCGTCGTGATGGAGCCGGTCAAGGTCATGAAGGGCTCGGTGAAAAACTGCGCAGAAACCGGCATAGGATCGTTCAGAACGCTGGTCACGTTGTCAAAAGCATCCGCGCAGAGATTCGGGCACGTGCCTTGGTTGATGGTGAACGACGGAAAGGAGGCGGAGGCGTCCACGCGCTGGATCTGCAGGAAGCGGACCAAACCGCCGAACGCCAGAGTGTGTTTTCCGTGCGCCCAAGCCAGCGAATCGTTGAATTCATTTACAGGGATCCGCGCGCTATTCGGCCGAGCTCCGAAATTTACAATCGAATCGAAATCTCTCGAGCCGAAGGTGGGCCCCGTAGCGCCGCTGAATGCCACACCGGCGCGCGTAAAGCCGTAGCGAAATGTGTTGGTGAGCGTCGCACTCAGTTGCCCTTGATACTGGATGGCCATGCCGCGGCTGTTGTTCAGCAATTGTTGCGCAGGCCCTTGCCGGGGAATTGCGCTGGCACCAGCGTATCGCTTGCACCGATCAGGTTGCCCCTTAAGAATATGGAATGGCGCCCATCCTGGGTGAGATTGAAATCGAGCCGGGCAATGTAGACGTTGCTGGCCAGGTCTGCCGGGGCGTTAAATCGAAAACCGGAGAAGCTCAGGCCGCCATCGATTCCGGCAGAGGGCACATTTCCCGAAGGAAACAGAGTCATGTAGGAGATCATGGCCGGATTGACGCCCAGATGAGCGGGGTCAATCGCTTGAATATCACGCCGGCGACAATCCAAAGCTCCCTGCCGGTACCGGATGACTTGCCGTCTGACCCATTACCGTGCCGCCGGCGCAATCGGACGGAGTGGCGCAGGCGTAAATCAGCGCGCCATCCTTGAGTGCGTCGCTGGGCACGCTGCGCGGTCCTTGCGTCGTGGCGCTGGAATCCCGCCGCTCCTCGTTGTCCAGGAAAAAGTAAGCGCGGTTCTTGATGATGCGGCCGCCGAGCGAACCGCCCCAGATATTTCGCAGCAGCTTGGGGCGCTCGATGCCGTCGGCGTTGTTGAAGAAGGCGTTCGCGGTGAATCCGGTGGTGCGATAGTACCACCGCAAGTTCCCATGGAAATCGTTGGAGCCGCTTTTGGTAACCAACGCAACTTGCCCGCCGGAAGCCGTACCGTCGGTAGCATTGGCGTTGCTCGTGGTCACGCGGACTTCCTGCACCGAATCGAGCGTCAAGGGGCAGACGCACTGCTGAAGGCTCCCTGGTTTTCCCAGTTGTTCGAGTCGACGCCGTCCACGGTGATATTCGATTGGTTTCCGCGAACGCCGTTCACCACGCCTTCGCGGTTATCCATCTTGCTCGTCGATCCAGCGCCAGTGTGTCGGTATCGGATTCGCCGGTGAAACCACGCCCGGTTGGAGACTCAGCAGGCTGACGACGTTGCGCGCGAGAAAGGGCAGATCCTTGACCTGTTCTCGTTGAACGGATTTCCGGACGTGGCGTCGCAGGTATTCAGCAGCGGAGCGGACGCCGCCTCGACCGTAACCTGTTGGCTCATGGAACCGACTTCGAGACGCAGATCGGCAGTCGTCGAGGAGGCCACGCAGCACCTCGACGTTCTCGCGCACCAACTTCTTGAAGCCGGTTTGATTGACCTGAATCGTGTACGTTCCCGGATTCAGGTCCGCGAATTCGTACGCGCCGCCGGCATCGGCGACGCGTCGTGCGCGTGCTCCCGTGGCTTTTCCTACGATCTCGACAGTTGCGCCCGGTACCGCGGCGCCCGATGGATCGGTGATTCGTCCATGCACGGTGCCAAGGTTTTGGGCACTGGCATTCGCGCAAAATAGGAACACAGAGAAGACCAGAAGCACTGCAGCCCTAATGCGCTGACGAACGGTTGACCATGTCGAGCCTCCACGAAGTGAATCGTTGTGCCCACTTCACAAGTGAATGCAAAGAAATCGAATCGAGACTGAGAATGGCTGGGTGTAACCCGAGAGCTGGATCCGCGGCCAGCGCGCAGAACGGCCCCGGACGCGATGCTTCGGGCTACTGCTTACGTCTGCGTTGCCGGCCCGTCGCTGCTGGCGAGGAGGAGAATGTTTCGATCTCCGTTTTAGGGCTTGACCACAAAATGTGATATACCGTATACACATCGAGGAAATGGCTGTCAAGCCGAAATTGGCGGAATTTGCGATTGGCAAAGTTCCGGAAGCGAAAACTTTCGCACCGCGCGATGGCCACGTACGGGGCTTGCTTTCCCGGAATTGATTCGGTACATGACTCCGGTTCTGAGAGGCGGGAGCGCATCGTTTAGTGCCCTCCGCCCGGAACGAATGAGGAACAAAAGTTTCGCGCGGCGGAGAGCATCGAAATGCAGAAACGTATGCAAAAAATGCCGGCCCTTTTCGCCTTGCTGGCGCTACTTGTCTGCGGGAGGCTCGCAGGGGGCTCGCCGAGCGCCGCGCAATCCGCAAAGACCGCGGAGCCCGTGCCCGGAACGGAAGCCTGGACGCCCGACGACATGGTTTTCTTTGATGTTGCCGATCAATTTCGAATCTCGCCGGACGGCAAGTGGGTCTTGTGGGTCAGAACCGTGCCCGACAAAAAACGGGATTCCCGGGCCACACAACTCATGCTCTCAAGCATGACCACCAGCGATGAAACACAACTGACGCGTGAGATCGACAATGTCGCGCAGCCTCGCTGGTCGCCTGACGGCAAGTTGATTGCCTTCCTGAGTTCGCGGGCGCTCCCTGATTCCGGTTCCCCGCCGGGCAAGCAGCACATCTGGTTCATTAATCCGTTCGGCGGCGAACCGTGGCCGGCCTTATCAACGGATTTCCGCTTCAAACATTTTGAGTGGCGCGATAACGACTCGATTATTTTTGGCGCCGCCGAGGACTCCTCACTCTTTGAATCGCAGAATGACGAGAAAAAAGACGACACGCGCGTGGTTGACGACACCGAACATGCTGCGCCGGTCCGCCTGTTCCGTTTTTCCATCAAGGACAAAAACGTTACGCGCGTCACCAACAACGACCGCTGGATCGAGAACTTCGATCTTTCCCCCGACGGCAAATATGCGGTGATCTCCGAGGGTCGTGAGCTGAGTTACCAATGGGACCGGCGAACCGCGCCTGCCGTCTGGATCTGGAACTTTTCGACCGGCGAGCGGAAGCAGATCTTCACCGAGGGAAACGTTCATCCCCGAGTGCTCAAGTGGGCGGCCGATAGTTCGGGCATCTACGCGATAGCTCCGTTCTCCAACGTGATGGCGGAGCCGAGTGGATTCGCGCGGCTCGTTTATTTCTATGATGTAGGTACCGGCGC
Source organism: uncultured Acidobacteriota bacterium (assembly GCA_963792515.1). GTDB lineage: Bacteria > Acidobacteriota > Terriglobia > Acidiferrales > UBA7541 > Palsa-147. Next base: position 267,273 of record CAWBWG010000014.1, on the reverse strand, counting down.
CACCACCAATGTGAATCTCGACTGGGAAAAAGGCGTCGGATTTCTGCAGACGATTCGAAGTGACGCCGGACGGCTTCTTGGTGTTTCTCGCGGATGGCGTGCGATTCAAGCCCGCGCGTTACACGCGGCATGGCGCACGTGGTCTCGCGAGTGGCTGCAAGGTGAGCACGATCGAAATTATTTCAATTTCGCGCTGGGCGACGGACGGCGCTCGATCGTTTACGAATATTCGACGGCCAGCACGCCCTGGCAATGGTATCGCGCGCAGCTCGATGGCGCGAGGGTGCTGAACCCGAGCGCCGCTCGTCGATGTCTATGCGCGCTATCCGCAATAAGAGGACGGCAAAAACCGAAATCATCCACTGGAAGGGCGCAAACGACGACGAGGTGGACGGCATCCTCTACTATCCCGACGATTATCAGGCCGGGAAGCGCTATCCGTTGATCACTTACACGCACGGCGGACCGATGGGCGCGGACATGGACGCCTGGAGCGCCAATCCCGCTTACGTTGCGAATTTCTGACGCAGCGCGGCGCATTTGTTCTCGAAACGAATTATCACGGCAGCGCCAACTACGGCGCGAAGTGGGCGGAATCAATCTGCTGCGGCAAATATTACGAGCTGGAAATTCCGGACATTGAAAAAGGCGTCGACAACCTGATCGCGAAGGGGCTGGTGGATCCGGATCGCGTCGGCGCGTTCGGATGGTCGAATGGCGCGATCCTTTCGACGCAGCTCAATGTGGCGGATCCCGCATCGCTATCAAAGCCACCGTGGTCGGCGCCGGCGATGTGGAATACGTCAGCGATTGGGCGAATTCCGAATTCGGTGAAGCCTTCGACAATTTTTATTTCGGAAAATCGCCGTTCGAAGACGCCGAACTTTATTTCCGCAAGTCGCCCATCTACAAATTCGATCGCGTGCGCACTCCCACGCTGATCATGCACGGCACCATCGACCAAAATGTTCCCACCGAACAAGGCTGGCTGCACTATCGCTCGCTCTACTACCTGCAAAAGGCGCCGGTGCGCTTCATCCTTTTTCCCGGCGAAGAGCATTTTCCGATGAAGCTGAGCCATCAGTTGCGCGTGACGACCGAAGAGATGGCGTGGTTCGACAAATATTTATTCCATGCGAAAGCGCCGAAGAGTGAAGCTCTGAAAGACGGCTCGCCGCTTGCGGAACTGTTGGATCACCCGATGCGCAAGTCCGGGCTCGCTCTACGGCATCGAGCTTGCCGGAAGGGCTTCGGCGCGGCCGGCTCGAACACAATTTTAATTCCGGAAGTGGTGAGCCGCGGAGCTTTCGATGTCGGGCGATTTGAAGTAACGCGCGCGCAATTCGCGGCATTCGATAAACAGTATAAATTCGATTCCGGCGCCGAAAATTTCCCGGCAAGCGGCATCACTTACGAAAAGGCGAAAGATTATTGCGCATGGCTGAGCAAAGAAACAGGCGAAACGTACCGGCTGCCGAATGAAGATGAGGCCAAGACGCTTTATGGCGCCCGCAGCGGCGAAAACACCCTCGATTTCTGGGCGGGTTATTCCGTAAATCCCGATGATGCGCAAAAACTAGAAGAACTTATCGCCGGTCTTGCTCCCGACTCGCTGCTGAAGCCTGTTGGCAGTTTTCCCGGTGCGGCCGGTCCTGGAGAAGATGCGGTTTTCGATCTTGGCGGCAATGTCGCGGAGTGGACGGAATCAGCAAACGGCGGCGGCGAACTATCCGGCGGAAGCGTCGATCGCCCCGCGGACGCCAAGACCGCGAGCAAGCCGACGAATATATCATTTGCCGGTTTCCGGGTAGTCCGCGAGACGCCCAAATCGAAATGAAAGCATGAGCGGTGAAATCAATTCGTCGATCAGCCGCAGAAATTTACTGCGTGCTTCGTTGATCGCCGGCGGCACGGTGTTAGCAGGTTTCGATCGCCTGGCATGGCCCATGAATTCGCCGGCCGACGCGAAAGATCCGTTCGCCGGCGGCAAAAAACTGGGAGTTGTCGGATTCGCAGGAGAGCTTCCGCTGGATATGGACACGCCGATCGGAGAGGAATTGGACGGACGGCTTTATACCGATCTCTCGACGCTGAATCCTGAGAACAGCGTGATTCCGTCGGGGAAATTTTATTTGCGCTCGCGCGCCTCGAAGCTGCTTGATGCCGGAAAGCCCTGGACTATCCGGCTCAGCGCACCGGGACGCGAACCTGCGTCATTCGCTTTCACGCGCCTCAAAGCGATGGAACAGCCGATGGGAGTTCATCTGATGGAGTGCGCCGGGAACACTCGCGCATTTCATTTCGGGCTGATGAGCGCGGCCACTTGGACCGGCGTGGCGATCTCCGAGGTTCTGAAGCCGATCAGCAACCAGGCCGCCGCAATTACGCGCGTGCTGATCTCTGGCTTCGATAAATACCAGGCAACGTCGGCGACATCTCAACCAGGAGCCAGTTGGATTTTCACGCTGGATGAGTTGAAGGCTTCACGCGCCTTTCTGGCCACGCAGATGAACGGGACGCCGTTGACGAAAGATCACGGCGCGCCGGTGCGACTGCGTAGTTCCCGGATGGTACGGCTGCACCTGCATCAAGTGGGTGGATGAAATCACATTAGTCTCCGACGACGCTCCCGCGACGTCGCAGATGCAGGAATACGCCGCGCGCACGCATCAGCAAGGCATTCCCGAACTCGCGCGCGAGTTTCGTCCGGCAATCATCCAGCACGCGGCCATGCCCATCCGCATCGAGCGCTGGCTCGTGAATAACAAAATTAAATATCGCGTGGTTGGAATTCTCTGGGGCGGCGGCTCGCAACGCGTCCGCGTTCTCGAAATTCGATTCAATCCCGAGGACGATTACGTGCCAGTGGATCATCTCAATCAGACCAGCGAGGATTCCTGGAGTTTCTGGACGCACGCATGGACGCCCGAAAAGCCGGGCTCGTATCTGATCCGGCTGAGAGTGAAAGAGCCGAGCGTCCCGACGATCCGGCTGGATGCAGGCTATTACGTGCGCGCCGTGGACATCGCGGAGAGGAGCTAGCGAGTTGCCGGGAAACCGCCAAAGAATCGCGTGCAGCTCAACGCGCTCTATCGCCGCGTTCGTCGTCGGCTTGATCGTGCTTTTAGGATCAAGCGCACCGGCTCTCGCACAAGAAAGCTCGCATCACGATCACGAAAATATCGGTTGGATGCCCAAGGAAATTCTGGAGCGTCCGGTTTCGCTGCGAAAAGGCATCGGCAATTTGCATGACGAAGTCACCACATCATCGCCGCAAGCCCAGGCATTTTACGATCAAGGCCTCGATTATCTCCACGCCTACGATTGGATCGAATCCGCGAGAGGATTCAATCAGGCGCTGCGCCTCGATCCAAAATTGGCGCTGGCCTACCTCGGATTGAGCGACGTTTATACCGAGCTGCAAGACGACGCAGCCGCGCGCGCGGCTTTCGAAAAAGCCGAGGCGCTATCGGCCGGCGTAAGCGAACGGGAACGCACGCGCATTCAAATTCGCGCCGCGCAAATCGCTTTTCTCGAGGACCCCAACGCGGACATGCAGAAGTATTTCGCGTGGCGCAAATCGATCGGCGACGCATTAGCCGCCACTCCGAACGATCCCTGGCTTTGGATCCTGCGTGGTTTCGCCGACGAAGGAAAAGCCACGGCCAACGGCCAAGGCGGTGGCGTCGACACGATCGCTTTCTATGAAACTGCGCTGAAATATTCTCCCGACAATTCCGCCGCGCATCATTATCTCGCACACACGTTCGAGAATCTCGGGCGAACGGAGCATGCACTCGAGCAAACGGGAATGTTTGTCGCGTTGGCGCCCACAATTCCGCACGCGCACCACATGCGCGGGCACGAATTGCGCCGGCTCGGCCGCACCGCCGAGGCCATCGAGGAATTCCGCAAAGCCGACGAGCTCGAAAACAACTACTACCGCACCGAAAATATTTCCTCCGTCTACGACTGGCATCATGCACACAACCTTTCGCTGCTGGACATGTGTTACGAATCGTTGGGACAGATGAAGACCGCGGAGCCGTTGCTGCGCGAAGCTTTTTCTCTCCCCGCTTATACGGATATCTCCGAATTCAACCGGCGCGAGTGGCCCGATTTCCTGCTGGATCGCGGCCGCCCGGAAGAGGCGCTGAAAGTCTCGCGCGAAATGATCGACAAAAGTTCGCATGCCATGGGCCGTCTTGCGGGCCATGCCCTGGCGGGCAGAGCTTTGCTGGCCATGAACCACTTGGATGAAGCGCGAAGCGAGTTGGAATTGGCAGAGCGCGAAATGGAACGCGTTCCTTCCGGCTCGATCGCTGCGTTGCCGAATGCCGGGATTTTGCGCGCGGAACTTTTATTGCACGACCAGAAATTTCCGCAAGCCGATGCCGCGCTAAAACAAATCGAAGCCAGCATTCGAGCCATGCCCGGGCCGGACTCCTGGAGTGAAGCGCTGCTCCAACTGCAATCCATCGCGCAAAGCTCGATTCGCGCCGGCGATTGGGACCTGGCGGAATTCACCGCGAAACAAATGATCGAGCACGATCCAAGCTTTGCGGGCGGCTACTACGCGCTCGGACTGGCAACTGAACATGCCGGCGACGCCGCCCAAGCCCGTCAGCAATTTGAAAAAGCGCAGAAGCTTTGGGCCACCGCAGATCCGGATCTACCCGAGCTCGTCAGCGTGCGCGAAAAATTGGCAGCCGGATACTAAAGCACTACGAAGCGGCCCTCGATCAAGGGCCGGGGAGCACAAAGTGAAAAAGGAAAATCGACGGCAATTTTTCGGCAGTCTCCTCGGCGCCGCTGCCGGCGCCAGTTCTCTTCTCGGGAGCGTCGGCCCGCGTGAAGCCCTGACCGACACCCTCGAAGCCGACCTCATTCTCGAGAACGCAAAAATATACACGATTGACGAGCGCCAGCCGCGCGCCGCAGCCTTCGCCGTCAAACATTCGCGATTCTCCGCGGTCGGCAGCGCTCACGACATTCAGAACCTCAAAGGGCCGCGCACGCAGGTCATCGACGCCGGCGGAATGACGGTCCTCCCAGGATTCATCGATGCGCATTCGCATCCCGCCTGGGGTGGAATCGAAGAACTCGTTTCGGTCGATTGCGATCTGCGCAGCGTCGAAGAAATCAAAGCGGCCATCCAAAAGCGTGCGCTCGCGACTGAACCAGGCAAATGGGTTCTCGGCTTCAAATATGACGATGTCAGAGTTCGCGAGAAGCGCCGCATCACTCGCGAAGATCTCGATGAAGTCTCGCCGAATAATCCCGTGCGCATTCAGCATCGCGGCGGACACCTCTGCTGGTACAACAGCGCGGCCTTTGCGCTCGCCAACGTCACCGCTGACACGCCCGATCCCGACGGCGGTCGCTTCCTCAAGCGCGACGGCAAGCTCGACGGCTGCGTCGAGGAAAAAGCGAATCAAGTCTTCTACAAAATTATTCCTTCCGACAGCACCGAAGAGCAGCGCCGCGCCGGCGTCGCGCTGATTTCGAAGCGCATGACGGCCGCCGGGCTCACGTCGGTCACCGATGCCGAGTGCCCGCCCGACTATCTCTCCGCGTATCAGGATGCCTATCACGCCGGCGAACTCAGCTTTCGCATTTACATTTTGACCATCGGATATTCGCCGATGCGCACCGCGCTGGAAAGCGCTGGAATTCGCGGCCAACTGGGCGACGAATGGGTGCGCATCGGCGGAGTGAAATATCTCGCGGACGGCTCGTGCCTAGAAAGAACCATGCGAATGAGTACTCCGTACGCAGGACGCCCGAACGACTATGGATTGCTGACCATAACGCAGGAGGAATTAAACGCCGCCGCGGAAGACGCCAACGCTCACGACTATCAAATGGGCGTTCATGCCAACGGCGACGTAGCGATTGACATGGTCTTGAAGGCCTACGAGCGCGTAAAAGCGCAGGGCGCGCACCCGGAATATCGGCCGCGCATCGAGCATTGCTCGCTGGTGAATCCGGATCTTCTCGCTCGCATCAAAAAAGTCGGCGCGATTCCCACGCCGTTCTATACCTACGTCTATTATCACGGCGACAAGTGGGACAACTACGGCGACGAAAAAATGCGCTGGATGTTCGCCCACAAATCTTTCTTGGACTACGGCATTCCCGTTGCCGCGGCGTCCGATTACATTCCCGGGCCATACGAACCGATGATGGCGCTGCAAAGCATGGTGACGCGCAAGGATTACCGCGGGCACGTGTGGGGAGCGAATCAGCGCATCACCGTGGACGAAGCGCTGCGGGTTTGCACCATGAACGCGGCGCACGCTTCGTACGACGAAAACGTGAAAGGCTCGATCACCGCGGGAAAACTGGCGGACTTCGTGATCCTCGCTGAAGATCCGCACGACGCCGATCCCGATCACTTGAAGGACATCAAAGTCATGCGAACGGTGGTCGGCGGCAAATCCATGCATTCCGCGATGTAGCTCAGAGCGGCCGGCACAGACTTGCGCCGCGCCGCCATCCGTACAATGGGGGCATGCAAGCGATGACTGAAACAAAAATCGCGCGCAGCGGTGAGCCGCTGGTTCTGCGCCAAAGCGATTTCGACGCGCGCCTTCCGGAGCGCGAAGTCCTCGATGCATTGCGCGCGGCGTTCGCGGGTCTTGCTGTAGGCACAGCCGTTCAGCCGCCGCAGTCCGCGGGCCTTATCGACAATGAGGTAGACGTGATTTGGTATCCGGGAATTCTCGGCGAGCAAAAATTATTTGGCGCCAAGCTCTCGCCATATTTCCCAGGCCGAAAAGATGGTCCGAAGGTGACTGCGTGGACCGTGCTGTTTTCGGCCGAGACCGGCGATCCGATTCTGCTATGCGATTCGCTAGCGCTCACCACCGAGCGAACCGCCGGAACGACTGCGCTCGCGCTAGAATTTTTGGTCCCGGCGGGCGCAAAGCGATTGGCGATCATCGGCGTGGGCGAAGTCGGAATCGCGCATCTCCGTTACGCTGCGGCAATTCACCAATGGAGCCAGATTCAACTTTACTCGCGCACGATTGACCGCAAAAAGAATGTCGCCGACCATCTGCCGTCCAACCTACGCGAGAAAATCGGCTTCGCCGAGTCCGCTGAGTCTGCGGTCGCCCATGCCGACGTAATTTTGCTCTGCACTTCATCCGGAAAGCCGGTAATCGATCACCGCTGGCTGCGGCCCGGCCAATTGGTCACTTCGATTACCACAAATGCCCCCGACGCCCACGAAATCGCGCCGGAATCACTCGGTGCACTCGACGTTTATTGCGACTACCGCGCCACCACTCCGGGCGTCGCAGGCGAAATGAAGTTGGCGGCGCGAAATCATGGTTGGACGCCGGACGCCATTCGCGGCGATCTTCCGCAATTAGTCACGGGCCAAGCCCAAAAGCCGACAGGCCGCGCTCCCATTTTCTTCCGCTCAGTCGGCTTGGGAATCGAAGACATCGCAATCGCCAGCACTCTACTCAAAAGCCGGCAGCGGCACGACGAAAGCAAATCCCGAGGAGGCCCTTCTCGATGACGTTCACTCCCTTCCATCTCGAACAGTGGCAAAGCCAGCACGAACAAGACGTCAAATTTAATCTCGCGGATAGCGGCGTCCATCCCGTCGCGGTGAAAGAGCTTCTCGAAGCTCCCGGCGTGACCGAACGCATGCGCGAACTGCCGCTGCATTATCCCATGGTCAATGGTTCCGCCCGCCTGCGCGAACTGATCGCCGGCCTATACAACACTACGCCATCAAACGTGCTCGTCACGGTGGGCGCAGCCGAAGCCAACGGCGTAATCCTGCACGCGCTGCTCGAGCCCGGCGATGAAGTGGTCGCCATGGAGCCGTCTTATCGCCAACTCTGGGGCATCACGCGCAATCTTGGATGCAACGTGCGTTCCTTCGACCTGGATCCGGATCAAAATTGGCGCGCGAATCTCGATCAACTGGAGGCTGCCGTCACGCCGCGCACAAAATTAATCGGTGTAACCAATCCAAATAATCCCACCGGCAAAATTCTCAGTGAAGCGGAAATTAATCGCGTAGTGAAAATCGCCGAAAAGAATGGCGCGTGGATTCTTGCCGACGAAGTGTACCGCGGCACCGAGCGGCTCACCGACATCGAGACACCCAGCTTTTTCGGACGCTACGATCGCATCGTCGCGGTAAACAGCCTCTCAAAAGCTTACGGCCTCTCGGGGCTACGCATCGGTTGGCTGGTAGCGCCGCGCGAAGCCGTGGATTCGATTTGGCGCCGCCACGAATACGCCACCATTAGCGCCGGCGCTCTGGACATGTTCTTCGCCGAAATTGCACTGGCGGAACCGATGCGCACGCGACTTTTGACTCGCACGCGCGGCCTGATTCGCGAAGGTTACGCGCGCCTCGAAAGTTGGATCAACGAACATTCGCCGCTTCTCTCGGTGATCCCCCCGGAATCCACGGCGCTCGCATTCGTTCGCTATCACCTGAATATGCCTTCCGGCGAAGTGGCGGAAGCCCTGCGCCAGCGCGCCGAAGTGCTGGTGGCGCCCGGTGAATATTTCGGCATCGAAAACCATCTGCGAATTACGCACGGCCTAAAAGCTGAATACCTGCGCGAAGCCCTGAGCCGCATCGGTTCGGTATTCGAGGAACTGGCAGGGCGCAGCCGCACAGCCGCAAAGTCAAACTAGCAACGGCTGGTGCTCTAAAGATTCGGGAGGAATCCGTGCTTCACCGTCGGAAACTAAACTCGGCAATTTTTTATCTTGGCATCCTGCTTTGCGGCATCGCGTGCATCAGCACTTCGGCGCGCGCGCAATCCTCGTCCGAACTCCTTTCCGAGCGCCTGCAGAAAATCATCGACCGCCCCGAATTCGCGCACGCCAACATCGGCATCGAATTCGTCTCTCTGGATTCCGGCAAAATTATCTACGCGCGGAACAGCTCGAAAATGTTTGTCCCCGCTTCCACCACAAAAATTTTCACCGAAGGCACGCTACTAGCCAAGCTCGGCGCAGATTTTCGTTTCCACACCAGCATTTACCGCACCGGCCCGATCGATTCGAAGGGACGATTGAAGGGCGATCTCGTTCTAGTCGCCAGCGGTGATCCCAATCTCTCGAACCGCATGCGGCCCGACGGCACGCTAGCATTCCAGGATGACGATCACTCCTACGGCGGTCCAGCCGTCGCCGGCGATCCGCTCGCCGTGATCAAGCAGTTGGCAAAGGACGTCGCCGCCAAAGGCATCCGCCAAATTGAAGGCCGCATTTTGATCGACGCGTCATTGCTGCCCGACGGAGCGCGCGAACCTGGAACCGACGTGGTGCTCTCCTCGATCATCGTGAACGACAATTTGATCGATCTGATCGCGAAACCGGGCGCGACCGCCGGAGATCCCGTGATTCTGGAATCTTCACCTCCCACGTCTTACCTGAAAATCATCAATCAGCTCCGCACCACCGCCGCCGGCACTGCGCCAACCTTCAGCGATCCGCAAATCACCACAAATCCCGACGGCACCATAACCGCAATCTTCACCGGCAGCATGCCTGTGGGCGCGCCCGCGGTCACCGCTCCATTTCCAGTCCCGTCGCCAACAAAATTCGCAGAAACGGTTTTGCGCGAATCACTCACAGGCGCCGGAATCCAGATCAAGCCCCCGAAGCATGCGGCGCCCGCTGATTTCGCGCAACTCGCGCACAACTACACCGCCGAAAATCGCGTGGCGGAACATATTTCCGCGCCTCTCTCGGAAGAAATCAAAGTCACGCTCAAAGTCAGCCAGAATCTGCACGCAGGATTGAGCCCATATCTTCTCGGCGCACTCGTCGGCAAAAATACAGGCGACGCGTTTCGCGCAGGCTTCAAAGTCGAGCATGATTTTTTCACGGAGGCCGAGCTCGATCTCACCGGCGCGTCTCAAGGAGACGGCGCAGGAGGCGACGCTGCCGATTATTTCAGCCCTGACTTCGCGTGCCACTACCTGATTTATTGGACGACTCGCCCCGACTACAACGTCTTCCTCAACGCCCTGCCAATCCTCGGCAAAGACGGCACGCTCGCGGAAATCCAGACGCAATCGCCGGCGGCCGGACACGTCTTCGCGAAGACCGGCACGCTGCGCGCTCGTGATCGCCTCAATGGCAAACCGTGGCTTCGCGGAAAAGCCCTGGCCGGATACGTCATCACGAAAAGCGGTAAGAAGCTGGCCTTCGCCGCATACATCAACAATGTTTCGCTGCCCCCAGATCCGAATTCCGCCGATCGCATCGCCGGACAAGCACTCGGCGAAATCGCCGCCGCAGCTTACGACGCCCGCCTCGATTCCGCGTATGACCTCATCATCCGCAACGGCCACATCATCGACGGCACCGGAAATCCCTGGTACGCCGCCGATGTCGGCATCAAAGCAGATCGCATTGCAGCCACCGGCGATTTAAGCAACGAGCACGCCGCCCACGAAATCGATGCCACAGGCCGCATAGTCGCGCCGGGCTTCATCGATATGCTCGGCCAGTCCGAAGTCAGCCTGCTTCTCGATAATCGCTCGCTAAGCAAACTTTCCCAAGGCATCACCACGGAAATCACCGGTGAAAGCGCCACAGTCGCGCCGCAAAGTGAGAAAACTCTGGCGGCCATGAAGCCGTTCCTCGAAGCCTTTAAATTCAAGGTCGATTGGACCACTCTCGACGGATACTTTCGGCGCCTCGAAAAACAGGGCACGCCGATCAATCTGGGAACTTATGTCGGCTCGGGACAATTGCGCGCCGCCGTGATCGGTTACGACAATCGGCCGCCAACCGCCGCCGAACTCGAGGAAATGAAAACGCTCGCAGCGGATGCCATGAAAGATGGCGCCCTCGGGATCTCCAGCGCGCTCGTTTATCCGCCGAATACCTACGCCAAGACCGACGAACTCATCGCGCTCGCGCAAGTCGCATCCAAATACGGCGGCCTCTACGCCTCGCACATTCGCAGCGAGGGCGCGTCCGAAATGGCGGCGCTCGACGAAGCCATCCGCATCGGCCGCGAAGCGAATCTTCCGGTAGAAATCTTTCATCTCAAGGTCATGGGAAAATCGCGCTGGGGCAATATGAAAGAAGTCGTGGCCAAAATTCAGGCCGCGCGCGATTCCGGCCTCGATATCGCCGCGAATATGTATCCCTACGTTGCTGGCTCCACGGCTCTAGCCTCCGCGCTACCGCCCTGGGCAGCAGACGGCGGAAGACAAAAGCTGCTCGCCCGGCTGAAAGATCCAGAAGTCCGCGCCCGCATCAAGAAAGATCTCGCCGAAGACCACGCCGATTGGGAAAATTTCTATCTCGATTCAGGCGGCGCAGCGGGCATCTTGATCGCCGGAACTCGCGCTCCCGAACTCAAACAATTCGAAGGCAAGACTCTCGAGGAAGTCGCCAGAATCTGGAAAAAAGATCCGCTCGACGCACTAATGGATTTCGTGCTCGCCGATCCCGGCCGCACCGACACAATTTATTTCCTCGCCAGCGAAGACGATCTGAAATTCGGCCTGCAGCAGCCATGGACCAGCATCGGTCTCGACTACGGCGAGATGTCACTCGACGGCCCGATGCACGAAGCGCATGGACACCCCCGCGCGTTCGGATCCGTTCCGCGCTTCCTCGGACGCTACGTGCGCGACGAACATCTCCTCCCGCTCGAAGCCGCCATTCGCAAGCTCACCTCGCTTCCCGCCGAGCGCGAACACTTGGAAGGCCGCGGGCTTTTGCGCCCCGGCGATTTTGCCGACATCGTGGTTTTCGATGCGAATAAGATCATCGATCGTGCCACCTATCCTCTTCCCGACCAGCTTTCGGAAGGCATCGATCTGACCATCGTCAACGGCCAGATTGAGTACGAAAACGGCAAATTGACTGGAGCAACCGCCGGACGCGTGCTGCGCGGTCGCGGCTGGCATCCGGAAACCAGTGCAGCCGTCGCGCCTTGATGCACAGGTAAGATATCCGCTGCTCAGACGTGGTACGATTCAACGCGTAACTTGCTGAGTGCAATGATGGAGAACATCAGAGGACGGAATGAAGAAGATAAAAATACCTTCTGACCTCACAACGCTCGCCTATTCCAGCATCAAGCAATACATTCTGGAAGGCCGCGTCGACCAGGAAAGCCGCCTCACGGAGACCATGCTCTCCGAGCAACTCGGCATCAGCCGCTCGCCCATTCGCGAAGCGCTCAATAGCCTGGCCACCGAAGGATTGATTACCATCGAGCCGCGTCGCGGAGCTTCTCTCCGGCGCTTTACGGTTAAAGAAACTTCCGATCTCTACGATCTGCGCAAACTCCTCGAAGTTTACGCCGTGCAGACCGCGGAAGTGACTCCCAAACTTTTGGCGACACTCGAAAAAAGCATCGAGCGTTCCCAGTCTCTCCTCGATGCAAATAAAAAGCTGGAATTCATCGAGGAAGACATGCGTTTCCACGGCGCCATCGCGGCGGCCACTGGAAATCAGCCGTTGGCCTCTGTCGTCGAGAACATCCAGCATCAAATCTGGCTCTGCCGCTGTAAGACCTACAATCTATCTTCGAGCTCGGCTCCGCAAGCGCACCGTTCCATCATGAACGCCTTGAAAAAAGATGATCGCAAGGAAGCCAAGCGCGCCATGAACGACCACATCGATTACGTTCGCCAACAATTGATCCAATTCGTCAACAGCCAGCAAGACTCCCCGGCGCCAAAATCGGCCCGCGAAGCTCGCAAGCGGCAACTCATTTCCAGCAACGGAGGATAAGCGCGGGGCCGCTTAAAGGCTTCGGGCTTGTGCCGTAGAAAACAGACCCCAACTCTCCGAAACAAATTGCGGCGAAAGGGGTTACAGAGTGGGCGGAGAAGCAACGGGGCTTGCCACACTCACTGATATGTGATATACAATCTGCGCGGATCACGGTTGGGAGCGAGCCGCCTCTCCCGGGTTCTCTCCCTTGGTTCGTTCTAATCTCAGGTCGGGGTCTTCGCTGCAGCTGTTCCGCACCTTGATTTCGGACTAGTCAAATACTGTGACCACAAAAATTCTTTTTTTTGCGGCGTTGATTTTGTGTGCCAGCGGGCTGGTGTCTCCCCCGGTTGCGTTGGCGATCGGGCTCGCGTACGGCTTCGCATTCCAGAACGCCGATAGTCCCGCCGGCAAAAACCTGACGAAATATCTTTTGCAGGCGTCCGTCGTCGGCCTCGGGTTTGGAATGAATCTCCATGAAGTCGTTCACGCCGGCCGGTCCGGATTTGTCTACACCGCACTTGGCATCACTTTTTCCATGATTCTCGGCCTCACCCTCGGACATCTTTTGAAAGTCGGCGACACATCGTCGCTGCTGATTTCCGTCGGCACCGCGATTTGCGGCGGGAGCGCCATCGCCGCCGTCGGCCCGATTGCGAATGCATCCGAAGAAGAAATGGCGGTCTCGCTCGCCACGATTTTCATACTGAATTCCATCGCGCTACTGATCTTCCCTACTATCGGCTGGGCTTTGCATCTGAGCCAAACTCAATTCGGCCTCTGGTCCGCTCTGGCGATTCACGACACAAGCTCGGTCGTCGGCGCGGCGGCAAAATACGGAACCATTGCGCTCGCCGTGGGAACAACCGTTAAACTCGCGCGCGCTCTCTGGATTGTGCCTGTATCGGTTGCCACCGCCGTACTTAAAAAAACTAAAGCGCGCATCCAATGGCCATGGTTCATCCTCTTCTTCTGCCTCGCGGCGGTCGCGAATACTTACCTGCCGGCTCTCGCTCCCGCATATCCAATATTGAGCAAGCTCGGAAAGCTCGGTCTCACCGCGACGCTTTTTTTAATCGGCACGGGACTCTCGAAAAAAACTTTGCAGCGCGTGGGAATGCGGCCTCTGGTGCAAGGCATCGCGCTCTGGGGGGTGGTCGCGCTCAGCTCCCTGGCGCTGATTCGTTGGGGCTGGATTCGTATCTGATAGACGGAGGAATTCATGGCTGCCATAACTTTTCTTGAATGTACGAAGTGCGGAAATCAAGTCAGCGCCAGCGAACCGCAAACCGTCTGCCCCAAAGACGGCGGCTCGCTCTACGTCCGCTACGATTTCAAGCCTTACATCGGCAAGTTAAAGCCCGAGCAGCTTTCCGGACGCAATGGCAGCATGTGGCGCTACCGCGAAGTTCTGCCCGACGTCACCCCGGTTACGCTGGGCGAAGGCCAGACTCCCATGGTTCAAAGCCGGCAGAATCCCAACCTTTTTATCAAAGACGAAGGCCAAAATCCGACCGGCTCATTCAAAGCGCGCGGTCTGTCTGCCGCCGTCACGATGTGCAAGTTTTACGGCATAAAAAAAATCGCCGTCCCGTCCGCGGGAAATGCCGCCAGCGCTCTCGCCGCCTATGCCGCCGCCGCGGGAATCGAAGCTCACATCTTCATGCCCAAGGATGTTCCCGAAGCAAATCGCATCGAGTGCACCGTCTATGGCGCGAAACTCACGCTCGTCGACGGCCTGATCAGCGACTGCGCCAAAATAGTCAACGAACGCAAAAAAGATGAAGGCTGGTTCGACATTTCCTCGCTGAAAGAGCCCTTCCGCGTCGAAGGCAAAAAAACCATGGGCTACGAACTCTCCGAGCAGCTCGGCTGGAAGCTCCCGGACGCAATTTTTTATCCCACCGGCGGCGGCGTCGGTCTAATCGGAATGTGGAAAGCCTTCGCGGAAATGGAAACGCTCGGCTGGATCGGCAAAGAACGCCCAAAAATGATCGCCGTGCAAGCCGCCGGCTGCGCGCCGATTCCCAGAGCGTGGGACGCGCACCAGCCAATCTCCGAATTCTGGCAGAATGCGCACACCGTCGCCGCGGGCCTGCGCGTCCCGAAAGCATATGCCGACTACATCATCCTCGATATTCTGAAATCAAGCGGCGGCACCGCCATCGCCGTAAACGATGACGAAATCGTCGACGCAGTCTTCGAGCTCGCATCGAACGAAGGCGTCTTCGCCGCTCCGGAAGGCGCCGCATCGCTAGTCGGCTATCGCAAGCTGATTGCCACCGGCTTTCTGAAGCCAAGCGATCGCGTCGTTCTTTTCAACACCGGCTCCGGCCTGAAATATATCGACGTGATCGCCGAGCACCTCGAGCGCAGGGTCCCAGTCCCGGCTCTAAATCAATCGGGGAGGTAGCAGCAATCCATGCGTGCGCAATCCCTCGGCAGCGCCATCGTGTTGTTTGTTCTCTGCGGTGCCATTGCCTTCGCCCAAAATGATCCGGCACGTCCACGCGCGCGCGACCTCGGCCTAAAAATCGGTATTCTTCCCGCAGGCCCGTTGAATGCCATCACCGACGTCTCCGGCGTGCAAGTCGGCCACACCACGCTGATTCAAGGCGACGATATCCGCACCGGCGTCACGGCGATTCTCCCGCACCCTGGAAATCTCTTCCGCGAGAAAGTTCCCGGCGCCGTCTTCATCGGCAACGCTTTCGGAAAACTCGCCGGCTCCACGCAAGTCAATGAGCTCGGCGAAATTGAAACTCCGATTCTGCTCACCTCCACTCTCAGCGTCCCGCGCGTCGCCGATGCGCTGCTCGATTACATGCTCGCGCTTCCGGGCAATGAAGACGTGCAGTCCGTCAATCCGCTCGTCGGTGAAACAAATGACGGATATCTCAACGACATTCGCGGCCGCCACATCACCAGCGAAGATGTACTCGCGGCCATCAAAGGCGCCAAGTCCGGCGCGGTAGAAGAAGGCGCAGTCGGCGCCGGAACCGGCACTGTAGCTTTCGGCTTCAAAGGCGGCATCGGCACGTCGTCGCGCCATCTTCCTGCTAATCTCGGCGGCTACACCGTAGGAGTGCTGGTGCAAACAAACTTCGGCGGCGTTCTGACCATCGCCGGCGCGCCCGTAGGCCAAGAACTCGGCCGCTATTTCCTACGCGAAGAATTGCAGCAGGCGCCGAGCGCCGCCTCTCGCACCGTCACCGACAAAGCCAATGGCTCAATCATGATCATCGTGGCCACCGACGCCCCAGTCGACCATCGCAATCTGAAGCGACTGGCCGCACGCGCGATGCTCGGCCTCGGCCGCACCGGCTCAGCCGGCTCGAATGGCAGCGGCGATTTCGTCATCGCCTTCTCCACCGCCCCGGAACTCCGCATTCTATTTCCCAAAGGCGCCGCGAATCCCGCTCCAAGATCTCAAGCCGCCTTCGCACTTTCCAACGAAGCCATGTCGCCGCTCTTTCTCGCGGTAATCGAAGCCACCGAAGAAGCTGTCTACAACTCGCTGTTTCGCGCGAAAACTATCACCGGACGGGGGCACACCGTTGAAGCACTCCCGATCGAAAAAACGGTCGAAATCCTGCGGAAATACGGCGCCATCGCAGGCACTCACAATTAAAAGTGATGACGTCGATCCCGTCGCCCTCGAAGAATCCGGCGACGACGGCGCCGCGAACGTTTCCGGAAGGCACGGAATTTCCCGGCAATCTTCTCCCGAGGCCCAACTCCATGATCCCAAGTTCCGCCGCATCCGCTCCGGCTGATTCCATCGTTCGTCCAACTACAATTATCGAGTCAGCCCGCCTAAGCAGCTATCTCGGCGCGCGCATCATTCTTGCCTGCGAAACTTTTCAGCACACGGGCAGCTTCAAATTTCGCGCCGCGTATCGTGTAGCCTCCAGCGTCCCGCAAAATTTATTGATCACCGCCTCCTCGGGCAATTTCGGACAAGCTCTCGCGTACGCCTGCGCGCTCACCGGCAAATCCTGCATCGTGGTAATGCCCTCCACCGCAGCCCGCGTAAAAATCGATGCCATCCGCGAATACGGCGGCCAAGTCGAACTGATCGATACGCGCGCTACTTCCAGAAAAGAAAAAGTCGCAGCGCTCGCAGCCGCGCATCCAGAAGCCTATATCGCCAGCTCCTCCGACGATCCTTTGGTGATCTCCGGCAACAGCAGCCTGGGCCGCGAGCTCAGCGGTCTCGCGTCAATCCTCGATTGTGTCATCGCTCCCATCGGAGGCGGCGGCCTAACTTCCGGCATCCTCGCGGGTCTGCGCAAGTCCGGCGCGAATACTCCCGTCTTGGCCGCCGAGCCGCAACTCGCCAATGACGCCGCGCAATCCCTTCGTGCCGGCCACATCGTCACTCTCGAAGCCGAGCCGCAAACCATCGCCGACGGCGCTCGTGTCCTCAGCGTAGGCAAACACAACTGGAAAATCCTGCAGCACGGCCTCGAAGGGGTAATCGAAGTTCCCGAAGACAGAATCGCCGACGCCGTGCGGCTACTATTCACTCACGCCAATCTGAAAGCCGAGCCCACCGGCGCGCTCAGCGTTGCAGCCGTGCTCAGCCAACCCGAACGCTTCCAGCAGCGCACCGTCTGCTGCGTCATCAGCGGCGGCAACGTCGATCCCGCCAGCTACGCCAAGCTCATCGCGGAAAATTAAGTTCTCGCTAGTGAGGTCGCAAATCAATCCAGCGCAGAAGCACCAATTTGAATCGATGGTGCCCGGGGTGGGGGTCGAACCCACACGTCCTGTAAAGGACAGGGGATTTTAAGTCCCCCGCGTATGCCATTCCGCCACCCGGGCTGGATTGGTAAAAAACTATCTTACCAAAGAGCTTCCTGCAATATCTCCGCTTGCGGCCTTGCGTTCATTGACGTGCCGCTTACGGATGACACCGATTGCGGGCAGAGGCCTGGCGTAGCGCTTCGTCCGGGGTTGAGTTTCGCCTTTGGTTGAATTTTGGAGTCGCAAGATGCCGGCGGGGATGCCGGCGCTGCTTGCTACGATTCGGACCCGGCAGCTAATTCGGCAATCCAGCGATTGAGGACGGCTTGCTGCGTAGGCTTCGGATCGATAAACCGGATGCCGAGGCCCATGCCGGGATGGTTGTAGACCACCTTGGCGTTGGTTTCGAAGACGCCGGTATCCCGCGAAATTTTCACCACAATATCGGTCCCATCGGGAATCGGATTTAGGAAATCGAGATAGCAGCCGCTGATGCTGAGTTCCGAGATGCGCACTTTGAACTCGCTGCCCGAACCAATATCGATCACCCGCGCTTCGGCGATGAGTGCATAGCGCGGATCGCGACGGCGCTCTCGGCCGCTGGCGGCCGGCACCTGTGTTCCACTTGGCTGATTAAATGGATCGGAAGGCATAGATTTTCGATTTCGCTTAAATCATCCTAACGATTCTTGGTATCCCAAGCAAGTTCCAGGGCCCTTGTCTCACTCAAAAAGTGACTGGCTAACAGAAATGTTAGGTCGCAGTCACCCGGTGAAATTCACGACTGGAAAAATCACGACGACGGTGTAAACGTTCGACCGCGCTTATGGCTGCGCTTTTCAGGCGACGCAGCGGTAAGCACTTTTCCGATTTGCACCAGCAGTCGCCGCAATTTGGCGCGGTCTTCCAGATCCATATCCACAACTTCGAATGCGCGCGCCTGCGTATTGGCATCGCGCACGATGGCTTGCCCCTTGATCGGCTTCTGATTCGCCGGATTCAGCCGCAGCGCCACGATGGTGCCGGGATGCAAATTATGTTCGCTAAGACTGACGCCGCCGCCGAGATTCATCTCCGGAATTTCGATTTCGCAATTTTCCTTCAAGTTCATGGTTTCGCCGGCCAGCGAATGATCGAGCCTCATGCGCGGATAGCGCCGCTGCCGGATGCAGCTCGAGCTGACGTCAATGTCGAGCGGCTGAATCGCCAGCTCGGCGACGCTCAATCCGCTCTTCGGCAGAAAATCCTTAGCCCAATCAGGATCGATTTTTTCGAGAGCTTGCGCGGCAACAATGCGCAGTTCGGTCGGGAATTGCCAACGCCACACTTGCTTCCCTTCCACGATGCGCCGCAAAGTTTTTTGCGCCGAAGCAGTGCGCAAGCGGCCAAGAGCCTCGATCGCCTTAAGCTGCAAGTAAGCAGTCGTTCCCGGCGGCAAATCGCCCTCAGCAATTCGCAGCAGCCGCGATTCGGCTTCGTGTTCCCCCGCGATTCCGATTTCATCAAGCGCCAAAGGCTGCACCAGCGGATCAAGCGCGTCGAGCGTGCTCAGCATCAAGCGGCCGCGCTCCGGCGCACCACTCGCAGCTAGCTGGCGAATCACGCGGTCGTGCGTCGAGCGTTTCCATTCTTTCATGCGGCCGGGAAGCATGATCTCCAGCGCGGCGAGATCGAGGCGCGCGAGTGCCGCAACGGTATCCACGGCTTGCGCTGCGGACGCATTGTGCAACGTCTCACGCAAATGATTCACAGCCTCGGGACCCAGTGTCTTCAGCCCGCCGAGCAGCAGTTCGGAATCTTCGCGGAAGCCGCTGCGGCTGAATCGCTGCGCCAGCACCGCGGCAGCTTCGCCGGGAATGCGGCGCATGAAAGCCGTCAGTCCATTCGGGATGTTGCCGGTCTTGACCGCTTCATCCACGAATTCCGAAAGACGATTCTCAACTTCAATCCGCGGCCGAATATTTTTGCCGACAGATTTCCGCTCCGTCTCGATGTAATCCACCATCTCAACCGCCCGTTGCATGGCGGTATAAGAGCGCCGAGTGCCCGCTTCCTGCGCGAGCCGCACAAAAGCAGCCCCGATCAGGCTCTGCAACTCCGGCATTTTCTCTTCACTAAGCTGCAATCCGACTTCTCGGATCACCCCGAGGAAGATGCGCTCGTCGCATTCGCCAAAGTGCCCGGCCAGCTCGACAATCCCCATGGCCACCGCGCGCCGCGCTTCCGGCTTCTCGCTGCGAATTCCCTTGGCATAATTTTCGAGAATGCCTTCCGCCTGCGCACGCTCGCCCTTGGCCAGCAGCTCTTCCACCGACTGGCTCACGTTCGCAATCGGAATGCACCAAGCCTCCGGCGAAAGCAGCACTTTCAGCCGGCGGTCTTCCGGCACTTCGGACCAGAATTGCCGCGCCAGAATTTCGGTGTGCGTCTCGAAGCTGACGCCCGCGCGCAGAAGTTTTTCTTCGTGCCTGCCAAGAACTTTGCGCAGGCCATCAATCTCGCGGCCCATGCTGTCGAGCATCTGCCGCACAGAATCCACTTGCACGTCGCCGCGCTCGTAACTTTCCATGGCGAAGCGAATAGCCACATGCTCGGCTAGGCGCAGCAACGTCGATTGATCGGCGCCCTCCGCCGGAACTTGTTGCGCAATTCCCGCCAGCGCTTGCGTGAGCGTAAAACGAGCACGCCGCGGCAATGTCGAAACGCGCGACTGAAATGCTGTCGAAGCCGTATCCGCGTCCACTTCCGAACCGAGCGACGCAATCTGCGAAAGCATCTTCAGGATGCCCTTCAGCTCGTCTTCCTGCAGCCCGATTAGCCCGGCTTCCACCAAAACCGTGCCGCCGCCGGTGTTTCGACCGCCGCGCCGCGCCGGCTGACCTGCCAGTGAACTCAATCCCGTGCCGGAACCAAGGCCGGGGCCGCGTCCGGGGCCAAGCCCGGGTCCCAAACCGGGACCGAGACCATGATCGATGCCTGTGCCGGAACCGCCGCCCGAGCCGCTTCCCGAGCCGCCTCCCGAACCGCTTCCCGAACCGCTTCCCGAACCGTGGCCGGAGCCACCGCCTGCGCCACCACCTGAACCAATCGGAGTTCCCCAAGCTGCCGCTGCGTCCGGAGAGCCGGAGCCGTCGCCGAAACCGCCGCCTACGCCGCCTGAGCCCGATGAATTGCCGGTGCCGGACTCGAGCCAGGAAAGGCCGAAACTGGGCGCACCCGGAACTGCGACGCCGTTGCCTTCACCGCCGCCCGGTCCGCCAGCCCCGTGAAATCCGCCGCCCTCACCAAAACCGCCGCCGCCGTTGCCTTCGCCAAATCCACCAGAACCGCCCGAGCCCGAGCCACCCGAACCTGAGCCGCCAGTTCCCCAGCCGCCTGAACCGGAGCCACCGGAACCTGAACCACCCGAATCGTAATCGCCGCCGGAACCCGAACCACCTGGTCCGCTCGGCCCACGCGAGCCTTCGGCCGCGGTAATCATTTGCAGCAATTTTTGCGGATCGTTGAATAGCTCGTTGTATTTGCCCGCTTCCATGCCGAGAGTGTGCGCGGCTAGCGTCGCGGCCATGGTGCCTTTGGCCACCGCGGAATCAGCGGGGACGTAGCAGATTTCGTTGATGGTGATCGAAGAGTCGCCCTCAAGCGCCGTCTTCAATTGCTCAGCCAGCGCCGTAGGTTTCGCGCCGACGCCCGTGGGGAAGGCCTTAACCATGCGCGCGAGCGAAGCCTGCGTAACTCGCGGCGAAAAATGAATGCTGGCAATGCCTGCGGCCGAAAGCAGCCGCGCGAAGCTTTTCTCTGCTGCAGCAGATTCGAGAGCCACTCCATCAAGGAGCAGTTGTTCGCCGGAAACGGAAAGCAGCAAACCCGCTTCGTCATCATGGCCCAGCGCAGTTTTCAGCTCACCCCAGGCAGTGGTGTACTGCGCTTTCGTCCGCGGATGGCTGAAATCGTACATCCGCGAGAATTTGAGCAGGATGTTGAGGCTACGCACAAAGGCGCGAGCCGCCGTTGATCGTGTGCTCGTAGGCATAGAACTACCCCAGGAAAACCATTTTGAGACAGAGTCCTGTCGCTACGAAGCAAAGTTTGGGGGGAACGCACGAAAACGACAATGGTACGGCCGTACTTCGATGTTCAATCTAAGCAACTTGGAGCTTTGGGCTGAACTCGTCCCACAAATGCTCTTTAGGGGGTCGGGCCTTCAGCGCTAGCAATAGGCGCCTCTACCTCACAGCGGCATTCCCGCGCCGCGCTCAGCTTTTCAGGTAGCAGCCCCCTGCTTTAGCAGGGGGAGGAGTGCTTCAGCGCTCCGAAAACGCGCCGCGTAAAACAATGCGCTTTAGCGCTGGGCTCGAACAGCGGCGTTTGCGCCGCGACCGAGAGTTTTCGATCCGTCTGAGAACACTCAGATCCGCCGACTAATTTCTAGATAGCCTGAATTCCTTCCAAGCGGAGAATGCAGGGCCGAAATGCGGGAGGGCTAAAGCACCCTCCGCTACCGATGCTTCGCCATCCATCTCTCTAATTGCAGAACGCTGCCCAGAATCGTTTTTGCGCCAAGCCAAGTCAGGGCAGCAGCCCGGTGTCGCCGCGCCTCGCTCCTGTACGGCAGCACGCCGAGGAACGGAACTTTCGCAGCTTTGGCGGCCACAGCATCGTCGATGTTATCGCCCAGATAGATCGCCGATTGCGGATCGCGGCCGTTGAGGATTTGCAGCAAACCTTCCGGGTCGGGCTTCGGAAGCTTCACATTTTCAACCGTCACGATCTTTTTGAAATAGGGGCGGAGATTATTGCGGTCTAGCGTGTAGTCGAGCTCGTGGCGGATTCTCCCGGTGAAAATGGCGAGTTCGGAATTTTTGCCGAGGCGCTTGAGGGTGGGCTTCGGCAGCAGCCAGCGCTCGCGCCTCACGTTGCCCGAATTGCCGTTACCCCAATAGATTTCCTGGAATTTCCGCTTTATTTCATCGTAAGAGTTATCGAAGCCCAGCGATTGGATCCAGGCGTGGGAGAGTTTCCAGTCGTCATTAAAGCCGCCGCGATTTTTCCAGCCGTGAATCTCGGCGGAGGTAACGCGTTTGCGCGTGAAGTGGTGCAGCGTCTCGATCAATGTGCGGTGAAACGAGCCGCGCACGTCAACAAGCACGCCATCCACATCAAAAATAATAATCGGTGGCGCAGTGTTCATAAGTAGCGCCGGCGTCCCTGCCGGCATCCTACGATCCAAAAATCTGCTACATCCGGAAATCTACGACGGCGCGCGATCTAGCCAAGCGCTCTGATCGGCGTGCTTAATCCGTCGAGCACGTACGCCCTGTTTGGAAATTTTGCTCGCAAGATGCCGGCAGGGACGCCGGCGCTACTTGGGCGTCAGGAACGCGATTCCTCGGAGTCGTTGGACGAATTCTCGGCAGAAGATACATCCTCTGGTGTTTCTAATTCGCTTTCCTCAGTGGCTTGGCCTTCGGGGGTATCCGATTCCGGTTCCAGCGAATCGGAGGTCCAGGCTTCGCCGGACGCAAAAGAAGCCGCCACGCCGCTAACCTCAGGTGTAGGAGCGGGAGGCTCTTCTTCGGCCTGGCGCGACTTTTGCGTTGCGGCGCCAGCTGCGGCCGCGGCGGCCACCGGCTCGCTCGCGGATTTTGCGAGTGCCTGGCGGCGCATCCCCAGAACTGATGCGATTAACTCGATGATCTTTTTTGCGCCGCTCCCATCCGGATCTTTCTCCGGATTGTAAGCAGCAATATCGATAGCCACCAATCGCGGCTCAACCAAAAAAACCTCCAGCGCCGCACGCACTTCCTCAAGCGTCAACCCGCCCGACCCAGAATAATTCGTAGCCGCAAAATTCTCGATCACGTCAACATCAAAGTGCACGATGAATTCATTGCGCCCCGCATGCACGCGATCCAGCGCCACCCGCGCCGCAGCTGCCGCGCCCTGCCGTCGAATATCCGCAGCAGAAAAAACACGAATCGGCGCCCGCCGCAAAAATTCTTCCTCCGGCGGATCAAGCCGGTCCACGCCAAACAGCGCAATATCCGGATCGCGCACCAACGGCGGCTCCGGCCAAAACCGCACTAATTCCGCCGCCCCTCGCCCGGTAAGATGCGCCACCACCATCCCATCGACGCACCCCGATGGCGTAGTAGCGGGCACATTCAAATCCGCATCTCGGTCCATATAAATCATGCTGACATTGTGGAAGTACCGCCGCACGCCAGCCACAGTAGCCAGCGCCGTAGTGCAATCCCCGCTCAAAATCACCGGCAGCGCGCCCGACTTCACCGCAATTTCCACCCGCGGGCGCAAGGCCTCAAGCGATTTCACCACTCGCGGAAGATTCCGGGCGCGCGGGCTTTCTTCATCAGGCTGGGAAAGTTGCACAGGATCGTCGCCGTGATCGATCACTTCAAATCCAGCGGCGCGTAATTGATCGCTGATGCCGGCGGAACGAAGGGCTTCGGGTGCGCGTTCGTGTCCCGGCGATAGTGCGGCTGCGCTGGTCGGCGCACCCAGCAGGGCAATCTTATCCGGTTGGCGAGTGACCTTTACGGCCACGGGTAGGCTCTCCTGGAATTAAAACTGCCAGCTCGCCGGCTGCTCGCGCCCGACCGAGCTAGCGGGCCGTTCCCTGCCGCACCGTAAGCTCCGGCGGCAAAGTAAAACGAACATCCTCACGAATCAAATCCAGATCGCGCTGATTCGTATATCCAAGACTGGCCAATCGCTGGCTAACCTGCTCCACCAAAACCTCAGGCGCCGAAGCCCCAGCAGTCAACCCAACATCGCTGTGCCCTTCCAACCACTCCGGCTGAACATCATTCGCATCTTCGATCAAGCGCGCCGCCACTCCCGCGCGCTTCGCCACTTCCACAAGCCGATTCGAATTCGAACTATTCGCCGAACCAACCACCAAAATCAACCCAACTTCCCGCGTCAAAGCCTCCACCGCCTCCTGCCGATTCTGCGTCGCATAGCAAATATCATCAGAAGCCGGCCCGGCAATCGACGGAAACCGCTCGCGCAACCGCGCCACAATTTCCTGCGTATCATAAAGCGATAGCGTAGTCTGCGTCAGAAACGCCAACCGCTCAGGATCAGGAACCTCGAGCACATCAACTTCTTCCACGCTGCCAACCACCAGCGTCTGCTCCGGCGCCTCGCCCGAAGTACCGACAATCTCCTGATGATCCTTGTGCCCAATCAAAATCAGCGTCCGCCCCTCGCGCGCAAACTTCAGCGCCTCCAAATGAACCTTGGTAACCAAAGGGCAGGTAGCATCAATCACGCGAAGCTGCCGTTCCTTAGCCTCATCGCGCACCCGCGGCGGCACGCCATGCGCGCTAAAAACCAGCACCGCCCCCACAGGCACTTCCTCGATCGACTCCACAAAAATCGCCCCGCGCCGCCGCAGCTGGTCCACTACATACCGATTGTGCACAATCTCATGGTGGACATACACCGGCGCCCCATAAGCCTCCAGCGCCAATTCCACAATATCCACCGCCCGCACCACGCCGGCACAAAATCCGCGCGGGCGTACCCGTACCAGCGTCTTAGCCCCATTAGTAGTCCCATGAATCTGCGTCAAAGCCAACCCTAACCCCCTGAAAGCAATATCTTAACTGATGATGCCGATTCCTGCCACCGCGTTTTCCGCCGCTTATGCGGCCCAAGTAGCGCCGGCGTCCCTGCCGGCATCTTACGAGCAACCATTTCAATCGATCTCTCAACTAGCTCGGCCTCAAACCGCCGATTCATTGCAAAGCTTTTTCCTCCTCCGCCAGCCCGCAAATTTCGTAACATCGAGATCGTAAGAGCCGGCGGGGACGCCAGCGCTACAACGGCAACATCGGAGACAGCGATGCGATTAGCTGGAAAAGTAGCAATCATCACAGGCAGCGGCCGCGGCATCGGCCGCGCCATCGCGCGGCGATTTGCCGAGGAGGGGGCTTCCGTTCTCATAACCGCCCGCACAGAATCCGAAATTCACGCCGTAGCCGAAGAGATTGCACGAGCCGGCGGCCAAGCCGCCCACATCGCCGCCGACGTTTCCACCGAACAAGGCTGCGAATCCATCCTACGCGAAGCCCGCGAAAAATTAGGCGACGTTCAAATCCTAGTCAACAACGCCGGCATCTACGGCCCAGTAAAATCCCTCGAAGAAATCTCCCCCGCCGAATGGGACCAAGTAATCGCCGCAAATCTCCGCTCCACTTTCCTAATGTCGCGCCTGGTCCTCCCCGACATGTACGCCCGCGGCTCCGGCGCAATCCTAAATATCTCCAGCATCGCCGCCAAAGCAGCCTTCGGCCTCAATGGCCCCTACGCCGCCTCAAAAGCCGCCATCAACGGCCTAACCCGCACTCTCGCCGCTGAAGCCGCACGAAAAGGCGTTCGCGTAAACGGCATCAGCCCAGGCCCAGTCCCGGAAACAATCATGTCGCAGGAATTAGGCCGCGCGCTAGCCCAACGCTTCAACGCCGATCCCGGCGCGCTCTATAACCAAATGTTAGAGGGAATCTTACAAGGACGGCCGCAGACGGCGGGAGAGATCGCCGCTGCGGCCGTTTTTCTGGCTTCCGAAGAGTCCAGTGCTATTACTGGGCAGATTCTGAACGTGGATGGCGGAATGTCTTTTTACTAATCTCTTCCAGCGCGCTCAACCCTTGACGGGTTGCATGTACCGTCGCATGTGCCAGCGCGCGGGACCGAGATTCCGCCCAACTAAATCCACGCTCACCAACTTGGCCCAACATATAAATCCCCAAGCCGATGATGAACAGAACTGCGAATGCAGCTCCGAACAGGAGTTCTGCCGCCAGCAGCTCCCGCACGAAGTACAACTGAAAAACGAACGTAATTCCCAGCGCCCACCACAGAGCGCGCGTCAGCTTCTGCTGCTTGACTGGGTCATTTGTGAACAGTTCCGAAATCCGCTTCATAGTTCCTTTCCTGTATACACTTACTTAGATGCACGCGCAGGCCCAAAAGACCCATGCGCAAGTGGTTGCAAATACACGGGACTTAAGCGTTCGATTTTGGAATCCTAGAAATTTCTAACGAAAAGGATTTCCGGCAAGGGATAAGCAGCTACCGCGCACAAGTTTTAGTACGAAAGTTGTAGAACTACGCAATCGGAACAAAGTGCATCGTTGCCGACCAGCGAAAAGGTCAGTCGATGCCTTTTCTTACGTACCGCCGGCGTCCCTGCCGGCTCTTTTTCGCGCCACATTCCTGATCACCCCATCACGAATTGCGGCGATACTCCATGAACTAACTCATCTCACAAATACTCGTGAGGCGTTCTGCCGCTCCCCATTTAGCCGTCGATTATTTGCTCTTCAGGTGGGAGCCCCCTGCTTCAGCAGGGGGAGGAGCGCTTCAGCGCGACGAAAAAGCAACGCACAAAATAATGCGCTTTAGCGCTGGGCTTCCAAAGCGCCGTTCGCGGCGCGAGCGGCCAGCGTCTCTGCCGGCTCTTACAACCACAAATCTCGCGACTGCAACGATTCGTCAAGGCATGACTTCAGTCATGCCGAAACTCACGCAAATTCACCCCGGCTTTACCCGCTAAGGTTTTGTTTTTCCAGGTGGGAGCCCCCTGCTTCAGCAGGGGGAGGAGCGCGTCAGCGCGACGAAAAAGCAACGCACAAAATAATGCGCTTTAGCGCTGGGCTTCCAAAGCGCCGTTCGCGGCGCGAGCGGCCATACTGAATCCCCTTCGAGGACACTCCAAACGAATGATGAAATGACTTCACACGCCATCGTTCACAAAAAAATCCCGCCATAAAGCGCCAAACCTACCGCCCTTCAAACGGATACCGATCCTGCGCCAACACCGCATCAGAAACCCGTCGCCGCAACGCAATAATATCCACCGGCTCATGCTTCGAAAAACGCTTCAGCACCGCCAACTGCGTGCGCAGCATGTCGCCTTCCAGCGTAGCCACCAGCGCCGTGCGCGCCTCTTTCTCCACGCGATCGCTAGCTCCATAAATAAACGCCCGCGTAGCATCAGTCATCACCGAAGTAGCAGCATCGCCGCGCGCCGCCGCAGCCTTCTGCGTCCGCCGCAGCACCGATTCCATGCCGTAAATCTCCATCACCACATTCGATAGCGACGCGACAATTTCCTGCTCCTCAGAAAGCTTCTCGCGGAATTTCTGCACCGCCGTCCCCGCCGCCAGCAAGAAAGTCTTCTTCGCCTGTGCCAACGCCCGCTCTTCTTCCGCAAAAGCCCCGGTCGGCCCCTCTTCCATCGACGGCCCCGCCAAAACTTCATCCGCCAATTTCATCGCCGCCTGAATGATCGGCAAAGTGCCGCTCATAGCGCGCCGCATGAGCATCTGAATGATCAACATGCGGTTGATTTCGTTGGTCCCTTCGAAAATGCGATTGATGCGGCTATCGCGGTAAGCCCGCGCCACCGGATAATCTTCGTGGAAGCCGTACCCGCCGAAAATCTGCACCGCTTCGTCCACGCAAAAATCCAGCATCTCGCTTCCGTAAACTTTGCTGATCGAACTCTCGATGGCATATTCCTCAAGCACTTGCATCGCCTGCTGCGTTTTATCTTTCCCGGATTCCTGCGCGGCCACCGCCTGTTCCACCATTCCCGCCGACCGGTAAATCATCGATTCGACCGCGAAAATCCGAATCGCGATTTCAGCCAGCTTGCCGCGAATCAATCCGAATTCGCGCAGTTGCTTGCCGAACGCAGTGCGTTCCTTCGAATATTTCGACGAAGCTTCCAGAATTTTCTTAGCGCCCCCAACACAATGCGCACCCAGCGAAAAACGCCCCACATTCAGCGTATTAAACGCGACAATGTGCCCGCGCCCCGCCTCATGCAGCAAATTCTCTTTCGGCACCGGACAATTCTCGAAAAAGATCGGCACGGTCGAGCTGCCCTTGATGCCCATCTTCTTTTCTTCGGCCCCGACGGTAAAGCCCGGATAACCCTTCTCGACGATGAAGCAGGAAAATTTCTCGCCGTCAATTTTAGCGAAGACGATAAACACATCCGCGAATCCGCCATTAGTAATCCACATCTTCTGGCCATTCAAAATGTAATTCTTCCCGTCGGGCGAAAGCACCGCCCGAGTGCGCGCAGCCAGCGCGTCAGATCCAGCTTGCGGCTCAGATAGGCAATAGCACGAGAGCAATTCGCCAGTAGCAATCTTCGGCAAATATTTTTTCTTCTGTTCCTCAGTGCCGAAATAAACGATTGGAATTGTGCCGATGCCGGCATGCCCGCCGTGCGAAACCGCGAACGAGCCATACCCCGAAACTTTTTCCGCCAGCACGGTAGCGGAAACTTTATCAAGCCCCGCGCCGCCGTAAGCCTCCGGGATCGCGCCGCCAAGGATCCCGATCTCGCCGGCTTTCTTCAAAATAGCAGCCATCAAGTTGTCTTTGTGCAGCTCCAGCTCGGGGACCACGGGCATCACTTCCTTGGTAACGAATTCCTCAGCCGTCTGCCCAATCAAGCGCTGATCGTCGCTAAGATCAGCAGGCGTAAACACGTCATCCGGCGTGCAAGGCGTAATCAAAAAGCTCCCGCCCCGCAACAAATTCTGAGAAACAGTAGAAGTGGCCATCGTTTGTGCTCCTTCGGAAACTTGAGGCTCCGCGACCGGAATGTCAATTTGCGGCTACGGAATTCTACAGCGAAGACGCCCCATCGGCAATTGGCCGAGCGGACAGTGACTTCGTAGGGGCTCATCGTTCCGCGGCCGTCCCACAATCCAGGCGCAAACTCTCGCCCCCTCCCAGTACCGCCGGCGTCCCTGCCGGCTCTTTTCCGCGCCACATCCGTCACTTGCCCCACGCTGTCCTGCCGAATCCCCTCTGGGCGGCGGACCATTCACATTAGGGTCATTTTCGCGTTTGCCATTTCTCGCGCATTTGCCTTTTCCCTAAATCTGAAATTTCAAATTTGAAATTTCTTAATCCGCCGCCGTCGCCTCTTCTTCCCGTAAGGGCGCTCGCCGACATCCCCAACCTCCTCCTCACCGCCAAAAAATGTCCGCATGTTACAAAAGGTAACCAAACAGGAAGCCCACTACCTACTTTTCAGCGCCTTTCCCAACTATTTCACAAAAATCGCCCAATTCTCCCCAATCCCCGTCACTTTATAGTTGACGAACTAGATATCTAACCCCATTCTATCCTCGGCGAACTCCGAACAACCGCCAAGAAACCTAACAGGGAGCCAAAGGAAAACACCAATGCACACAGAACTAGAATCAGAAACCGCACCCGCCCAAAACGAAGACCGCCATTCCCGCAAATGCACCATCTGCAACCACCCCGATCGCGAAGACATCGACACAGCCTTCCTCCACTGGTCCCGCGGCGAACGCATCGTCCGGGACTTCCGCCTACCCAGCCTCTCCGCCCTCTACCGCCACGCCCACGCCTGCGGCCTCTGGAACCTCCGCCGCTCCCACATCCGCCGCGCCCTGGATCGCATCATCGAACACGCCGGCGAATGCAGACCCACCGGCCATGCCATACTCCGCGCCATAGAAATCTCCTGCCGCTTCGACCAAGAAGGCCGCTACGCAGAACCCAAAAAGAAAGCAGTCGCAGAGCACCACACCATAGCCGCGGCCCCAAATCCTAATCGAAAACCAATTCAACCCACCGAACCCACCCCCCACGTAACTCCAACAAAACAAATAAACGCCTCCCAACAAGTACCAAGTTCTAATCGGGAAGACATTCGATTAGAAATCGACGCAACTCCAACAAAACAAAGCACCGCCCCCAGTCCTAATCGGGAAAAAGTGACGCTATTCGAAGCCCCACCCGTCACCACCCTAACCGCCGCAGAAATCCAAAACATGCTGCTAGGGAGGGCATAGAAAAATAGCCAAGCAACCAACAAAATCCGGCCAAATGTAGCTCACCTCTTCAGAGGTGAGGCTTTTGCCATGGAAGTTTGCGTAGGAGCCGGGGTTTGCGACCGGCCCGGATTGGCTTTGGGTTTTCGCGGTCGCTGCTCGAGGCTTTAGAGCCTGTGTGATGACCGCAATGATTTGTCAGGGCATGACTTTAGTCATCCCGAAAACGCCGCAAAATCAGTACGGCATTAGCCGCTGAGGCTTTGTTTTTGCGGTGGAAGCAACCATCGGCCATAATTCTGGCAGTCGCGGCCGGAACCGGAGCGAGGAAATTTCATCCAGGAGACGACTCGAATGCGCAAGCTGATTCGCGTGATGATCGGTCTGGTAATTTTCGTAGGATTGATATCCGCCGGAGTTTCTCGCGGTAACGCCGAGGCGCGCGCTGCAAAAACTCCGGAGCTGGCGCCGGAGATGCAGAAACTTGGTTTCCTCGTGGGTGACTGGCATTACACCAATAAATTCGAGAAGAGCAAGATGATGCCCGATGGCGGGACAAGCGAAGGAACTTACCGCGCGACGATTGGGCCGGGTGGCCACTCGATTCTTACCGACTTTGAGGAAACTACCGGACCGATGGCTGGCTCGGCCGGGCACGAAGTATTTACTTGGGACGCCGCGAAGAGTTCTCTCGTCGCGTACGCGTTTTCCTCGGATGCTCCTGGATGTTTCACGCGGACGGGGGCCTGGGAAAAGGATCAGCTTGTGTTTACGCGAGAGATGGATGCTGGGGGAAAAACGGTGCACATGCGTTTCGTTTATACCGAGGCCAGACCTGACGCGATTACGATCGAGGTTTATATGGCGAGGGGTGATGCGCCTTTGGCTTTGGCGTTTACTACTCGGGCTAGGAAAATTTAGGCGCGGGGCGATCGGGCCTTTCGCGCAATCCTATGCTTGGGCGACGGGGGCCGAACGGCGGGAGGGGCTGAAGACCCTCCCCTACGAATACGAAGAAAACCTTTACGCTACGCGCTCCAGAATTCCGGCGGCGCCCATGCCGCCGCCTACGCACATGGTTACTATGCCGTAGCGCTCGTTGCGGCGTTCTAGTTCGCGCAGGATTGACGCGGTGAGTTTTGCGCCGGTGCAGCCTAGTGGATGGCCTAGCGCGATGGCGCCGCCATTTGGATTTACGCGATTCGGATCGATGCCCGTCATTTTGATTACCGCTAGGGCTTGCGCGGCGAATGCTTCGTTTAGCTCGAATACGTCGATATCTTCGAGGCGCAGGCCGGCGAGCTTGAGCGCTTTCGGAATCGCGTAGGCCGGGCCGATGCCCATTTCCTCCGGCGGCACGCCGGCGGTGGCGAACGCGAGAAATTTCGCCATCGGCTCGATTTTCAATTCGCGCGCACGCTCAGCACTCATCACCACGGCGGCGGCCGCGCCATCGCTGGTCTGCGAGCTGTTGCCTGCTGTTACGGTGCCGCGGGCGTGGAATGCGGGTTTCAGTTTTGCGAGGGCTTCCAGGGACGTGTCGGCGCGGGGGCCTTCGTCGGTGTCGTAAATCAGCTTCGTCGTCTTCGGCTTGTTGCCGTTGTTCGGCGGAATTTCGGTGAGGCTCACTTCCACCGGCACAATTTCGTCTTTGAATTTTCCGGCGGCGATGGCGGCGATGGCATTTTTGTGGCTGCGCAGGGAAAATTCGTCGGCCTGTTCGCGCGTGATGCCATACTTCTTCGCCAAATTTTCCGCGGTCAAGCCCATTCCGAGATAAGCGTCCGGGTAGTGATCCATCAGCCAGGGATTTGGGGAAACTTTGTTGCCGCCCATGGGTATCAGGCTCATGGATTCGGTGCCGCCCGCGACGATGACGTGAGCTTGGCCGGACATGATGCGTTCGGCAGCTAGTGCGATGGCTTGAAGTCCCGAAGAGCAGAAACGATTGATGGTCATTGCCGAAGTTTCGACGGGCAGCCCCGCGCGCAGCGAAGCAATTCGCGCGACATTCATTCCCGACTCAGCTTCAGGCGTCGCGCAGCCGAGGATTACATCTTCGATTTCTGTTACATCGAGACCTTTGGCGCGCGCGATGGCTTCTTTAATGGTCGCGGCGGCGAGATCGTCGGGCCGCGAAGTGCGCAGCGTGCCCTTCGGCGCCTTGCCAACTGCTGTGCGCACTGAACTTACGATGACGGCTTCACGCATGATTCACCTTCCGAGTGGGTGCTGCTGGGTACATTGGATGCTCAATGCCACCAAAAAGCAACAGAGGTTAATCGCATCGTAGCGCTGGCGTCCCGCCGGCTCTTACGAAGGACCGCGTGGGCCAAGGCCGGAATCACGGACGGCCCAAAGCAGTAAATCAGCGGCAGTAGTTGTCTTCTCGGTCCGATCGTGACTGTAGCCCATTCCAGAAAGTTTGCTCGTAAGAGCCGGCGGGGACGCCAGCGCTACGAAAGAAGACCCCTAGAATCGCAGACGCACCGCAAATTGGATTACGCGCGGGCCACCGCCGCCGAGGCCCGGATTGCCTTGCGCCACATCCGGCGTCGCCGAAATCACGCCATCGGGGCCGAAGGCTGGGGTTACTACGTTATTTGGTAACGCGAAATTTGGGTGATTGAAAATGTTGAAAAGTTCGGCGCGGAATTGTACGGCTACCGTCTCCGTGATTTTCGTGTCTTTGGTGACCGAGAAATCTACGTTCCAGAATCCGGGGCCGTAGATTTGATCGCGGCCTAGGGTGCCGAATTCGCCGGCTGGCTCGGCGAAGGCGTTGGGATTGAGATAGCCGGTTGATGGCGTCCAATTTGGCAGGATTGGATTTACGCCGGGAACTGTGTCGGGGCGGAGGTGGCCGTTGATTCCGAAATTGTCGTCGATGATCGGGATCGGGCGGCCGGATTGAATTGTGATGATCGAATTGAGCGCCCAGCCTTCCGCGAGACGCTTTGGCAGGCTTTGCAAAACCGGGACGGAATAATTTAGCGCGCCGGTGAAGCGATGCTTGGTGTCGAAAGTTGATGGGCCTTTTTCTGCGCGCAGATTATCGGAATTTTGCGGGAACGCGGCGGTGGCGAAATTGAAATCGATGCCGTCGGAGGCGTCGTCGATTGATTTCGAGAAAACGTAGCCGTAGAAGCCGGAGAGGCCGTGGAAATCTCGAAGCCTGCCATTGAGTTGCAGGGCGTGGTAGGTGGAGCTGGCGCCGGTGCTGAATTCGTCGATGGTTTCGTAAGTCGGATTGGTGAAATCCTGGTTGATATCGTGGAGCCGCGTGAGGCGCGTGCCTTTGCTGCCTACGTAGCCGATCTGGAAGGAGGCGTGATCGCCGGCTTGCTGCTCGATATTCAGGTTCCAACTGCTTACGTAGGGCGTGCGGAGATTAGGATCGACTACGAAAATTTCATAGGGCGGAGGCGCTGTGGTGAAAACTGGGCCGGGTGCTTCGCCTGTGAATGCAGTTTGATTGAACTCCATCGGAAAAACTGGTTTCGGGCCGATCGGATTCGTGGCGATGCCTGCGACGTCGGTGAAATTTGCGATCATTAAATCTTGGGGAATGTAATCGTAGTAGAGGCCGTAGCCGGCGCGAACCGTGGTGCGCGCGAACGGGCTCCAGGCTACGCCGATGCGCGGGCCGAAATTATTTAGATCGCGTGCGTAGGGGTGCGCGAGGCCGCCGGAACCTACGTTTTGCAGTTGTGAATTGGGGCCGAGGCCGGGGCCGAAATTGTAGAGCAGGCCGTCCTTCTCGCTGATGGGGCCGAAATATTCCCAGCGCACGCCCAGATTCAGCGTCAGGTTCGGGCGCACGCGGTAATCGTCCTGCGCGAAGAACGCGGTGCCGTTGTTGTAGGTTGTGCGCTGCGTGTTGCCGGTATTGGCGGTCGTGAAGCAGAAGTCGCACTCGGCGTTTCCGAGATAATAGTTGGTGAGCACGTCGATGATCGTTTGATCGAGCGTTGTGTCGTTATTGCTGGTGGAAAAGCCGATCAGGCCGCGTTCGAGATTGTCGTTGAATGCGCTGACTGCTACGCGACGGTACTCGCCGCCGAATTTGAACGTGTGGACGCCGTGAATCCAGGTGAAATTGTCGAGGATCTGGTAGCTCTGGCTGGTGCGCGCGCGCGGGACGCTGAACGCGGTGGCGCCTAGATTTTCGATTGCGCCATCGAAATCGATTTCAGGGAGGCCGGCGTGATTGGTGCCGAAATCGAGACCGGGAATCGTCAGATTCGCTTTGGCATCTGCTGAGGTGAAGGAATTTGAAAAGCGCGTGTAGCCGAAACGCAACTCGTTGAGCTTTGACGCGCCGAGCGTGGAGAGCAGGCTCGCCGATAGAACATTTACGCGCGTGGGCGAAATTTGCGCGAACGGCGCTAGACGCGAGCCGCTGCCTTCTCCGCCGAGCGAGCCGAAGGGAAAAGTCTGATCGTCGTTTCCGAAGGCGTAGCGCACGGCGAAACTCTCGTTGGACGAGAATTTGTGATCGAGCTTCACGATCAAGTTGTCGTTATTGTTGACGTCGTTCACCACGCCCGGCAATTCGTTCGTGGTGCTTTGCGGGAACAGGGTGAGGATCGCGTCGAGCGGCGCGGTGACAATCGCCGGATCGATCAGTAGCGCCGCGCTGCGCGCCGAGGCGATTTCTGCTTGCGTGGGCACCTGGAAAACGAAGTCCGAGCCGACGCGCTCGCGCTGGCCTTCGTAAGCCGCGAAGAAAAATGTGCGGTCTTTGATGATCGGGCCGCCGATCGATGCTCCGAATTGATTGTTGATGAAGAGCGTTTGCGGATCGGGCGTGACGTTGAAAAAGTTGCGCGCGTCGAAATAGGAATCGCGATTGTATTCGAACGCCGAGCCGTGAAATTGATTGGTGCCGGATTTCGTCAGGATGTTCACCACCGAGCCGCTGTTCCGGCCATACTCCGCCGGAAATTGCGATTGCACGTTGAATTCCTGGATCGCGTCAATCGGAAGCAGCGTTGCCGGTGCGCCGCTGATGCCCACCTGGTTCAACGCCGAATTGTTGAACCACGGATCGTTATTGTCGGTGCCGTCGAGCGTGTAATTATTTGAACGGTCGCGATTGCCATTGATATTGAATTGTCCGAAGCCTTTTTCGGTGCCGGCGACGCCCGAGCCTTCGACGGTGACGCCGGGCACGAGTGCGACGAGTTTGCCGAAATCGCGGCCATTCAGCGGCAACTCCTCCACCATCTTGTTGTCGACCACCTCGCCGAGCACGTCGCGTTCGGTGTCGATCAGCGGCGCCGTCGCCGGAACTTCGATGTAGTCAACGTTGCCAATCTGCAGTGCGATATCGAGGGTCGTGTCGCGGCCGACTTCCACGATGGCTCTTCGCGGAACCACTCGAAATCCCGTGGCCTTGGCTTCGACGGAATATTCTCCGGCTTCGAGCTCGGGAATTTGATAGCCGCCATCGCCCGCAGTCGTGACCGTGCGCGAATCACCATTCGCAACGTTTTTGGCGGTAACCGTCACGCTAACAACAACTGCGCCGGAAGGATCGGTCACAACTCCGTGGATGGTGCCGCGATAGGTCTGCGCAGCGGCGCCATTTGCACAGATCATCAGAACGAATAGCAGCGCGCCGAACTTGAGGAATGAACTTACAACCTTTGAGAACTCGAGCGTGCGCGTTCTCATGCGGGCACCTTTACTTTCCTTTTCGCGGAATGATTACCGCCACCGGCGGATCGACGTCGTAAACTTTCGAGAAATTTCTTTCGTTGACTGCGAATCCGACACGACCTCGCGAATCGATGTATAGGAGCGGCTGGCCCACGGGGACATCCATGAAAGTTTTCGCGTAGGGCATGGTGTAGGGCTTGCCGGCAATTTTGACGGTGACTTTATCGCCGAGTTCGTAGCCTAGATTTTTGAAATCCTCGCCGCGAACATCGGTGATTAGGCTGCCGAATGGATCATCGAGACCGATTACGTCGCCGGAAATACCATTGTCGGTCACCGTGGCCTGCACCGTTTTGAGATGGACCAGCTCGGGAACATCGGGCCCCGCCAATTTCCAATCTTCGCCGGCGACAAGATGAGCTGCGGCCGGTGAAAAAATATCGCGGCCATGGAATGTGGAGGAAATTCCTTCGCCGATCATCCAGGAACGATTCGTAATCTCTCGTGCGCCCACAATCCCATCGCGCTCCATCACCGGGGTGATCAATCCGTTGTCCGACAGCACAAAATATTGCCCCTTCTTCGATTTCACGATTACCGCTTTGCGGGAAGTGCCCACGCCGGGATCGACGACCACCAGGAAAACTGTTCCGGACGGATAGTAAGGCGTGACGCCGGATAGAAAGCGCGCGCCTTCTTCGATCGAAAAGGGCGTCACCTGATGGGTGATGTCCATGATGCGCACGTCAGGCACAATTTGAATGATGACTGCCTTGCAGATTGCCACCGCATCATTTGCTGTCCCGAAATCGGTCATGAATACGAGTACGGGATGAGTTGCGCCGATGTGCGCCGGCGTTTCGGTGCTGCCCGGCCGCGTTCCGCAACTTGCCGCCAGTAAAATGCAGGCGCACAACGCCAAGCTAGCGGCCGCGCGCCATCGTGAGCGTGACGTAAGTGGCCGCTGCCGGGAATGTTCGGTGCTATTTGTGCAAGGATGCACGCCAACCTTTTCAGGAGTCACGATTAAGATGCCCTCGCGCGGATCTGGATTCGGTTCCTGCCCCAAGAACTTAGCGAAAGTATAGCGAATCACGGCGGGGCGCGGAAGAAATCTCTCGGGTGATGGATTTGATTTTCGGATACGGGCAAAACAAAAACGGGGCCGAAAGGCGGGCGGGACTGAAAGGCCCGCCCCTACGACGGCGCAGAAAAAAGATGGCCGAAAGGCGGGCGGGACTGGAAGGCCCGCCCCTACACATTACGGGCGCTGGCGATATTTTTCGTAGAGTTCGGTGTGGCGATTCTCTAGGCTGGTGGGCTGCCCTTTAATGAAGAGATAGCGCACTTGCGTGCGAATTTCTAGAGGGTCGCCGTCGGTTACTACGATGTTGGCTAGCTTGCCGGGTTCGATGGTGCCGAGTTGATCGTCGACGCCTAGCATTTTCGCGGCGCTTACGGTGATCGCGCGGAGGGCTTCGTCGTGCGAGAGGCCGTAGGCGACGGCGTTGCCGGCTTGCTGCGGAAGACGGCGCGAGAAGGAT
Source organism: uncultured Acidobacteriota bacterium (assembly GCA_963792515.1). Taxonomy (GTDB): domain Bacteria; phylum Acidobacteriota; class Terriglobia; order Acidiferrales; family UBA7541; genus Palsa-147. Next base: position 229,727 of record CAWBWG010000014.1, on the reverse strand, counting down.
GTGTCGAAGCTGGCGAAGGCGATTGGGATTCCGGCGGCGGCTAGTTCCGTCGGCTGCGTCATCGGCTTATCGTAGGGATAGTCTTCTTCATTTGGCTCGCTCATGATCGGGCCGAGAATTACGGGAATATTTTTCTGCTTCAGCAGATTTTTTACTCGCCACGCTTCGGTGCCGCCGGCCAAAATCATTTTTAAGTTTTGCTTGCTGCAAAATTCGACGGAATTGCGGATGTCGCGGGCTGTTTGCGCCACCACGAGCACCGGAAGCTTTCCTTCCACCACCGGAATCAGCGCTTCGAGTTTCATATCGCGCTCGAAATTCTGCGTTGAACCCTTCTCGACCGCCTGTGCATAGTGGCGCGCGCGTTCGAGGTAATCGCCGAGTGCGTAGACTTTCTTGTCGTATTCCGCTTTGACTTCGGAGTACGGGCGCTCGTTAATGGCGCCCGATTCGTAGTCGTAATTCCGGCTCTCGATCGACGGCCAGTTGATCACCATTGCCGCCGACGCGCGCAGAGTCATCTGCTCGTTGGTCCAGCCGGCTAGATTCAGGAGCGAAGCTTGGCCGGCGATTGTCGGAGCGCCGCCGCCGGTATCGAAGCCGCGCACGCCGGGAGTGGCGAGCACTTCGGTGATGCCGCTCGAGCGCGTGACGGCGATGTGGGCGCTTTCGGGATTTACTGCGGTCATGGCTACGATGTCCGGATTGAAATCGCCTAGTTCGGAAATGTCATTTGTTGCGCGTACGGCGCTGATTTCGGTTAGGCCGGTTTGGGTGATGGGATCGAAGAAGCCTGGGTAAATTTCTAGGCCTTTTGCGTCGATTACTTTTGCTTCTGGGGGGACGTTGATGTTTGCGCCGGTTGCGGCGATTTTTCCGTCGCGGATTAGGACGGTGCCGTTTTCGATCGGCGCGCCTGCGAGCGTGAAGATTTTTGCGCCTGTGATTGCGTAGACGCTTGGCTCGTTATCGGCGCTCGCGCTGACGGCTAAATTTGGCAGTATCGTTGAAGCCGGGATGACGCTCAGCATTACCAGCAGAAGCACCGCAGTGAAGCTGCGCGGGCGTGCTATGGATGCAGCCGGTTGGTTCGCGGCATGGGCGGGGCCGAACGGCGGGCGGGGCTGAAGGCCCGCCCCTACGAGAGTCAAGTTCGCGCGCTTCATTGGGCGCCTCCTGCATTTTTGGGAGGTGTGGCCTTTTCTTGGTCGGCTTTTTTCTCGGCTTCTTCGGATTTTCGTTTTTCTTCGGATTTTTTCTTTTCTTCTTCGCGGGCGTTCTTTTCTTTTTCTAGGAGTGCTTTTTTCTCGGCCTCTAGCGCGGGGCGGCCGGCTATATCTCGATCGCGATCGAAATATATGGTGCCGTCGATCAGCGTCTTCTGCGCTACCGCGTAGACGCTTAGCGGATTGTGATTGTAGATGACCAGGTCGGCGTCTTTGCCGATGTCGATCGAGCCTACGCGATTATCGATTCCCAACTGAATTGCGGGATTCAGCGTCACGAGCTTCAGCGCTTCATTTTCGGAAAGCCCGCCATACTTGATCGCTTTTGCCGCTTCTTGATTCAAGTGGCGCGCTTCTTCGCTGTCGTCCGAATTTACCGAAACAACTACGCCGCGCTCGGTCATCAGCGCGGAATTGTAGGGGATCGCGTCGTAGGCTTCCATTTTGTAGGCCCACCAATCGGAAAAAGTGGATGCGCCGACGCCGTATGCCGCGAGCTCCTCGGCGATTTTGTAGCCTTCGAGCACATGCTGGAACGTGCGCACCTTGAATCCAAATTCCTTGGAGACGCGCATCAGCATCAGAATTTCATCCGCGCGGTAAGAATGGCAATGGATGTAACGCTTGCCTTCCAGCACTTCGACGAGCGGCATCGAGTTTCAAATCGCGCCGCGGCGGAATCAGATTCGCCTCGCCAGCGGCCTTGCGACGATCGTATTCGTCCCACTGCTTTTTGTATTCCTTGGCTTCGGTGAAGGCCTGGCGAATTATTTCTTCGACGCCCATGCGCGTGTTGGGATAGCGCTGCGGATATCCGGGAGGCGGACGGTAATTCGACCACTTCGGATTTTCGCCGAGCGCAAATTTAATTCCGGGCAACGCGCCTTCGAACGGTAATTCGCTCGAAGGCTTGCCCCAACGCAGCTTGATCACGATGGTCTGCCCGCCGATGGGATTCGCGCTGCCGTGGAGCACAATCGCGACCGTAACGCCGCCGGCGAGATCGTAGTAAATCGAGGGGTCTTCGGAATTCAGAACATCGCCGATATTCACCATCGAGGTGACCGCGAGGCTGCCTTCGTTCACGTCGCCGCTCACCGCGATGTGCGAGTGGCAATCGATAATTCCCGGCAAAATATATTCGCCGCTGGCATCGATTACCGTTGCGCCTTCGGGTGCTTTGATGTCGGCGCCCACTTCGGCGATTTTTCCGTCGCGAATGAGGATCGAACCGTGTTCGATGTTGCCGTGAGTGATGGTGAGGATGGTGGCGTTTTTGATCAGCGTTACGTTGGGCTTCGCGTCCGCCGCGTTGGCGCGCGCGATGCTCGACGTGCCGGCGGCGATCAGAAGCGTGGCGACTGCTGCGATCACGATAGCGATCGATTTCCGATTCATTGGCCCACCTCGGGATCGTCGTTCGATTCTTGCGGCGACTCACCGGGTTTTTCGCCTGGTTTGTGCGGCATTTCGACTTCGTGAATTTCGAAATGGCGGCCGTCCACGAACACGTGCTTTACTTTCGTTTTTTCGGCGAAGAGATCGCCGTCGGCTATAACCAGATTTGCAATTTTTCCTGGCTCGATGCTGCCGAGACGATCCGAAACGCCGAGAATTTCGGCAGCGTCGAGAGTGAAAGCTCGGAGCGCGGCGTCGGAAGAAAGTCCGGCGGTGGTGGCGCGACGCACATTCTTCTGAATCTCTTTCGGATCGGCGAGGCCGCCGGATGAAAATGCGAATTTCACGCCCACCTTAGCGAGAGCTGCAGGAGAACCCGGCGCGCGATCGCGGAATCGCAGCTCACGCAGCGAGGGAATATTTTCGGGATCGGGATCTTTCGGGCCTTCCGGCCATTTCAAATTCACGATTACCTGATATTTTTTCGCGGCGATCAGATCGGCAACTTCGTAGCTTTGCTGCCCTCCGTAAAGGACCGCGTGCAAATTCCATTCTTGCGCTAGCCGCATGGCGCGCGGAATTTCCACCAAAGTATTTGCGGGAAAGAGAACCGGTTCCTTGCGATGCAGAATGAGCGTCATGATTTCTTCGGTGCGGTCAACATTTGGGCGCTCGATTCCATTCGGATGCGCGGCGTAAGTTGGCGCGGCCGCGTCGTACCACGCTGTGTCGTCGTTCACCTGGCGCAAATACGAAATCACGCCCATCAGCGAATCGGGAAATCCCCACGTTTCGGGGTGCAAACCGATGCGCAGCGCGGCATGCGAGCGGACGATCATTTGGCTTACGCGTTCGTCATTTAGATCGATGAGCGAGCCTTGGCCGGCGATGATGGCTTCTTCGGGAAGAACTAGCGCGGTGGTGAATCCGGCACCGCGCCAGGATTCGATGCGCTTGTCGGCTGCGTCCAGATCGTCCGAGGCTACGATCCACGGCGATGTTTCCGGGCGATCTTCCGGGCCCATTGAAATGTGTTCCGGAATTGGTGCTGCGCCGCGGCGGCGGCCGCGGCCGCGCGTTTCTCCCGCAGGAGCTTCCGGTTTCGTAATTCCGAGATCGTTGCCGGCGTCGATCAAGCCGGGATAAACGGTGAGTCCCTTGCCATCAATCACCCAGGCTTCCGCGGGAATTTTCGCACTGGCGGTGGCGCCGACGGATTGAATTAGGCCATTCGCGATTACCACGGTGCCGGATTCGAGGACTGGACCCGAGACTGGAACGATGCGTGCGTTTGTGATCGCGAAATAGCGCGGCTCGCCGCCCTCGGCGCGCAGCCGCGACGCTTGAGACAGCAGCGATGCAGCGATCAAAATGATCGCCGCAAATATCCACGGCGCGTTGCCGGCTGATTTCAATTTCATTCCACACCCCTCGAAGGCCCGCGAGATCGACGGCTGGCAGCGAAATTCGCGATGATTACTGGGACGCGCGATGCTAGAGGCAGGTTCCGCAAGTGTCAAGGAGCCTCTTGGCATGCTCGGGAAAATAGACTGCGCGACGGCGGAATTGTGAGCGGCGGCGCCCGTTTGGACACGGGTTTGCGGACGATTTGGACTTGGCTCGATCGTGCGGGAAGATGCTCGGCTGAAGCCGACCGCTACGAAGGCTAATTGCGGAGAGGCTTGCCGGTTTTCAGCGTGTGGGCGATGCGCTCTTGGGTTTTGCGTTCGCCGCAGAGGCTTACGAAGGCCTCGCGCTCGAGATCTAGAATGTATTGCTCGGAGACGATCTGCGGGGCGGAGAGAGCACCGCCGGCGAGCACGTTGGCGAGCTTGCGCCCGACGACCGCGTCGTACTCACTTATGAATTCGCCGCGCAGCATCATGTGCAACGCGAGCTTCGCGCCGGCGATGAATTGCTCGCCTAGGACGCGAATTTGCGCCGGGGCCGGGGGATGATATTCGGCGCGAACCAGCGCTAGCGCGGTTTCCTTCGCATCGTCCACTAGCCGGTCGCGATTCATGGCGATCAAATCGCCTCGGCGGAGGAATCCATTTGCGCGGGCTTCTTCTGCGCTGGTGGAAACTTTGGCCATGGCGATTGTTTCGAAAACCGGCTTCAGCGCGTGCATTAAATCGAGCGATTCGCCGCCGGCGGAATTTTCATTTGCGCGGATCAGCATTTCTTTCGTTCCGCCGCCGCCGGGAATCAGGCCGACGCCCGTTTCGACCAGGCCCATATACGTTTCTGCCGCCGCATGAATTCTGGCGCCGTGCAGCGGAATTTCGCAGCCGCCGCCTAGCGACATTCCGTGCGGAGCGACGACCACTGGCCGCGGCGAATATTTGATCGCCATGTTGCAGCGCTGGAATTGGCGGACGGCCATGTGCAGATCGTCCCATTCCTCTTCCTGCGCGCTGATCAGCAACAGCATGATGTTTGCGCCGACTGAAAAATTCGCGGCTTGATTGGCGATCACCATGGCTTCGAAATCTGTTTCGAGCCGCTTCAGGCCGGCATAAATCATCGAGACGATGTCGCCGCCTATAGCATTCATCTTGGCGTGGAATTCGCAGCACACTACGCCGTCGCCTAGATCAATCAGGCTGGCGCCGGCGTTTGTCTGCACGGTTTTCGAGCGGTCCTTCAGCGATTTCAGAATGATGATGCCTGGAGGCTCGGGCGCGGCGTGCATCGACGCTGTGGAAACATCGAAGTAACGCAGCTCGCCTTGCGAAGATTCGTAGAAAGATTTCTTGCCCGCTGAAAGCAGCCGGTCTACTAGCAACGGCACCGGCCTCTTCTCGCGCTCGAGCGCCTTGGCCATGTTCTCTACGCCCACCGCATCCCAGATTTCAAATGGGCCTAGCTCCCAGGCGAAGCCCCAGCGCATGGCGCGATCCACATCGATCACGCGATCTGCGATTTCCGGCACGCGGCGGGCTGCGTACGAGCACATCTCGCTGAGGCTGCCCCACAGAAATTGCGCGCCTTTGTCGCCGGGCTTGCCTTCGAGGATCGGGCCTATCAGCGATTGCAAACGCTCGCGCGTTCCTTCGATTTGTTTCCCGGCATCTATCGACGCGAAGCGCGCTTTTTGCTTCGGCCGGTATTCCATTTTCTGCCAGTCGAGCGTCTCGATTTCTTTGCTGCCGCCTTTGCGCACCTGTTTATAAAATCCGGAGCCGGTTTTTTCGCCTAGCCAGCCGCGCTTGATCATTTCTTCGATGAGCGGCGGAACTTTGTAGGCCTCGCGGGATTCGTCGTTCTTGGCATTCTCGTAGATGTTGCGAATCACGTTCACCAAAATATCCAGTCCGACAATATCCGTGGTGCGAAACGTCGCTGATTTCGGCCAGCCAACCGCCGGCCCAGTGCAAGCGTCCACTTCCTCGATGGTCATGCCTAGCTCGGTCATCAGCCGGATCACATTCAGCATTGAGTAGGTGCCGATGCGATTGGCGATGAAATTGGGCGTGTCCTTGGCCACCACCACGCCTTTGCCGAGCCGGTGATCGCAAATTTCATCGAGCGAGCCAATCACATCCGGGCGCGCCTTCGGGCCCAGGAATCAATTCGACCAGCTTCATGTAACGCGGCGGATTAAAAAAATGCGTCCCGGCAAAATGCGATTCGAAATCCGCCGAGCGTCCCTCAGACACCAAATGAATCGGCAAACCGGAAGTATTCGTCGAAACGATCGTGCCCGGCTTGCGATGCTGCTCGACGCGCTCAGAAAAGCCCGCGTTTAATCTCCAAATTTTCGGCGACGGCCTCGACAATCCAATCGACTTCGCCGCACCAACCAAGATTGTCTTCAAAATTGCCGATCGTAATCAGCTGCGGCGTCTCCGCCGTAAAAAATGCTGCCGGACGCGCCTTCTTGGCCGCCTCTAGCCCGGCGCGAACGATCCGATTCCGCACTGCGGGCGATTCGAGCGTCAATCCCTTGGCTTTTTCGTCAGCGGATTCAATTCGCGCGGCGCCATATCCAGCAAAAAACAAGGAATTCCGGCATTGGCCAGATGCGCCGCAATGCGCGCGCCCATCGTGCCCGCGCCTAGAACCGCTACTTTTTCGATTCGTCGTATCACTTTGTGTGCTCCGAAAGGTTGGACGTTGCGAGTCCAGAACTGGAAATCGACGCCGGACCCCAAGCATCGCCGCTTTGGGGTACTCTGTCAAATAGGACGCTTGGGAAGATGGGAAACACGATGAAATGGATTGGCGGAGCGGTACGCGGCTTGCGGTCCTTCGCTTATGGACCGGGGGATGGACGTCCGCGCGTGGGCCTGGCTCTCGGTGGGGGCTTTGCGCGCGGGATTTCGCATATTGGCGTCCTGAAAGTGCTGGAGCAAGAAGGCATTCAGGTGGAATTTATTGCCGGAACGAGCGTCGGGGCCTTGATCGCCGCGGGATATGCCAGTGGCGCGAAGCTTGACATGATGGAAGAGCAAGGTTCCGCCACGCATTTTCGCGATTTCGGGCGCTGGACGCTTTCGCGCATGGGCATGGCTTCCAACGAGCGCCTGGAAAATTTCCTACACAAATTCACAACTTCGCGTTTTTTCGAAGAAATGAAAATTCCGCTCAGCATCGTGGCAACGGATTTGATCAAAGGCGAGACCGTTTATTTCACCGACGGCGAAATTGGCCCGGCGCTGCGAGCTTCGTGCGCGTATCCCGGTTTGTTCCTGCCGGTCGAATATCGCGGGCGAATTCTTGTGGATGGATTCCTGACTGAAGCAGTTCCCGCCGAAGCGGTGCGTCAACTGGGAGCAACAGTGATCATCGCGGTGTATCTCGAGCCTGGCGAGCTGAAAGAAAAGCCGCGCAATACCATCGAAGTGATCGGCCGCTCGTTCTCCATCATTCAGGGCACCTACGAGCAACCGTGGCGCTCAATCGCTGATGTAGTCATTGAACCGGATGTCCGCGACGTCCTCTGGGACGGTTTCGCGTTAACTCCGCGGCTGGTGGCAGCGGGCGCTGCGGCTACGCGCGCTGCGCTTCCGCAAATCAAGGCCGCCATTGAACGCCGCACCGCGCCGTCCGAAATTGGCTCGCCCGAAAAGTAGCGCCGCGTCCCCGTACCGCCGTCTATAAGGGCGTCGGCGTAGTCAAGACAGACTTCATCGAATGATCGGCGGCTGCGTTTCGCGCGGCCGCTGCTTTTCGTTTTCCTACCAGGAATCTTGTGTTCAGCACTTCCAAGGCTCGCTACTCGAATCTTCGATGGAACTCTGGTTCCACCAGCCATCTATTCGATCGGCAACTCGCGACCATGATTTCTGCTGCGAACTCCCTAGCTTTCTAGGGAGGCGGGGTGCCCATTCAGCGTCCCGATCCCGTCTCCGGGACCACGGCGGTACTCGAGCTGCCCCGCACACGAACCAGCTGCGCGTAATCGGCCCGGCTGCGCAGCATCCAGTACAACCTCACCGCAAGCTTGCGCGCCACGGCCACCTTCGCCGCACTGCTGCCGTGGCGAAATTTCAACCGCTGATAGACCCGCTGCAACTCCGGATCTTGGCGTGCGGCCGTCTGTCCTGCTTCCACCAGCAACCAGCGCATCATCGAGTTGCCCTGCTTGCTGATGGCCCCGAGACGCTGACGTCCGCCCGAAGATCGCTCGCGCGGATTCAGCCCCAAGTAACTGCCCACTTGCTTGCCGCGCTGGAAACGGCTGCTCGGTCCCATGGTCAGCACGAAGGCCAACGAAGTCACCGGCCCCACGCCCGGATGGCTCATCAACAAAGCCGCGGCGGCGTTTCTCGCGGCTTCCTTCGCCACGGCGCGTTCCAGTTCCTTGATCGAACCGTCCAGCTGCCCCAGCAGTTGCAACAACTCCGCCCGTCGCCGGCTGGCCCACGGCCCCAACCGCAGAGCTTCCAACTCCTGCCGTCCCACCGTGCTCCACAGTCTTTTCTTCCGCCGCAGTCCCTGGCCCATGGCCATCGCGTGCAGTTGATTCATCACCCGCGTCCGCCACTGCACCAGCTTCACGCGATGCACCACCAACTGCCGCACATCGCGATTCTCCGGCGAGGGAATCCAGATCCGCGGAAAGCGCTTCTGCAACAGCAACTCCAGAATATGAAGCGCGTCCCGCGCGTCCGTCTTCTGCTGGCGTACCACCGAGGCGCGAATCTTGGCCGCATCTCCGATCCACAGCTCGTGCCCCAGGTCCGCCAACAGCCGCTCGAACCACTGCAGGTATCCGGTCGCCTCCACCCCGATGCGCGCGGGCTTCGGCAACTCCGCGTAAAACTTCTGAGCCTCTCCGTTCTCGTGATCCAACCGCTGCTCCACCATCTCGCCGGTCTCTTCGTCCAACATGGCAATCTGCTGGTAGCGTGTATGAAAATCGCATCCTATAATCCGCATCGCTCGGCTCCTTCGCTCCGAGCCTTGGTTGTCTGAACACCACCCAAGTCTACTCGGTCGCGGGAGCCGACACCCTTATCTCATCAGCGTCTCTGCCGGCTCTTTCGACCGCAGAAGTCAGCCGAAGCCCGAATCACCGCCGAAGCGCAAACGTAAAACAAATCGATTGATTGTGACGTGAGGTCCGCGCGTGAGTGCTGCCCGTGGGGGAAGTGTTGCTCGTAAGAGCCGGCAGGGACGCCAGCGGTACGTAAGAGCGAAGAATTTTTATTCTGCGGAAGATTTTGCTAACCGCTTTGGCTTGGCGCGCGTCAATAAGGAAGGGGGAAGCGAACTTGCAGGGCGATGACCGCTGCTACGCCCCAGTCATCAGCCTTATCGGTTCGAATCCCCCCTTCACTACGCGTTCTAATACTCCTTTCACGCCCGATATGCAATAAAAACGGTGATCCCAGGACATTTTGTCCCTTCGTTCTAGCCTCCGTGGGCCGGCTCCGCATGGCTCACCACGTCGCCATCCCCTCGCTTTAAACCGCCAAAAACCAGCGTCGAGAGCAAAGTCATTCCGCCTAGCACATAAAACGCCCGGTGAATCCCATGGATAAACTGTGGCGGATCAGATAGATAGCGGTTCGGCAGGAAAAACGCGGTCACTAACGAAGCGGTCGCGACCCCGAAGCTGACGGACATCTGTTGCATGGTGCTGGCGATCGAACTCGCGGCGCTCTCCTCAGCCGGCGATACTTCCGCATACACCAGCGTATTCATGCTCGTATATTGCAAGGACGTGAAAAACCCATAGCTGAAAACTTCCGCGACGATCAGCCATACCGGAGTGCCCTTCCCGATAGTCGAGAAAACCAGAATCAACAGGCCGATGAACACGGTATTTGAAATAAGCACAGTGCGATAGCCAAAGCGCGCCAAAATTCGCGGCATGGTCAATTTCAAGCTCATCGCGGCAATCGCCTGGGGCATCATCAGCAACCCGGATTGAATGGGAGTGAATCCGAGTCCCACCTGATATAGAAGTGGAAAGAGAAATGGAATTCCGCCGATACCCAAGCGCGTAACGAAGCTCCCGGTAACCGCCGCGCGAAAAGTCCGCAGGCGAAACAAAATCAGATGCAGCATCGGATGGGCGGATCGCGTGGCATGAAATCCGTAGCCAGCCAGCAACACGATCGACAGCGCCAAAAGCCCCATAATCTCCCGCGCGGTCAAAGTGTGCTCGCCGAAAACTTCCAGCACATATGAAAGCAGCGCCACTCCCGAACCGAAAAGAATCAGCCCCGCAACATCCAGCGGGTCGGTCTTTGCCTCGCGGTAATCCGGCAGATGCCGGTAAACCATATACAAGCCCGCCAGCCCAATCGGAATATTCACGAAGAAAATCAATCGCCAATGCAGATATCCAACAATCAATCCGCCAGCGATCGGCCCCAGCATCGGTCCAATCAATCCCGGAATCGCCACGAAGCTCATCGCCCGAATCAATTCCGATCGCGCAAACGTGCGCACGATCGTAAGCCGCCCCACCGGCACCATCATCGATCCGCCGCAGCCCTGCAAAATCCGGCAAGCCACCAGCAAATGAATGTTGCTGGTAATCCCGCAAAGAAATGATCCCAAGGTAAAAATAGCAATCGCGGAAGCAAACACCCGCCGCGTGCCAAAGCGGTCCGCCATCCAACCGCTGATAGGAATGAAAACCGCGAGGCTGAGTGTGTAGCTGGCAAGCACCGACTTCATACTCAGCGGCGCCACGTGCAGCGCCGCCGCGATCGTAGGCACCGCCGTATTCAAAATCGTGGTGTCCAGCGACTCCATGAAGAACGCCACCGCGATCAACCACGGCAGTAACCGCTTGCTAGCATCGGCGAGAGAAGGCTGTAGGGCGGGAGTTTCAGTCGGGCCCGAAATGCTCATATTTAGGCGGGTTTAATCTCGCGAATGGTGACTTCGAGCGCGTGCCCGTTTCCCTTCCCGCGTTTATTAAGGAAATCTTGGAGCGCCTGCGCGAGCCGAGCAGGCTCGACGCTCAACCCAGCTTCCATTTCGCCGTCAGCAATCGGCAGCGTATCGTCGAATTCCGCCGAGCCGGTGAAATTGCGCATGGCAAAGCTATCCAGCCATTCCAGCGGACAAGGTCGCGCCGCGCCGCCTTCAATTATTTCAACATGGAGTTTCCGCGCGAACATTCGCGGAGAGTATAACATCGCAGGAATTCGCAGCGGTCGCGCGCCGCGAGAAGTGAAACTTTCAGGTAGCTTTTTTCCACCGAAGAAACGCGATTACCGCCCAGACAAGTTCCACCGCGCCGAACGGCCAGGCTCCCTGCAAAAATCCGTAGATCGAGCCCAAGATGCACGCCGCGGAAAAAGCTAAAATGTATTTTCTTCCGCGGCGTTCCAGTGCATAGCAAACCACCATCGCCGTCACTGCAAACAGCCCGAATAAAGTGAGCTTACTCACGCAGCCGAGCTGCCCCGTGCATCTCCGAATGCTCCAAGCAAATTAGAATTTAACCATAATCGACAAATCGATGAACGATTCATCCTTGCGCAGATCCGGGAACCACACGCTGCTGATTCCGCCGCCGCAAGCCGTTTCCGCGCCCGAGAGACTCGTCTGCCCGGAAGTCAATCCGCTGGCACAGGTAAAAAATTGCGGCGAATTATTATTTCCGCCGGGAGGCGTAATTCCGCCGCGGCCCGTCCAATAGGGCACGCTGGCATGGCGATAATCATATTCCCAGCGGAACGTAATATATTGCTTGGGCATGTAGTCGAACGTGAAGGAACTATCCCAAGCCTTGAACGGATCACCGGGATTCCCCGTAAAGTAAGGCGAATTCGTAGCCGCAGTGATGGCGCTCTCCCCATTGATCGGCGGAATCAATACGAGATAGCGCCCAGGATCGTTGATCTGACCGCCGCCCAGCGTCACTCCGAACAAGTCTTTGTGGAACCAAAAACGGTTGTAAAGCATATAGCCAACGAAGCTCTGCTTGGGATGGCCGTTCTTTCCGCCATAGCAACTCACTCCGCCGCCGTATTCGCAACCCAAATCGCCGGTGAAACTAAAGGCCATCTTGTCGAGCGTCTTTTCGGGCCGGTCGTAATACTTCACTTCCACGCTGTCATCGGTGTGAATGCGTCGACGACCGGGGATGAACAAGTCATCTGCGCCGAGGCCGTAATTGTTGGAGATGATGTTCATCCACGGCTTCGGCGTCCACTTGATCTGCCCGCCCAAGCCAGGCCGGTGATTTGCTGATCCATACGACTGCCAGCCATTGATGAACCACGGCTCAATTTTCAAATGCGCCGTCGGAAAAACTTGCACTCGCAGACCCTCGAAAAACCACGGCGTGTTCGAAGAAACGTAAGAAGGCTGGTAAGCCCAGTTGTCGAAATTGTAGTAGCTGAAGAGCCCGATGTAGGACAGGAAAATTCCGCCGTCCACATTGACGCCGTGCAGCACGTCGATATGATAGCCGCCGTACGCTTCGGTCAAATAGCGATAGGCGCTGACCAAATCCCACTGCCCGTGGCCCGGGCTCGGATCATTCCGCGGCGTTGTCGCGGAATACATCCCGAACTGGGTCATCAATCGCGCGCGTACATTGTCGTAATGAAAGTCCCCTCCTACTCCCAACTGCTCGAGCTGCACTTCATTGGTGCGGAAGAGTTCGCTTGACCCGCCCATCGAGTGATCCGTCGGATGGTTGAAATCGTATACGTAATTCACGTCCGCGCGGATTTCCGGCGTGAAGAATTTCGAATCCCAGAAAATGTCCTTCGTGCGCGGATTGCCGTTCAACCAGGTCCAGTCCCAATCAGAAAATGGCTCGACTTTGGCTGGTGGCTTCGTCGCCTCGGTTTGCAAAACCGAAGCGGTGGGCGCTTTCTTAAAATCAGGACCCGCGACCGGCGAAGCAGCGGCGCTCGCAGGAACAACAGTGGCGTTCGTAGTGCCAGGCGCCACCGGCGTAACTTGCGCTGTAGGTGCGCCTGCTGCAGGAGCGGCCACCGTCGCCACAGCCGGATTGCCCTGCGACGCCTTCAGCGTCTGCACCTCGGCTTCGAGCTGCTCGATGCGCTGCTTCATCGCCTCAAGCTCTTTGGTGATCTCCGAAGGCTTCGCCTCAGACGCCCCATCGCCATCGCCGCTCGTAACTTGAGCGGTCTGCCCAAACGACGGGCGCGGGAACGACAGCACCAGTGATATCACGCACAAACCCAGCCAATACTTGCGAGCAGGCAACCACCGCGATTGGCCTTGCCGCGCTCGTGATGCCACAAATGTAGAGTTCAAGGTCGCGCTCATCTCACACCTCGCAAATATTCTCTTAAGCTATCTTTTTCGGAAAAACCACGCTGTGATTTGGATCACTGTTCCCGATGGCAGGTACAACACCCGACGCCAGCGGCAATGACAGCTCGACATACGATATTGAGCGCAACGTGCCCGCGCCTTTGTGGTTCTTGGACCGACTCGACGGCTTTCCGTCCGGCTCATCCGGATTTCGCCGCTTGGTCAATCGCGACCACTCCGCAAACGAATGCCCCGGCTTTCGGACTGCCGTGAACGATTTCAGTTCCAGCGGTCCGGCAATCGAATTCTCCGACGGAGTCGAATGTGAGCTATAGCGCTTGTCATCGCGCCGCAGCTGCACCAGAACGTAAATGTAAAATACACAGGCAACAATCGCCGGAATCACAATTGCGTATTTCATCGGATTCGCTCCTTTGCGCCCGTCGCCAGCATCGGCGTAGACCCGCACGAGCGCAGCGTCCGTAATTAGCAAGATATTCCTCAAACATTAGAAAGGAATAAGCGAGATGTAAGGATTTCGTAAGTAGCGCCGGCGTCCCTGCCGGCATCTTGCGAGCGAAAAACTCTGCGAGGTCCGCAAACGTGGGCGGATTAAAACGCTAGCTAATAGGCTATAGTTGGCTGCTGTAGTCCGGCCGCGATTTCGGCATTTGGCGAAATTTGAGGTCGCAAGATGCCGGCAGGGACGCCGGCGCTACTTTACGGCGCAGCCTGAATCGGCAGCCCAAATGGCGCGAGCGAATCGCGCAGCACTTTCTCTTCGCCCACCGCCACAATCGTCATCCGCGAAGAGGGAAAATATTTCCGCGCCGCAGCATCCGCGTCCTTGGTCGAAACGCCCTCAATTTTCTTCCCATAGTTCCCAATTTCATCCGGCGTCAAACCATTCCCCCACAAATTTGCCAATTCCCCAGCCAGCGCCTGACGCGATTGCAACTGGATCGCCTCGATGCCCAGCAAAAACCGTTTGGCCTTTCCCAACTCCTCATCGGTAGGATCAGTGGTAGCCAAACGATTCATCTCATACGTAATTTCATTGAAGCTCGCGCCGGTCACCGCATTGCGGACGTCCGCTTGCGTGCGCACCAAGCCCGCCGATTTCAAAGTCTGCACGAATGCAAACGGGCTGTAGGTGTAGCCCTTATCCTCGCGAATATTCAGCACCAGCCGCGAGCTGAAAATCCCGCCATAAATCGCATTCGCAACTTCGGTGGCCTCATAATCCGCATCGCCACGCAATGGACCAAACGCCGCGAACAAAAGCGTCGACTGCACCGAATTCGGCCGCGCCACAAAATAAATTGCATGAGCCGGCGCCGCCAACGGCTTGGGCGCGGCAGCAACGGCGGGCGTCGCAGGCGCCTTCCATCCGCCAAGCTTCGCCTGAATCAGCCGAGTCATCCCAGCCGACTCAAAATCGCCCACAGCCACCAGCACCGCATGGTCCGGCCGGAATCGTCGCGCAAATTCCGCGCGCAGTTCCGCCGGCGTCATCTGCGCCAACGATTCCTGCGTGGGCGAAACCACGCTGTACGGATTCCCCGGAAACATCACCCGCGATAGCGCGCGATTGGCCTGGAACGAAGGCTGCGCTTCATTTTGCCGCAGCGTATCGCTGGCATTTTTTTTTGCTACCGCTACTTCGCTGTCCGGGAACGTCGCATTCTCCAAAACGTCGCCAAGTACGGCCAGCGCCGCGTCAGTCTTCGACGAAAGCACATTCGTCGTCACTGAAACGCGGTCGCGCGTGGCAGTGATGTAAAGGTCGCCGCCCGCGCTTTCAATTTCCTCGGCGATTTTCTTCGCGCTACGCGCGGCAGTTCCCTGCCCCAGCGTTTTCGCCAATAATTCCGATAATCCCGGCCGGTCGCTCGGATCGGCCGCCAATCCGCCATCCACCGAAATCGAAAACGCGACTTTTGGAAATCCCGGCCGCGAGACAAGCCACACTGTAAGTCCGTTCTCAAGCTTTACGATTTTCACCTCCGGCGGCTGCAACGGATTTTGCGGCCCATAAGCCGGCAAATCCTTCGGCAAAGGTTGTTCCTTCTGCGCATAAGCCGTCGCCGCGAGCATCAACGCGCAAATCGAAGCGAACATGGTTTTCATTGCGCACCTCCTGCAGGTGCTTCGACCTTTTCCGCAGGCACGCGATTGATGATCGTGCGATTTTTCGGCACCAAATATTTCGCGGCAAATTCCCGAATCTGCTCCGGCGTAACTTTCGCCACGCGATCCGGAATTTCGTAAACGCTATCGAAGTTTCCCTCAATCAACACCGCATGAGAGAGAGCCGAAGCCCGATTGATCGGAATCTCGAGCTGATCGTACCAATCCGAGCGCATCTTCGCGGCCACCCGCTCCACCTGCTCGCGCGTCGGCCCCTTCGTCGCCAGTGACGCAACCGCTTCGTCGTAAGCGGTGACCACCTGGCTCTCGGTCACGTTCGTGGGATACAAAATGAACGAGGTCATCAGCGTCGGCCCGTCATATTCAAATGCATTTCCCAGCGGCCAGTTGTCTCCGCCATTCACCGAAACCGCCACCTGCTTATCTTTCACCAGCGCCTGGTAGAGGAGGGACGCCTCGCCGTTATGCAAAAGCTCCGCCGTAACCGCGGCCACGATCGCGTCCGGCGATGTGCGCGCCGGCATGCGATAGCCCACGGCGAGCGCTGGAATTCGCGCCAGCTTGTCCGTTTCTTCCCCGCGCCGCTCGGCCGTCTGCGGCGCTTCGATCACATCGGGATGCGGAGGCGTCGGCCGCGCGTGCACGCCCGCAAAATATTTTTCCACCAGCGCGAAAATTTCTTCCGGCTTCACGTCCCCGACAATCGCCAGCACGGCATTATTCGGCGCATAATATTGCTCGTAAAATTTCTGCACATCGGCAATGCGCGCCGCATCCAAATCCTTAAAATCTCCGTAAAAATTGTGCGAGTTCGGATATTTATCGAAAGCCTTCTCCGGCAAATCCAGCCATTCAAATGATCCATACGGCTGATTCAGCACATTCACGCGCACTTCTTCTTCCACCACATTTCGCTGGTTATCCAAATTCTTCACCGAAAAATCCAACGTCTTCATCCGATCGGCTTCCAGCCACAGAATCGGCTCGAGCGTGGAAATCGGCCCCGACTCGATATACTCCGTGAAATCATAGCGAGTGTCCCCATTATTGAATCCGCCACCGCCCTCAATCACCCGATCGAAAACACCTTTCGGCGCCACCGGCGTCCCTTCGAACATCATGTGCTCGAAAAGATGCGCGAAGCCGGTGCGCCCTTCGGGCTCCAGCCGAAATCCGATCCCATAACTAATACACAATCCAAAAGTAGGAGCCGAATGATCCTCCGAAACCACGACGGTCAGTCCATTCGTCAATTTTTTCATCGAAGTAGGAGGCTTCCACACCTGCGCTCCCGCGTTCCCGGCGCAAATCAATGCAGCCAGCACGCACGTAGCTCGAAGTAAACATTTCATCCAGCATCCTCCTGTTGCTATTAGACGAAGAAGCGGTGGTTTGGTCAGTCTGGCGCCCGGCATTTTATACTAATTCGTCAAACCCCGAAGCGGTTTCCGATTTTCGTAAGGCGGGCGCGGCCGCCCGATGCAGCCGCGAAATCGCTCAAAGCGTCTCCTGAATGTCCGCGTCGATAATCACGTGCGTCTGCGGAAAACCATTAATGCTGAAACTCTCGCCAGCCTCCCGCGAAAAATGGAAGAAGCGGCTGATATGATAATCATCGTCCAATGATCCAAAAAGCTTCTCCGCCTCCGCACGCGGTAAACCAAACGCAGCCAGCGCGACCGAGCGGCCATACCCACCGCCCAGCCGCAAATATTGCTCCACCATATCGCGCAGTCCGATCGCCAAATCGCCAACTCCTCGACCCGCGGTAGTGTAGCAGAATGGTCGAAGCCTTCAGTATCTGCGGCACGCGCATCCCGGCCCGCGCGCGCCCGTTTGTCACCTCCGCGCGTCTCGGCTAGAATGATCGTCGCGTTCAAGATTATTTTTCACTCGCTGCGTGCGAGAACTGAGGAGACATCATGGCAATCCAAGTGGGAGCAGCCGCGCCGGAATTCGCGCTAAAGGATCAATCTCAAAAAGAGGTCAAGCTATCCGATTTTAAGGGCAAAAAAGTTGTGATCATTTTCTACCCGCTCGACTGGAGCCCCGTCTGCACCAACGAGCACTTGTGTGTGGTCAACGATATGAAGCGCTTCGAACAACTCGACGCCCAGGTTCTGGGCATCTCGGTTGACAGCGCCTGGTCCCACAAAGCCTTCGCAGAAAAAATGGGCATCAAATATCCGCTGCTCGCCGATTTCCAACCCCGCGGCGCCACCGGCGAAAAATTCGGCGTCTATCTGGCCGACAAAGGAATCACCGGCCGCGCCATAGCGATCGTAGGCACGGATGGAAAAATTGCCTGGTTCAAGCAATACGATATCCCCACACTCCCGGACATGAACGAAGTAGCCCAAGCCCTAACAAGCGTGAATTAAAACTGTATTTGTAATCGGCGAGTTGTTGCTACCGCGGCGCCGAAGGAGGCGTCGCGGGCTGCACCGGCGAATAAAGAGGGGCCTGGGAAAAAGTGCGGATGTAATCGATCACTTGCCAGCGTTGTTCCTCACTCAATCGATTCTTAAAAGTAGGCATGGGCCGGTTGCCAACCGTAATCTTCCAAAAAAGTTCGCCATCCGTCAGCGCCTGCATCACCTTCGCATCAGTAAAATCGGCAGGCTTAGTCGCATAACGCCCCGATTCACTTCCCTTCCCGTCGCCAGTGTCTCCATGGCAGCTAGCGCAACGCGCCGAGTAAATCGATTTCCCGGCGGCAATCGACGCGTCAGTGATCGGAATGGGATTCGGCCGCGCCACAGCGTCCGGCGGCGCTTTCCAACTCGAGCTGGTCACCGCCAGCATAATCGCAACGATAACGCCGGCCGCAACGACCACGATCAAAATCAATCCGCTAGCCGACCCAGGACGCCTCGCCAAATCAACCCTTCCCGCCCACAAAAGAAAAAAGCAGCCAGCCATTCAATCCTAGAACCACCGCCGTCGTCACCACCGCCAACACGGTAGTCCAAGGCCGATTCACGTGCGTCCCCATCAAATCCCGCCGCCGCGTCATCATCAATAGCGGAATCATCGCAAATGGTAAACAAAAACTAAGCACCGCCTGGCTCAGCACCAACGTCTTCAAAGGATCAAGCCCCCAGGCAATCACCAAAATCGCCGGAATCATCGTCAAAATCCGCCGCGTAAAAATACTAATCCGCACCTGCAAAAATCCCTGCAAAATAACTTGCCCGGCCATCGTCCCAACGCTCGAAGAGGAAATTCCCGAAGCGAGCAGCGCCACCGCAAAAGCAATCCCCGCAAATTTCCCGAGCAGCGGCCCCAAAGTCTGATGCGCCGCCTCGATCGAATACACCGCCAATCCATGCCCGAAAAAAACCGCCGCTGCCATAATCAACATCGCAGAATTAATCAACCAGGCCCCATTCATAGCCAGCAGCACATCAAACAATTCCATCTTGCGGTGATGATGATCGTGCCGGTCGTTCTCCTCCCGCCGCGGCAAAACCAGCGCCGAATGCAAATAGATCACATGCGGCATCACGGTCGCGCCCAGCATCGACACCGCAATGTAAATCGACGAGCCGCCCGCATGCGGCACAATCACCCCGCGCGTAATCGCTCCCCACTGCGGCTTGCTGATAAAAACTTCCCACGCATAAGCCAACCCGATCACTGCGACAAAAGCCATGATCACGCGCTCAAGCCACTGATATCCAGCCTGCTCGATCATCAGAATGAGCATCACGACAACGCCGGTGATAATTGCCGCCGGCAACATCGGAATTCCGAACAAAAGATAAAATCCAAGAGCGGCGCCAAGAAACTCCGCAAGATCGGTAGCCATCGCAGCAATTTCCGCCGCGATCCAAAGCATCAAAGTCACCGGACGGGAATAACTTTCCCGGCAATTCTCGGGCAGCGTCTTTCCGGTGGCGATGCCTAATTTCGCCGCCAGATACTGCACCAGAATCGCCATGGCATTCGACCACAGCAGCACCCACAAAAGTTGATAGCCGAAACGTGCCCCGCCCTCGATGTTCGTAGCAAAATTTCCAGGGTCCATGTAAGCGACCGAAGCCACGAACGCCGGACCCAAAAACCACCAAGCCTCGCGCGGCCGTTTGCCGGCGCGCGCATCATCCATGCGCAACGCCGCCGCTGCCGGAAGAGTGTCGCCGATCGCTTCAGTTGGACGGGATGCTGCCATCGAGTTAACCGAGCTAAACTTCCCATATAAACTACACTTAACCTCAACACCTGTCAATCCAACTAAAGGCGAGGTTTTAGTAGCACAGCCACTCTTGGCTGTGGCTTTTTGCGATTCAGGATTTGAGTCGGCGAAGCACCCGCGAGCGAGCCAACACAGCCAAGAGTGGCTGTGCTACCAAGACACCCCTGCTCTGCTATATTGAATTCGACACAAGAAAATCCCGGAGGCAGCGATGGCAGAAGAAGCAAAACCGCAGCAAGTGCAAATCAAAGCCGACGAAAAGGAACTCCTCGGCCAATATTCCAATCTCGTGATGGTTCATCACAACGCCGAGGAATTCACGCTGAATTTCGTCTACGTCTTCCCCAGCGTTCCGCAAGGCAAACTGGTAGCCAGTCTGATCCTCAGCCCAGGCCACCTAAAGCGCCTGGCACGCGCCCTCAATGACAACATCACAGGATACGAAGCGCAGTTCGGCCCCATCAAAGAAAATCCAGGACCAACTCCGCCAACCACGGTAGGTTTCGTCCAGTAATTCGACTTCGGTTCAGATGTCATCCCGAACCGGCTTTAGGGGCGAGGGATCTGCATTTGAAGTCGCAGTTGCCGTTTGCCTAATCTCAAATCTGAAATTTGAAATTGGCGTCGCGTTTTCTTGCCCGCCGCCGCTCGTTAGAAAGCCTCGCCCACCACCCAGCGCCCCTCTGGCTGCACAAATTCCAGCCCCACCACAAATCCCGCGCCATGCACCGCTTCGCAATAAGCTACGCGCGCCAAAGCCTGAAACGCACCGGTCAAAGTGGCGATCGTCAACCGGTCATTCAAATTCCATTTGCGCGAAGTCATCACGCGCGCCCCGCGCGAACTTACATTCTGCGTAAAAGTCATCTCGGTGCCGGGCAATTCCGAGTGCCCGGAAATTTGCACGCCGACTTCCATCGGAATTCGCCGTTCCGCTCGCGGATAACTGAAACCTTTCTTCCCACCGATTCCCAATGGCATGATTTTTCCTCCCCGCGGGCGGAGTTAAGTGCTGTAGTGTCCCGCGACGATTCGCATCTGCCGCACACCTCGATGTTCACGCGATTTCATTTCATACAAATTCTTGTCCGCCGCCGAGAGCAGGCGCTCGATGGTCGTCCCGTCCTGCGGATAGACTGCCACTCCCACGCTCACTGAAATCGGTGGCCGCTCGCCGTCATCCGCCACGCGATCGCAGATGCGCGCGGCGGCTTGCAGCGCCTCATCCTCACCAGCTTCCGGCAATACCAGCGCAAATTCATCGCCGCCATAACGCGCCGCCGTGTCCGAAGAGCGGCAATTGTTGTGCAGCACTTGACCCACGCGCTGAATCGCGCGGCTGCCAACCAAATGGCCGAGCCGATCGTTGATTTTTTTCAATCCATCCAGATCGAGCAGCAACACGGAGAACCGCCGGCCGGTGCGGCCCGAACGCTGCAACTCAGCCTCGAGCACTTCGATCAAGCGCCGGTGATTCGCCAAGCCAGTCAACGAATCGCTCTTCGCCAAGCGGCTCACTTCGTCGAAAAGATGCGCGTTGTCGAGCAACGTCCCGCCGAGCACGATCGTGTAACTCGCCACCATCAAGAAATGCGAAAGAATAAAAGGCGCATCGAGCTGCCGCGCGGATTGCGCCGCGGCTAAATGGCATCCCACATTAAAAATCGCCGCAATGTAAAGCGAGCGATCGAATGCGGATTCCATCCGACGCAGCCGCCAACCGAATCCAATCGCGGAAAAAAGGAAAAGCGCCGCCAGCATCAAATCCCAGGGCCGCGGAATAATCGCGGTGGCATGCACGCGCATCGGCGGCACGCTGAAATAGACCACGCTCGTCAAGTAAGCTACGCCGCCCACAAGCAGCGTCGCCGTAGCTATATCGCGTCCCGGATCGCGCGCAATTGGCTGCCGCCGTTCGACGCCGAGTGCCGCAAGCAGCAGCAAAGCCAGAATCGTCCGACCCGCCATCCAGGCGAGCGACACGTGTTGCGGCCCCGCATCGGCGCGCGCCACGGCATGATATGCAGTCATCGCCGTGCCAGCTTCCACCAGCGCCGCCAGCACGAATCCGAAAGCCAAAATCAGGCAAACGCGGTCATGCGTTCCGCGGAAGCGCACGAGGGCATTCGCCGCAAAAGTGAAGGCCACCAGCCCGCCGGCCATCTGCAGGTAAGTGTCAAAGAGAGGATCGGTGGTGTAGTTGGAGAACCGCAGCGTCCAAACCAGGCACAAAAAGGCTGCAGCACAAATCGTCCAGATGATGATCACCCGGAACTTGTGCAAGCCCCCCCAGATTGTGCCCGCTCGTGCCAAAATGGACCTCGAAAGCTAGACCCCGGCTAGATAACCTAAGCACGCGTGGTGCCATGGTTATAGTACGTATAGTACCATATAAAGTCAACTTTCTATGGGGCTTATGTTTTCAGGTCACTATTGACGACTTGGAGCGAGGTAGGCGGGCTCCCCTATCGTATAGAAAAGTTACATCCTTAGCCACTTTTCCACATGCCTGTGGAAGACCAAAGGATGCATTTTGAGACGCAGTCTTGCGTCCCAATGCGGCCCGAAGCGAGCACTAAGTGGCTGGATTCTTCGAATCCGCTTGGCGAACGGCAGCTTCGGCCGCCTGGAAACCGATCTTGCTGTGGGTCCCGTCGCAAAATGGTTTTGAGACGCTGCCTCCGCACCGGCAAAGTGAGAAAGCCGTCTTGCCAGTCAAATCGTACTTGTTGCCATTCGCGTCGACAAGCTCAACGGCGCCCTCAGGTGCCTCAACTCGAAACGGTCCATTGGCCCGCACGGTAATCTTCAGATCCGCCATCGATATTCCTCTCTTTCAATACTTGGGCACGGTGGGATCTACTTCGTCCGACCAGGCCAAAATCCCGCCCTTCAAATTCCACAATTTCTTGAATCCCGCCTTGCGCAAAAATTCCGCGGCCTCGGCGGAACGTTTGCCGCTGCGGCAGTGTGCAACTATTTCGCGCGAACTGTCCAGTTCATTCACGCGCCGCGAAAGATCGCCGAGCGGAATCAAATGCCCGCCGATATTGCAAATTTGATATTCATGAGGCTCGCGCACATCGAGCACATATAAATCATCGCCACGATCGAGGCGGGCCTTTAGTTCGCGCGGCGTCATTTCCGGCACGGTTGATTGCTGCGCCGGAGCCTCTTCGCCGCGAATGCCGCAAAATTCCACGTAATCAATTAATTTTGTAACCGTCGGATGCTCGCCGCAGACCGGGCACTCCGGATTCTTGCGCAATTTCAATTCGCGAAATTTCATTCCCAGCGCATCAAAAAGCAGCAAGCGCCCAATCAAAGGCTCGCCCTTTCCCAAAATCAGTTTCAAAGTTTCCATGGCCTGAATCGAGCCGATAATTCCAGGCAGCACTCCTAGCACGCCACCTTCAGCGCAAGAAGGCACCAGCCCGGGCGGAGGCGGTTCGGGATATAGGCAGCGGTAGCAAGGGCCGCCCGGCGCTCCGAAAATGCTGGCCTGCCCTTCGAAGCGGAAAATCGAGCCATAAACATTCGGCTTGCCTAGCAACACGCAGGCATCGTTCACCAAGTAGCGCGTGGGAAAATTGTCGGTGCCATCTACGATGATGTCGTAGTTGCGCATGATGTCCAGCGCATTTTCGCTAGTCAGCGTAGTCTCGAATCGATCCAGCCGAATCTCCGGATTAATTCCGGCCATGCGTTCAGTAGCCGCTTCAATTTTCGGGCGGCCCACATCGCTGGTGCCGAACATCACCTGCCGCTGCAAATTCGTAAAATCAATCTTGTCAAAATCCACCACTCCGATTCGTCCCACTCCCGCGGCCGCAAGATAAAGCCCCAGAGGCGCGCCCAATCCGCCAGTTCCGACGAGCAGCACTTTCGCGCGCTTCAGCTTGAGCTGACCCTCCATGCCAACCTCGGGCATGATGAGGTGCCGGCTATAACGCAAAATTTCTTCATTCGAAAGTGTAGTGGCGGCCTGTTCAGCTCCAACCGGCGCCGCAATTCCTGTCCGAGTAGCCATTTCAAATTCTCCCTGGGTTCAACTGAATCCACACGCCAAGTCCCGCATTTTCCCGTAGGGGCGGGGCTTGCTCCGCCCGCCGATTGCGGCATTACCGCCCGTCATGCCACATGCAATCCGTTCCGCCCGCAATCGAAGGCACAATGCTGATCGTGTCCCCATCGCTCACCTGCGTCTTGTCCTTCTGCAAATAACGAATATCCTCGTCATTCAAATAAACATTCACAAAACTCCGCAACCGCCCATCCTCCGCATAAAGATGCTTCCGCAATTCCGAAAACTGCGAAGTCAACGCCGCCAGCGCCTCGCCAACAGTCCCGGCCTGCAATTCGACGCTATCCTTCTTCTCCGTATAAGCCCGCAGCGGCGTAGGAATCATCACCTTGATAGCCATCTAGTCGTTCCCCCTTAATCTCGATTCAAATCGTCGATCGCGTCCCACTCGCGCGCGCATCAATCACAATTTCTTCCGCATCATAATGCCCGCGATCTTCCGCGAGCCGCCAGGAATTCATCTCCCGCGCCACGCGTTCCTGCACGCTCACAATGATGTAGCTGTACCACGGCCAGGCATGTTCGCGATCAAATTCACTCGGACGCGACGGAGCATCGGGATGCGAATGATACCAGCCAATTAAGTCCAGTCCAGCCTGGCGCGCCGCCGCGTCCGCATCGCGCACATCCTCCGGCGTAATCGCAAAACGGTTCCGCGGCGAATCATTCCGCTGATTCGTCAAAGGCAGAATCTCAGCAACTTCGCGCGGCGCGCCGACGCCATCGCCATCGCCATCGCGGCCCAAAAGCGCCCCGCAACATTCATGCGGATAAGTTTCCACGCCATGCGCCCGAATCCGCTCCGAAAGCTCCTCGCGAATCCGCAGCACGCCCACGCTCACGCCTCATCCCAAAATCGCTCGGACAAATATTTGTCGCCCGAATCCGGAAACACCGTAACGATCACCGCCCGCTCGCCAACCGGCAACTGCCGCGCCACCGCAAAGCATCCGCAAATGGCGGCGCCCGAACTAACACCCACCAGCAAACCCTCTTCGCGCGCCAATCGCTTCACCATCGCGTGAGCATCTTCCGTTCGGACGCCCAAATCCTCATCGGCAATCGTCGCATCGTAAATCCGCGGCACGATCGCCGAAGCCATGTGCTTCATGCCCTCAAGCCCGTGGAAAGCCGAATCCGGCTGCAAAGAAATCGCGCGAATCGCAGGATTCAATTGTTTCAATCCGCGCGCCGTGCCGACAAAAGTCCCGCTAGTCCCTAAACCCGCCACAAAATGCGTGACCCGCCCGCCGGTCTGCTCCCAAATCTCGGGAGCAGTCCCCAGCAAATGCGCCTCGACATTCCCCGGATTGCTATATTGATCCGGGTAAAAATATCTTTCAGGCTCAGCGGCAAAAATTTCCCGCACGCGACGGATCGCTCCATCCGATCCTTCATCGCCGGGCGTAATCACCAACTCCGCGCCATACGCCCGCAAGATCTTTTTCCGCTCGTCGGTAGCGCTGGCCGGCAAACATAATTTCACGCGATATCCACGCGCCGCACCAATCATCGCGTAAGCAATGCCGGTATTTCCGCTGGTTGAATCGAGAATCGTCTTCCCGGGCCGCAATTCGCCGCGCCGCTCGCCCTCCAAAATCATCCGCAGGGCCGCGCGATCCTTCACCGACCCGCCCGGATTAAACCACTCCGCCTTGGCATGAAATTCCACGAAAGGATACTCGCGCCCGACGTGCGAAAGCCGCAGCAATGGCGTGTTGCCGATGCAATCCAGCAAATTGTCGCGCGTCGCGCGTAACGACAATTCCGGCAACTCGCCAACCACCACATTCTTGATTGCGCCCAAGGTCCCTCGCGTAGGACTGCGGCCAAAGCGGCTAAGCTACCGCCCCATTCGTAGCTTTAATTGATGCATCACTAGAAGATTGGATGCGCCTGGAAGTCCCACGCTTCAAGCTCTGCGGAAAGTGTAGCAGACTAGCCAGTGACGGTGAGGACGGGGGGGTTGAATCGCACGAGAATGCGCAGGCAGCTTGCGCGGGAATTCCCAGCGCTGAAGCGCCGGGTCTACGGCGATGCGTTATCGGAGCGCTGAAGCGCTCCTCCCCCACATAAATGTGGGGGCTCCCACCAAAGTGCGCGGCTCTTACCAAAGTGAGCGGCTCCCACCATATGCAGAGGTCCCACCGAAGTACGAGGTTTCCTTCGGTCCGTGGCCGACTTGCCTCTTTACATCCCACCGCCTAAATCCCTATGCTATTCCTATGTGGTACGTCGAAAAAATATTCACCACCGCAGACCTCGAAAAACTCCCGCCCTGCGGCTTCAGCGTGAGCAACACGCGCGGCGTAGCCCGCGTAGAAAAATACGGCTGCGGCGCCGAACTCCGCCGCTCCGGCGAAGGCATCTACAAAATGACCGAGCTCCCGACGATCATGCTAAACGGCCAATTCACGTTGCTGTGGGACGCCGGCTACCAAAAATTTCTGATCACCAACGACGAACACAAATTCCCAGCTCACAAACAGCAATTGGTAAATCTCCGCAAATTTAACGAAGAGCTCCGCACCGCCCTGGGCGTCCCCACGTATTACAACGAAGCTCTGGGCAGCACCTGCCACTACAGCGTTTACGATCGCCTAAAAGGCCTGCCAGGCGCCGACCCCGACGTAACCCTAGGCATAGTAGAACCCGACGAAGACTAAGTACCGCCGGCGTCCCTGCCGGCTCTTGCGAAGAAAACGCCAACCAGAACTCAAAATCACGGCCGGACCGAAATCAAGTCAACTCAACGTAGCGCTGGCCTCCCGCCGGCTCTTACGACGTATCCGTCAACCAGAACTACCAATCACGGCCGGACCAAAAGCGCCAATCTTGCCGTCCACCCAAATCTGCTATACTCCGCCCACTTTCGAGGTCACTCGACTTGGACGAATCCTTCTGGATTCCACTCGCCTTCCTAATCGTCCTAACGCTAATTTTCCTCGTCGTAATTCTCCCCATCCTCACCTGGAAACGCACCAAGCGCCTAGCCCGCGATTCCGCAAAAACCACCGACGTTCAATTTCTAATCGGCCGCATCTACGCACTCGAGCAAGCCGTAAAAGAACTTCGCGCCCGGCCAACGGCAACCACGGCCGCTCCGCCAAGTCCTGAGTCCGCCGCCAACGAAAAGCGCGCGGAAGTCCCAACTCCTAGCGTGCCCGCAGAGCAAGCGCCAGTCGCGCAAACTCCTACGCCGCCGATTCAACCAACCGTTCCAGCACCACAACAACCACGCCCCGCACCCGCCGCGACGCCGCTCGCCAGCCCGCCACTCTTCGCCGGCATGCGCGCCTCCGCCCCTAAAGCCGCAAAATCCGCCGACCCACAACGCCTCGCCAATCTCGAAGAAAAACTCGGCACCAACTGGCTCAACAAAATCGGCACAGCCGCCTTCGTAATCGGCGTAGCCCTGCTAATAAATTATTCCCTTCACTATTTCGGCCCAGCAGGAAAAATCGCCCTAGGCTACGGCATAGCAATAATCTTCCTAGCGCTCGGCGTCTTCGGCGAGCGCAGCGAGCGCTACAGAATCGGCGCGCGCGCCGTCCTCGGAGGCGGCTGGGCTCTCGCCTATTTCGTAACCTACGCGCTACACAACATCCCGAGCGTCCGCCTGATCGATGATCCGTTCATAGGATTCGCGCTGCTCTTCGCCGTAGCAGCAGCAATGGTCGCGCACTCGCTGCGCTACCATTCCGAAGTAACCACCGGCTTCGCATTCCTGCTCGCGTATCTAAGCGTAGCCGTAAGCATCATCCCCTTCGGCGCACTAATCGCCAGCGCGTTACTCAGCGCCGCGCTCGTAGTCATCCTCCGCCAACGCCGCTGGTACGCCATCGAGCCCTTCGCCATAATCGCCGCCTACATCGTCCACTGGGTCTGGCTCACGCAAATTTACGAGCGACTTGGCGGCCACAAGCCGTTCCCAGAGTTCGAGGCCAGCGCCGCGTTGCTCAGCATTTACTGGATCATTTTCATCGCGTCATATTTCCTGCGTCCCGATGCCGGCACCACCGAAAAGCGCTGGCTAACCGCGTCATTCCTGCTCAACGCGCTAGGCTACCTGGTCGTCCTCCATCAACAATCCTTCCACCCCGAATGGCGTTTCCGTTTCCTACTTTTCGCCGGCGCAGTTTACGTAGCAGTCGCGTACATAGCCCGCCGCCAAAAACGCCAACTCGGCTATCTGCTAGCTACGACACTCGGTGCAGGCCTGCTGGTAGCCGCAATCCCCTACAAATATTCCGGCGCGCGCCTGGAAATTCTCTGGCTGGTAGAAATCGAAGCGCTCTTCGCGGTCGGCTGGCGCCTGGCCGATCGTCATCTACGCCGCCTCGCCTGGGCCGCCTCCATCGTCCTCTGCGGCTACGTCCTCCTTCGCGACATCACCGCCCGCCTCGATCACTGGCATCCGCCCGATCACTCCCTAGGCTGGCTGCTGCTAGTAATCGCCGTAGCGTTTTATCTCAACGCCGAATGGCGCCGCCTAATCCGCGCTCCCATCGACGCTTTCGAAGACGCTGCCCTGACCGTCTCCCCGATGGCCGCGACACTTTTTCTCCTGGCCGCGTCTTGGGTCGGCACGCACTGGATGCTGGCCGGATTTTTCTGGACCGTCTCCGCCGCCGCGCTCCTAGAAATCGCCAAGTTCCGCCGCGATCCGATCATGCGCTACTGCTCCTACGCGGCGGCCACTGCAGCCGTAGCCCGCCTAACCTTCATCAACATTCCCGGCACCACAACGTATTACGGCTACAGCGTCCGCCTGATGACGGTAGCCGCCAGCGCCGCAATTTTTTATTTCCTGGCTCCGCGATCAGCCAGCACGACGCCGCCACCGGAGGCAAAATCCGCGCAATCCAAATTCACAGACTTCCGCGAATCACCAATCTGGCACGGGTTCGTGAAGCTGGGCGGTTTCCCGATGCTCTTCGCCGGCTCCGCGACGTTGCTTCTCTCGCTGTTACTCTGGGAAGAAGTAGCCAACGCCGGCGTCGCGCTAGCCTGGGGACTTCTTGCGGTCGCGCTCATCGAAACCGGCGAAGAATTCAAAGGCCTCGGCTTGATCGGACAAGGCCGACTACTCCTAATCGCCGCCTTCGCCAGAATTTTCTTCGCCGATCTAAACGCCGCCACCCGCATCGGCCCAGTAACCTCGCGCACGCTAACCGTCACCGTCCTCGCCGCAATTTTCTATTGGGCCGCCACGAAATCCGGCCCCAGCCGATGGCGCGTTACGTATCTTTGGTTTGGCACCATCGCCATCGCCGCGCTCGCCCGCTTCGAGCTGCCGATTTCGTGGGTGGCAGTGGCGTGGGCGATTCTAGCCGCGGCGCTCTACGCGCTCGGCCAGCGTATTTCGCAGCGCGCCCTGCGCCTACAGTGCTACACGTTCACAGTGCTCACCGCCATTCGCTGCGCTTTCGATAATTTCTATCAGCGCGGCCCGTGGTATTTCACCAACATCCGCATAGCAACAGTCAGCGCGGTCGCGATCATCTTCCTGGCGTTAGCGTTCGCCAGCCGGCGCATCAAGCTCGCGACGCCGGCTGCGCCTGCTGGCGCGCCAGATGCAGCAAAGGGCGAATCCGCGAATTCAAATCTAGCCCGCATCCGCGGTTGGATCGCCGCGCTCGATCGCTACCCCTATCATCTTTTCTTTTTCACTGCCGCAATTCTAATCACGCGGTTGCTGAGCATCGAAATCCATCACGGCTACCTCACCGCCGCCTGGGGTGCTGAAGCCATCGTGGTCTTCCTGATCGCGCTGCGAGTGAACGAGCGCTCCTACCGCTGGTGCGCGCTGATCCTGTTACTCCTCTGCGTGGGCCGCATCGTGCTGATCGACGTCTGGACGCTCGACCAACTCGGCCGCATCGTCTCCTTCATGGGCCTCGGCGCCGCGCTGCTAATCGTCAGCTTCCTCTACGCTCGCCATCGCGAGCTACTTAGGAAGGTCCTCTAATGGCGCGCCGCATCGCACTAATCGCTCTACTCATCGCAGGCGGCGCAGTCCTCTTTCTTCTCCAGCGCCACAAAGTCTCGACGCCGATCACGCCGCGTCCGCTCCTCTATCTGATCGCCGATGGCGAACGCGAAGCCGAGCGCTTACCGCTCGGCGCCACGCGCGTCAGCGATCAAGAAGAAATCCGCGTGGGCACCCAGATGAGCGCCGGCGTCTGCCGCGGCCAACTGCAAAACCGCGACATCGAGTTCGCGCAAATTCGCACCTACGTAACGCAAGTAGGCGAAGCCGTCGCCCGCAACGTCAATCGCCAAGGCATCCACTACACTTTCTGCATCGACGACAGCCCAGGCTTCGTAAATGCTTATGCGCTACCCGGCGGCTACGTGGTGATCGGCCGAGGCCTACTCTCGCTTCTCGAATCCGAAGACGAGCTCGCCTTCATCCTCGGCCACGAAATCGCCCACGTCGACGATCGCCACGCCATCGAGCGCGTCCAATACAAATTAGCCAGCCGCAAGCTAGGCCTAGAAAGCGTCTATCAACTCGGCGCCCCCATCCAAATGCTCTACGAAGCCGGCTATTCGAAAGAACAAGAGCAAGAAGCTGATCGCGACGGCATCAACCTGGCCCACGAAGCCGGCTATTCCGCAAAAGGCGCGCTCGACGCCATGACCCGCTTCGAAAAAATCGATCAAGAAATGCATTCCGCAGCAGGCTCGCCAATCGAAGAATTCGCCAGCGTCCCGTTCCAATCGCTAGAAGAATATTTCCGCTCGCATCCGCCTGCCGCCGAGCGTCGCCAAGCCCTAGAGCAAATCATCGCCTCGCACTCGTGGAACGCGAGCGCCCCAGTTCGCCCATACGCATTACGTCCCATCTTCCTAGCCGAACAAGCGGCCGCTCTCGACATGCAAGGCAAATTCGCGAAAAGCATCGCCCGCTACAACGAAGCCATCGCCCTCGATTCCAGAAATCACCGCATTTTCGACGGCCTGGCCCTGGCGTACTGGCGCTCCGGCGATGCAGCAGCCGCCGAAACCGCCGCCATCGACGCCGCGACGCTTCACGCCGATCAGCAAAATCTCAGAATCCTCGCTCGCTCAGGCTCGATCGCCAATCGCGACACCGCTGTGAAAGCGCTGACCGACGCGGTCCTCAAGCCCGAGACCGATCCCCACATCGAAACCTTCGATCGCGTCGAGCTCGATGGCCTCGCGCCCGGGCAAGCCCATCACGGCATCGACGAGTACCGCTCGCAGCTAACTGCACTGCCGCTGCCTCCAGAGTTGCAGGCGACGCTGCGCACCGAAATGGCCTGGTGGATGTATCGCGCAGGAAATCTGAAGGAAGCCGCAGCCGAACTAGAAGCCGCGCATCAAGTGTTCCCCAATTTCGGTCCAGCCGTAATGTGGAAAGCCTGGGTCGATTCCGACTATGCCCATCAAGCCGACGCCGAGAACGACGTAGCACTCACGATCAACAACGGCATGGACGCCAATTCCGAATTCGTCTCCACGCAATCAGCAGCCCGCGCGGTAATCTACTGGCGCACCGAAAAAAAAGAAGCAGCCAAATTCCAATTCCAGCAAGCCGCCAACGAAGACGAAGTCTGGATGGTCCACAACTGGGTGACCGACAATTTCAGCCCAGCAACAGCGGCGATCCTCTACCAACTACAAGCCGCCGAAACCACCCGCCGCGAAGAAGAAAAAAAGAAGCGCGCCCCCGCCCAACAAAATTAATCCACAAAACGTACCGCCGGCGTCCCTGCCGGCTCTTTTACGAAGCCGCCACCAACACAACCCTCGCCACATCTCTATGACTTACGTACCGCTGGCGTCCCTGCCGGCTCTTACGAGCAAGATCATGCTATTGCCATGCATCGCGGCCGGACTAGAGCACTCCGAAACAGCGGCGTTTATTTCCTGCTTGCTCCGTCCAAATTAAAAGACCTAACCGGCTTTGTTGCTCGTAAGAGCCGGCGAGACGCCGCCGCTACTTCTGAAGCTGGCGGCGAAACGCATCCAAGTCGAGCTTGTGGCGGGCTACTTCGCGGGGGCCTACGAAAATTATTGGGACATCGTCGTTGTAGCGCTGCTGCAACGCGGGGTCGTCGTCGATGTCCACCTCGCGGAACTTGGCATCGAATTCCTTTACGATTGGCATCATCGCTTGCTTTGCGGTGTCGCAGAGATGGCAGCCTTTGCGCGTGTAGAGCGTGACGTCGCGCGGGCCGGCTACGCGAATGCGGCCTTCCTCGGAGCGCGAATAAAAATCGCCGCCTTCGCCGGGGCGCAGAAAACCCACGCCTACCAATTCGGCTACGGCGCTTAGCACTTCTTCCTGCTTTTTGGGCGAGTGAGCTTCTGTGAATTCGAACATGGCGTGCAGGTCAAGCGATTCGCGATCGAGTTCGTCGTAAATTTTCAGGACTCTCGCGGCCAGGTCTTTGATCATTCATCGCTCCCGGAGATGCGCGAACCTCTATTTATTGGATTCGGGTGGGGCAGGCAAGGTCTGTTTTTGTTTTTGTTTGAGAATTTTTTGAGACGAAAACCCAAGGCCACACCGGGCCGGTCGTAAACTCCGGCCCCTACGGGCGGATTGAGTAGTATTGCTGGAACGGGCCTATGTGGGGGAAGAAGGCGCGCGAGCGGAGTAATTCGGAAATTTGGCGGATGTGGCCTAGATCGTGGAAGGCCCATTCGTTCATTAGCTGGCCTACCGTGATCGTTCCGAGTTTGGCGTGTTTTCCGGAACGCGAAACTGCGGTCGCGGGCAGATAACGCAGGAACGAAAGTGTGCGATCGCGCTCGTGGCAGAACGTGTGCAGATTTTCGATGGCCTTTTTGCTTGAGTAGCGGCCTTCGGCGTACGCGGCGTCCTGGTCATAGGCTTCTAGCAGAGGCGACTCGGCCTGCACCATTTTCTCGACACGGGCGCGAAAGCCTAGCACTTCCACGTCGGCGAGATGCGCCAGCACTTCGTTGATCGACCAGCGATCGGCGGAGGGCTTCCATTGCAATTGATCGGCGTCGGCTAAATGCACGATTTTTTCGATGATGATCGGTGTTTGCTCTAAGACTGCGAATCCCGGCAATCCAACTTCGGCGCGCGCTGTGGACATAACCAATCGCCTCCCAAAATCAACTTTCGTTATAACGCAGAATGCAGCGCGAGTGGAAGTACGCGAGCTTAAGTAGCGCCGGCGTCTCTGCCGGCATCTTACGAGCGCCGAGCAAACAAGGACCGAACTCGACGGCGGCGCGCAACATTTCACTACCTAGCGTTGATTGGGCTGTGGAGTCCGGCGGCGAGAGTGCCCGGTAGTTCGATTTTCGACCGTAAGATGCCGGCAGGGACGCCGGCGCTACTTGAGGCGAATCGACCGCGAGCTACGCGGTAGAATAAATCCGGCATTTGGGAGGCTGGCTTGGCCGACGTCGTCGTACTCGTGGATGATCTCTTCTTTCAATCGAAAATTGTGGAGACGGCGCGGCATACCGGCGTCGATCTGAAACTGTGCGGCACCGCCGACGCGTTCCTCGCCGAAATTGAACGCGGGGCGCCGGCACTGGCGATCGTTGATCTAAATGCGCGTGCGAATCCGCTCGGCGCTATCGAGCGGCTGAAATCTACAGGCAACCAGGTGCCAGTCATCGGCTATCTCTCTCATGTGCAAACCGACCTCGCCGAACGCGCCAAAGCCGCCGGTTGCCGCGAAGTGATGCCGCGCTCGAAATTCAGCATGAATCTGGCGGCGATTCTATCCAGCGCGAAATCACCAAGCCCAAAATCCCAATGACCAAGCTCATCATTCATAAAACATTCCGCCGCAATCGCGCAGCGGCCGTCGTCGCGCTCGCGTCAATCGCCGCACTGGCGATTCCGGCCACGCTTCGCGCACAAGATGGCAAAGAAGCCGACCCATCCGTAGCGCTCGCGACGGCGCTCACCGCCGCCTGCAAGCAAAACGACGCGCAATTCGCCATCTATCTCACAATCGACAACGCCGCCGCCTTCAAAAGCCTCCCCGCCGATCAGCGCAACACGGTCCTGCATCGCCTCGCGCTAGTCGATGGCCCCGGCAAGCCGTTGCTCTCGAGCGATGCCGACGGCCACACCATCCTGCATTGCGAATCCGCCGGCGCCGCCGCCGAGTTGCGCTTCGGCGCCGTCCGCGCTCACGAAAATTTGGCTTTCATTCCCATCCGCTCCGGCGCAAACGGCAGCGGTGACCCGACGGAATTCGGGCTGGTCCGCGAAGCGGGCGGCTGGCGGATTATTTCGGTGGGCATTTTGCTCTTCGACGTTTCGCAACTGGCCAGCCGCTGGGCCGATCAGGATCTGGAAATCCACGAAATCAAAGCCGCCAATGCGCTACTCGATCTCGCCGACGCCGTCGATCATTATCACGACGCCTTCGGCCAACTTCCCGAGTCGCTGGCGCAGCTAGGCCCCGCGCCGAAAAATGAAGTTTCGCCCGATCAAGCCAACCTGATCACCGCGGATATCGCCGCGGGCGCGCATGACGGCTACCGCTACCAATACCGCGTGCTCTCCGACGCTGACGGAAATCCAAACGGCTACGAACTATCCGCCACGCCGGAGCAATACGGAAAAACCGGCAAGCGTTCCTTCCTGCTCGATAGCGCAAAAAAACTGCACGGTGCCGATAAACACGGCGACATCGCGACAACGGATGATCCCGAGGTCGCTCCGAAGCCGTAAGTAGCGCCCGCGTCTCTGCCGGCATCTTACAAGCGCGAAATTTGGAGACGGCGGAAATTCCGGCCAGTGCGATTCGGAGACCACGGGGCGCTATTGATGTTCTGTAGTCCGTCGCCGTGTTTGGGCTTTGGCTAAATCACGGTCGTCAGATGCCGGCAGAGACGCCAGCGCTACTTGACGGCACAAAAACATTCGCCCCCGGCCGCCTCCGGTATAGAATCATCGGCACCCAATATGCCCGCCGAAACTGGCTTAGCCATCACAACTCCTGAGCAGGCGCTGCGCAACGCGAACCGGCGTTTCTACGCCGCGTTCGAAGCGATGGACATTGTCGCGCTCGAGGAAGTTTGGGCCCACGAAGACTGGGTGCAATGCGTGCATCCGGGTTGGGAATTGCTGCTGGGCTGGGAAGAAGTACGCGAAAGCTACGTACGAATTTTCTCCAACACGCGCCGCATGAAAATGGCGCTGGGCGCTGTCTGGATTCGCTCCGAAGGCGACGTGGGTTGGGTGGCTTGCACCGAGCAGGTCACCAGCGCGTTCGCGGACGGCTTCGACGACGCTTTGGTGCAAGCCACCAATATTTTCATCAAGCGCGACGGCGAATGGAAGCTGGTTGCGCATCACGGCTCGCCTCTGCCGCCCACGCGCGAAGCCACGGTACAATAGAACGGGTGAGTAACGAACTCGCGCACAGCCGCAGCGATTCCGATACCGTGTCTCTCCGCAAAAGCCAAATTCGGCGCGCCGCACAAGAGCACGCGCGCTTATCGAGCAAGATTCTGTCGCCGCTGCTTCTAGCTGCGAGCATCACGTTGTTCGCGAGTTTCGCCGCGCCAGCCGCCTTCGCGCAGACTCCGAACCCGCAGCAAGGTTCCTCGACGTTACCGTTGCGCGCTCAAGATGCCACCTCCGGCCCGCGCCCCATCTTCGAATTTCACAGCGGCTTTTGGCTCAATCTGCATCATTTCCTCTATGAGCAAGCCCGCCAGGCCGAGCACTTGCAAGCTTCGCAAGGCGGCGGCGCAGCGAAATCTCCGGTGACAGATGTAAACAGGGAGAGCGACGCCTCCCCCGCCTGGCAAGCAGCGATTGCCTATTACCGCAAGAATATGGCGCATCGCGATCTGCTTTTTGATCAAAGCATGGTGCTGATCGGCAATCGCCTGGCCGATATCGAAACGTGCCCCGATCTTTCCGGGCGGACGATCACGTCGTGCACGTCGGGATTGCAGCCGAATTTAATCGCCGCACTCGAAGGCGCCGCGCCAATCTATCGCACGCGTTGGTGGCCCGAACACGATCGTGCGAATCGCGATTGGATCGACGGCGACGCGCCGCTGGTCCGACACATTGGCTTGCCGCTGGCGCAAGAACTTTCCGCTGTGTACGAAAAACCGTGGCAGCGCGAACCGATTCGAGTCGACGTGGTAACTTACGCTGGCCCCTTCGGCGCATACACCTCGCTGGACCCAACGCACATCACAGTGGCGAGCGGCGATCCGCGCAATGAGGGACTGGCGGGCTTCGAAATACTTTTCCATGAAGCCTCTCACGCATTAGCTGTGCCGGTGCAAGATGCCATCGCCGAAGATTGCCGGCTTCGCGACATTCCCATTCCGCGCGATTTGTGGCACGCGCTGCTTTTCTACACCACCGGCGAAATGGTTCGTCGCGCCGCCGCCGAAGGTAAGCTGCAATTGCCGGGCGCTGAAACCAAGGCGGCCTCGTATACGCCTTATGCTTATAGGAACAATCTCTATTCGCGAGGCTGGGAGGATTATTTGCGGCTGCTGGAAGCTTATTGGCAACCGTATCTCGACGGGCACACCGATTTCGAACATGCCATCCGCGCTGTCGTAGCGGGCCTCTGAAGATCGCGACGCTTGATTGAACGTTTTGTCAGGGCATGACTTTAGTCATGCCGTAACCCGCAGAATAAGTTCGGCTTTAGCCGCTGAGGGCCTGCTTTTCAAGTTCTCGCACAATCGCTAAAGACCGGGAAAATTCGAGAGGCACGAATGAATCGACTTCGCTGTTTCACGGCAATTGTAATCGTGTTCGCTGCTATGTTGTTCGTAACCGTGGCGCATGCGCAAATCGCGCCGGCTCCGGACCCTTCCGCAAAGCCGCCTGCTCAAGAAGCCCCGCCACAGCCGCCAGCGCAAGAGGCTCCCAAAGTGGCGCCGGACACCATACCCAAAGCCCGCGCGGTCGTGAATGAAATCACCACCGGCCATTTCGAAAAAGTCGAAGCGCGCTACAACGATAAATTGAAAGCCGCACTGGCCCCGGGAAAACTCGCCGATAGCTGGAAGCAATTGCTGGGGCAAACCGGCGGCTTCAAAAGCATCGTCTCCGAAAGCGCGCAGGCGATCCAAACTTTTCAAGTCGCCACGCTGGTCTGCGAATTCGAACGCACCACGCTCGACGCGGTTGTCAGCTTCGACCCCGACGGCGCTCTCGCGGGCATTCGCTTCCGTCCCCATAAGGACACCACTCCCTGGGCCGCGCCCGCGTATGCCAAGCCGGAATCATTTCACGAGGAACCCGTCACCGTGAAATTCGGCCATTGGGAATTGCCGGGAACGCTGACAACGCCGCTCGGCGATGGGCCGTTTCCGCTGGTGGTGCTGGTGCAAGGCTCCGGTCCGCACGATGAAGACGAAACCATCGGGCCGAATAAACCGTTTAAAGATTTGGCGTGGGGACTGGCGAGCCGCGGCGTAGCGGTTCTGCGTTATATGAAGCGCACCGCGCGCTACGGCCTGAAGTCCGTCGACGAGGGCGCATTCTTCACCGTCGACGACGAGATCGTGAACGATGCGCGCGCGGCGGCGGAGCTGGCGGCGAAGCAGCCGAAGATCGATCCCAAGCGGATTTATTTGCTGGGCCACAGCGAAGGCGGATACATCGCGCCGCGCATCGCCGACGGCGATGCTCAAATTGCCGGCATTATTCTGCTGGCAGGCTCGGCGCGGCCGCTACAGCAAATCATCATCGAACAAATTCACTACCTCGCCAGCTTTCCCGGAGTTCCGGCAGACCAGGCGCAGAAACAAATTGCCGCAGCGGAGCAGACGGAGAAGGAAATCGAGAACCCAGACCTGAAAAAAACCGACAAGATAAATTTCCTCGGCGCCGAAATTCCCGCGAGTTACTTCCTCGACTTGCGCGGATACGATCCGGCCGCGGTGGCCGCGAAACTCAAGATTCGAATCCTGGTTTTGCAAGGCGCGCGCGATTATCAGGTGACCAACGAGGATTTCGAACTTTGGAAAAAAGGACTGGCGGGCCACAGCAACGTGACCTTCAAGCTCTATCCAGATTTAAATCATCTATTCCAAACCGGCGAAGGAAAATCCAAACCTGCGGAATACGATAAAGCCGGCCACACTTCACCTGAAACGGTGACGGACATAGCCGACTGGATAAAAAAGTAGCGGCGCGATTTATCTCCCGCCCGCTGTGCTCGTTGGTATTGGGTTGCTCTTCGCTCCGTCGTCCCCTGCCCTCCGTATTTCCGCGCCTGGTCCCAGCCCCTTCGTACCATTGCCCACTCGTCAACTTATCCCCACAATAACCCCGCCATCGCGCAGCAAAAGACACAAAGGAGCGCAGCCCAATAGCCGCCCTGCCAATCATCGCCAGCCGCAAACGCAAGCCGCGCCCCACCACCGCTTCGCTCCGCTCCAACCCTGTCCGAAGGAAAATCAAATGAGCCGGCCGCCCAAACCCTTCGTCAAGCCATTCTGCTCGCTCCAGAAACAATCGGGACACTCAAGTATTGTTGCAGCCCCTAACTCATTGAATCCAAAGGAGGGACACCATAAACAATCGGCACACTCCCGGGGTACATAAAACGCACCCGTCGGGGTAAACGTAGGGGCCGGGGTTCAAGCGTAGGGGCCGGGGTTTACTACCGGCCCGAAGTAGCTTTGGGTGTTCGGTCCCGGTTTTCGGTCCCGGTTTTCGCCCCCGGCCCAAGCCCCCAAATTCACCTGGGGAACGCCCGCTAAGCCGGCTCCGGCTCGTCGGCAATACCGATTTTCGATAACCGGTAGCGCAAGGCATTGCGCGAAAGGCCGAGCAGCCGCGCGGCCTGACTCTTGTTGCCGTTCGCGCGGCGCAAGGCTTCGCGGATCATTTCATCTTCCCATTGCTCGAGGGTCATGCCTTCGGGGAGCAACGCCTGGGAATCGCCGGGAGCTTTAGCACGGGCGGCATCGAGATGAATGTCGCTGAGCTGCAGCTCACCGCCGTTCGATAGGGCCACGGCGCGCTCGATAATATTTTCGAGTTCGCGGACGTTTCCCGGCCAGTGGAACGCAGTCAGGGTTGCGAGCGCGTCTGCCGAGATGCCGCCGATATCTTTTCCGGCTTCGCTGGCGAAGCGGGCTATGAAGAGATTCACGAGATCGGGGATGTCTTCCTTATGATCGCGCAGCGGCGGAATATCGATGGGCACTACGTTTAGGCGGTAATAGAGGTCCTGGCGAAAGGTGCCTTCTTCGAGGGCGGCGCGGAGATCGCGATTTGTTGCGGCGACGAGGCGCACATCTACTTTCAGTGTGCGCGTGCCGCCTAGACGCTCGAAGGAGCGCTCTTGCAGGACACGCAATAGTTTTACTTGCGTGGCTGCGGGGACGTCGCCGATTTCGTCGAGGAAGAGCGTGCCTTTATCGGCTAGCTCGAATTTTCCCGGCTTGCTGGTGGTGGCGCCCGTGAATGCGCCTTTTTCGTAGCCGAAGAGTTCACTCTCGAGCAGATTTTCTGGAATCGCGGTGCTGTTGATTTTGATGAATGGACCGACGGAGCGGCGCGAGCGTTGATGTATCAAATGCGCGATCAAATCTTTGCCGACACCGCTTTCGCCGCCGATTAAAACGGTGGAATTGGTCGCGGCGACGCGTTCGACCGTGGCGAGCACCTCTTGCATTTTCGGGCTGCGCGCGATGATGTTCGGGTAGTCGTAACGCTTGCCTAGCTGCTCGCGGAGCGAGCGGTTCTCGTCGCGGAGCCGGCGGACGTCGAGTTCTTTGTGAACGACCATTCGCATTTCGGCGAGCGAGAATGGCTTTAGGACGTAATCGCTGGCGCCGGCTTTCATCGCTTCTACCGCGGTTTCTACCGTGCCGAAGGCGGTCATGACGATTACTGGGAGGGCGGCGTTGGCGCGTTTTACGGCGTGGAGAAATTCTAGGCCGCCCATGCCGGGTAATTTCAGATCGGTGAGGACCAGATCAACCGGCTCGTGTTGCAGTAAATCTAGGCCGGTTTCGGCGTCGGCGGCTGAACGGGTGTCGAAGCCGTCTTCGCCGAGATTTAATTCGAGGAGGCGGCGCATTTTGGCTTCGTCTTCTACGATTAGGATTGTTGGCATGATTTTTCCGAGAGGCAGAGTGTCGGTTCGCGTCGATTGCGCTTCGATTGGGGTGCGACGCCTCGCCGCACAAAAACGCCGGCTGGCAGCCTGCGCTACGACGCTGCCGTCGTTAATTCTCCTTTCTCGGAAAGTGGGAAGAATACCGTGAAGGACGCGCCTGCACCGCTATTGGCTTCCAGGCGCAGGATGCCGCCGTGATCGTCTACGATTTTCGAGACGATCGAAAGGCCGAGGCCTACGCCTTTTTGCTTGGTGGTCACGAACGGATTAAAAATTTGCTCGCGCATTTCCGGCGCTACTCCCGGACCTGTGTCTGTGAATCGTACTTCCACGCCGTCACTGCGATCGCGGCGCGCGGCTGCGATTGTCACGCGCAGCGTGCCGCCGTCAACCATTGCATCATAAGCGTTCTGCGCCAAATTGATGAATACCTGCTCGGCGAAATTTTCGTCGAGTGGGACATTCGGCAATCCGGCGGCATAGTCGCGCTCGACGCGCACCGACGGCCCTTCCCACGGTGCGGCGACTGCTTTTAATGCGCGGTCGACGATTTTATCCACTGGCTGCGGGGAACGATCGAGGTGTTGCGGGCGGGCGAAATCCAAGAATCGGGTGACCAGCGAGCTTAGGCGGTTTACTTCGGTCGAAATATATCCCGCCAGTTCGCTCGCCAGCGGATTTGTAGATTCCAGTTTTTGATTCAGCATTTCCGCGGATCCTTTGATTACGCCTAGCGGATTGCGGATTTCGTGTGCGAGGCCGGCGGAGAGTTGGCCTAGCGCGGCTAGGCGCTCGGAGCGGCGGGCTTCTGCTTGAATGTGCTCTAGGCGGCGGTTTGTTTTTTCGAGTTCTTCGGCGAGAAGTTGGTAACGGCGCGTTTGGCGGCGATTCTCCATTACGAAGTTGTTCACGAGAATTGCGGCGATGAAGAAGAAGACGACGCGAATGGCCAGCTCCGCTTCGCCACTAGGGGTCAGCTCAAAATCGTTTATCGCGGGATCGAGATACGGCGAGAGATACGCGCAATAGGCCGCGGAGGTGAGGGCGGTCCAAATCAGCGTGCCGATTGGGCCGTAGTAGACCGCTGCGGTGACTATGCAGAGATAATAAATCGGGTAGTAGCCGCTATTGATGATCACGCCGCCGGTGTGACCGAGGAGAAGCGTGGCCAGTGCAATTTTCGTCACGAGTACGTAGGCGCGGCCGCGTTGCGGCATTTTTGAAATCAGCCAGCGTTCGGAAAGTTGCAGGGCGGCGATGGCGGCTAGGATGAGTTGCTTGTGAATCTCTTCGACTGGAGGAAGTACGGCGAGGCCGCCGAGAAAGACGAGCCAGATGAGATCCATCCAGCGAAATTTTCCGTGTTCGCGCTCGGTCATAGGGAGGACGTAATCATTTCTAGCTTACACGCGGGAATTCGTCCAGTAGCGCCGGCGTCTCTGCCGGCATCTTACGACCGCCATCGCGGCAGGATCGGAAATGGCGGGCGGGCGACACAAGTTCAACCACGGCATCGAATTGCTTCTTTCTTCCGGCCGTGAATGCGGAGATGCGGAATACTTGCTCGTCAGATGCCGGCAGGGACGCCGGCGCTACTTTAGTCCTTTATCGTGCAGGAACGCTTGAACTACCGTGGCGATATCTTGATGCGCGTCACCTTCTACTGCGTAGTTCATTTTTTGCATTTCGGCATCCGAGATTTTGCCGGCTAGTTCTGAGATTGCGGCGCCTACTTCTGGATGCTGCTCTAGCGTTTGATGCCTTATTACTGGGACGGCTTCGTAGGGCGGGAAATAGTGGCGGTCATCTTCTAGGATGGTTAGATCGCGGGCGGCTAGAATTCCGTCGGTGGAATTTCCGGCGACGATATCGACTTGCTTGCCTAGGAGGGCGCGGTACATCAGTCCCAGATCCATTATCGTGGGCTGGCCGTTGAAATGCAGGCCGTATTTGGCGGCTAGGCCTGGGTAGCCGTCGGGACGCTCGCTGAATTCGTAGCCGAAGCCGGCGCGCCATTGGCTGGCGAAGGGGACGGCTTCGGAGAGCGTGTGAATGCCTAGGCGGCGGGCGTCCTCGCCGCGGATCACCATGGCGAAGGTGTTGTTGAAACCTAGCGACGGGAGGACATCTAGATTGAAGCGGCGGGAATATTCTTCTTGGACTCGGGCGCGGACTTTTGATGGATCGGTTGAGATTGGCTCTTTGAGGATCGCGGTTAGGGCTGTGCCGGTGTATTCGACGTAGGTGTCGATGCGGCCGGCTAGCAGGGCTTGTTGGCAGATGTAGGTGCCGACGAGGAAGAAGCGGCGCTCGATGTGTAAATGGGTGCGGGATTCTAAATGTTGGGCTAGGAGTTCGCCGAGGATGGCTTGCTCGGTGAAATTTTTTGAGCCGATGACGATGGTGTCGCGGCGCGGCGGGCCGCAGGAGATGGCGGCGATTACGGCGAGGAGGAGAACGGCGGCGCATCGCGAATGATTTTTCGTCATTGTTATTTTGATGGCCCGACCTCAATCAGTTGGATAGAAAATTGATTTCATGTCCGAAAAGTCAAAAGCGAAAACCCAAAGCCACACCGGGCGGGAGGTGAACCCCCGCCCCTACTGTCGATCAGCGCGCGTAGCTGAAACGCTTCTCTAGCGTGCCTAGTAGGAAATCGGCGATCAGCGCCAGTGCCGCGGCTGGGATTGCGCCGGCCAGGATCAGTTGATTGTTGACCATGGCTAGGCCGCGAAAGATGAATTCGCCTAGGCCGCCGGCGCCTACTGCTGCGGCGATGGTGGCGATAGCGATGGTTAGGACTGTGGCTACGCGGATTCCTGCTAGCACGAAGGAAAAGGCTAGTGGCAGCTCGACTTTGGTTAGGATTTGCGCGTCGGTCATGCCCATTCCTCGGGCGGCTTCGCGGACGCTGGTATCTACGCCTTCGATGCCTGTGGCGGTGTTGCGGATGATTGGTAACAGCGCGTAGAGAGCTAGAGCGGCGATGGCCAGGCGTTCGGCGCGCTCGCCTAGCCAGGGAACTGGGAGTAGGAAACCTAGTAACGCTAAGCTGGGGATTGTTTCGGCGATGTTGGCTAGGCCGATGATTGGTTTTTCTAGCCATTTTTTGCGGGTTACCAGGATGCCGGCGGGGACGCCTATGAGGATGGCCAGTAGCATTGCGGCGCCTACCAACGCTAGGTGTTCTAGCGTGGCTGAGAAAATTTGATCGCGATTTTGTTGGAAGAATTGGTAGAGGTTCATTTTTGCCTTTCGTTTTTGTGGATTCGTTTTGTGAATGAACGTCGAAAACCGAACACCCACGGCCAGTGCGGCCGGGTCGTAAACCCCCGCCCCTACACGAACCAAAACCCACGGCTACAGCGGGCGGGAGGTGAACCCCCGCCCCTACAAACCCCGGAGCCTACTTGTAGGCGTTCATGTAGGCTGCGGCTAGCGGTTCTGTGGACCAGCGGAAATCGTCGGGCTTGTAGAGGCCCATCATTTTTCCGGCTTCTAGTAATGCGATTCTGCTGCCTAGTAGCAGGGCTTCGCGGACGTCGTGGGTTACGAAAACTATTGTTTTGCTTAGGCGCTTTTGTAGGGCTAGGAATTCTTTTTGCAGATCGCTGCGGGTTAGAGGATCTAGCGCGCCGAAGGGCTCGTCCATTAGGAGGATTGGGGGATCGGCGGCTAGGGCGCGGGCTACGCCTACGCGTTGGCGCTGGCCGCCGGAGAGTTCGTGCGGATAGCGGTGGGCGAATTGCGCGGCGTCCAGGCCGGCGAGCTGCAGGAGCTCGATTACTCGGGCGCGGATGCGGGCTTCGGGCCATTTGTCGAGATGCGGGACTATGGCTACATTTCGTTCGACTGTGTAATGCGGGAATAGGCCGGCATCTTGGATTACGTAGCCGATGTGGCGGCGCAAGGCTACTGCGTTCCATTCGAGCGTGGAGCGGCCGTCGACTCGGACGGTGCCCGCGGTGGGCTCCAGCAGCCGATTGATTAGCCGGAGCGCGGTGGTTTTTCCCGAGCCGCTGCGGCCGAGGAGCACTAGCGTTTCGCCGCGCTCGATTGCGATGCTGAATTTTTCGAGGACGGTGGGGCCGTTGGGGACGCGAAATTCCACGTCGCGAAATTCGATGGCTACGGCGGCGGCGTCGGGAGTGGCTGGATTCATCGGGGCGGAAGTGAGGCTAGCAACCGCGCGCGAACTGTGTCAAATATCTGTGATGTGCTTGACCGTTGGCTCGATTGGTCTAATATCTGGCGAAACGAAATGGCAAACCCGAAACTCATCACGCCGCGCGACGCTGCTCAGATTTTGGGAGTGAGCTATCCCACGCTGAAACAGTGGATTTATAAAGGCAAGTTGAAGACGGTGAAGACAGCCGGCGGGCATCATCGCATTCCGGAGAGTGAGCTGGATCGCTATC
Source organism: uncultured Acidobacteriota bacterium (assembly GCA_963792515.1). Taxonomy (GTDB): domain Bacteria; phylum Acidobacteriota; class Terriglobia; order Acidiferrales; family UBA7541; genus Palsa-147. Next base: position 185,454 of record CAWBWG010000014.1, on the reverse strand, counting down.
TGAGCCGGATTACCGAGAAGGGGCCTGTGCCGGAGCGGCGCTCGGGATATCGGCGCATCAGCGGGAGAAATCAGCTGGTGGGGCGCGTGGTGGAAATTAAAATGGACGGATTGATGGCGCAAGTGCGGATTTCCATTGGGGGGCAATACATTACTTCTGTGGTCACATCGGATGCGGTGCGCGAGATGCGGCTGAAGAAAGGTGAGACAATTGCAGCGCTGATTAAATCTACCGAGGTGATGCTCATCCGCGTTTAGGCCATCGCGACCCACCGCGCGAATCCCGACGCTTTGCGCCTGTGCTAATCGACAGCTATTTGCCCAAATATGATGAACGTGTGCGTCATTCGACGCGCGTGGCGGCGGCGACGGCCGAGGCTTATGCGGCGCTGCGTGCGGTGGATGTGCATCGCTCGATGGTGGTGCGGATGCTGGTGGCGATTCGTCGCCTGCCGTCGCATGTGGGAGTTAGGGAACGCCCGCGGAGTCATTTGAAATCGGTGCGGTCGCTTTTGGAATCTATGCTGGATCTGGGCTGGGAAATTTTGGAGGAGAAGCCTGATCGCGAAGTGGTGATTGGGACCGTTACGCAGCCTTGGAGGTCGGCGGTGCAGTTTCGCGGGCTTACTCCGCGTGAATTTGTGGATTTTGCGGAGCCTGGATTTGCGAAGATTGTGATGAATCTGGCTGCGGACGAATGCGTCGACGGTGGATCGATTTTGAGTACCGAGACGCGCGTGTTGGCTACTAGTCCTGGGGCGCGGCGGCGATTTCGATTGTATTGGCGCGTGGTGCGGCCGGGCGTGAAAATGATTCGGCGGATTGCGTTGAATCGAGTGTGCCGGGAATTGCGTCGGGCGCAAAAGCGGCGGCGGAAATCTTCGAAATTAATTTTGAATTGAGATCGAGTTGTTTCGTGAATAGCCTGAGAATTATCGGTGGCGGCGCAAACGCCGCTTTCGAGGACCAGCGCTAAAGCGCATACGTGTTCCGCGGCCTTTTCCGGAGCGCTGAAGCGCTCCTCCCCCTCATAAATGAGGGGGCTCCCACCAGTTCAGACACCCAGAGCCAAGACGAACGGGAAGTGAACCCCCGCCCCTACGTTTTTGCCCTTGCCGTGATAGTGTTTGCGCTTCATGTGTGCAGACTCCCGAGACGAAAATCTTCTGGCCGAGCCGCGGCAGCGTAGCTGGCTTTGGAACGAGGACCTGGCGCCGATTCCGCTTGGGCGTAGGACTTGGGGGACTTACAACTACGCTGCGCTTTGGGTGGCGATGAGCGTGAATATTCCGACGTACATGTTGGCTAGCGGGATGATTGCTGGGGGGATGAATTGGAAGCAGGCGATTTTTACTGTTTTTCTGGGGAATGTGATCGTGTTGGTGCCGATGCTTTTGAATGCGCATGCTGGGGCGCGTTATGGAATTCCGTTTCCGGTTTTTGCGCGGTCGTCGTTTGGAGTGCTGGGGGCGAATATTCCGGCGGTTTTGCGGGCGTTGGTGGCTTGCGGATGGTTTGGAATTCAGACTTGGATTGGCGGCGAGGCGATCAACACTTTGCTGGCGGCGTTGATGCCTGGGTGGAATCATCCTTGGATTTGCTTTTTTCTTTTTTGGTTGCTGAATCTGGCGGTGATTTTGCGTGGGATTGATACGATTCGGTCTTTGCAAGGGATTGCTGCGCCGGTTTTGTTGGTGCTTGGGTTGGCGATGCTCGGTTGGGCTTATGTGAAGGCTGGCGGATTTGGGCCGATGCTGTCTACGCCTTCGAAATTCCATTCGTTTCGGGAATTTTTCGCGTTTTTTGTTCCTTCGCTTACGGGTGTCGTCGCGTTTTGGGCTACCGTGGCTTTGAATATTCCGGATTTTACTCGTTATGCGAAGGGGCAGCGGGAGCAGGTGTTGGGTCAGGCGCTGGGTTTGCCTACTACCATGACTCTGTATTCGTTTATTGGCGTGGCGGTGACTTCGGCGACTGTTGTGGTGTTCGGAGCTGCGGTTTGGGATCCCGTTGCGGTGTTGAGCCGGTTGGGAAATCCGATCGCGGTCGTGGTGGCGATGATTGCCTTGCTGTTGGCCACTTTGAACGTCAATGTCGCCGCGAACGTCGTTTCGCCTGCCAATGATTTTTCGAATCTTTATCCGCGGCGAATCAGTTTCAAGATGGGCGGCGTGATTACTTGCTTGCTGGGATTGTTGATGCAGCCGTGGAAATTGATGGCGAATTACGGGACTTATATTATTGGTTGGCTGGTGGGGTATTCGGGATTTTTGGGGCCGATTGCTGGCGTGATGATTGCGGATTATTACGTGGTGCGGAAGAAAATTATTTTGACTGAGGATCTTTACGCGCGGCATACGTTTTATGAATTTACGAACGGATTTAATTGGAAGGCGATTGGTGCGTTGGCGGCTGGGATTGTGGTGGCGCTGGCGGGGTTGGTGATTCCTTCGCTTGGCGGGCTTTATCATTATGCTTGGTTTGTGGGATTTGGAGTTTCTTTTGCTGTGTACCTCGCTTTAATGCGCTCGCCGGCAGCTTCCCGCGAATAGCGGCGAACAATCCTTCGACTTATCCGAGAAATTTTCGAATGCGCCGCAGGACAGCGCTCATCATTGCGGGGGTGAGTTTGCCGGTGAAGGTATTTTGCTGGCTGGGATGGTAGGAGAGGTAGAGACGCGGTAAATCGCCTAGGAATTTGTAGACTGCGCCGTGCTGGAACGGATAGGCGGCGAAAGTGCGGACTACTCCTCGCTCCATCAACAGCGCCAAGTACGCGCGCATGGCGATGCCGCCGAGCGCCAGGATTGCGCGCGGGCGCAGTAACGCCAACTCTGTTTCAAAATAGGGGCGGCAATTTTGCAGCTCTGATGGCAGCGGCTTGTTGGCTGGCGGAGCGCAGCGGAGCGTCGCTCCGATGTAGGCGCCTTTGAGTTGCAGGCCGTCTTCTGGGTTTATCGAATGCGGTTGCGTGGCAAAACCCGTGCGATAGAGAGCACTGTAAAGAAAATCGCCCGAGCGATCGCCGGTGAATACGCGGCCGGTGCGATTCGCGCCGTGGGCTGCGGGCGCTAGTCCCAAAATATAGAGGCCGGCTGCGGGATCGCCGAACCCGGGGACGGGCTTGCCCCAATAGTCCCACTCGCCGAAAGCGCGGCGCTTTTCTCGCGCGATTTTTTCGCGATATTCCACGAGTCGCGGACACTTGCGGCACGCGACAATCTCCGCGTTTAGTATTTCGAGCGTTTGTTCGGCCATGGATTCGTTGCCCGTTCGCTATTCCCGTCTGCCGGTCACTTCGCTAACCTAATCATTTGCGGAACCTGGACGCCGCCCCAGGAATCTATACTGAATGAGGCCCAACTCAAAAGCGTGACGACTCCAAACTCCAACGAAAAAATATTGCTGCTGGATACTAACGAGGGGACGCGGAAAATCCTCGTGGAGCTTTTGCAATCGGCGGGTTACGACATTCAGGCGCTTCCAGCTAACGCTGATGGCTTGGCTAGCGTGCGGCAGGCGAACGCGGCGCTGCTCATTATGGATGAGTGCCTGCCCGGGGCGCCTTGCCGCGAGATGTTGGCGGAATGGAAAAGCGCGCCGGCGACGCAGGACGTGCGCGTGATTCTGCTCGTTTCCGGCGACGCTACGGATCGCGCGCTGGTTATGGATCTGGGTGCGGACGACGCCATCTCGCGTCCTTTTGATTCGCAAGAATTGCTTTCCAGGGTGCGCGCGCAATTGCGGGCCAAGCGCACTTCCGACGAACTGCGCCACAAAGTGGCAATCGCGGTGGAAGGCCAACAAATTGCGCACACCGCGTTTGAAGCGCTGGCTGTGACCGAGAAGATGACGAAGGATGCTTCGTCGCTGAATCGGGCGCTGAAAATTGGAGTGACCGCGATACTGGGAGTGGCGGCGGTGATGGCGGTGATTTTCTTCGTTTATTCGCACAGCACGCAGAAAGAGCAGAAGCGGGCGACGGCGATCATTGCGCGGCTGGAGGCCGGCTTCAAATCGCAGCAGAGCCTGGTGGCGGAAGCGCGAAAATTGCGCAGCAGCCAGCCGCCGGACGCGCCGGCTGCGCCAGCTGTTCCTCAGCGCGACGCTTTGCAGCAGAAGGCTGATCAACTCAAAGCGCAAATATCTACGGCGGACGCACAGCAACTGAAAGACTTGCAGAAGCAGCTCGCGGAGACAAATGCACGGCTGAAGAAAGTGGAAGCCGAAGGTAGCTCGGCTGAAAATATTATTGGGGCGAATGTTTCGAGCGTGTGCCTGCTGCACATTGCCGTCGGATTCACGGAAAAAACTTCTGGCAAGCGGTTGCACTATGCCGGGCTGAATCCGCAGGGCGAACCAATTCAGGATAGCGATGGCGATCCGATACTCACGCTGGAGGGGCCGGGGCCTGAGGTTCGCATTGATGTTTTCGGCACCGGATTTATTGCCGGGCCGAATGGGCGGGTGATTACCAACCGGCATGTGGCGCAGCCTTGGTGGAAAGATGATCAGATGAGCGCGCTGATCAATGAAGGTTATCAGCCGGAAATTGCGGCGATTCGGAGCTATTTCCCCGGGTCGCCGCGGGCGTTTCATGCGGAGATTGATAAAATTTCGGAGGATGCGGATCTGGCGACGATGCGGGTGAATCTGGAAGGGTTGAATTTGCATGCGTTGTCGTTTGATGATTCAACCGCCGACACAAAATCGGGGGAGTCGATTGTTTTGATGGGATATGCGGCGGGGCTCGCGGCGATTTTGGCGCGAACCGATGAATCGACGGCGCAGGAAATTGCGACGAAGAGCGGCGGGGATGTTTCTGCGATTTTGGATGAGTTGGCGCGGCGGAATTTGATACGGCCGTTAATCACACAGGGGCATGTGGGCGATGTGTTGCCGGATAAGATCGTTTTTGATGCGCAGACTACCGTGGGCGGGAGCGGCGGGCCGCTTTTGAATGCTGATGGAAAAGTGATTGGGATTACTTTTGCTATTTTGAAAGGATTTGGCGGATCTAATTTTGGGATACCGGCGCGATTTACTGCGCCGCTTTTGCGGCAGTGAGGGATGGCGTTGGGGATTTTGGTTTTTGACGTTCGCGCGTGAACGCGCTTCCCATGCGCTAGTGCGGCGCATGGGGCACCCGGCAAACAAAAACCCACGGCCAAACCGGGCGGGAGGTGAACCCCCGCCCCTACAAAGCGGGGCACGTCCGCCGAAATTGACATGGGTGCTTGGCGCGTCTAGCATAGCTGCAGCGATTTTGCCTGCCTTTACCTGGGGAAATCCGGGTTGTCCATGAGCGCAGAGAAAAATTCAGGGAATATGCTATTGCGCATTCGCGATGCGCGGCGCGAATGCGTGGAGCATCGCAAGCGCGTGCTGCCGCTGGTGGCGCTGAAGATGGCGGCGGAGAAAAAGGCTTCGCCGGCGCGGGATTTTGCGGGGGCGCTTACGGCGAATCGCATCAACGTGATCGCCGAATTGAAAAAGAAATCTCCTTCGCGCGGTTTGATTCGCCAGAATTTTAATGCCACGCAATTGGCTGCTGAGTTGGCCGACGCGGGAGCGGCGGCGCTATCGGTGCTTACGGAAGAAGAGTTTTTTTCGGGCTCGCTGGTGGATCTGAAAGAGGCGCGCGCGGCGGTGCAGATTCCTGTGCTGCGGAAGGATTTTATTTTCGATCCGTGGCAAGTTTGGGAGGCGCGCGCGGCGGGGGCGGATTCGTTTTTGTTGATTGTGTCGCTGCTGGATGCGGAACTGCTTGGCGATCTGTTGGAACTTGGGCGGAAGCTTGGAATGGAAGCGCTTGTGGAGGCGCATTCGGTTGAGGAAATTGCGATTGCGCTTGATTGCGGGGCGAAAATTGTGGGCGTGAATAATCGCGATTTGACGAATTTCGAGGTGCGTTTGGAAACGGCGCTGGGGCTGGCGGAGAAAATTCCCGAAACGTGCGTGGCGGTGGCTGAATCCGGGATTGACTCTAGCGAAGATCTGGATGTTCTTTCGCGGGCGGGTTTCGACGCATTTTTGATTGGCGAACATCTGATGAAACAAGATTCGCCGGGCGATGCGCTGCGCAATCTTTTGAGCGGCGTGGCGGCAAGGCTCGGGACATAGCGGCGGCGGCAAGGCTTGGCGTGAATTTATGGTGCGTGTGAAAATTTGCGGGATCACGAATTGGACCGATGCGCGGTTGGCGGTGAAGGCGGGTGCCGATGCGCTGGGATTTAATTTTTATAGCAAGAGCCCGCGTTACATCGAGCCGAATGAGGCGCGGCTGATTGCCACGCGGCTGCCGCGGCGGGTTTTTTTGGTGGGCGTGTTTGTGAATGCTTCGGAGGATGAGGTCGTGCGCGTGGCGCGAAATGTGGATTTGAACGCGGTGCAGTTGCATGGGGAAGAAACGCTGGCGGACGTTCAAGCGCTGAGTGAATCGTATCCGGTGATCAAGGCGTTTCGCGTGCGGCGCGGATTTAGCGGGGCTCGTCTCGCGCGCTACAGCAGTGCGACGGCATTCTTGCTCGACGGATTTGATGCGCGACGCCGCGGCGGCACGGGGAGAACATTTAATTGGAGTGTGGCGAAGGCGGCTCGCAAGCATGGCGCGATTATTGTGGCGGGCGGATTGACTCCGGAGAATGTCGCTATTGCGATTCGCCAGGCGCGGCCGTTCGGCGTCGACGTTTGCAGCGGAGTGGAATCGAGTATCGGGAAAAAGGATCCTGAACTTATGAAGGCACTGATGCGTGAGATTGAAATCACGCGAAAGGAAGACGCGCGGGCATGAGTACCGGGGCAGTTAGTGTGCCGGATAAGCGCGGGCGATTCGGGCCGTTTGGCGGACGCTACGTTCCTGAAACGCTGGTGGCGCCGCTTGAGGAACTCGAGCGGGCGTTTAATGAGGCGCGGCTCGATCGCACTTTCAATCTGGAACTTGATTCGCTTTTGCGGAATTTTGCCGGGCGTCCCACGCCGCTGCAATTTGCTTCGCGGCTTACCGAACATCTTGGCGGGGCGAGGATTTATTTGAAGCGCGAGGATTTGCTGCACACGGGCGCGCACAAAATTAACAATTGCATCGGACAAGGGTTGCTGGCCGTGCGGATGAAAAAACCGCGCATCGTGGCGGAAACTGGCGCGGGCCAGCATGGCGTGGCGACTGCGGCCGTGGCGGCGCGGCTGGGGTTGCAGTGCACGGTTTATATGGGCACGGAAGATATGGAGCGGCAGCGCTTGAATGTTTTTCGCATGCGGTTGCTGGGCGCGGAAGTGATTGGCGTGGATTCGGGCAGCCGGACGTTGAAGGATGCGATTAACGAAGCGATGCGCGATTGGGTTACCAACGTGCGCACCACGCATTATCTGCTTGGGTCGGTGCTGGGCGCGCATCCTTATCCTTTGATGGTGCGCGAATTTCATAAAGTGATCGGCGAGGAAGCGCACGATCAGATTTTGCAGGCGGAAAGCCGCTTGCCTGATTATCTTTTTGCTTGCGTCGGTGGCGGATCGAATGCGATCGGCTTGTTCCATGCGTTTCTCGGCGATAAATCCGTAAAGATGGTTGGCGTGGAGGCCGGCGGGCGCGGCAAAGGACTTGGTGAACACGCGGCGCGGCTTGCGGCTGCTGCGGGATTTTCGGGGGCGCGGCCTGGAGTGTTGCAGGGAACCTATACTTATCTGCTGCAAAATAGCGACGGGCAGATTTCTACCACTCATTCCGTTTCTGCAGGGCTGGATTATCCGGGCGTTGGGCCGGAGCACGCCTGGCTTGCTCACGAGGGGCGCGCTGAATATACGGCGGTGAGCGACGATGAAGCGGTGGCTGCCGCGAAACTGCTTTCTAAACTCGAAGGAATTATTCCGGCGCTGGAATCGGCGCATGCGATTGCGGAATTGATTCACCGTGCGCCGAAAATGCGGCGCGATGAAATTGTGATCCTGAATCTTTCCGGGCGCGGCGATAAAGATATGGAAACTTTGGCGCGCTATGTCTAACGCGACGCAGGCGGTCGAATCGGGGGCTGCTGCTGGCCGAATCGCGCGGCGTTTTGCGGATCTCGCGCGGCGCGGAGAAATGGGCATCGTCGCGTATCTCACGGCCGGCGATCCGAGTCTCGACGCTAGCGAGAAAATTGTGCTGGCTGCGGCTGAGGCTGGTGCGGACGTGATTGAACTGGGCGTGCCGTTCAGCGATCCGGTGGCCGATGGGCCTGCGATTCAGCGCGCCAGCGAGCGAGCGCTGAAAAGCGGCACTACTTTGGCGGGAATTTTGGGGCTTGTCGCGCGGCTTCGACGCGGCAGTGAAGTTCCGATCGTGCTTTTCAGTTATTTCAATCCGATTTTGCAGATGGGGCTGGAAACATTTGCGGCCGCGGCAGCGAAGGCGGGGGCGGACGGAGTGTTGGTTACCGATCTGACGCCGGAAGAGGCCGGCGAGTATCGGGCGATTCTGCGCGCACACAATCTCGACACGATTTTTCTGGCTGCGCCTACTTCCACTGATGCGCGATTGGCGAAAATCGCGGCGGCATCTTCGGGATTCTTATATTTGATTTCGCGCACCGGAGTGACCGGGACGCGCGATGCGCTGCCCGAAGATTTGCCTGCGTTTGTGCGGCGGGTGCGGCAGCAGACGCGTTTGCCGATCGCGGTGGGCTTCGGAATTTCTCAGCCTACTCACGTTACCGTGCTTGGCGGCATTGCGGATGCGGCTGTCGTGGGTTCGGCGATCGTTGCGGAAATCGAAAAGGCTGCGACGCCCGAGCGCGCCGCGGAAGCCGTCGCAAATTTAGTTCGCACATTGAAGCAAGCTGGCAAATCCGGAGTGAGCCAGCGGGGAATCCCGGCCGGGAGCGAAAATCCATCATGAGCATCGATGATTGGCGCCGCCGCATAGATGAAATTGATTTGAAACTCTTGGCGCTTCTGAATGAGCGCGCGAATTGCGCTTTGGAAATCGGCCAGGAGAAACATCTGAAGGGATTGCCGGTCTATCAGCCGGCGCGCGAGAACGAAATTTTGGGAAATGTGGAGCGCGCGAATCCCGGGCCGTTGCCTGATACCGCGATCCGGCGGCTATTCGAGCGGATTATTGATGAGGCGCGCTCGCTGGAGCGCACCGCGCATCAGGAAAAAAGTGCTGCGGGTGCGGCGAAGGAACGGCCGAAGAGCAGAAGTTGATTTTTGGATGCGGTTGTTGGCATCGCGCGTGCTGATGACCGCGATGGAACGCGTAGGACGTTGGATCGCGTTACGTCGAAGCAATAGGCCACATTTTCGCACGTGTTACTCGGGCGGGCGAGGCAAGCCATCGCCCCTACGCGGAGAAATTCAACGGCTTCGGAGAACGTCAACAGCGGCATGTTGATTTGAAATTTCAGAATTCCGATTTTGGGGAGAGGCTGCAATGGTTGTGGTGATGCATGCAGGCGCGAGTGACGAGCAGATTCAGCATGTGATCGACCGGCTGGTTTCTACCGGGTTTGATGTGCATCGGTCGACGGGCGAGACGAATACGGTGCTCGGCGCGGTGGGCGTGCATCCGGATTTTGACGCGCGCGATATTGAATTGCTCGACGGCGTGCGCGAAGTGGTGCGCATCACCCAGCCTTATAAATTGGCGAGCCGGGCGTTTCGGCCGGAAGGGACGATCGTCGATCTTGGTAAGGGCGTGAAAGTTGGCGGTGCGGAAGTTGTTGTTGCCGCTGGGCCATGTGCCGTGGAAACGAAAGCGCAAATCGATAGCGTTGCCGAGCGCGTGGCTTGTCTCGGCGCGAAGATTCTTCGTGGAGGCGCGTTCAAACCGCGCTCGTCGCCGTATGCGTTTCAGGGGCTCGGCGAAGCTGGTTTGAAAATGTTGCGCGAGGCCGCGGATCGCAACGGATTGCTGGTGGTGAGCGAGGTGATGGATCCTTCGCAGGTGGAATTGATGTTGCGCTATGTGGACGTGCTGCAAGTGGGCGCGCGCAACATGCAGAATTATCATTTGCTGCGTGCGCTGGGCGAAGTGCGCAAGCCGGTGCTATTGAAACGCGGCATGTCGGCGATGATCGAAGAATTGCTGCTGAGCGCGGAATATATTATGTCCGGCGGAAATTATAATGTGATTTTGTGCGAGCGCGGAATTCGGACGTTTGATACCAACACGCGCAACACGCTCGATATCGCGGCGATTCCGGTGATCAAAAAACTTTCGCACTTGCCGATTATTGCCGATCCTTCGCATGGCACCGGACGCCGCGATAAAGTGGCGCCGATGGCTCGCGCGGCGGTGGCTGCTGGAGCGGATGGATTGTTGATCGAAGTGCACCCGGATCCCGAGCACGCGCTTTCCGATGGGGCGCAATCTCTTTTCCCCGACCAATTTGGAGCGCTGATGGCGGAATTGAAAATCATCGCGCCGGCGGTTGGGCGCAAGATGGCCTGAGGCATGGGCGAATCCACGCTGTTTCAGCGCGTCGCAATTCTGGGAACTGGATTGATCGGCGGGTCGTTCGGGCTGGCCTTACGGCGAAGCTTTCCGCAGATTTCTGTTGCGGGGTGGGACAAGCCTGTTGTTCTGGATCGAGCGCTGGAGTTGGGCGCGATTACGACGGCTGCTGGGAGCCTGGACGATGCGGTGAGCGGCGCCGAACTGGTTTTCGTTGCATTGCCCATCTCCGTTACGCTCGAGTCGCTTCCTGCCATCGCGGCTGCAGCAAAATCCGGGGCGCTAGTCACCGACGCTTGCAGCACGAAAACCGTGATTTGCGAATTGGCCGCGAAAACTTTTGCCGCGGGCGCGTCGCGATTTCTAGGCGGGCATCCGGTTGCCGGAAAAGAAATTTCGGGAATCAATCGCGCGACGGCTGATCTTTTTCATGGCGCGCACTATGCATTGATTGCTGCGCCGGAAGATGCGGACCCTCGCGTGAAAGAATTTATGGCGCTGATCCGCAAAATTGGCGCGGAGCCGCTGCTTTGCGATGCGGAAACACATGATTGGGCGGCGGGAATCGTTTCGCATTTGCCGCAACTGGTGGCGGTGGCGCTGGCGCGCGTGGTGAATGACGAGACCGATGAAACTGGACTCCCGGCTTCGCTTGCGGGAAGCGGGTTGCGCGATACCGTGCGTTTAGCGGGCAGTCCCTACGCGGTTTGGCGCGATATCTGCTTCACGAATTCGGACAATATTTCCCGCGCGCTCGATCGCATGTCGCAAGCCATCGATTATTTGCGGGCCAATCTTAAAAATCGCACACTGGAAGACGAATTTGCTTCTGCAAATGCCCTCTACAAAATTCTTCGCTCCAGGCACGAATAACCGCACGAGAATAGCTATGCACGGAGAGATGAATTAGACTCATGTGTTTCTGCTGGCAGAAAATGGAATCGCAATCGCGGGCACTCTGGGAGAATTCGCATGGATAAGCGCGTGGCCAATGCCGACGCCGCGGTCGAACGCATCCGCGATGGCGCATTGATCTTGATGGGTGGCTTTGGCCTTTGCGGAATTCCCGAAAATTTGATCGATGCGCTGCGGCGCAAGGGCACGAAGGACCTTACCGTGGTCTCGAACAACGCGGGCGTGGACGATTTCGGCATCGGGCTGTTGCTGCAGACCAAGCAAGTGCGGAAAATGATTGCCAGCTACGTTGGTGAAAATAAAACTTTCGAGCAGCTCGCGCTGAAAAAAGAAATTGATGTGGAGCTTAATCCCCAAGGCACGCTGGCGGAACGCATTCGGGCCGGCGGCGCGGGGATTCCGGCATTTTACACGCCCACCGGTTACGGCACTTTGGCCGCGGAAGGAAAGGAAATTCGCGATTTTGCCGGGCGGCCGCATGTTTTGATTCCTGCTTTGCGCGGAGACGTGGCGTTTATCAAAGCTTGGAAGGGCGACCGTTGGGGCAATCTGGTCTATCGAAAAACCGCGCGAAATTACAACGCGGTGATGGCTACGGCTGCGGATTACGTGATCGCGGAAGTGGAAGAGATTGTGGAGCTCGGCAAATTAAATCCCGATTGCATTCATACGCCGGGAATTTTCGTGGACGCAATTTTTCAGGGCTCGGGATACAAGAAGCGGATTGAGCGGCGGACGGTGCGGAAACGGACGGCTTGATGGAGAGTTTACGAAACGCTTGCTTGATGCGGGCGTGAAAGTATCGCCGCACAAAAACGCCGGCTGGCAGCCGGCGCTACGGTACGTAACGCGGCAATTTTCGGTGCGAGTGAAGTCGCGCGACGACGATATTTCGGGAGGCACGAATGGTGGCTGGGGAAATTGACAAGCGCGAAATTATTGCACGGCGCGTGGCTCGAGAGCTACGCGACGGCCATTACGTAAATCTCGGCATTGGGCTGCCGACGCTCATTCCCAACTACTTGCCTGCTGGTATGGAAGTCGTCCTGCAATCTGAAAATGGGATGCTGGGCATTGGGGCTTATCCCTTCGAAGGCGAAGAGGACGCCGATCTGATCAACGCTGGGAAAGAGACCATCACGGAAATTCCTGGCTGCTCCTATTTTTCCAGTGCGGAATCTTTCGGGATGATTCGCAGCGGGCGCATTAACGTGACTGTGCTTGGCGCGTTGCAAGTAGACGAGAGCGGCAATCTGGCGAACTGGGCTATTCCTGGAAAAATGCTGAAGGGCATGGGCGGCGCGATGGATCTGGTGGCTGGGGCAAAACGAGTGATCATCGCCATGGAGCACACTACGAAAGATGGCGAAGCGAAAATTGTGACGAAATGCAGCCTGCCGCTTACTGGCGTGGGCGTCGTCGATCTGATCGTCACTGAGCTTGGCGTGATTGAAGTCACGCCGAAGGGTCTGGTGCTGCGCGAAGTTGCGCCGGGAATCACTCCTGAAGATGTGCAGAAAGCTACCGAGCCGAAGCTGCGGGTGGCTCCCGACTTAAAAATAATGACCGCACCGGCCGCTGGCTAACGAGGTCGCGGAAAATTGGCTTGGTGCTCGTAGTTGCAATCATTGGGCGCTTAGATCCTTAGCTTCGCTCAGGATGACGACGTTTCGACTTCTTCGGCAGGCTGCTAAAGTTTCCCTCGCTGTTCACTTCCGCGCGACTTTCAGATCTCTGCGGCGTGCATTGCTGCTACTCCTGCGTTAACATCCGTCGAGCCGCCCTGCCATAGGCCTATAGGAGAAGCATGCAGCCGAATTCGATTGTGGTGGTGAGTCTGCACAGCCCCAAGGAAAAATTCTGGGGCCAAGTGGTGGAAGTTTCCACCGCAGGCGTGACTTTGCGCGGCGTCGATTTGAGCAGCTTCGATGATTTTCTGCGCGAAGTGATTCATCCGGAAGGCGAGCGCATGGGATTGCCTACGGTTTTCTTTCCGTTGCTGCGCGTGGAACGGATTGCGCTGGACGAATCGCGCGGCTCGATTCCCTCGATGGCCGAACTTTTTCAACGCAAAGTCGGACTGAGCGTGGCGGAATTCCTCGCTCAGTTCGCATAAAATGCGAGTCGAAGATTTAACCAATCCGCTGAAAAATAGCCGCATCCTGACGGTTCCCAATCAACTGACGTTTCTGAGACTAGGATTCCTGCCATTTTTTATCATTGCGCTCTATTCCGACCGTTACGATTGGGCGCTGGGAATTTTGATTGCGGCGGGAATTAGCGATGGGCTGGATGGCCTGCTCGCGCGCGGATTGAATCAGAAGACGCCGCTGGGGGCTTACCTGGATCCGATCGCTGACAAGCTTTTGATGTTCTCGTCGTATTTTGTGCTGGCGCTGAAAGGAAAAATCGCTTGGTGGTTGACGATTTTGGTGCTGGGGCGTGATGTGATTTTGCTTACTGCGAGCGCGGCGATTCTGGTTACCGTTGGCTACCGCCCGTTTCCTCCTAGCATTTGGGGAAAGATTACTACTACGCTGGAAATTCTTTTGGTTTTGCTGGTGATCCTGGTGAAAGTTTTTCCGAGTGGGTGGTTGATGACACTGCAGAAGGGTTGCGTTTATCTTGTGGCGTTTTTTGTGGTTTTTACCGGTTTTCATTATTCGATCATCGTTTCGCGGCGTTTGAATGCTGGCGGTTAGCCTCCCACCTGACGGCAATTAGCCTGCGCGATCATTCCGAACTCGCTGTCTGAATGCGAGATCTCGCTTTGCATTCGCGAAAAATACGACGATCCACGGCGCCGAAAACCTGCCAGCGCTAAAGCGCCAACATTTTCGCGGTGCGTTTTTCCGCAGCGCTGAAGCGCTCCTCCCCCGCATAAATGCGGGGGCTGCTACCAAAATGCAGGAAAATTCGAAGGCACGTGCGATTACCGGGGAAATCAAAATGGGTGAAAGTACGTTACGGCCATCCAGGCGAGGCTTACTGCTACCGCTAGTCCGGCGCCCCAGCCCATTGCATTTGCCACGCGGCGATCGTGCATATCTACTGGCTCGCGCGACGGCAAGATGCTGCCGATTAAATATCCGGTGAGTGCGCCGCCGATGTGCGCGAAATTATCGATCATTCCCCAGCCGAGGAATCCCATGATGGCGATATAGATCAGCCAGCGAATCAGCGAGCCGCGTAACATCTGCAGCGAGGCATTTTGCCGCCCGCGCGTGAGCGCGAGCAAAACGCCGATCAGGCCGAGCAGCGCTCCTGAAGCGCCGACGCTTTGACGGTGGCCGATGCAGCTGCTTAGGACGTAGCCGCCGATCCCGGTGACGATGTAAATAAAAAGATAGCGCGCCGAGCCGTAGACTTCTTCGACGAGCGGGCCGACATCCATCAGCACCCACATGTTGAAACCGATATGCAGCAAACTCGCGTGCAGAAAAATTGCCATGACAAAGCGCCAGGGCTGCGCGAGGTTGTAGCCGATCGGCAATGAGCTGCCGAATTGGAGCAATACGCGCGGGTCAATGCCGCCTAGCTGGAAGAGCGCGCCAAATCCGCCGCCTGTGGGCGCTTGAAATCCGTTGGCGCGCACGGTGAGCATCAGCGTGACGGCGTAGAACAAGCAGCTTAGGGTGAGGATCGCGTAGGTTACCGGCGAAGTGGTAGGCATCCAGCGGCCGAGCGATTTGCTTGCGGCGGCGAGCGAAAAAGTCATGCTGGCGCCGCACTGATGGCAGCGCGAGGCGGAGGCGCCGACTAGCGTGCCGCACGAAGGGCAGAGGCGCGGACGTCCCTCGGCTTTCTTGCCTCCGAAAAACCAATCTATTTTTTCGCGGAGGCGGTCGAGTTTCCAGCGCCAGCGCAGCGGAAGGGGCAATGGACTTCCTTGCTAGAAAATTTATGCGTCCCTATAATACCGGAAAATGAGGAAGAAACATTGAAGTGGGCCGCGGCGTGAAGAAGATGCGGCGCGCGCGAGTTCCGGCCGGGCAAATCACAATTTCATTTCGCACTGGGCGGTTAAGTTTTCTTCGAGCGACATCGCTCGCCATCGCGGCGTGTGCGCTCTTCGCGGCTGGTTGCTCGCATCATAATTATTCGACGGCGCCGCCGGCGCCAACTCCCACGCCGACAGCGACGCAGCCGAGCGGCACGCGGCCAGCTCGTCCATCGAATCCGCCTGCGCGCGGCAAGCCGCCAATTCCCGAAGAATACGTGGAGGAAGGCGTCGCTTCCTGGTACGGCGATCCTTTCAACGGGCATCGCACTTCGAATGGCGAAGTTTACGACATGTATCAATTCACTGCGGCGCATCGCACGCTGCCGTTTGGCGTGGTGCTGCGCGTGACGAATTTGAGCAATGGCAAGCAGACGGAAGTGCGCATCAACGATCGCGGGCCATTTGTGGGAAATCGCATTATCGATTTATCTCTGTCGGCGGCGCGCGCGATTGAGATGGTGGGCCCGGGGACGGCGCCAGTGCGGCTGGAAATGATTAGCGGGCCGAGCCCGATTGGGGGATTTTTTGGGGTGCAGGTGGGAGCATTTTTGGTGAAAGAAAATGCCGACGCTTTGCGCGAACGGCTGGGTGCGCAATTTCCGCCGGCGATTGTGGTGCCTTATGATTCGCCGAATGGGCTGTATTACCGGGTGCGCGTGGGGCGAGCGCCGAGCGAGGCTGCGGCTGCGGATTTAGCGAATCAGTTGCGGGCGGCTGGATTGAATTATACGTTTGTGGTGCGGTTGGATAATTAATGCTGAAGCTTTAGAATCGACTTGGCAGCTCGGAAAACAAAACCTCAGGGGCTAAAGCCATCTTCTGTTTTGGCATTTACGGCATGACTAAAGTCATGCCCTGACAAAACTGTACAGCGCCGACAAACCGGGCATCGGCGCCGACGACCCGTCCTACTTGTGTTTCATTTCGTAGACGCCATCCCAATCGGCTGGGGGTTCATCGGTTAGGTGCTCTTTGGTGCGGGCTAGAAAAACTTTTGCTGGGGCGTCGTCCGGCCATTGGGTTAGGAATTTCTCGAAGCTGCGCAGCGCTTCGCGCCAGTTTCGATCGGTATATGCCGCGCGGGCTTTGGCGAACTCTTCCGCCATCGCTGCGAGTTCGGGGGCGCTTGCTTCGTCTCCTAGGAGCTCGTAAATCTTCACCGGCTGCGATTTCCCTTTCACTCGAATTAAATCCAATTCGCGGGTCACAAATTTCGTGTCTGCAATCTGGGCGAACGTAAATTCGGAAATCAAAATGCGCGTGCCGAAATCTTTATTTAGCCCCTCTAGGCGCGACGCGAGATTCACCGAATCTCCCATGGCCGTATATCCCTTGCGCAACTGTGAGCCCATATTCCCGACCGAAGCGACGCCGGAATTAATTCCGATGCCGATCTCCAGCACCGGCTTGCCCTCGGCCTTCCATATAACCTGCAACTCGCGCAGCTTCGCCATCATGTCCAGCGCCCCGCGACAGGATTTCTCGGCATGACGCGGCTCGTCAAACGGCGCGCCCCAGAATGCCATCACCGCGTCACCGATGAATTTATCGAGCGTGCCGCGATTTTTGAAAATGACCCGGGTCATTTCTGTGAGATAGAAGTTGAGCAGCGAAGCAAGCTCTTGCGCATCGAGCTGCTCCGAAATGGACGTGAATCCGCGTATATCGCTGAACAGGACGCTAACGTCCGTCTTGCGCGGCCGCACCATCTCTGGATTGAGCATCACTCGCCGAATTACTTCCGGGCTGACGTATTGCTGAAACTCCGCGCGCAGCTGCCTTTTTTCGCGCTCCTCGACCAGCACTCGATAGAGCGCCACTAAGCTCACGTTGGGCGCCAGCGTGAAAGCTGCGGGCGTGATGAAATTCAGCCATTGATCGTGCACGAATGCGAAGTAAACAAACCATGCGAAGGGGATGAGCAGCAGAAATCCAAAGATCAGCCACCGCGGACGGACGAGGGCCAGCCAAATTCCTAGGGGAATGCCGAATAGAAAAATGAAAAGCACGTCGGTGAGCGACTGTCGCGGACCGCGGAGCAGTACATGGTGATTCAGGATGTCGTCGATTACGTTGGCGTGGATTTCGATGCCGGGAAAATCTACGCCGCCGAAGGGCGTGGCGCGCAGATCGCCGATGCCGGTGGCTGATGCGCCGACGAGGACGATTTTGTCGCGAAATTCGCCAGGGGCGAAACGATGTTGCACTACGTCGGCGAAGGAAACGTACGGATAGGTGCGCGGCGGGCCTTGATAATTGATCATCATGCGGCCGACATCGTCGGGATGGACGACCAGGTCGGGGCCAAACTCGATGCTGGCAATTCCGGCGCCGCCAAAGTTCAGCACCGTCTTTTCATTCGGCAGATTCAAGTAGAGACGCAGGGTTTGCACTTCGAGCGACGCGTATAAATCCCAATTGGCGCGATTCGGATCGCGTCCGTAAGGCAAAGCCAGCAGCGAGCGCCGCACTACGCCATCCGGATCGGCGACGATATTGAAAAAGCCGCAGCCGGCCTTGTCGCCGGAGAGCGCGCCGGTGAAAGTTTCGGTGTTTGCTTCGGCGCCGCGGGGCAGCAAATTGAGATCTTCGAAATTCTGAATCAGCCGGACGTAGCCCGCAGCGCCGCCTGCTGATGGGAGCGCGCGTACTTGCGGAAACGGAAAAAACGAAATCAGATTGGCATAGTGATCGAGCGATTCCTGCGAGACGCCCTGCAGATCGGCTGAGGTATAAAGAAAATAATTGCCGAGGACGACTTTGCCGAATCGCTTGATGGCATCGGCGAGTTGCTGATCGTAATCGTAGCGCTTTTCGAGTTCCGCGATTTTCTGCTGCACGTCGGCGCTGGCGGTCTGGCCCTTGGATAATCCCTCGAGCAGAGTTCGCAACGGAAGCGAAGTCGCATCGGGCTTGCTGAACGTGATGTCGAAAGCGACGACGTTGGCGCCGTCATCGTGCAGCGCGTCAAGCATTTGCGCGAAATAAATTCGCGGGAACGGCCATTGCCCCAGCGCCTCCTGCGAGCGCTGGTCGATATCGACGATCACGATTCGCGGATCGGGATGTACGCGGCCGCGCAATCGAAAACGCGTGTCCAGCGAATCGAGCTCCAGGCGAGTGATGAAATCGGCAATCGGAGTGCGCGCCTCGCCGATAAAAACAAAGTAGTAGACGCCCAGCGCGAAAAGTGTGACGGCCACACTGATGGCGAACGATCCGCCATGCCGCTTCCACTCGCGAAACATCCCGGTAAATTTCGCAAACATTGTTTATCGCGCCACAAAAAACGTACCGCCGGCGTCTCTGCCGGCTCTTTAACGCCACAGAAGTAAATCAATGCTCCCGTCGACGCCGAGCTGCAACCCTTGTTCGAACACCACTTTCCGAGCCTGCCGCGCAAAATCCACGAAAGGCTAACAGGCCCGTATCGGGCGCACAAGGCAGCCAAATTTGGCGATATCTCATCGCGCAACTTGCTCCCGTGGCCGTGCAATCCGTTATACTGAGCCGTCCCGCGCATAAATAATTCCGATGCCCAAAAAGAAACCACGAAGCTCGCGAAAACAATCAGCCACGAAAACCCTGCGCGCGCGCGAAAATCAGAAACGCACGGAAAAAGAGCTAAAAGAACTGCTGCAGATCGGAGTGGCGCTTTCTTCGGAGCGCGATGTCGATTCCCTGCTGTCGCTGATTTTGAGCAAGGCGCGTGACATCACCAATGCCGACGCCGGCTCGCTTTACCTGATGGAAGAATCCGAATCGGGCGAAAAGCATTTACGTTTCAAGCTCACGCAGAACGACAGCATCCGATTTCTTTTCAAAGAAACTACTATTCCGCTGGCGGAAACTTCCATGGCCGGGCATGTGGCGCTGCGCGGCGCGGCCATCAATCTGGCCGATGCTTACAAAATTCCGGCCGAGCGGCCTTATCGCTTCAATGATTCGTTCGATCGCAATTCCGGATACCGAACGCGCTCGGTGCTGACTTTGCCGATGCGCAACGCACGCGATCACATCCTGGGCGTGCTGCAACTCATTAATTGCAAACGCCACGCCGCCGCTCGACTCAAATCTGCCGCCGACGTCAAACGCGAGGTAATTCCATTCTCTGAGAACTCCGTGAATCTCGGACTATCGCTCGCGTCGCAGGCCGCGGTGGCTTATGAAAACAGCAAGCTCTACGACGAAATCCAGCGTCTCTTTGAAGGCTTCGTGGGCGCGGCGGTAACCGCAATTGAACAACGCGATCCGGCGACTTCCGGCCATTCCTTCCGCGTTTCGTCGCTCACGCTCGGACTGGCCGAAACTGTGGACGCGGTGCAAGCCGGCAAATACAAATCGACGCGCTTCACGCGCGAGCAGATGAAGGAAATTCGTTACGCCGCGTTGCTTCACGATTTCGGCAAGGTTGGAGTACGCGAAGACGTCCTGGTGAAGGCGAAAAAACTTTATCCCTGGCAACTTGAACTGGTAAAGAGCCGCTTCGATTTCATCAGCAAAGGAATTGAAGCCGGCACTGCAATGAAAAAGCTTGAGCTAATCCTCGAGCGCGGCCGCGAAGCTACGGCTTCGGAAGTGGCGGCGCTCGACAAGGAATTCGCACATCGCTTGCGGGAAATCGACGACGATCTCAAATTTGTTCTCGAAGTCAACGAGCCAACCGTGCTGCACTCCGCCGTCCTCGACAAAATCAATAAAATCGCGCGGCAAACTTTCACCGACGCGAAAGGGGGCGCGCATCCGTATCTGAGCGAAGACGAAGTGACCATGCTATCGATTCCGCGCGGCAGCCTGGATGAAGACGAGCGCCGCCAAATCGAATCGCACGTGACGTATACTTTTAAATTCCTGGAAGAAATTCCGTGGACGCGCGAACTGCGCGGAATCCCGCGCATCGCGCGCGCCCATCATGAAAAACTGAATGGCAAGGGATATCCGGACGGACTGCGCGAAGCCGAGATTCCGCTGCCTACTAAAATAATGACCATTTGCGATATCTTTGATGCGCTGAATGCCGCCGACCGGCCGTATAAGCCTGCGGTGCCTGTCGAGCGCGCGCTTACAATTCTTGAGGAATCCGTTCGCGAGAATGAACTCGACCCGGAGCTTTTCCGTCTTTTTCTCGAAGCGAAAGTGTACGAGCGAACCGCCAAGTGATTCGCATCCTTAAATTAAATCGTGCGCCGATCCCAGCGGCGCTGTACCTTGCTGCGCTTTTCATCGCGCCCGGCGCGCGCGCGCAAGCACCCGAACCCGCGCAGATTGTGTTGCCAACTCGGATGGTGGCCTCGCAACCGGCAACGCTGGCCGTGCTCGACACACTCGGCCGCCTCGTTCCGAAGACGAACATTTCGCTCTCCGATGGCACGCCGATCGAAACGGACGCCACGGGCCGGGCGTTTTTCAATGCGCCGACCAATCCCGGCGTGCTGATCGCGCGCGTGGCCGGCCATCACGAAATCGCCGCCGTTTCTGCAATTCTCCCATTCTCGAAATCGGATAAAACGGTGATCGATTGGGCGCCTACGCAGGTGTCGATTCACGATCGCTTCGATATACGCGGCGAGGGATTTCGCGGCGACGCTGCCGGCAACACCGTGCAGCTCGGCCACCAACCAGTTTTCGTGCTGGCCGCCTCGCCGATATCTCTGGTGCTTCTACTCGATCCGAGTGCGTCACCCGGCACCGCGCAACTTTCGGTCACGGCGAATGGATCCGAAGCCTCGGCAATTCTCGCCGCGCTGGCGATTGAATTCGATGCCGGCGGCGCGAATCTCGCGCCGGGAGCGAAGGCTTTTCTGATTGTGCGGGTGCGCGGCACCGATCAGCCGAAGGATATGGTCGTGGAAAATCTAGCGCCGGCGGTGCTGCGTTTTGCTCATGGCGATTCCGAACACCTGCGCACTAAAGGCGGCGTCGACAATTCCGCTCAGGTCGGCGTGCGCGCCATGCATCCCGGCGATTTTTCGTTCAGCGTGCGTCTCGCATCGGCAGATCCAAATTCCATTGACACCGAAGCCGCCCACGCCTATCTGCTGGCAGCACAAAGAATCGCGCCAACCCAATGGATTAAACGCCTCGATCCGCTGCTAACCCGCCTGGAAGAAAAAAAGCCCGACACAAGACGAATCGTCCAGGACATAAGTCATCTGCAATCCAGCCCCACGCCGGAGCAGGTGGCCTTTCTAATGAGCGCCGCAAAACTTTCGCTGCAGCCAAAGTAAACGTACCGCTGGCGTCCCCGCCGGCTCTCACACGCGAGCTTACTCCCAAAAACTATTCCGAGGATTTTGATTCCAGAAGTTTTTCCGTTGCTGGTGGCAATGCGTCGGGAAGATTCCCATCTGACATTTGCTCGAGTGTGCCGCGCGCGCGCGTCAGTTTAATTTCCGCGGCATCGTAACTCTGGCCCGCGTTATGCAAATGCGTGCCCAATTTTTCGAATACATCGACGAACACATCCATCTGCTTCTCAAGGCCCGCGAGGCTCGCCATCAATTTCTTGGCATTTTCTTCCACCTTCAGGCCGCGCAGGCTCATGGCGATGGCGCCGAGATAGGCGAAGCAAGTATTGGGCGAGACGGCCAGCACGCGCCGGCTGCGGCAATAATCATCGAGGCGGCCACCCTTGCCGTCGTCGGTCATCAGCATCTCGTAATAAACACTCTCCGACGGCACGAACATCAGCGCGTAATCGAGCGTATGCTCATCGGGCAAAATATATTTTTCGCCGATGGAATCGGCGTGCTTGCGGACGGCAATCGCGAAATCGCGGCGATGATCTTCTCCCGATTCCAGAAATCGGCGGTAGGCGTCGAGCGGAAATTTCGAATCGATGCTGAGAATGCGATCCTCGATGTGTACAACGGCATCGACGCATTCGTTGGTGCCGAAGCGGTACTGCATCTCATAGGCGGCGCGCGGCAAGGCATCTTCGAGCAGCTTTTCGAGCGTTGCCTCGCCAAAAATTCCGCGAGATTTCGTGCCGCCCAAAATTGATTGCATTGTTGCGGTGGCCTGCGAAAGATCCTGGCCCATTTTTTGCACTTCGCCTACTTGCTGGCTGAGCTGACGCAAAGTGTCGGTGGAAGATTGCAGGCGATTGGCCACTTCGCGCTGGGCGTCCATGGCCAATTTTCCGGAATCGGCCACGCCCTTCTGCAATTCCTGGCGCACCTGGCCTAACTGCTGCATTACCGATTGCGAGAGCTGGCCTAGCTGCGCGGTGACGCCCTGCGTTTGCGACGCTACGTTGGTTTGCATTTCTTGACGCAGAGCTGCCATTTCCGCGGCGGCGCGGCGCTCGCCGAACCAGACCACGGCGCCGACAAGGCCGGCCAGGACGAGCACGACAAGAATCAATTCCGTTCCGCTCATGATTTCACTTTAACGCGAATTCACGCCGAATGAAAATTCTGCAATCGGGGCGCAGGTTTCGTACCGCCGGCGTCTCTGCCTGCTCTTACGACCGCAAACGCGCCAACGCGGCGGTCGCCGGCGGGGCGCAAATCGTAAATTGAAAGTTTGAAATGAATCTCGACATCGTGTTCATTTGAGACGCCGAAAAAATACCGAACCACTGGACCGGCACCCGCGAGAATCTTAGCAACCGCTTGCTCAAAATTTACGGAGGCGGGCGCAGCAAGCCAGCGCCCCTACGAAGGAAAACGCCGCCGGGCGCTCGCCGGCATTTCCGCTCGAATAGAGCCGGCAGAGACGCCGGCGGTACCGAGCACCCTACCAATTCAGCTTTAGCGCGAATTGGAAAGTGCGCGGATCGAGGGCGGCGGTCGGCTGTCCGGCGGCGCACGTGGAATTTCCTGCGGTGGTATCGCAGAGCGGATTCACATCGGCGGCATTGAAGCGATTCAGCATGTTGAATCCATCGGCGATGATTTCCATATTCCAGCGCTCGTTAAAGCGAACGCGGCGGGCCAAACGCAAATCGATATTGAAATAGCCTGGCCGCGTATACGCGTTACGCGCCAAGGTTCCCGTGCAGCCGTAAAAAGGCGAAGGCACGGCGGGGAACGAAAATGGGGCGCCGGACGGATCGATGCAGCGCGTCGGTAGAGTAAATTCCACGCCCTTCACGAAAGGCGAAGTCACTACCGGAAATCCCGGGGGAACCGCGGTACCCGCAGGCAACGCATCCGGACGATTCGTCGCAGTGCCAAAATCCAAATTCGGATCGAAGCCGGTCAAAATATTGTAAGGACGGCCGGACGACAGCTCGATAATCGGCGCTACCGTAAAATCGCCGAAAATTTTCTTCCATAGCGGATCGCCGCTCTCGCCATGCGGGCTCAAATAAACGCCGCTGGTAATCCAGCGATGGCGCTGATCGAAATCGGAATTGCCGCGATCGAGTGCCGGAAAATTGTTGTCCTGCGGATTGAGCAGCGTGGAAAGATCAGTGGAGTCGTCAATTGAGTGCGAGTATGTCCAGCCGGACAGCAATTCAAAATGATGCGAAAATCGTTTGGAGACGGAGACCGTGAGCGCGTTGTAAACCGAATTTCCCGCCGACACTTGTGGATCAATATCGCTCCAGGGAATCTGAATTCCTGGCTTGCCCACCGGAAATCCCGCCGAGCCCGCAAGTGCTACGAGGTTTGAGTATCCGCCGACGAGTCCCGCGAAAGAAGGATTTGGCCCCGATGGCCGGAAGAAATTGAAAACCGCGGGCGTGCCGATCGCGCCAATCGGCGTGGTGCTGCAAGAGGTGTCGCCGATCGGATATGCGGTTGCCAGAATTCCCGGCACGCCCACCGAAATGCTTCCACCGCCGAGAGTGGCCTGACAGCCGGGCGTCAGCGGAACGGCGATGGTAATCGGATTCGTGAGTGGCGCGACGTATCCGGAAAGCACCGCGTTATTATCGTTCGAAGTCAGAATTTCTGGATTCGCCACGTTGATATTGCGCGTGTGATCGAGATGCACGCCGTGTGTGTAGTTATATCCGATGCTCAATTTCCAATTTCTGCCCAGCTCGCGTTCGATCGTGAGATTTCCCTGCTCTGCGTAGGCGTATTGAAAATTCTTTTGCACCGGGATCGTGAAAGGAATAAACGGCAAGGGGAATCCGAAGCCGCCATTCGCCGTCAAATAATTCTGATTGGTGAAAAGCGAATTCGTGAACAGCGGATTGAAGCGCTGCTGGTTGGGTTGGAACACATCGACGGCACTGAGGTGGAGCACGTAGATAGAACGCCCGTCAGGGTGCCTTGAAACACGTTCGTCGCGTTGAGCGCGGAGAAATTCAGCGGATTATCGACGTCGCAACTGTTTCCAGGCAACACGCACGGTGTTCCGCCGGCCGATTCGAGGAGAGTGGAAGCCGCGCCATCGAACGAATTCGCCAGGAACGCCAGCGCCAGCGCCGGATGGTCGTAGAACAATCCAAAGCCGGCGCGAATCACGGTCTTGCCGTTGCCCCAGGGATCCCAGGCAATCGCCACGCGCGGCGCAAAATTATTTTTATCCAGCGGAATTCCCTGAATTACGCCGAAAGCCTGCTCGCCTGCGGCGTTCAAAGGATTCGCCGCCGGGAATGTCGGATTCCATTCGATGTCATAGCGCGCGCCATAATTCAGCGTCAGCCGGCGGTTGATCTTCCAACTGTCCTGCCAAAAAAGTCCGAGCGCCTTGTTATTGAATGGATGATTCGAATTTCCGATGCCCTGAATAAATTCCTGCGGAATTCCGAGACCGAATGCCTGCACCGCGTTGAAGGGGCCGGCTTGCTCGGGCAATCCCAGCGCGCTCGGGTCGAGACTTGAAAAAGTGTAAACGCCGCCATAATTCAATTCTAAAATTTGCTGCGCGCCCGAGCGAAGCTGGATGAAATTGAAATCGCCGCCGAATTTGAAGGTGTGCGTGCCTTTGGTCCAGGTTAGATCGTCGGCCCATTGGAAGCGGCGCTCGATGCGATCTTCCGTGGAGAAAGGTTCGCGGCCGAAGAATGCGAAACCGTCGATATTTACAGCGGGATCATCGCCGCCCGGCAGATTTGAAAATCCGTAGTGCAGGCCGCGGCGCGCATATTGAAAGCGGAACTCGTTGAACATGTCATCGCGGAAGGACGTCGAGTGTTGGCCGACGATGGCTAGATCGCGCGTTTGCTGCAGTGACGTGCGATTGCCGGCATTCTGGCCGAAATTTTGATTTTCGGCGTTTACTTGAATTCCGGTGAAAAGCGAGGGCGAGACATTTACGCGGATGAATGAGGTGTTTTTGCTATTCCAAATGTGATCGAGCTTCAGGGACCAGAAGCTCGTTCCTTCTTTGGTCGGATAATTTCCCAGCAGCGAAACCAGACCCGCATAACTTCCGGGCAGCGGCGCGCCATCGAAAAATGTCGTTGGTCCGCCAGGCAAATTTCCCAGCAACGCCGTAGCAGAGGCCAATCCAGTCAATCCTGCGGCCTGCACAGCCGGGTTGGCTGGGCTGCAGGGAGATGCCGCGAGCGCCGCGGCGTAGAACGCGCCTTGGGCGGGTGTCATCAGCAACGTTCCGACGCACGGAAGAGGGGTAGCTGCCAGGCCAAAATTATCGGTGCCGATATTTGTGAATCCCGTCGCTTGGCTGCGAATGGTTTCATATGAGAAAAAGTAAAATGTTTTGTTCTTCTGAATCGGGCCGCCGATCGTCGCGCCGGCTTGCACGCGCGTGAACGATTGCTTTACGGCATTGAAGAGAACCGATTCGCTGGCGGGATCAAAGGTGCCCTGCACGGAAAACGGATCGCGCGCTTGCAATGCGGCGAGCCGCAAAAATCCGAAAATATTTCCGTGTACTTCGTTCGAGCCGGATTTCGTGACGATGTTCACCACGCCGCCGATGGCCCGGCCATATTCCGGCATGTAGTTGCTGGTGATCACCTGAAATTCCTGCACGGCTTCTTGCGAAACCGTGGCGCGCACGCCATTTGTGGAATTGTCGACGGCATCCGCGCCATCGACGGAAATTTCATTGGAGCGGCCGCGCTGTCCGCCGAAATTCAATCCGCTGGTGGGCGCGGCGCCGATCGAGGGAGTGTCGTCGCGCGCGGATTGCGGGGTGAGCAGTGCAAAATTAATGTAATCGCGGCGATTGATCGGCAAATTATCGATTTGCGTGGGCGTAATTGTTTGCGATACGTCGCTCTTGGTGGTTTCGACCAGCGCCGCCTCGGCCGTCACGTTCACCGTCGCCGTTGTCACCTTCAACGAAAGCTGCGGGCTATATTCGGCGGCCACTCCGAGAGTGAGCACCAAGCCGGTGCTCTCGAGCTTCGCGAATCCGCCGGCTTCAATCGTCACCGAATAATTTCCCGGTGCGAGGCCGATCAATTCATAGCGCCCCGCCGAATTCGTAGTTGCGGTTCGTTCCGCGCCGGTGGCGTTGCTTGTCACCGTGACTTTCGCGCCGCTGACCGTCAATCCCTGCGGATCGGTTAAAGTGCCGGAAAGATTCACAGTATTGATCTGCGCCAGAACCGCGGATGGCGCGGCCATCACAAAAATCCCGGCCAACACCACGAGCAAGAATCGAACGCGACGAGTATTCATCAGCACACCCCACGTATGCAGATTTGGCAGGCCTATGCCGATGGCTTGTACTCCCGCGTAAATACCAATGCAACAAGAATGTTTCCTAGGAGGTGCCGTAGTCGTAGCGCTGGCGTCCCGCCGGCTCCGACGACGACAAATGCCGGCAAGAATTGCGATCGACGGCGGACGACAAAACGGAATTTGAATAAAGTTTTTGCACGAACGAGTTTAGAAGGCGGATCGAATCTATAGGAAGGAATCTAAATCTAAGTCAACTGCACTAAAGAATCCCGGCGCGCCGAATCGCCATTGGCTACCGTCTGCGGCGCGCGCCAATTATCGAGCGCCGCCACTTGATGAACACACGATACGGTGCAGCCGGGCGCGCAACTCTTCTTGGTCAAAAACTCGCGGCGGCGGCGCTCGGAACTGTACTCGGCCAAGGGGATGCCCGGATATCCGCGTTGCTGCGAGCAGTAGTGGACCAGGCCATCCTCGCAGATATAGAGGTAACGGGCGCCGGCGCGGCAACGCCAATCATTTTCTTTGCCGGCAGCAATGTTGTGTTGAAATTGATTCACGCGCGAGAACGATTTCTTACCGAGCGACATGATTTCTTCGAAAATTTCTCGCTCGCGGGTGCCCAGGGGCTGGAGCTGGCCGTTGCCGTCGTGAATCAATCCGACAGTCGACGTAAATCCTAGATCAACGGCGCGATGTGCTACGCGTAACGCGTCTTCGGGATCTTTCACTCCGCTGCCAAGGACCGAATTGATATTCACGTGGAATTCCGCATGCTCCGCCAGCAATTTCAATTTCTGATCCAGCACTTTCAAACTTTTCTTTGAGACTTCGTCGGGCATCACGTTATCTATGCTGATCTGCAGATATTCGAGGCCGGCGCGGTTCAGACACTCGATGCGCTCTTTTACCAGCAAATAGCCATTGGTGATCAGCCCGGCGAGAATTCCGTTTTTTCGAATTCGCGAAATAATTGCGTCCAGCTCGGGATGCAAGAGCGGCTCGCCGCCGCTGATGGTAACGATCGAAGTCCCAAACGAGCCCAGCCGGTCAATGCGCGCGAACATCTCCTCCGTCGGCACCGGCTTCGAAAAATCATCGAATTCATTGCAATAGGTGCAGGCCAAATTGCAGCGGCGGATGGGGATAATGTGCGCAAGTAAAGGATGCCGCGTGGAAAGCAGCCCTTTGGCGATCATGCGCGCTTCGCGCATGGCGCGGTGCGCCACCAACATCTTTCGCCGAATTGTCTTGCGCATGGTCATCGTTACTGCGACATGCCTAATCCGCCGGGTACTCACAATTGCGGTGGCCGGCCCCGTCAATTAGACACAGCCAGGAGTGGCTGTACTACTGGGCTCATCTTCTATGTTACAACAGGCTCGCCCTGGCAGCTTGCGCTTTCGACCGCGGTCCTTTCGACTGCCCGTTGTCACAATGAGCAAGCCCCGCTTGCCCCGCCGCGGTGCAGGTGGTAGTTTCAAATTTACTTCATTTCTTTGCCGTCCAGCACTTCGGACGCCCGGAAATTCCCGGGGCCGGGAGTCGCCCGCCGCGCAGGAGTTTGTTTGGCACCTTGGCTTGCTAACGATCAGAAACTGCCTCAAGGGCGGTTAGTGCTGCTGTCCTACCTCGCTGTTGGCATGACGCTGGTCTTGCTCTTCGGGTTCTGGAAGCTGCAAGTAATTCAGTCCGGCCATTTCTCCGATCTGGCGGAAAAAAATCGCGTGCGCTCGATTCCGATCATTGCGCCGCGCGGCACCATGCTCGATCGCGAAGGCCGCGTGCTGGTCGATAGCTATCCATCTTTCAGCATTCTTCTGTTGCGCGATGATCCCAAGCTTCTCGAGAAAAGCCTTCCCCAGGTGCTCGAGGGATTGGATATTTCGCCCGACGATCTGCAAGAGGAACTGGACAACGCAAAATTCGAGCCGAAATTTCAGCCGGTCGTAATTAAGCCGGAAGCCACGCAGGCGGACATCGCCTTCGTCGAGTCGCATCGCGCCGACCTGCCGGTGCTCGAATTGATGATGGTGCAGCGACGCCGCTATCCTCATAACGGTTTCTTCGCGAGCGCCGCCGGTTATGTCGGTGAGGTTTCGCCGCAACAGCTTGCCGCGAGCGACGGCCACTATCGGCCCGGCGATATCGTCGGTAAAGCCGGCCTGGAGCGGCAATATAACGATACGCTCGAAGGCGTCGACGGCATGCGCCGTGTGATCGTCAATAGCGTCGGCAAAATGGTTCGCACGCTGGATGACGTGGAAGCTGTTCCCGGCAAGCCGATCCAAACTACCATTGATTACGATCTGCAAGCCGTTGCCGAGAACGATCTCGCCGGAAAAGAAGGCGCCGCCATCGCGCTGAATCCGCGCACCGGCGAAGTGCTCGCACTCGTGAGCCATCCCACTTTCGATCCCAACGATTTCGCCGTGCGCATCAATCCGAAGGAATGGGCCGCGCTAAACACCGATCCACAAACGCCGC
The DNA here is from genome assembly GCA_963792515.1 of uncultured Acidobacteriota bacterium. GTDB lineage: Bacteria > Acidobacteriota > Terriglobia > Acidiferrales > UBA7541 > Palsa-147. The sequence goes on along the minus strand of CAWBWG010000014.1, from coordinate 156,057 downwards.
TATTAGATCGCGCCATTCAAGCGCAGCTCGCGCCCGGCTCCGTCTTCAAAATCGTCACCGCCACCGCGATGCTCGAATCGAAAGCCATCCCGGAAAATATGACGGTCTACTGCCCCGGCTACGCCACTTTCTACGGCCGCCAATTCAAGTGCTGGGTTTACGGCAAGACGACGCACGGCTCGGTAGACTTCCACAAAGCCATCATTCAATCCTGCGACATATTTTTCTACACGGTGGGCATGCGCCTGGGCATCGACAAGCTATCCTTCTACGGCTCTGGCTTGGGCCTCGGCAAAAAATCCGGGATCGATCTACCGGGCGAAGAATCCGGCCTGATGCCCTCCGAGGAATGGGTCCAGCGCGTCTACCATCGCAAGTGGTACCCGGGCGAAACGATTTCGGTAGCCATCGGCCAAGGCGCAGTCATCGCGACACCGATTCAACTAGCGCGCATGATCGCCGGAGTAGCCAACGGCGGCACGTTCGTTCAACCGCACCTGATGAAAAATTATCCCAATCCCACAATCACGCACTTTCCGATTTCCGATGACACGGTGCAGAAAGTCACGGATGGAATGTACGGCGTGGTGAATGAACCGGGCGGCACCGGCTACAGCTCGCGTATCCAGAACGTGGAATTCTCCGGAAAATCCGGCACCGCTCAAATCATCGGCTACGATCTGCGCAGCCGCCTCGGCAAAGAAAAAGAATTCAAAGATAACGCCTGGTTCGTAGGCTATGCTCCGCGGCGCGATCCAGAAATCGTAGTCACCGTGCTCGTCCAAGGTGGCGGCCACGGCGGCGAAGCTTCCGCCCCCATCGTCAAAGACATCGTGCGCGCCTATTACGACAAAAAGAACGGCGTCCACACCGAGCAAACCACCACCGAAAATCGCGTGGCCGCCCCTGAGCCGCCCAAACCCGCGGTAGCCGCAGTGGGAGCCACACAACAGTGAGAGAAGGCCCGCGCACGCACGATTTCGATTGGATCCTGCTGGCCATCGTCTCGGCCATCTGCCTAATGGGCATGATGGAAATCTGGTCGGCCACGCACGATAGCCCCATGGCAGGCATGCACTGGCGCCAAGCCATCTGGATCGGCGTGGGCTTCGTGGCCATGTTCATCGTCTCCCGTCTCGACTATCACACTCTCCTCGACCAGGCCCCGCTCCTGTATCTCATCGGCATCATCGCCCTGCTCTTCGTCCTGGTCATCGGCCATTCGCGCTTCGGCGCCCGCCGCTGGGTCAGCCTGGGGGGCGGCGTGAATTTACAAGTGTCAGAAATTATGAAACTGGTTATAATCATAGTGCTGGCACGATTCTTCAGCGAAGTCCGCACCGATCGATTAACAACTGCGGATCTCGTGAAGATCGCGGGAATCACGGGCTTGCCCGTCCTTCTCGTATTAGTCCAGCCCGATTTGGGGACTGCGATGGTTCTGGTCCCCGCGGCCATCGTCGGCGCTTTTCTGGCGGGCATTCAGTGGAAGCACCTGGCAGTGCTCCTCGCCTTCATCGTGCTGATGATTCCGGTGGGCTGGAAAATGCGGACGCACTTGAAGCCGTACCAGCAACAACGCATTGCGACATTTATCCATCCCGAAGACAACCCTCGCGGAGCTGGGTATCAGATTCTCCAATCCGAGATTGCTGTCGGCTCCGGCGGATTCTGGGGCAAGGGCTTCGGCAAGGGCAGCCAGAATCAATTGGGCTTTGTGCCCGTCCGTTATTCGGATTTCATTCTGGCCGCGATGGCGGAAGAACTGGGATTTGTAGGAGTGCTGCTCGCTTTGTTGTTGTATTTGGGATTGCTCCTGCGCCTGATCGACAACGCGCAAAAGGCGAAAGATCGCGCCGGTATGTTTGTCGTGATGGGCGTGGCCGCCATCCTGGGGTTTCACGTGCTGGTGAATTCGGCAATGGTGATCGGCTACGTGCCGGTTACGGGCATTCCCCTGCCGTTCATGAGCTATGGGGGATCGTCCACCGTGTTTCTGTTTTTGGCTTTGGGTCTGGTGATGAACGTTCGCATGCGAAGGTTCGTCAATTAAGGCCCGCGCATTTCAGGTCATCCAGTTTCAGAGGTATTTCGGAAGCCCGGCATTGTGACCGGGACAACGAATTAGGAATCTAATTTTTGCTTGGGTAAGCGTTCGGTGCAGACAATCTTGATGATTCATAAGAGTTCCCTCCCAGCCGGTGGGCCCGCTTGCGGGCCTGGCAGGGCGTGGCTCGCCGCTACAGGCGGTGCGATTGCCTCCCGATTCGCCACGAGGAGTTTTCATGTCGAAGGAAATGGTTATCTCTGCGACCCCGCACGAGACCCGGGTCGCCATACTCGAAGAAGGCCAGCTTTGTGAAATTTATGTGGAACGGGAAAAAGAGTTTGCGTTAGTCGGAAGTATCTACAAGGGGAAAGTTACTCGCGTGCTTCCCGGCATGCAGTCTTCCTTTGTGGATATTGGCCTCGATAGCGACGCTTTCCTGTACGTCACTGACTTCCTGGAAGAAATCGAAGACCTCGATCATGTGGTCACTACGGTCGAGGACAAAGAACACAAGATAGAAGACCAGGGCGGGCAGATTTTCACCACCGACTCGACCGGTCATACGGCTACGGTCGAACCGGTGGATGTCGAACCGGCGGCCCCGATTACCGAGGCCCTGCCCGGTGAATCGATCTCCGTGGACGACTCGCAGCCGCGCAGCTCGGCGGCTCCGCCGGCCTCGCGCCCTCCGTATCAGAATTCCGGAGCGCGCCACGATGGCCGTCCTCCGCGCAGTGGCTTCCAGAATCGCGGGCGCGATAATCGCGGTGGCTTTGGCCGCAGTGGTGGCAGAGGCCGCGGGGGCCGCGACAATCGCGGTGGTCGCCCGGGCGGCGATCGCCCGCGCTTTGGCCGCGATCTCCCGCACTCGAAGTACGCCTCGCATCGCCCTTACGAGCCGGAGCCGGAAGTTCCCGGCGGCGCTCCCGCTGGCAATTTCGTACCGGTAGTTCTTCCCGGCGAAAATCTCTCGCGCTTCAAGGATGCGCCCGCTGCGACTGACGCAGCGGCGCCGACCCTGACGATCGAGTCTCCCGAAACGCAAACACCGAACGCGCTCGATGCTAGCGCCGTTCAATCTTTCGAATCGCCCGCGACTCAAGCCGAGCCGCAAGAACAGCACGAGCAGCAACCGCCAGCGCCGCAAGAATCGTTTCAGCGCCGCGAGCGCTCGCCGCGTTATTCCGATTCCCGGTCGCGTGAACCTCGTGAGCGTGAATCGCGCGATCAGGGATTCGCGAGTCAATCTTCAGGCGGCGCGCTTGAGGCGCTGCCCGGCGAAACTCTGCGCCGCGCCGAACCTGCAGCTTCGCGAGCCGCGTCGAGCGAATCGAGCGCGGCAATCGAGCCTGTCGAAGCGGTCGAAGCAATCCATCATCACGACGAGTTCGATCGCCACGCGGCCAATGCCATCGAAGCAGCCGCCGCGCCCACGATCGAAGAAGTGCGCATCCAGGAAATCATCGCCGAGGTTCCGTCCGATCTGACCGAAGAGGAAGCTACGGCGCTGGCGGAACACGTCGCCGAGGCGCAACTCGAAGAAGCCGAACGCGAAGAGCGCGAAGCCCGCGAGGAATCGGCCGAAGAATCCCGCGACGAAAACGATTCCACCACGGAAATCACTGCTGCGACCTCTTCCGAAGAGTATTCCAACTCCGAGGAACAAGCCGAAGATCAATCCGACGAAGGCGACGATTCCGCCGGAAATCGCTTCGCGGCGCCGGGACTGGAGTCCGAGGCTGAATCCACAGAAGACGAATCTTCTCGCGAAGGCATCGAAGCTTCGGCCGAAGCAGAAGCCGATTCGGCGCACGAAGCCGCAAGCTCCGATGCAGCCGAGCCCGGCGCCGCACCCGAAGCCGCCGATATCATCGTTCCGCTCGAAGGCGAAACCGTCAGCGGCAAGCCGCAGGAATGGCGCGCCAGCGTTCGCGGAAATTTCCGCGCCCGCATGCAATCGCCCGCACGCCGCGGCCCCGGCGGCGGCAGAGACCGCGGACGCGATCGTGGTGATCGCGGCCGCAGCGACCGCCCCGGCGATCGCCCGCGCCGCGACGATCGCGGCGGCGGACGCCGCCCGCATCAAGGCCACGGCGGCCATCGCCAGCAACCGCGCCGCACGCAATTAATTTCCGATCTCCTCAAGCAAGGCCAGGAGATCATCGTCCAAATCGCGAAAGAGCCGCTTGGCAAGAAGGGCGCGCGCATCACCAGCCACGTCGCGCTGCCGGGACGCTTCCTGGTTTACATGCCCACTCTCGATCACACCGGCGTCTCGCGCAAAATCGCCTCCGCCGAAGATCGCGCGCGTCTGCGCCATCTGGTCACCGAAGCGAAGGGAAGTTTCGGCGGCGGCTTCATCGTGCGCACCGCAGCCGGCGCGGCGACTCCAGATGAAGTTCGCGCCGACGTGGAATTCCTCACCCACACCTGGGCAGAAATTAAATCCCGCGGCGATCAAAGAAAAGCTCCGTCCCTGCTGCACCGCGATCTAAATCTTGTCGAGCGCATCCTGCGCGATTACGTCACCACCGACTACACCGCCATCTGGGTCGACAACGAAGAAGAATTCACCAAGGTGGTCGATTTCGTCAGCCGCTTCCAGCCGCAGTTGGTGAATCGCGTCAAGCTCTACACCAAAGACACTCCGGTCTTCGAGGAATTCGGCATCCAGCAGGAAATCGACAAAGGCCTGCGCCCGAAAGTCTGGCTGAAATCCGGCGGTTACATCGTCATCAATCACACCGAAGCGCTCGTGGCCATCGATGTCAACACCGGCAAATTCGTGGGCAAAGGTTCGAACCGCCTCGAAGACACCATCGTGCGCACCAATCTCGAAGCGGTAAAAGAAATCGTCCGCCAGATGCGCCTGCGCGACCTCGGCGGAATCATCATCATCGATTTCATCGACATGGAAGAGCGCCGCAACCGCGAAAAAGTGATGGCCGCGCTGGAAGATTCCCTGAAAGCCGACCGCGCCCCGTCCAAGGTCCTGCGCTTCAACGAATTCGGCCTGGTAGCGATTACTCGCAAACGCACCAAGCAAGCCCTGGAGCGCACGCTCTGCCAACCGTGCCCCTATTGCACCGGCAGCGGCATGGTGAAGTCGATCCCAACGCTCTGCTACGAAATCCAGGCAGAAGCCAAAAAAATGGCAGCCGACATAGAAGCCGGCAGCCTGACGTTGCGTGTACATCCAGAAATCGCAAAAGCGCTGAAGACGCGCGAAAGCGCCCTAATGGAAGAACTAGAGCGCTGGATAAAAAAGAGCGTAATAATCCAAGCCGACCCAACGCTACACTGGGAGCAATACGATATTTATTAGCCAGTAGGGGCGGGGGTTAACCTCCCGCCCGCTCTAGCCGTAGGTGTTGCCGTTCGTAGGGGCGGGCCTTCAGCCCCGCCCGCCTTTCGGCCCCGCCAGTCATGCCCGCCAATAACTTAATTCTTGCCATTTAACGCGTAGCATTATATCTTCTGGATGTGATTAAGTCCTTCAAGTGTCCCGACACGGAGAGGCCTTTTCACGATGGGAATGTCCGCAAATTTGCAAACATTCAAAAACCGGCGCGGCGAAAGCTTTTGATGTTGCACGCGGCCAAACTCTTAGTGGATTTGAAAGTGCCGCCAGGTAACCGACTTCATCAATTGGGTCGCGACCGCGCGGGGCAGCACAGTATCAGCATCAACGACCAGTGGCGTATTTGTTTTGTGTGGCGCGAAGGCGACGCCTACCACGTGGAAATTGTGGATTATCATTGACGGAGGAAACATGGCTCGACTGAAACCCATTCATCCGGGGGAAATTCTTCGAGAAGAGTTTATGGTGCCGCTGCATCTGAACGCCAATAAGCTCGCCTTGGCGCTGCACGTACCTGCTCCCACGGTCTACGATATCGTCAAGGAGGAGCGCGGCATCTCGCCCGAGATGGCGCTGCGGCTCGGTCGTGCGTTCGGAACCACTCCCGGTTTTTGGCTCAATCTTCAATCCGAGTTTGATTTGAGAGTCGTGCGCAATCAAAAAGAAGCCAAGGTCAAGAGCGAAGTCCGACCTATTGAAGTCACCGCCTAGCCATCCAAAAAGCGGCGAAGCCCGATTCGATGTCGTTTTGGAGAGTTAAGCCCTCCCGGCGTAAAATGAATGCCGGCCGTAAATCGCAATCCGGCGTTCCCAAAATTATTCGAGGCATCCATGTCCACCATCACCACTAAATCGCCCACTCGCACCGAATCCGACAGCATGGGCCCCATCGAAGTCCCCACCCACCGTTACTACGGCGCCCAAACCGCTCGCAGCCTAATCCACTTCGACATCGGCCGCGACACGATGCCCCCCGAACTAATCCGCGCATTCGGCATCCTGAAAAAAGCCGCCGCCATGGTGAACGAAGATCTGGGCAAACTCCCCAAAGAAAAATCCGCATTAATCAAAAAAGCCGCCGATGAAGTAATCCAAGGCGCGCTCGACGATCACTTCCCCCTGCGAATCTGGCAAACCGGCAGCGGCACGCAAACTAACATGAACGCCAACGAAGTGATTTCGAACCGCGCCATCGAACTAGCCGGCGGCGCCATGGGCAGCAAAAAACCCATTCATCCAAACGACGACGTAAACATGTCGCAGTCCTCGAACGATACGTTTCCGACGGCGATGAATATCGCCGCGGCCACGCAGGTGGTCGAAAAATTGATCCCCGCCGTCGAATACCTGCAAAAAGCCATCGACGCCAAAGCCAAAAAATTCGCCAAGGTCGTAAAAATCGGCCGCACGCATTTACAAGACGCGACGCCGCTAACAGTAGGCCAAGAAATGTCCGGCTGGGCCAATCTGCTGGAGCGCGACATCGAGCGCCTGAAACAATCCCTAACCGGCCTCTACGATCTGGCCATAGGCGGCACTGCGGTAGGCACCGGCCTAAACGCCCCGCCAGAATTCGGCGAAAAAGCCGCGCAAAAAATCGCCGAGCTCACCGGCCTCCCCTTCCGCTCGCATCCCAATAAATTCGCCGCCCTCTCCGCCCACGACGAACTCGTCTTCTCGAGCGGCGCCCTGAAAACGCTAGCAGCCAGTCTGATGAAAATCGCCAACGACGTCCGCTGGCTAGCCTCCGGCCCAAGATGCGGCCTCGGCGAACTAACCATCCCCGAAAACGAGCCAGGCTCCAGCATCATGCCCGGCAAAGTAAATCCCACGCAGTCCGAAGCGCTCACCATGGTAGCCGTCCAAGTAATGGGCAACGACGCCGCCATCGGCATCGCCGGCAGCATGGGCAATTTCGAACTCAACGTCTTCAAGCCGGTCATCATTTTCAATTTTCTGAATTCCGTCCGGCTGCTCACCGATGCCACCAGAAGCTTCGTGGACCACTGCGTAAACGGAATCGAAATCGATCAAAAGAAAATCGATTTCTACGTGAAAAATTCACTAATGCTGGTAACCGCCCTAGCCCCCAAAATCGGCTACGACAAAGCCGCCCAAATCGCCAAAAAAGCCCACCACGAAAATCTAAGCCTAAAAGAAGCAACGCTGAAGTTGGGCTACCTAACAGCAGAAGAATTCGACGCCCTAGTAAAACCAGAAGACATGACCCATCCGTAGGTTTAAGTAGCGCCGGCGTCCCTGCCGGCTCCGACGACCTCAATCCAACCAAAGCCACCGCCAACTGCCGGCCTCCCGAACCACAAACGATCCGCTTCGAGTTTCATTTCGTGAAAGCCCCATCGCCATCCACCAATCCACCGTATGTTATTATTCCCAGTCATCAACATTCATCCCGGCACTCGCAGGAGCCCAATTCTTGCCAGCCCGAATCCTCAACGGCAACGCCATCCGCGAAGAAATCTACGTTGACCTGCGCCAGGAAATCGCCAAGCTGCGCGCCGCAGGAATCATCCCGGGCCTGGCCGCGATCCTGGTTGGCGAAAACGCCGCCAGCAAAGTCTACGTAACCAGCAAAATCCAAGCCTGCGAAACCCTGGGCCTAAATAGTTTTCTGATCACGCCGCCCAACACCATCACCACAAAAGAACTCCAAGCCATAGTCAAAGATCTAAACGGCCGCAACGAAGTAGACGCCATCCTGGTCCAACTCCCGCTACCCAAGCAAGTAGACGCCAAAGAAATCCTCGACACAGTAGACCCAACAAAAGACGTAGACGGCTTTCATCCTCTAAACGTAGGCAAACTAGTAGCAGGCCGCCCCAATCTAGTAGCCTGCACTCCGCTAGGCATAATGGAAATCCTGCGCCGCAGCAATATCCCCATCGAAGGCGCCGAAGCCGCAGTAATCGGCCGCAGCGACATCGTCGGCAAGCCAATCGCCCTGCTGCTGATGCACGCCAACGCGACAGTAACTATCTGTCACTCCAAGACGCGCGATCTTCCAGCAACCGCCCGCCGAGCCGATATAGTAGTAGCCGCCATGGGACGCCCCGCCATGATCACCAGCGATTACATCCGCGAAGGCGCCACGGTAATCGACGTGGGCACCAATCGCATCACCGATCCCACCGAAGCCGAAAGAATTTTCAAGAAATTCCCAGAACGCCTGAAAAAGTTCCAAGAAAAAGGATCCGCGTTAATAGGGGACGTCCATCCCGAAGTAGCAGAAGTAGCCGGCGCAATCACCCCAAGCCCCGGCGGCGTAGGCCCGCTAACCATCGCCATGCTAATGAGCAACACCGTCCGCGCCGCCACGCTACGCCGCGCCAATAAATCCACCGCAGCGGTGCAGCCATGAGTAGCACAGCCACTCCTGGCTGTGTCCGCGCCGATCTAGGCGCAAGCATCGTCCTCAATCTCAATCTCAAAATGACGCGGAGGATCCCCCCATGCTTCGTGTCGGCCTAACCGGCGGAATCGCCTGCGGCAAATCCACAATCTCCAGAATGTTCCGCGATCTAGACATCCCCATCCTAGACGCCGACCCGCTAGCCCACGAACTCCTAGAACCAGGCCAACCCGTCTACGATCAAGTAGCAAAGGAATTCGGCCCAGAAATCCTAGCCAACGACAAAAGCATCGACCGCGCGAAACTAGGCCCGATCGTCTTCGCCAACCCAGAAAAACTAAAACGCCTAAACCAAATCATCCACCCGCACATAGTAGAAATCGTAGACCGCTGGTTCGCCACGCTAGATCAACCAGGCGGCCCGCCAATAGCGATCGTAGAAGCCGCCCTGCTGATCGAAGCCGGCTACCGCCCCAAACTAAATTGCCTGATCGTAGTCCGCTGCACCCCAGGCCAACAATTAGCCCGCCTACGCGAGCGAGGCCTAAACGAAATTCAAGCCCAACAAAGAATCAATTCGCAAATCCCCATAGAAGATAAGGTCAAGGTAGCCGACGAAATCATCGACGGCGGCACCACCTTCGAAGAAACCTCCCGCCAAGTCCGCGACCTGACGGGCCGCCTGAAACACCAAGCCGCAAAAGCCTAAGCCTCAAAGTACCGCCGGCTAGTCCTGAGCAAAGCCGAAGGGCGTCCCTGCCGGCTCTTTTTCTTTACGTAGCGCTGGCGTCTCGCCGGCTCTTCGCGCCCAAAATATTAAATTTGAAATTTGAAATCGAATCCTTCACGCTTGAGGATCGGAGTACCAAGGAAGAACGAATGCACCCCAACCAAACCACCCGCCGAAGAATCCGTTTCGTAATGCTAGCCCTGATCGTCGTCCTCGGAGCCTACTGGGCCGGCGCCCGCTGCGGCCCGCGCACGCCGGCGTCCGTCGAAGCAGTTCCAGCCTCGGGAGGCACCACCGCCAGCATTCCCACCGCGCCCGCCGAGCCGCTCGGTGCGCTCGAAGCCGAAAATGTTCACATCTATCACCAAGCCGCCCCGGCCGTGGCCAACATCGTGACGAAAACGGTGGAATACGATTTCTTCTACAACGCCGTCCCAGTAGAAGGCGCAGGCAGCGGCTTCGTAATTGATTCCGCCGGCCACATCCTCACGAATTATCACGTAGTAGAAAACGCCCGCACGATCGAAGTGACGCTAGGCGATCAAACGCGCTACAAAGCCACCTACATCGGCGCCGACCAACGCAACGACATCGCCCTAATCAAAATCGAAGCCCCAGGAAAAAAGCTAGCCGCGTTACCGCTAGGCGATTCGCGCAATCTGCAAGTAGGCCAACGAGTCCTGGCCATCGGCAATCCCTTCGGCTTCCAATCCACGCTAACCACCGGCGTAGTAAGCGCCCTCGGCCGCACGGTGCAAACCAGTGACACCACATTCATCGACGAAGCCATCCAAACCGACGCAGCCATCAACCGCGGCAATTCCGGCGGCCCGCTAATGAATTCCCACGGCGAAGTAATCGGCATCAATTCCGCAATCTACACTCCCTCAGGCACCACAGCAGGAATAGGCTTCGCGATCCCGATCAACACCGCCCGCCGCGTGGCCGACGACCTAATCAATCTAGGCCGAGTCCGCCAAGCCACCCTCGGCATCCAAGGCCGCGCCATCTGGCCAGGCCTAGCCGATGCCCTAGATCTACCAGTCGAACACGGCCTACTAATCGAAAGCACCACAAAAGGCGGCCCAGCAGCACAAGCAGGCGTTCAAGGCGGCAATCGCACGGTCCAAGCAGGCCTGCAGCAATTAAGAATCGGCGGCGACATCCTAGTAGCAGTAGACCAAACCGAAATCAACACGCAACTAGATCTAGGCAGAGTCCTCAATCGCCACAAACCAGGCGACACCATCACTCTGACAATCTACAGAGGCGGCAAAAAACAAGAAGTAAAAGTAACTCTAGCCGACCGCTAAAAGTAGCGCCGGCGTCCCTGCCGGCATCCGAACGTACCGCTGGCGTCCCTGCCGGCGCTTTTCGAAGATAATGTAATGCAGAAGCACGATCGCGGCCGACGCAACCAATTCCGGTCACGGCAAAGTTTTTCCCCGCAATTCTACGAAGCCCCCCGCAACACGGCCAAAAACTCCCGCCGCAATTCCTCGCGCCGTTCCCGCCCGACCCGGAACCAAGTCTCCGCCACGTCGCGCACCCGCTCCAACGCCCGCTGCATCTCGCCATGTTTCTCGTCAATCACGGAAGCATCCGCATCCGCAGGCACCCAAATGAAAGGCCCCCCAACAAACACCGCCCGCGAAAAAGGCTGCGGCACCTGAAACAAATCCCAAGTCTTCTCCAAAGTCCAAGCCTCGTCTACTCCAATATGAAAAGGATAAATCGGCACCCCAGTCTTCCGCGCCAAAATCACCGGCCCAGGCTTAGCCACATAACGCGGCCCGCGCGGCCCGTCAATCGTAAAAGCCGCCGTCTGTCCGCCCTCAATCTTCCGCGCCATATCCACCAACCCGCGCATCCCCCCGCGCGAAGAACTCCCCTGCGAAGTATCAAATCCAAATCGCTCAATCACCCGACGCGTCCACTGCCCATCAAAATTCGTGGTATTCATCACCACAATCCCGCGTCCGCGCCGCCGCCACACCGCCGAAAAAATGCACCGGTGCCAAAATGCCCCAATGCAAGTCCGGCCAGAATCCATCCAAGACTCGAGCAAGTCTTCGCCAACCGATTCGAATCGCAAAGTAGGCCCAATCGCGGCAATCAATCCGCCCACCAGTTCGGCAATCACCGGAATCTGCGCCCGCCGCCAACGCGAAAGCTCCGGCAAGCGCGTATCGTAAAGCACGTTCACGCGCGCCTCGGCCTCCGCCCTGCCGGCTTCGGCCGCGCCCGTCTCTGGTTTGGCCAGGTCGCTCACTGCCCTATAGTCTCGCTCACTGCGGTATAGTATAGGTGAACTAACTGCGGCATCCGCGATGCATAGCGCCACGTTAACTCTGAAGCAGTCTTCCAGGTTCGGCAACAAGCCTCGGCGCCAAAGCGTCGCAACGCTCTATGCCGCGGCACTTCTCGCGCTCCTTGCAATTTTCGCGGCCGCCGCGCCACCGCTGCACGCTCAGGAACACTGGCCTCCCGGCGCGGTCGCCCGATTCACCGGCGATGATATTTCCTTCGAAGGCAGCGCACTCGGCCCGCCAATTCCCGGCGGCACCAGTTTTTTCATCAGCAGCGGTACGCGTCCTCACAGTTCATTCCGGCGACGCCCGTCTGAATTTCCCCGGCGGCGGCATCGTTGATATCTGCGGCCCGGCCAAGCTCACACTGCTCGAATCGAACACCGTCTATACCATCGCCCTGAATTTCGGCCGTGTCCACGTGCAGCTCGCCGACCCCACGCAACTCCACGTCTTCACCCCATTCGTAATGGCCACGCCGATTTCGATCGCCGAAGAAGCCCGCGACTTAACGATCGGCCTAGATATCAATGACCGCATGTGCGTATTCGCCGCGCAAGGCGCCGCTCGCCTCGAAGATCAATTCAGCAGCGAAGGCCTGATGGTCCCGCAGCTCGGAGAATTCTTCCTCTCCGGCGAAAAATTAGCTCCCACCGGCGGCGAGGCCGGCACCTGCCGCTGCTTCGGCAGGCAAGCCGCCAATCAACAAACTCCAATGCTCGCCCCACAACAAAAATCCACGCAACCTGCAATAGCCAGATCAACCGCTCCGCCCGCGCAACCAGCCGCGCAAGCGCCATCGCAGACAGCCGTTCAACCGCCTGCGCACCCAGCCGTTCAGCCGCCGGCTCGCCCCGTCGCGCCGCCAGCCGCCGCGCCAACCTACGCGACGACGCAACCTCCGCCGCCAACGCCCGCCCCGACGCACATCACTCCATCAAAACCGCAACGCCCGGCAACATCCGCCGCAAATCAACCAGCGCCATCCGCGCCAGCAGTAGCCGCGAGCCAACCACCATCCGTAACCCCAGCAACAACGCCCGCGAGCCCGTTCCCGAAAGCCAGCAAATCAAAACCAACTGCGCCGCCACCATCGCCCACCGTGATCGCGCAGCAACCGCCGCCGGAAATTTCACCCAGCACTCCGCGCAGCACGTCAGTGATTCCAACGGTAGAAGCCGCCGCCCCACCGCCGCCTCCCGCGCCGCCGGTCGAAGCCAGCAACCCACCGGAAAAAACCACGCCGCCGCCGGCAGCAAGAACCATCACCGGCTCAGCCCCAGAAGCCGACAACGGCTTCAACATGCCCGACCACGCCAACGAAACCAAACCGGTAGCAGTCCACATTTTCGGCTCCGCTCCAGTGGCCCCACAACTAGAGCCGCCAGTAAGAGTGGTCATGCCCCCTCTAACATTCTCAGCGAATATGCCCACACCTCCAGTAGACGCAAATCCGCAATTAATAACGATAGTCCACGAAGCCAGAGTGACAAAGGAGTGGGTCTTCAAAGGCAAAGTAGCAGAAACAAAACCGACGAAAGAAACCGCGCAACAACCAGAAAACACAAAACCCATCCAAGCCAGAAAAAAGCGCCGAGGCATCCTAACCGTCTTCAAACAATTCTTCGGCGGATCCCCTCCGCCACCCAAACCATAATCTGGCGCGGCGTATTCTCCAGACGGATCTGTTGGAGGAAAAATGCCTCAGATGTCGACGTTGTGCCGTATAGCCGTTCTGTCATTTCTGGCTTGCTTCGGTTGTGCGACGGCGGTATCGGCCAAGTGCGCTGATTCCCTGGTACGCGTCTACGGAGATATAGCCGGACCGATCGGTCCAAATTTAAGACTGACGATGGAACTCCGTCCGGATCCGAGACGCACTATGCCGGTAATGCGAATCGTAAAGTCCGAATTCGATATCGAGGGCAATTTCGACAATTTTCTGTTCGATGTCGGCGTCATCGAGCGTTGTGGCCGCAAACTGGAGTCCGTCGAACTGGTTCTGTTGGATGGCGAGAAGGAAATCACTCGCGTTAAGCTCAACGTTAAGGAAGATTTCCGCCGCGATGAAGCAACGTGGAGCTACACAGTGCGACAACGCTTGAAGATTCGAATCCCCACCCGGTAGCAAGAACGACTGCGTCCTAGCTCGACCGCACCGAATTCATCCCCCTACATCCCCTCATAATTCGGCCCCCCGCCCCCCTCCGGCACCTTCCACTCGATAATCTGATAAGGATCAGCAACATCGCAGGTCTTGCAATGCACGCAATTCGAAAAATTAATCTTCAATCGCGCCGACCCCTTCTCCACCCCCATCTCATAAACCGCCGCCGGACAAAAATACTGGCAAGGATTCCCATACTCGCGCACACACCGGTCCACGCAAATATTCGGCTCGGTCACCACCAAATGGCAAGGCTGATCCTCCTCATGCCGCGTCCCCGAATGATAAACGTCCGTCAACCGGTCAAACGTAATCACCCCATCGCCCTTGAATCTCGTCGATTGATCTACCAGCGAATCCGCGCGATTCAATTTCGTATATTCCTCGTAGCCAGCCTTCGAGCGCAAAGGATCGACAAACCCGCGCCCGCCTGAAACAAACTGCACCGCCGATTGCGCCAGCCCGCTGTAAAGCCCGTGCGCAAACGCCTGATGAAAATTCCGCACTTCCCACAATTCCGTCTTGATCCAACTGGCGTCTAGCTTCGAAGAATAAGCCGACAATTTCGCCGCCGAAGTATCGCCAGCGCAAAGCGCCTCGTAAATCGTCTCTGCCGCGAGCATCCCGGATTTAATTCCTGTATGAATTCCCTTCAAGCGCTGCGAATTCAAAAGACTCCCGGAATCCCCAATAATCAATCCACCATCAAGATAAGGCCGCGGCATCGAATACCACCCGCCATAAGGCACAGTCTTAGCCCCATAACGAATTAATTTGCCCCCCTCAATAATCCGTCGAATATGCGGATGCGTCTTATATTTCTGAAAAGCCTCATGCGGATCAAAAAGCGGATTGTGATACTCGAGCGCAATCACCATCCCCAGCGAAACGCGATTATTCTGCAATCCATAAAACCACCCGCCGCCATACATCGAAGAATCAAGAGGCCAGCCCAAAGTATGCCCAACAAATCCAGTCTCAATTCGCCCCGCAGGCACTTCCCACAATTCCTTGATCCCAATCCCATAAGCCTGCGGATTCACCCCATCCAATTTAAATTGCGCAACCAAATCCTTGGTCAACGAGCCGCGCGGACCCTCCGCCAAAACGGTAACTTTCGCCCGCAATTCGTACCCAGGCGTAAAGTTGTCCTTGGGCTTTCCATTTTTATCGACGCCCTTATCGTCGGTAACAACGCCGGCAATCCCAGCCCCCTCCGCAATCAAACTAGCCCCAGCAAACGAAGTAAATAAATTCACGCCCTTCTTCTCGACCAGCCCGCCCAGCCACTTCACCAATTTATTCAGCGAAATAACAAAATTCCCATGGTTAGCCAAAGGCGGCGGCGTAATCGGAAGTTTCCAGGATCCATTTTCAGTAAAATAAAACGCAGCATCCCCGGTAACGGGAGTATCCAGCGGCGCCGATTTCTCAAAGTCCGGCACAAGCTCGCGCAACCCCCGCGGATCCATAATCGCCCCAGAAAGCTGGTGCGCCCCAACTTCCCGCCCCTTCTCAAGCACATAAATATTCTCAGCAGAAAGCGCAGGAGATTTCCCAGCAGCAGTATGAGCCTCAATCAAATTGGCAAGATGAAGCGCGCAGGCAAGCCCAGCAGGCCCAGCCCCAACAATCAAAACATCAGCGTCCAGCGTCTCCCGAGGCACCCCAAATATCTCGCTCATAGTCCAATCATTCTATCAATGTAGGGGCGGGGGTTCACCACCCGCCCGTCGTGGCCGTGGGTGTTCGGTGTTTGCCGTTGCCGTTCGTAGGGCCCGCGCTTTATGCCGGGCCTCTTCATGCAAGATCGCCCCACGGCCATCACACACACCCGTACCCGAATCCGATTTACGCCTTTATTTGTGTCGCGAATGACCGCACAGACGATCTGAACTCAAGGCGACGTCACAGGCGTAGTCCCACCCAACTTAATTTCCGATCGATATTTCTTATAATCCCGGTACGTAAAATCCAATTCCTGATTCAAACTCTTGAAAAGCAAAATCCGCGCATCAATCCGCCCATGAATATGCAATGGCAACCAAACCTCATCATTCACGCGCGTCTGCTCCAGCACAAATCGCGAATTCTTATGAATCCTCACTAAAAACAACCCATAAGAAGCATCCCCAAGCGCCTCGGCATCCAACTTCACCCACTGCCGGTCCTGCGAATCAATCCAAATCTTAAAATGAAATTTCGGCAAGAATTTAGCAAACCGGCTCCTAGGCTCGTACCCGGGCCGAGGCTCCGCCGAAATCTCATAAGCATCGCGCCCATTAATTTTCTCGATCCCGTCCAGAGTAAAATTGTAAGCGTCGGCAATCTCCGCCACGTAAGCCTTAGACTGCTCCTCATCCTTCTGCTTATCCGCCAGCCGCTTCTTCCGCTGCTCCTCGGTCTCATTCTTCCGGTCCGCCATAAACTTATCGATCTTCTCTTCCGCCTTAGCCGCGTCCTTGGAGGAAAGCGGCTGGTCATTCTTGGCAATCAAACGCTCCACATGCTCGCCAAAAAGCACCATCACCTCAGAAGTTTCGGATTCGGTAGAAGTAACTTTCCCATCGCCGTCAAGCTTCTTGGTCTCCGAGCGCTGCACGTAGGTATAGGAATTCGCGATCTTCTCGTTAGCCAGCTCCGCATCCGCGGCATGACGGACCAATTCTTTAGGGTCGACATTCGCAGTAGGCGCGGGCCCCGGCACAGTTTGCTGCCCTGCCACCGGCGCCGCACGCGTCGGAGTCTTTTTCGCAGCCTGCGCGCACAATCCAGAAGCAAGCCCCAGCGCGAGAATAATCAACGCCGCAAAAGCCCCAATCCGCCGCACCCAGCAGATCCGAATCAAATTCCCCATAGTCAGCAAATTCTCCCGTTTCAGCATCCCACAACTAGAACCGCGCAACTCCCCTATTTGGATGCGCCCAAGTAGCGCCGGCGTCCCTGCCGGCATCCGGCGAGCACTCAGCAAAATCAAATCTCAAATCATCGACGGACCCCAAATCCAACATTCATCCCCGGTTCATTCTTCCCTCTGAAATCTCAAATCTGAAATTTGAAATTTCTTCAACCCACAAACGTTTCCGTATCGAACACAACATCGCAACCCGCAATCGAATCCGCCCCACCCCGCATGCTATTGTAAAAATTCACATGAATCACACATCATGCGCATCCTAAACATAGTAGGCGCTCGCCCCAACCTAGTAAAAATCGCGCCTCTCCTGCGCGAAATGCGCCGCCATCCAGAAATCGAGCCAATCCTCGTCCACACCGGCCAGCACTATGACGAAAAACTCAGCGACGTTTTCTTCCGCCAAATGGGCATCCCCGAGCCCGACGTAAATCTAGAAGTAGGCAGCGGCTCGCACGCTTGGCAAACCAGCGAAATCCTGCGCAAAATCGAAACCGTCCTGATCGAGCGCAAGCCCGACTGCGTCCTGGTCGTCGGCGACGTAAATTCCACGGTAGCCGCCTCGCTCGCCGCAGCCAAACTGGGCATCCCGGTAGTCCACGTAGAAGCCGGCCTGCGCAGCTTCGATCGCACCATGCCCGAAGAAATCAATCGCATCGTGACGGACGCCCTCTCCGACTATCTCTTCGTAACCGAAGAAGACGCCATAGAAAATCTGATCCGCGAAGGCAAACACCGCGATCGCATTTTCCTCGTTGGCAACGTGATGATCGACGCGCTAAAACAATTTCTACCCGTCGCGCAAAAATCTAAAATCGCCGAAGAACTGGGCGTCGCCGGCCCCAACGGCGCGCAACCGCAACCCTACGCGCTGCTGACGCTTCATCGTCCGTCCAACGTAGACTCGCCAGAAACGCTCGCGGCATTACTAGAAGCTATCGCAGCAATCGCGAATAAAATTCCGGTAATTTTCCCAGTTCACCCACGTACCAAAGAACGTCTAAGCGCAGCCGCGGCGAAAACTCTAGAAGGCATCCGCTTCGTCCCGCCGCTAGGCTATCTAGATTTTCTAAGCCTAATGAGCCGCGCCCGCCTCGTGCTAACTGATTCCGGCGGCATTCAGGAAGAAACGACCGCGCTAGGCGTCCCCTGCCTGACGCTGCGAGAAAACACCGAACGCCCAGTAACAGTAACCGAAGGCACCAACGAACTCGTCGGCCAGGACCCCAAAAAAATAGTGGAAACCGCCAACAAAATTCTAAAAGGCGAAACAAAAAAAGGCCGCATCCCGCGTTACTGGGACGGCAAAGCCAGCGAACGAATCATCGAGATCCTTCTGCGCGAAGCCGAAAGTAGCGCCGGCGTCCCTGCCGGCATCTTACGATCGTAAACGTAGCCACATCCGGCAACCGCCCGCGGACGGACCAGGCGCCACAACGAATTCTTCCCGCCTCCAATTTCCAACCCCCAACCCGTTTACCACTCGTAACCACACCGTAAAGATTCTTCTCCCCATTGCCGATGAACCCTGTACGATGAATCAACGCGGACAATTATCCGCGTCTAGCCGACCTTCCGGCCAGCGCAGTCGCGGTTCAGGATCCGTTGGGAGCGTATCGGAATGAGCCACAGTGCCGTGCTGTCAGAAAAATCCGGAGCCAAGCGCTCAAGCAAGTCCAAAGTGACGGGAAAACTCCGCGACTTATTCGTCTGCCTACTCTCCGCTCACCCGTTAGTGCTAAACGAACTCGAAAAGCTGCTGACCAAACCCGGCTTCCGCATCGTGACCAAGCAACTCGAATCCAGTCTGGCGCCCGAGCTGCGCCGCGCCGTGCTGCCGAAAGCCGGCATTTACGTCATCGACGCGCACGCCTCGCAGCAAGCCGCCGCCGCGTTGATCTCAAATATTTTGGAAGCAAATCCAGCGGCCCGGCTGATCGTGGTAGGCGAAAAGCTCACCGAAGCCGGCAGCTATTCGCTGCTGCGCATGGGCGTAAAAGGCCTGCTCACCTACGCCGAAGCCCGCGAACAATTGCCCCGCACGCTGCCGTTAGTAGCCGAAGGCGGCTTTTGGGTTCCGCGCGTGCTTCTCTCGACGTTCGTAGATTCCATCCTCGAAGGCGCGCACGGCCGTCAATTCAAAAATGCCGCAGCCGCCGATCTAAGCCGCCGCGAGCAAGAAACGCTCGAAGCGCTGCTCGAGAATTTGAGCAACAAAGAAATCGCCAGCAAACTCAACATTTCCGAGCGCACGGTAAAATTCCACGTCTCCAATTTGCTAAGCAAATTCGGTGTACGCCGCCGCGCCGACCTAATCCTACTCTGCTACCAAACCCGCACCGCCAACGCATAACCGCAGTGTAGCTCAGGTCTTTCGACCTGAGGCATTTGTGTGTTGCCGTTGGCTCTTCGCACTGGCAACTTCAACTACAAAATCTAAATGCAAAATACCTCACCTCTAAAGAGGTGATCTACATAAACCATCGCCAGACGACCAACGACACATACGTAAACGCCAGCGCCACAAAAAGGGACGTCAACAAAATATGGCCCAAAACGAAATATTTCCCTTGCGGCCAATCTCCGTGCGAAAAATAGAATGCATCCACCAAAATTCGCGCCGTCCAATAAATTCCGATAAACGCGGCGATCCCCGAAGCCGCCCGATCCCCGCGCAACATCTCCGCATGAAAAACCAGCGTCAGTACCCCAAACGCAATATTCGTCAGCACCGTAAATCCGCCCTGCACCCACAGCAGCTTGCGATTAAACGGCCGCAACTGCGCCAAATCCCGCCGCCAATCGAGCCGCCCCGGCACCTGAAAGCTGGCAAACAAAATTACAAAGTGCCCAGCCCCCGCCAGCCACAGCGCCAGATCGAATAGCCGGTAAATCAAAGATGGATTCATAGCGCCCCGATCGCGCGCATAAACGGCAAAACCACGCGCATCACGAATGGCGGATGAAAGAGCCAGAAGGCCGGCCCGGCCGTCATCACCGCCATGAAAGCCCAACCAGAAAATCCGCCACGCAACCCCAGCGCCTTTCCTGCGCTCGATCGCTCCAGAATTACTCCTGCCCCCTGCAACAGAAAATAGCCCGTAGGCAATCCGTAACCGCCGCTCGCAGGAAACGAAATCACCGATTCATGAATCAAGCCCGAAAAAAGAAAAACGAGCATCGTAGCGCCGGCTACCCCGAGCGTGCGATGCAGCGGCTGAAAAACAAAATCGTACGAGAGCTGCCGGAATCCCAAATTCCACCGCTTGCCCCAAAATTCACTCAGCGACCGCGAAAAAATCGGCTCCTGCATGATCGGCTCGGCATTCACGCCCAACGCCTGCCAACCTAACGCAATCAATTCAAACGTACCGAAATGCAGGACCAGAATTAGGCCCAGCAATCCCACCCAGCCGCGCAGAAGCGGGAAACGTTCCGGCACCGCCCGCGCGGAAAAAAACAAAAGCAAAATGCCTGCCAAAGTTTTCGCCGCGGCCCACAACCAGCGCATCGCCGAAGGCAACGCGGGCCGTGCGTCGCCAAGAAACGCAGCTGCGTCCATCCCCGGCCAGGCGAAAAGATAAGCCCACGATCGCCAAGCCGCCTGCGCCACTTCCCCGCGCGCCCGCCACCACGAAAGCCATTTCAATCCGAAAAAAATCCCCGCGGCCAGCGCCCACATGAAACCCCAAGCAGGCAGAATCGGCCGCAACGAAATCGCCATGCCCACAAGCACGACAACCGGCGCCACGCCGGCGACGATCGAAACGCGTCTCCCTGCCTCCGCGCGCTCGGCACTGGGTTCAGTTTTCGGTGAAATTTTCGGTTGCATGCGTAGCTGCACCCGAAAATTATGCCCGGCTGGGAAACATGTCAAGCAAGCCAATCAACGCGTCAATTGTTTCAGCGCGGTCAAAAATGTAGCTCAGGTCTTCACACCTGAGGCCTTCCGCCTTCGATTTTGAATTGGCACTTTCCCGTAGGGGAGGGCCGGGTTAGCCCTCCCGCGGGCGCTCCTATTGCGCCCCTCGCCGTCTGCGGAGGAAGTACGAACTGAGAATACGTATGCCACAATCCATGTATCGCCGCCCGCACGACTGAGTCAATTCCTGATCATGCCCGCGTCCAGGCTCCCACAATCGTCATCCCTGCTTCGTCTCTTGCTTAGCCTTCGCCTCGCGAATCTTCGCCATCAAAATATCCCGCGTGTAATGCCAATAAGGCACCAATTCCAACGCCGCCCGCGCATTTTTCTCCGCCGCATCCAAATCCGGCACCGTCTTATTCAAATTCGACCACGCCAAACTCATCAACAATTCCGGCTCGCCCCACGATGGCTCAAGCGCATCGCTGGGCTTCTTCTGTTTTCGAATTAGCTCCAACCCTCGATCGTAGGTGGCGATAGCTTTCTCCTGTCCCCCGCCGCGCTCGGGCGGCGCTTGCCACAGAATCGGACCGAGCACCCACAGCAGCCGCGGATTATCCGGGTCCGCCTCGCGCGCTTCTTTCAAAAGCGGCGAAGCCTGCGCCCCAAATTCCTGCATGCGCGTCGGATCTTTCATGTTCAGCCACATAGAAAGTCCCAGGCACGCCACCGCGCCAATCTTCGCGTCCACAAATACCGGATCTTTCGCAAAAGACGATCGGAACGCCTCCGTGGCATCCGCAACGTCCGCCGCCGATTCTTTCGGATCGACCGTCTCATTGAATCCGTTGATCGCCCGCCGCCAGAGCGCGAAGCCTCGCCAGTACTGCACGCGCGCGCCAAGATCCTTGTCCTCCGCAAACGGGGCCAGCTCGCCATAAAGCCGCCGCAGCGCTGGCCGATCGCCCTCGTAGTCCGCGCGCTGAATTTGCACCACAATTTTCACAACCGCGTCGTGAGCCTGCGACGCCGCCAGTATTCGCGGCGACGCGCTCATCACAACGATCAGCCCAAGTAGCACACTCCACTCGCGCGAAATCCCTGCAGCAACTTTTTGCATAAGCGCTCTCCTGTGCGGACCTGCCTGGCCCGCCTACCCTAGGCGAACAGACGCACGCCGAGGAAAAACGTCTCGCCAATCCATGTAGCTCAGGTCTTCGGCCCTCAGGCCGTTGCGTCTAGCCGTTAGTTTCTGACTTAGCGCGCCCCACATCAAGAAAGCACAAAGCGAGCAACAGCTAAGTCGAAGAGCTTCGTGCGACGAAAACGTTTTCGAATGGCGGTATGTTCTGCTTGCGTGGGGAAGGCCGGAGTTCGGCCTCAACGGGAGGGCGAACCCGGCCGGACACCCAATGCTAGACCGGGAGGAGGTAAGCGCCCTCCCCTACTATAACGTCTGCTGCAATTCGGTTGAGTGGCGGCTTAACGTGGCCTATAATTGCTTGTTTGCGCGCGACTTGAGGGCGCTTCTTACACATGCTTGATGTAATTCAGCAGCGGAAGACTGGCGTTAAGATTTTGATGGGTGTGATCCTTGGGATCATCTGCCTGACGATGGTGATTACTTTGGTGCCCGGTTTGGTGCCCGGCGCGATGACTGGCGTTACTAGCGCGGATAGCGTGGCGCGAGTCGGCGATGAGCAGATTACGCGCACCGATGTCGAGAACATGCTGAATCGCGAATTGCGCGGGCAGACTTTGCCGCCGATGCTTAAGGGCATGTACGCGAAGCAAGTTGTCGATCAACTCGTGTTTCAGAAGGCACTCGAACTCGAGGCCAAGCGGCTGGGATTGCGCGTGACTCCTGAGGAGCAGACGGATCGCATCAAGAAATATTTACCGACCGCGTTTACCGGCGATACCTGGGTGGGCAAGGAACGCTACACGCAGGAAGTGGAAACGCGCACCGGAATGACCGTCCAGGATTTTGAAGACTTCGTGCGGCAGCAGCTGCTCGAGGAAAAATTCCGCAATATTCTTACCGATGGCGTGACCGTTTCGGATACCGAGATTGCGCAGGAATATATCCGGCGGAACGAGAAAATCTCGATCGAGTATGCGGTATTCAAGCCGGCGGATTTGGCGGCCACCATCAATCCCACCGATGCGGAATTGCAGGCTTACTTCGCCAAAAATATTGGGCGATACCAGGTGCCGGAGAAGCGCTCGGCGTCATATGCTTTGCTGGATTTGGATAAATTGAAGCAGCAAACCAAGGTGACGGACGACGATCTGCGCGCTTACTACCAGCAGAATATTGACCAGTACAAGGTGCAGAATCGCGTGCACGTGGAGCACATCCTCTTCAAGACCGTCGGCGAGACCGACGCGTTGGTGGCGGAGACGCAGAAAAAGGCTGAAGAAGTGCTGAAGAAGGCCAAATCCGGAGCCAATTTTGAGGATTTGGCGAAGCAGTATTCGGAAGATACGTCGAAAACCAAGGGCGGAGATATCGGCTGGATCGTTGAGGGGCAGACGGTGCCGGAATTCCAGCAGGCCGCGTTTACGCTGCCGAAAGGTTCGATTTCGGATCTGGTAAAGACGCAGTACGGCTTCCATATCATCAAGGTTCTTGAGAAGGAAACAGCGCACACCAAGACCTTTGAGGAAGTGCGGGCAGAAATCGAGCCCGTAGTGCTCGACGCCAAGGTAAACGCCGAGGCCAACCGGATTTCGGATCAGATGGCTGCGGCGGTGCGGCAGTCGAACCGGCAATCCTTGGATGATTTGGCTAAGAAATTCAATTTAACAGTGGGAACTACGCCAGCGGCTTCGGTTTCGGAGCCTTTAGGCGATCTGGGGAATTCGCCGGACGTACATCAGACGCTTTTCTCACTGCGGACGGGCGAAGTTAGCGCGCCACTGCGGATCGATCGCGGCTGGGCGATTATTGCGTTGAAAGACGTGCAGGCCGCGCATCAGGGCACTTTGGCCGAGGTGCGCGAGAAGGTGTTGGCAGACTACCGCAAGGACAATGCTGCGACTTTGGCGCGCTCGAAGGCCGAGGATTTGGCCAAACGCGTGAAGGGCGGCGAGGCTTTGGCCAAGGCGGCTAAGGAACTCGGCGCGGAGACGAAGACCAGCGCGCCATTTGCGCGCAATGGCCAAGTGAGCGATCTGGGCTCGGCTTCGCAGTTCAATGCTGCGTTCAACATGCAGGTGGGCCAGGTGAGCGATGCCGATGCGGTGGCGGCGAATTGGGCGGTGTACCGGATCGTCACGCATGACTCGCCGAAAATGGAAGAATTGATTCTGCAAAAGCCGCAGCTCGAGCAGCAATTGCTGCAGACCAAGCAGCAGGCTTCCTTCGAGGCGTTCAAAACTGCGCTACAAAAGCGGCTGACTGATGAAGGCAAAATTGCCATTGACGCGGCTAATATGAAGGCCTTTACCGGACAGTCCTGATTAGTTAAACCCTTTCCTTTCATCAACTTCAACGATTTCCGCACGGTGCTTGCCGCCGCCATTGAACTGTGCCTACAATATTAGTGTCTGTAGCGCCCAACCCGTCGCTGCGGGATGTTTCAGGAATGGCGGTCCCTCCACTGCCGTTCGAATCTCAAGCGACCTGCTATAGGCCAGGCCAAAAAATGTCTCTCACGTTTCGTAGCTTCTGTAATTGATTTAATTCCGGCGTTGTTGGTGGTCCAGTCGTAGAAGCAAGTCCGGTCGCGAGTTCAACGAGCCGCATTTGGTGCATTTGCAGCGCGTGGGCTTTAGGACTGGAGCGAATTCCGCCGTGGTTTTGGCGAATTATCGAGGACGATCATGTCGAACAAACAGAATGGCTCGGGCAATGAATACCGCTGTGCCATCGAGAAAAATCAGAATGGCAAATACACCGTGCGCGTACGAGCCGCGTTCGGACGAAGGAGCTGGGTCCTGCCGGTTTATTTCCTGGCGTCGACGTTTGACACGGCGATGAAACGGCTGGAGGAGGCGCTACAACTCTTGCAGCGGAATGAGGAACGCTTGTGGTTCTTTGGACGCGAGCGCAGCGATGACCCGAATTTCGCTGAGGATTTGTTGGTGGATATCGGGTTGCGCCTCGATCGGCGCACCGAATTCCCGCGGAAGACGGCTGGGCTTGGGCGTGCCTCGCGAGAAGCCGGTGCCAGCGGTGCTTTTGGCGCCGGTGCGGCGGGCTTTGGCTGAAGCCGTCGAGACGGCGCGCGCGGGCTGTGGCTGGCGACTAGGCCTCTCGGCTAGTTTGGGCTGCTCATAACTCCCTTTTTTACATTTGGGTACGGGTGTGTTTCATGGGATTGGGCTATGGATTGAATTGGGGGACGTCTAATTCTCTTGGGTTAATCTTACCGGTTTGGGGCGGGCTAGCCATTACGTTTGTGGTTGCCCGGCCGGCAAAATGCCGGCCTACGTTCGGATGGCGCGCTTTGGGTGCGCGGGCTGGCTACGGTTGTTTGGGCCGGACTACTACCTCGCCGTCGGCTATGTGTTGGTCGTTTAGCCAGACACGGTATTTGTAGCTACCCGGATTTACCGCGGTCCGTGGGGGGCCGCTCAGGATGTCGCACTCCCGTGGGGGCTTGGAAGACATTGCTCGAGAATGGGGACCGGTTGGCGTCGAATTCGACTCGCAGATTTCCTGAGAGCGAGTGCCAGACCATTTGATCGCCTGGCTCGATCACTGCTATGTCGGGAAACATTCCTACTAGAACTAATTTTTCGGCCATTTTTTTGGGGGCTGCTTTGTGCCCTGCTGCAGTCCGTTGAGCTGGTGCGTCGAGTTTGACGCGCTAGTTTGCTGCGATTGCCCGGACTGCTTCGGCTATGTGCTTGGCCGAAATTCCGAACTTATCGACCAATTCTTCGGGCTTGCCCGAGTGCGGCATGCCGTGCACGGCCAGGCGTCGGGATTTCGTTGGAGCTACGCCTGCGTCGGCCAGGGCTGTGATTACGGCTTCGCCTAAGCCGCCTTCCTCGAAGTGATCTTCTACGGTCACCAAACGGCCGCCTGTGGCTTTTAGTTGCGCGGCTATCGCTGCGCCATCGAGCGGCTTTACGCAATAGAGATCGATTACGCGGATTGCGATTCCCTGACCTTTAAGTTCATCGGCAGCTTTCAGGGCTTCATGCAACGTGATGCCTGCGCCGATCACCGTTACTTGGTCATTGGCGGTCTGGCGAACCACCTTGAAGCCCGGGATGGGGAATTTTTCATCCACCGAATAAATGATCGGAGTTTTTGGGCGCGAGGTACGGATGTAGCAGATGTTGTCGGCACGCGCTGCGGCTTCGGTCAGGCGCTCGGTGGACACGCCATCGGATGGATAGAGGACGATCGAGCCGTTGACCGCACGAAACATGGCTAGATCCTCAAGCGCCATTTGCGAGGGGCCGTCTTCGCCGATGCTTACGCCGCAGTGGGAGCCGCAGAGTTTGATGTAGCTGCGGCTGATGGCGGCCATGCGCACTTGATCGTAGGCGCGGCTGAGAAAGCAGGCGAAAGTATCGACGAAAGGGACTTTGCCCCGGGCGCCCAGGCCTACGCCGGCGCTGACCATGTTTTGCTCCGCGATATAGGCTTGGAAGAAGTGATCGGGATAGGCATTCTGGAAGATCTCCGAGAAGGTGGAATTCTTTACGTCGCCGCTCATCGCCACCAGGTGCGGATTTACCGCGCCTAGCCGCTTAAGGGCATAGCCATAGGCTTCGCGCGTGGCGATGGTCGTGCCCGGTTTGTAATCGGGGGCCGCTGGAGCTGGGAAATCAGGCGGCTTGGGCAGCGATTTGCGGGCGTAGGATTTACCGTCGTCTGGCGGGATTGGCGGGACGGTGCCTACTTCCTTCAGCGCTGTCGCCAGCTCATCTTTAGAGAAAGCCTTGCCGTGCCAGCCCGGCTTACCGGCGCAGAAGCTTACGCCGTGACCTTTGATGGTGCGCGCGATAATGGCTTGCGGGCGATCGGTTACCGATTTGGCGTGATCTAACGCCGCTAGTACGGCACTTACATCGTGGCCGTCGATTACTTGCGTGTCGAAACCTTCGGACTCGAATTTGCGGCGATAGGTTTCCATGTCGTGTTGATACATGGTGTAGTCGCTTTGGCCCAGAGCGTTGATATCGGCGATGGCGGTGAGATTCCCCAGTTTGTAGTGCCCGGCAAATTCCGCGGCCTCCCAGATTTGCCCTTCGGCAAGCTCGCCATCTCCCATCAGCACATAAACACGCGTGGGGCTTTTATCCAGTCGCGCTCCGATTGCCAATCCGGCGCCCACCGAAAGGCCTTGGCCCAGCGAGCCCGTAGCAGCATCCACGCCGGGAATAATGGGCGTGGGATGGCCTTCCAGTTCGCTGGTCAATTGCCGCAACGTCATCAAGCGCGAGATCGGAAAGACTCCAGCCTCCGCCAGTGCCGCGTAAAGCAACGGCGCGGCGTGACCTTTCGACAGAACAAACCGATCGCCATCATTCGAATTCGGATTTTTCGGATCGAATTTCATGGCGTGGAAGAAAACGCCCGCTACCAATTCGGCGGCGCTCAGGCAGGAAGTGGGATGGCCCGAGCCGGCCGCGGTTGTCGCCATCATGGAATAAACTCCCAGGCGGCGGGCTTTTTCTTTTACGTCGTCGATCGTGGATGCGGTGATGGGCGATGTCGCGGCCATGGCGGTCTCCTTAGTTCGTCGTTTAGGGGAGATGATTGTAACGGAGATTGGGCGGATTTCGCCAATCGGGAAATGCTGTAGGCGAGCAAACCGCGAATGGGCCAGCATTCCGAAAAATAAAAAAAAGCCACGGACACGCCACGATTCATCGCGCCCGATATGATTTTTGATAATCCGCAAGCCTTCAAAAATTCAACGATTCAGATCGCGATGTGCCCGTCTCAAGAACGCCGCACTGCGATCTCTCTTTCATTTTTCTTCCCCGTTGACTTCTTTTCTTCGTGCGCTAGAATACGGCTCCCCGAAAGGATTGAATCACCTTGGCATCGTCACAAATGGCAGCAGCTATTTCACAAACGTCGTTCGCCGGACTTAAGCTCCGAGGCCGCGGAAAAGTCCGCGATATCTATGAAGTTGGCAACGATCTACTCATCGTCGCCACCGACCGCCTCTCGGCCTTCGACGTGGTCATTCCCACGCCCATCCCGGACAAAGGCAAAGTCCTGACGCAGCTCTCGCTCTACTGGTTCGAAAAGCTGCACGGCATAGTCCCGAATCACATCCTCACGGCCACCGATTTCACCGGCGATCTCGCCCCCTACGCCGCCGAACTGGTCGGCCGCTCCATGCTCGTAAAACGCACCGAGCCAATTCCCATCGAATGCGTTGTCCGCGGCTATCTAAGCGGCTCCGGCTGGAAGGATTATCAGAAGACCGGCAAAGTCTGCGGCATTCCGCTGGCCACCGGCCTCACCGAATCGGCGCAACTCCCCGAGCCGATCTTCACCCCGTCGACAAAAGCCACCACCGGCCACGACGAAAATATTTCCTTCGAAGAAGCCGCAACCACCATCGGCGCACCACTAGCCCTGCGCCTGCGCGACGTCTCCATCGAAATCTACAAACGCGCCGCCGCCTACGCTTCCGCCCGCGGCATCATCATCGCCGACACCAAATTCGAATTCGGCCTGGGCCCCAACCAGGAATTAATCTGGATCGACGAAGCCCTCACTCCCGATTCTTCGCGCTTCTGGCCCGCCGATGAATACGAGCCCGGCCGCGCGCAACCGTCTTTCGACAAGCAATATGTCCGCGATTATCTCGAGCGCATCGGCTGGAACAAGCAGCCGCCCGCGCCCGCGCTGCCCGCCGAAGTGGTCGCAGCCACGCGCGCGCGTTATCGCGAAGCTTACGAGCGGCTCACCGGCCGCCCACTAGATTGATCACCGTGCAGCCAACCACACAACGCGCAATCACAGGCCCACGCAGGGAGTCCTCCGAAGCGTCACCGTGGAGCGTGCCATCGTGAAGGAACAACTCGAAACCCTAGTCGGCCAAATGGTCGAGCGCGGCATCCTGCTCGAAGAAGCCGTAGTGGAATTCGAAAAGAAATTCATCAAGCGCGCTCTGGAACGCGCCAACGGCAATCAATCCCGCGCCGCAAAATTCCTGGGCATCCACCGCAACACCCTAAGCCGCAAGGTCGGCGAATACAAAATCACCCCAATCGCTCATCGAAGAGCCAAGTAGCGCCGGCGTCCCTGCCGGCATCTTACGAGCGCTATCTCGCCACAAGCATTCGTTTCGGACGAATCGCAGCGCTCAATCCACTCTCGTTCTTGAGTGTCGCGCCGCCCGTCGACATGCCCCTGCCGAAATTCGGGCTCGTAAGATGCCGGCAGGGACGCCGGCGGTAGAAAAAACAAAAAGGCCGCCGGTTCCCCGGCGGCCTTCTTCAATCCAAGTTAAACCGCGACGTTAATTGCTTAATTCCCCGAAGGCTTAGCCACCTTATGCGGCTTCCGCGTCTGCCCTTCCTTCTTCTCCGGCGGAATATCTTCCGCATTCACCTTGCCCTTTTCCCAGTGCAACATAAACGGCGAAGGATCGTACCCGCTCAAAGTCCCCGAGAACCGCACGCCATCATCCTTCTGCAAGCGGCTAGCCTCAGGCTGCCCCGCGATCTTCACATCCATGTTCGCGGTAGTAGCCTTCTCCATCTCATCCGAAGTAGCCCCGGTGAAAACATGCAACTCCACCGTATCCGTCCCCGGCGTAACATCAATCACCTTGCCCACTACTTCCGGGAAATCCGATCCGCAAACTGCGAGCCAAGTGGTCTTAGCCTTGTCCCCGCCAGCCTGCAAGTCACTCAACACCGTCAAAATATTCAACCCCTGCCGAACCTTATCCAAATCCGTCGAGCTAGGAATCGAATAAGTAGCCGGACGCTCCGGCGCTCCCGCCGCAAGTTGCAACAATTCGCTCATCTGTGAATCAATCAAATTATCGCAACCAGACTGCTGATAACGCACCAACTGCTTCCGCAAATAATCCTTAATCTGCGCGTCGCCCGGCGCCTTCAAAGCAATCGCCCGCGCCAGCGCCCAGAATCCTTCGATCGAAAGCGGAGGATTTTCCTGCAAATAAGCAACGCCCAATCGATATTCCGTCACGCCATCGGTCGGAACATTCGTCAGCGCCGACTTGAACGAAGTCGCCGCCGTCGGATAATCCTTCAATTGCAATTCCGCAAAGCCCATCGTGTTGTAAAAAAGCTCCGACACCGGCTTCTTCTGATCCGCGAATTGCTGGTCATTCATATTGTCCGGCTTCGGCAAACTGTTGAGCGCGTCCAATCCCGCCTGCGCCGCAGCCTTGGCCTTCGCCAGCTGATCGTTCGCGTCCGCCGCCTTCGGATTGTAAGCAAACTCAAACACCGCACAACGCGTATACAGCGCCTGCACTCGCGCCGCCACATCGGCCTTCGGATCGCTCTCCGCGATATATTTATCCGAGTACTCCACCACTTTCGCGTAATTCTTCAGCTCGTTGTAAGTGCTCCAGTACATCTGGTCGATGTACTTCATCAAAGTCGACTTCGGAAATTTCGCCACGAAGTCATCCAAACACTTCAACCGCGTCTGCCCATTCGTCTCCGCGCGACAAGCCTGAAACGCGTTATATTCCGGGATCGTATAAGCTGGCTGCTGCGCCGACGCATCTTGCGCGGCCGCGGGCTTCACTTGCCAGCAGAGGAACAGGATCACCGCCAGCACAATTCCTCTTGCGGCCATACGCTCTCGCTTCATTGTTTACCTGCCTCCTCAAACAAAATTAATATAGTGGCAAGCGGTCGGAACCAAAGGAATTACGACCCCTGCAGGGACGTGGAATAGAAAAGCTACGGGATTATAGGAAAAGCATTTCGGGCGTGCAAGGCTAATCGCGTCACTTTTCCACGACTTAGCAACCCTGGCGCGCTCCCCGTCACTTTCCCGCCTAGATGCTAAGATGGTGACTGCGCCGTGAATGTCGCCTGAGGAGAATTTACAAATGGACACTCCCAACGCCGCAAGCAAGCCGCTCGAAGGAAACATCGCGTTGATCACCGGCGCCAGCCGCGGCATCGGCCTGGCCATCGCACGCAAACTTGCACAACTCGGCGCCCGCCTAAGCCTCTGCGCACGCGATTCCGCGCGACTCGAATCCGCCGGCGGCGACTTACGCCACAATGGTTTCGAAACTCTCACAATGGCCGCAGACGTCACCCGCCCAAATGAGATTCAAAATCTAGTCGACCGGACACATCGAGAGCTCGGCCCTATCGACATTCTAATCAACAATGCTGGTATCGGCCGATTCGGTCCCGCTCATCAGATGAGCGAAGCCGATTGGGATGCGGTATTAGACACCAATCTGAAGTCTGTGTTCCTGGTAACCCGCGCCGTTGTTCCAGGAATGATCGAAAGAAAGCGCGGCCACGTCGTAAACGTCAGTTCACTAGCAGGAAAAAATGCTTTCGCCGGCGGCGGAGTCTATTGCGCATCAAAGTGGGGCCTCATGGGCCTGACCGCCTGCATGGCCGAAGATCTCCGCGCCCACAACATAAGAGTGAGCGCCGTCTGCCCAGGCAGCGTGGCCACAGATTTTTCGCCGCACACCGGCCGCGACACTTCGAAACTATTGCAACCCGAGGACGTAGCCCACGCAGTAGCAACAATCGTCACGCAAGCTCCGCAAAGCTTCATAAGCGAAATCGATCTAAGACCGACCCAGAAGCCCTAAGTAGCGCCGGCGTCCCTGCCGGCATCCGACGACCGCGATAACAATCGATGGCGCGAAAAACCGGCGGACCCAAATCACCATTTCAGAAGCCGTTCGCTTTCGAATTTGCCGTCCCGCAATCAACCACCGCCCCCGGCATCTCCCGTAGCCTTGCGATAAAGCATGTAACCCAACCGCCCATGCAACCAAGCTTCCCCGCTAGCCCCGTCATGCTTGCTGACGGTAAATTCATCCAACACATGCGCGTAGTCGCCGCCAAGCCGCGCAACCTCCTGCTCCAATCGCGCCCGCAATCGCGCCGTCAAATCCTCATAACACTGATCCCACAACTCATCCCGATGCGCCAAAGTCCCCGGCACGCGCATGCTAACTGCCTCCACG
This sequence comes from uncultured Acidobacteriota bacterium, assembly GCA_963792515.1. GTDB lineage: Bacteria > Acidobacteriota > Terriglobia > Acidiferrales > UBA7541 > Palsa-147. Next base: position 124,153 of record CAWBWG010000014.1, on the reverse strand, counting down.
CTATGCTCGCCCACAGCCTCCGCCGCAAGCGGAGGCAATTCCCGGTGCCAATAAATAATTTTGCCGTCATCACTCATGTCCGCCTCTCCCAGCCCGAGCGAGGCGCGGGCTCTGCATTTGACTTTGTCTTCGTAGGGGCGCCGCTTGCGGCGCCCGCCAATGTAACACCCACGCAACCCCGCGCCACGCCCCCCGCTCGCCTACGCCCTCACCCTCCCCTTGACATTCTACGGGAACCGCTTTACCCTCACCTAGAATGTCTACTAAAGACACCCGCAATCACCCACTCCACGACCTCGACGAAGACATCCGTCTGCACATCGACATCGAAACCCAAGACAATATAGCCAAAGGCATGCCCCCGGAAGAAGCGCACTACGCCGCCGTCCGCAAATTCGGCAACGTCACCAAAATCAAAGAAGATACCCACGAAGTCTGGAATCCCGTTTGGCTGGAACAATTCCTGCAAGACATCCGTTACGGCCTGCGCATCCTGAGAAAAAATCCCGGCTTCACTGCCATCGCAGTTCTCACTCTGGCCTTAGGCATCGGCGCAAACACCGCCATCTTCAGCGTCGTCTACGCTGTGCTGCTGAAGCCGCTTCCCTACCCGCAACCCGCGCAACTTTTCACCATCTTCCAAATCGAGCCGGAAGAAGGCGTCAAATTCACGGGCATGTCGTATCCGAATCTCACCGACCTGCGCCAGCAAAATTCCACCTTCACGGAAATCGCCGGCACTCAGCAACATCAACTCACGCTAATCGGCCGGGGCGAGCCGACAGTGGTCAACGCCTCCGTTGCCACTCCCGAACTATTTTCCGTATTCCAGGTAAAGCCGCTAGCCGGCCGCGTTTTTTATTCCGAAGACGGCAAACACGGCGCCACTCCGGTAACCATCCTCAGCGAAAATCTGTGGCGCACGCTGTTCAACGGCGATCCGAAAATTGTGGGCAGCACGATCGAACTCGACAAACGCTCGTTCACCGTAGTCGGCATTATGCCCGCGGCCTTCCGCTTCCCCAACATCAACGAACCGGATCAACTTTGGGTTCCGCTTGTGCAAGACCCAGTATTCGGCCAATGGATGGATCGCCGAGGCGGCCACTATCTGCGCATCACGGCAAGGTTGAAGCCCGGCGTCTCGACGGTGCAAGCGCAAACCGAACTGGACGCAATCGGCGCGCGCATGGCGAATGAAGATCCCACCGAAAATCGCGGCTGGCTATTTCGCATGATGCCGCTGCACAGCATGATGATTGAAAATGTTAAGCCCGCGCTGCTAGTCCTATTCGGCGCCGTCGGCACTGGTTCTTCTAATCGCCTGCACCAATCTCGCGAATCTGCTTCTCACTCGCGCCACCTCGCGCGCCCGCGAAATCGCCGTACGCACCGCCCTCGGCGCCGGCCGCAAACGAATAGTCCGCCAGTTGCTAACCGAAGCCGCCGTGCTAGGCCTGCTCGGCGGCATCGCCGGGATCGCCCTGGCCTATTGGGGCGTTCAGGCCCTAACCACGTTACTCCCGCCGGACTTCCCGCAACTAAACACTATCCGCGTAGATAATTTCGTTCTAGCCTTCGCGTTAGTTCTAGCCGTTCTCGCAAGCTGCGCCTTCGGCCTGACACCAGCCCTCTTCGCCGCCAATTCCAATCTGCAATCCAATCTACGCGAAGGCGGCGCCCGCTCCGGCGAACTCGCCACGCGCCGCCGCACCCGCAGCTATCTAGCCGCGGCAGAAATCGCGTTAGCGATGGTCCTGCTAGTAGCCGCAGGCCTATTCCTCCGCAGCTTCTCGAAACTAATTTCCGTAAATCCAGGCTTCGACGCCGAGCACACTCTGCAAGCCAACATCGATCTTCCCATCAGCCAATACGCCACGTCGAAACAATGGGCCAACTTTTCCTCCACTCTGCTAGCCAACCTCCAAGCCCAACCAGGCCTGCAAAATTCCGCCATAGTGGTCCCCAGGCCCATCACCGACGGCCAGGTAAATATCGGCTTCGGCGTAGAAGGCAATCCTCCGCTAACTCCAGGCACCTCGCGCACCGCCGACTTCGTCTCTATCAGCCCAGAATATTTCCGCATAATGTCCATCCCGCTGCTCGCCGGCCGTCCCTTCGATCAACGCGACATCGACACCGCGCCAAGAGTCGCCATCATCAACCAGCAACTAGCCCGCACCTATTTCCCCAATCAAAATCCCGTAGGAAAATTTCTGACCTTCGGCCTCCCCCCGGAAGGCGAAATCAATCGCCAAATCGTAGGTGTAGTAGGCGACGTCCGCGACGTCTCCCTCGGCCAAGTTCCCGGCCCCATGATGTACGCCCCCTACACGCAAGCCACTTTCTGGGGCGCGAATCTAGTAATTAAAACCACGCTCAATCCCCAAAGCGTCGCCAACACCGTCCGCGAGCAAGTCCACAAAATCGACAAAGATCTCCCCATCACCGGCATCGCCGAAATCCCAGAAGAAATCCAAGCCTCCGCCGCACAACCAAAATTCCGCACCGTCCTACTAAGCCTATTCGCCGCCATGGCCTTAATCCTCTCAGCCATCGGAATCTTCGGCGTAATCTCCTACTCCGTAAGCTGCCGCACCAACGAAATCGGCATCCGCGTGGCCCTCGGCGCCACCCGCGCCAACATCCTGCAAATGATCCTGAAAGAAACGCTAAAGTTAGCCGCAGCAGGCCTACTAGTAGGCATCCCAACCGCGTTAGCAGCCACCCACCTACTAAGCCACATGCTATTCAACGTCTCCTCCACAGATCCACTAACGCTAACAATAGTGGTCGCAATCCTAGCCGCAGTAGCCGCCACCGCCGGCTACCTCCCAGCCCGAAGAGCCACAAAAGTAGATCCCATAAAAGCCCTGCGTTACGAGTAGGGGCGGGCGTTCACCTCCCGCCCGCACTGGCCCTGGGTGTTAATTTTGATTTTGGTTTATTTTTTGGTTCTAACTTTGGTTCGCGCTTCGGTTTCGATTTTCGTTCCGGCTTTGCAGTTAGTCCGGCAATCAGGCAATCCCTGTACATAAACCACGCAAAAATGAACCTCTGCCCCGCAATTGCCGCTGCCGTTTCCCTGTACCGCTGGCGTCTCTGCCGGCTCCGGCGACCGATTGAGTCAGATTATTTCCGCACTCGACGGCGGACCCAATCCGTCAAATCAAAGCGCCTCTGTTCTTCGTCGTTCGTCGCATGAGTCATCACCGCGCCCCCACGACCGCCATTGCCGTTTCCCCAATCTCAAATCTGAAATGAACTCATCTCGTAAATGCTTTTTAGGGGATCGGTGCCTTAGCTCCGACAATAAGTGGCTCTTAAATCATGGGCTTTAGCCCTGGCGACGAATCGGTCACATCAAAGCCGAACTCGACGGCGGACTCCTGTGTCAAATCGAAGCTCCTCCGGCCGCCGTCAGTTCGTAACCTAAGCCTTCACCGCGCCCCCACAACAGTCGCCGTTGCCTTTTCCTCAATCTCAAATCTGAAATTTCAAATTTGAAATCTCCAAAGCCGTCGCCTTTTCCGTCGCCGCCGCCTTTTCCCACGCAACTAAAACACAGTCAGAAACACCCCCCCCGCAAAATTAGCCCCCGCCAAAATCCAGATGTAAACTCGCCCTGTGTCCTCCACTCCCCAAGAACCCGCCGCCACAATCGCCCCGCCCACATTCCCCGAAAAAATAAAAAAATCCCTCCGCAAAGCAAAACAACGCACAAGACGCGCCCTCTGGCACTCCCAAGATCGCTGGCGTGTCCTAACCGCCGGCCTGGAAATCGACGAACTCTGGACGCGCTTCAAATCCGAAGCCCAAGAAAGCTCCCGCCTCTACAAACAAGATCTCGACCGCACCACCACGCAAGAAGATCGCAGCTGGAAGCGCCCCTTCAAAATTTTCGCCGCCGTAAGCTGGAGCATCCTAAGAAAACTTTCCCCAGCCCGCCGCCTCTTCTTGCTTCTAACCATCCTCCTGGCAATCCTGGCCATCACCAATTTTCATTTCCTAATCCTCACGCAAGAAGTCGAATTCATAGCAGCCTTCGGCGGCCTGCTAATTCTCCTGATCCTGGTAATCGGCGATCACATCTCCATGAAGCGCGACATAGAAATCGCCCGCGAAATTCAGCGCTGGCTTGTCCCCCGCAAAGCCCCCGACGTCCCCGGCGTAGACATCGCCTTCGCGACTCGCGCCGCAAAAACCATTGGCGGCGATTACTACGACGCCTTCCGCCGCGCCACCGACGGCCCGTTGCTAATCGCCGTAGCCGATGTCTCCGGCAAAAGCGTCCCCGCCGCGATGCTAATGGCCACATTCCAAGCCAGCCTGCGCGCCCTAGCCGGCTCCAGCAGTTCCCTCTCCGAATTAGCCGGCGGCCTAAATCGCCAAGTCTGCGCCAATAGCATCAACGGCCGCTTCACCACCGCCTTCATCGCCGAACTAGATCCGCTAACCGGAAATCTCAATTACGTGAGCGCAGGCCACAACCCGCCCATCCTCCAACGCGAAGACGGCACCGTTGAGCGCCTAAACTCCGAAAATATTCCGCTAGGAGTCGAAGCAAAGGAAATCTACAAAACGCGGGTAACGAACGTAGGCCTGCACGACCTTCTAGTGATTTACACCGATGGAGTAACCGAAGCCCAAAACGAAGACAAAGAACAATTCGGCGAAACCCGCCTAATGACCCTAATGCAATCCACCGCAAAAAACGAACAAAGCGCCCGCACTCTGTCGAATGTAATGCAACTCCTGGATGAATTCGTAGGCGCCGCCCCGCAACACGACGACATCACCTGCCTAATCCTTCGCCGCAAGTAGCGCCGGCGTCCCTGCCGGCATCCGACGACCACCGATTCCACTACATACTCAAATCCAAATCGGCGCAACCAACAAAACCCAGATCCCGTAGGGCCCGCGCTTTATGCCGGGCCTCTTCATGCAAGATCGCGCCACAACCTCGCGTCCCGCCGGCCACCGATCAAACTTCAAAGCCTCTTCGCCAAAACCAAAATCAGCAAAATCAACAAAATCAACCCCAGCCCTCCGCTCGGGTAATAACCCCAACCCGCGCTATAAGGCCAGGTAGGCAAAGCCCCCAAAAGCAAAATCACCACAATAATAATCAGAATCGCTCGAGGCATGGCAATCCTCCGCAAAGCGGAAGCATATTCGACCCCCATCAACAGAAGCGCCATACACACAAAGCCGTAGCAAGCCCGCCTTTGTATTTGTAGGGGAGGGTTCTTCAGACCCTCCCGCAGTTCGGCCCTCTTGCATTACATGCAATATGTAGGGTTATATTGCGATTCGAAAACGAAGCCGGCAATCCGAAGGAGCCATCACTTCATGATGAAACAAATCCGAACGATCGCCCTCACCGCCCTAGCAGCAGCCGCAACCATCGCCGTGCCAACCCCAGCCCAAGAAATCCCGCCGCAACTCCAACCCCCACCAAACGAAAAACTCCTCCTAGATCTCCACGCCAAAGGCGATCAAATCTACACCTGCAAAAACGACGCCGGCAAATTCACCTGGACCCTAAAAGCCCCCGACGCCCAGCTCTTCGACAAAAACGAAAAGCCCGCAGGCAAACATTTCGCAGGTCCCAGCTGGCAATCCACCGACGGCAGCAAAGTAACGGGCAAAGCCGCAGCCAACGTCCCGTCGCCAGACGCCGATTCCATTCCCTGGCTGCTAGTAAAAGTAGTAACCCACGAAGGCAAAGGCGTGCTAGAAAGCGTCACCACAATCCAACGCCTCAACACCAAAGGCGGCAAAGCCCCAGCAACAGGCTGCGACGCAGCAAACGCCGACAAAGAAATCCGTATCCCCTACACAGCCACTTACCGCTTCTACGCCCCAAAATGATCGCGCCACACCCGCTCCCGGCGTGCAACTTTTCGAATCCGCTGCGGTAGAATCGCCGCCATGCCAACCGCTCCCACTGACGAATCCCACCGCGAAAGAATAAATCGCGTCGAGCAGCGCCTCACCGAACTCAGTAACACCTCCAGCCAAATTCTAATTTTCCTCAGCTTCGCGATCGTTGCCGGTGTCACATTCTTGACCCCGGGCCTGGACGCATCGCGCAGAATCGCCCTCAGCGGCGCGCTGCGCTGGTGGACCGCCGCCATTTTCCCAACGGTAATGGGCATCATCCCGCTGAAGATCCTCGCCAACGACAGCCTTCCCTGGTACACCTTCGTCCTGCGCATGAGATACGTAGTCTTCTGGTTCGCCATCGTCTGCATTCTCGTCGGCGCGCTGTGGTTCTTCAAATCAATCTAAAAAATCCGTGCCGCGCGCGAATCCGGCTGAATTCCCGGCGCATCTGACGTACCATTGGCCGCCAACTCAAGGAGGCATCGAAAATGCAAATCACGAAATGGCTAGTCGCCGCCGCAATCCTACTCGCCGCCGCTTTCCCAGCAGCCGCTCAATCCGCCCACGCCGACATCATGAACGCCTCAGGCCAAAAAATCGGCGAAGCCAAATTCCATCAAACCAAAGAAGGCGTAAGCATCTCCGTAAACGTAAGCCAAATTCCGCCGGGCACTCACGGCATCCACATCCATCAAACCGGACAATGCACCGCGCCAGATTTCAAAACCGCCGGCGGCCATTTCAATCCCGATAACAAAAAACATGGCGCCAAAAATCCCGAAGGCCCGCACAACGGCGACCTCGGCAACATCACCGCCAACGCCGAAGGCAAAGCCAAAGCCACATTCCTGGATCCGCGCGTGACGCTAACCGACGGCCCGAACTCGCTGCTACCTCAAACCGGCACGTCGATCATGATCCACGCGCAACCAGACGACGAAATGACCGATCCCTCCGGCAACTCCGGCGGCCGTTTCGCCTGCGGCGTAATCCAGAAGTAAGAGACGCGCAAGCGGCGAACGAACGTAGGGCCCGCGCTATATGGCGGGCCTCTGCGTGCAAAATTTCGAACGAAGCCAAGCCTGCGATCGGTTACGCCAGCTCGTCGCCGCCGAGGTTTAGTTTTTCAGGTGGGAGCCCGCGCACATTTATGTGGGGGAGGAGCGCTTCAGCGCTCCGAAAAAGCCCGTGGTTACAACGCGCTTTAGCGCTGGCTACAGCAGCGGCGTTTCCGCCGCGACGAATCATTTTCGAACGCACTCAAATCACTCACGCGCCGCCACTCATCCCATGCGCGGCAAAACGATTCCCTGCTGCGCCTGATATTTCCCCTTCTTATCTTTGTACGAAGTCTCGCAGATTTCGTCGGCCTCGAAGAAGATCACCTGGCACAATCCTTCGTTTGCGTAAATCTTCGCCGGCAAAGGCGTAGTGTTGCTAATCTCGAGCGTCACGAATCCTTCCCACTCGGGCTCGAACGGCGTCACGTTCACGATGATGCCGCACCGTGCGTAAGTCGATTTTCCGACGCAGATCGTCAGCGTGCTCCGCGGAATCCGGAAATATTCCACCGAGCGCCCCAGCGCAAAGGAATTCGGCGGCACAATGCAGACCGGCCCCTGAAATTCCACAAACGATTTCGCATCAAAATGTTTCGGATCCACAATCGACGAATTCACATTCGTAAAAATCCGGAATTCATCGGCCACGCGCATGTCGTACCCATATGACGACACGCCATAAGAAATCACGCCTTCGCGCACCTGACGATCGGCGAACGGCTCAATCATTTTATGTTCCACCGCCATGCGCCGAATCCACTTGTCGCACTTCACGCTCATGAGCCGCTCCCCTCGAAATTCAGTGATTCCTTCCGAATACGCCCGCCAACTCCGCTTCCCGACCTTCCCCAAATCACGCTCGCAGTGGCTCGCCCGGGCGCGACGATTGCTTTGCCATCGCATAGCGATTGACCGAGCGCCCCCACGACGGAAAAGACACCTGCAGATCCCTCACCGCTAAAGCGGGTTCGGGATGACAGCCGCACAACGATGGGATGATTTGTCAACGCAGCAAAACCAAACCAATCGCCGCCCCGCATCATCAAAAAAAAGGCAGCGCATCTTAGCCCGCCGCCGTACGCTTGACAACCTGCAACCCCGCTGTCTAGCATAGATTTCGCCGCAGCCGGAGGCGCCAGTGATCAAACTTGACATCGTCAACGCGGTCGTTTCAAAGACCAGCATCACCCGCAACAAAGCCGAACAGGCCGTGGAAACCGTTTTCGAAGCCATGAAAAACGCGCTCGGCAAAGGCGAGCGCATCGAGCTGCGCCGCTTCGGCGTCTTCAATGTCAAGCCCCGCAAAACCGGCATCGGCCGCAATCCACGCACCGGCCAGCAAGTCAATATCCCGCCAGGCAAAGCCGTCCGCTTCAAGCCCGGCAAAGAACTGCAAGCCCTAGAAAACGGCGCCGGGAAAAAATAGCCGAACCATCAAGCGCGTTGTCCCAAGGTCATCTCAAATTTTCAATTCGCCAGCCCTCGTCTATGAGTAGCACCGGAAACGGGCACAGCCACGTCCCCGCGGAAATCGTAGAATTTCAATATCCGCCGATTGCAGACGAAGTTCTGCGCCGGCCGCTGCGCCGCCGTCCGATCTGGACGCCGCTAATCCTCTTCCTCCTGACCGATAATTTCCACGCTGGCCGTCGGCGCCGAATTCGCCCAATCCTATTCGCAAAATCGCGAGCCATTCTCCGGCGATGAAAATCCTTTCGTCACCATGGCGCGGCCATTCGAGCATCCGGAATTACTCGCGCTAGGCATTCCTTTTTCCTTCACGCTGCTCGGCATTCTCCTCGCTCACGAACTGGGCCACTATTTCACTTGCCGCAAATACGGCATCGATGTCACCTATCCGTATTTCATTCCTGCGCCAACAATCCTCGGCACGTTCGGCGCCTTCATTCGCATCCGCTCGCCAATCCCCACGCGCAAAGCGCTCTTCGATGTCGGACTGTCAGGTCCGGTCGTCGGCTTCGTCTTCGCCGTCCCGGCATTAATTTTCGCCATCGCCTATTCCAAAGTCATTCCGGGCATGGCCTTCACCGATCCAACGGGTCTGCGCTTCGGCAATCCGCCGCTGGTGCAGCTCTTGATTGCTATGCTGCGCCCGCATACGCCCCCCGGCGACATCCTTCTCGCATCCAGTAGGACGCGCCGCATGGGTGGGGCTTTTCGTCACTGCGCTGAATCTGCTGCCAGCCTGGCAACTCGATGGCGGTCACATCCTCTATTGTCTGACGAGCCGGTTGCATCGGCGGATTTCGCTGGCCGTTGGGGCAATCATCCTCGCCATGGGCCTGCTCGGCATCTGGCGCAATCTCTTCTGGGACGGCTGGGTGATGTGGGGCACGCTACTCGTAGTCTTCTCCTGGTTCTTCCGCCATCCGCCGCTGATGAATCGCTGGGAGCCGCTCGATCCAAACCGCCGCATGTGGGCGGTGATCGCCCTGGTAGTCTTCGTCCTCTGTTTCACCCCCTGGCCAACCACTAATCCGTGATTGTTTTTTCCTTGTAGGGGAGGGGGTTTAGCTCCCTCCCGGATTGGCACTTGGGTTTGGTTTGTTTCACGCGATACATCCGAAGCCAAATTCAAAAACCCAAACCCAGTGCGGGAGGGAGATAAACCCCCTCCCCTACAAAACCCTCCGGTCCCGTTGGGTTATTGTTATTTGGGGAACGAATCAGATTCAAAACCCAGTGCCACGCCGGGCCGGTCGTAAACCCCGGCCCCTACGACGGCGCCTGGCGTTTGGTGGCTAAAAACGCGTTTTGAAAACGGTCGTTTTCTCCCGATTAGAATTAAATCTTGCCTTTGTTTTGTTGGAGTTGCGGCGTTTCTAATAAATTTGTCTCCCGATTAGAAATTGGGTTGTTTTCGATGTGGCGATGAGTGACTTCGCTGCGCTTTATTGGCTCTATGTACTCGCCGTTGTCGCCGATGCGGACGCTGGCGAGTATGGCGCGGATTACGTCGGCGCCGGTGACGCGTACGCTGGAGGCTTGCTCGATTACGTGATCGAGGGCGGCGCGGATGTGGCGGCGGCGAATGACGGGGAGGCCGGCGGCTTCGACGTGGCGGTAGAAGGAGGAGAAGCTGCGGAGGCGGTGTTCGTTGACGATTGTGTTTGGGCTGACCCAGGCGAGGTAGGCTTCCTCGATCTCTTGGCGATCCGGGTGGTTGCAGATGGAGCATTTTCTGGTGTGGCGCTCGGGAGGTTGCTTGAAGAGGTGGTGTGGGGCTTCCGGGTTGCGGGGTTTGGGGGTTGAGTCGAGTTGGGCGGGTTGGGGTTGGTCGGATTTGGTTTTGCGGGTGGGGGGATCGTAGATTACTCCGTCTTGCCATGTCGGGTATTCGAGTGGGGTGTTATTGGTGTTCATTGATTTTGTCCTTTGGGCCTGTGGCCGGATTGATTTGAAGCTGTCGGGCAGTTGGTGAGGCGAGGTTGCTGCGCGGCTGGCTTTTGATTCCCTTTCTCAATGGCACCGGTGTGGAAGGTGCCAAATTTTGTCACTTGCTCGCAGTTCGAGCGAGGTAACATGGCATGGAATAGCGGATAAGTCAATATAAATTTGTGATGTCGGCGGGCGGGTAACGGACGGACGAGAGAGCACGTGCGACGGAGGGGAGCGGGTGGGGGCGCCGTCGTAGGGGCCGGGGTTTACTCGCCGGCCCGGGGTGGCACTGGGTTTTGGTTTTGCCTCAAAAAAATCAACCCCAAAACCCAAAGCCAACCCGGGCCGGTCGTAAACCCCGGCCCCTACGAAAGGCTTGTTGGATCCACGTCCACGATTACTGCGGTCTCGGGGATTTTGTTCGCTTCGCAATATTCTACGCACGCGGCTAACGCTCGGCCCAGAATCGACCGCTTTGGGGTTTTCAGTAGGAATTGAAATCGGAATTCTTGGCGTAGGCGGGAGAGCGGGGCTGCGGCGGGGCCGAGCACTTTCATCCCCTGCTGCTCGAAGGGCTTTAGCACGGCTTCTAGGGCACGGGACCATTGGACGGCGCGCTCGATTTTTTTGTCGCGGATTAGGATGCTGGCTAGCGCGGTGTACGGCGGATAGTGGAGCATGCGGCGGAAGTGGGCTTCTTTTTCGAAGAAGCCGATGTAGTCCTGTTTTGCGGCTAGCTCGATGGCGTAATGCTCGGGATAGTACGTCTCGACTAGGACTTCGCCGGTTAGGCGGCCGCGGCCTGCGCGGCCTGCTACTTGCGTCAGGAGTTGGAAGGTTTTTTCGGCGGCGCGGAAATCGGGGCGGCCTAGGGCTAGATCGGCGGCTACTACACCTACTAGAGTTACGCGTTCGAAATCGTGGCCTTTGGCTACCATTTGCGTGCCTACCAGGACATCGATTTCGCCTTTTGCGAATGCGCCTAGGACTTTTTGGAATTGCTGCTTGGTGCGGACGGTGTCGCGATCTAGGCGGGCGATGCGGGCTTTCGGAAATTGCTCGTGTAGATATTCTTCGATGCGCTCGGCGCCTTCGCCTACGAAATATAAATATTCCTTTGCGCATTTCGGGCAGGCTTTCGGGACGCGCATGGCGAAGCCGCAGTAGTGGCATTCGAGGCGCTGGCGGCTTTTGTGATAGGTGAGGCCGATGCTGCAATTTTGGCACTGCAGATACGCGCCGCAACTGCGGCAGAGGAGAAACCAGGAATACCCGCGCCGATTGATCAGCACCATCGCCTGCGTGCCATTGGCGAGCCGCTCGGCGATCGCGGCACGTAGCGCTTCGCTGACCGGCGCGTTCTTGTGATGCGCGCGGAAATCTTCGCGTAAGTCGACGACCGTTACTTTCGCCATCGGCCGATTTTCTACGCGCGTTTTCAATTCGAGCAATTTGTATTTTCCACTGCGGGCATTTTGATAGCTTTCGAGAGACGGCGTGGCCGAACCGAGGACCGCAACGACGCCTTCCAGTCGCGCGCGATAGATCGCGGTATCGCGGCCGTTGTAGCGCGGCGTTTCTTCCTGCTTGTAGGCGGTCTCTTGCTCCTCGTCGACGAGGATCAGGCCAAGATTTTGCAGCGGCGCAAAAACAGCCGAGCGCGTGCCGACTACGATGCGGGCGTCGCCGCGGCGGACGCGCCACCATTCGCGGGCTCGTTCCGCATCGGGTAATGCGCTGTGTAGGACTGCTACGCGGGGGCCGAAGCGGGCGCGGACGTGGCGGCCCATCCAGAGAGTGAGCGCGATTTCGGGGACGAGTACTAACGCGCTCTTCCCTTTTGTTAGCGCGGCTTCTATGGCGCTGAGATAGACCTCGGTTTTGCCGCTGCCAGTGACGCCGTGCAGCAGAGCTGGCTGGAACTTTCCGGCGTCTAGCCAGTTGCGGATTTCGTTGAGCGCGGTTTGTTGCTCGGCGTTCAGAATATTATTTGGCGGGACGTAATCGGATTCCCAGGGATCGTCGTCGGGAATTAGCGGCTCTTCCCAGAGGATTAGTTGGCCGGCGGATTCTAGTTTTTCTATGACGCGCTTGGTGACTTGGGCGCGCTCGAGGAGCAGCGGGAGCGGCATGGGGCCGCCGAATTCGGATAGGGCTTCGCGGACGCGGGCTTCCTTTTCATTGAGCTGTAAGGAGGCTGTGGCGGCGCGTGCTGCGCTTTTCCAGGCTACGATTTTTTGCGTGCGCAGTTTGCGGCGGAGAAGGACGTCGCTCCATTCGAGGCGCTTGGCGCGGACTAGGCGGTCGGCTGCGGCGTCGCCGCCGGAGATGCGGCGGGTTTGGGCGGACGTGAAGGGCTTGCTGGCGTCTTTTGCGCCATCGAGCACCGCTAATTCGGCGACTTCTTTTTCGTCGGCGGGGCCTCGGGCGATTAGTTCTTCGAGATATTCGGCGCCTGCTTCGGTGAGTTTGAATTCGCGCTCCTGGCGCAGATCGGGTTGCGGGGGTAGTAACGCGTTTAGTGATTCGCCTATCGGGGCTACGTAATAGCGGCTGATCCAGGTTGCCTAGCTCGATCAAATTCGGAGTTAGCGCGGGGATTGGATCGAGAAGTTCCGCGATTTCTTTTACCTGCTTGAGCTCCGCGGGATCTTCTGCGAACGAGCTGCGATTACGCCGATCATTTTGCGATTGCGGAATGGGACTAGGCGCGGCGGCCGATTAATTCTTCGGAAGCGAAGCGGGTGGGGATGGAATAGGTGAAGAGCGAGCGCATGGGGACGGGCAGGGCGACTTCGCAGAATCGGGCGGCATGGCGAGGCGAATAGTTTAGCAGGGTCGGTGCGGGGCGTTTTGCGGCGACTAGGAATTGGGGGCGCGATTCGATTGTGGCGCGAAGTTGGATGAAGATGCCAGGCTAAAGCCCGCCGCTACGATCGGAGGACGGCTTTGCCGCTACAAATAGGAACTGCGGCGAGATATTCAGAGGAGTTTGGAAATAACGGCTGCGGCTATTTTCGCCAATTGAAGAAAAAAAGCGAGAAAGAGAAGATTCAAACCCAAGGCACTTTCCGAGGGGACATCCTTGATGTCCGCGTTGGCGTTGTCGCGGCTGCGGTAAAACGCAGCGACCTGTTTTCCTTTGCCGCGGGCATACATGCAGAGAGCTGTAGCGGCAAACAACATGCCCGACCAGAAACTGTTGGCGTAGCGCTTGGCCATGTAATACGTTCCGAGCATTCCGAAAACGGCCGAGCCGAAATCCAGTGCGATGCTCGACCACTCTAAATACGGATGTGAGGGCGGACAGGTCATGGCTTCCCGCCCGGTCTGGGAAGTATCTCGATTTCTTCGATCCAAAGATCGTATGGAGTTCCGGCGCCTGCGGAGCCTATGGACGATACATTAAACGTGCAGGTGACCAGACAGGGGCCGCGCTTGCATTCAACTTTAAGGCCGACGCGGGGAGCTCGCCGGCCAATCGAAATGGCCAATAATCTTTGGCAAATCGATTTCTTCTGGGATTGAATGCAATCTCTCAACTCGAGAGGGAGGCGATTGGTGAGAAATCTAAAGTCCAGCCGGGTGTCGAAGAAAATTCGAACGATCATCCCGAAAGCGAGCTCCTTCGCGGTTCACTTCTCCGGTGAGGCGAGCCTTGTCTGCTTGAGCCGGGGATCCTTGAGAATTCGATCAACGACCTCATCAGCAAGACGGCTGTATACTATATCGGTTAGTAAACTGTCTGCAATAGGAGCAGCTTCTTCGACGGCAAGCTCGGGCTGCGCGGCTTCGGTTTGGAGCTCGGCCGGAAAATCCTCGGCGGGCCAGTTTTCGGGGGTGTGAGCGAAGAGGGCTGGGACGGCCGTAGCGGCATCTGCTGAATCTGCCGCGACGGTGCCGACGGCTTCGGCGGCCGGCGATACGTCCCCGGAGTCGCGGTTCCCGTGATCTCTGACCATGCGCGCGTGTGCCTCGTTCAACCTTTGCTCGCGGCCCTTGTTGTTGTCTTGATCGGCGAGCTCTTGGGCCATCTTCAGCAAGAGTTCGTAGGATTCATAACTGAGGACCACCGCGGCGGGTTTGCCGTGCTTGGTAATAACGAAGCGCAGAAATTGATTCTTTTGCAGGCGCGGAATGATACTCAAGAGAGACTTACGGAAGCCGGTTACGCCGGAGAATTCGACCTTCTCTTCCAGGTTGTTCTTCGTTCGAGGGGTTCTCATAGGCTCGACCTCTGCGATGAGTGCTGGCGACGGGCTGGTCAGAGTCCCGCGCGATATGTACATTTATACGACCACTTAAGCGTACACTTATTGGAGTCGGGTGTCAACTAGAATAAGAGGGCGCGTTTTCTATTCAAACCATGTATTTACAGACGGTTAGAACAAATTGCCATGCTCGTGGGACGGTGGTGCGGCGCGGGTTTTCATCTGTGGCGCGATGTTGCATGAAGATGCCGGGCTGAAGCCCGCCGCTACGTTTGGCGGCTTTTCCGCCTTTTATTGGCTTACCAAAATAATGGCGGCGAAAATTAGGGCAATGCCTAGCCATTGCGTTCGCTCTAGGCGCTCCTTCAGAAATACCGACGCTAGGAAGACTGTTACGGCGGCGAAGAGGGAGCCTAGGACTGTTACTAGCGAGATGTGGCCGGTGGCTAGGCCTAGGTTGCTGGCTAGGTAGGCCGTCGTATCGAAGAGGCCAATGGCTAAGAGCATCCACCAGATGGTGCCGCGGGGGATCGCTAGCGATTGTTTTGTGGCGAGGCAGATGATCGGGAGGAACGCTACCGAGAGGGCGCGCGTGGACCAGACGGAGAGAGTGCCGCTGAGCGCGGGCATGATGTGATAGCCGATTAGCCAGAAGTTCAGGCCGTAGGCGGCGGAGGCGAAGATTGCTAGGCCTACGCCGCGGGTGAGATGCGCTGCCGGATGTTTTGCGCCGGGGCTTGCTGAGGGATTGCTGGCACCGGTTTTCGTGGACGATTGCAACGCAGTAAAGGAGGTGCTGGCTAGCGTTACGCCGATGATGGCTAGGGCTATGCCTGCGAATTGATGGAGCTCTTAATTTTTCGCCGGCGAATATTGAGAGTACCAGCGTGAAGTACTGGGTACGCGGAGCAGACGGGTGAGACTACTGAGAGGACGCCGGTTTCTAGGGCGCGGTAGAACGCTAGTGAGGCTACCGTGCTGATGATGGCGGAGGCGGCGACCCACATCCAGATGTTTGAGGCGTGATTTGAAATTGCTACGGGGATTTCTTTATTTGGGACGATCCAGAAGGTGAAGGCTAGGACGCCGATGGCTTCCATGTAGAAGAGCGAGCGGATTACGCCTATGCGGCGGGTGGCGAAGCGGGCTAGGAAATCGGCGGTGCCCCAGAGGAGTGCGGCGGTGATGCCGTAGAGGATGGCCACGTTGATTCGTTTGGTGGGTCTAGCGCTGGGCTGACGCGGCTGCGGTCGCTTTTTGGTTTCAGGCCTAGGACGGCCATCACTTTTTGTAGATCTTTCCAGACTTCGGATTTTGCTGCTGGGTTGCGGAGTAGATAGGCTGGGTGATACGTCGCTAGCAGGCGGGTGCCTCGATATTCTAGCCATTCGCCTCGGAAGGCGCTGATGGAGCGATTGGTGTTTAGGAGCATTTGGGCTGCTGTGGCGCCTAGGCAGACGATTACTTTTGGATGGATGGCGTCGATTTGGCGGATTAGGAAGGGGGAGCAGGCGGCAGTTTCGTCGCGCTCGGGCATGCGATTTTCTGGGGGGCGGCATTTTACTACGTTGCAGATGTAGACATCTTTGCGTTGCAGGCCCATGGCTTCGATCATTTGAGTTAGGAGTTTGCCGGCTCGGCCTACGAAGGGGAGACCTTGGATGTCTTCGTCGTGGCCGGGGCCTTCGCCTACGAAGACTAGGTCGGCTTTCGCGTTGCCGTCGCCGAAGACTATTTTGTTGCGGGTTTTGTGGAGTTTGCAGCGGGTGCATTCGCCTAGGTCGGTGCGGATGATTTCGAGGGTGTCGCCTTGGATGCGATCGGCGGATTCGAATAGAGTTGGGCCGGTGGCGATCGGAAAAAATGTTGCGGCGGCTTTATTTGGGACGGGATTCGATGTGGGAGCGGTTGGAATTGGTGGACGGGATTGTGTGAGCTTCGGCATGGCTCCGGGATTTCCGCCGCTGGTTCGATTGCTGTTGCGGCTGGGGGATTTGATTGTGCTTGTGATTGCGCGATCGCGGTAGAACGGGGCTAGGCCTAGTTCTTCGGCGTAGGTTAGCCAGTTTTCTATGTTTGTGCGAGTTGGGTCATTCATTTGGATGGCCTAGTCGAATCACGTCCGGTCGTTCGCTTGTGCTCACTCGGGCGCAGCAAGCGAGCGCCCCTACGACGGAAAAGGCAACGGCTAAACCCAGCACACCGAGCCGGGTAACCCCGGCTACGACGGCAATCGCTGATTGCTGCGAGATCTTGTTTTGCGCCGGGGAGAGTTTACTTGGTTTCGGGGATGCAATTCGAGGGCTTGGTCTAGGATTTTGTCGGCTACTTGTAGCTTGGTCATTTTGGGTAACGCGATTTCGCGATTGTTGCGTAGATAGATTGTTACTACGTTGGTGTCGGTGTCGAAGCCTGCGCCGGATTGGGTTACGTCGTTGGCTACGATCATGTCGGCGTTTTTGTTTGTGAGCTTTTTTCGGGCGCTGGCGGCTACGTTTTCGGTTTCTGCGGCGAAACCTATTAGGATCTGCGATGTCTTTGTGCGGCCTAGCTCGGCTAGGATGTCGGGCGTTGGTTCTAGCTCTAGGACTAGATGCTCGCCTGGGGTGCGCTTGATTTTTTGTTGGCTTTGGGCGACTGGGCGGTAGTCCGCTACTGCGGCGGCTTTGATGATTATGGTGGATTCTTTGGCGCGCTCTAGAACTGCTTCTTGCATTTGTTTTGTGGTGCGGACTGGGACCCAGTCTACGCCTTCTGGGATTTGTAGATCTGTGGGGCCGCTTACTAGGATTACTTTTGCGCCGCGGCGTTGGGCTGCTGTGGCTAGGGCGTAGCCCATTTTTCCTGAGGAGCGATTGGTTAGATAGCGGACTGGATCTAGATCTTCGCAGGTTGGGCCTGCGGTGATTAGGATGGTTTCGTTTTCTAGATCGTGGCGTAGGCCTAGGACTTTGCAGACTTCGTTGGCTATGGTTTCGATTCCTGCTAGGCGGCCGGAGCCGGTCATGCCGCAGGCTAAGTAGCCTTCGTCGGGATCTACTACGTGTACGCCTCGGGATTTTAGCGTGGCGATATTATTTTGCGTGGCGGGGTTTTCCCACATGTTTACGTTCATTGCCGGGGCTACTACTACTGGGACTTTTGTGGCTAGGTAGAGAGTGGTTAGGAAATCGTCGGCGATTCCTTGGGCGAATTTTGCCAGGATGTCGGCGGTGGCTGGGGCTACTACGAGTAGATCGATTCTTTGGGCTACGGCTATGTGTTCTATGGCGCTTTCTACGTTGGGCGTCGAGCTGGATTCTTTGCCGAACATTTCTGTGATTACTTTTTGGCCGGTTAGGGCTGCGAAGGTTAGCGGGGTTATGAATTCTTGGGCGGCGCGGGTCATTATTACTTGGATGTCGAGTTGTTCTTGTTGTAGGCGGCGGGTTAGTTCGGCGGCTTTGTAGGCGGCTACGCCGCCGGTTACGCCTAGGGCGATTCGCATGCGGGCACCGTGGGGAGTGTCGATTGCGTGGTGGAGTGGTTCGGGCATTGAAACAAAACCTCCGGCTGCGTTCGCTGGCTGCTCGCCCGCTGAGCGCGTCTGATTGCTTCGTCCAACCGACATTGCGACTTGGGCGCAGCAATCGAGCGCCCCTACGGCGGAAAAGGCAAACGCTAAAACCCAGGGCTACACCGGGCCGGTCGTGAACCCCGGCCCCTACGACGGCAACCGCAGATCCCTCACCCACAAACCGGGTTCGGGATGACAACTAAAACCAGACAGCCAAAACCATTGACCCCAAAAACCTTAATCCAAATTTACTTCTTTTTGTCGTCGTCATCGTCGCCGTGGGGCATTTCTGGGGCGTCGAATTCTAGTAGGCCCATTAGCATTTCTTCTTCGGCTAGGCGCGTGTTCTTCCGGGCCTTTGGGTTATCGATTAGCGGGCGGCCGCCTAGCATTAGTTGCCTGGCGCGGCGGGCTACTACTACCACGTATGCGAATTGGCTTTCTGGAGCTACCGTGGAGACCGGCATGATTGCTTTATCCTCCGAATGATTTCAGAATTTCTTTTACGCGATCTTCGTTGCGCTTCATCTCGCAGCGGGCTGCTAGGACTATGCTTTGTACTTCTTTTGCGGCGCGATCGCGATCGTCGTTTATTACGATGAAATCGTAGCCCGTGTATTGCTCGAGTTCCTGACCGGCGCGCTGGAGACGACGGGCGATTTCGTCGTCGGAATCCTGGCCTCGCGAGCGAATTCTTTTTTCTACCTCGGCGCGCGATGGTGGAACTATGAAAATCGCCACCGCTGCCGGCAGATTCTGCTTTACCTGCCTGGCGCCTTGGACGTCAATTTCCAGGACTAGATTTTGGCCGGTATTGCGGGCTTCGTCTAGCCAGCGGCGCGGTGTGCCGTACCAGTTCTTGCCGAAGACTTGCGCGTATTCGAGGAATTCGCCTGCCTGCTTCATGCGCTCGAATTCTGCTTCGGAGATGAAATTATACCACTTGCCGCCGCTTTCCGTTTGGCGAGGGGTGCGCGTGGTGCATGAAATCGCTAGCAGCGTGTTGGGGAGTTCGAGGATGCTTTGTACGAGCGTGGATTTGCCTGAGCCTGAGGGGCCCGAGACTATGAAGACTAGCGGGTCGGGGTTAGTCGGCATCGCTATTCGAGATTTTGGACCTGTTCGCGCAACTTTTCGATTTCGGATTTTACTTCGAGAGCAAGGCGCGTGATTTCCAGGCCTTCGGATTCTGTGCCGGGGGTTTTGGAGAGGAGCGTGTTGGCTTCGCGCTGCATTTCTTGTAGGAGGAAATCTAGCTTTTTGCCGATTTCGCCGCCTGTGGCTAGGAGGGATTCAAATTGTTGGACGTGGCTGCGCAGGCGGGCGATTTCTTCGGCGGTGTCGCTGCGTTCGGCGGCTATGGCGGCTTCTTGGGCTAGGCGGGCGGGTTCGATTGGAACTGCTGACAGCAATTCTTTTAGCCGGCCTTCGATTCTTCGGGCGTAGGCGGGGCGGGTGCGTTCGGCTAGGGGCTCGATTTTTGTGGCTAGGTCGCGGATGTTGCGCAGGCGGTTGGAGAGTTCTTCGGTGAGGATGCGGCCTTCGGATTTGCGCATTTCGTCGAGCTTGTTGAGTGCTTCGTTTAAGCAGGATTGCAGGATTGTTGCGAGTTGATCGTCTTCGCCGATGGCTAGGCTTTCTGGCGGAGTGACTACGCCTGGCAGGCGCAGAATTCCGGCTAGGTCTGGCTCGGCGGTTAGGCCGAATTCTTTGCGCAATGATTGGGCTGCGGTTAGATACGCCGCGGCTACTTCGCGATTTACTGCTACTGCGGCTGGGCCGCTGGAATCATAGTGGAGAATTACGTCTACGTGGCCTCGGCGGAGATGGGCGCGGACGGCTTGGCGGATTCCATTTTCTAGGGACTCGAAGCCTTCGGGGGCTTTTACGTGAATATCCAGGAAGCGATGATTCACGCTGCGTAGGGTTACGCGAATTACCCGGCCGGATTCTTCGCGGCGGGCTTGCGCGTAGCCGGTCATGGATTTCAGGCCGGGGGATTTGGATTCGCTTGGTTTCATGGGGCTCATGCTGGCGGCGGAGTCGGGCATAGTCACATTGGTCCTGGGGCGGGCGCGGGAATGTCGGCGTCCATGAATTGCATTTCGTAGAGGCGGCGATACATTGCGCCGTTGGCTAGTAGTTCTTCGTGGGTGCCCAGTTCGCGGATGGTGCCGCCGTCGAGGACTGCGATCATGTCGGCGCGGCGGATTGTTGAGAGCCTGTGCGCGATTACGAATACTGTGCGGCCGGTCATTAGATTATTTAGGGCGCGCTGGACTAGATGCTCGGATTCGGAATCTAGTTCGCTGGTGGCTTCGTCGAGGATCAGGATGGGGGCATCTTTTAGTAACGCGCGGGCTATGGCTAGGCGCTGGCGTTGGCCGCCGGAGAGACGCTGGCCGCGATCGCCTATGCGGGTTTGGTAGCCTTGCGGCAATTGCGTGATGAAATCGTGTGCTAGGGCTGCTTTTGCTGCGGCTACTACTCGGGCTTCGGGGAGATCGGGGCGGCCGTAGCAGAGATTGTTCCAGACGGTGTCGTTGAAGAGGATGGTTTCTTGGGTGACTATGGCCATTTGTTCACGTAGCGAACGTAATGTTACGTGATTCACTTCGAAGCCGTCGATTTGTAGGGAGCCGGAGGTGGCGTCGTGGAAGCGCGGGAGTAGATTTACCAACGTGGTTTTTCCTGCGCCGCTAGAGCCTACTATGGCCACTACGCGGCCTGCCGGGATTTTTAGATTGATGTCGTGGAGGATGGTGGGGCCGCCGCCTTCGTAGGCGAAATTCAGATTTTCGAATTTCACTTCGCGGGCGAATGCCGGGAGGGCTGCGGCGCCTGGACGTTCGGAGATTTCTTCTGGTAGATCTAGAAACTGGAAAACTACAGTGGAGGCGCCGAAGGCTTGTTGGAAGAGTTGATAGATGCCGCCGAGGCGTTTTACCGGCTCATAGACTTTGAATAGCGAATAGACGAAGGCTATGAACATGCCTTGTGTGATTCTATCGTGCTTAATTTGATCGCGGGCGTAGAGAATTAGCAGGGAGAAGACTACCGCGGCCAGGACGTCCATCATCGGGGAGGTGGCCACGTAGGCGCGCACCCAGCGCATATTCTCGCGCAGGAGTTGGCGGGCGGCTTCGCGGAAGCGGCTGATTTCGAAGCGCTCCATGCCGAAGGCTTTTACTACGCGATTGCCGGTGATGGTTTCTTGGAGGATGTGGCTTAGATCGGCGAGGCGCGAGCGGCTGGTTTCTGACGAGCGGCGGATTTTTTTCCCGAGCCTTCCTACGGGGACGACTATCAGCGGAATGAAAATGGCGGAGCCTAAAGCGAGGCGCCAATCGATGACCAGCAGGACGATTACGAAGGCGATTAGTGCGAAAGTTTGGCGGAAGAAATCGGCCAGGAATTCGGAGAAGGCGCTGCGAATTTGTTCTACGTCGTTGATTACTGCGGACATTAGGCGGCCTGCGGGATTGTGTTGGAAGAAGCCTATGGGTTGCTGGACTAATTTGCTGTAGACGCGGTTGCGCAGGTCCATTACGCCGGCGTGGCCTACGTATTGGATGGCGGTGCTGCCTAGGAATTCTGCCAGGGCTTTTACGAAGAAGATTGCCAGCAACGAGAGCGAGAAGATGGTCCAGACGTGATGGATGGAGTGGGGGAAGAAGGAATTTAGATCGATGGAATGGCCGTGAAATTGGATTAGGGTTAGGGTTTGATCCGTGGAGTGGGGATTTAGGACTACGTCGATTACGGGGACTATCATTAGGGCGATTAGGCCTTCGGCTAGGCCGAGGATGGCCATTAGGAATACGCCGGCTAAGAAGCGGACGAGATGAGGCCGAACGTAGCCGAGTAGGCGTTGGACTTCTTTTGAGAAGGTCAATGATTCCCCGTTTGATAACGATACCATGCAAATTGGGGTTGCTGGGTTTGGAGTGCGGAAAAGTCACGCGGGGGCTTATGCGGTTGGCTCGGGAAAAAATGGCCGAACGGCGGGGCCGAAAAGCGGGCGGGGCTAAAAGGCCCGCCCCTACGAGGGCTACGGCCCGAAAATAGTGGGCGTGGTTCGTTGGCGAGCCGGAGATGTTGCGCGGGGTTGGATCGTTAAAGAGCCGGCAGGGACGCCGGCGGTACGTTTAGGCCTAGATCTCGCAATAGAGTTTCGTCTTCGCTTGTTGTGGGATTTGGCGTGGTCAGAAGCTTTTCGCCGGTGAAGATTGAGTTGGCGCCTGCTACGAAGCATAGGGTGGCGGCTTCGCGGGTTAGTTGCAGGCGGCCTGCTGCTATGCGGACTCTGGATTTGGGCATGGCGATTCTTGCTGTGGCTATCATGCGGACCATTATTAGGGGATCTACTTGTGGTTGATTGGCTAGCGGGGTGCCTTGGGCTCGGACTAGCATGTTGATGGGTACGCTTTCTGGATGTGGTTCGAGATTGGCTAGTTGATGTAGCAGGCCTACTCGGTCTTCGTCGGATTCGCCCATGCCTATTATGCCGCCGCTGCATACTGTGATTCCGACTTCTCTTACTGCTGCTAGCGTTTTGAGGCGCTCTTCGTAGGTTCTTGTGTGGATTATTTCGCCGTAGAATTCTGGCGAGGTGTCTAGGTTGTGGTTGTAGGCGGTTAGGCCGGCGCTTTTTAGGGCGCGGGCTTGATCGTTGGTTAGCATGCCTAGGGTGCAGCAGACTTCCATTTTTAGTTTTGCTACGCCGCTTACCATTTCCAGGACTGCTTGAAATTCTTGGCCTTGTGGGGCGTCGCGCCAGGCTGCGCCCATGCAGAATCTTGTGGCGCCTTCGGATTTTGCGCGCTGGGCTGCTGCCAGGACGTCTGAGACATTCATTAAATTTTCGCGGGGGACGGTTGTGGTGTAGTGAGCGCTTTGTGGGCAATAGGCGCAGTCTTCTGGGCAGCCGCCGGTTTTGATTGAGAGTAGTCGGCAGAGTTGGATTTCGTTGGGGTTGTGGAATTGGCGATGGGTGGATTGGGCGCGGTAGAGGAGTTCGGTTAGTGGTAGAGCATAGATGTCGCGGATTTCTTGGCGCGTCCAGTTGTGGCGGATTTGTTGGTCGGCTAGTTGCATTTGGGCGTTGGAATCTCCGAAGGTGACGGCGAAGGTGAAATCATACGCGAAAACCCAATGCTACACCGGGCCGGTAGTGAACCCCGGCCCCTACGACGGCAACGGCAAAAGCAAAGTCAAAATGCAGATCCCTCACCCCTAAAGGGGATTCGGGATGACAGCGGTTTGCCTTTTTTCCGTGGCCTGCAAAGTCAGAGGGCGCAGCAAGCGAGCGCCCCTACGAAGGCAAAATCGAAAGACACCGACGCCATCATACAGGCTTGTTAGGCTTTGTCGATATCGCGGTGGACTACCTTTGCTGTGTAGCCCTTCTTTGCTAGGGCGTGGCGGATTACTTCGGCCATCATTACTGAGCGGTGGCGGCCGCCGGTGCAGCCGAAGGAGATGGTCAGATAATTTTTGCCTTCGGTTATGTAGTGCGGGAGTAGATAGGCCAGTAGGCCTTCGATTTTTTTCAGGAAAACTTTTGTTTGTTTGAAGGAGCGGATGTAGCGGGCTACGCGCGGGTCTTTGCCACTGAAGCGGCGCAGCCTGGGGACGAAGTGGGGATTGGGTAGAAAGCGGACGTCGAAGACCAAATCTGAGTCCGTCGGGATGCCGTGACGGTAGCCGAAACTTACTACCGAGACTACTAGCGGCTTGCGATCGGGATTTTGGAAACGTTCGGCTACTAGATGTTGGAGTTCGTGGACGTTGAATTTTGTGGTGTCGATGATTACGTCGGCTAGGCGGCGGATGGGGGCCATTTTGCGGCGCTCTTCGCGGATGCCTTCGCGGACGGAGAGATTGCGGCCGATGGGATGCGGGCGGCGGGTTTCGCTGAAGCGGCGCATTAGGGCGGCGTCGCTGGCTTCTACGAAGACTAGCGTGGCGTTGGTTTCTTTGGCTAGCTTGCGGTAAATCTCGGGGAGTTTTTCTAGTTGCTCGCCTTCGCGGGCGTCTACACCGAGTGCGGCGCGTTCGATTTCGCCGCTGCCTTGGACGTAGAGTTCGCTGAAGGTGGGGATGAAGGAGACTGGGAGATTGTCTACGCAGTAGTAGCCTAGATCTTCGAGGGTATTTAGGACGGAACCTTTGCCCGAGCCGGAGAGGCCGGTGATGATTACCAGTTGGCGCGAATCGCGCGTGGTCGCGTGACGCGTCACGTGGGGTCCGCTACTCCTTTACTCTGCGGCGATGGGTGCTGGGGATTCTTAGATCTTCGCGATATTTGGCCACTGTGCGGCGGGTTACTTGGATGCCTTCGTCTTGCAGGCGCTTGGTGATTTGATCGTCGGTTAGCGGATGGGTGGCGTCTTCGTCTTCGATCATCTTTTTTACTCGGCGCTTTAGGGAGAGTAGGGACATGTCGGCGCCTTGCGGGCCGTTTACCGATTCGGAGAAGAATTCTCTTAGTTCTTTTACGCCTTGGGGCATGTGGGCGTATTTATTGGCTACTGCGCGGCTTACTGTGGAGGGGTGGACGCCTACTTCTTCGGCTACTTCTTTGATCATCATGGGCTTGAGGTGATCGGGGCCGTAATCTAGATAATCTTTTTGGCGGCGTAGGATGGATTGGCAGACGCGCAGGATGGTGTGTTTGCGCTGCTCGATATTTTTCATTAGTTGGAGGGCGGCGGTGAAACGCTCTTTTACGTAATTTCTTACGTCGCGATCGGCTGCGTCACGGGCTAGCAGGCGGCGGTAGATTGGGCTTAGGCGGAGTTGCGGGAGATCGTCGTCGTTCATTAGGGCTACCCATTCGCCGTCTACTTTGGCGAATTGGACATCCGGCTCGACGAGGCGCGGCTCGATTTTGTTGTAACGCAGGCCGGGCTTGGGATCCAGGCGCTTGATTACGTCTATGGCGCGCTTTACCAGCTCTGGGGCGCGATTTACGGCGCGGGCTAATTCTTTGAGCTGATTATTTTGCAGCAGCTTTAGATGTTCGGTGATGATTTGTTTGGCGAGCTGATTCTGCGGATCGACTACTTTTAGCTGCAGCAACAAACATTCGGGTAGGTCGCGGGCGGCTACTCCTGGCGGATCGAATTCCTGGACCATCGTTAGGGCTTCTTCTACGTCATCTAGCGTGTAATTGCCGGACTGCATCAATTCTTCTAGCGTGGTGGTTAGGTAGCCGTTCTCGTCCAGGTTTCCTACTATGTCGCCGGCGATTTTTCTTACCGTTTCGCTGGAGATGCTTACGCTTAATTGCCAGGCTAGGTGATCCGTCAGGCTTGACGGCGACGAGAGAAACTTGTCGAAGGAGGGGCGCTCGATTTCTTCGTGTTCACCCGTTTTTGCTGCGCCGGTGTCTAGATACTGCGTGTAGAAAGAGCCGAAATCGAATTCGTCGAATGGGTTTGATTCTTCGGCTTTATTTTCTGGGACTTTTTCGGTTTCGGCTTTTAGGAAGGCTTCGTCGGTGTAGCTTTCGGCGATTACTCCGTCTTCGCCTAGTTCTTCGAGGACTGGATTCGCCATGATCTCTTGATTGATCATTTCTCTTAGCTCTAGGCGATTTAGAGCCAGGACGCTGACCATTTGGACGAGGCCCGGGGTCAGGATTTGCTTTTGGGCTATGCGGAGATTGAGTTTTGGTTGGAGCCAGTTCATTGGAGCACTTTCAATGCCATTATACGACTGGATTGGGGATTGTGGGGTTGGGAGTTTACGGACGTTGTTCGGGCGAAACCCAAAGAGATACCCACGGCGAAACCCCGAGCCAAACCCACGGCCAAACCGGGAGGGAGTAAACCCCCTCCCCTACGAACCCCGGCGGCGGTGATCCGCCGTCCCACGATCAAAACCAAGAAACAGCAGATCCCTCACCCCTAAAGCGGGTTCGGGATGACAGCGTTTGCGCTTCGCTCGGCATGGCGACGAACACCCCTCGCCCGAACGGGCCCGATTAGTTTAGGCGGAAGCCTTCGCCTAGGTAGACTCGCTTTACCTCCGCGTCGGTGCTTAGCTCGGCTGGGGTGCCGGCGCGGAAAATCTTGCCGTTGTTGATGATGTATGCGCGATCGGTTACGGCTAGCGTTTCTCTTACGTTGTGGTCTGTTACTAGTACACCTATGCCGGCTTGAGAGAGATCGGCGATAATTTTTTGCAGATCGACCACTGTTAGTGGGTCTATGCCTGAGAATGGCTCGTCCAGTAACACGAAGGATGGGGACAGAACTAGCGATCTGGCGATTTCCAGGCGGCGGCGCTCGCCTCCTGAGAGTACGTGGGCTGGACTGTTTCTTACGCCTTCTAGGCCCATTTGGGCTAGCAGCTCCTCTACGCGGTCGCGGCGCTGTTCGGTGGTGATCGGCAGGGTCTCCAGCACCGCCATTAGATTTTCTTCGGCGGTTAGTTTGCGGAAGACGGAGGGTTCCTGGGGTAGGTAGCTGATGCCACTGCGAGCGCGGAGGTACATGGGGAGGTCAGTGATGTCCTCGCCATCGAGGAGGACTCGGCCGAGATCGGGGCGGGCTAGACCTACGATTATATAAAAGGTTGTGGTCTTGCCTGCGCCGTTTGGCCCGAGCAGCCCAACTACTTCGCCCTGTTGAATCTCCAGGTTGACGTCATCAACTACTTTCCGCCCTCGGTAGGACTTACTTAAGTCGGCGGCCTGGAGTTTCAACATGCCGGTTCATTTCTCAACCCGGTGTTTCGTTAGCGTGCGCGATCCTGCTTCGGAATCGATCAAAATCGTATCACTGGCTCGGAAGAAGGTCAAACTACGGCCGGTGGTGGTGTCGTTGGAGGCGTCGGTTAGGGTGGGTGGGCCGCCGGTTAGAACGAATTTTTCGTCGGCGGCAGTGTAATCGGCGCGATCGGAGATGCCGATGCGGTCTTTGTCGCGGACTTTTACGTTGCCGAGGGCGATGGCGTGATCGAGTTGGCGGCCGGATTGGTTGATGGCTGGATTTGTGGCTGACTTGCTTGCGGCGGCGCTCGGTGCGGGCGCGGGTTGGGCTGGCGTTAGGAAGATGTCCAGCGTGCGCGATTGTAGGGATTCGGTGGGTGAATCGGCGTGGACGCCATTTTCCAGATGGGCGCGGCCTTCGTTGCTCCAGTAGGTGAGGATTGGAGCGCGGACTTTCCAGAGGACTGGGATGGCGGTGCTGTTGCCGGTTGCTGTTGCGGGGGCTTGCGGGAAAACGGCTACCACATTTTCGCGGGCTTCGATTTTTTGTTGTTCGCGCCAGAGCTCGATGATTTCGGAGGTGACTACCGAGTCGCCTTGCCACATGCGGGCGTGGCCGGTGTAGATGAGATGGCCTTCTTTGCCTGAGCCGGTGAGAGTGTCGGAGGAAATGTGGGCAGGGCCTGGGCCGAGGCTGGGATTTGCGGATTGATTTGTGGCGCTCGGTGCTGCGGTGGAGAGATAGGTGGTGCGGACGCCGCCGGTGGCGTTGATTGCGCCAGAGTCTTGCTGGATTTCGATTTTTGCCGCGCTGGTGCGGGTTTGTGCGTCGGCGACCATTGGGGCGCCGGTTAGGGAGATGGCGTTAGAGGATTTGAGCATTGTTGCGTGGCGAGCATCTGCGGCGCGATCGGCTTGTGTGAAGTGGACTTTTTCGTCGAGATCGATGGTGTCCCAATCGCCGCCATTGGCGAATGTTGCGAGCATTTTTCTGGCGGTAGTTTTTTGCGGGACGGAGCCGGCGAATTGGCGTTCGATTTCTACGCCGGCGTCGCCGTAGAGTTTGCGGAGGCGATTGGTTGAGTCGAATTCGGCGCGAGTTTTGGCGGTGCGTAGAGTGGTGGCGCCATCGGGATTTACCAGCTTGATGGTGGCGGGAGCTTGCGTGGTGGCGGTTTCGATGCGGCGCTGCGATGGGCTCGTGCCTGGGGCGAATTTTAGATCCATGGCGGCGGATTGGATTTGTTGCGTGCCGGTGGGACTTTTGGTGCGGATGTCTACGGGATTGCCGGTTAGCTGCATGGATTTCGGCTGATTATTTTTTGGCTCCATGGCGACTTGGGCTTGCTGGGCGGAAAACTCATCGGCGGTTGTCGGACTGGTTTTTGTTCCGTGGACATTGCCGCTGGCGGTGACGCCTTCGATCCAGCCTGCGGGATTTAGGCGGGCGTCGAATTGATCGGCGCTTACTACGGCTGAGCCTGCGGGGTCGGTGGAGCGCAATTCCGGTTTGCCGCGGGCCCAGGCGCGGCGCGTGTGCAAATCTTTGTCGAGTTCTAGATTCATTTCCTGTGCGGATAATTCGCGCGTGCCTTGGTGCGCGTGGGCGGGCCCTTCTAGGCGGGCGGTGTGAGTGTCGCGATCGTAGATTAGGCGGCTGCCGGTTATCGTGGTGGGAATTCCCGCGGCGTTGTGCGGCGGATGGATTTGCGCTTGGACGTCGTGCTCAAGGCGGAGCATGCCGGGATTTGATTTGTACGTGAGGCCGGTGGCGCGGCCATCGCCATTGGGGAAATGGAATGTGGCTGGGGCGGCGGTGGCGGCTTCGCCGGAATTGCGATCGAAAGTTACGTCGCTGGTTTCTACGTAGATGGCGCGATCTTTTGGGTTCGAAGGATGATCCGGATTCTCGGCGGATTCGATTTCGATTTGTGCTGGGCCTTGGCAGCGGATGCGGCCTGAGCCGGTTTCGTAGGTGCATTTGTTGGTGCGGAGGGTGTCGTTGCGGCTGGAATCGCGACCGAAGGCGGTGATGGTTACGTCTTCGAGTTCGCTGGCGTCTTGATCTTTGAATTGGGTGGCGCGCGAGGCTTTTACTGTGTAGATGGTGCGCTCTTGTTCTACTTTGGAAAAAGTGAATTCGGCGGATTCTTGTTGGATGGTTGCGCCTACCGGCTTGGGGGCTGCCTTTTGGGCGCGGGTGATTCGGAGCGAGCGGGTGATGAAGACACCGGCGACCGTGGCGGCAATCAGCAGGGAGATTGCGGCGGCCCAGCGTGCGTAGCGGGCGGCTTCGGCATTGCGCATTTAAGATTGGTCCTGAATATAGTTAGAAGCTGAGTATAGGGGAGGGGTTTTCGCGGGGCAATGTGGCAATCGCGTACCGCTGGCGTCCCTGCCGGCTCTTACGAGCGCAAATCTCACGAACGGCCGCGCTCGCCGACGGATCACTCAGCCACGGCATCGGCATTAATTTAGTGTTGCGCGCCGCCCGACATTACGGCATTAGCCGGCACTTGCGATCGTAAGAGCCGGCAGGGACGCCAGCGGTACGGGGGAGAGCGTTTTCGCGGCATCACGCGGGTCGAATGTTTTGGTGGGGGAGTTGGGTGATGCGAACCGTCGGAATTTACAAAGCGTCTGCGATACGGGCGCAGCTAGCGGCGCCCCTACGGGAAAAAAACAAAATCGAAAACAAATGCGACGGAGATTTCAAATTTCAGATTTGAGATTTCAGATTGAGGAAATAGAAACGGAAAGTGCTGAGGCAGAACTCCTTGCCTGAGACGACGGTTCGCGATGATTGTTCGATTGTGGGGCGATCTTGCATGAAGAGGCCCGGCATAAAGCGCGGGCCCTACGTTCGGAGGGGCCGCTTACGCGGCGGTCATTATTAGGACTTGGTGGGAATCGCCGAGGTCGCGGGCGGCTGGGGTTACGATTGTTTTTGGGCCTATGAAGATTTTTTGTTGTTTGGTCATGGCTACGCGGATGTCGTTTTCGCTTACGAAATCTACGATTTTGATTTCTGGGGATTGTGGCTTTGGGTTTGCTGACGGTGGTTCTTCGGTTCTTGATTGTGACGCGACGGATTGTTGGGTTGGCTTTGACGGAGCTGGGGGATTCGCGGATGCTGTTGGGCTTTTCGACTGGGGCGCGAAGCGTTCGGCTACTGCTGCTGCGGCTACCTCGGCTGGAGTTTGTTGATTTTCGATTGGCGTAGATTGCTGCTCGATTCTTGCGCCTGAGCCTCGGGCGATTCCTCGCTCCTTGAAGACTCGTTCTACTATTTTTGCGATGGTTTGGCGATCGGGGATGACTTGGCTCGCGGGCGGTTCGGGATTTTCGTTGGGCATTTTTGTGGATGTGCTTTCTGGCGGTGCGGCTGCGGTCGTTGTTGTAGTTGTTGCCGCCGGCGCCGTCGTGGCCATCGCGTTGCTTCCTGCCAATTTCTGGGCTGCTGGAACTGTTTTGTGCTCGACTGGGCGGGATTCCCAGGCGATTCTTTTCAAATTCATTAAATGTTGCGGGCCTATGTTGTCGGAGGTGATGTTGCCGCCTGCTGAGCCGCAGCCTAGGGTCATGGCGGGGAATAGATTTGTGGAATAGCCTACGGAGCCGTGTACTGCGGAGGTGTTTACGCAGACTCGGGAGGCTGGGACTTTTTGGCCGTAGTCGCGGGCGGCGGATTCGCTTTGGGTGTGGATGGAGGCTGTGTGGCCTGCGCCGCCGTGGCGTAGGATTTTTTGGCAGATTTCTGTGGCGGCTGGGAAATTTGCTGCGGAATAAAAGGCTAGGATGGGGGAGAGTTTTTCGGCGGAGAGGGGAAATTCGCGGCCTACGCCTTCGAGGCGGGCGATTAGGACTCGCGTGTTGGGCGGGACTTTGATTCCGGCTAGTTCGGCTAGGACTGTGGCGTGTTTGCCTACTATTTTTGGATCTGGGACGCCTGTGCCTGGGCGAAAAACCAGATCACCTACTTTGCGAATTTCTTCTTCGGTGAGGAAATGGGCGCCTTGGTTGCTGCATTCTTCTAGGACTTTATCGCGGATGGCGTCTTCTGTGACTATGGCTTGCTCGGAGGAGCAGATGGTGCCGTAGTCGAACGTTTTGCCGGCGAAAATATCGGCTACTGCTTTTTTGATATTCGCGGTGCGCTCGATTAGGGCTGGGACATTTCCTGGGCCTACGCCGTAGGCTGGTTTGCCTGAGCTGTAGGCGGCGCGGACTAGACCGGTGCCACCCGTCGCTAGGATTACGCCGGTGCGGCGATGCTTCATTAGTTCTTGCGTGCCTTGCATTGTCGGATGGTGCAGGCAGACGATGATGCCTTCGGGGGCGCCGGCTTTTAGCGCGGCTCGTTCCAGGATGCTGGCGCTTTCGCAGATGCAGCGCATGGCGCTGGGGTGCGGGCTTAGGACGATCGCGTTTCTGGATTTCAGGGCGATTAGAGTTTTGTAGATTGCGGTGGAAGTGGGATTCGTGCAGGGGATGATCGCGGCTACTACGCCGAAGGGTTCGGCTACTTCTACTATGGATTTTTCGCTGTCTTCGCGGACTATGCCTACCGTTTTCATTGCGCGGATGGCTTGATGGAGATTTACCGAGGCCAGGCGATTTTTGGCGGTCTTGTCGGTTACGTTGCCGTAGCCGGTTTCTTCTACTGCGATGCGGGCTAGTTGCTCGCCGGCTTCGGTGGCTGCTTGGGCGCAGGCGTCTACGACGGCGTCTACTGCGGATTGCGAAAATTCTGCAAATTTTTGCTGGGCTTGATGCGCGCGTTCTACGGCGGCGCGGGCTTCCTGGATGGAAATGAGGTCGGTATCGTGCAAACTCAAAAGGCCAAACCTCGCGGGACTAGAACAACGAATTCAGTTCGCGCTCGGGATAAGAGCAGATTCCTCGTCGCTTCGCTCCTCGGAATGACAGCGTTTTGCTTGCGATGCGTTTGCCGGAGCTGACGCTCCGAGCGCTAATTATTTCTTGGCGCCGCTGCCGCTGTGCGAGCCGCCTGGGAGAATTTGCTCGACGAGTTCGTGCGGGCGCGGGATTACGTGTACGGCTACCAACTCGCCTACGCGGCGGGCGGCTGCGGCTCCTGCGTCGGTGGCGGCTTTTACGGCGCCTACATCGCCGCGGACCATTACGGTGACGTAGCCCGAGCCGATATATTCTTTGCCGATTAGCACGACGTTGGCAGCTTTGACCATGGCGTCGGCGGCTTCGATGGAGCCGATCAGGCCTTTGGTCTCGATCATTCCCAGCGCATCATTCGCCATTCGTCCTCGCTTGCTGCGTGCTTGCTCTGAATCGGGCTAACGGCCGGGCGCGTATGCTTTGCGCCGCTTGGCCGGAGACTTGAGTTTAGCTGATGCGGAATCCAGCGCAGCCTAGCACGCTGGCGAGGTCGAATCAAGAAGATGAGGAAAACGGCAGCGGGCCAGTTTCCGATAATCCGACTGACCGGGGGTTAGCCTGCCGCAGCCAGGGCCGATTTTTGGTGGGACGAGACTTTATCAACACCTATTTGCAATCAAGGCACGCAACAGGGCGACATCCTTCATTCATGGCCACCGGAGTTCATCCTCTCGTCAGCCTGGAAATGGCGAACGCACTAACGAGGATCGTCGTGCCAATCACACCCGATATGCCTGCGAACAACTTCCCAAAGCCTATCCCCATCAAGTGATCCTCCCAATAGCCCCGCGGAATCTGGACCATGATTTTCGGGTGAGCAATGTTTAGTTCGGATGCATCACGATTAACGTGCAGGACAATCATGTAGTCGTGCCCTCTTCGCGCCCTGAATGTTCCGATTTTCCGCTCGAATAAGTCTGAGGACACCTCAGTCATCCCCGCAGAAGTTCCAGAGTTTCCCTGAAAAGCGACCTTTCCGCCGTCGAATAGTTCCCAGGAAATGTCAATCGGCTTCCGGATGCCTTTGCACCCGCCGGGATTGGCTTCATCCCCAAAGAAGCAATCCGCCTGCTGCCTGTCAACCCTCGACTCGAGGTCGAGGGCGATTTCGTAATCCCAAGAGTCAACATCAGCCTTGAATTCCGGAGTTTTGATCGTCCCAGGTATCAGAGAGACCGGAAGAGTCAAGGGCCGCAAGTTCAGCGCTTCGTCCCGGATCGCGTCGAAGTAAAAATACGCGGCAGCGACCAAAAATCCGACCCCGAGCAACGCGGTGGCTTTGAGAAATATTCCGAAACGCTTGTTCGTCCGCCGAGTAACCGTATTCATGCGCGTGTGTTTACCGAATGACGTTCTACATGTACCGTACTGCCATAACTAGCGTAATCGGAAATCAGGCGATTGCGGCATCAGCGAAGTCACCCCCTGGCGACGCATCTCCGTGCTTTGCGGCAGCTTAATGGCCCATGAATTTTTCTAGCTTTTCTACTTCGGCGTCGGCTTGCTTTATGTACTGCTGGGCGCGATCGGGATTTTGGGCGTCTAGGGCTTGTTGGGCTTTTTGCATATCCGTGTCTAGACGGGCTTCGGCGGCTACCATGTCGCCTCTTAGGCCTAGGCCTTGTTGGGACATGGAATTTTTTAGAGTGGCTAGGCTGGCTTTTACTGAGGCGGCGCGGCCGTTGAGTTGATCCATTTGATGTTCGGCTTCGGCTAGGGCTGCTTGGCGGGCTTGTTCTACGGCGCGGGCTTGGGCTTCGGCTTGGGCTTTTGCGTCGGCGGCGGCTTGATTGGCGGCTGTTGTGGCTGCTGCTTGCTCTTGTTTCCGCTTCGCTGCTGCGGCGGATTTGGCTGCTGCGGCTGGGTCTACCGCTGGCGTTGGGGCTGGCGTGGCGGCTGAGTTTCCTGTGGAGAGATTGGGAGCTGAATCGGTTGGCGTGCTGACGGGTTGCGTTGGCGGGCGGGGCTGCGGCGGCTGGGGGCTGGTTCGAGATTTGTTGCGGCTGCGATGGTAGGGCGGATTGTCCGCTGCTGGCGCGGGCTTTTAGATAGCGCGGGACGGTGAAGCCTGCTGCTACTAGCACTACTAACACGATTACTGCGCCTAGCGTGATGTAGAGGCCGCGATGGCTGCTGGTTTGTGCGGCTACGATTACAGTCGGCGGCATTTGATGGGCGGTTGGTTGCGGCGGGGGAATTTGTTGCGTGGGGATTTTTGGCGGAGTGGCGCTGGCGGCTGGTTGCGCTACTGCTGGAGTGGGCGTCCACGCTGGTGGGGCTATCGACGCTGTGGCGACTGGTTGGCCGCTTAGATTTTCCCGGACGCTGTTGATTGCGCCGCGGAAGGCTTCGGCGGTTTGGAAACGTTGGTTCGGATCTTTCGCGATGGCCATCAGGATTATGTCGTTTAGGCCTTGCGGCATGTCGGGGCGCAGCTCGATGGGATGCTGCGGCATTTCTTTCATGTGC
This sequence comes from uncultured Acidobacteriota bacterium, assembly GCA_963792515.1. Lineage (GTDB taxonomy): Bacteria > Acidobacteriota > Terriglobia > Acidiferrales > UBA7541 > Palsa-147. The sequence goes on along the minus strand of CAWBWG010000014.1, from coordinate 89,932 downwards.
GCGGCCATGATGGCGAAATCGCTGTCGCGCTTGAACGGTTGCTTGCCGGTTACGATTTCATAGAGAGCGATTCCTAGGGAATAAATGTCGGAGCGGGCGTCTACTGCGCCGCCTTGGATTTGTTCTGGGGACATGTAGTTTAGCGAGCCTAGGGCGGTGCCGGTCACGGTTAGATTTTTGTCGTTGCCGCTGCGGGCTATGCCGAAATCCATGAGCTTGAGGAGACCTTGCGGGGTGACCATCATGTTCGAGGGCTTAACGTCGCGGTGGATGATGTTTTGTTTGTGTGCGTAGCTTAGGGCGGAGAGGGCGTCGTCCATATATTTTAGGGCGTCGGGTACGGGGACTGGGCCTCGCTCTACTCGGGCGGCTAGAGTTTCGCCTTCTACGTATTCCATGATCATTACTAATTGATTTTCTGCGGTGAAGGCGGTGCGTAGGGCGGCGATATTGGGGTGATCGAGGCTGGCTAGCATTTTGATTTCGCGCAGGAAACGATCGGCCAGATCTTTTTGGCCGGCTAGATCGGGGAGCAGGACTTTCATCGCTTCTACGCGGTCGGAGATTACGTTGCGGACTTTGTAGACGCGGCCCATGCCGCCTTTGCCTAGTTCGCCTAGGATTTCGTAATCGCCGATGCGCTTGCCGGTGGATTCGGTGCTCATTTGTGGCTCCTGGAGTTTATGGGTGGGTATTTTACTCCTGTTCGGCGTGGTTGCGCGCCTTGATTCATGGAGTGGGGGATCACGGTTCGACGCGATTCGGAATGTAGCGCGATATTGCATGAAGAGGCCCGGCATAAAGCGCGGGCCCTACGTTCGGAGGGCCGCGCTTTCGCGCGGATGAAAATATGGGATCGGGGGACGCAGAGGCAAATGGGCTACGTTTTCGCGCGGGGCATCGTCGCGGCGCAAACGCCGCTGCTCGAGCCCAGCGCTAAAGCGCGTCGATCAATTGCGGGCTTTTTCGGAGTGCTAAAGCACTCCTCCCCCTGCTGAAGCAGAGGGCTGCTACCTGAAGAACACCCACGGCTAAAACGGAGGTGTGGTGAACCCGCCCCCGACGTTTGGAGGCGCGGCTGAGTTTAGGCTATCGGTAGGGTGTTTACTGTGGCGGCTAGGACAGCGTCGCGCGTTGTGTTTTTTACGTTGTACATGGCTTCGTCGGCTAGGTGCAGCAAGTCGGCTTTGGTTTTTGAGTCGCCTGGGTAGGAGGCTACGCCTACGCTGGCTGTGATTTTTACTTCCAGGCCTGCGGCTGTTAGCCAGATTGTGTCGCGGATTCTTTTGTGCAGGCGATGGGCTACGCGGATGGCGTTTTCTTTTGAGGTTTGCGGGAGTAGGACTACGAATTCGTCGCCGCCGTAGCGGAAAGCCATGTCGATTTGGCGGCAGCTATTTTTGATCATCTCGCCTACTTCGCCTAGAAGGCGCGAGCCTACCAGGTGGCCGTGGGTGTCGTTGACGGCTTTGAAATGATCTAGATCGATGAAAAGTAGCGAGAATTCGAAGGCGTAGCGATTGGAGCGATAGATTTCGGTGTCGAGAATGAAATTCAAGTGGCGCGCGTTGTAGAGGCAGGTGCAATCGTCCTTGATGGTCAGCTCGTGGATGCGATGGACGTGGCGCGCATTCTCGATAGCGATTGCTGCGTAGTCCGCTAGAGCTTCCAACAGCGCTAGATCGCGAGGACTGAAACCTTCTTCGCCGATGCAATTGATCAGCTCGATTACGCCGAGGCATTGATCGCGGAAGCGGACGGGGACGGCGACGATCGAGCGAGTCTCCATTTTGGTTTTTTCGTCGACTTTGGCGAAGAAGCGCGAATCTTTGCTGGTGTCTGGAACTACGATTACTTCGCCGCTTTGTGCTACCCAGCCGGCGATTCCCTGCCCTACTTTTATGCGGACATCGCGCAGCGCCTCGGCGCCGGCGCCTGTGGCGATTTGGAAATAGAGTTCGTTCTTGTCCTGGTCCATTAATAGAAGCGACCAGGTATCGGGGCGGAGAAATTCGTTAATTTTCTCCATGATGGTGCGGAGAACTTGATCGAGCTGCAGCGAAGAGGTGAGCGCTTTGCCCAACTCATGGAAAATCGAGACTTCGGTGGCGTTCGGGAGTTCGACTTCGCCTCCCGGATTGCGCCGGCGCTCGATGCCGCTGAAAGTTTTCGATTCGCTCACGATTCGCACACGACCGCAGACGATAAAAGCCCTGAAGGGACGGGCATTTGAGCCAGACTTTTCCATTATAGAGAAGCTTTTGGAAAAGCTGCAACGCAAACGCGGGGAATCTTGCCGTAAAGACCATACGGAATCTGGAGTGCGGCGCGACCTGTACTTTCGGACAGCCGTGGGATGCCCCGATTCGCGACTTTCTGCGCATTGACACGCTCACGGCGCGCGCCTATATTTTGTCTCCAGAGAATTTATTCGAACGGATGCCACCCACACCTTTCGGCGAGCGTCTGAAACGCGAGCGTGAGTTAAGAGGCGTTTCCCTTGTCGAAGTTTCCGTCGCTACCTGCATCAATACCAAATTTCTTGAGGCGTTGGAGAACGAGCAGTGGGATCAGCTGCCTCGCGGCGTCTTTACGCGCGGATTTATTCGGACCGTGGCGCGTTATTTGGGGTTGAATGAAGACGGATTGATTTCTGAATATGCGTTGGTGACGAACGATCATCCGACGGTGAATGTGTGGGTACACGATCTGGAGAAGCAGCCGCGGAAATGGGTGCCGGCGGCGCTGATTCTTGCGCTCATCGTGATTCTCGCGGCCGGCGGATGGCTTGCGGTGAGGCGTTGGGGCGGTATCGCGCACGTGAATGCGAAGCCGAACAACGATGCCGCGCCGGTGGCGAGCGCGGCTGAAGCATCGGCGCAGATCGATGCGCCGCGGTCTGGTGCCGCATCTCCGATTGACGGGCGAAAAGCGGTGGTTACTTCCACGGTTGGGACGAACAGTGCGGCGTCTGCGCCCCACGACGTGTCGGATGCTGAGCACTCCGCGGCGTCAGTCGTCGCCGTGGATGCTGCGCCTTCTTCCGAGAAACTTGAATTGCGAATTGAAGCCGCGCGGAAAACTCGCGTGCGCGTGATCGCCGACGGCCATCCGGAATACTCTGGATGGATCGAAGCGGGCGAAACGCAGAGTTACTTTGCGCACGACGACTTCAAAGTCTCCACTAGCGATTCTTCCGCAGTCCTGATGGAATTGAATGGGAAGACCATGGGCCCGCTCGGCACGCCGGGCCGCCCTGGCCACGCCACACTTACTCGGAAGGATCTCCGAGACAGCCCCGGAGGATCGCATTAGCACAGTTGCTGGTGATGATGTCCGCGCGGAAATACGCGGCAACCGCGCACGCAAAGAGCGCAAGCTTGCCGTGTGCTCGGGGAGTTTGTCGCTTTCGCCGGAAGATCGCGCGGAAATGATGGTGATTCTCGCGGAGGATGCCGACGGCGACATTGCGGTTCGTGCGGCGCGCTCGCTGATGGGAGTGACGCCGCAGACTTTTGCTGCGGCGGTGAGCAAGCCCGATGCCGACGAGCGCCTCTTCGATTACTGCGCCTCCGAAATTGCTGATCAGCCTGGAATCGCTGATGCTCTCGCGAAAAATCACAAATGCCCGCGGGATTTGATTGCGCGCGCGGCGCAATACCTTACTTCTGCCGGCGTGCAGGCCATTCTTGATGATTTGAACGGGCTTTCGCTTTCGCTGGAATTGGCGGAGGCGCTGGCGAGCTGTCCTCATGCCACGGCAGAGCAGCGCGATTTGATTGCGGAATTGAATTCGGGGCTGCCCGAGGCGAAGGCGCTGGAAGACGCTGCCAAGAATCTGGAGATGGATGCGAACCGGCGCCGCACTTTGATCCAGAAAATTTCGGGGATGAACGTGGTGCAACGGATTCAGTTGGCGATCAAAGGGCCGCGCGAGGCACGCACGGCGCTGATTCGGGATTCGAATAAGATTATTCAGCGCGCGGTGTTGCAATCGCCGCGACTGACCGAGCCCGATGTGGAAAGCTTTGCGGGGCAGACGAATCTTAGCGTTGACGTGCTGCGATTGATCGCCATGAATCGCAACTTCATGAAGAACTACGTCATTGTGAAGAATCTTTCGAATAATCCGAAGACGCCGCTGGATATTTCGCTGCGATTGCTGGTGCGATTGACTCCTAACGATTTGAAGCATGTGGGCGCGAATAAGAATGTTCCCGAGACTTTGCGGACTTCGGCGGTGAAGTTGATCCGGGCGCGTTCGACGAAAGCGGCCGATAGCGAGTGAGATTTTTTGGCGCGGCGGATTCGCGCTCGAGATTGTTGGAGCGGCCTCTAGTTCGCCGGTTGGACCTTCAGGATGCCCTGCAGCACCTTTGCGTCGCCATCGATTTCGCCGATTTGCAGTCCGAGAATTTTTGCTAGCAGCGGATAGATGTGGATATTTTCGAACGGCGCTACCGTCGCGCCCGCGCGAATGTCCGGCCCTTCCACGTAGAAAATCGCGCGCATCGATTTCATGCGATAGGGATCGAATCCATGCGTGCCCTTCAGCGTAGCGGTGTCGGGCTTTCCGAGAGCTCGTGCGCGAATCAGGTAAGGACCGGTCGCTAGCACGACGGGATCTCCAGAGCGCTCCGTGCTGTTGAAATGCAATTCCGGGGGGAACTGGCTGCGGCGATAGACTTCGAATTTGTCGCTGGCGCCGTGCAGTTGCTCGTAGGCTTTGGCCGCGGCAGCTTCGCTTTTTGGATAGATGAATGTGCCCTCGGTTTCGAAATCCGCGAGATTGGTGAAACGCTCGAGATCGATCCAGTCGCCTTGGATTTTTTCCATTCCGTGATCGGCGATCACCATCAGATCTATCGGCAGATTGAGTGCGTCCAGCTTCGATTCTAGTTTGCCGAGGACGCCATCGAGGTAGCGGGCTGCGTCTGCGGTTTGCGGACTATCCGGGCCGTAGACATGGCCGGCGTGATCGACATTGGAAAAATATAGAGTGATGAAGTGGGGGCGTTGCGCTGGCGGAAGCTTTAGCCAGTCGATTACCTGATCGACGCGCTTTTCGTCCGGGAAACTATTGTCGAAATGGAGATAGTAGGTGGGGCGCTCGCCGGCGATTTCTGCTTCGGAGCCAGGCCAGAAAAAACAGGCGGTGCGCATGCCCTGCTTTTCCGCGAGCGACCAGAGCGGGACGCCGCCGTACCAACTTCCGTCGAGATTTGTTTTTGGATCGCTGGCGGCGTAATGCTGCTTGCGCTGCGGATCGTAGAATTCATTGGCTACGATGCCGTGATGCTCAGGGTAGAGGCCGGTGACGATCGTGAAATGATTGGGGAATGTGATGGACGGATAGGATGGGATCATTCCGTCGGGCGCGCTGGCGCCGTGCGCGGCCATGGATTGAAGATGCGTGGCGCCGTATAGCTTGGGGTAGTCGTAGCGGTAGCCGTCGAAGGAGATGAGGACTACATAGTGCTTGGCTTGCTGCGCGGCGGAATTTGGACTGTGCTCGACGGTGATTACCGGCGAAACACTTTGCGAATAGACGCAAGTGAGCGCGGCGAATAGCAGCAGGATTGCTGCGGTCAGCGCGCGGGATGTTGCGGATAGTTTGTTTTTCATTAGTGCCTTCCGTTTTTTCGTTGAATTCAGCTCATAAACCACTTGCGTGGCTCATCGGACTGTCCGCAGCGGCTAGACAGGTTCGGAAAAAAGGCGAACAAAACCTAGGGCCAGGCCGGGCCGGTAGTAAACCCCGGCCCCTACGAGAACGCGCTAATTTCCAGAGGGAGCGGCCAGCGACGCTAGGATCTTTTTTTGGTACTCCTTGGCTCTTTGCAGGATTTCTTCTTCGTTGAGCGTTAGCATTTTTCTTTCTTCCATGATTGAGCGGCCTGCGATTATCACTGTGCGTACATCCGTGGCCTTCAGTGCGAAAACGATTTCGGAATAGACGTTGTACATGGGTGTGGCGTGCGGGGCGTTTATGTCCACGATGATGAGGTCGGCTTTTTTGCCGGCTTCGAGTGAGCCGATTTGCTTTTCGAGGTGTAACGCGCGGGCGCCGTCGATGGTGGCCATTTCTACTACTTGTTCGGCTGGTAGCGCTTGCGGATCCATGCGCGAGATTTTTTGCAGCTTGGTGGCTAGATCCATTTCTTCGAATAGATCTAGGTTGTTGTTACTGGCGGCGCCGTCTGTGGCTAGACCTACGGCTAGGCCTGCTTCGCGCATTTCGATTACCGGCATTACTCCGGCGGCGGTTTTCATATTGCTTGAGGGATTGTGCGAGCAGCCCACGCCGAAGTGCGCGAGCGTGGCGATGTCGGCGGCGTTGATCCAGATGCAGTGCGCGCCGAGAACATCCGGGCCTAGCACGCCGATTTTGCCGAGATAGGCTACTGGACTTAGGCCGTGCTTGGCGCGGCTTTGTTCTAGTTCGAAGGGAGCTTCGGCGATGTGAATCAGGATTGGGGCGCTGTTCTTGCGGGCCAGGGCGGCAGAATCCTGCAGCGTTTTTTCTGAGCAGGTGTAAATCGAATGAGGGGCTACTGCAGCTACGATTAGCGGATCGTTTTTCCAGTGATCGAGATATTTTTGAGTGTAAATGAAGGCGGCTTCTAGCGTTTTATTGTCGGGGGCGGGGAAATCGATGACCGTTTCGCCGAGGACGCCGCGCATGCCGGCTTCTTTTGTTACGCGGGCTACGTCGTCTTCGAAATAATACATGTCGGCGTATTCGGTGATTCCGCCGCGCAGCATTTCCAGGATGCCGAGGCGTGTGCCCCAGGCTACGAAATCTGGGGTTACGTTTCTGGCTTCGGCTGGGAAAATAAATTTGTGCAGCCAGTCATCGAGGGAGAGATCGTCGGCGATGCCGCGGAAGAGGCTCATGGCGGCGTGGGCGTGGCTGTTGATTAGGCCGGGCATGATGATTCTGTTGTGAGCGTCGATGGTGCGGGTCGCTACGAAGCGGTTGGTCAGGGCTTCGCGGGTGCCTACGGCGATTATTTCGTCGTTGCGGGTGGCTACTGCGCCGTCTTCGATTACTTGCTTGGTGGCGTCCATGGTTACTACGGTGCCGCCGGAGACGATTAGATCGGCGTGCTCTTTCTGTGGGTTCGCGTTGAGTGGTAGCGCGCAGATTGCGGCTGCGAGGACAAGTGCGAACACGCCGGTGAAATATATTGATACTTGTCTCGTTTTATTCATTTCAGTTCCGCAATGGTTCTCTCCGGCCAGCGGGTTCCCAATTTATACATCGCAAAAGAGCCGGCAGGGACGCCTATAGACGGCGGTACGGGTTGTTGCCTTCATAGAAATGACCGGTCGAACGGGCGTGGTAATAGCTTTGCTGCGGTTTCGCGTTCAACCTTGCCTTTTAGATTTGCGAGGATTACTGGGATGTCGCCGGCGAATTCCCAAATGATTTGGCGGCAGGGGCCGCAGGGGGGAGTTAGTTTTTCGGTGTCGCAGACTACTGCTATGGCTTCGAATTCGCGTTCGCCTTCGGACATGGCTTTGAAGATTGCTACGCGCTCGGCGCACAGGGTTAGGCCGTAGCTGGCATTTTCGATGTTGCAGCCGGTATAAATTTTGCCGGATTTTGTGCGAACGGCGGCGCCTACTCGGAAATTCGAATAGGGGGCGTGGGCATTTTCGCGCGCCGCGCGGGCTGCTTCGATTAATTTATTCTCGTCGCTCATCGGAGATCCTGTGTTGAGTTCTTACTTGCCTGCTACATCCGCGGCGATGCGCGGGAGTACGGCGCGCAGGAGAGCTATGAAATGCTTTTTTACGCGTTCGCCGGTTTCCAATACTTCGGCGTGATTGATTGCTTGATCTAGAATTCCTGCGGCCATATTCGTTACGCAGGAAATTCCGAGGACGCGGATGCCCATGTGGCTGGCTGCGATTACTTCTGGGGCTGTGGACATTCCTACGAGATCGGCGCCGATCGTGCGCAAGTAGCGAATTTCGGCGGGGGTTTCGTAGCTTGGGCCGGTTAGAGCGGCGTAGACGCCTTCGGATAATTCGAAGCCTAGCTGGCGCGATTCTTCTTCGGCGATGCGGCGATAATCTTTCGAGTAGACTTTCGTCATGTCCGGGAATCGTGGGCCGAAGCGCTGGTCGTTGGGGCCGATTAGTGGATTGGAGCCTTGTAGATTGATGTGATCGCGAATTAGAACTAACGCGCCTTGGTTGAAATCAGTGTTGATGCCGCCGGCGGCGTTGGTGAGGATGGCGCCGCGGATGCCGAGGCGACCGAGTACGCGCATGGGGAAAATTACATCGTGGAGCGGATAGCCTTCGTAGAAATGCACGCGGCCTTGCATTGCGGCGACGGCTACATCGCCCACTTTTCCGATTACGAGTTGACTGGCGTGGCCTTCGGCGGTGGAGCGCGGGAATCCGGGAATTTTCTCGTAGGGAATTTTCGTGGCGCCGGTTAGTTCATCGGCGAACGCGCCGAGGCCTGAACCTAGAACTGTAGCGACACGTGGACGCAGGCGCGTTTTGCCGAGAATGAATTTTGCGGCGCGCGAGGCTCGGGCGAATTCTCCGCTCGCGTCGTTTTTGCTTTTTGCGGCGCGCGCCATCATTTCAGCATGATCCCTACGATTGAGGCGGACATCAAGTTGGCCATCGTTCCGGCGAGCATGGCGCGGATGCCGAGGCGGGCTAGATCGGCTTTGCGATTGGGGGCGAGGGCGCCGATGCCGCCGATTTGGATGCCGATGGAACTGAAATTTGCGAAGCCACAGAGGGCGAAGGTCGCGATGGTGAAGGAGCGCGGATCGAGTGAGTCTTTCATCGGGCCGAGTCGCTGGAACGCGATCAGTTCGTTCGTTACGGTGCGGAGGCCGAGTAGATTGCCGATGGTGCGGCAATCATGCCAGGGGATTCCGATCAGCCAGGCTATCGGCGCGAAGACCCAGCCGAATACCTGTTCGAGGCTGGCGGGAAACCATCCTATATAGGCGTGGATACCGCCGAAGATTCCGTCGATCAGAAAAAGCAGGGCGATGAAAGAGATCAGCATGGCGGCTACATTGATTGCCAGGCTCAGACCGTCGCTGGTGCCGCGCGCGATGGCGCCGAGCGTGTTGGCGTCGCGCTCGATTTCGGCCATCTCAACTTTGCCGCCGGTTTTCGGCACTTCTGTTTCGGGTACCAGCATCTTTGCCAGCAAAATTGTTCCGGGCGCGGTCATGATTACTGCGGCTAGAAGATGCTTGGCTTCGATTCCAAAGGCGATGTAGGCGGCCATGATTCCGCCGGAGACGTGGGCCATGCCGCTGGTCATTACGGTCATGAGTTCGGATTTGGTGAGATCGGGGAGGAACGGGCGGATCGTTAGCGGGGCTTCGGTCTGGCCCATGAAGATGCTGGCTGCTACGTTGAGCGATTCGGCGCCGCTGGCGCCCATAAGGCGCGTCATAGCCCACGCTGCTAGTTTGATGATTTGCTGCATGATGCCCCAGTGATAGAGCAGGGCGAAAACTGCGGCTATGAAAATAATTGTGGGGAGAACTTGGAAGGCGAAGATGAAGCCTTGCGGCGAGCCTTTTTTTCCTAGATCGCCGAAGACGAAGGACGAGCCGTAGAAGGCGAAATCTAGGAGCCAGTTCACGCCGGCGCCGGCTTTTTGGAATAGCAAGCGGCCGTATTCCCAGCGCATGACGATGAAGGCGAAGGTGATTTGCAGCGCGAGACCCCAGGCTACGGTTTTTTTGCTGATGGCGGCGCGATTGGTGGAGAATAGCCAGGCCAGGGCCATCATCGTCAACATGCCGAGGACGCCTACGAATCGGTGCATCCGTGCCTCCGCGTTTACGCCAGCTCTTTCGCGCCAATGATTCTGCGCACCAGCGGACGCGCCGCCGGCTTGGTCGGCCCAATTTCAAAACTCATTCCGAGCATCGCGAGCGCCTCGCCTTTGCGCGCTTCCGAATTGAAATGAATGGTGCAGAGTGAGCTGCCAGCTTTCACTTCGTCGCCCACTTTTTTCTCGAGCACGATACCCACGGCCGGATCGACTGAATCTTCTTTTTTCTCGCGCCCGCCGCCGAGCAACATGCTGGCGATGCCGACGTGCTCGCCGCGAATGGCGGTGACGTAGCCGCTCTTGATCGCGATGGCGTGCGCGGTGTGCTTCGCTCTCGGCAGCCGCGATGGATCGTCGACGACTTTGGGATCGCCGCCTTGCAGGCGGATGATCTCGCGGAATTTATCACGGGCGCGGCCATTTGCGATTAATTCGGCCGCGATTTCGCAGCCTTCGGAAACTTTCGCGCATTTGCCGCCGAGCGTGAGCATCCAGGCGGAGAGATCGAGGCATAGCTCGCGCAAATCGTCCGGGCCGCCTCCGGCTAGGACTTCGATGCACTCTTCTACTTCGAGCGCGTTGCCAACCTTGCGGCCTAGCGGCTGCTCCATGTCAGTGATCAACGCGATCATCTTTTTTCCCATGCGGCGGCCGGTCTCGACCATTAACTCCGCTAGATAGACTGCGTCTTTTTCTTGCTTCATGAATGCGCCGTTGCCGGTTTTCACGTCGAGGACCAGCGCGTCGATTCCTTCGGCAAGTTTTTTGCTCATAATCGAGGCGCAAATTAGATAGGGGCTCTCGACCGTGGCCGTAACATCGCGCAACGAGTACAGCTTTTTGTCGGCCGGTGCAATTTCCGGCGTCTGGCCGATCAACGCGCAGCCACATTCTTTCAGCACGCGGCGGAAATCGGCGAGGGAGAGATTGACGTTGAAGCCGGGGATGGATTCGAGTTTGTCGAGAGTGCCGCCGGTGTGGCCGAGGCCTCGGCCGCTGATCATTGGTACAGGCAGGCCTGCGGCGGCTACGATTGGGGCGATCACGAGCGAGGTTTTGTCGCCGACGCCGCCCGTGGAATGTTTATCGACTTTCACGCCGGGGACATCGGATAGATCGAGGACTTGGCCGGAGTGGAGCATGGATTCGGTTAGGGCGGCTAGTTCGGCTTGGGTCATGCCGCGCCAGACTACCGCCATTAGCCAGGCGGCTAGTTGATAGTCTGGGACGGAATCGTCGGTGGCGCCGCGAATTAGAAATTCGATTTCTTCGCGGGTTAGTTCCCCGGCGTCGCGTTTTTTGCGGATGATGTCGACGGCGCGCATGCGGCGAGAGGTGAGCGAGGCTAGCATTCGGATTTGGTGGCGTCAATGTGAGTAGCGCTGGCGTCCGCGACGGCGCGCGAACACGAAAACCGCTTGCACTTGGTTGCGTTTGTGGTCCGAGCGTGGTGGGTGCCTTCGGTCGCATTTGCGCTCGTAAGAGCCGGCGGGACGCCAGCGCTACGTTGGCTTGGTCGATTGTGCATTTTGGGGCGATATCGGATCGCGTTTACAGAGGCGCCGGCAGGGACGCCGGCGGTACTTTGGAATTGACTGTGCGCGGGAGAGGGGCAAACTAGAGGCGATGACGGTCTCGGGTACATTCCCAAATCAAAATCGACTTCGAAGAAACTGCATCATGCCGCTTGTGGCGGCGGTATTTTTTGCCGGGTGGCTGCCATTGGCGAAAGCGCAGGGCGTGCCCGTGGAATCGATTGCTGTGGCGCATGACGCGGACGGGCGGCTGGAACTTTTTGGCGTGGGCGCGGATCACGTGGCCTACGACGTGTGGCAGAAAAAACCGAATGGCGAGTGGACGAATGCGTGGGCGAGTGTGGGCGGTCCGGGGATAAAAAGTATCGCGGTGAGCAACAACGCCGACGGGCGGTTGGAATTATTTGCGATCGATATTCAGGAAGGCGGCGTGTGGCACACGTGGCAGAAAGCGCCGAACGGCTCGTTTGGAGATTGGGCTCGAATGGAAAAGGCCGCGGGATTTTCGCAAATCACGCTGGGGCGCAATGCCGACGGCCGCTTGGAAGTATTTGCGCTGAAAGCCGAGGACGGCAGCGCGTGGACGGCCTGGCAAACCACGCCGAATGCCGCGTTCGTGCATTGGCAGCGCATGGGCGACGCGAGCGGACTGACGGAAATCGCTGCAAGCAATGATGCCGACGGCCGGTTGGAAATTTTCGCGGTGAAGGCCGAGGACGGCAGCATTTGGGATACGTGGCAAAGCACTCCGAATGCGGCGCTGGGAGCCTGGACGAATGTTGCCGGCATGCGCGGGCTCTACAAAATTGCAGCCGGCACCAATGCGGACGGGCGGCTAGAATTATTCGCGACCGATTTAAAAAGCGGCAGCGCCTGGACGATTTATCAGACTGCGGCGAACGCGGCGTTCGGGAAATGGTCGAGCATGGGCGCGGCGCGGGACTTGAGCGATTTGGGAATGGCGAAAAACGCGGATGGGCGCATCGAGCTTTTCGCACTCAATGCGCAAGTTGGTACGGCCTGGCACATCAGCCAAAAATCCGAGAATGCGGCTTTCGGAAATTGGGCGGTGATGGCGGGGCAGCGGCACTTTACGCATATCGCGGTCTCTGGAAATTTGGACGGGCGACTGGAATTTTTTGCGCTGGGGCCTGGTGGGATCGTGTTGCATATCGCGCAACGAGCGCCGAACGCGGAGTGGGATATCCCGAGCCGTTGGCCGGTGCTGGGACAGCCGCTCATGTCGGAATCTGCGATTGAAACTGCGTGGATTGGACCGGCTGCTCACTGAGACCGATCGTCGCTGAGACGATTTAGCCAAAGTCCCTACGAATGAAACATCAACACCGAAAACCCAAAGCGACACCGGGCCGGTCGTAAACCCCGGCCCCTACACGGGTGGAAAATTGTGGGGAAGCCGCCGGTCGCTATCCAAACTGCCGGACCGAGCGGCTTCCTCGTAGACGAATCAGCCTAAAGCGCTGCTCGATACCGTGTTACTTCGCCGGAACGTAGCTCAGATCCGGGCGAAATTGAATGATCGTGCTGGTGCTCATCTCGATTGACGAATCGAGGCGCTTGACGATCGAATCCGCTTCGGCTTGACCGTAAGCGTCCTTAATCATCTCGCGGTAAGGCTTCACGTCCGGCTTATCCTCGAAATCCGCCCAATTTGCATGGGAGAAGGTGAGCACGTATTCACCGTCCACTCCGCCATTCACCAGCACGTACCATGAATAGTGCGACGGCCATTTCGTCTTCTCTCCGGCTTCGTGAATGCGGCTGATGGCGCTGCGGAAATCTGCTTCGTGTCCCGAGTGCACGTGAAAGATGATGACTTCGAGAAACTTGGGGAACGAGCTCATCTCTTCGCGGTTGCTGATTTTCGGCAAGAACTCGTAATAGCGCGTGACCAGCGACTCCACATAGATGCCGATCTGCTTCTGGTACTCGTCCAGGTCGGCCGCATCCGGCACTGACGGCTTATCGAGATCCGCCCAGTGCTGCCCGACGCGCTCGACCAGATACGTTCCGGTGCTGTCGCCGGTGAGAGTTTCCCAAACGAGCAACGGCTGAGAATCGTTCTGCTGTTTGTGCCACGCGGCCTTGGCTTTTCGGCCTTCTTCGTATTGCTTCACCATGCCGTTCTTCGGCTTCTGAAATTCGATCGATGCGATATTTCCCGGGTTATTCTGCGCCAACGCGGGCATCGCGGCAAACAACAACACACCAATACCTGCAAGCACTCTTCCAATTTTCATTATCCCTCCGGAATTTAGAACTTTGGTACTTTGGTGGGGAGACAGTATCCCGACGCTGAGCGCGCTGTCAAGGTAGGGGCGGGGGTTCACCTCCCGCCCGTTGTGGCATTGGGTTTTGAGTTTTGGGTTCCAGTTTCGCGAGAGAAGTGAACCTACTGCACGGCTAGCGTGAAATTAATCGGCTGAGTAGTGCCGCCGCCCGAAGCCATCACCGCAACCGTGTAGGTATCCGGCGTCGTCCCGGGATTGCCGCCGCCGGAACTGCTGCAGCCTGCGAGCCCCGCCATCGCAGCAAAAGTCATGGCTGCGGATTAAGTTAAGAGCGCGATTGAGGAGACATGCCAAAGAAGGCGGGGCCGAACTGCGGGAGGGCTAAAGCACCCTCCCCTACGAATGCAAACCATTATTTCAGCTTGGCGTATTCGGCTTTGGCTTGCTGCAGTAGCGGTACATCTGGGTCGGCGTCTTTCCATAGGGAGAAGAAATCTTGATACGCGGCGCGGGCTTTTGCGGTGTCGCCTTGAGAGGCGTACGCGCGGGCTAGTCCTAGCTGCGCGAAAGAAACGATGGGGTCTTGCGGAGAGGCATTCTTGAAATTCAGAATTCTTTGGAATTCGTGGGCGGCATCGGCGCCGCGGCCCGCCATCAAGAGGGCGCTGCCGCGAGTGTAAATGGACTCGGAATTGAAACCGTCATAAGGCTCGGCTGCTTTCATCAACTCAGCGGCCTTCTCGCCGTGCCCCTGATTCATTTCAAGCGTTGCCCGGACCATCGGGGCGAACACCGATTGAATGAATGAGTCCAACGGGCGCTGCTTGGCCGCCTCGTCAACAAGTTGCCGTGCCTTGGCGTCCATGCCGACGCGCGCATAAATGTCGGCCACGTTCATTTCGTGCGTCGGCGTTTGCGACTGCTTGATTGCCGCGTCTGCGCCGCTGGTGGCCGCTGCGCGGTTTCCGGCAATTGCTGCAAACAGGGCCGCGGATTCGACATCGTTGAGCGCATCTTCTTTGAGATCGAGACGGAGTTCCTTGTCTTCCGCGTCTTTAAATAGATCCGCGGCGCGCCGCATCTCCCCGTGTGCGGCGGCTAAGTCGGCATCGCGTTCGAGAAGATCGAGCGCGCCTTTGGGATCCGCCCTGACCAAAGCGTCTTCTTTGGCCATTGTTGCCGAGTCGCCTTCCGCGAGCGCCACAAGTCCGAGGAATTCGTGGACATTAAAGCCTCCGACCTTGTGTTGAAGAGCGGCGTTCAAGATGGACTTTGCTTCATCCAGGCGGTTCAAAGCCATGTAGGCAACCGCAACGTTTTGGTATCCGTTGACCTGTTCTGGTTCCAAGCGCAGCGCTTCGAGATTTTCCGCTAGCGATTTTTCAAAATCGCCGAGACTGCTACGCAAGGATCCTGCGTTGAGCCAGGCGCGAGAGTCCCGTGGATAGCTCTTCTGATATTGCTCGTAAGTCGCCAGGGCTTTGTCGATCTGATTTGTTTGATGGTAGTAAAAGCTGGAGATGGCAAGATTTTCGTGGTCGCTGGCGCGGTCCCTCAAATCAAAAGCTTTCTGGTCGTACTCCAAGGAAGTCTCCGCCTGTCCCAAATTGTTGAAAGCGACGGCCGCGCCCCTATACGCCATCGCGAAATTGGGATCCAACTGAATGGCTTTCTTGTAGAAAGGCAAAGCTGCCAGGTTGTTCCCAGTGCGCGCTTCGCCGGTTCCTTCTGAGTAAGCTTTGAGCGCATCGAGCGACGACGTGGTGGCTTGATCGAGCGGCTTATCGAATTTCTGGACCGAGTTGAGGGATTCGCCCAACTTTCCGCGCAGACTCGAACTGGCCTTTCCCAAAGCGTCGAGCACTTGTTCTTTGCTGCCGGCCTGCGCCTGTTCCTGGCCGAGCGAATTGCCGTTGGCGGCGTTGACGGCCTCGAGTGTCACGACGTACTGACTGCCGAGGCCGGCAATCGAGCCGTGGACCATGGCCTGAATATTGGCGCGCTGGCAAATTTCGCGGCCGATCTCCGGGGTGATGCGCGTATCCGTCGGGCGCCCCATGAGCTTCAGCGTTTGATCTACTTCCTGCTGCGAGACCAGATTGAGGAACGGAGATTGAGTAAGGCTTACCTGAAGCGCGGTCTTCAGCGTTCCATCGAAGACCGGATCGCCGGTCGTGTTCGTGAAATCGGTCAGGAGGATCGAATCTTTTTCGGTGAGTTTCGGCGCGCGATGCCCGAAGAAGTACGCTCCTGCCACGGCGAGCAACGCAAGAATCGCGACGCCTGCGCCAATCATTTTCCATGGCGGCGCGCTCTTCGCTTGTATCGCAGTGGGAACAAACGTGACGCTTGATTCTGCCGCGGCTACCTGCGGTGCTGCCGAAATGTGCGTGCTGCCTGAGCCTGCGGCTGCGACCGGCGTGGCGGCTGACGAAACGCGCGAGGCTGACGATGCTTCGTGCGCAGCGGGCACTGCGCCCGACTTTTCCGGTGCGGGCGGAGTTTCTGCTGGTACTGCGCGGCTGCTTGATTCGGTATCGCGCTTCAGGCGACGAAGTTCCGAGCGCATGTCGGCTGCATTTTGGTAACGCAGAGTGCGGTCTTTCTCGAGCGCGCGGAGGATCACGTCTTCGAGCTTCGCGGGAATATCGGGATTCAATCGCAGCGGCGGCACTGGGGCGCGCGTAAGGATTGAATTTGTGATTAGCGCGGAACTATCGCCGCGAAATGGCAGCGTGCCGGTGGCCATTTCGTACAGCACGATGCCGAAGGAAAATAAATCGGTGCGGCCATCGAGATCCTTGGCGCCCAATTGCTCCGGCGACATATACGCGACCGTTCCGACGGCTGTGCCGGGGCTGGTCAGATCCAATTCACTGGCACCGAGATTCGCGGCGGTGGCCTGCGTGGCATCGTCGCGCATGGCATCTTTTTTTGGCGCGACTTTGGCTAAACCGAAATCGAGAACTTTGGCGTGGCCGCGCTCGGTGACGAAAATATTTGCGGGCTTGATGTCGCGATGGACGATGCCTTTGGCGTGCGCGGCGTCGAGCGCGTCGGCAATTTCTATGGCCAGATCGAGCAACGTCTCTATCTCTACCGGGCGGCCGCCGATGCGATGCTTCAGCGTCTGGCCTTCGAGATACTCCATCACGATGTAGGCTTTGTCGTTATCGTCGTCGATTTCGTAGATGGTGCAGATATTCGGATGGTTCAGGGCGGAAGCAGCCTTGGCCTCGCGCTGGAAGCGCGTCAGCGCCTGCACATCTTTGGCAACATCATCAGGAAGGAATTTCAGGGCGACGAAGCGATCGAGCTTGATGTCCTGGGCTTTGAAGACTACGCCCATTCCGCCGCCGCCAAGTTTCTCCAACACGCGGTAATGCGAAATGGTACGCCCCGAAAACGAGGATGAATCAGGCATAGGCGGGGCAATATTAGGTCGCGTGCCCAGTCAAGTCAACGCAGCGCGCTTTCGTACCGCTGGCGTCCCCGCCGGCTCTTACGAGCACAAAAATTTCGCTAAGGCCGAAATCGTGGACGGCGCGATTTGTCGAACGGAGGCATTGATTAGATTTTGAAGTCCGCCCGTGACGACTGCCTCTTCCGACTAGCCGATCGTAAGAGCCGGCAGGGACGCCAGCGGTACAAACCCGCCGCAAACCTCACGCCGCGTCGCCAAAATTGACAATCAACTTGGCTTTTCATACGCTTTCCGCGCTCCGAATTGCCGGAAAATTCGGCCGCGAGCCGTCGCACTAAATTCCAGGAGGAACCATGAAGCCACACTTGCACGCTGACGGGGAAAAATCGCCGCTGAGCCGGCGTAACTTTCTGACCACGACATCCTGCTTCGGAGCGGCCGCGGCTTTCCTGCGCTATTTGCCGTCACCGGTGCTGGCCGACAGCATTCTGCAGGACAAGCGCGTGGCCGCCACGCCGATCGCGGACAAAGGATACGCGACGATCCGCAAAATCGGCGACGGCGTCTACTCCACAATTTCCGATCCCTCGAAAGGCTTGGAAACGCTGTCGAATGGCGGCTTCATCATCGGGCGCGATTCCGCGCTGATGATTGAAGGCTTTCACACTCCGCGCGGCGTCATACTGCAGCTCGAGACCTATCACTCAGTGAGCAAGCTTCCGGTGAGCGGTGCGCTGGACACGCACTATCACTTCGATCATTCGCTGGGCAACGCGGCCTATGGCGCGCACGATATTCCCATCTGGGCGCACGCCGAAGTCGTCCCGCTAATGCAGAAGAATTACGTCGCCATGCAGGGCCGCGAATTGAGCGCGATACTCGCGCCATTTAAGAAGCGAGTGGACGATGCCGCCGACAACCTCGACAAGCAACATGCCGAAGGAGATTTGGCCGGCTTCACCGGATTGGTGCAATCGGCGCTGAACACGGTGATCGCGCTGCCGGATCGCCCGATTCCGCTTTCCGATTTTCCAAAAACGATCGATCTCGGAGGCACCAAAGTTATTCTCGAAGCCTACCAGGGGCACACCATTGCGGACGTGACGGCGCACATCCCGGAACAAAATATCCTCTTCACCGGCGATCTTCTTTTCGACGCGAAATTTCCTGTGACTTTCGACGCCAATATCAGCGGATGGCGCGCGGCGCTGGCGAAATTCGCTGCGTATGATAAGGACACGCTGTTCGTCCCGGGTCACGGCGAACTCTGCGGGCAGGAAGCCATCGCCGACCAACGCGCGCTATTCGACGATTTGGCTGAAAACGCCGAGAAAATGTACAAAGCCGGAGTGGGCGCTTTGGAGGCGTCCAAGCGTTATACGCCTCCGCAAAAATTCAAGGATTTCCCGATCTTCGCCTGGGGCTTTTGCGTAACGCCCGTGTTCGTGAAACTTTACGAGGGATTTAAAACAGGGGCGTGAGACGCCGAGGTCTTGCGATCACGCGGCGGAATGTAACGATTCCAACGACAGCTGCGGAATTTCGGCGGGGCAGCGAAATCGCAGCGGTAACACGATCGTGCCGATACCGCGGCTGACATAAATTTGAGTATGTCCCAAGCGGCCCCAGCCTACTTTGAATTGCAACTTCTCTGGCGAGCGTCCCCAGATATTGCCTAAAAACGGAAGGTTTACTTGACCGCCGTGCGTGTGTCCAGAGAGCACCAGGCCAATTTTTTCCTGCGCGGCGGCCTGAATAATTGCAGGATTGTGCGAGAGCAGCACGGTCGAGGAATTTTTCGGAATGCCGCGTAGTGCCCGCGGCAAATCCGGGCGGTAATTCCAATCGTCGATACCCGCCAGATAAAGCGACTGGCCGCGGCGACGCAGCCGCGTGTGCGCATTGCGCAGCACGGAAATTCCGGCGCGCTCGAGCGATTCGGTGATTTCGTCGGCGCCGACGCGAAAATCGTGATTCCCGAGCACCGCGAACACTCCGTGCTTGGCTTTCACGTGCGCCAGAATTTCCGCGACCGGGTCGATGTAGGCGCGTGAGTAGGTTACAAAATCTCCTGTTACCGCGACGAGATCCGGCTCGAGCTCATTTACCGTCTCCACGACGTGCCGCAGCATTTCGCCGGGCAGAAAAACTCCGTGATGAATATCGGTGAGCTGAATGATGCGGAATCCTTGGAATGCCTCGGGGAGAATTTCGAGGCGAATATTGTGCTGGGTGATTTCGAACGCGCTGCCCATGCGCTTGAGCGCGCGGTTCGTCCCGTCTTTGCCCAGCGGATA
Organism: uncultured Acidobacteriota bacterium; assembly: GCA_963792515.1. Classification (GTDB taxonomy): domain Bacteria; phylum Acidobacteriota; class Terriglobia; order Acidiferrales; family UBA7541; genus Palsa-147. The sequence goes on along the minus strand of CAWBWG010000014.1, from coordinate 70,592 downwards.
TTGTTCGACGCCTCCGCTGCGCCATCGCGTGGTCATGCGATGAATCGGATCAGCCAGGCGTGGCCGGCGGCGGCGATCGTGGGTGGGGCGCTTCTGCATCGCGTTTCGAATCTCTGATTTGACCGTAACAACCGAAACCGACGGCGTCAATTCAACCGCAGTACCAGAGTTTCCTCTGCAGCACAGCGAGGCATGTACCAAAGTGAGACTAGCCGCGCGACGCGCTTCAGAGTAGGCTTTATGCGAGGCAACTCAATTCCGCCGGCGGCTCTCTAAGTTCGCACGGAGCAGATTTTGGGAACTTTTTTTGCCGGGCGCCGAAGAATAGTTGGGAGTGTGGGCGGAATACCTGTTGGCCGTTCAAGTCCCCGCTGACGGTTTACGATACGACTGAGCTCAAGCGCGCATTCTGTTCGAACTTCCTGTTAGTCCGTTGCCCTGCTAAGCATGGAGGCTGGGTGTGAAGATCAGTGTGTCGTGGAGAATCTGCATCATTATCCTTGGGGTGTTGCTGGCGGCGCCGAAGACGGCGTGGGCTCAGGCTGCGCCCGCGGTTCGCGGAACCGTGACGGATCCGAGCGGCGCGGTGGTAGCAAAGGCCACGGTTCATTTGATCGATGCCAATGAAGTTGAGCGCGTGGCGACGACGGATGATAAGGGCCGATACGTTTTCGAAAATGTCGCTCCCGGCGCGTATCAGATTCGCGTGATCGTTACCGGCTTCGAAATCTTCGAGCAGGCAGGCGTGCAGGTTTCTTCGGGTGCGGGCGCCACGGTGAACGCGCCTTTGCGAATTTCTTCGCAGCGCCAGGACGTCACCGTTCACACCACCGAAAATGCCGAGCATCTGAATGCGCGGGCGCGGCTGCTTCCCAACGCAGGCCCTGGCATTCGCGCGGTCCGGCGCGATGCAGCGGGGCGCTATTACGTGCTGTCCGCGCCGGGCGATGCTGTCGAAATTTATTCGCCCGCCGGCGCGAAAGTCGGCCAGATCCCGGCCAAGCCGGGCCCCGATTCCAAAATTGTTTTCGGCGAAGATTTGTATCTCGATCCGGCGGGGCGCGTCTACGTGGCGGATCGCGGCGCAAATGAAATCAAGATGTACGCGGCAGATGGCAAGTTGACGGGAAAGATTCCGGTCATCGCGCCAGTTTCCGTGGCCGCGCTTCCGGGCGGAGAAATTGCAGTGGCCAGCCTAGCATCGCCGCGCTTTGTCGACGTCTTCGATGCCAGCGGCCGGCGCGTGCGCAGCATCGGCGGAACTTCGAATTCCGCTGACATCACCACGCCCAATGCGCAATTGAACCGCGGATTCTTTGCCGAGGATAGCGACGGCCATTTTTATTATTCGCTGCTGTACCTTTCCGACCCGACCATCCGCAAATATGACGAATACGGCTACGCGGCCTATGAAATCGCTATTCCGCAGAAAGAATTCATCACCCAGCAGCAAGGCACTACCTTTAGGTTTGGCTTGCGGCCCTCGGGTCCGGGCGAGCGTTCGGCGGAGTCGACTGATCAAGGAATTGGGGCCTATGGCGGCGCGGGCGTCGGCCGGGAATTCGGCGGCGGTGGTGGCGGCATGATGCATCACGAAGGCGGCGAAGGCGAAGGTGGCGGCGGCTTCGGTGGCGGTGAAGGCGAATCGCACGGCGGGGCTTACGCGCATCGGGACACGACCGGCGTGCGCGCGAGCTTGAAGATTCAGATGCGCACGCACCAGGAAGAAATGCGCCCGGAATTCGATGCCATCGGCGTGGATCCTTCGAATCAAGAAGTGTGGGCCGCAGTGGGCAATTTACTTTTCCATTTCGATAAAGACGGTGGTCGCATGGGCGTTTATTCGCTTTATTCGACCGAGCAAGCGTCGATCAAGCCGAATATTATTCTGGTCGAGCCCGACCGCCTGGTCATCGCCGCCGATCCGTTCGGCATCTTTGCGTTCCCGCGTCCCGACCAAATTAAGCCAGCGGCAGTGATAACGCCGTCGCCAGCATCAACGCCATAAACCGCAGCGTTTGCTCCATCAAGGATCTTAGGTTGTGCCGAGATCGTGCCTGAAGAGGCCCGCCATAACGCCCGGACCCTACAAAGACGAGCCCAACGTCTGCTTCGTTGGTTTCATCCACCTTCGTAAGAACCGCTAATTCGACGGCGCCCCAAAAACAATAATACAATCGCAGCGTGCGAACTTTGATGGCGCCAATCGGCGGACGTTCCTTCGCCATTCTTGCGGCGATTTGCTTCGCCGCGGGGTTGAACGTCTACGCGACGATCGCCACTCTCGGACTGCTGGCGCGAGCCGGTGCGATTGTCTTGCCGGCTTCATTGCATGCCTTAGAGAGTTGGTGGATCATCGGCGCGAGCGCAGTTTTATTTGTGGTGGAATTTTTCGGCGACAAAGTTCCTGCATTCGATCTGATCTGGAATGCGCTGCATACCTTCGTACGCATTCCCGTGGCAGCGTTGATCGCTTATTTGGCCACGTCGCAACTCTCGCCCGGCGAGCAGGCGCTCTGTGCGCTGGCCGGCGGAGTGATCGCCTTGGCCGCGCATGGCGGAAAAACGGCGGCGCGAATTGCCGTGACGGCTTCGCCTGAACCGCTTTCGAATATTGGATTAAGTCTCGGCGAAGATGCCGTCGCGATTTTTCTGGTGTGGTTCGCGACTAAGCATCCCTATGCCGCGGCTTCGATCGTGTTGCTTGCGTTGGTGGTCGTCGCGTTCACGATTCGGCTGGTGTGGCGGGCGATGCGATCGCTTTTTACGGGAGCCGAGCGCGAAATCCGCAGATAGACGGGTTCCACATCGATGCGGCTAAGGAATAGTGGCTGGGCGCGCGGCGATTTCCGCGGCGATGGTAAGCAGTTCCTGATGGATCGCGCCGTTGGACGCGAATACTTCTTTGTCGCCCGGATGGCCAGGTCGGCCGGCGAAATCGGTGACTGTGCCACCGGCTTCGCGCACGATTAGAATTCCCGCGGCGGTGTCCCAGGACTTCAATCCGAATTCCCAGAAGCCATCGAATCGCCCGGAAGCCACGCAGCAAAGATCGAGAGCGGCCGAGCCGGCGCGGCGCACGCCATGCGATCGCAAAGTGAATTCCCAATAATAATGAATGTTGGGATTCGACTGGCGCTTGTGCGTCGGAAATCCGGTAGACAACAAACTTTTCGAAAGCGTCGCGATTTCAGAAACGTGAATCGGCTTTTGATTCAGCTGCGCGCCTTGTCCGCGAGCGGCGGTGAAAAGTTCATTCGAGATGGGATTGTAAACGGCGCCGACGAGCGGCTCGCCGTCATCCAGCAGCGCGATGGAAACCGCAAAAACCGGATAGCCGTGCGCGAAATTCGTCGTGCCATCGAGCGGATCGACGTACCAACGATAGCGCGCCTGTTTCTCCGCGTCGCCACCGCCCTCTTCGGCGATGATGGCGTGCTTCGGAAAACGACTCTGCAGCCGCTCGACGATTATTGCTTCGGAGCGCTTGTCGGATTCGGTGACGATGTCTACTTCACCCTTGTACGAAATTTTCTTGGGGCGATCGAATTCCGTGCGCAGGATCGCGCCGGCTTCGCGCGCGGTTTCCACCGCCACTCCGAGATAATGTGCCGCGTCTGAATTCGAGTCGGTCATTTCACGAATCCTATGGAGAGATACTCCTTGCGATAGTGTAACGGCGTTCCACCCTTTACGCGAACCTCGATGTGGCGATAGACATTTGGCGGCGGCTGCGGTGCGGGATAGTAGCTCAGCAAATATTGCGTGCGCAGCTCGCGATCGATGCGATCGAACAATCCCTGCAACTGATCGAAAGTATCGAGATAGAAAAGCGCGCCGCCGGTGGAATCGGTGATGGTGATGAGCGCGTGCTCGCCGGCGGTGTTTCGTCCGCTTTCATTGGGGACGGGGCGGACCACGATGGAGTAGAGCATGGCGCCGGAAGCAATCGCGGCGCGGCGGGCTTCGTCGAATTTGGAGGAGCTGGTAGTTTCGCCTGCATCGGTGACGAGGACGATTACGCGGCGGCGATCGCGCGTGAGCCGGTCAAGCGCGTGGGAGCCGAGGACCAGCGAATCGTAAAGAACTGTGCCTGACCCGGCAGTCATGCGGCGCGCGGCAGATTGCAAATAATTTATGTCCGAAGAAAAAGTGGAGAGCTGCGTGACCTCATCGGAAAACTCGAAAACCGAGAGCCGGTCGGTGGGCCGCACTACTTGATGAATGAAATGAGCGGCCGTTTCGGTTTCGAATTTTAGTTCCTTGGTGGTGCTGAGGCTGGTGTCCATCATCAGAGCCAGATCGAGCGGCTGGCTCGTCTCCGCTTCGAAGCGCGTGATTTCCTGCGGCACGCCCTCCTCGAGAATTTGAAAACTCTCTTTGGGTAGATCGAGAATGGGGTGACCGTCGGCATCCTGGACGGTGGTGAGAACATTCACGAGATTAGTTTGGACGCGGATCGTGCCTTTTTGCGGCGCGGAATTTGATTGTGCGGCGGCCAGCGCGCGAAAGGTCAGAGTTCCAATGCTCAAAAGGGCGATGCAGGGCACGGCCTTCGCGAGCAACTTCGCGGCTGGGTGCTGTTTTGAGTTCATCTAAGAGATAGATTCACCCTGAGCGGAATTGGCTGTCGGGGGAGGAACTTCGCCATCGGCCCAAATGGCGCCATCGGCGAAGAATTCCTTTTTCCAGATGGGTACGGTGCGTTTCAGAGTGTCGATGGCGTAGCGGCAGGCGTCGAAGGCGGCGGCCCGATGCGCCGAACTGACGGCGATGAGGATCGAACTCTCGCCGATTTCCACGCGCCCTAGGCGATGCACGATAGCTACGCGGTGAATCGCGAATTTCTCGTGCATCTGCGCCGCGATCTCGCGAATTTTCGCTAGCGCCATTTCTTCGTAGGCTTCGTACTCCAGATAGAGCGTGGCGCGTCCGCGAAAATTATTGCGCGCGAATCCGTCGAAGACTACCAGCGCCCCGTCTTCCGGCGCGCGCAAGCTGCGCGAGATCTCATCGATGGGAATCGCGCTGCGCATAAGCTCGAAGAGATCGCTGGTGCGTGCTGCGGATTGCTGGCCGCCGCTCACGGGCGGCAAAAACGCAACTTCATCATCGGTGGCAAGCTGCGCGCGAAATGTCGAGTATTCCTGATTAATCGAAGCGGCGACGCTCGCGCGAAATTCGAGCAGGCGAGGAAACCGCCGCCCATAGCGCTCGTAAAGATCCTCGATGCGAGCACCGTCGGAAAGCTCGGCATAGTCCTCGGTAAAGCCGGTGATTTCGCGAAGTTGGCCGAAGAAAAGAACGCGCACGCGCACAACTTCATTGTAGCCCGACGCAAGTAAGGATTGCCACGCGGTGGAACCAGGACATGTTTTGCCCCGCGACCAGGCCACACGCGGAATAAAGCACTAACGCTGTCATTCCGAACCCCTTCAGGGGTGAGGGATCTGCTTTTGCATTGCTATTCGCATTGATACTCGCCTTTTCATTGGAATTTGCCGTTTCTTCTATCTGAAATCTCAAATCTGAAATTTGAAATTTCCGGCGTCTTTGCCTTCGCAGGTGAATTTGCTTGCTGCTCAATTTTTTCCGCAACCTGCAAAGCCGACGAGGGAATGCGAAGTTTACGGCACGACTGAAGCTGTGCCCTGACGAATATCACCGTATTTACAAGATAAGTTCGTACGACTCAGAGACCTTTACTGGAGTGCGCGGCGCAGGGCAGATTCGAGGCCGGCATACTGAAATTTGAAGTGCTGCTGGGTTAGTTTTTCGGGGACTACGCGCTGGCTGGAGAGGAGTAGCGCGTCGGCCATTTCTCCTAGGGCTAGGCGCAGCGCGAACGCGGGGGCTGGAAGGATTGCTGGGCGATGCAGGACCTGGGCTAGCGCGCGAGTGAAATCGGCATTACGGGATGGGTTCGGGGCGACGATATTTATTGGGCCGCGGAAATTTGGATTGGTAATCGCGATGCGTAGTGCGCTTACGGCGTCGTCGAGGGATATCCAGGACATCCATTGTTTGCCGGAGCCGAGTTTGCCGCCTGCGCCGAGTTTGAAGGGCGTGAGCATTTGCGGCAGGGCGCCGCCATTTTTCGAGAGGATGATTCCGAAGCGTGCGAGCACTGTGCGCGTTCCGAATTGTTCGGCTTTTATCGCGGCGGCTTCCCATTCGCTGGTAATTTGCGACAGGAAATCGTTGCCGCTGGTGCTGGCTTCGGTGAGTGATTCTTCGCCGCGATCGCCGTAGAATCCGATGGCTGACGCCGAAACGAAAATTTTCGGCGGGGATTTTAGGCGGGACAGCGCGGTTACTAGATGTTCGGTCAGATCGACGCGGCTTGAGCGCAGTAGGGCTTTGCGCTTGGTGGTCCAGCGGCCGCCGCCGATTGACGCGCCTGCTAGATTTACTACTACATCGGCGTTTTCTGCGGCGGGCAAATTCATTTCGCCGGTTTCCGGATTCCAGGCTACATCGCCTGACGGCAGAGGCTTGACCGCTGCTGGGTCGGCGCTTGGGCGCACGAATCGATTTACTGTTTCGCCTGCGGCGCGCAATTCTGCGGCTAGGGCAGTGCCTACTAGTCCCGACGCGCCGGTCATTAATATACGCATTTTGTGGATTCCGGGCTTTCGGCTTGATGATTCGCGGTGTGATTGGCATGAGTTAACGCTACGGCTCGCGTTAGTTCGCGTCAAGCAGCGGGCTGCGGTGTCTGAAGTTTCGGTGATTTCAGCGGGGATAATTTCGATGAACTGCCGAAAGGCGACGAGGTTGATGCGCGAAGAGCCGGCGCTAAAGCGCATCGATTGAAGGTGAGCCTTTTTCGGAGCGCTGAAGCGCTCCTCCCCCGCATAAATGTGGGGGCTCCCACCTGTTTAGAGCCCGCGGCGCGCAAGATCATAAGAAATTTCAAATTTCAGATTTGAGATTTCAGATTGAAGAAACGGCAAATGCAAATCCCTGACGCCTGAGTGGGGCTCGGGTTGACTGAGGGGAGTTAGAGCGAACGCACTTGTTAGAGCGCCGGTTCAGGGCAGGCCTCGGGCACGAAAATTCGAGCTTCGCGGAAATCCCATTGGAACCCGACATACGCTCGACGCCATGCATCGTCAGCGAACGGAACTGCGCTAGAATGACGGGCTTTGATGCCCAGTCACCCATCAGGCCCCGCATGACATTTCGCCGGCGAAGCCTTCCGCTATGTTTCATTTGTATCGCCGCTGGGGCAATTTTTCTTGGCGCGCCTGCGGCGCTTATTGAAGCGCAGTCTGGGTTGCGCGGTTTTTCTGCGGCGCATGTCGACGCCGAACGGCAACTTGAGCAATCGCTGCGGAAAATTCCTGATGCGCAGCACGCCGAGGAAAATCTAAAGCGCATTACCGCCGAGCCGCACATGGCTGGGACGGAAGCTAGTCATCGGCTGGCGGAATGGCTGCGACTGCAATATGAAAGTTTCGGGTTCGACGCGAAAATCGTTTCGTATAGCGTGTGGCTTCCGCAGCCTACGGAAATAAAACTGGAACTCATTGCTCCGACGCGCAAATCGCTCGGGACGCAGGAAGAGCCTTACGAGTGGGACAAGAGCACCTACGATGTCCGCGCGTCGGTGGGGTTTAACACGTATTCTGCTTCGGGCGATGTTACTGCTCCGATCGTCTATGCGAATTACGGGACTGCTGACGATTACCGGCAGCTTGAATTGCTGGGCGCGAATGTTGCTGGGAAAATTGTGTTGGTGCGCTATGGCAGTTCTTACCGCGGGATCAAAGCGAAGCTTGCGGAGGAACACAAAGCTGCCGGGCTGCTGATTTATTCCGATCCTGCCGACGATGGATACGATGCGGGGGATATTTATCCGACGGGCCCGTGGCGACCGATGAGTGGCATTCAGCGCGGGTCGATTCTCTATACGGAAATTTATCCTGGCGATCCGCTGACGCCGGGAATTGCTGCGACTGTTGATGCGCCGCGAATTTCGCCGAGCTGAAGCGCGCAGTCTTGCCGCGCATTCCGGTAATGCCGATTAACGCGCAGGACGCCGCGGCGATTCTCGCGCATCTTACCGGAGCGAAAGTGCCGCGAGCTTGGCAAGGCGGATTGCCGATCACCTATCACGCCGGGCCGGGCGAGTCGTCGGTTCATTTCAAGATTGCGATGGATTACCAGCAGCGGAAAATTTATGACGTAATCGCGCGTCTTTCGGGCGCGGATGATTCGGAATGGGTGGTGCTCGGCAATCATCACGATGCGTGGGTATTCGGCGCTGTCGATCCGGGTAGCGGCACTGCGGTGATGCTGGAAACGGCGCGCGCTCTGGGCGAACTGGTGCGCGGAGGATGGAAGCCGCGGCGCTCGATCGTGATGTGCGAGTGGGATGGCGAAGAGCCTGGATTGATCGGCTCGACCGAATGGGTGGAAGAAAATGTGAAGGAGCTGCAGGCTAAAGCCGTCGCGTACATTAATACCGATGTGGGCGTGGCGGGGCCGAATTTTGCGGCTTCGGCTACGCCTTCGCTGCAGGAAATTGTGCGCGAAGTTACGCGCGAGGTGACCGATCCGAAGACCGGCCACAGCGTCTACGATTCGTGGAAAGAGCACAACGAACACGCAGTGGTGGAAGCCAACGGAACGCCGCGCGACCAATCGTTGCGGGCGAATAATGATGTGCCGCTCGGCACGCTTGGCGCCGGCTCGGATTTTTGCCCGTTTTTCGATTTCGCCGGGATTCCGTCGCTCGATCTTGGATTCAGCGGCGATTATGGCGTCTATCATTCGCTCTACGATGATTTTTTCTGGATGAAGCGGTTCGGCGATCCGGATTTTACTTATCACGCGGCGCTGGCGAAAATTCTTGGCACCCTGGTTCTGCGGCTGGATCAGGCGGACGTGCTGCCGTTCGATTATTTCCAGTATGCGGAAACGATTCAGCATGAGGCCGGCGTGCTTGCGGCTTCTGCGAAACGGGCAGGGCTAAGCGACGCCGAGGTCGCGCCTCTGACGGATTCTGCGGCGCAACTTCGCGAGGCCGCGCAACGTACTGCGCCCGCTCTGCGATCGCTCGAATCAGCGCCGCCGAACGCGATGCAAGATCGCCAGGTCAATTTGCTTTGGCGTCTGTCGAGCAATCGTTTCTGACGGCGCAGGGATTGCCGGGCCGTCCCTGGTACAAGCATACGCTCTGGGCACCCGGCAGTTATGCGGGCTACACGGCTGTGATGATGCCGAGCCTTTCTGAAGCCATCGAACATAAAGATGCCGCGGCTATGCGCCGCGAAATCGGCGAGGTTGCCTGCCGCTCTCGTCGCGTGCCCGGCGAAGCTCAACGAAATTTCCCGGCCTGGCGCAGCCGGCCGCGACGGCGCAAAGGCCGAAATGAGCGAGCGCCGCGCAGCCGGGGTGACGCGATCCAGCTTCATGCGTTGCGGTGCCGCCGGCTATTTCGGCTCGAGAATTAGCGGCAAGCCGTTTTTTGTATTGCCGATCAAGACCACTTTTGCGTTGGTGCTATTGGCCAATCGTTCGGTGGCTTCGATTCCCTTCCATTCCAGCAATTGCTCGCTGATTCCTTGGGCTACCGTTTGCTGGAAATCGTGGATGCCTTGGGCTTCGATGCGCTTGCGATCGGCTTCCTGCTTTTCTTTTTGCAGGACGAAGGCCATGCGCAGCGCGTCTTGCTCGGCCTGTTGCTTGGCTTCGATGGAAGTTTTCAGCATCTGCGGCAATTGCACGTCGCGCAGCAAGAGGCTCTGCACTTGAACGCCGCAGGCCGCCCAACTGGGTATCCAATTCCTGATAGATTTTCTGGGCGACTTCTTCGCGTCCGCCGGTGTAGAGGGCGTTGGCGCTGTGCATGGCGGTTACCGCGCGGATGGCGGAGCGTAGCGTGGGCTCGACTACCACGTCGATATAGTTCGGGCCGATTTTCTGGAAGACGTCGGCGGCGCGCGATGGATTCAGGCGGAAGAGCAGCGACGTATCGAGTGTCATTACCAAGCCTTCATCGGATGGCACGCTGGCGCTTTCTTTTAGTTCCTGGGTGCGTACGGAGAGAGTGTTGTTCACCTTGAAGGGATTTACGAAGTGCGTGCCTTCGGGCAGGACGTCGCCGGTGACGCGGCCGAATAAAGTCAGCACGCCTACGTGGCCTGCGGGGACGTAGGCGATTGAGGCGTACACCAGAACCGCTAGCACTACTCCGATCAGCACCATCTTTCAGCCGCGAGCCGATGGCCGCTCGCATTTGGGCCTGGTATTTTCGAAATGCTTCGTTGGCGTCGGGATCTTGTTGAAACGCGGTCATTGTCTTCTCCTCAAAGTCGTCGTGAGTTGTCTAAATCCAGCAGCGCCATTCTACATGCGTTTCTTCGGACGGGGTTTGGAGGCGCACATTGCTCGGCGGGAGTATCGCGGGCGGAAAGATGCCGGCCTGAAGGCGCGCCGCTACGAAAGCTGGTCGCTCGTGACGGATTAGAGATCTAGTCGGGCTAGTAGGGCTTCGATGTTTGAGCCGTCTACTACCAGCTCCGGCTTCTTTGCTACGAGATCCTCTTCTTCATCGAAGGCTTGGAAGAGGCGCATTTTTGCCAGGGCGTATTCTTCTGTGCCGGTGAAGGTGCGGCCTAGACGGCGGGCGCAATCTTCGCGGGTGTTGCGGCTTACGAAGATTTTCAGCGGGAACATGGTTTTGCGGTCGGCGGAGACGTAATAGATGTATTCGTTGCCGGGCTCGCCGTTGCGCTCGGCGGGGACGGCATCGTGAAATTGATATTGGTACACGAAGCCGCTTTCGGAGGAATAGCTTTTTATGCGGCGGACTACTTCGGGTTTCGCCATGTGCGCATTATTCGGCGAGAGGGCTGAGGTGTCAACCGCGGCGAGGTGTTGAGCGTGGGTCGCGGCGAGGTCGAGCGCGGTTCATCCCGAATCAGGATGGATTGGTGCCGCTGTGGGACGGACGTTGACTGCTGATGTGGTGATCGCCGTTATTTTTCGAGCTGCGTGCGCTGTTCATTGAATTCCCTTCACTAGGGCCGAATTTACGCAAGCGGCTGAATCGTGGCCACTTAATGGGTCGGCTCGCGATTTGGCTGTCGAGCGTTTTTCGCGCAGCGAGTTGCGCACCAGAGTGGCACATCGAATGCGATGTCCTTGCTTCGATGACCCGAAAAAACATTTCGAGCGAACTGGGAGATCGACGGGGACAACGTCCGGCTACGGCGACACTCGATTTGCGTAGGCAAATATTCGTAGGCACGCCGATGTGTTTGGCGCTGCTGTTCGTGTTGTGGCTGTGGACGGCCGGATGTGGCGGGACGGTCAGTGGGAAGTGGCGGATGGCGGAGGTGGGGCGCCGCCGCCGGACGTGGTTGTGAAAATCACGCCGGCGAGCGCGACCGCGGTGCTTGGCGCGACGGTGAATTTTCAGGCGAGCGTGACGGGAGCTACGAATACTTCGGTGAGTTGGAGTGTGAACGGAGTTGCGGGCGGCAACGCGCAGTCGGGAACGATTTCGGCGAGTGGGCAATATAGTGCGCCGTCCACGATGCCGGCGGCGACGAACGTGACGGTGACGGCTACGAGCGCGGCGGATGCGAGCGCTAGCGATTCGGCGAGCGTCACGATCACCAGCGATATCGTGGTGGGCATCTCGCCGCTTGCGGCTGGGCTGCCGCTGGGCGGGACGCAAGGATTCAGCGCCAGCGTGACGAGTTCGGGCAAACCTGCGACGGCTGTGAGTTGGAGTGTGAATGGTGTTAGCGGCGGAGATGCGGCGAGCGGAACGATCGTGTCGAATGGCGCAGATTCGGCAGTGTTTACGGCGCCGGCGGCTTTGCCGTCGCCGCCGACGGTGAGCGTTACGGCCACGAGCGTGGCCGACCCATCGAAATCGGCTTCGGCGAGTGTGGGGATCGGATGCACTGGTGCGAACGGCGTTTCTCCTGCTTCGGCACCGTGCCTCTCGGCCAGACGCAGAATTTCGCGGTTTCGCTTTGCGTGGCGCCGGGGTCCGCGGTGGTTTGGGATGTGAACGGTGTTGTGGGCGGGAGCGCTGCGTTGGGAACTGTGACGAACACGGGTGCGGCTACGACGACTTACACGGCGCCGGCGGATCTTCCTTCACCGAGTGTGGTCACGATTGATGCGGTGGCGGCGGGAATTACGGCCTCGGCGACGGTGACGATTGTGAGCAACGTGACGATCAGCGTTGCGCCGGGCAGCGGGAACATTGTGGTGCAGCAGCGCGCGAGCTTTACGGCGCTGGTGAGCAATGCGAGCGACACCTCCGTGGTTTGGACCGTCAATGGAGTGGCGAACGGAAACACGGTGCTCGGGCAAGTTTGCGTGACGAATTCGAATCCGTGCGTGCCGCCTGCGGGAGCAGCCACCACGACGGTCGATTTCTTGGCGCCGGCTACCGTGCCGTCTTCGAATCCTGTGGCGCTTACGGCGACTAGCAACGCCGATCCGGCTAAGAGCGCGAATGCGCAAGTCAAGATCGTGGGAACGGGCGGCGGATCATCGAACGTCTCGATCACGCCAGCCACGGCATTTCTTCCACCTTCCGGAATCGTCGTCGCCCAGCCAGATTCAATTCACTGCCGGTCGTGACGGGAGGCAGCAATACGGACGTGACTTGGTCGCTCGCCGGGGGCGTGTCGGGAACAGGATGCAGCGGGACCGCTTGCGGGACAATTGACGCGAACGGAGTGTACACGGCGCCGGATTCAGCGCCTTCTCCGAATGCAATTTCGGTGATCGCCACAAGCTTGGCGGATTTATCGCAATTCGCGACTGCCACCGTGTCGATTACTTCGGGGCCGGCTGATCGAGCAGATTTTGCCCTCGAGCGTGATGGCGGGTGTGGCTGCGGATTTTACTTTGGCGGTGAATGGCGAAGGATTTGTGGCGGGCCGCGGCGACGGAGCATCGGTGATTTTGGTGAATGGCGCGGCGCTGGCAACGCTTTGCAATTCGGCGTCGCATTGCACCGCAACGCTTCCGGCGCAGGACATCGGCACTCCCGGATCGTTGACGATTCAAGTGCAGAGCCCCGGCAATCCGGTAATTCTATCGAATCCGGTTTTCTTCGTGATCCTGCCGTTCACGCTTACGCAGACGGTGATCTCGCTGAATAGCTCGCAGCCGGAAATCGACGGCAACGATATCGTGGTGTTCGAGCCGACCACGGCGGGATTGGGGCCTTCGCAGATCAATGTGGATTTTGCGGGGCCGATTACTGCGGGCCCAACGTGCAATTTCGATTCTTCGCCGATACCTTTGGTGCGGCCACCGAGCGGAACCACAACAGTGAGCATCTGCATTCACGGGAACACGCTCGCTTCCGGTTTTTTCTACCAGTTCACAGGGCCGCCGGCGCCGGATATCTCCGTCGCGGCGTCCGAGCTTGACGGACTTTTTCCCAACACCATGGAACTGGATCTCACGATTTCGAGCGCGACGCTGCCGGGAGTGCGTTCGCTTTTTATCACCACGCCGAATAACGATCAGGCGGTGGCGACCGGACTTGTGGAGGTGCAGTAATGAAGCGGGAAAATTTTGCGAGAAGTGGAGATTGGCCCCTCCGCAAATGCAATGGCGGGGATGCGCGCGCAGGTTCGCGTTGGCGCGAAAGTTTACGCGGCATTGCAATGGCGTTCCTGGTTCTTTTCGTAGCGGCGCTTCCGGCGGCGCCGACGACCTTCGTAAAAATCTCGCTCGAGCAGCTGAGTGGTGCCGCGCCGGTGATCGTGCGGGCGCGCTGCCAGGGGAACATCGTGAGCTCGGTTGGGGGCGAAATTTGGACGATTAGTTCGTTTGAGGTTCGCGAAGTTTGGAAAGGCAGTGCGCCGGCGGTGGTGCGTGTGCGCTTGTTGGGGGGACGGACGGCGGAGTTGACTTCGCACGTGGAAGGCGTGCCGCGGTTTCGGGTTGGCGAGGATGTGGTGTTGTTTCTCGGGCCTTTGCGGCGCGGGGATTATTCCGTTGCCGGGTGGGCGCAGGGAACGTTTCGGATTCAGCGCGGCGGGGCGGAGGCTTCGCTGCTGGTGACGCAGGACACGGCTGCATTTGCGCCGGCGGCTTTTGCCGGCGGAAGCGCGGCTCGTGCGGCGCAGAGTGATGCGGTGCGCGGCATGCCGCTCGAGGAATTCCGGCGGCGCGTGGGCGAGTCGATTGCGCGGCGCTTTAAGTAGCGCCGGCGTCTCTGCCGGCATCTTCCGACCGTGCTGTCCGCTAAGTCTGCGGCGCTGGCCGGCGCTTGATTGATAGTTACCGGATGCGATACGGCGCGTAGCGCAGGCTGCCAGCCGGCGCTTTTGTGCCGATCAATCAACCCTGCACCCACAGGCAGATACCGGATTCCGATCGGAGCTGGGTACGCGAGTTTTCTTTCTGGAGGGAGGAAATTGAGATGAGGGGAAAGATGGCTTGGTGCATTGGAGTTTGGGCCTTGGCTTTGCTTAGTGCTTGGCTTCCGGCGGGCGGTTACGTGGTGGAGACTACTGTGCCGCTGGCGCAGGCTTGCCCGGCGCCGGATGTTTGGAATCTTTCGAGCGCGTCGCCTACGCAGTTGCAGTGGAGCACTTCGCTGGCGTACGCGCAGCAGGTGCTGACTGTGGCGCCGCTCGGTTCCGCCGCGCAGTTGACTGAAATTCAATCGGTGATTCAAACGGCGCTGAACGCCTGGACTGGGGTGGACAGCACTTCGGCGAATCCGAATTTCGTGCCGGGAGTTGTGGGCGCGATTGGATCGACTACGACCGTCGACGCTTGCACTGCCGATGATGGCTCGGGCGTGGATGGCGTGAATACGATTTGCTTTAATCAGTCGAGCGAGGATTTCACGATTGGAGTGCTGGCGTTTACGCGCACGATTACCGCGAATGCGCCGGGAGTTTCGGTGGGTGCTAGCGGGCCTGCGGCGTTTGCCGGGCAGTTGCTGGATTCGGATACGCTCTTCAATAATACCGGGCAGGTGAATTTCGCCACGCCTGGAGTGATTTCTACGCCGCAGGGAGTGGGCTCCTACGACCTGGCTTCGCTTTTGACGCACGAGCTGGGGCATTATTTCGGGCTCGATCATTCGGCGGTGCGGCGGGCGATCATGTATCCCGTTCGCGCCGCCGCCGGGGACGATGATCGGCACGTTGCCCTCGGCCGGTGCGCCCGACAGCCAGCTTACGGACGACGATCGCACCGGGATGCGCGTGCTGTATCCGAATCCGGCGGAGACGGTTTATCTCGGCACGATTACCGGGCACGTGGTGCCGGCGAATCCGTTTGCGATGGCGATATTTCCGCCGACAGCGGCGGGACAGACGGTGACGGGAATTTTCGGGACTCAGGTGGTGGCCGTGGACGCGGATACAGGCGCGGTTGTGGCTGCGACGCTGGGCGGGTGGAGTTGCAATGCCGCGAATCCGGCCGTGCTTTTTGATGGATCGTATCGCATCGATCGATTGCCGCTGGGGCGGAATTACATTGTATATGCCGAGCCGCTCGATGGGTTGGCCACCGGGTCAAGTTTCTATGAGACGGCGAATGGATTGTGCGGTGAATCGCAGCAGAATCCTTGCACGCCGCCAGCTGTGAATACGAATTTTACAGCCCGGATTAAGCCATAGCCGTTGTAGGGGAGGGTGCTTTAGCCCTCCCGCCGTTCGGCCCCGCCCCTCGATCACCGTTCGGCCACGGTCTATGGAAGTGGACACGGACCCGTCTGCGATCACACTCCTGGGCTTCGCCTCCCATCCGTATTTCCGCGCCTAGTTCCAACCCGTCCGTACGATTGCCCACTCATCAACTTACCCCCAAAATAACCCGGCCATAGCGCAACACAGCCAACAAAGGAACGCCACCCAATCACACTCAAGCCAATCCCCGCCCATCCCAAACGCAAGCCGCGCCTAACCTCCGCTTCGCACAACTCCAACCCTGCCCAAAGGAAAATCAAATGAGCCGCCCACCCAATCCCGCCTCCGCTCCTCGTAGGGGCGGGCCTTTAGTCCCGCCCGCCGTTCGGCCCCCTGTAGAAAATAACCCCCACAAACAATCGGGACACCAAAATATTGTTGCAACCCCTAACTCACTGAATCCAAAGGAGGCACCCAAAAACAATCGGGACACAAGGGGGGTACATGAAACGCAGGCTCCGGGGTTCACAAGCCAGCGCCACTTCGAAGACAAACGCAACGGCAAATGCGAAAGCGAAGACGCACGCAAATGCATAGGCAAATGATAACGGTCTGTGCGCATTGCCTCTGGATAAAATAGAAGCGGCTCCCGGGATTTCCGGGAGCCGCTGTGATTTGGTTGATCTTGTGGCCGGCCGCGTTTGGATTGCGGCCGGGGGCCGATGCAATTTTGCTGCTATTGCGTCGGGCTCACGTCTTGGGTGAAGCCGATGTCGTTCACGTCGCGCAGCATGGGGGTTCGCGGCGGGAGCAACGATGGCGTCAGGAATTCGGAGTCGAAGCTATAGCCGCGAGTGGGCGGGCCGTATACCGTGGTGCAGCACTTGAATACGCCGATGCCCTGCTGGCTGTAGAAAAGGTTGACGAGCGAGCCCTTGTAATACAGGGTGCCGCTCCAGGATTCGAGATAGCGCAAGTAGTTGTGCACGCCGCCGTCGGTGCCGTAGTCCTGCGAGGTGCCGGCAATCTGCACGAACTCGATGCCCTTGCCGGAGGCGATGGCGGTGCGGTAGGTGGTGGTGTTGCCGGGCCGTCCGCCGGCGGGATTATAGGGATAGGCGAAGGTGTTGGCGTCGTTCCAGTTGTTCGAAAGCAGGGTGACGGAATCGCCTACCACGGATGCAGCGGAATTGCCGCTGGTGACGTAAGTGCCGGTGCCGCAGCTCGCGGGCATGCAGTTGTAATCGTTCTGGATGTAGACGGGATTTTCGGCAGCGATGGTCAGGCCGCAGGGCACGGAGTCGCAGGTGCCGAGCGAGATGGTGCCGCCGTTGACCAGCTTCAAAGCGTGACGGAAAAAGAGCGGCGGATTTTCGCGCGCTTCGACGGCCTGATTATAAATCACGCCGGGCCAGTTGGTGCTGAGGCCAGTGCAGGTGGCGTCGATCGTGTTGGCCAGCACCGCGTTGGTCGGGAACAGCTTGGTATTCGAGGTATTCAAGCTGATGCCGGTACCGGCGTTGTCGACCAGTGCGTTGGGAACGTTCGCGTACTTCACAACTTTATTGGTGGTGACGCCGGTGCCGTCATAGTCCTCGCCGGTGTCGAGCGTGCCGTTGGGACAGCCGTTGGTGGCATCGCTGGGATTGACGTTGTCATTGTAACCGTAGGCGCCGCTCTTGCGGCCGAGGGTCGGATCGGAGACTTCGCCGCGGCGGTCGGAGAAGTAGACCGCGTAGCCGGTGACGTTTTCGGCGCTCTTGCCGCTGGCGCCAATGGACCCCTTGAACCACTTGGTCAGGTTGTTGACATCGAGTTCGATGTAGTTCATGACGCCCGCGGCGGTGATGGAGCCGTTGGGATTGCAGCCCGAGCAGCCGGGGTTCGGCGGAGGCGTATCGCGGATCACGCCTTCACGCGTGTCGAAGAGCACATTGGGCCAGTAATCGGAGGCCTGATAGTTCGTGGAATTGTAAGTAATGGCGGTGCCGCAGCCGCCGACGATGCTGGGCAGATAGACGCTGGTCGGATTATCCCGCAGGCGCGCAAAGCGCAGGATGGCGTTGGCGCTCGGATCAGGGCAAGCCGATGGTCCGAGTCCTACCGGGCCGCCTGTAGCGGTCGTTAAAGGCAAACCACCCAGAGTAGCCACGGCAAACTGCGGAATCTTACCGACGCCTGCTCCCAAGTTGGCCTTGAGGATCGGGTTCAAATTGCGGCCGATGTAACCCAGATTTAGAACCTCCTGGGTCACGTCTACGCATCCGCCCATATTTGTGGTGTGGAGGTTGACGAGAATGAAGCCGGTAATGATCGGGTAGTATTGTTTGATCCAGTAGCCGTCTGCCGTCCCAGTGTTCGGCGAATAGGTGGCGGTCCGCGCTCCGGACGTCGGGAGCGGCAGTTTCCCTTCTGGCCCCCCTGTAAACCAAGCCGGAAACGCCCTGAGCGGCGCCGCAGCTGGCGCGGTTGATGCCTCCGCCGCGAGAGTGGTCAAATCGACCGGAGTGCCGCAGGTGCCGGGAATCGCAGTAAGCGCGGCGGCCGTGTCATCGAGAAGGATGTTGACGCTCGAGAGCGTGAAGTAACGCTCCTCGGTCAGGGCGGCACTTTCTCCGGTGACCGGACGGCGAATCAGCTCGACCGGAGTGCCGCCGACGGCGGGGGTGGCGATCGCGAGGGAAAGTGGCGGAACAGCGGTGGTGCCTCCGCGAATATTGCCGGCATATTGCATCGGATTGCTGGTCTTGGTGCCCATCGAAAGGGATGCCCAGTTCGTGTTCGCCGCAGCGGTTCCGATGGTCGCGACCGAGACGCTTCCGCTGACCGAACCCTGCACCAACTGAAGGCAAGTCGCTTCGGGCACCACGGCCACCATGATGGCGCCGGGGTAAGGGTTGCTGGAGGGGTTGGACGGAAGCGAACTGGTCCAGCTCGACTGGCACGTGTCAGTCTGCGGAGTTTGCGTGCTGTTGAGCCAGAAAGTTGGGTAGCCATTGGCCAGATTGTTGACCACGATTTGTCCGGCGGAGGTGACTTTGTCGGCGAGGGTCAAAGTGTTGCCGGAAGCGAGCCAGAGGTTTCCGTTGGTGTGGACGCGTCCGCCGAAATTGAAAACCGGGCCGGGAAAATAGCTCAGGTCCACTCCTGAATAAATTCCGAATTGAAATACAGGAATACCGACGGTTTGCACGGTACGCACGAGCTTGGCTTCGGAGCCATCGGAAAGATCGGCGCGCACCGTCAGCGTGAAGGGGGTGAGCAATCCTTGCAGACCGGCATAGGGGCCGGAAAGAATCGTGTGATTGGTGGCCAGCGGATTTCCGCCGTTGGCGGGGTCCGGGGTGTAGGAGACGAGATAACTCGAGGGCGTGGAGTTATAGGAAACGCCGGGGATCACGGGAGCTTTGCTCATCACCGTGGTGATGTCGGCGGCGCTGAGAGCGTTGGTGGCGCCGTACTGCGTGCCGATATCGGCGGTCATTTTTTCCATGCCCGCTTCAGCCGCGTAGAAAGCCGCCTGGCGGTTGGCGTTGTTGCCGCCGAGCCGCTGGTTGGTCATCACCATCCAAGAAAGACCGATGATGATTGAAGACACCAGCAAGAGCACCAGAAGTGCCGTTACCAGAGCCATTCCTTTTTCCCGAGTGGTAATCACGAACGTCCTCCTTGCAGGACACCTGCGGAAGTGCGATGAAAAATCGAGCTATTGATAAATGTTGACGAACGAAAGGCTGCGCACGCCGACCTTGGTAACCATGTTGTCGCGGAAGAATTGACCGGTAACGCTGTAAGCGTTGTTGGAGCGCGCGCCGACGAAAAGATTGACGTTGCGAATCTGCGATGGCGAATCGGTGCCGAGGGGCTGTTTGGCATTGCCCACGCCGGCGGCGCCGTAGAGCGCCGGATTGTTTGACTGGGTGATGCCGAAGCTGATTTGCAGATCTTCGATTCCGTCGGCGACCGGGGTCGGTAGGTTGAAATTCACCTGGCGCACTAACTGAGGAATCAGTGGGTTAGTTACGTTGTCGATGTAATAGGTGACCATCTTGACGCGCGCGGCGGTAGTCGGCGGATAAGGGCCGCCCGCGCTGGCCACGCCGTTCTGCAGTTGCAAGAGGGTGCCCGCGGTGGCCTTAGCGAGCATGCCGTTGAAATTGAACGAATCACCAGTCGCAAACGAGACCACTTGGCCCAGAACCGAGGTAACTGTCTGAACGGCGTAGTTCTGGCCGTTGAAAAACATGATCAGGTCACCCGCCTGGACAGCGTTCGTGCCGGTGATGTTGATGCAATTAGCGTCGAAGGTTACCGAGCTACCGTCGGCCTTGATCAAGCCATTACAGGCCTGGGGATTCTGCGCATTGGCCACCTGGTAGACCGGATAGAGGTTCATCTGGTGGCCGTTTGCGTCGATCAGTGAGTTGTCCACGTACATCACGGTTATGAAATCGGTCGGCGTTCCATTGACGGTGAGACCTGGAGTGGTGGTGCCCTGTACGCCCGGAGTGATGTCCGCAAGTGTGGAGGAGATCGCGGTGCCCGGGAAGTTGTAAGCCTGGCCGGTGGGCGATGGGCGGGCGATGGCCTTGGCCGTGCCGCCTTGCGGGTACGATAGCCCCGTGGCGGGCAGGCCTTCGGCGGCCTGAATGAAGTCGCGCTGCATGTTGATCATCGAGGCGCGCAGATTCTGTTGCATGTCGGCCATGTCGGTGACGCCCTCGTACATGTGCTGCGCGTCGATCAGCATGGAGAGCGAGACGCCCACGACGGTCACGAGGATGGAGACCGAGACCATCATTTCCAGCAGCGAGAATCCGGCGTGGCGCTTTATCTTTCTGATTTGCTTCGGCAGCATCGTTATGGCTCCTGGTGCGTCGCTCCTGCGCATGGCTCGGGGCTTCCGTCCTACGAGTACTGCGAAATAAAACTGGTCAAGGTATAGGTGCGATTGAAAGTGCCGGTGGTGTAAGTGACGGTGACGACGATCTGGCGCACGCCAACTTCCCCGGCGATATTGGTGATCGTGATGGTGCGCTTCATCTTGTAATAGACAGAGAGCTGAATCTGGATATCGTCGGCGGTGCCCAGAATTCCGTCCGGGCCGGGCTTGATGATGGTGTCCGGCGCGGCGGCATTGTCGTCGATGGTGTCCACCACGCCGTCGGGACCGGGATCAACAAGATTCGCGGGACCATCGATAAAAATTCCGCCGGAACTGACGTTCTGAATCTGCGCGTAGGTGACTGCTTGAGTATCCCGCGCGGTGAAGATGCTCTCGACAGCTTCGGAGGCTTTTTGCTGCGCGATGAAGTCGGCCTGCGACGAGTTCATGTAGGCCATGCTGCCCGCGAGCATGGCCGCCAGCGCGATCAGGCCAATACCCAAAACCACCAATGCGACCATAGTCTCCAGCAGCGTGAACCCGTTTTGTGTCGCGCGCACTTTTGCTTTCCGCATGCCCAACTCCTCTATTCGCATTTTCATTAGCGCGTCTCGAACCAGCCGCTGCCCGCGCCGTTGATGTTGTAAGCGCGGATGCGCCCGGTCGTGCCCATGACCGTCACTGCACGCGCCGTTGCCGGAGTTTTGTTTGATCCGAGAAATACGCTGCCATTAACGAAATTGCCTCCCAGATTCACGAAGGTGCCGTCAGCCTGGAAGAACATCCCGGTCGTGGGTCCGCCATCGGTGTTGGCAAAGTTCACCGCCGTCGCACGTCCGAATGCATCGGGGGTGTCGGGCTGACCGGCCTCAAGCTGGAAGTTGACGTTGCCCGAAAGCGTAACGGTGGTGAGAAGTACGTCCGGTTGATTGCCCGGCGGAGTTAATGAGTTCTTTACGATGATGGCGATCTGGTTGTTCGGGCCGTTGGCGGCGTAATTCGGAAAAGTGATTTGCACGTAACGGCGGTAGGTAATCGCGTATTCGCGGGCCTGGCGGAAGACGTCGGTTACTTGCGAGGCCGCGGAATTGGAACGGAAAGTCTGAAGCGTGGGGGTCAAGTGCACCACGATCATGCCGGCGATGGTCATGGCGATGGCCACGACCACCAACATCTCGATGAGTGATATACCGCGCTGTCTGCGCTGATTGATCGGTGGCATGGCAGCCGTTCGTTCGTTTTCTTTCAAGGCATCCTCGGACACAGCCCCCGGGCACAGGGCTAGACTGCGAAATTGTAAGACTTGGTGACTGAGTAAGTGCATTTGGGTGGCCAAGCGCGTTTTGGGCTAAAACGCTGATAATAAGATGCTTAGGAGTATCAAAATGGGACGGGGCTTCGGCCTCGACTTTGGGCGGGGTAGAAACGTTACATTTGCTGAAGTCTGAGGGAGGGGGGTGGATTGGGCAATTGAGCGGAGCCACGCGAAAAACGCGTGGCGGGAGGGCTAAAGCACCCTCCCCTACAACGGCCACGGCAAGAATTCGACTGTTGCTCGTTCAAATGGAGCGGGTTGCGCTCGGGTTGGTCCTGCGAGATTTTAGCGGCGGCCGCGTAGCTTGACCAGCAGTCTGAGAATCTCGAGATAGAGCCAGATCAGCGTGACCATCAGGCCGAAGCCGGCGTACCACTCCATATACTTCGGGACGCCCATGTGCGTGGCGCTTTCGATGAAATCGAAATCGAGAACCAGATTCAATGCGGCGATTACCACCACGAAGGCGCTGAAGGCGATGCCGATTGCGCCGTTGCCGAAGATGGAGAACGTGTGCACGCCGAAGAAGCCCAGGATGAACGTTCCGAGATATAGGATTGCGATGCCGCCGGTGGCCGCGATTACGCCGATGCGGAATTTTTGCGTCACGGAAATGATTCGGGCGCTGTACAGCACGAGAAGCACGAAGAGCGTGCCGAAGGTGAGGCTGACGGCTTGGATCGCGACTCCCGGCGCCGAGGCATTGAACATCGCGGAAATTCCGCCGAGCACCAGGCCTTCAAGTAGGGCGTATGCCGGCGCTGTGAACGGCGACCACTCCTTTTTGAAGATGGTCACTAGCGCCATGATCAGCCCGCCGATTGCGCCTACGATCAGCAGAGGCAAGACGGCTTGCGGGCCGTCGGTTACGAAGCGGTCCCAGGTCCATGCGGCGGTGGCCACGGTGCAAATGAGCAGGATGCCGGTTTTATTTACCGTGCCCTGCAGCGTCATGGCTTCGCCGGCGGCTACCTGGCCTTGGAAGGCTTTGGCGTTGAGCGCGGGATTTGAGGTTCTTAACCAATTCGGCATGGTGAAGCTCCTAAGCGGAGGCCGCTGGGTGATGCGACCGCCTGTTGATCACAGCGTGAATTCAGATACGGATGCGGCAACTCAAATTCTAGCAGGTGGGGGCCCCAATTTCATATTTTGGTTGGATTGCTGGATGGAAGGCTGTGCTATACAAGCGTCGATTGAGATCGGGAGCGGGTGGTGCTCGACGCGGAATGGGTGCACGGGATTAATGAAGCTGCGCATCGTTCATAAACCAGTTTTCGCCGTGCCGGTATTGGGTGCGCTGGTGGTGTTGGTGCTGGCGGCGCTGGTTCATGGGGGATTTTTCGATACGGCGGAATTGCAGGGTTACGACGTGCTGGTGTTTGCGGGTGGGGCGGCGCCTGCGAATGAAAATATCGTCATCGTGGATTTCGATAATGCTTCAGTGGAGGCGATCGGTAAATATCCGATTCCGCGGAAGACGATGGCGCGGGTGCTGGAGCGCATCGCGGAGGGGCAGCCCGTGGTGGTGGGGCTCGACAAGTTGCTTGAGCGACACAGGGGACAAGGAATCCGACGACAAGATGATGGCGGCGCTGGATGCGGCGGGGATTGTGGTGGTGCCGGAAGTATTTGGAACTGACCAGGTGCCTGCGGATCAGCCGGTGGATTTGTTCCGACGGAATGACCGGCCGGCGGGGTTCGTCAATTTGATTGAGGATTCGGATGGATTTGTCCGGCGGATGTTCGTGTACATGAAAACGGAGTCGGTCGCGGGATTGTCGTTTCCGGTGGAGATTGCGAGCCAGTATTTGGGGCAGCCTTTGACGCGGGAGGGACCGGGAGTTTTTCGGCTGGGGGATTTGACGATTCATCTGGATGGCAGTGGGCGCGAGACAGCGCTGCTGGGGGCTTGGAACCGGCAGCCGGCGAAATTGGAAGTGTCTGCGGCGCGATTGCTTTCCGGGGAGTTCGATGTGAGCGCGTTTCGCGGAAAGATTGTGTTGGTGGGCGAGAGCAGTGCGGCGGGAAAGGATCTGTACTCCACGCCGGTCTTCCGTTTTCGCGGGCCAGGGGCCGGGCGGACGCAACTTTCGGGCGTGGAAATTCACGCGGTGGCGCTGAATTCGATTTTGTCGGGGCGGATCATTCGGGTGATGGGAGCGACGGCGCAGTGGTCGCTTGGTTTTCTTTTTATCTTGCTGGCGTCGGCGCTGGTGATTTTGCTGCGGTTGAAATTTGGGATTGCGGCGACGCTGGTGGTATTCGGCGGAGTTTTTCTGACGACAGATTTGCTCTTCAGCCGCGCGAATATCTGGATGCAGTTTGTTTCGATTGAGGCGGGGGTGGCGCTGGCGCTTACGGCGGGACTGGGTTACCGATTCTGGCGCGAGGGAATACTGAAATCGCAGGCGGAGGACGCGGAACGGGCGGAAGCCGGTGAGCGCAAGAAACTCGAAGACGAAATTTCGAGCGCGCGGGAAATTCAAGAGAGCTTGCTGCCGGCTGCTTTGCCGAAATTCGAGGGCTTGGATATTGCCGCGCGTTATCAGGCTTGCCTGGCGGTTGGCGGCGATTACTACGATTTCTTGCAGCTTGGTCCGGAAAAGCTGCTTTTTGTGATCGCGGATGTGCAGGGGCATGGGGTGTCGTCGGCGTTGGTGATGTCGAATCTGCAGGGCACGCTGCGAAATTTGATGCATGGGCCGCACGTGAATGCGCCGGCGGCGATTGTGGCGGCGTTGAATGATGCATTGCTCGAAGCCACGCGCGGCGAACGCCTGGTTACTTTGTTTCTGAGCATCCTTGATGTTTCCACGCGCGAAATGGTTTACGTGAATGCGGGGCATGTGCGGCCGATGCTTTTCCGGCGCGGCGAGAGTGAAGTGAAAGAATTGGCGGAGGGAGGATTTTTGTTGGGCGTGTTTGCGGGCAGCGAGTACGAGCAGGGTTCGATCGTTTTGAAGAGCGGCGATGTGTTGCTGGCGATGACGGACGGAATTACCGAAGCGATGAATGCGGCCAATGAGGAATTTTCTGTGGCGCGGGTAGAGGATGTTGTGCGCGCGAATCTGGGGCGACGGCGCGGAGGAAATTATTGCAGAGGTGTATCGCAGCGTGGGGGAGTTCGAACGGGGCGGGCACCACGAGGATGATAAAGTCGTGGTGGTGATGAAAGTCGCCTGAAGATTGCGCGCGAGAACGCGGGAAAAGTTCGAATATGTACTTTCGACAGACAAATGTGCGCGGCTATTCTGGCTCGGCGGCAGTGTTGCCGCTGGCGGCGCTGATTTTATTTTTGCCGGGCGCTGTGCACGCGCAGCAGCCGGCAACTTCCGGTTCTGCGCCAGCTTCGAAGCAGGAGCAGACGAAGCCGGCTGCTTCCGGCGAGCGCAGGCGCCGCGGCGAAAACGAGTCGCACTCGCGTGGTCACCAATCTTGCCGGTTTCGATCTCACCGACACCAAGAAACTTGCGGGCCAGCCGATGGTGGTGGGCGCGACGCGCGGGGAGCATCCGTTGGTGCCGCTGGCGCCGCATCTGGGCAAGCTGTATGGCGCGCATCCGACGTTTGCCTGGAGCTATGACGACAGCGGACGGCGAAATTTACATTTGTGATTTCGGACGAATCGAATACGTGGACATTTTTCGGGCCGAGGTGAGCGGCACGCGAATTCCGTTATCCCGCGAACGCGCCCGCGCTGCAGGATGGCAAGATTTATTTTTGGAGCGTGTCGACGCCTACGAGCCTGGTGAGTTCGGCTGCGTCATATCCTTCGGGAATTCTGGTGGTGACTGCGGCGGAACGGCGGAAATCGACAAGAAGCTGGCGGAATTTCCGGGAGCAGTTACGAGAGCCGGAGTGGCGCGGGCGCGAGTCTTCACGGACGCGCGGCTGTGGTACGACGCGATCGACGCATACAACGCGCTCATCGAGCGTTTCCCGGACCGCGCGGAACTCTACGAACGCCGCGGGACCATTTATGCGCAACTGACCTGCACGCAATCGCTGGCCGAGGAAGATTTGGCGCGGGCGGAACGAATGCAGGCGATGAAAAGAAGTAGGAAGTTCCTTCCACGAATTTCGCGCAGGAAAATCTCAGATTCTAAAATTTTGGTAGCGCCAACGGGAATCGAACCCGTATTACCGCCTTGAAAGGGCGATGTGCTAACCGTTGCACCATGGCGCCACTGGAGGAGCGGGCGGAGAGATTTGGATGCCCGCGACGTGCTGGAAATATTATCGAGGATGGACGGGGAATTCACAAGCGCGGAACGGGTGCGTCGGGCCGAGCCGAGGTGACGGGGCGCTGCGGGATCGTACACGTTTGGCTGGCTGGAACAAAGTCAAAAGAGCCGGCAGAGACGCCGGCGGTACGGGAAACGCGGCGCGATTTTCGGGCTTACCAGTTTTTGGTTTTGCGTAACGTGGTGATGTGGGCTACGTGATGTTTGCCGTGCCAGGCGTAGAGGGCTAGCGTTCGGTCTAGTGTCATTGGGCCCATTTCTGGATGGCGGAATTTGCGCGACCAATCGGTGGGCTTTAGGGAATTTAGTAGCGTTACCCAACGGGTGTGCAACGCTTCTAGTAACGCTAGCGACGTTTCTACTGGGGTTTCGGCGGTGTCGGCTAGTTCGGCCCAGCGGGCTTCTTCGTAGGGTTTGATTGTTGGTTCTTCTTCGGTGAGCGCTAGTTTGAAGCGGATGTAGGCGTTCATGTGGCTGTCGGGGACGTGATGGGCTAGTTGGCGGACGGTCCAGCCGCCTTCGCGGTAGGGGGTTTCTAGTTGATCTTCGGAGAGGCCTGCTACGGCGGCTTTTAGATTTGCTGGGGTGGCGGCGATTTCTTCTACCAACGTGGCTCGATCGCTTTGAGTTAGATTTGTTGGAGGGGTGAATTTTCCGATTGGGTAGCGCGGATCGTTTTCCATTTTCGTTTTCCTCTCAACCGAAACGTACCGTGAAAAAAAACGGGGCCGAAAAACGGGCGGGGCTAAAGGCCCGCCCCTACGAAAGCCCATACGAAAGCCGATACGAACGCGCGTACGAATGTGCGTGCGAACGCCCGGGCAATTTTAGTGCGTGCGGTCTTGGTATTCTTCGTGCCAGGCCATTTGGATGGCTTCTAGCTTGCCTTCGCTGCTGGCTTTTGGATCGCCTTCGAAACCTTTTAGCTCTGTCACCATTTTGTGCAGGTCGGTGAAACGGACTGTTAGTGGATCGGTTTTGGGATGTGCTTCGGAAAGCTGGATGCCGATTTCTTCGGCGTTGTCCCATCCGAATGTTGGTGGCATGTATTGCTCCCTTTGGGTTATGGGGCCGGGCTTGGCCGTTTTTTAGTGATCGGCTTCTTTCGCGTAATTCTTATTCCACTCGGGAATTTCTACAACGATATCTTTTGTGCCGTCGGGAATGCATTGGCAGCCTAGGCGGGATTTCGGCGTTACGCCTGGGGCTTCGTCGAGTTGATCGAGTTCGGCATCCGTGGCTTCGTTGCAGGATTCCAGACCTTCATGGACGATCACGTGGCAGGTGGAGCAGGCGCAGACGCCGCCGCAGGCGTGATCGAGGCCCATGTGATAGCCCTGGGAGATGTCGAGAATGCTGCCGGGGATGCCGTCGTGGCCGTAGGGAATTTTTTCCGGATCGACTTCGACGGTCTTGCCTTCCTTGACGAAAGTTACTTTGAACTTTTTCGTCGCGGGCGTGTATTTAGTTTCTTCGATGTAGGGGTTGATGCCGCCCATTGATTTTTACTCCTCTTAGACTTCGTCGAGACGCTTGCCTTGTAGCGCGGTTTGTAGCGCGCCGTTCATTACCAGTTCTGCGAGATGGGTGGTGGCTTCGTTGAGCTTGTCGATTTGGGCGCGGACTTCTTTGTAGTCTGTGCCGGCTACGGCTGCGCGTAGATTGGCTACGCTTTCGTCGATGTTGCTGCGTTCTTCGCGCGAGAGTTGCGAGAGATCTTCGCGCTGTAGCGTGCGCTCCGTTGCTTTCAGGATTGTGTCGGCTTCGTTGCGGGCTTCGATTAGCTGGCGCTCGCTGAAATCCTGTTCGGCGAATTCGATGGATTCTTCGAGCATGCGCTCGACTTCGGCGTCGTTGAGACCGTAGCTGGGTTGCACTTCGATGGAATGTTCCTGGCCAGTGCGCAGGTCGCGGGCGGCTACTTGCAGGATGCCGTTGGCGTCGATCAGGAATTTTACTTCGACGCGGGCTAGGCCTGCGGGGCCGGGCGGAACTTTCAATTGAAAGCGGGCGAGCGAGCGGCAATCTTTGGCCAGTTCCCTTTCGCCTTGCAGGACGTGGAGATCGATGGCGGTTTGATTTTCTACGCCGGTGGTGAACATTTCCTGGGCGCTCGCGGGAATCGTGGAATTGCGCGGAATGATTTTGGCTACTACGCCGCCCATCGTTTCGATGCCGAGCGAGAGCGGTGTTACATCGAGCAGCAGCATCGTCTTGACGCCGAAATCGAGAATGTCGGCTTGTACCGCTGCGCCGAGAGCAACGACTTCATCCGGATTCAGTTCGCATGTGCGGGGCTCGACCGAAAAAATCGCCGACCGTTTTGCGAACGAGCGGGACGCGCGTCGAGCCTCCGACGAGAACGACTTCGTCCATATCTTTTGCGGCGAGCTTGGCATCCGCGAGCGCTTTGCGCACCGGCTCCATTGTACGGGCGACGATTGGCTTGATGAGTTCGTCGAACTCGCGCAGTGAAATCTCGCGCGAGTAGATCAGACCATCGGGCAGCGCTATCTGGATCGATGTCTTTGTGGCGCTGGAGAGATCGTGCTTGGCGCGGATTAGTGCTTTGCGCAATTCCTGGATCGACTCTGGATGCGCGCTTAGATCGACCGAGAATTGCTTTTGGATTTCGGCGCGGGCGAGGGCTAGGAGGGCGTTGTCGATGTCATCGCCGCCTAGATGCGTGTCGCCGTTTGTCGAGAGGACTTGATAGATGTCGCCCTCGTCGGTCGAAATTAGTTTGAGGATCGAGATGTCGAACGTGCCGCCGCCGAAATCGTAGACAGCGACTTTTCCGCGCTTTTGCTTGTGAAGGCCATACGCTAGAGCTGCCGCTGTTGGCTCGTTTACGAGGCGCAATACTTCCAGGCCGGCGATGCGGCCGGCGTCTTTTGTGGCTTGGCGTTGGGCGTCGTTGAAATAGGCTGGCACCGTAATTACGGCGCGATCGACCGATTCACCGAAGAAATTCTCGGCCCAGGATTTCAGTTCGCGCAGGATGAATGCGGAGATTTCGGACGGGGTGAAGACTTTGTCGCCTAGCCGCACGCGAATTACGTTTGTGCCTGTCGGTTCGATGCGGAAAGGGAAAATCTTCAATTCGTCTTTGATGTCTTCAGGGGCGCGGCCCATTAGGCGCTTTACGGAATAAATTGTTCGCTCGGATTGCGTGAGCAGCCGGCGGCGGGCGGCTTCACCGGTTACGATTGTACCGTCGGCGTCTACGCTGACGATTGACGGGCAGAGGGCGGAGCCGTACGGGCCCACGATACACTTCGGCTCGTTCGTGGTGGCGTCCATGTACGCGACCAGGCTGTACGTCGTCCCAAGATCGATTCCGACGATTTTCCCCATTACTTGACTCGCCCTTGATTTGCGCGCGAGGCCGCGCGTTCCCGGTGATTCACGGTTAGATCCTTAGGCCAAAAAGCGGCCTCAGGATGACAGCTTTTCAGACCGGGCTGCCGCGCGCGGTCACGCATCGGCAAGTTCCTTGGCTACGTTGACTACTAGATTGCGGATGTACGATCTGCGATTCAGAATTTCATTCATGCGGGCCATTACTTTGCTGCGATCCGATTCGGTGGCGTTGGCTTCGATTGCTGCGTCCCATGCGGTGCGGACTTGATCTAGCTCTGCATCTACCTCTGCTAGCTTTTCCTGGAAATCTTGCTCGGCGGATTCTAGGCGCGCTCGCAGAGCGGCGAGGTCTTCGCCTGCGGCGCGGGCTTCGCGCAATTCATCTAGCGATTCGTTTAGCTCGAAGACTTCTTCTAGTAACTCGGGCGGAGCTTGCTGCTTTGCTGCTCCTTCTTTGCGCATGCCTTTGTGGGCTAGCAGATATTCGACTCTGGTTAGCGGATCGCGCAGGGCGCGATAGGCATCGTTTAGCTCTGAGGAGCGCTCTAGCGACAGATTTCTTTCGAATTCGTCGGCGCGCACGAAATTGTCTGGATGCAGCTTCCAGCTTAGCTTGTGGAATTGCTGCTCCAGGGCTTCGGGATCGATTTGTAGTTTTTCCGGCAGCGCGAAAAACGCGAAATAGCTTGTGCCGCGCGGCAGCGGTTGGATTTTGCCACAGGCGGCGCAGAAGTGGCCGTCGGCGATTTTGCCGCAGCTCCAGCACTTCGTGCCGGGGGCTGTGGCGCTGCTTGTTTGCGTCATGCTCATTTCGATCCTATTCGTTTTTGTTGCAGTGCGGCGCGCGGGGATGATGATTGGCGCGGCTTAAGCCGTGAACGAGCTGCCGCAGCCGCAGCTTCTTGTTGCTTGCGGATTCTGGAAAACGAAGCCTCTGCGCATTAGGTCTTCGTGATAATCGAGGGTGGTGTTGTCGAGGTAGAGAAAACTTTTTGGGTCTACGAAGATGCGGGCGCCGTTTTCTTCGATTACTTTATCGCGGCTGCGGGCTTCGGTTTCTAGGCGCATGGCGTAGCTTAGGCCAGAGCAGCCGCCCCCTTGCACACCTACCCTTAGACCGCCGTTTTCGGCGGGGACTCCTTCTTTGGCGAGCAGTTCGCGAATTTTGACTGCTGCTTTTTCGGTTACGTGGATCATTTCGTGCGTCACACCTTTAAGAATTTTAAAAGTTCACGTTTACGGGCGCAGCAAGCCAGCGCCCCTACGAACGGCAAAAAACGTGAACCAAAAACGGGCGCAGCGAGCGGCGCCATTACGAATTCAACGTCAACGGCAAAAACGTAAATCGAAACCGAAAACCCAGGGCCAAACCGGGCGGGACGGTAAAGCCCCGCCCCTACGAACCCCGGTCTCTACTAATGGGCGGCGGACTTGGTTTCGGCTGCGTTCACTTCTTCGCCTTGCTTGGTTTTCCAGTCGGATAACGCGGCTTTGATTGCGTCTTCGGCTAGGACCGAGCAGTGAATCTTTACTGGGGGTAGGGCTAGCTCGCGGACTATGTCCGTGTTCTTGATGGCCAGGGCTTCTTCGACGGTCTTGCCCTTGACCCATTCGGTGGCTAGCGAGGAGCTGGCGATGGCTGAGCCGCAGCCGAAGGTCTTGAACTTGGCTTCCTCGATTACTCGAGTGGCTGGGTTCACCTTCATTTGCAGCTTCATTACGTCGCCGCACTCTGGGGCGCCTACCAGGCCCGTGCCTACGTTGGGATCTTTCTTGTCGAGAGAGCCTACGTTGCGCGGGTTGTTGTAGTGCTCGATTACTTTTTCTGAGTACGCCATGTCTCTTGCTCCTTGTGCTGCTCACTACTTTAGATGACTGGCACTTCACATTCGTTCCGGATTCCGTCACTTACGGAAACCGCAGATCCTTCGCCAAAGGCGGGCTCAGGATGACAACTAAAAGCAAAGATCAAGAATGCGGCGAATTACTCGCCGGCTGCGGTCCACTTCATTTTGCTGATGTCTACGCCCTCTTTGGCCATTTCGTAGAGCGGCGAAAGTTCTCGTAGACGATTTACCGTCTCTACTACCCGGCCTACTACGTAATCCACTTCTTCTTCGGTGTTGAAGCGGCCTATGCCGAAGCGGATTGATGTGTGAGCCAAGTCTTCGCCTACGCCCAGGGCTTTCAGGACGTAGCTGGGTTCCAGGGTTGCCGAGGTGCAGGCTGAGCCGCTGGAGACCGCTATGTCGTTGATGCCCATTAACAGGGACTCGCCTTCTACGAAGGCGAAGCTGATATTGATGTTGTGCGGCAGGCGATGCTCCATGGAGCCGTTGATGTAGCACTCGTCGAGCTTGGACATTATGCCTTCCTTCAGGCGATCGCGAAGGCGGCTTAGCTTGGCGGTTTCCTGGGCCATTTCCTGCTGGCAGAGTTCGCAGGCTTTGCCGAGCCCGATAATGCCGGTTACGTTTAGTGTGCCGGAGCGC
The DNA here is from genome assembly GCA_963792515.1 of uncultured Acidobacteriota bacterium. Classification (GTDB taxonomy): domain Bacteria; phylum Acidobacteriota; class Terriglobia; order Acidiferrales; family UBA7541; genus Palsa-147. The sequence continues at coordinate 38,655 of CAWBWG010000014.1, read as the reverse complement.
ATGCCGCGCTCGTGGCCGCCGCCGTCGATGATGGCGGAAAGCTGAACGCGCGGATTCTTGCGGCGGACGTAGAGCGCGCCTACGCCTTTGGGGCCGTAGATTTTGTGCGCGGAGATCGAGAGAAGATCGATGCCGTCGCGCTGTACGTCTACTGGAATTTTTCCTGCGGCTTGCACGCCGTCGACATGGAAGAAAACGCCCTTTTCCTTGGCGATTTTGCCGATTTCTTCGATCGGTTGCACTACGCCGATTTCGTTGTTGGCGTACATGATGGAGATCAGGATCGTTTTCGGCGTGATGGCTTTGCGTAGGTCGTCGAGATTGATGCGGCCGTCTTTTTGGACCGGGAGGTAGGTGACTTCGTAGCCGTACTTCTCCAGGCGCTTGCAGGTATCGAGGACGGCTTTGTGCTCGGTTACCTGGGTGATGATGTGATTGCCCTTCTCGCGGTACATTTCCGCTACGCCCTTGATGGCGAGGTTGTTTGATTCCGTCGCGCCGCTGGTGAAGATGATTTCCTTGGGCGAGGCGTTGATCAGCTTGGCGATTTGGGCGCGGGCGATTTCTACCGCTTCTTCCGCGGCCCAACCGAAGGCGTGGTTGCGGCTGGCGGAGTTGCCGAATTTTTCGGTGAAGTACGGCAGCATCGCGTCCACTACGCGCGGATCAGCGGGAGTGGTTGCGTGATTATCTAGATAAATTGGAAGCTTGATTGCCATTCTTACTCTCCTCAGTTCCCCCAGATTCTTTCAAACCCTGAGTTCTACGACTTCGGATGTTGGGGCTTCTTCTGCCATCTGCGAAATCGTTACTTTATTAAGGACGTCCAGGATGCTGTCGTTCACACGGCGTAACGGGGCGCGGACTATGCATGTGTGCGTTTGATCGCACTCGCCTCGGTGCGTTACGCAGGAGGTGATGAATAGGGGGCCTTCGATCGCGTGGATCGCGTCTAGTGCGGTGATGCGCGATGCTTCGCGGGCTAGAGTATAGCCGCCGCTCGAGCCGTGTTTTGCTGCTACGAGACCGCCTCTGGCTAGCTTTTGCAGGACCTTGGCCATCAGCGTTGCTGAAATGCCGTAGACTTCGGCTATGTCTGAGGCGCTGGCGGAGGCTTCGCCGTGATGCATCGCCAGGTGCTTCAGAGCGATTAGACCGTAGTCGGCTTTTTTCGAGAGCTTCAGCATAGTGCTATATACGACTCTTTCAGTCGCAGTTCGATTTTAGGCTTGCGTGGGGGGATTGTCAAGACGTGAAAATACGGGCAAGCCCTTTGTTTTTGGGGAGTTAAATTGCGACTAATTCGGTCTTGATGGAGGTTTCGGATGGTTGAGTGGAAGGAAATAGCAGTTGAATGGATGGGGACTTAAATTTTGGCACGCGGCGTTAATCGGCTTCGTTCCGGGATTACGGTCACGGGGCGGAACGTCCAAAGAGCCGGCAGAGACGCCAGCGGTACGGGGATTTCGCGGCTTGCGGCGCTTTCGTTTCGAGTTAGGTTTTTCTTGCTGGGGCGTCGGACTTGCCGTACATGGCCATGATGGTGGAAAGGGATGTCGCGCAGAGAGTTTCGCTTCCGCCTTTTACGGCGAAGACGTCGGCGGCGCAGACTTTCAGCGTTTTGCCGGAGCGCAGAACGCGCGCCCGCGCAACTAGCTCTTCACCATCGGCCGGAGCTACTAAATTGATTTTGTATTCCACCGTGAGGACGGAGCAGTCCTCCGGCATCAGGCTGTAAGCGGAATAGCCGCTCGCGCTATCGGCGATCGCCGCCGTCACGCCGGCGTGAAAATATCCGTGCTGTTGGGTGAGCTCTTTTCGGTGCGGGACACGGATTTCACATTCACCGGGGCGAAGGGCTGCCAGTTCGGCGCCGAGATGGGACATCAAGCCTTGCCTCGAGAAGCTGTCGCGAACGCGTCGGTCGGCTTCTAACGTGATTTTTTCGTCTTTCGGCGGAGGTTTCATGATTCACCTTTTGACGCAGCCGCTAGAAAGACGCGAAGGTCGGTCCGCCCGTGAGCACCGCCCTGAGTGACATCCGCGCTCGTAAGATGCCGGCAGAGACGCCGGCGCTACTTACGCAGCTCGTTGCGCCGCGGCCAGGTCGAAGCGATCTAGGTTCATTACTTTGGTCCAGGCTTTGACGAAGTCTTGGACGAATTTTTTGTGCGCGTCGGAGCTTCCGTAGACTTCTGAGAGAGCGCGAAGTTGTGCGTTGGAGCCGAAGATCAGATCGGCGCGCGTGGCCGTCCAGCAAACTTCGCCGGACTTGCGATCGCGGCCTTCGAACGTCTTGTTCGCGTCGGAGGTTGCTTTCCACACCGTCTTCATATCCAGCAAGTTAATGAAGAAATCGTTGGTCAGCGCCTCCGGCTTCTTGGTGAAGACGCCGAGCTTGGTCTGGCCGACGTTGGTATTGAGCACGCGCATTCCGCCGATGAGCACGGTGAGTTCCGGGGCTGTGAGCGTGAGGAGTTGGGCTTTATCGAGTAGTTCGACTTCGGCCGGGGCTTCGGAGTTGCGATTGAAGTAAGAGCGGAAGCCGTCCACGAGCGGCTCGAGCACGGCGAAAGAATGCGCGTCGGTTTGCTCTTGCGAAGCGTCCGTGCGGCCTGGGGCGAACGGAACGATTACGCTGACGCCGGCGTTTTTTGCGGCCTGCTCGACGCCTGCGCTTCCGGCGAGGACGATTAAGTCAGCCAGCGAGATCTTCTTGCCGCCGGACGGCGCGGCGTTGAAGTCCGTCTGAATTTTTTCTAGGACCTTGAGCACCTTTTGGAGCTGGTCGGGCTGATTGACCTTCCAATCTTTCTGCGGGGCGAGGCGAATGCGTGCGCCGTTGGCGCCACCGCGCTTGTCGGAGCCACGGTAGGTGGATGCCGAGGCCCACGCGGTGGAGACCAGTTGCGAAACGGTGAGCCCTGAGGCGAGAATTTTCGCCTTGAGCGACGCGACATCCTTGTCGTCGACCAATGCATGATTCACGGCGGGGACGGGATCCTGCCAGAGCAATTCTTCCTTCGGAACTTCGGGACCGAGGTAGCGTGCACGCGGTCCCATGTCGCGATGGGTGAGCTTGAACCACGCGCGGGCGAACGCATCGGCAAGCAAAGCGGGATTCTCGTAGAAGCGCCGCGAGATTTTTTCGTAAACGGGATCGAGTTTCAGAGAGAGATCGGTGGTCAGCATCGCCGGCTCATGGCGTTTGTTGGGATTGTGGGCGTCCGGAACCGTGGCCGCGCCATTGTTTTTCGGCTTCCACTGGAACGCGCCGCCGGGGCTCTTGGTGAGTTCCCACTCGTACTTGAACAAGTGTTCGAAGAAACTGTTGCTCCATTTCGTGGGCGTGCTGCTCCAGGTGACTTCCAGGCCGCTGGTGATGGCGTCGCCGGCGATGCCAGTGGCGTAGGCACTCGACCAGCCAAGGCCTTGCTCCTCGATTGGCGAGCCTTCAGGCTCTTTGCCTAGGTGCGTGCCCGGCCCGGCTCCGTGGGTTTTTCCGAAAGTGTGACCGCCGGCGATCAACGCGACGGTTTCTTCGTCGTTCATGGCCATGCGCGCGAATGTTTCGCGGATATCTTTCGCTGCGGCGATTGGATCAGGCTTGCCATCTGGGCCCTCTGGATTCACATAAATTAGGCCCATCGTAGTCGCGCCGAGCGGATTAGCCAGATCTCGATCACCCGAATAACGCTTCTCAGTTCCCATCCAAGTTGTTTCCGCGCCCCAATTGACGTCGAGGTCCGGTTCCCAGACGTCCGGGCGTCCGCCGGCGAAACCGAAAGTCTTGAAGCCCATCGTTTCTAGAGCGACGTTGCCGGCGAGGATCATCAGATCGGCCCAGGAAATTTTCTTGCCATATTTCTGTTTGATGGGCCAGAGAAGGCGGCGCGCGCGATCGAGGTTCACGTTGTCCGGCCAACTGTTGAGCGGGGCGAAACGCTGCTGACCGCGGCCGCCGCCGCCGCGACCGTCACCGATGCGGTATGTTCCGGCGCTGTGCCAGGCCATGCGAATAAAGAGCGGACCGTAGTGTCCGAAGTCGGCGGGCCACCAGTCCTGCGAATCGGTCATCAATGCCGCAAGATCTTTCTTCAGACCGTTGTAGTCCAGACTCTTGAATTCTTCTGCGTAATTAAATTTGCTGCCCATAGGATCGGACAGCGAGGAGTGCTGCGCGAGCAAGTTGAGATTCAGCTGGTTCGGCCACCAGTCACGGTTGGTTGGGTTGGGGGTGCTGCTCTGGTGAAACGGGCACTTCGCTTCGGTAGCCATGCGAACTCTCCTTCAGGCAGATAAATTCAGCGGAATAAATTCATCGAAATGCATGCAGCAATTTCGACGAAATTAATTTACCATCCCAATGGGAGATAGTTCAAATACATTGCTCCCATTTTACGTATAGGCAAATCCTATGGAATTCCATCAGCTCCGATATGTATGCGCCGTGGCGGACACGGGCAGCTTCAGCCGGGCGGCAGAGCGCTGCCAGATTACGCAGCCGTCGCTGTCGCAGCAGGTGCTAAAACTCGAGGAAGAGCTGGGCACAAAGCTCTTCGACCGGTTGGGCCGCAGCATCCGGCTCACAGAGGCGGGGCGCGCTTTCATTCCGCGCGCGCGCACGATTTTGGAGCAGATGGAAGCGGCGCGATCGAGTGCAGCCGATCAGAATACGGACTTTCGCGGCAGTGTGGCCGTGGGCGTCATTCCCACCGTCGCGCCTTATCTGATACCGAGCTACGCGGCCGGTTTCGCGAAGAGGTATCCCGACGCGAAGCTGCGCATCGTGGAAGAAACGACTGCTGTGCTCGTGGAAGGTCTGCGCGATCTGTCGATCGATGTGGCGATTCTTGCGCTGCCGCTGCGCCATAAGGAACTGGAGTTGACGCGACTCCGAACCGAGCCGCTCTTTGCGGCATTGAGCAAAGATCATCCGCGTGCTTCCGCAAAATCGCTGGCGCTCAAAGACCTGCGCGGAGAATCGTTCGTGATGTTGCGCGACGGCCACTGTTTCCGGGATTTGAGCATTGATACGTGCATGCGCGCGCGGTTTACGCCGCACATTGCGTTTGAGAGCGGACAGTTTAGTAGTGTGCTGGGAATGGTTGCGGCGGGAGTGGGCGTCTCACTCGTGCCGGAGATGGCGATCGACCGCAACGTGGCTTGCCGCTACGTGCGGCTCAGTGATGTGCAGGCTACTCGGAAGATCGTTAAGGCGGTCCTGCATGGACGCAGTTTTAACCGCGTGCAGCAGGCTTTCGTTTCCGGGATTCAAGGCCAAGCTGGGGTCTGATAGTGGCACTAAGCGGGCAAGCGGAATCGCCACAAAGTGGTGTTTCGATGTCAGGCGCCATGAATCGCCGTAACACGGACCAACATCCAAGTCGCAAACTTCTGCCAAACAGCGGTGCTTCCGATTGGGAATTCGAGTTGTTGCACGACAATTAAGAAAAGTCTGCCCCATATCGTTGCTGGATGAATTCTCCGCAGGGACCACAGGTCATACAACACAAGCAACAATACGAACATGTAGGCGATGAGTTCGATCAAGATGGGTTTTTCGAGAAGAATCGGAAAGGGCCAACGATTGATGGGCGCTCCATGAGCGTGATCGTTGCAATAAGGATCAGGCGTTTGTGAATTGCTGGATTGCGGCGGGTACGGAATGCAAAAAACACCAGGACAGCGAAGATGACCATATCCCCGAGAGTGCCAGCGTAGAAAGTTTTCGCGTCGACGCTCATCGCAGACTCAGATCTGCGGAGCAAATCGGTGGCGGCCATACATCCCAAAACCACCATTGCGCACGCCAAGCCAAACCCAATCATCCCCAAGCGTCGATGAATATCCACTCGGCCAGCCGTTATGAGCGATGTCTGTACAATCAACAAAACAATCCATGAGGTGAACACCGCGCCGTGGACGTGGATAATCCAACTCGGCAAGGGCGCTCGGAACATCCCCGCTAGAAAATAGGATTTGCCGAAACCAAGCAAGACAGTCGCCAAAATCAGAATGGTCATTCCCCAGAAAAAGTATCGCTCGTATCGCTGATTTGGAACCGTACGCTTGGCTGTCGGAGCGAGCGCAGAAGCATTGGGCATTCTCGCATCTAGTGCCATTCTTTCTCCTTGCTGAAGAGCTATTGCTCGTGGTGTCCAGAACGCCCGGATACTACAGCATTTGGCCACAAAGCGCGTAAGTTCACTACGCGCTATAGAGATGGCAGGGCCGCGATGGCGCGGTGAGACGCCACGGATCGGGAGCTGAGCAAGCTGCGAATTATTCGTCGCGGAGGGCGCGCATGGGATCGGTGCGGGTGGCGCGCCAGGCTGGGACGAAACAGGCGAGTAGAGTGGCGACCAGCATTACTGCGAAGGCGGCGGCGAAGACGACGGGGTCGTGGGGGCTTACGCCGTACAAATAATTGACAAGGAGACGCGTCAATGCCAGCGCTGCGACCGTACCGAGGACAGTGCCGGCGAGGGCCAACGCGAGACCGCGCGACAGCACGAGACGGAGAAGATCGGCGGCGCGGGCGCCGAGGGCCATGCGCAGACCGAGTTCGCGGGTGCTTTGCGAAACGGCGTAGGACATTACGCCGTACAGGCCGATGGCGGCAAGAAGTACGGCCAAGCCACCGAGGACGCCGAGTAGCGTGACGGCAGCTTTTTGCGATGCTGTGGAACGGTCGAGTTGTTCTTGTAGCGTGATGACTTCGTAGAGCGCGAGATTGGCATCGAGCGAGTGAATCTCGCGGCCTAGCGCGAGGGCCATTTCTTGCGGAGCGAGCGGCGTGCGGATCGTCAGGCTTGCGCCGACGGTGAAATTCTGGCGGCGGGGAACGTAGAAGAACGGCATCGGATGTTCGCGCATGCTCTGGTATTTGGAGTCTTTCGCTACGCCTACGACGGTGAGCCAGCGTCCTTTCACTTGCACGCGCTTGCCGATGGGGTTGCTGCCCTTCCAGAATTGGGCGGCCGTGGTTTCGTTGACAATGGCGACTGGGACGGCGGATTCGTCGTCGGAGCGCGCGAATTCGCGACCGGCGACTAGCGGAATTCCCAGAGTGGCAAAATAGCCGGGACCCACTTCGTTGTATTCCACCGTGGGTTGCTCTTCCGGAGGTACGTCGTAGGCGTCGACGGCAATCGGGCTGGACGAATAACTGCCGTAGCTTAGCGGCGCCACCCGCGCAAACGCGGCGGACTCGACGCCGGGAAGCGCGACGACGCGTTCGAGCAGTTCATCTTGAAATGTTTTGGCCTGCTGCCCTGTATAGCCCGCCGAGACTAGATCGACGGCGGTGGTCAGCACGCGATGTGTGGAGAAGCCGGGACTGGTGTCGCGAATTTTGTCGAGACTCTTAATTACAAGGCCGGTCCCCACTAACAGGACGAAACTCAGCGATACCTGCACGACGACCAGGCTGGAGCGCGCCCACGATTTTCCGTAGCCGCCGACCACTCCGCCCATTTCTGTTTTTAGGGCGGTAGCCAGATTCAGCTTGCTGGTTTGGATTGCTGGAACTACGCCGAGCAAAAGCGTCGCGAGCAGGCAGACCGCTGACGTGACGGCCAGCACGCGCCAATCCAGTTCTCCCGGCAAGTACATCGAGACACCGGCGCGCGCTGGAAAGAGCAACACGAGCGCGTGCCGGCACCAGTGCGCGACTACTAGCGCGCCGCATCCGCCGAGCAGCGACAAGAGCAGACCTTCGGTGAGCAATTGTTTTAGTAGTCGCGCGCGTCCGGCTCCGAGAGCGGCGCGGACAGTTATCTCGTGGCGCCTGGCGAAGGAACGAACGAGGAGCAAGTTGCCAACATTGGCGCAGGCGATTAGCAGGACGCAGAGCACAACAGCTAGCATGATTCCCAGAGTGGGCAGCAGCACGCCGGCGTTGTTGAAAGGAGTCTCCCAGAGCGGATAGAGTTGCACGGTGCGGCCGCGGTTCGTCAGGGGGTAGTCGTGTTCGAGGCGGGCGGCGATGGCGGAGACTTCCTGTTGCGCTTGCAGCGCGGTGACGCCTGGTTTCAGCCGCGCGTAGGATTCGATCCATCTCGCGTTGCGATCTTCTAGTTTGTATCCGCCGTCTTCGAACATTCCTTCCATCGAGGCGGGCACCCAGAATTGCATGGCCCAGCCTACGAAGGTGCCGTAGAAACCTTGCGGGGCTACGCCTACGATGGTGTGAGTTACGCCATTTAGGCGCTGGGTTTTGCCGATGATTTGCGGATCGCCTTTGAAGCGGTTTTGCCAGAGTTGATAGCTGATTACTGTTACGGGATGCGCGCTGCTGCCTGTGTCTTCGCCGGGGAGGAATCCGCGGCCGAGGATGGGCTGTACGCCGATGGCGTCGAAATAATTTGCGGACACTATGCTTCCGAGGGTTCGTTCGGCGCGCTCGCCGATGCTGAGAGTGGTGCCGGTGATTTTGCTTACGAAAAACGTGTCGAATAGCGTGCTGTTTCTTTGCAGTTCGAGGTAGTCGGGCCAGGAGAGCAGTGTGATTCCGGTTTCGCCTTGCGAAATCCCTGAGAGGGCCATGAGGCGCTCTTGATGAGCTACTGCGGGGTACGGGCGGAAGAGGATGCCTTCGACCCAACTGAATACGGCGGCATTGGCGCCGATCCCCAGGGTGAGGCAAAGGATGGCTAGGATGGAAAAGCCGGGGCTGCGCCATAGCATGCGGGCGCCGACGCGCAGGTCCATTAGCGCATGCTCGAGCCATTGGAATTGCCAGGCTTCGCGGGAATCTTCGCTGGTTAGTTGCACCGAGCCGAATTCTGCGCGAGCGCGGCGCAGCGCTTCTTCTTTGGGGAGGCCTTGATCTTCGAGTTCGGCGGCGCGGGCTTCGATGTGGAAGTGGAGTTCATCGTGTAGCTCGCTGTCGAAATGGGCGCGGCGTCGGAAAAATTGCAGGCGGTTCAGGAATTCGCGGAAGGTGGGCATGGCGCGATCCTCAGACTGTGCGCATTACTAGCTGGATGCTTTTTATTAGCTTTTCGAAATCTTTGGCTTCGGCGTGCAATTGTTTGCGGCCTTCGGGGGTGAGGCGGTAAAAGCGGGCTTTGCGATTGTTTTCGGAGGTGCCCCATTCGGCTTGCAGCCAGCCTTTGACGAGCAGGCGGTTCAGGGCCGGATAGAGCGAGCCTTCCTCGATTTGGAGATCGTTGTCGGAGGCGTTTCTTATGCGTTTGACGATGGCGTAGCCGTGGAGAGGGCCGCGGGCTAGTGATTTCAGGATTAGTAGGAAGAGGGTGCCGGGGAGAAGTTGCGTATCGTTTTTGGGCATTTTTTTGGCTTCCCTTGTCGAGTCTAGGTATAGCAGCGAAAGGGGTGGGTGGCAACGGGAATTTGTCACACGACCGAAGGAATATGTAGGGAAAGCAAACCCAATACCAATGTGGGCGGGAGGTAAACCCCCGCCCCTACATTATTTGCCTGCGGTGGGCTTCCAGTGATTTAGGAAATCGGTGATGTCGCTGGGGCCGATTTTTACTGCGGATTCGAATTCGCCGTTTTTTTGGCTGGTCAACAATTTTCCTTTGTCGTCTAGCACCGCTAGCGCTGGGACTCCGTGCGTTAGGACGGTTTGGTATTTGGCGGCGATCGCGAGATTTTGATCGTACTCGCCGATATTAATGTGGACTACGTGGTAGTTGGATTTTAGTAGGGGGGCGATGGCTGGAGTTTTGAACGTGGCGTCGAGGACGTGGCAGTCGTAGCACCAGTTTCCGCCGAAGACTACGATTACGTTTTTGTGATCTTTGGCGGCCGCTGCCAGCGCGCCGTCGAGATCTTTTTGGGCTTCATTGGCATCGGGATACAAATCCGGATTCGTGGTGGTCGGCTCGGTCAGGCGGATGGTGGGTCTAGGAGCTGGATCGCTTCTTTGGCTGGCTATGATTTTCCAGGCGCCGCCTTCCTGCTGCCATAATTGTGTCAGCGCCATTATGTATTCTTTGCTTTCGCCATTCGATTGCACCGTAAGGAAGACGCGCATGATGATGGCTAGGCGGCCGTCTTGCTGGGTTTGGCGCTCGAGGACTTTGGGATCGAGGGTGGTTACGCCGGCGTTGTGGAGGCTGGACCAAAACGTTGGCTCTTCGTTGGCGTCGTTGGTGTCGCCTTGCGGCAGGCGGGCCATGGCGCTGGGGGAATATAAGGTTTGGAGGGTTAGGCGATCGCCGTTAAGGACCGCGGCTTTCCATTGATTGAGAGGCTCGAAAGTTCTTGCGGATTTTGCGACGGCCGGGTGGTGAGTTGGAGTTTGGGCCGCGGTGATTATTGCGAGAACTAGAAACAGAAATGCGGCGGGGGGAATTAATGCGATTCGCCGAATCATGATAGCAATCCTTTAGTCCGCCCCGTGCCTTATCCATCGTATCGCATGGATCGGGATTGCCGAGTGGAATTTGCGCGGCGATATTTCGGCGGATAAACGCTGAGGGGTTGATCGCCGGCGGTTGCGATTCAAGAGAAAATTGCGGTTATTTTGGGGACAGTCAAAAACGCCGGCTGGCAGCCGGCGCTACGGGCGGCGTTGAGGCAATCGGCCAATTTGGCGGGGGATTCCGGTTTCGTTATGGGTTAAGATTGCGCGGAACATTACGCTATGAAACCTGTGATTGCTATTTGTCCTGGTTCGTTTGACCCCGTTACTAACGGCCATCTCGATTTGATCGAGCGGGCGGCTAAGATTTTTGACAAATTGATTGTTTCGGTTTTGCGGAATCAGGATAAGGAGCCGCTTTTTGATTTGGAGGAGCGGCTGGAGATGTTGCGGGTAGTGATGCGGCCTTATGCGAATGTGGAAGTGGATAGTTTTGCCGGGCTTTTGATGGAGTATGCGCGGCAGAAGCAGGCGCGGGTGATTTTGCGGGGGATACGGGCGGTTTCGGATTATGAGTATGAATTGCAGATGGCTTTGATGAACCGGAAATTGGAGCCGCAGGTCGAGACTGTGTTTATGTTGCCTGGGGAGGCTTATAGTTATTTGAGTTCGCGGTTGGTGCGCGAGGTGGCGCGGTTGGGTGGATCTTTGAAGGGGCTGGTGCCGGCGATTGTCGAAGAGCGATTGCGCGTGAAGATTGGGTGACGCGGCGGAAGAAAGGCTGCGGAGATTTCAAATTTCAGATTTGAAATTTGAGATGAAATGCCGGCTGTGGTGAACGGTTCGGGTCCGTCCGGGATTGTTGCTTGTGAACGAGACGGTGGTCGTTGGAGCCGGCGGGACGCCAGCGCTACGAAACGCGGGTCACTTGCGAATTTTGCGGAACAAATTAACTTTCAGGAGTGAGACTTAAAGATGGCTATTGCTACTGAGGTTGGGGCCTTGCGTTTGTCGGATGCCGTGAACCGGATCAACGTGTCGCCTACCATGGCGGTTTTGATGGAGGCGGAGAAGCTGAAGGCGCGGGGCGTTGACGTGGCGGATTTTGGGCCTGGGGAGCCGGATTTTCCGACGCCGGAGCATATTAAGCGGGCGGCGATTCGGGCGCTGGAGGAGAACCGCACTAAGTACACGCCTACTGGCGGGATTATGCCTTTGCGCGAGGCGGTTTGTGAGTGGCACGCCAAGAATCTTGGGTCTGCTTATACGCCTAAGGAATGCATTGTTACTGCTGGCGGGAAACTGGCGATCTTTAATGTGATCGCGTCCTTGATCAATCCTGGCGATGAGGTTTTGATTCCTTCGCCTTATTGGGTTAGCTATCCGGATATCGTGCAGTTTTCTGCGGGGGTGCCGAAGTTTGTTGCTACTTTGCCTTGCGATAGATTTTGTTTGCGGGCTACTGATGTGGAGAAGGCGATCACGCCTAAGACTCGTTTGCTGATTGCTAATTCGCCGAATAATCCTACCGGGGCGGTGATTCCGGAGGGGGAGTTTGCGCGGATTTTGGAGGTTTGCCAGCGGCGGGGGATCTGGTTGCTTTCGGACGAATGTTATTCGCATTTTGTTTATGGGAGCGCGAAGCCTTTTTCGATTGCCAGTTTGCCTGGTGCGAAAGATTCCGTGATTATTGCTGGATCGCTTTCGAAAACCTTTGCTATGACTGGGTGGCGGATGGGTTATGCGTTGGCGCCGGAGGCGCTTGTGGCTGCGATGATTAAATTGCAGAGCCAGACGGTTTCGAATGTTACTTCGGTGACGCAGTATGCGGCGCTGGAAGCTTTGCGCGGGCCTATGGATACTGTGGCCGTGATGCTGGCGGAGTATGACCGGCGGCGGGCCAAGATTGTTTCTGGGCTGCGCGCGATTCCCGGCGTGGAATGTACCGAGCCGCAGGGGGCGTTTTATGCGTTCCCGAAAGTACCGGCGCGGGGCGGAAAAGGTGTTGGTGATTCTACTTTGATCGCGCGCGAGCTGCTGGAGCAGGAGCATGTGGCTGTTGTGCCCGGGGCTGCGTTTGGGGCGCCTGCGCATTTGCGGCTTTCTTACGCCACGTCGATCGAGCGGATTGAGGAAGGGTTGCGCCGGTTGACGCGATTTTTTTCTGGGGCTGCGGCTTAGTTCGCGAATGGATGCCGCGCCGGCACGACTGGAGCCTATTTTCACGCCGCGCATTTGGGGCGCTCGGTCTCTGGCGCCTCTTTATCCCGATATGACGGATTTGGCCGAGCCGGTTGGCGAGGCTTGGCTTACAGCGCATGAGAGCCGCTTTGTGAATGGGCCTTTTGCGGGCGAAACTTTGGCGCACGCTTGGGGGCGTATGCCTGCGGAGTGGCGCGGTGAAAGCGCGGCGCGCGAGAAAGATTTTCCATTGCTGGTAAAATTTCTTTTCCCGAATGACAAATTGTCTGTGCAAGTCCATCCTGAGGATTCCTACGCGGCGAAATATGAGATCGCAGCGGGTGGACGCGGGAAAACGGAAATGTGGTATGTGGTTTCTGCGGAGCGCGATGCTGCGGTTTGGATTGGGTTGCGGGACGGCGTTACGCGGGAATCTTTCCGGCGGGCGATTGATGATGGCAATGCGGATGAATTGATTGAGCGTGTGCCGGTGGCGGCTGGGGATGCAATTTATTGTCCGGCGGGGACTGTTCATTATATTGGGCCGGGGTTGACGCTTTGCGAGATTCAGGAATATTCGGATCTGACTTACCGGATTTTTGATTTCAATCGCGTTGGGCCGGATGGGAAGCCTCGGACGCTGCATTTGGAGAAGGCGTTTGAAGTGATTCGCTTCGATGAGCCGCGCGGCGGGAAGCTGGTGCCGATTCGCGTGAAGCCAGGTGTTGCCGATGAGACTTATATTGTTGCTTGCCGGCATTTTGCCGCGGTGATGGTCGAGTCGCGCTTCCCTTTCGAAATTCAAATGATGCCGTCGCACTTTGAATTGCAGATTATTCTGGAGGGGCGCGGGAAGATTGCATATGAATTCGAGGAATATGAATATTCGCGCGGGCAGGCTTGGTTTTTTCCTGCTGGGAGCGGCAACTACCGTATTAAGCCTATCGGTCGCTCGAAAATTTTGCGGACTTATGTGCCTTTGAATCCCGAGGATTTTGCCGGGCATTTGGAATCGCCAATTATGCCTCGAGCGCTGCTTTCGAAATTGGTGCACTTGTGAGTGCTTCGCGAGCTAAGGTGCAGGCGCTGCCCGCTTGCGCGGTTTTGCTGGCTGGCGGGCGCGGGACTCGCTTTTGGCCGCGTAGCCGGACGCGTTTGCCGAAGCAGCTGCTGAACATCACCGGTGAAGCGACTATGCTGCGCGAAACTGCGGCGCGGCTCACGCCGCTTTTTCCTGCGAAAAATCTTTGGGCTGTGACGAACATCGAGCAAGCGGCTGCGGTACGCCGCGAGTTGCCCGGAGTTCCTGCGTCGCACGTGATTGCCGAGCCGGTCGGCCGCAATACTGCTGCGGCGATCGGGCTGGCTGCGTTTCACTTGGCGCATCAGCATGGCGATGCGCTGATGGCGGTGCTTCCGGCGGATAGTTACATCGGCGATGTGGCGCGTTACCGCAAGCTGGTGCGCGCTGCGCTTGAGCTTGCGAGTTCTCCCGGGAATTTGGTGGTGATGGGCATTCCGCCGACGCGGCCGGAAACTGGCTATGGTTACATCGAGCGAGGAGAATTGGCTGGACGGCCGCACGACGAAACTGCATTCGTCGTGAAACGATTTACCGAGAAGCCGGAAGCGGCGGTGGCTGAGAAGTATGTGGCGGCGGGGAGCTACTTTTGGAATGCGGGGATGTTTTTTTGGCGCGTGTCGACGTTTCTGGAAAACTTGCAGCGCTATTTGCCCGAGACGTATGAGGCGCTTCGTAAATTGGCGAAAACCTTTGGGACTAGCCGATATGCTGGCGCTTTGCGGCGCATGTATCCGCGGCTGGAAAATATTTCTGTGGATTACGCGATTATGGAGCCGGCTACGTTGCAGCGCGATGAGCGGCGCGTTTTTGTGATTCCGGCTAAGGTGGGTTGGAGCGATATAGGATCTTGGGCGGCCGTTTATGAATTGTTGGCGCCTAAGCGTGATGCCAATGTTTCGGCTGGGCCTTTTGTGGCGCTGGAGGCTTTGGGTAATTTTTTTTGGAGTCCTACCAAATTAGTGGCTGCGGTGGGGGTGAAGGATTTGGTGCTGGTGGATACGCCGGATGCGATTTTGATTTGTCCTCGGGAGCGGGCGCAGGATGTGGGGAAGATTGTGAAATGGATCGAGGAGCAGAAGTTGCGGAAGCTTTTGTAGCGTTGGCGTTGTCCGCGCGTGGCGGACCTGCGAAACCGCGGAATCGGTTCGGTCGGTAGTTGTAGAGTGGATTCGGGTGGGAATTACATCGGCGGGCGCAGCGAGCGGCACCCCGACAGGAAAAAGCCGACACCAAAACCCAAGGCCACGCCGGGCCGGTCGTGAACCCCGGCCCCTACAGGCCAATGCGGACCTTTCGAGATGATTCGAATCACGTATACTGCGCTTCTGTGAGCACATCGGTGAATAACCTGAAATTTGGGACTGACGGGTGGCGCGGCGTTATTGCAGAGGACGTCACGCATGAGAACGTGCGTACGGTGGCCTACGCTATAGCGCGCTATGTGGTGCGCTGCGAGACGCCGCAGAATGGCGTTGTCGTTGGGTATGACACTCGGTTTGCTTCTGAGCGATTTGCTCGCGTGGCGGCTGAGGCTGTGGCTTTGACTGGCACGCCGGTTTGGTTGGCTGCTGAGGCTTGTCCTACTCCTGCGGTTTCGTTGTTGGTGAAATTGCGCGGGGCTGCTGGGGGAATTCAGATTACTGCTAGTCATAATCCGGCGCGTTGGAGCGGGGTGAAATATAAGGCTAGCTTTGGCGGGTCGGCTTCGCCGGCGATTGTGGCGCAGATTGAAAGTGAACTTTCCGCTGTGTTGCGCGATGGTTTGCCTCCGCTCCCGCCGCGTAAGGATTTGATTCACTCGCTGGACGTGCGCACGCCTTATCTTGAGACGCTGGCGAAGCTTGTGGATTGGGATCGGCTGCGGGCGGCTAATTTTCGCTTTCTTGCGGATCCTATGTATGGGGCTGGGCGCGCGTTGTTGCGCGAGTTGATGACGCGGAATGGCGTGGCTTGCGATGAAATTCGTGGGAGGCGCGATCCGCTTTTTGGCGGGGTGAATCCGGAGCCGATCGAGCCGCATATTGACGCGCTGCGTGAGGCGGTAGTCGCTGGGAAATATGATGCTGGGTTGGCTTGCGATGGCGATGCCGATCGCATCGGGGCCGTGGATCGCGATGGGACCTTCATTACTCCGCATCAGATTTTCGCGATTTTGCTGTGGCATCTTGCCGGGACGCGGAAAATTCCTGGCGATGTGGTGAAAACTTTCTCTACCACTAAATTGATTGACAAAATCGCGGCGAAATTTGGGCGCAAGCTTTGGGAGACGCCCATCGGCTTCAAGTATGTGGCCGAGCGGATGCTGGAGGGCGATGTTTTGATCGGCGGCGAGGAGAGTGGCGGCATCGGCACCAAGCTGCATCTGCCTGAACGCGATGCTACCGTGAACGCGCTTTTGCTTGCTGAGGTGATGGCTTGGCATGGGAAGCGGCTTGGGGAATTGGTGGCGATGCTGCACAAGGAATTTGGCGAGTATCACTACGGGCGAGTGGATTTGGAATTGCATCCCGGACAAAAAGAAAAAGCGCTCGCTTATTTCACCAACGCCAAGCTCACAAAAATTCTCGATTGGCCGGTTGTTCGGCGCGAGGATTTGGATGGCATCAAAGTTTATCTTGGGGAGATTGGTTGGGTGATGGTTCGGGCTTCGGGGACGGAGCATATGTTGCGGGTTTATTGCGAGACTTCGAAGGCGGAGACGACCAAGCGCGTGCTTGATGAAGTTACCAGCGTCGTGCGCGGGCTTTAGTTTGCGGACATAAAGATTTTTTGGTTTTTGCGGATTTAATGGGGCGGAAGGAGCTTCTCTTGAAGCGACGTCTTTACCAGCTGGATGTTTTCACTACCAAGGCCTATGAGGGCAATCCTCTCGCAGTCATAACCGACGGCGACGAGATTTCGAAGGAACGCATGCAGAATGTGGCCCGGGAGATGAATCTTTCGGAGACTGTGTTTGTGCAGCGGCCTACGAATAATCGAGCGCTGGCGCGGTTGCGAATTTTTACTACTACGCAGGAATTGCCTTTGGCCGGGCATCCGGTGATTGGGACTTGGTTTTTGTTGGCGCAGCTTGGGGTGGTGCCTGCGGCTGAGGGGCAGGTTCACATTTTGCAGCAGACTGGGGCGGGGATTTTGCCAGTGGAGCTGTCGTTTCATGATGGGCGGCCGGTGCGCGTGACGATGACGCAGAAGCCGGCACAGTTTCGGGTTACGAAGATTCCGCGCAAGGCGCTGGCTGCGGCGCTGGGGCTTTCTGCCGGCGACATTTCTGCGGATTTGCCGATTGAGGCTGTTTCTACCGGGATTTTTAATTTGATGGTGCCGATTGCCTCGCGTAAGGCGCTGGGGAAGATTTCAATGAATCCTGCGGAGACGGCGAAGCTTGTGCGCGGAGTGGCGCAGGTCGTTTATTGCTTTGCGTTGGGGGGAGCGGGGCAAGCGTTTTCGCGCGGGATGCTGCCTTCGGGGCAGGAAGATCCTGCAACGGGATCGGCTGGTGGGTCGCTGGGGGCTTATTTGGTGCGGCACGGGAAATTGAAGGTTGGCGAGCGATTGAAAATTTTGCAAGGTGTGGAGATGAAGCGGCCTAGTCAGATTGAGGTGGTGGTGGATTCGGCGCGAGGGAAATTTACGCCTCGGGTTAGCGGGTCGGCTGTTTGTGTGATGGAAGGGCATATTGAGGCTTGAGGTTGGCGGGCGCCTTTGCCAACGGAAGATCAAGAGCAAAAACCCACAACCACACCGGGCCGGTAGTAAACCCCGGCCCCTACGGATTATTCGGCGGCGTCTAATTGTTTGGCGGCGGCGTCTAGGACGCCGTTTAGGAAGGCTGGGGAGTCTTCCGAGGAAAACTTTTTGGCTAGCTCTATCGCTTCGTCTAGAACTACTTTGACCGGGGCTGTTCCCGCGCGCAATTCGTACATTGCTAGGCGTAGGATGTTTCTGTCTACTGCTGCTAGGCGGTCGAATTTCCAGTTTTTTGCTAGCTCTACGATTAGTTTGTCGTTGGCTTCGGCTTGGGCTACGGCGCCTTCGAAGAGTTGGCGGGCGAATTTTCTTGTGGACTCGACCGCTTTCGCGGACTTCCAAAAATGCTTTTCTACTTGTGCGGTTTTCTGCTGACCGAGGTCCCACTCGAATAACATTTGTAATGCGAACTCTCGAGATTTGCGGCGGAGTGTCATTCTAGCGGCGCTTTCGGGGGCGCTTGGATTTGGACGTGGGTGGGGCTGCTGGCGTTGCGGGGCGGAGTTGGCGGGAGAGATTTCCCATTTCTACTGCTGCTAAGCCTGCTTCGAAACCTTTGTTGCCGGATTTTAGGCCGGCGCGATCGATGGCTTGCTCTAGCGTGTCGCAGGTTAGGACGCAGAACGCGATGGGGACGCCCGTGTCCATTTGGGCGAGTTGGATGCCGCGCGCCACTTCGTTCGAGACGTGTTCGTAGTGCGAGGTTTCGCCGCGTAGGACGCAGCCTATGCAGATGATGGCGTCCGGATGCTTGGACTCGGCTATTTTTTTTGCGGCTACCGGTAGCTCGAAGGAGCCTGGGACGCGGACGATTTCGATTTGATCGTCTGCCGCGCCGGAACGATTGAGGGCGTCGAGCGCGCCATCGAGCAGGCGCTCGGTAATGAAGCTGTTGAATCGGCTGATCACTATGCCGACGCGTAAATTGGTGGCGCTTAGATTTCCGGCGAGGGATTTTGGTGTGAGTTTATTGGGCATTGGGTCGTTGTGAAGTTATCTCATAAATCGATTTGCGAGCCGAGCGGAGAGTGCGAGCGAGGTAAGGGCCGAAAGAAATTTCAAATTTGAAATTTCAGATTGAAGAAACGGCGAAGGCAAAGGCGGCGGCGAATGCAGGGGCAAATGCGAAACCAAATGCAACGGCGAATGCAGATCCCTCACCCCTGAAGGGGATTCGGGATGACAGCGGCGGCGGTGTTCGTTCGCGTTCATTACTTTTTTAGCGGCCTTGGAATTTTGCTGGGCGCTTTTCGAGAAATGCCCGGGTGCCTTCGTGCATGTCTTCGGTTGCGCAGCATAGGCCGAAGAGCGTTGCTTCCAGGAACAGACCTTCTTCTTGGGTCATTTCTGTGCCGTGTTGGATTGCTTCCATCGCGTATTTCACGGCTAGAGGGGCGTTGGCGATAATCTTCTGCGCCATTTTTTCTGCTGCTGGGATTAGATCGGCTGGTTCGTAGACGTGATTTACCAGGCCTACTCGGTGGGCTTCTTCGGCGTTTATCATTTCGCCGGTTAGCAGCAGCTCGTGGGCTACGCCTTTGCCGCAGAGGCGGGCTAGGCGTGGGGTGCCGCCGTAGCCGGGGAGGATTCCTAGTTTTACTTCTGGTTGGCCCATTTTCGCGTTCTTGCTTGCCAGGCGGATAGAGCAGCAGAGGGCTAGTTCGCAGCCGCCGCCTAGGGCGAAGCCGTTGATTGCGGCGATTGACGGTTTGCCCATTGTTTCTAGTTTGCGGAAGACTGATTGGCCGTAGAGGGAATAATCTTTGCCGTCTGTCGCGGTGCGTTCGGCGATTTCGTTGATGTCGGCGCCGGCTACGAAGGATTTTTCGCCTGCGCCGGTGATGATTAGTACGCGGACGTTTGCGTCGTTGCGGGCGGCGTCGAAGGCTTGGCTTAGTTCGTCTACTGTGGCGCGATTCAACGCATTCAGAACTTGCGGGCGATTGACGGTGATTCGCGCGATTTGGTCTTTTACATCGTAGAGAATATTTTCGTAGGTCATCGCAAGTCCAGCGCTTTTGGTTTTGCTGGATCTGCGTAATCGTAGAAGCCGCGGCCGGCTTTGCGGCCGTTCCAGCCTGCTAGGACCATGCGCTTTAGTAGCGGCGGTGAGGCGAAGCGTTTTTCTTTGAATTCGTCGAACATGATTTGAGAGATGTAGTACGTCGTGTCTAGGCCTACGAAATCTAGGAGCGTTAGCGGGCCCATCGGGTGGCCGCAGCCTAGCTTCATGGAATTATCGATATCCTCTACCGAGGCTACGCCTTCTTCCAGGGCCCGGACGGCGTCGAGAAGATATGGGACTAGCAGGCGATTTACTATGAATCCAGTGCGATCGCTGGTGCGCACGACTGTCTTGCCAAATTTTGCGCCGAGGGCTACGGCTTCGTCGAATACTTTTGGATCGGTGGCTATGGTGCGGATTACTTCTACTAACTTCATTACCGGCACGGGATTGAAAAAATGCATGCCGATGAAACGATCCGGGCGCACGGTGAAAGTGGCCATCTCGGTGATCGAGAGCGATGACGTATTGCTGGCGAAGATGGCGTGCTTGGGACAGATTTTGTCGAGCGCGTTGTAGAGTTCTTGTTTAGCGGGAAGTTGTTCGATTATGGCTTCGATGATGATGTCGCGATCTTTGAAATCTTCTAGGTTGGTGGTGCCCTTGAGGCGGCCGCGGATTTTGTCGCGATCGGCGGATTGTAATGCGCCTTTTTCTACCTGGCGGGCTAGATTTTTTTCTATGGATTGCAGGCCTTTGTCTACCAACAGTTGAGAAACTTCGCGGACGATTACTTCGCAGCCGGATTGCGCGGCTACTTGTGCGATTCCGGAGCCCATTAGGCCGCAACCCACCACTCCGACTTTCTCGATGGGCATTCCTTTTCCTCCTGAGATTATTCGAAGTGAAGATGTTACTACGAGAGGCGGGTGGGTGGCACGTTGTGGTGTTGGTTGTCGCGTTCTTGGACTTAATTCCGCGGGCGCAGCAAACTGCGCTTGAAAGAGCCGGCAGGGACGCCGGCGGTACGGGGTTGGCCGGCGGTATCGGGAGGTAATGTTATGGGGAGGCTAAAACCAAAATCTTTTCGTCGGCTTTTTGGCGGACTTCGTCTAGGCCGGCTTCGGCGCGGTTGATCCATTCGGTTACGCGGTCTTCGTTGTCATCCGAGGGGCGGTACGCGGCTTCGGCTATTACTGCGCTTAGGGAGAGGCCTTCGCCGTTCCAGGGGGCTTGGACTGCGGTGGCTGTGGCGCGCAGTTTTTCTGCTAGCAGCTTGGCGCTGCCTGAATTTGTGTCTGGCAGGATAAAGGCTAACGACCAGGCTGTATATTTCACCGCCAAGTCGGTTTGGCGGACGGCACTGCGTAGGGAGCGGGCCAGCTGCTCGATGTATTTTTCGAAGGCGGCGTCGCCGTGGGCGCGCATTAGTTCTCCGCCGCCGTCTACGTGCAAGATCACAAGCGAGACTGGGGTATTTTGCGCGCGGGCGCGCGAGGATTCTGCGAGCAGGCAGGCTACGTAGGCGCCGCGGCTGACCAGGCCGGTTTTTTCGTCGGCGAAGGCCATGGTGCGGACTACGGCTTGGGTTTTCGTGTGATTTGCGGAAATTAAAATTTGATCGCCTACTGCTTGCAGGAAGAAGCTGTCGTTCGGGCGCCATTGGCGCATGCGCTCGCTGCCTACCAGCACGGCTCCTGATGGAGCGCGCGTTTCTTTGTCAACCAG
The DNA here is from genome assembly GCA_963792515.1 of uncultured Acidobacteriota bacterium. Classification (GTDB taxonomy): domain Bacteria; phylum Acidobacteriota; class Terriglobia; order Acidiferrales; family UBA7541; genus Palsa-147. Next base: position 17,571 of record CAWBWG010000014.1, on the reverse strand, counting down.
GCGGACGCCTAGGACCGTCTCTAGTTTTAATTCGCGGAGGGCTGGAATTCCTGGGCCGCTTAACTCGATTCCGCCTAGCGTGTCGGGTGGGGAGCTTCCTAGCATCGCGACGATCGAGGCGATCTGCGTGCTTGCCGCCGGGACGATTCCTGGGCCCGTGAATTCCGCGGTGAGCGGTTCTTCGCCCTTGCCGGCGTCGATTTCTACGATGCAGCGGGAGACATTTAGATATTTGCCGATTTCGAGAGCGGCGGCGTTGGCCACTTCGTGGGGCGTCGCTTGACGATACATCAGGCGCGTGAATTCGGAAATTTGAGAGAGGTCGCGCTGGGTGTCGACGTCAAAGCCTAGGATTCCGGCGACTGGCGCTGCCGGCGATGCCGCGGGGATTCCTGGAGCGACCGTGGGTGTGGGGGTTGCTTTCGGAGCCGGTTTCGGCTTCCCTTTCGGCCACCAGTTGGCGCGCTCGAACAGGTTGTGCAGGCGCTCGTTTTTTTCTTCTTCGCCGGGGAAAATTTCGGCGATGCGCTCGAGGCGCTCGACGGCTTTGGCGTGCAGAGAATACTGCAGGAAAATTTCCACCTGCACGATGAGATCGTCGAGGGCTTGCTGCGCCTTGTGTTCTTCCTGTTGCGGGGCGGGACGCTCGCCGCGCGTGCCGCCGGCATTGAAGCCTTCTGGGCGTGTGATTACGGAGGCGGCTTTAGCGGCGCGGGCCAGGATATTTTTCAGGAAGGCTGGATCGGCTTTGCCTTGCAGCTTGGCGATGCGTTGGTGATTGCGATAGTCGTAGGGATCGATGTCTACCAGGCGATCTAGCACGTCGCAGGCTGCTTTGATGTTCCCGGAGTCGAAATAGAGATCGAAGAGATGGACGAGCGAATCGAAATATTTGGTTTCGCGATTGAGTTCTTCGTAGAGCTGGGCCACCAGCTTGGCTAGCTCGAGTGAATTTGGGTAGACCGTGGTCATACGGTCTACTTGCGCGGCGAATTCATTTTCACGGCGGACCGACTTCATCCATTCCTTGGTTACCTGCAGGACATCCGCGCCTTTGTCATCTTCGCCGGTGCGGATGTAGGCGCCGGCTAGTTCGAACATTTTGGTGAAGCCATCCTGCTTTTGGCGGTAGAAGGCCACGAAGGCGTCGCGGGCGCGATCGAGTTGGCTGGTGCGCAAGAGGCCTTCGCCGAATAGCGCGAGAAAAGTGGTGTCCTCATTTCCGTCGGCGAAGGGATCGAGTAGCTCGACTGCGCCGGCGGGATTGCCATGGCGCAGGCGGGCTTCGGCAAAAAATAATGCCACGGTTCGATCGTTGGGCGCGAGTTCGTGGGCGTGGCGGAAATATTCGAGCGCGAGATCGACTTCACCGAGCGATTGGCAGAGTTGGCCGGCGCGCAGATAGCTGTGCGAGGAGAGATCCTTTTGGCCGAGTTTTTCCGCCAGCTCCGCCACGACCAGATGGCGGTTGGGATTATCGGAATCTAGCTGCGAAATTTTTTCGTAGCAGCTGAGCGCATCGGTCTCCTGATTCATTTCGTTGTAGCGCTCGGCAGCGGCGTTGTATTGCTCGACGGCTTCGGCTACGCGATTTTGCTTTTGGAGTTGGACGGCATAGCGGATCAGGCGCTCGGCCGGTTGCGGGACGCCGCGCAGGAAACGGCCGTAGATGGCGGCGGCTTTGGCGGTATCGCTGGCATCGAGCAGGCGGTCGAATTGCAGGCCGTAGTAATGGGCGGCGCGGACTGGTTCATTGAGGCGGACGTAGAGATCGCCTAGAGCCAGGATGGCTTCTTGATTCGAGGGGGCTTCGTCGAAGATGGCTTGATATTCTTCGACAGCGTCGCGCAGTTTATTTTTTTCGAGACTGCGCCTGGCTCGCTCGAGTTGTTTTGCGATTTCTGCCATTGGACCGCGGCTTCCGTGCGCGAGCGCGCTGGCGTGTTTCCCGACCCCCGTCAGGGGAACGTGTTCTCAGTCGCGCGCTAGCGCAATACTCGAATATAACTCCGCGTGCGCTGGACTCTGACAACGAAATTGAATGGCGTTGTGCAGGATTCAATGGGGTTGGGTTTGTAGCGCTGGCGTCTCGCCGGCTCTTACGGGGCGCGAGCCAGCTAGCGGCGCTTACATGGACGGAGCGAGGAGTCAACCGCGGGCTTCGGTTTTGTGGTGTCGTCCGAGCGTGAGTATTGCCTGTCTCGGGAACGGTGGTCGTCGGAGCCGGCGGGACGCCAGCGCTACGAAACAACGTCGCATCGGACTCTGCGCTCCGTCCTTGAGTTTTGCCCTGAAGGAGACCGGAGATCGAAAGAGCCGGCAGGGACGCCGACGGTACTTAGGCGGGGCGCTTCCGGGGCTCGCTTGGCATGTGGGTAATTTGTTCGCGGATGGTGCCTAGAGTTAGGCCGCTTCGTAAGAATGCGCCGAAGCCGACGAATGCTATGGGCAGTGTCAGAGCCAGGAAGGCGAAGTTTGAGAAACCCGCGGCGCTGGACTTTTCGATTTGGAATATGCTCAGGCCCAAGACGCAGAATAATTGGTAGGAGCCTACGTTTGCCGGGGCGTTGGGCAGAGATACGCCTAAATTGATCACCAAGAGCACTACTACAATGCTTAGGAATGAGAGTGGCAGGCCGTAGGCGATGGTCAGACACCAGAGAGCTAGTACCTGGCAGAACGGCATTAACAGTGAGAACAGGACGGCGCCGTAGAAGCTCGGGGCGGTGCCCATGGCGTGGAGGCCGTAGAGAGCACGCATCCAGCGGCTGGGAAGATGATGCTTGGACTTGGATTTCTCGTTGAAGAGATCCGGGTTCTTGGTCAGTTTGATTTCGAGATAGAGAATAATCAGGACTACGATCGTCAGTAGAACGAGCGCTGCCACGCCTAGAGTGTCGGCTACCGTCTTGAAGCGCCGCGGCAATTCCACGAAAAGGGACGCTACCGCCAGCGAGGCCGTGGCCACCACCAGATCGATAAGGCGCTCTACGCCTACGGAGCCTAGTACCCGGCCGAATTTTATGTCTGCCGAGTCGGCGATTAGATAGCTGCGCAAAAGTTCGCCTGGGCGTAGCGGGAATAGGATGTTCGTGAAAAGGCCTGCGAAGACGGCTCTTGCTGAGCGCTCGTATTTTATGCGGGCGAAGGGGGTGAGCAGGAGTTTCCAGCGGATGCTTTGGACGATGTAGCTGACCACGTCGAAGAGCATGCCTAAGAAGACCCATTTCCAGCTTAGGTTTGAGTATTCGCGGAGGGCGCTTTTTAGATGGAAGTCGCGGAAGACGTAGACGAGAGAGATTAATGCCAGGCCGTAGCCGATGAAGACGAGATAGCGAGGCTTCGGCTTTGTGATGATCTGTGTCGTCTCGCCCAGTTGAACAGCCCCCCAGAGAGATCGTCGCCGGCGCGCCACAGCGTCGTTAAGTCCGCCCTAGCCTACGATATCCGTGAGGTGCGGGCAATCCCGGAAAAGACGTAAGCGTGCGGAGTTGCATACTTGGGCGGCTTTCGTCGTGCGGAGTTCTGTGGCAAACTCAATTGCTTCGAGAGCGAGAGTTGAGAGTGAGCGCTCCGGCCGTCAGGAATCGATGGATCCCCGCTTCATCCGAAATTTTTGCATTATCGCGCATATCGACCATGGCAAATCTACGCTTGCGGACCGTCTGCTGGAGCTGACCGGGGCGCTTTCGCAGCGGGAGATGCAAGCGCAGGTGCTCGACTCGATGGATTTGGAGCGCGAGCGCGGGATTACCATCAAGGCGAAGAGTATCCGGCTGCATTACAACGCCGCGGATGGGCACGAATACCGCCTGAACCTGATCGATACGCCGGGGCATGTGGATTTTTCTTACGAAGTCAGCCGGGCTTTATCGGCTTGTGAAGGGGCCTTGCTGGTGGTGGATGCCAGCCAGGGCGTCGAAGCACAGACTGTGGCCAATGCATTTCTCGCCTCGCGCCACAATTTGACGATTCTGCCGGTGATCAACAAGATCGATCTGCCTGCGGCGCGGCCGGATTTCGCCAAGGAGCAGACCGAGAATGTGTTGGCCATTCCCGCCGACGACGCGCTTTTGATTAGCGCGAAGAGCGGCATCGGCGTCGCGGAAGTTCTGGAAGCCATCGTTGCAAAAGTGCCCGCGCCGGTTGGCTCGGCCGAGGCGCCGCTGCAGGCGCTGATTTTCGATTCGTGGTTCGATTCCTTTCGCGGGGCGGTGATTTTGGTGCGGGTGATGGAAGGGCGGATCACGCCGAAGATGAAGATTCGCTTGCTATCGAATGATGAAGTCTACGAGGTTGAGAATCTCGGTGTTTTGACGCCCAAGCCCATCGTGCTGCCGGAACTATCGGCTGGCGACGTGGGCTTCATCATCGCTGGGATTAAACGCGTGGCGGATGCGCGCGTGGGCGACACGATCGTCGAGGCCGATCGTACCGCGGCGGCGCTTCCTGGATTTGAGGCTATTAAGCCCATGGTTTTTGCCGGGCTTTTTCCGGTGAATGCTACTGATTACGAATTGCTGCGCGATGCGTTGGGCAAATTGCAGCTCAATGATGCGGCTTTTTTTTACGAGCCTGAGAATTCCGTGGCGCTGGGATTTGGATTTCGCTGCGGGTTTCTTGGCTTGCTGCACATGGAGATTGTGCAGGAGCGGCTGGAGCGCGAATTCAACATTGACCTGATTACCACCGCTCCGAGCGTGCAGTATCGCATCAGCACTACCGATGGGGCGGTGATTGAAGTTGATAATCCTACGAAATTTCCGCCGCCGGGCTCGATTACCAAGATCGAAGAGCCGATTTTAATGGCCATGATTATTACTTCGGATGATTCCGTGGGCGGGGTGCTGGCGCTGTGCGAGGAAAAGCGCGGGATTCAGAAGAATTTTGAGTATCTATCGCCAACGCGCGTCATGCTCAGTTACGAGATGCCTCTGAATGAGATCGTGCTCGATTTTTATGATCGCTTGAAGAGTGTTTCGCGCGGGTACGCTTCGCTCGATTACCACTTGTCCGGCTATCGCGAGGCGGATTTGGTGAAGTTGGATATTTTGGTGGGCGGCGAGCCGGTGGATGCGCTCACGCTCATCTGCCATCGCGATCAATCCTTCGAGCGCGGCCGCGAACTCGTCTCGCGCCTGCGCAAACTGATCCCGCGCCAGATGTTCGAAGTGGCACTTCAGGCTGCCATCGGCAGCCGCGTAATCGCCCGCGAAACTATCAGCGCAATTCGCAAAAACGTGATCGCCAAGTGCTACGGCGGAGACATCAGCCGCAAACGGAAGCTGCTCGAAAAGCAGAAGGAAGGCAAGAAGCGCATGAAACGCGTCGGACGCGTGGACATTCCGCAAGAGGCTTTCCTGGCGGTGTTGAAAGTGGCGAGTGAGTCGGACGATTAGTTGATGAGTAGCTGGCTTGAAAGATGGCAGGAACGGCAGCGCGACCTCGCGCGTGGTGTTGACGCGGATCTCGTTAGCGACAATAACAGGCGGTATAAGCTGGCGGGCGGGCTAATTGGATTGGGATTTTTGCTCATCCTGGTGGGTCTCAAAGCTCACCTTTCTGGCGCGCTCCCGATGATCCTGGCAACAGGGGGTGGCGCGCTCGTTATCGCCGGCTGGTTCCTGGGAATCTGGGCGAACCGGATGGACATCCTATTGCGAAAACCAAACGCTGTAGAACCCCCGAGAATTTTCAAGAGATGACTTCCCATTTCACAAAAAAATATCGCATGTCTCGTAGCGGCGTGCTTTACCACGGCATTTTCTCCTTGCCGAGATCGAGTGCTGCCCTAAAGGGCACCGCTACGAAGGCTTCTGCTTCATTTCGCTCCTCCGCTCCTTTCATATAGAATTGTTGGATTGCTCGCCACTTTGAGGCAGACATGATTCTTGACACTAACGCCATTCAGGCCATCTTGCCGCATCGCTACCCGTTTCTTATGGTGGATACCATTGTGGAGATGGAACGGTTGAAGCGCATTGTAGGCATCAAGAATGTGACGATTAATGAAGATTTCTTTGTCGGCCATTTTCCTGGCAAGCCGATTATGCCGGGCGTTTTGATTATTGAATCGATGGCGCAGACGGGCGGGCTTTTGCTGCTGCAGGAAATTCCTAATCGCGATGAGAAGCTGCTCTACTTTGTGGCGATTGATGGGGCGCGCTTTCGGAGGCCGGTGGTGCCTGGGGATCAGTTGCGCGTGGAAGTGGTGGTGGAGGCTTTTCGCGGGGATTTCTGCAAATTGAAGGGGCGCGCGATGGTGGGCAACGAGCTGGCTGCCGAGGCAACTCTCATGTGCAAGACGGTGGACCGCGTGCCGGACGCCGCGAATCGGAAGTAACCCGCCGGGACGACGCGAGCAAAGAGACCCATGTCGGAAATTCATTCACACGCGATTATTTCGCCGCGGGCGCGGCTTGGGGCTGGCGTGCAGATTGGCGCCTATGCGGTAGTTGGCGACGACGTCGAGTTGGGCGACGGCTGCGTTCTGCAGCATCACGCGGCGGTGCACGGGCCCGGGCGGCTGGGGCGCGGGAATCACGTTTACTCTTTTGCGGTGATTGGCGGGGATCCGCAGGATCTCACTTTTGCGGGCGAGAGAGTCTCGGTCGAAATTGGCGACGAGAATATTTTTCGCGAATTTTGCACCGTGAATCGCGGCACCGCCAAAGGCGGCGGCACAACGCGGCTGGGCGATCATAATTTGATCATGAGTTACGCGCACATTGGGCATGACGACCAGATTGGCAGCCATACGGTGTTTGTTAACGGCGCCACATTGGCCGGCCACGTGACCGTGGACGATTACGCGACGATCGGCGCTTTTTGTCCGGTGCATCAATTTTGCCGCATCGGCCGGCACGCATACATTGCGGCGAACACGGTGATCACACAGGACGTGCCGCCATTTTCGAAAATTGTGGCGCCGCGCGAGACTCGCTGCTATGGCTTGAATGCCGTCGGCCTCGAGCGCCACGGATTTACGCCCGAACGCATCGCTGCGCTCGAAAAGGCCTACAGGCTGCTCCTCCGCTCGAAGCTGAACACTTCGCAAGCTGTTGCCGCAATGCGCGAAACCCTGAACGGGTCGGCAGACGTCTTACAATTAATCGACTTCATTGAGTCGGCCGAACGTGGACTCACGAAATAGACGATGACCACAGCGCAAACCGCCGGAGCAACTGGTGTGGAAAACTGGGGCCTCATTGCGGGCAATGGGGACTTTCCGTTTTTGGTGCTGGAAGGGGCGCGCAGCCGCGGGATCGAGATGGCGGTGATTGCGATTAAGGAAGAAGCGTCGCCGGATTTGGAGCGGCGGGCTTCGCGTTTGCACTGGGTGAGTTTGGGCGAACTGAGCCGCACGATTGAATTGTTGCATCAGGAAGGCGTGAAGCACGCGGTGATGGCCGGGCAGGTGAAGCACAATAAAATCTTCAGCGCGATCCGGCCGGATTGGAAGCTGGCGAAGCTTTTGCTTACTCTGCCCTCGAAAAATACCGATTCGCTCATCGGTGCGGTAGCGCGAGTGCTCGCGGATGAAGGCATCGAGCTGGTGGACTCGACGAAATTTTTGGGCGCGTTGCTGCCGACGGCGGGAATTCTGACGCGTCGCGCACCCGACCAAACGGAATCCGCGGACATCGCTTACGGCCGCTCGATCGCGCAGCAAATCGCCGCGCTCGACTTGGGCCAGACGGTGGTGGTGCGCGATCGCGCATGCGTGGCGATTGAAGCCATGGAAGGAACCGACGAGACAATCGAACGCGCGGCACGGATTGTCGCGGGCCAGCGGTTGGTGGTCGTGAAAGTGAGCAAGCCGGCGCAGGATATGCGCTTCGATGTTCCGGTCGTCGGATTGCGCACGATCGAAGTAATGCGGCGGTCGAACGCCACGGCGCTGGCGCTCGATGCCGGCAAAACTTTGCTCTTCGATCGGGACGCGCTGATCGCCGCCGCGGATGAAGCGCAGATCGCCATTCAAGCCTTCGCGCCGGCGTCGGCGCCTGCGGCAGGAACGGAGCGCGGCTGATGAGTGCGCCGAATCCAATTCGCGTGGCTGTGGTGGGCGTGGGCGATTTCGGACGTAATCACGCGCGCGTTTGGCGCGCGCTCGACGGCGCGACGCTGGTCGGCGTGGTCGATTCAAATCTCGACCGCGCGCGCAACGTTGCTGCTGAATTCGGATGCGAAGCTATTGCGGGTGTCGCCGCGCTGAAAGGCCGCGTGGATGCTGTCAGCTTGGCGGTCCCGACGGTAGAGCATACGCGCGTCGGTTGCCGAATTCTGGAGCAAGGCATCGACGTGCTGGTAGAAAAGCCGATCGCGGCTTCGCTTGACGAAGCGGACGCGCTGATCGCGGCGGCGCGACGCGGGAATCGTATCTTGCAGGCTGGGCATCTCGAGCGCTTTAATCCTGCCGTCGTTGCCGCTGAGAAAATTGTTACGCGGCCGCTTTTTTTCGAGGTGCATCGGCTTGGAGTGTTCAGCCCGCGCAGCCTTGATATCGACGTGATCTACGATTTGATGATTCACGATCTGGATATTCTCTTGGCGCTGCTGGATTCGCCGGTTACGGACTTGCGTGCCGTGGGGATTCCGGTGATCACCGATAAAGTGGATATTGCGCACGCGCGGCTCGAATTCGCTTCGGGCGCGGTGGCTAATCTCACTGCCAGCCGCGTTTCCACCGAAAAAGTTCGCAAGATGCGATTTTTTCAGGAGCACGAGTATATTTCGCTCGATTTCTCTCGGCAAGATGCGCTGCGTGTGCGAGTGGCTGCGAACAATGGCGCCAGCGGAATTCCCGAGGGCAATCCTTTCGACCCAGGCAATCTTTCCGGCGGGCTTGATTCGGGCGAGCCGCGCGTAAATTTCGAAAAATTGCCGACGACTCCCGAAGAACCGTTGCGTGCCGAGCTGCGCGCATTCCTTGATTGCGTGGTGACGCGAAAGCAGCCTCGCGTTGACGGAGCGGCGGCGCGGCGGGCGCTCGAATTGGCCGATCGCGTGATGGCAGGCATCCTGGAGCACGCGCGGCGCGTCCAACTCGGTGCTTACGCTCCCCAGGTCATTCGATGATCCCGCGCATCCTGGTTCCAGTTGACGTTCGCCCACTCGACGCCACAGACGGCGCCAAGGCACCGGCTCGCCGTCTTTCCTCGACGCTCGATTTGCGCACTTTATTGCCGCGCGATATGCCCATCAAGCAGCTCGAGGACAATCACTCCGCCATTCCCGATTACGTTCCTCTCGACGTAATCGTCGGGCGCAAGCTGATCGATCGCGGCTGGCATCTCGACGAGCGCACCAGCGCTTCCGCTCCGATGCGGCGCCTTGAAACATCGCTCGACGATCGCGCCGTGGTTCCCTCCATCGTCGAACGCCCCAGCGCCGAGCAGGTGCAGAAGCTCGAAACGATGCCGCCTCTCACCGCCGACATGCTCGAAGTGATCGAGCCGGACGTGATGACTACCGGCGACGTCAATCTCCTGATCAGCCCTAAAGAGGATCGCGATGCGCGATGGAATACCGCCTCGCGTTTCGTTTCGCTGATGGTGCACGTCGGCATCATTCTTCTCGCGCTATCTTCACCGGAACTTTTCAAGCACGTTCCCACGGATGCGGAGATCGCATCGGCCAAGGATCAGCTTCGCAACATCGTGTATATCCCGAGCGATGCGCCGAAAAATTTGCTGCCGCCGGGGCCACCAGGACCGAAAATGCACATCGCGCCTGGCGTAATCCATAAACTCGCGCCGCCGTCTATTCCTGCGCCTACGCCAACGCCTGCTCCCGCCGTGCCGACGCCTACTCCTGTCCAGCCTCGGAATGATTTGCCGGCATCGATTACGCCGCGGACTCCCACGCCTGCGCCGGTGCAGCCGCAAACGAACGTCTCGCCGCTTGCTCCGATCAAGCCCGCCGATCCCACGCCGGGCAAGCTCAATCTCTCCATCCCGAATTCGTCGCCCGGCAAAGCCGTACAGAATTCGATTCAAGACGCAATCAATCACGGCGGTGGCGGAAAACTTTATTCGGACGATCAAAGTTATGGCGGCGGTGGTGGCGGAGGCGGAGGCGGGGGAGGAGGGCGCGGACCGGGCGAGAACCAAGGACTTCAGGTGCTCACGGATCTGCAAGGCGTCAATATCGACGAATATCTCAGGCGTGTGCTCGATTCCGTGCGCCGTAATTGGTGGGCAATTATCCCTGAGTCTGCGCGCATGGGGGACAAAGGCATTGTCGTTATCCAATTCAAGATCGAGCGCGATGGCAGCGTCCCGGGTGCCGACCCCCGTCTGATGCGCACGTCGGGAAAAGAACCGCTCGATCGCGCAGCCATGTCGGCGATTCGCGCTTCGAGCCCGTTTGAGCCACTCCCCACGCAACTCAAGAGCCCAGATCTCGAGCTACGCTTCATATTTCTCTACAATCTTCCACTCGATTACTACCAGTGAAACTGCAGCGCACCCAAGTCGTTGGCGCGCTGTTGCTCGCCGCCATTTTGCTCACCATTCTCCTTGTCCGCTATTGGAAGTGGCAGTCGTGAGTGCGCCGGCGCGTCTGGCGGTGATTCTTGGGCCCACCGCTTCCGGGAAATCCTCGCTGGCCATTGCGCTGGCGGAAAAACTGGGCGGCGAAGTAGTGGTTTGCGATTCGACGCAGGTTTACCGGCGCTTTGATATCGGCACAGCGAAAGTTTCCGCCGCCGACCGTAAGAAAATTCCGCACTGGATGATGGATTTAGTCGAGCCGCACGAAATTTTTACTGCCGGAGATTACCGCCGGCGCGCCGAGGAAGTGCTGCGCGACATTCATGCGCGCGGCCGCTTGCCGATTGTCACCGCGGGAACCGGATTGTATCTGCGGGCGCTGCTTGAGGGCTTGGCCGATGCGCCCACGCGCTCGGAGGAATTGCGGGCGCGTCTGCGCGAGCGATCGGCCGGACGCGGGCCGGAATATCTGCACCGGCTGCTGCGACGGCTTGATCCCAGCTCGGCGGCGCGCATTGCGGCTCGCGACACGCAGAAAATTATCCGCGCGATCGAGCTGCGGGTGCTGACGAAAAAATCGGTAGACGAACTCCACGCCACGGGCCGTGCGCCGCTGGAGGGCTTTACGCCGATCAAAATCGGATTGAAGCCGCCACGCCCAGCGCTCTATGCGCGGATCGAACAACGCGTGGATGAAATGCTCGCGGCGGGGTGGCAGGAAGAAATTCGTAAGGCGTTGAGCGGCGGAGTCGCGCGCGATGCGAAACCGTTCTCGTTCATCGGCTACCGCGAGATGCTGCAGCATCATCCGCAGCCGCCGTCCGCATCGGTGGTCGCGGAGATCCGCAAATCAACGCGGCATTTCGCCAAACGCCAGCAAACCTGGTTCGCCCGCGAGCCAAATGTTCATTGGCTGGCAAATTTTGGCGACGATGAAGCCGCCCTCAAACGTTCGCTAGAAATCCTAACCCTTGCGCAATCTGCAACCCAGTAGGGGAGGGTGCTTTAGCCCTCCCGCAGTTCGGCACCGTTACATGCGCGAATTACGAAACGTCCCCAACGGCGTAACGGCAACATTGCAGTGTGCCTCGGTTGTGCTCAGTTGAATCAAGAATCAAAACATAAGATGGCCGAAAATCGGGAGGGCTAAAGCACCCTCCCCTACAAATGCGTTACGGCCGGCGCCGCGTGCTATTCTCATTTACATTCGTCACACCTAGGAGTTGAGCTCATGTCTCCCGATCCCGGCAAGATTACGCAATTTCGCGAGCAGCTGCGGCATGAATGGACTTCTGACGCGACCATTGCGGCATGGAAAAAATGGCATACGCGGCTTGCGGATTTCACCAGTGGCGTCACGCACGCGCTTCTTGAAACTGCGCGCTTGCAGCCTGGAATGAATGTCGTCGATCTGGCCAGCGGTGTGGGCGATCCAGTTCTCGCTGAGGCTATTGCGGTGGCTCCGAATGGCCGCGTCACCGCCACGGACTTGAATCCGGCAATGCTGGCATTTATCGAGGAGCAGGCCCGCCAGCGCAAGATTACCAATATTAATTTTCGCGAGGCGAGTGCGGAATCTTTGCCATTCCCCGACGCTTCGTTTGATGCGCTCACTTGCCGCTTCGGAATTATGTTTTTTCCCGACTTGAATAATTCCTTGCGCGAATGTCTGCGCGTGCTGAAACCGAAATCGCGCGCGACATTCGTAGCCTGGGGCCGCCGCGAACAGCCCTTCTTTGCGTGTACCGGCGGCATTCTGATGAAGCATATCGAATTGCCGAAACCTGATCCGGAGGCGCCGAACATCGCCATGTTCGGCGAACCGAAACGCATGCACACGGCGCTCGAATCTGCGGGCTTTGCCGACGTGCGCGAAAGAGTTCTTACGGTCGAAGGGCGCTGGCACGGCTCCGTCGATGAATATTGGGAGCAATTCCGCGAAGTGGCCGCGCCGTTCCGTGTGATCCTCGAGAAATTGGATCCCGAATCCAAGGCTCGAGCCGTCGGCGAAATCAAATCAGCGCTGGCGAAATTTCAGCACGGTTCGGATCTAGTGCTGGCGCTCGAGATTGTAATCGGCACGGGAGTACGTCAATAACAACTTCTGCCTCCCAAACGTGAGCTCTTCGACGGCACTCTTTTGTTTTTCATGAAAGAGAAAAAGCGCTCGAAACAAAAACAAAACGGCCGGGCTCGCGTTCGAGCCCGGCCGTCGAAACTTCGATCTATTGATTTTTACTTACCGACGTCCGCCTCCGTGAAAGCCGCCTCCCCCGTGAACTGCGCCACCGCCGTGGAAGCCTCCGACTGAGCCGCGTCCGACTACGCCGCGGCCTACTTCATGACCGCCGAAACCCGGGCGTCCGCCAAAGCCAGGGCGTCCACCGAAACCGGGGCGCCCGCCGAATCCCGGACGTCCGTAGAAACCAGGGCGTCCGTAGAAACCGCGGTGGAACCACGGGCCGGCGCCGATGAAGACGCCGCCGGAGAACCAGCTCGGGCCGTAGTAACCGTATGGGGCGCAGGCGTACGGATAATAATTGTAGTAGCCGTAAGCGCAGACCGGCGGACCGGCGAGCACCGGGGCGCCGACGCCTACGCCGACTACTACTCGTTGCGCATGAGCCAGAGATGCGGTTCCTAGAAAAAGTCCAAAGATCGCGAGAATTCTTAGGTATTTCATGATGTGACTCCTTCCGAGAGCCGTGCTGCTTGTCTCAGGGCCTTGCTTCGTTCCGTTCACCTTATTGACTCTCGCCTGGGTAAGGGCAAGGGGGGTGCCAAACTGGGTGGTCCGAGAGATGGGCCGTAAACCACTCTTTTTCATACGGATACCTTCCCTATTGGATTGGCCGGCTTTCGGGGAACGGGCCGTAGTTGGTGGTTTTCACGCAGAGTTGCTGATTTTCGGCCAGGCGGGCCGGCGGCGAGGAGCGATTCGAATTGTGGCGCAATCTAGCATGAAGAGGCCTGCCATAAAGCGCGGGCCCCACGGGATCTTCATGCGATGACCCACACCTTTACATAGGCAGGAGTGCGCGTACTACTGGAGTTGATTGACACGTTGTGCTGCGTGGGTCGATACTTGCGCCGCTATGAAGAATATGAAGAAAAAGATGGCTAAGAAGGCTTCGGCGAAAAAATTAGTTCGATCGGCTGCCAAAAAACTGCCGGCGGCGAGCGCTGCTGTCGCGCCCGCCAACGCTGACGGGAAGCTGGCTTTCAATCACGCGATGATTTACGTGAAAGATGTGGAGAAGGCGCTGGGATTTTATGCGGCGCTGCTTGGATTTAAAGTGATCGAAGATTTTCGCTATGAGGGCAAATCGGTTTATGCGCGTTTACGGGCGCCGGGAAATGACGGCACTTTGGCGCTGCATCAGGCCGGCCCGAATGATTCGATCGCGAGCAATGGCGTGCGGCTTTACTTCGAGGTTGCCGAGCTCGATGATTTTTGCCGCAAGTTGCAGCAGAAGAATTTTTACATCACGAAAATGCCGCAGATGATGCCCTGGGGCTGGCGTCATGCTTATTTGAATGATCCCGACGGCCATGAAATCAGCCTCTACTGGGCCGGCGCAAACCGCATGAAGAAATCGGTGATGAGTACGGCGAAGCGGGCGGGCAAACCTTGAATCGGTAGAATTTCCCCGTGCAGAAACTCAACCCGCCTACAGCAACCCGGCGTGGCCCTGCTAATCGTCGCCTCGCAGTAGAACTTCGGTCGATTCATTTTAGTATGCCACCCTAAAGGGCGCCGCTACGAAACCGCACATCGCGACTTTCGGATGCGTCAAGTAACCGCTGGCCGTGCCGATAGAACTTCACTGACAGAGTCTCACACGGGGGTACCGCTGCATCCGTTTCAATCTGGCACGCGTAGCATCCCGCTCACCCTCGTGCGCCTGATTAGACTTTGACTGCCGCGATTTAGCCAGAGCCGGCCCTCGTGGCCCTGAAAGGCATTCAGATTGAGAGCCGATTGGCGGCAAAATCCGCGGTTTGCGCTGCACGTACCGCTATGGATCAGGCCGATGGATGCCTCCCAGTCGCCCTCGCAGCGCGCCCACACAACCGACATCTCAAAATCCGGACTGCGCGTAATTAGTGACCTGCCTGCGGCGATCGGCACGCCAGTGGAGATTTTCGTGAAGATGCCCGAGGAAGTGATGGACGGCCCGGCGCACGAATGGTGCTGCCGCGGCCGGGTGGTGCGCGTGAGCGAGCCCGATCCCGTGGATCATATCCGCGCATTTGCGGTGAAGATTCACTACTACGAAGTGCTGCAAAGCTCCGCGGAAACCGCCGGGAGAGCGCAGTGACCGCCGGCGCCAGGGAAATTGATGTCTAGACGCGCACTCGTCATCGATGACGATCCCTCGCTTGCGGAACTATTTCGCGAGGCCGCCGGCAGCATGACCGGTGTGGAAGTATTGGCGCTAAACGACGGCAAAGACGTCGCGTCGCATCTCGGCAAAGAAAAATTCGACGTCGTTTTGCTGGGATTGCACATGCCGGCGCTCGACGGTGTCGAACTCACGCGGCAGATTCGCAGCTCGGGATTCAATCGCATGACTCCGATCATCGTGGTGAGCGATGATCAGGAATCGTCCGCCGTTTCGCTGGCTTTCGAGGCCGGAGCCAGTTTTTTTCTGTACAAGCCGGTGGACAAAGCGCGCCTGCTCAAGTTGATTCGCGCGACGCAAGGCTCGATCGAGAATGAACGCCGCAGATTTCGCCGCGTTCCCTGCCACTTAAAGGTGCGGCTGGCAACCGATAGCGTCGAATTGCACGGCGAAAGCTTGGATATCAGTCTGGACGGGCTACTGGTGCGCGCGCCGCAGACCTTGCCGGATCGCAGCAACGTTCGCGTCGCGATTTATCTTCACCATGACGCCAAACCCGTGCTGGCGGTCGGTTCGGTGACGCGCTCGATCGGCGCGGATCTCATGGGCATCCATCTCGATCGCATGTCCACAAATGAAAGCGCCCGGCTGCAAGATTTTCTGCTGCCGCTGATCGCTGATGCGACCACGATGTTAGAACGAACTCCGGTCAGCTTGTAAGCATTTCGTGCGACCCGACCAGGCGATCCTTGCGCTGCGCTTGGCGGTAAATTCGGATTGACATCTCACGCGCCGCTTAGAACAATCGAGGCATGCGAAAATTTTCCGGCATTTTTTATGTGAGCTTTCTGCTCGCAATCCTTGCACTTTCTCTCGGTTCCAGCCTGCGCGCCCAGCAAACTCCATCTGCGATCTCGAGTGATCCTGCGGTCGATGAAAAGAATCTTGCATCCATGCAAACGATGCAGTTGCCGAGCCATGGCGCGCTTCTCAATGCGATTGTGTATGTTGCCGCCGGCGCGGGGCCACATCCGGTGGTGATTTTGCTGCACGGGTTTCCGGGCAACGAGAAGAATCTGGACCTGGCGCAAGCGATTCGCCGCGCCGGTTGGGACGTGCTGTACTTCGACTATCGCGGGTCGTGGGGCTCGCCAGGTGATTTTTCGTTTACGCATTGCATTGAAGATACGCAGGAGGCGATCGCCTACGTGCGCGATCCGATCAATGCGAAAAAAATGCGCGCGGACGCTTCCCGCATTGTGCTGATCGGCCACAGCATGGGCGGCTTCATGGCCAACTTTGCCGGCGCGCAAGATGCGAAAGTCGAAGCGGTGGGCATGATTTCCGCGGCGAATCTGGGCGGGATGGAGACGTGGGCCAATGAATCGGGCCACGACGCTACACTCGAATACATCGCCGCGTCGCTAAAAGCAGAAGGAATGGCGCCGCTCGCGGGTTGCACTCCGGAAAGTCTGGCGAAGGAAATCGAAGCCAATTTCAAACAGTGGAATATGGTGGACAACGCAACGAAACTATCCTCCCGCCCTGTCCTGGTGGTGACTTCCGACGATGGCCTAGCCTCCGGAAATGACGATTTCGTGAAAGCCCTGAAAAAAGCCGGCAGCACAAAAATAACCGCGGTTCACATGCCAACAGACCATTCCTACTCCGACCACCGAATCGCGCTCGAGACGGTGGTGTTGCAATGGCTGGCAGGAATGTAGCTCAGGTCTTCAGACCTGAGGTTTTTCGTTATTGGTTTTGGTTTTCACATTTGGTGTTTCAGGCTACGTTTTTCCAGATTTGATTTCCTCCGCGACCCCTACGATGCGAAATCACCCTCTGCGACGACAACACGGCATCAACCATCTCAACAGCAAACCGAAAAGCCTCACCTCTAAAGGGGTGAGCTACATTGCGGCGTAATCTTCGCCGCATCATCAGCTTTCTAGCTTGTACTTTGTGCCCGCCAAGGCATAGAGGCGGCGCCAAAGGAAGCGATTGATCGTCACTACCATGGCGGCCATCATCAGCGTGGCTGCCAGTAGCACTCGCGAGCTGCCGCTATCGGTGGCGCTGCTGATCACCGCGCCTAAGCCAACCGTTGAATACGTCTGACCGTGAAAATGGAAATATTCGGCTACGATGCTGGCGTTCCAGGCGCCGCCCGAAGCCGTCACCAGCCCGGTGACTAAAAATGGGAAAATGGCCGGCAAATAAAGCTGGCGCCACCTCTCCAGCGTGCCGAATTGAAAAGTGCCGCAAACCTCTTTCAGGTCCGTGGGAATTGCGGATGCGCCGGCAATCACGTTGAACAGGATGTACCACTGCGTGCCCAGCAAGAGCAGAACTATGGAGCCGATTCCGAGCCCGCCGCCCACGCGGATCAGCAGCAGAAGGATGATCGGGAAAAGCGCGGTCGCCGGCACGGACGCGGCGACTTGAGCGATGGGCTGCATCACCGCCGAGAGCCGTGGATTTAATCCGATGATGACTCCAGCGGGAATGGTCCATAGCGCGGCGAGCAGCAGCGTGAATTCGACGCGCAGAAACGTGGCCCCCGCACCCACGAAAACGCTGCGAAGTTCGGGCGCCGTGACGGTGGCTAGCAATGCGGTCATCTTCAAGAACTCGTAGCCGATGCCCAACAGCACGAGCAGCAGCGCGGCACGGCCGGTCCATCTCCAGAATTTTCCGGAGGCGGAAGGTTCGAATCTCTTCCATCGCGC